>NZ_BMQA01000002.1 GCF_014647875.1 Streptomyces brasiliensis | reverse complement strand
TGGAGTTGACCGGTACTAATAGGCCGAGGGCTTGTCCATAGAGGCTCGCGTCCACTGTGTATGTTCTGAGGCAACGAACGGTTGCCGGCTTCGGAGCTGAACACACAATTGAAGAGTGTGCTTGTTCGCTCGAAACCATTAGGGTTTCGGTGGTCATAGCGTGAGGGAAACGCCCGGTTACATTCCGAACCCGGAAGCTAAGCCTCACAGCGCCGATGGTACTGCAGGGGGGACCCTGTGGGAGAGTAGGACACCGCCGAACAATCTTTGGAAGGACCCCTGGTCACCAGCGTTCAGCTGGGACCAGGGGTCCTTTTGTTTTTACAATGCTTGCGGTACCTAAGACAGGAGTCACCATGTCTACCAACTCGCCCGAAGACCGACCGGGGCGCGACCAGCGCCGACGGGACAGTGGTGACCGCGGTGACCGTGGCGGGTACCGCAGCGACCGCGGTGATCGCGGCGGCGACCGTGGGGACCGTGGTGGCTTCCGGCGCGACAACGACCGTGGTGGGTACGGCCGTCGGGACGACCGCCGCGGGGACGACCGTGGCGGCTATCGCCGTGACGACGACCGTGGCGGCTATCGCCGTGACGACAGCCGTGGTGGTGGGTACGGCGGCCGTCGTGACGATCGCCGTGATGACCGGCGCGAGGGTGACCGTGGGCCCCGGCCCCCGTACCGTCGCGACGACCGCTCCGGTGGCCCGCGCCGCGACGACCGCGACCGGGGTTTCCGGCGTGATGACCGGGGCGACCGTGGGGACCGGGGCGACCGTCCTTCCTTCCGTCGCGATGACCGTCGTGACGACGATCGCGGTGGCTACCGTCGCGATGACAGCCGTGGTGGTGGGTACGGCGGCCGTCGTGACGATCGCCGTGATGACCGGCGCGAGGGTGACCGTGGGCCCCGGCCTCCGTACCGTCGCGACGACCGCGGTGACCGCGGTGACCGCAGGGACAGTGACCGCGGTGGCTTCCGTCGTGATGACCGCCGAGACGACCGCGACCGCGGCTTCCGTCGGGACGACGACCGGGGCGGCTACCGTCGCGATGACAGCCGTGGTGGTGGGTACCGTCGCGATGACAGCCGTGGTGGTGGGTACGGCGGCCGTCGTGACGACCGTCGTGACGACCGGCGCGAGGGTGAGCGCGGTGGCTTCCGGCGTGAGGACAGCCGTGGCGGCGAGCGTGGCGGCGGTTACCGCGGCCGGGACGACCGTGCGGACCGTGGTGGGTTCCGTCGGGACGACCGGCGGGAAGACAGCCGCGGTGGCGGTTACGGTCGGCGCGACGACAGGGGTGGCCGTCCCGGTGGCTACCGCGGCCGGCCCGGAGACGATCGGCGCGGTGGGTACGGTCGGCGCGACGACCGGGATCGCGATCGGGACCGTGAGCCCATCAAGCGGCTGCCGATCCCCGAGGACGTCACGGGCGACGAGATCGACAAGGACGTACGGCAGGAGCTGCAGAGCCTGCCCAAGACACTCGCGGAGGACGTCGCCAAGAACCTGGTGATGGTCGCCCGGCTCATCGACGAGGACCCCGAGGGCGCGTACGGCTATTCGAAGGTGGCCCTGCGGCTGGCGTCGCGTGTCGCCGCCGTACGGGAGGCCGCCGGGTTCGCGGCGTACGCGAACCAGAAGTACAGCGAGGCGCTCGCCGAGTTCCGGGCCGCCCGGCGTATGACCGGCAACGTGGACCTGTGGCCGGTGATGGCCGACTGCGAGCGTGGGCTCGGGCGGCCGGAGAAGGCGCTGGAGATGGCCGGTGCCCCCGAGGTGCACAAGCTGGACAAGGCCGGTCAGGTCGAGATGCGGCTCGTCGCGGCCGGTGCCCGCCGTGACATGGGGCAGCTGGACGCGGCGATCGTGACGCTGCAGAGCCCGGAGCTGGCCTCCAGCTCGGTCCAGCCGTGGACCGCGCGACTGCGCTACGCGTATGCCGACGCCCTGCTCGCCGCCGGCCGGGAGGGCGAGGCACGCGAGTGGTTCGCCAAGGCCGTCGAGGCCGACCGGGACGGCAGCACGGACGCCTCCGACCGGCTGGCCGAGCTGGACGGCGTCGAGTTCGTGGACGCCCTGGACGAGGACGAGGAAGACGACGAGTCGCGGGGTGGCGCCGAAGGTGGCGCCGACGACCGTGACGAGGACTGACATCCGTCACCGCGTGGCCGTCCAGTGAATGAGGGCGGGAACCCGGCAGCCGGGTTCCCGCCCTCACGCATGTCGGAGCGGTCAGAGGTCCAGCGCGCGCAGCACCAGTCCCGACGCCGGCTTCGGGCCGAACGACGTCGACTTGCGGGGCATCGTCACCCCCTGACGGGCCAGAGCACGTACGACCTCCTCGCGTACCGGGTGCATCAGGACCGCCGTACCGCCGTCGCGTTCCGCCTTCTCGACCGTGGCGGCCGTGTCGTGGATGTAGGCGATGTGCGCGGAGGAGTCCTCGGGGATGTGCCACACGTGCTCGAGGAGCGTGGCGTGCAGGACCGTCGCGTCCAGGTTGCGCCATGCGGCCGGGCGGTCGGCGGGGATCGTGCGGGCCAGGAGGTCCGGGTCGGGGCGGTCGATCAGGTGGAAGGCGCCGTCGCCGGCGAGCAGGAAGGCATTGCCCGCGCAGGCCGCGTCGGCCAGCACCGCCAGGGCCTCGGCCAGCGGCGCGTCCAGGCGCTTCACGCGGAACAGGCCGTCCAGCGCGGACAGGGCGTCCGCGACCGGCAGGCCGTGCAGCAGACGGTGGATGGCGCGGACGCGCAGCGGGTAGCGGACCGTGTCGACCAGGAGGACCAGGCCGTAGTCCCAGGGGCCGGGCGAGTCGTGCTCCGCGCGTAGAACCCGGTAGGTGGCCCAGCGGTGGTGGCCGTCGGCGATCAGGGCCTGGCGGTGGCTCAGGTCCGCCTGGACGAGGGACAGTTCCCTGGGGTCGGTCAGCGACCAGAGGCGGTGCTCGAAGCCGTCCTCGGTGACGGTCGCCAGGAGGGGGTCGTGGTCGGCGGTGCGCTCGATGACGTCGGCGGTGGTGCCGTTGCCCCGGTAGGTCAGCAGGAGGGGTTCGAGGTTGGCGCGGGTGGCGCGCATCAGGGCCGCGCGGTCGGCGACGACCGGCGGCATGACGTCCTCGTGCGGCAGGACGACCCCTTCCGCCGGGTCCGAGACGCGCAGGGCGCCGATGATGCCGCGCTGGAGCATGCCGTTGCCGTCGCGCTGTTCGTAGACGTACAGGCCCGGTTCGGGGTCGGTGGTCAGGACGCCCTCGGCGAGCCAGCGGCGCAGGGTCTCGGCCGCCTGCTCGTTGCGGGTGGTGGGGGTGTCCGCCTGCGGGAGGATCAGCCGGACGATGTTGTGGGGGTCGGCGGCCTCGAGGTGGTGCAGGCCGTCGGGGCGGACCACGACGTCGTACGGCGGGGACGTGACGGCCGCCAGGCTGCCGACCCGGTCGGGGTCGTAGCGAAGGCCGCGGAACGGGGTCAGTTCCAGGCCTCGGCGCGCCGTTGCTTCCGGGTGACCTGCAGTGTTCATCCCGGCATCGTACGTGTGTCAGTGCCGTGCGGGATGATCGGGGGAAAGCGAGTGAACGAGGAGCGATGTGGAATGAGCCAGAGCGTCAGGACGAGGCCCGAGGGCAGTGGGCAGGCCCTGAGCGCGGCGTACGACACGGCGCTGCTCGATCTGGACGGGGTGGTGTACGCGGGAGGTGACGCGATCGCGCACGCCGTCGAGTCGCTCGCGATCGCCCGTTCGAGTGGGATGCATCTGGCCTACGTCACCAACAACGCACTGCGCACGCCGGACGCGGTGGCCGGGCATCTGACGGAGCTGGGGATACCGACGGGCGCCGGGGACGTGATCACCTCCGCGCAGGCGGTGGCGCGGCTGATCAGCGAGCAGGTGCCGCAGGGTGCGCGGGTGCTCGTGGTCGGCGGTGAGGGGCTGCGGGTGGCGCTGCGGGAGCGCGGGCTCGAGCCGGTGGAGTCGGCGGACGACGACCCGGCGGCGGTCGCGCAGGGATACGGAGGGCCCGAGCTGACCTGGGGCCGGTTCGCGGAGGCGTGCTACGCGGTGGCGCGCGGGGTGCCGTGGTTCGCCTCCAACACCGATCTGACCATCCCGAGCGGTCGCGGGATCGCCCCGGGCAACGGCGCGGCTGTGGAGGTCGTCCGGATCGCCACGGGCGCCGAGCCGCAGGTCGCGGGCAAGCCGCTGCCGCCCATGCACCGGGAGACGATCCTGCGGACCGGCGCCGGGCGGCCGTTGGTGGTCGGGGACCGGCTGGACACGGACATCGAGGGCGCGTTCAACGGCGGTGTCGACTCACTGCTCGTCCTGACCGGTGTCACCGACGGGGCGCAACTGCTCGCCGCGCCGCCCGAGCACCGGCCGACCTACGTCGATGCGGATCTGCGCGGCCTGCTCACGGGCCAGCCCGACGTCACCCCGAAGGGGGACGGTTTCGGCTGTGGCGGGTGGACGGCGACGGCCGGCGCGGACCGGCTGGAGCTGGTGGGCGAGGGCGAGGCCCTGGACGGGCTGCGTGCGCTGTGCGCGGCCGCCTGGACGGCGGCCGGCGAGGGCTCGTGCGAGCTGGACGGGGGGAAGGCGCTGGCGCGGCTCGGGCTCTGAGGCCGCGCACCGTACGGAAGGTGCCTCGGCACCGAGATCGAATGCGAGGGTAGGCTAACCTAACCTCGTGTTGGTCGACAGTCCTCCCGAACAGCGCGCGGAGTCCGCCTCCGCGCCCCCAACCCGACGCGCGATACGGGCTCTTGGGCTCCTCGTCGCCGTGACGGTCCTGGTGCTCGTCGCCCTGGCGAGCATCGCGATCGGTGCGAAGGAGCTGTCGCTCGAGCAGGTCTGGCACGGTCTGTTCCACGCCTCGGGGACGTACGGCGACGTCGTCGTGGACGAGCGGCTGTCGCGTACCCTCCTCGGCCTGCTCGCCGGCGCCGCGCTCGGCCTGTCCGGGGCGGTGCTCCAGGCCCTCACCCGCAATCCGCTGGCGGACCCCGGGCTGCTCGGCATCAACGCGGGCGCGTCGGCCGCGGTCGTCACCGCCATCACCTACTTCGGGGTCACCAGCCTGAGCGGTTACGTGTGGTTCGCGTTCGCCGGGGCCGCCGCCGTCGGCGCGCTGGTCTGGTTCCTCGGTGGCAGCCGCGGGGCCACACCCGTGCGGCTGGCCCTGGCCGGTACGGCGATCAGCGCAGCCCTCTACGGCTATCTGCAGGCCGTGATGATCATGGACGACGCGGCGCTGAGCAGGATGCGCTTCTGGACCGTCGGCTCCCTCTCCTCGGCGACCGGCTCGACCATCGACCAGGTGCTGCCGTTCCTCGCGGTCGGCACGGTCCTCGCGCTGCTGCTCGCCCGGCCGCTGAACGCCGTGGCGATGGGCGACGACACCGCCCGCGCGCTGGGCGCCCACCTGGGCCGTACCCGGGCGCTGGCCATGCTCGCGGCCACCGTGCTGTGCGGCGCCGCCACCGCCGCCTGCGGGCCCATCGTATTCGTCGGCCTGATGGTCCCGCACGCCGTGCGCTCCTTCACCGGCCCCGACCTGCGCTGGATCCTGCCGTACGCCACCGTCCTGTCGCCCGTGCTGCTGCTCGGCGCCGACGTCGTCGGCCGGATCGTCGCCCGGCCCGCGGAGCTGCAGGTCGGCATCGTCACCGCGATCATCGGCGGCCCGGTCTTCATCTTTCTCGTACGACGGCGGAGGACGGCACAGCTGTGAGGACCCCCACCACGAGAACCGCGAAGACCCCCACCGCAAGCCGTGCCGTCCGTGCCCTGCGCACCCCCGGCGGGCTGTCCGTCCGCCTCGACCTGCGCGCGCTGACAGTCGTCGTCCTGCTGCTGGCCGCCGCGCTCGCCGCGAGCGTCCTGCTGATCGGCACCGGCGACTACCCGATCCCGGCCGGCGACGTGCTGAGGACACTGCTCGGCAACGGCGACCGGGGGCAGGAGTTCATCGTCAACGAACTCCGGCTGCCGCGCGTCCTGGTCGGCCTGCTGGTCGGCGCCTCGCTCGGCCTCGGCGGGGCCCTGTTCCAGTCCATCTCCCGCAACCCGCTGGGCAGCCCGGACGTCCTCGGTCTCTCCCAGGGCTCGACGGCCGGCGCACTCGTCGTGATCGTCCTGATGTCCGGGTCTGCCACCGCGGTCACCCTCGGCGCGCTCGTCGGCGGCCTGGTCACCGGGTTCGCCATCTATCTGCTCGCCTGGAAGCAGGGCGTGCACGGATACCGGCTGGTCCTGGTCGGCATCGGCGTCTCCGCGATCGTCACGGCGGTCAACGGCTATCTGCTCACGAAGGCCGACCTCGTCGACGCGGCCCGCGCGGTCGTGTGGATGACCGGCTCGCTCAATGGCCGAGGCTGGGAGCAGGTCTGGCCGCTGCTCGGGCTGTGCGCCGTCCTCGTGCCGCTCATCCTCGTCAACGCGCGCGGGCTGCGGATGACGGAGATGGGCGACGACGTGTCGTACGCCCTCGGGGTGCGCGTCGAGCGCGTACGGCTGGTGCTGATGGTCTCGGCCGTCCTGCTGACCGCCGCCGCGACCGCCGCCGCCGGACCGGTCGGCTTCGTGGCGCTCACCGCCCCGCAGCTCGCCCGGCGCCTGACCCGCTCGCCGGGCCCCAACCTGGTGCCGTCCCTCTGCATGGGCGCCACCCTGCTCGTCACCGCCGACTGGGCCTCCCAGCGTGCCTTCGGCGCCGACCAGCTGCCCGTGGGCGTGGTCACCGGCGTCCTGGGCGGCATCTACCTCCTGTGGCTCCTGGTCACCGAGCGCAGGGCGGGCCGGATATGAAAGCCACCGGCAAGACCCACGCCATCAGCGAGCCCCGGACCACCGGCGAGACGAACAACCGAAGGAGCACCGTGAACCGCCTGTCCGCCGAGAACGTCACCCTTGCCTACGACCAGCGCGTCATAGCCGAGCAGCTCTCGGTGGAGATCCCCGACAACTCCTTCACGGTGATCGTCGGCCCGAACGCCTGCGGCAAGTCGACGCTCCTGCGGGCGTTGTCGCGGATGCTCAGGCCCAGCGAGGGCCGGGTGCTCCTCGACGGGCAGGTCATCCAGTCGACGCCCGCGAAGAAGGTCGCGCGCACCCTCGGCCTGTTGCCGCAGTCGTCCATCGCGCCCGACGGGATCACCGTCGGTGACCTGGTGGGCCGCGGCCGCTATCCGCACCAGGGCCTCCTGCGGCAGTGGTCCGCCGAGGACGAGCGGGTCGTCCAGGAGTCCATGGCGCGCACCGGGGTCGCCGATCTCGCGGATCGCCATGTCGACGAACTCTCCGGCGGCCAGCGGCAGCGTGTGTGGATCGCCATGGCGCTCGCCCAGCAGACCCCGCTGCTCCTGCTCGACGAGCCGACCACCTACCTCGACATCCAGCACCAGATCGACGTCCTCGACCTGTGCGCCGAACTGCACGAGGAGCAGGGCCGCACCCTGGTCGCCGTCCTACACGACCTCAATCACGCGGCCCGCTACGCCACCCACCTCATCGCCCTGCGCGGCGGCCGGGTCGTCGCCGAGGGCGCGCCGAACGACATCGTCACGGCCGAGCTGGTCGAGGAGGTCTTCGGGCTGCGCTGTCAGGTCATCGACGACCCGGAGACGGGGACGCCCCTGGTGGTGCCCGCGGCGCGCAGGGCGCGTACGGAGGTGCGGGCCGCGGCTACAGAAGCTTCCTGAGCCGGAACAGGTCCAGGAGGCTCGCCTCCAGCCGCACCCGCCCCGAGCCCCAGGCCTTGGCGAAGTTCAGCTCGCCGTCGACCAGGGCCACCAGGTCGTCGCCGGCCATGGTGAGCCTGATCTGGGCCTTCTTCGGCGGTGGCCCCGGAAGGGTCTCGTCGACGACGATCCTGCCGTCGGTCATCCGGCCGACGAAGGTCACATCCAGGTCGGTGATGTGGCAGCTGACCGAGCGGTCCAGCTCGGCCGCCGCCCGGACGTCGCCCTCGGCGCCCCGCATGTTGTCCGAAAGCTTCTCGAGTGCGTCTCGGCACTCCTCGATCGTGGCCATCGGGACCGACGGTACCTCAGCGCTTCGGGGTAGCGTCTGGGCATGAGCGACACAGTGCCTCAGGTCGAGGGCGCGCGGGAAGAGACGGCGGCCGGGCCCGAGTACGACCCCGCCGCCCCCGCCCCGCTGGACGTCCCCCGCATTCCCACCGGGAACCCCGAGGTCGACGCCCAGCTCGAGCGGCTGGCGGACGCCGACCACCTCGCCACCGACGGGCATGTCGAGGTGTACGAGGATGTACACGGGGGGCTGCGTGACGCGCTCACCGCGCTCGACGCCCGCCCGGGACCTCCGGGTCCCCCATCGTCGTACGGGAACAGGAGCTGAAACGAACGTGGCAGGAGTCGCACGCCGCCGTCTGGACGCGGAGCTGGTCCGCCGGAAGCTGGCGCGCTCGCGCGAGCACGCGAGCCAGCTGATCGCCGCCGGGCGGGTCAGCGTCGGCAAGACCGTCGCGACCAAGCCCGCCACCCAGGTCGAGACCGCCGCCGCGATCGTCGTCGTGTCCGACGACAGCGACCCCGAGTACGTCTCCCGGGGCGGCCACAAGCTCGCCGGCGCCCTCGAGGTCTTCGTACCGCAGGGGCTCGTCGTCGAGGGACGGCGGGCGCTGGACGCCGGCGCGTCCACCGGGGGCTTCACCGACGTCCTGCTGCGCGCGGGCGCCGCACACGTCGTCGCCGTGGACGTCGGATACGGACAACTCGCCTGGTCGCTCCGGAACGATGAACGCGTCACCGTCAAGGACCGTACGAACGTACGCGAGTTGACGCTTGAGGCGATCGATGGGGAGCCTGTGGATCTTGTTGTGGGGGATCTGTCCTTCATCCCGCTCGGGCTGGTGCTGCCCGCCCTGACGCGGTGCGCGAAGCCGGACGCCGACCTGGTGATGATGGTCAAGCCGCAGTTCGAGGTGGGGAAGGAACGGCTGGGGAGCGGGGGAGTCGTACGGAGTCCGCAACTGCGGGCGGAGGCCGTGCGGGGCGTGGCCGCGAAGGCGTGGGAACTGGGGCTCGGGGTGCGCGGAGTCACCGCCAGTCCGCTGCCCGGGCCGTCCGGGAATGTCGAGTACTTTCTGTGGCTGCGGACCGGGGAACCGGAACTGGACCCGGCCGACGTTGACCGTGCAGTGGCGGAGGGGCCGCGTTGACACCGAACCGAGCTCGTACTGTTTTCCTGCTCGCCCACACCGGGCGGCCCGCGGCCATCCGCAGCGCCGAGCTCGTGGTCAAGGGGCTGCTGCGCTGCGACATCGGGGTGCGCGTGCTGGAAGAAGAGGCGCGTGACATCCCGCTGCCGGAGGAAGTGGAGCTCGTCAAGGAGGCGACTCCGCAGTGCCTCGACGGATGCGAACTGCTCATCGTGCTCGGCGGCGACGGCACGCTGCTGCGCGGAGCCGAGTTCGCCCGCGCCTCCGGGGTGCCGATGCTCGGCGTCAACCTCGGCAGCGTCGGGTTCCTCGCGGAGGCCGAGCGGGACGATCTCGACAAGGTCGTCGACCGGGTGGTGAGCAAGGCGTACGAGGTCGAGGAGCGGATGACCGTCGACGTCGTCGTGCACCGCAACGGGGACATCGTGCACACGGACTGGGCGCTGAACGAGGCGGCCGTGCAGAAGGCGGGCGCCGAGAAGCTGCTCGAGGTCGTGCTGGAGATCGACGGGCGACCGGTCACGGGGTTCGGATGCGACGGGATCGTCCTTTCGACTCCGACCGGGTCCACGGCGTATGCGTTCTCCGCGGGCGGGCCGGTGGTGTGGCCCGAGGTCGAGGCGTTGCTGATGGTGCCGATCTCGGCGCATGCACTGTTCGCGAAGCCGTTGGTCACTTCGCCGGAGTCGGTGCTCGCGGTGGAGGTCCTGCCGCACGTGTCGCCCGGTGTTCTGTGGTGTGACGGGCGGCGGACCGTCGAGTTGCCCGCCGGGGCGAGGGTCGAGGTGCGGCGGGGGGCTGTGCCGGTGCGGCTGGCTCGGTTGCATCATGCTTCGTTCACCGATCGGCTGGTGGCGAAGTTTGCTCTGCCGGTTTCCGGGTGGCGGGGGGCGCGGTAGTCGCCATCTGAGGGGGGGTATCTGTGCCTCGGCGGGTGCGGGTGGATCGTGGTTGCTCGCGCCCACGCGGCGGAGCCGCATCTCGATACAGCCCAGCGCCCCTTTCGGGGTGCTTCCCTCGCCGGGGTGACAGGGCGCCTCGCACTTGGACGCCCCGACCTCGTAAGGTCGTGTCCGTGTTGGAGGAGATGCGGATACGGTCGCTCGGAGTCATCGACGATGCCGTAGTCGAGTTGTCGCCCGGGTTCACCGCCGTCACCGGTGAGACGGGTGCGGGCAAGACCATGGTGGTCACCAGCCTGGGACTGCTGCTGGGCGGGCGCGCGGATCCGGCGCTCGTGCGGATCGGGTCCAAGAACGCGGTCGTGGAGGGGCGGATCACCGTCCCCGAGGGCGCGTCCGCCGTCGTACGGGCCGAGGAGGCCGGCGCCGAGCTGGACGACGGGGCACTGCTCATCAGCCGTACCGTTTCAGCCGAAGGGCGGTCGCGGGCGCACCTCGGTGGGCGCAGTGTGCCCGTGGGGGTGCTGGCCGAGCTGGCCGACGAGCTGGTGGCCGTGCACGGGCAGACCGACCAGCAGGGGCTGCTGAAGCTGTCCCGGCAACGGCAGGCGCTCGACCGCTACGCCGGGGACGCCGTCGCGGGGCCGCTCGCCAAGTACGGCGAGGCCTATCGTCGGCTGCGGGCCGTCTCCACCGAGCTGGAGGAGATCGTCACGCGCGCGCGTGAGCGGGCCCAGGAGGCCGACATGCTGCGCTACGGCCTCGACGAGATCGCCGGCGTCGAGCCGCGCGCCGGTGAGGACGTGGAGCTGGCCGAGGAGGCCGAGCGGCTCGGCCACGCCGAGGCGCTGTCCTCCGCCGCGACCGCCGCGCACGCCGCCCTCGCCGGCAACCCCGAGGACCCCGAGGGCATCGACGCGGCGACCCTCGTCGCGGGCGCCCACCGCGCCCTGGAGGCCGTACGGTCCCACGACCCGGCCCTCGCCTCGCTCGCCGAACGGATCGGCGAGGTCGGGATCCTGCTGGGCGACGTGGCGGGCGAGCTGGCCGGGTACGCCGACGACCTGGACGCCGACCCACTGCGGCTCGCGGCCGTGGAGGAGCGGCGTGCCGCGCTGACCGCCCTCACACGCAAATACGGTGAGGACATCGCCTCAGTGCTGGACTGGGCCGAGACGGGCGCCGCCCGGCTGACCGAGCTGGACGGCGACGACGAGCGGATCGGCGAACTGACCGCCGAGCGGGACGCGCTGCGCACCGAACTGGGCGCTCTCGCCCAGGCGTTGACCGACGCCCGCACCGAGGCCGCCGAGCGGTTCGCGGCCGCCGTGACCGCCGAGCTGGCCTCCCTCGCGATGCCGCACGCGCGCGTGTCCTTCGCCATCCGGCAGACCGAGGACCCGGAGGGCGTCGAGGTCGGCGGGCGTGCGGTGGCGTACGGGCCGTCGGGCGTGGACGAGGTGGAGCTGCTGCTCGCGCCGCACCCGGGTGCGCCGCCGCGGCCCATCGCCAAGGGCGCCTCCGGCGGTGAGCTGTCGCGCGTGATGCTCGCCGTGGAGGTCGTGTTCGCGGGGACCGATCCCGTGCCGACGTACCTCTTCGACGAGGTCGACGCCGGTGTCGGCGGCAAGGCCGCGGTCGAGATCGGGCGGCGGCTGGCGAAGCTGGCGAAGTCCGCGCAGGTCGTGGTCGTCACACATCTGCCGCAGGTCGCCGCGTTCGCCGACCGGCAGCTGCTCGTCGAGAAGACCAACGACGGCTCGGTCACCCGGTCCGGCGTGAAGGTGCTCGAGGGCGAGGAGCGGGTCCGGGAGCTGTCGCGGATGCTGGCCGGCCAGGAGGACTCGGAGACGGCCCGGGCACACGCGGAGGAACTGCTGGCCGCGGCCCGCGCGGACGGGTAGCGGCGGGCCACGCTCGGGGCGTGGCGGTATGGGCTTCGGGTCGAGTCGACAGGGGCTTCGGGGCGAGTCGGGGCGGGCTTCTAGAGTGGCCGGATGATCTCCCGTACTCGCAGGAGCAGTTCCTTCGTCCTCGCCGCCGCGTTCACCCGCGCCGCGACCGCCGCGCTGCGCGCCGGGGCGCCGGGCGGTCGGGAGCGTTGGGAGCGGACCAACTATGCCGGGCGCGCAGTGGAGTTGTACGCCGGGCCCGCGAGTGTCCTGGCAACGGCAGCCGGGGCGGGGCGTGTTCATCCCGTCGCCGGGTTCGCCGTACTGGCCGCCGGGGCCTGCGGTGCGTACGACGACGTGGCCGGGGCCGGTGACGAGCGGCGGGGCTTCCGGGCGCATCTGACGGCGCTGCGGAACGGTGAAGTCACCAGCGGGGCCGTCAAGTTGCTCGGCATCTCGGCGGCCGGGCTGGTCGTGGGCGCGGTGCTCAAGGAGCGGCCCCTCGACAAGGTGCTCGCGGGCGTGGTGATCGCCGGGGCCGCGCACTTCGTCAACCTCGTGGACGTACGGCCCGGTCGAGCCGCCGGCGCGGTGCTCGCGCTCGCGGCACCGGGTCTGCTGCGCGAGGGACCGGGGGCCGGACTGGCCGCGACCGCGATGGGAGCCGCTGCGGCCGTGCTCCCCGCCGACCTCGGCGAGCGCGCGATGCTCGGCGACACGGGCGCGCACGCGTTGGGGGCGGCCCTGGGCACCGCGGTCGTCGCGGCCAACGGTCGCGCCGGGCTCCTCGCGCATGCCGCAGCAGTGGTGACGGCGACGGTGTACGGCGACTCGGTCAGCCGTCTGGCGCGCTCGCTGTGAGGAACGGGCCGGGTGTCCCGGAGCGTGCGCCCACGGCGTGCGGCGTGTCGTGCGCTCCCCTCTGCTGCGCGCGCACGCCCCCCCGTTTCGTCCACGCCGAGTATTTCCTCACTCGTGTGGGTGACGCGCTCCGGCGTGATGTCCCCGGCCCTCCGTGGGGTGTGCCTCCCCGGAGTACCCGGAACACCCGTACGTCCTGGCATCCTTGGCAGGGAACGCGGTATGTGCGGGAGGCGCACGCGGTGCACCCCTCCGCCCGATACCTTCTGTACGTTTCGTCGTGACCGCCCGACGCCGACCCAGGAGCCCCGGCCACGTGAGCCCCGTGAGCAGCAACGCACCGCACGGTCAGTCGCCGCTGCGCACCGTGCAGGTGCTGGGCGGGGGCAACGTCGCCAGCAGCGCCCACGTGCGTTCCCTGGCCGCCGGGCTCGTAGCGAGGGGCGTGCGGGTCACGGTGTGCGCCCCCGACGAGGCCGACCACGCCTACGGCTTCACCGGTGTCGGCGCCGACCACGTCCACGTACCGCGCAGCAGCGATCCCGCGTCCGTGGCGGCGCTGCGGGCGGCCTGCGCGGACGCCGACCTGGTGCACGCGCACGGGCTGCACGCCTCCTTCCGCGCCGTCCTCGCGCTGAGCGGACGCAGCACCCCGCTCGTCGTCACCTGGCACAACC
Organism: Streptomyces brasiliensis; assembly: GCF_014647875.1. Classification (GTDB taxonomy): domain Bacteria; phylum Actinomycetota; class Actinomycetes; order Streptomycetales; family Streptomycetaceae; genus Streptomyces; species Streptomyces brasiliensis. Next base: position 472,081 of record NZ_BMQA01000002.1, on the reverse strand, counting down.
GGGCCCGGGTCGAGGGCGCCCGCGCCCATCTGCTGCGCCTGCTGGAGCGCCGGGTCGTGCGGACGGCGGCCGTGGTGCTCGGCACCACCTCGGACCTCGTCGACCGCGCCCGCAGGACCGGCGCCCGCGACGCCCGGCTCGCCGGTGTCGGACTGCCCGGACCGCGAAGGACCGCGGAACCCGAGGACCCCGACCGGCTGCGGCCCAAGGCCAGGGCCGAACTCGGCGCCACCGGACGCCCGTTGCTGGTCGCCGTGGGCTCCCTCGACAAGCACCGCGGCTACGACGTCCTGCTGGACGCCGCCCGCGCGTGGTGCCGGCTCGACCCCGTGCCGTTGCTCGTCATCGCGGGGGAGGGGCCGCTGCGTACGGAGCTGCAGCGGCGGATCGAGGACGAGGAGCTGCCGGTGCGGCTCATCGGGCGGCGCGACGACGCCGGTGAGCTGCTCGCCGCCGCCGATCTCGCGCTGCTGCCCAGTAGTTGGGAGTCCCGCTCCGTCCTCGCCCAGGAGGCACTCCACGCGCGTGTGCCCCTCGTCGCGACCGCCGTCGGCGGCATCCCGGACCTCGTCGGCGACGCGGCCGAACTCGTGCCGTACGGAAACGCGAAGGCGCTCGCGGACGCCGTCGTACGGCTGCTCGGCGACCCGGCGCGATGCGACGAACTGCGGCAGAAGGGTGCACGGCAGGCGGCCAGTTGGCCCACCGAGGACGAAACCGTCGCCCAGGTCCTCAGCATCTACGACGAGTTGACCCAGCCGCACCCGCTCTAGGCCAGCCGCTCTAGGGGACGTGTCTGCGGGCCCGCAGGGCCAGGCTCAACGCCAGTACGGTCTCGGGGTCGTCGAGGTCGGTGCCCAGCAACTCCCCGATGCGGGCGAGGCGGTTGTAGAGAGTCTGCCGGTTGAGGTGCAGCTCACGCGCGGTCTCGGCCTTGCGGCCCGCGTGCGCCAGATACGTCTCCAGCGTGGGCAGCAGCGGCGGCCTGGAGCGGCGGTCGTGATCGCGCAGCGGGCCGATGGCACGGCCGACGAAGGCTGCCAGGTCCGGGTGGTCGCGCAGACGCCACAGCAACAGGTCGATGTCCAGGCGCCGGGCGTCGTACCAGGGGCGGTCCGCGAGGCCGTGGGCGGCCGTCGCCGTCTCCGCCGCGTGCCTGAGGCCGGCCGAGGCAGCCGCCCAGCCCCCCGCCACGCCGACGGCCACGACCGGCGGCCTGGCGCCCGGCCGCTGCATCCCCGCCCGCTCCACCCCGGCCCGCAGCGCCGCCGCGACCCGGTCCGCGACCGCCGGCCGTTCGGACTCGGCGCGCAGCCCCACCAGGACCGGCACGCGGCCCTCCACCGGCCGCACGCCGAGCAGCACCGGCACCCCCACCGACGCCAGCTCCTCGGCCACCGCGCGCGCCAGGACCGTCCAGCCGCCGCCGGCCGAGAGCGGGTCGCCCAGCCGCATCACCACCGGCAGCAGCGGACTGTCGCCCGGCTTGAAGCCCAGCACCCGGGCCTGCGCGGGCGCGTCCTCGGCCGCGATCCGGCCCTCGGCGAGATCGGTGAGGAAGTCGCCGCGGCCCCGCGCCGCCAGCTCCTCCTCCTGGCGGGCCTGCATCAGGACGACGGCCAGGATCCCGGCGGCCCGCTCGGCGGCGATGCGGTGCACGGGAGCCAGCGGCGCGCGTACCGGCAGCAGCACCAGCCGGGCACGCACCGACCCCGTGCCCGGACCGCCGCCCGGTACGTCCACCAGCACCGAACCCACTGGCGGCGGCGCCTCCTTGTGCGGGCCGCGCAGCCCCTCCCACACCTGCAACGGATCCGCCCCCTCGGGCCCGGCCCCGGCGGAGTAAAGGAGCTGGCCCTCGGACGTCTCCAGGAAGACGGGGTTGTCGCTGAAGCCGGCCAGGATCTCCAGGACCTGCGGCACCCCGCCGCCGCCCAGCAGGGCCTCCGTACAGCGCCGGTGCACCTCCTCCGCCCGCTGAAGCAGGGCGTAGTGGCCGTTGACGATCTCGGTGTGGACCTCCTCCGTCACCGCCACGAACGGCACCTCGCGGTGCAGCTGGACCAGCGGCAGCCCGGCGGCGCGGGCGGTGTCCACGAGGGCGGCGGGCAGCCGGGTGAAGCGCGGGCCCAGCTCCACCACCAGGGCGGCGATGCCGCGCTCCGCGAGGGTGCGCACGAACGCGCGCTGGTCGGCCGGGCGCGTGCCGAGCCCGTAGCCCGTGGTGAGCAGCAGTTCCCCGCCCTTGAGCAGCGAGGCGATGTTCGGCACCTCGCCCGCGTGCACCCAGCGGACGGTACGGCCCAGCCGGTCGGCGCCCGCCAGGATCTCCGGCAGCCCGCTGCGCAGACCGGGCAGCTCGAGCGCCCGCTGCACGGTGATCCCGGCGCCCTCGGTGTCGAATCTGCTGTTCGCACGGCTGTCCATGCAGCGGACGCTACCCGCGCGCGGGCCTCCGGGACATCTCCGCGCGGTCACGGGAACGATCAACGGGGTCAGCGGGAGGCGATCACCGCCCCGGCCTCAGGCGGGCCGGCCTGATGTCGTGGTTGCCGCTCAGGGCCGCCGTCCGCCCGGCCCGGGCGGGCACGGCCACGCGGTCGCGCTCAGCCGCCGTACCCGCCCCGGACCGGCTCGGGGCTCGCGCGAAGGCCTCGCTCGCGCAGGCCGACGCGCAGCACGGCCGCGGCTGCGGCGGCCATCAGCACCACGACGGCGGCCAGGACGAGGGCCTGGTGGTAGCCGTGCCGGAGCAGGGGGGTGACGACCAGTGGGCCGAGGATCTGGCCGACGGAGTAGCCCGCGGTCAGGAGCGCCACCGAGCGCGGGAAGCCCAGCCGGGCCCCGGCGGCTAGGGCGAGTGTGCTGACACCGATGAAGGTGGCGCCGAACAGGACCGCGGAGAGCAGGGCGGCGCTCACCCCGCCGACCAGCGCGGGCAGAGCGACGCCGACCGCCTGGACGACCAGCGCGACGAGCAGCAGACCCGGGCGCGACCAGCGGCGTCCCAGCCGGGCCCACAGCGCGGAGGACGGTACGGCCGCCAGGCCCACCAACACCCACGCGCCGCTGCCGAGCCACCCCGGGGAGCTCTGCTCGATCGCGGCGACGAGGAACGTACCGGCGACGATGTAGCCGATGCCCTCCAGGGTGTACGAGGCGAACAGCACGCCGAACCAGCGGTGTGTACGGGGCGTCGCCGTGCCGGGCTGTGCGGCGGGCGCCGGAGCAGGTTCCGGGCGCAGGTTCCACGAGCCGGCGGTGAGGAGCGCGGCGAGTGCGGCCGAGGCCCACCAGGCGGCACGCCAGTCGGCGACGGGACGCAGCGCGAGAACGAGCAGGCCGGACAGGGCGATGCCGGCCCCCACACCACCGAAGGCCCAGCCGGGCAGATGGGCGGGGTGCTCGCGCAGATGGCTGTGCAGGGAGCTGACGGCGATGACGAAGATCAGGGCGCTGGCGATGCCGGCCAGCAGCCGTAGCGTGAGCCACACCGTCGTGCTGTGCGTGGCGGGCATCGCGGCGAGGCTGCCGGTCAGCGCGAGCAGGCAGGTGCGCAGCAGTACGGGGGAGCGGACCAGCGGGGGTGCCAGGATGCCGGCGAGCGCGCCGACGAGGTAGCCGACGTAGTTGGCGGTCGCCAGGTGGGCACCCGACGCCGCGGACAGTCCCGCCCGGGCGTGCATCACGGGCAGGATCGGCGTGTAGACGAACCTGCCGACCCCCATGCCCGCGGCGAGCGCCGCCGCAGCCCGGGCGACATGGCTCCAGGGGGAGGGCGGTGATGCGACCCCTCGGTCCGTGTGGGCGGGGGAAAGCCATCCGGGCATCACGAAGTGACCTCTTGACGGGGGAGTTGGGGAGAAGGTGAGGCGGTGCGGTGGACCGGGGCGAGCGTCCTCCGGTCGGCTCGGGCGGGGCGCCGCACCGAGGAGGGCGGGCTCAGGCAGCGCCCACGGTCGGGCCGGGGTCGTTCGGGTGGGGTTCGAGCGGGGTGACCGTGAACGTCATCCATGGGCGCAGTGGCAGGGTGCCGAGCACCTTCTCGTGCAGTTCCTCCTCGTTCGCGGCCTGCCAGACGCCGATGCTGCGCAGTTCGCCGACCGGCCGCCACAGCCGCATCAGGTGGCCTGCGGCGGCCAGTTCCTTCGCGCGCACCGCCTCGGCGGCCCGCCGCCGGTCGACCTCGTCCTGACCGGTGCCCTCGGGCACGGTGGTGGTGATCTCGACCAGGAACTCGCGCATGGTCCTGCTCCGTTCGCCGCGGCGTCCGGCGGTCGCCGGAACACCGGAGGTGGGCTCGTCCCCCTCAGTGTCCGTGCGGTACCGGCGCCCGGCCACGACCGGCTTCCTCCGTCCTGGGAGGCGCGGCCTCTCACCGGCGTACGTAGCATGACCGGCGTGGAGCTGCGTCAACTTCGTTACTTCGTCACGGTGGCCGAGGAGCTGAACTTCGGCCGGGCCGCCGAGCGGCTGCTGATCGCCGGACCCTCCCTGTCCCAGCAGATCAAGGCGCTCGAACGCGACCTGGGAGTGCGCCTGTTCGACCGCGACCGCCGCTCGGTGTCCCTGACCCCGGCCGGCTCGGCGCTGCTCCCGCACACCCGGGCCCTTCTGGAGCGGGCCGACGACCTCCAGCGGCGTGCGCGCCGGCTCTCGGGATCCGAGCCGGTACGCCTCGGCTACGTGAACTGGCTCCCCGCCGACCTGACCGCCCGTACCTCCGCCGTGGCCCAGGTCCATGTCGACGCGTGGGTCGCTCCCTCGCACACCCAGGCCGCCAGGGTCGCCGAGGGCAGCCTGGACCTCGCGGTGTGCTGGGTGCGCACCGAGGACCTGGAGAAGCGCGGCCTGTGCGCCCGCCTCGTCGGCGCCGACCGCCTGTACGCCGTCGCCGTCGGCCCGGACACCGGCGAGGTGGCCGCCCGGGACACCGACGTCCTGGTGGACGACGACGTGACGTCCTGGTCGTCCTGGAACGTGTACGCCGAGGAACTGGCCCGGGACACCGGCGCCCGCGCGGTGCGTATCTCCGACGGGGGCATCACCGGCTCCGCCTTCTTCGACCACGTCCGCCGCGGCGGACGCCCTGTCATCAACTCGCCCAAGGGCCAGACCGCTCCGCTGCCGCCCGACCTGGTCAGACGCCCCGTCGTCGCGCCGCGCATCCACTGGACCTGGTCCCTGACCTGGCGCCGCGGCGAGGACCGGGCCGCGGTCCTCGCCGTCGTCGACGCTCTCACCGGAGAGGCCGGCGACCTGCCGATCCACGGCCCGGACACCTGGCTGCCCACGGGCGACCCGCACAGAACGGACCGCCCGGCAGCACGCTGACACGCGCCGGGGCGCTGCCAGGCCTCGGCCCTCAGCCGCCGTACGCCCCAGAAGCCGTGAGCCGCAGGGCCGTGTCGATCAGTGGCACGTGGCTGAAGGCCTGCGGGAAGTTGCCCACCTGGCGCTTGCCGCGCGGGTCCCACTCCTCGGCCAGCAGACCGAGGTCGTTGCGCAGCGCCAGCAGCTTCTCGAACAGCTTGCGCGCCTCGTCCACGCGGCCGATCATCGCGAGGTCGTCCGCCATCCAGAACGAGCAGGCCAGGAAAGCGCCCTCGTCACCGGGCAGACCGTCCACGCCCTCGTGCTCGCCCTCGGTCGGGTAGCGCAGGATGAAGCCGTCCGGCGTGGACAGCTCCCGCTGGATCGCCTCGATGGTGCCGATGACGCGCTTGTCGTCCGGCGGCAGGAAGCCCATCTGCGGGATGAGGAGCAGCGAGGCGTCCAGTTCCTTGGAGCCGTACGACTGCGTGAAGGTGTTGCGCTCCTTGTCGTAGCCCTTCTCGCACACGTCCCGGTGGATGTCGTCGCGCAGCTCGCGCCAGCGCTCCAGCGGGCCGTCCGCGTCACCGGACTCGATCAGCTTGATGGTGCGGTCCACCGCGACCCAGGCCATCACCTTGGAGTGCACGAAGTGCCGGCGCGGCCCGCGCACCTCCCAGATGCCCTCGTCCGGCTGGTCCCAGTGGTCCTCGAGGTAGCGGATCAGCTTCAGCTGGAGCAGCGAGGCGTAGTCACTGCGGGCCAGCCCGGTCATGTGGGCGAGGTGCAGGGCCTCGGTGACCTCGCCGTACACGTCCAGCTGGAGCTGGTGCGCGGCGCCGTTGCCGACCCGGACCGGGGCGGAGTTCTCATAGCCCGGCAGCCAGTCCAGTTCGGCCTCGCCCAGCTCGCGCTCGCCCGCGATGCCGTACATGATCTGCAGGTTCTCCGGGTCGCCCGCGACCGCGCGCAGCAGCCACTCGCGCCAGGCACGGGCCTCGTCGCGGTAGCCGGTGCGCAGCAGCGAGGACAGGGTGATCGCCGCGTCGCGCAGCCAGGTGTAACGGTAGTCCCAGTTGCGGACACCGCCGATGTCCTCCGGCAGGGAGGTGGTGGGCGCGGCGACGATCCCGCCGGTCGGGGCGTACGTCAGCGCCTTCAGCGTGATCAGCGAGCGGATCACGGCCTCGCGGTACGGCCCGTGGTACGTGCACTGCTCGACCCACTCGCGCCAGAAGATCTCCGTCGCCGCCAGCGACTGCTCCGGCTCCGGCAGACCGGGCGGCTCCTTGTGCGAAGGTTCCCAGGAGATCGTGAAGGCGATGCGGTCGCCGGGCGCGACGGTGAAGTCCGCGTACGTCGTCAGTGCCTTGCCGTAGGTCTCGGCGGCCGTGTCGAACCACACAGAGTCCGGACCGGCGACGGCGACCGTCCGCCCGTCGTGCTTGTGCACCCACGGCACGACCCGGCCGTACGAGAACCGCATCCTCAGCGCCGAGCGCATCGGCACGCGGCCGGTGACGCCCTCGACGATGCGGATCAGCTGCGGGGCGCCGTCACGCGGGGGCATGAAATCCGTCACGCGGACCGTGCCGCGCGGGGTGTCCCACTCCGACTCGAGGATCAGCGAGTCGCCGCGGTAGGTGCGCCGGGCCGCCGAGGGCGGCTGCGCGTCGGCCGCGTGCGCCGGGCCGAGCCGCCAGAAGCCGTGCTCCTCGGTGCCCAGCAGACCGGCGAAGATGGCGTGCGAGTCGAAGCGGGGCAGGCACAGCCAGTCGACTGTGCCGTCCCGGCAGACCAGCGCAGCGGTCTGCATGTCTCCGATGAGTGCGTAGTCTTCGATGCGCCCGGCCACGTGCAACTCCAGTCGAACGGCCACGTCGCCCCCGGTGGAAAAGGGGGCTGTCGCTAGTGCGGTCAAGGGGTCGTTGTTGTGCTTCGTTGAGCGGTGAAGCAAAGCAGCCGCCGCGCCCTGAGGGCAAAACGACATCCAATGCTCAACGAACTGACGAGCTCTCGTTGTTCCCGTGGATACGGGCGGGGGTGTGCCGTGTTGCCGGCCGGGCTCGGCAGCGAATGTCCGAGCAGGATACGACGCACGTAGATGATCTGCGTGCCGCTCCGGGCAACCCATGTGGGCCGAGCGAGTGAGCGCCGGGTGAGAAACGGGTGAGCGGTGCGTGCCCGTGTCGACGCGTACGCGGAGCGTGGCCGGACGCCATCGCCGCGCGGCGCTGATACCCTGGTAGCCCGTGGACCGGTGGGCAAGAAACCCCCGAACCGCAGCGACGGCACCTCCCCGAGAAAGCAGCACGATCTTCGGGCCGGAAGCCGCACCGCCACCCAGACCGCGACCACGGGAGCCCCCCTTTGGCCATGCCGCCCGCTGTTTTTCGGAATAGCACAGCCACGACGACCAAGCACATCTTCGTCACCGGGGGTGTCGCCTCCTCTCTCGGCAAGGGCCTCACGGCCTCCAGCTTGGGCATGCTGCTCAAGGCCCGGGGCCTGCGCGTCGTCATGCAGAAGCTCGACCCGTACCTGAACGTCGACCCGGGCACGATGAACCCGTTCCAGCACGGTGAGGTCTTCGTCACGAACGACGGAGCCGAGACCGACCTGGACATCGGACACTACGAGCGTTTCCTCGACCGTGACCTGGACGGCACCGCCAATGTCACTACAGGACAGGTGTACTCCACGGTCATCGCCAAGGAGCGGCGCGGCGAGTACCTGGGCGACACGGTGCAGGTCATCCCCCACATCACCAACGAGATCAAGCACCGCATCCGCCGCATGGCAACCGACGAGGTCGACGTCGTCATCACCGAGGTCGGCGGCACGGTCGGCGACATCGAGTCGCTGCCGTTCCTGGAGACGGTCCGCCAGGTCCGCCACGAGGTCGGCCGCGACAACGTGTTCGTGGTCCACATCTCCCTCCTTCCCTACATCGGCCCGTCCGGCGAGCTGAAGACGAAGCCGACCCAGCACTCTGTCGCCGCCCTGCGCAACATCGGTATCCAGCCTGACGCGATCGTGCTGCGCTGCGACCGCGAGGTGCCGACCGCGATCAAGCGCAAGATCTCGCTGATGTGCGACGTCGACGAGGCGGCCGTGGTCGCCTGCCCCGACGCCCGCTCGATCTACGACATTCCGAAGGTCATCCACACCGAGGGCCTCGACGCCTACGTCGTGCGCAAGCTCGACCTGCCCTTCCGCGACGTCGACTGGACGACCTGGGACGACCTGCTCGACCGCGTCCACAACCCCGACCACGAGATCACCCTCGCGCTGGTCGGCAAGTACATCGACCTGCCCGACGCCTACCTCTCGGTCACCGAGGCGCTGCGCGCGGGCGGCTTCGCCAACAAGGCCCGCGTCAAGATCAAGTGGGTCACCTCGGACGACTGCAAGACCCCGGCCGGCGCCAAGGCGCAGCTGGCCGACGTGGACGGCGTCTGCATCCCGGGCGGCTTCGGCGACCGCGGTGTGCTCGGCAAGGTCGGCGCGATCCGCTACGCCCGCGAGAACAAGATCCCCCTGCTCGGTCTGTGCCTCGGTCTGCAGTGCACCGTGATCGAGGCCGCGCGCAATCTGGCCGACATCCCGGACGCCAACTCCACCGAGTTCGATTCCGGCACCTCCCACCCGGTCATCTCCACCATGGCCGAGCAGCTCGACATCGTCGCCGGCGAGGGCGACATGGGCGGCACCATGCGGCTGGGCATGTACCCGGCGAAGCTGGGAGAGGGCTCGATCGTGCGCGAGGTGTACGACGGCAAGGAGTACGTAGAGGAGCGCCACCGTCACCGCTACGAGGTGAACAACGCCTACCGCGCGGAGCTGGAGAAGAAGGCCGGCATCGTGTTCTCCGGAACCTCCCCGGACGGCAAGCTCGTCGAGTACGTCGAGTACCCGCGCGAGGTCCACCCCTACCTGGTCGCCACCCAGGCGCACCCGGAGCTGCGCTCGCGGCCGACGCGTCCGCACCCGCTGTTCGCGGGGCTCGTGAAGGCTGCGGTCCAGCGGAAGAATTCGAAGTAACACACCAGTTGTACGGTGGCCGGGGTGCATACCTTCAAGAGGTGAGCACCCCGGTTTCGCTTGTGCTCGTGAAAGGGCGGCAGGGCATGACGTTGAAGGACACCCCCGAGGAGTGGGAGATCCGGGCTTCGGAGACCCCCTTCGTCGGCAACAAGACCTCGGTGCGCACGGACGAGGTGGTCATGCCCGACGGCTCCGTGGTCCGCCGCGACTACCAGGTCCACCCGGGTTCCGTGGGCGTCCTCGCCCTCGACGACGAGGACCGCGTCCTGCTGATCCGCCAGTACCGTCACCCGGTCCGGCAGAAGCTGTGGGAGATCCCGGCCGGCCTGCTCGACGTGCCCGGCGAGAACCCGCTGCACGCGGCCCAGCGCGAGCTGTACGAGGAGGCGCACGTCAAGGCCGAGGACTGGCGGGTGCTGACCGATGTGTACACCACCCCGGGCGGCTGCGACGAGGCCGTACGGGTCTTCCTCGCCCGGGGCCTGTCCGAGGCCGACGGCGAGCGCTTCGCCGTCGAGGACGAGGAGATCGACCTGGAGTACGCGCGCGTGCCCGTCGACGAGCTGGTGCGCGGGGTGCTGGCGGGCGACCTGCACAACAACTGCCTGGTGATCGGCGTCCTTTCGCTGGTCGCCGCGCGTGCCGGCGACGGCCTCGACGCGCTGCGCCCGGCCGACGCCCCGTGGCCCGCGCGTCCCTTCGAGTCCTGAACCCAGCACCCCTTACCACCCTTGTATCGGCGGTGTGACGATCGGCTGATCCGATCGAGGGACGTGCCCGTCGCGCTCCTCACGGAACGTCGCAGAGCGTGAACTAGGCTCCTCGCGAGTGAGCCGAAGACAAGGCCCGACGCCCGAACCGTAAGTCCGGTGGGCGCGCGGCGTGCGGTGGGACGGGAGTGTGGCCCGTGACGGATCAGGCGGTGGACACAGGCGGCGTTCAGCTGTCCGTACACCCGGCCGCGGACGGTCAGTTCCTGGGCCGCGCAAGGGAGTTGAAAGGCCTCCTCGCCGACATCGAGCGTGCGGGACTCGACACCCTCGCCGGCCGCAAGGCACCACGCGCGCGCGTGCTGCTCATCGCGGGCCGGCCCGGCTCGGGCCGTACGGCACTCGCCGGGGAGCTCGCGCGCCGCGTCTCGGACCGCTACCCCGACGGGGTGCTGCGCGTCCGGCTCGGCGAGCCCGACGGCACCCCCGTGCCGGTCGAACGCGCCGCCCGCGAGCTGCTCACCGAGCTGGGCCTGCCGACCCCGCCCGGAGCCGCCGAGGACGAACTCACCGAGGCGCTGCGCACGGCCCTGGCCGGCCGGCGGACGGTGCTCCTGCTGGACGACGCGGCAGGCGCCGAGCAGGTCGACGCGCTGCTGCCGGACAGCCCGGACAGCCTGGTGGTGGCCGTGTCCGCGGGCCCGCTCACCGGGATCTCCGACGTCCGCCCGTGCACCCTGGGCGGCCTCGACACCAAGTCGGCCCTCGAACTGCTCACCCGCTACACCGGCTCGGTCCGCATCACCGTCGACCCGAGGGCCGCCGAGAGCCTCGTCGAGGTGTGCCAGGCCCAGCCCGCGGCCCTGATGCTCGCGGGCGGCTGGCTAGCCTTCCGTCCCAAGGCGGCCGTCGCCGACCTGGCCAAGCGCCTGCACGCGGAGAGTGACGAACCCAGTCCCCTCGGCCGCGTCTTCCGCCTCGCGTACGACCACCTGCCCGCTCCGGCCGCGCGGATACTGCGCCTGCTGTCCCTGGCCCCGGCCGGCCTGGTCGACCCGCACACCGCCTCGGCGCTGGCCGGCTGCTCCGTCGGCGCCGCCCGCACCACCCTGGACGACCTCGTCGCCCTCGGCCTGCTGAGGGCCGTGCCCTCACCGCTGCCGCAGTACGAGGTGCCCGGCTGCCTCCACGCCCTGCTGCGCCCCCTCGCCGAGACCCACGACCGCCCCGGCGAGCTGCAGCTGGCCCGCGCCCGCATGCTCGAGCGGACGGTACGGCTGCTGCAGTCGTGCCGCGCCATCACCGAGACGGACAACCCCGAGGCCCGCGAGAAGCTCCAGGGCCTGCCTCGTGAGCTGCGCTTCCCCAACCCGCGCGCGGCGGCCGAGTGGCTGGAGGTGCGCAGACCCGCCCTACTGGCCGCCGCCCGCCTCGCGGTCGCCGACGGCGAGCTGGACACCCTGGCCCGCCGGCTGATGTCCCAGCTGGTCAGGGCCATGGTGGCGCACGTCGGCACCCAGGCGGCGGCCCCCGATCTGTACGGCATCCACGGCCTCGTCCTGGACGTGGCCGAGCGCCGGGAACTGCCCCGCGAGAAGGCCGCCGCCCTGCTGAATCTCGGCGACCTCGACGCCCGGACGGGCCGCACGGCCGACGCGCTGGTCCGCTACCGGGCCGCGCTGGACGCCGGACGAGAGGCGAACGATCCGTACGCGACCGGCCGCGCGATGGAATCCGTAGGCGGTGCGCACCAGGAGCTGGGGGACCACGACCGGGCCGCCGACTGGTTCGGGCGGGCCCTGGCCGAGCGGCTGGCCCGCGACGAGCGCGCGGACGCCGCCCGGCTGTACGGCCGTATCGCCACCGCCCACACCTACGCCGGCCGCTACGGCGAGGCGCTGCGCAACTGGCGGGCGGCGGTTTCCGGTCACCGCAAGAACGGCGATGTCGCCGCCCAGGCGCGGGCGTTGAGCGAACTGGCCCGGGTCCAGGAGTACGCCGGCCGGCCCGAGGAGTCGCTGCGCACCTGCCAGGAGGCGGTGGAGTGGGCGCGCCGAGCCGAGGACGTACGGCTGCAGGCGGCACTGCAGCTGCGGCTGGCCGACACGCTGGAGCACCTGGGCGACTGCGCGGCCGCTCGACTGCACCGGGGTGCGGCCGAGCGCATGCTGGGGGAGGAGCCTCAGGAATGCCCCGACGGTGATCCAGAGCTGGAACATGACGCTAACGCCTGCGAAATCCGCAGTGCATCTGTCGGAGATTGATGCAATGAAAGGCTAGACAGGCGGAACACCTTCATTAAACTGGCTCTGCCGCTCGTTCTCCTGCGGTGTCTCCCGGTGTGCCCTGCGCGCCCGGGTATGTCTTGTTATGCCCCCACACCCTCTGAGCCAAGGACCGTGATCGACGTGAAGGTCGGCATCCCCCGCGAGGTCAAGAACAACGAGTTCCGGGTGGCCATCACCCCCGCCGGCGTGCACGAGCTGGTGCGCCACGGCCACCAGGTCGTCATCGAGCGCGGCGCCGGTGCCGGCTCGTCGATCCCGGACGACGAGTACATCGCCGCCGGTGCCCAGATCCTGGAGACGGCCGACGAGGTATGGGCCGCCGCCGACCTGCTGCTGAAGGTCAAGGAGCCCGTCGCCGAGGAGTACCACCGCCTCCGCAAGGACCAGACGCTCTTCACCTACCTGCACCTGGCCGCCTCCCGTGAGTGCACGGACGCCCTCCTGGAGTCCGGCACCACCGCGATCGCCTACGAGACCGTCGAGCTGCCCAGCCGCGCCCTGCCGCTGCTCGCCCCGATGTCCGAGGTCGCGGGCCGGCTGGCCCCGCAGGTCGGCGCCTACCACCTGATGCGTCCGGCCGGCGGCCGCGGTGTGCTGCCGGGCGGTGTCCCGGGTGTGCTGCCCGCCAAGGCCGTCGTCATCGGCGGTGGCGTCTCCGGCTGGAACGCCGCGCAGATCGCCGTCGGCATGGGCTTCCAGGTGACCCTGCTCGACAAGGACATCAACAAGCTCAAGGAGGCGGACAAGATCTTCGGCTCGAAGATCCAGACCGTCGTCTCCAACGCCTTCGAGCTGGAGAAGGCCTGCCTCGAGGCCGACCTCGTCATCGGTGCCGTCCTCATCCCGGGTGCCAAGGCCCCCAAGCTGGTCACCAACGAGCTGGTCTCCCGGATGAAGCCGGGAAGTGTCCTTGTCGACATCGCGATCGACCAGGGCGGCTGTTTCGAGGACTCGCACCCGACCACGCACGCCGAACCGACCTTCAAGGTCCACGAGTCGGTCTTCTACTGCGTCGCCAACATGCCCGGCGCGGTGCCCAACACCTCCACCTACGCACTCACCAACGCGACGCTGCCGTACATCGTCGAGCTCGCCAACCGCGGCTGGGTCGAGGCGCTGCGCCGTGACCCGGCTCTGGCCAAGGGTCTCAACACCCATGACGGCAAGGTGGTTTACAAGGAGGTCGCCGAGGCGCACGGCCTCCCGCACGTCGAGCTGGAGTCCCTGCTCGGCTAAGTCACCCTTTCGTAAAGGCGATACGTCAACACGGTGCGTCAACCGCGTACACACGGCCGGACCTTGCCCGACAAGGTCCGGCCGGATGTGTGTATGGTCACTTTGCGGCTCTCGGTCAACTCGCCTCGAACGTAACCCTTCGACCGATTCGCACACCGGTGAAACCTGCTGTGCGACGGCCGTACGCCCTTGACAGCAGGATGTTTGATTGCCGACACATCCTGCCGGGTCCGGCGGATTGTGTTGCTGCGGACGCCCGACACGCCATAGAGTCGCCAACCGTCGGCATGGTGCCACGCTGACCTTGTCTAGAAGTTTCCTGGTCACCAAGGAGGTAAGACGACTTGTGAATGAGTCGACATTTTCTCCCGGGGGTGGTCAACCAGGAATGCCGGCACGGGGCCAGGGCCCCGCGGGATTCGAGGCTGTCGGCTCCGTAGCTGTGCGCACCTTCGCAGCCCACCAAGGTCCGGGCCTGCAGACCACCCGGACAGCACACCAGAGCATGGATGGCCATCACGTGAACGCCATGGCCGGCGACGGAAGTGGCGCGCCCCACAACCACTTCGCCGACTACGACGAACTGCCCGACGGGCACTTCTACGATCCCGACGCCGAATACGAGCCCGACCCCGAGTACGCGGCCACGCTCGCGCCCGACGCTGCCCGCCAGCGCCGCGAGCGCATCGGCCCGACCGGGCGCCCGCTGCCGTACTTCCCGATCCCGGGCCCGCTGACCGATCACGGACCCGCGAAGATCATCGCGATGTGCAACCAGAAGGGCGGCGTCGGCAAGACGACGTCGACCATCAATCTGGGTGCCGCGCTCGCGGAGTACGGCCGTCGCGTGCTGCTCGTGGACTTCGACCCGCAGGGCGCGCTGTCGGTCGGACTCGGCGTCAATCCGATGGAACTCGACCTCACCGTCTACAACCTGCTCATGGAGCGGGGCATGTCCGCGGACGAGGTCCTCCTGAAGACCGCGGTCCCCAACATGGACCTGCTGCCGAGCAACATCGACCTGTCGGCCGCCGAGGTCCAGCTGGTCTCCGAGGTCGCGCGCGAGTCGACGCTGCAGCGTGCCCTGAAGCCGCTGATGCCCGACTACGACTACATCGTGATCGACTGTCAGCCCTCGCTCGGCCTGCTCACCGTCAACGCGCTTACGGCCGCCCACAAGGTGATCGTGCCCCTCGAGTGCGAGTTCTTCGCCCTGCGCGGTGTCGCGCTGCTGACCGAGACCATCGAGAAGGTCCAGGAGCGGCTCAACCCCGAGCTGGAACTGGACGGCATCCTCGCCACGATGTACGACTCGCGCACGGTCCACAGCCGTGAGGTGCTGGCCCGTGTGGTCGAGGCGTTCGACGACCACGTCTACCACACGGTCATCGGCCGCACGGTCCGTTTCCCGGAGACCACGGTCGCCGGCGAGCCGATCACCACGTACGCCTCCAACTCCGTCGGTGCCGCCGCCTATCGCCAGCTCGCCAGGGAGGTGCTCGCCCGGTGTCACGCCGAGTGAGTCTGCCGGGGGCCGACGAACTGTTCCGTACGACAGGGGGAATGGCGCTCCAGCCGTCCACTCCCCGGCGCCCGGCCAACGGCGAGGCCCGGGTGCCGGCTCCCGCGGGGGAGAGCGACGGCGCGGCCGCCTCGTCGGAGGACGCGCCGCAGTCCGTGCCGGTGCAGGGCGGGGACGGCGACGGGGCGGAGCACGTGGCGGCGGAGGCGGAGCCGGTCGACACCGGTGAGTCCCGCAGCCGCGCCGCGCAGACCGCGGGGGAACGCCCCGAACGGCGTCAGACGGCGCAGGAAGGTTCTGGCGGCTCGCCCGCCGCGGCTCCTCAGGCGGGAGCACAGTCGCGCAAGCGGGGCCGGGCGGCGGCCCGGCGGCCCAGTGGGCGCGAGCGGCACGACGAGAAGATCACCGTGTACGTCTCCGCCGAGGAACTGATGGACCTGGAGCACGCCCGGCTGGTGCTCCGCGGCGAGCACGGCCTGGCGGTCGACCGCGGGCGGATCGTCCGCGAGGCGGTCGCCGTGGTGCTGGCCGACCTGGAGTCCCGAGGGGACGCGAGCATTCTGGTACGGCGGCTGCGCGGCCGGTAGTCGGCACCGCAGGCGCCAGACGATAGCCTGCGACGGCCATGACCTCGAACGACGTACCCACCCCCGGCATCCCGCCCGGCCGCAGACGCACCCTGGGCCGCGGCCCCGGCGCGAGCGCTTCGCGGGTTCAGCCGCTCCCGGCGCCGGTGGAGCCGGTTGTGCTCGAGGCCACGGGAGTGCGGGCAGCCGAGGCAGACACAGCAGACGCAGCAGACACAACGGGGTGGGAAGAAGACACCGGCGTGGAACCGCCCGCCGCTCCCGCACCGGCCCTGCCGCCGACGCACGAACCACCGCCGCCGGACGAACCGTCTGCGCCGGAACCCGATCCGGCCCATGAGCCGCCCCAGGCGGAGACGCCCGGGGAGGAGCCCCGAGCCGTGGCCGAGGCGGCGACCGTCGCCGTACCGGAGACGGCGAGCGTCCCCGGGCCGGTGTCCCCCGCCGAGCCGCACCCCCCGACCCTCCCCGAGCCCGGGTCCGGCACCCGGCAGCCGCTTCCGGCAGACACCCGTCCCCGGGGTGAGGCCGAAGACGCCCCCGACGGTGTCTTCAAAGTCCGGCTGGCCAACTTCGAGGGGCCCTTCGATCTGCTGCTCCAGCTCATCTCGAAGCACAAGCTCGATGTCACCGAGGTGGCGCTGTCCAAGGTCACCGACGAGTTCATGGGGCACATCCGGGCCATGGGGCCGGACTGGGATCTTGATCAGACGACCGAGTTCCTCGTCGTCGCCGCCACCCTGCTCGACCTCAAGGCCGCCCGGCTGCTGCCCGCCGCCGAGGTCGAGGACGAGGCCGACCTCGCGCTGCTGGAGGCCCGGGACCTGCTGTTCGCTCGGCTGCTCCAGTACCGGGCGTACAAACAGATCGCCGACATCTTCCAGCACCGGCTCGAGCGGGAATCCCGTCGTTATCCCCGTACCGTCGGGCTCGAACCGCACCACGCCGAGCTGCTGCCCGAGGTCGTCATCAGCATCGGCGCCGAAGGCTTCGCCAAGCTCGCCGTCAAGGCCATGCAGCCGAAGCCGAAGCCGCAGGTCTACGTCGACCACATCCACGCGCCGCTGGTCAGCGTCCAGGAGCAGGCCGGGATCGTCGTCGCGCGGCTCAGGGAACTCGGCGAGGCCAGCTTCCGGGCGCTCGTCGAGGACACCGACGACACCCTGACCGTCGTGGCGAGATTTCTGGCACTGCTGGAGCTGTATCGGGAGAAGGCCGTCGCGCTCGAACAGGAGACGGCGCTCGGCGACCTGCTCGTGCGCTGGACCGGCGGCGACAGCGACGAGGCCCCGAAGGTCACCGACGAGTTCGACCGGCCCCCCGAGGAGCCCAAGGAGGAGAAGAAGGCGTGAGCGAGGAGACCACGGAGGTCCCGGCCGGTCTGCGCACCGTCGCGGACCTCGACCTCAAGCCCGCCCTGGAGGCGGTCCTCATGGTCGTCGACGAGCCCGCGACCGAGGAGCACCTCTCGAAGATCCTCCAGCGGCCCCGGCGGCAGATCGGCGACGCGTTGCGCGCGCTGGCCGACGAGTACACCGTGCAGGGCCGGGGCTTCGAGCTGCGGCTCGTCGCGGGCGGCTGGCGTTTCTACAGCCGTCCCGAGTACGCCCCTGCCGTCGAGGGCTTCGTCCTGGACGGCCAGCAGGCCCGCCTCACCCAGGCCGCGCTGGAGACCCTGGCCGTCGTCGCCTACCGCCAGCCGGTGAGCCGCAGCCGCGTCTCGGCCGTACGCGGAGTGAACTGCGACGGTGTGATGCGCACCCTCCTGCAGCGCGGGCTGGTCGAGGAGGCGGGCACGGAACCCGAAACAGGTGCGATCCTGTACAGGACGACGAACTACTTCCTGGAGCGGATGGGCCTGCGCGGCCTGGACGAGCTCCCGGAGCTCGCGCCCTTCCTTCCGGAGGCGGAGGCGATCGAGGCCGAGACCCAGGAGGCAGTACCGTCGTTCGATCCGGACGGTCCGGACCCGGACGACGGTCCCACGACGTACACGCCTGACACGACGACGACGGAACTTTGATGCGAAGCAGCGGCAGCGGCAAGAGCGGCGGGCGCGGTAACTACCGCGGTGCCGGCAACAACAGGGACGAGCGACAGGGGCAGGGCCGGCCCCGCAAGCCCCGCCCCGAGGAGCGCCGCTACGACGTGGGCCCCGGAGCCACGCAGGACGGCCCCAAGTCCGGGCGCGGCGGCGCGGCCCGCGGTGGCGCCAAGGGCGGGCCCAAGCAGTCCCAGCAGGGCGCCGGGCGCGGCCGTACGGCCCCCGCCCGCTCCCGCGAGTACGACGCGCGGACCGAGGAGCGCAACCGCGAGCGGTACGCGGGCAAGAAGGACATCCGGCTGCCCAAGACGTTCCCGGGTGCCGAGCAGGAGGGCGAGCGGCTGCAGAAGGTCCTCGCGCGCGCGGGCTACGGCTCGCGGCGTGCCTGCGAGGAGCTGATCGAGCAGGCGCGCGTCGAGGTCAACGGCGAGATCGTCACCGAGCAGGGCAAGCGGGTCGACCCGGAGAAGGACGAGGTCAGGGTCGACGGTCTGACCGTGGCCACGCAGTCGTACCAGTTCTTCTCGCTGAACAAGCCCGCCGGTGTCGTCGCGACGATGGAGGACCCCGAGGGGCGCCAGTGCCTCGGCGACTACGTCACCAACCGGGAGACGCGCCTCTTCCACGTCGGCCGGCTCGACACCGAGACCGAGGGCGTCATCCTGCTCACCAACCACGGCGAGCTGGCGCACCGGCTGACCCATCCCAAGTACGGCGTGAAGAAGACGTACCTGGCGGCGATCGTCGGCCCTATCCCGCGCGACCTGGGCAAGCGCCTCAAGGACGGCATCCAGCTGGAGGACGGTTACGCGCGCGCGGACCACTTCCGGGTCGTCGAGCAGACCGGCAAGAACTACCTGGTCGAGGTCACCCTGCACGAGGGCCGCAAGCACATCGTCCGCCGCATGCTCGCCGAGGCGGGCTTCCCGGTGGAGAAGCTGGTGCGTACGTCCTTCGGCCCGATCACCCTGGGCGACCAGAAGTCGGGCTGGCTGCGCCGCCTGTCCAACACCGAGGTCGGCATGCTGCTGAAGGAGGTCGACCTCTAGGAGGCGGCTCCTGTCGTGGGCCGGTCCCGGATTCGTCCGGGACCGGCCGATGCTTTTTCACGCTCCCGCCGGTCTGTATCCCAGGCGGACGGAGGGAGCCGGCATGGCTGTGACGGGGACGGACCACGAGGAGTTCGTACGGCTGACCGACCCGTACCGGCGGGAGCTGCTCGCGCACTGCTACCGGATGCTGGGCTCGGCCGACGAGGCCGAGGACCTGGTGCAGGAGACGTATCTGCGGGCCTGGCGGTCGTACGACGGCTACGAGGGCCGGGCGAGCCTGCGGACCTGGCTGCACCGGATCGCCACCAACACGTGTCTGACGGCGCTGGAGGGCCGCGCGCGGCGTCCGCTGCCCTCCGGGCTCGGCGGGCCCTCCGAGGCGCCCGAGGAGGTCCTGAGCGCTCCCGTGACGGACGTTCCGTGGCTGCGGCCGCTGCCCGACGCGCTGCTCGACCCGGCCACCGTCGTGGCCGCGCGGGGCAGCCTGCGGCTCGCGCTGGTCGCCGCGTTGCAGCATCTGCCCGCGCGCCAGCGGGCCGTGCTGATCCTGCGGGACGTCCTGGCCTGGCGGGCCTCCGAGGTCGCCACGCTGCTCGGGACCTCGCCGGTCGCCGTGAAGAGCACCCTGCAACGCGCGCGTGCCCGCCTCGACGAGGTGGCTCCGGACGAGGACCTGCTCGCCGAGCCGGAGGGCGCGGCGGACCGGGAGGTGCTCGACCGGTACATGGCCGCCTTCGAGCACGCCGACATGGACGCGCTGATCGGGTTGCTCCAGGAGGGCGTCGAGCTGGAGATGCCGCCCAACCCGGAGTGGTTCAGCGGGCGCAAGAACGTGCTGCGCTTCCTGGCGTCCCGGGCGCACCACCGGGCGGGCATCGCACGGATGCTGCCCACGCGCGCGAACGGACAGCCGGCCGTCGCGATGTATCTGCGTGACGAGGACGGCGTCTTCCGCGCGCATTCGGTCCAGGTGCTCACCGTGCGCCAGGGGACCGTCACCCGTATCACCGCCTTCCTGGACGCCGGGTTGTTCGAGGGGTTCGGCATGCCGCGGGTGCTGTCGTGAGCGCCGGGAGGCCCAGGTGAACGCCGGTGAGTTGCTGGAGCGGTCGCTCGCCTACGCGTTGGGCAGTGTCGCCGGGGTGGTGCCCGGCAGCCTCGGGCGGGCCACCCCGTGCGCCGCGTGGGACCTCGGGGATCTGCTCGGTCATCTCGACGACTCGGTGGAGGCGTTGTACGAGGGGCTGACCGGCGGGCGGATCGGGCCGTTTCCCTCCCCCGCCGGTGGCGACGCGGCGTGTGGGTTCCGTACGCGCGCGTGCGCACTGCTCGGCGCCTGGGCCGCCGGGCCCGGGGAGCGGGTCCTGGTGGGCGAACGGGCGCTGGACGTGCGGGTGATGGCCGCCGTCGGCGCCGTGGAGATCACCGTGCACGGCTGGGACGTCGCCCAGGCCGGCGGGCGGCCCCGGCCGATCCCGGGCGCGCTCGCCGCCGAACTGCTGTCCGTCGCGCGGTGCGTGGTCGCGGCGGAGGACCGGGGCGTGCGGTTCGCGGCGCCGCTCACCGTGTCGCCGCGCGCCGGTGCAGACGTCCGGCTGCTGGGCTTTCTCGGGCGCCGCGGTTCCTTCCCGGGGTGAGCCGGGTCGATTCTTCGTGACCGGCCCTCAGGGCCTCACGAAAGGAACCGTCATGACCGACACGACCGTACGTGTCCCCGCCGCGAGGCACCCCCCGGCGAGGCGCCCTGGCGGCGCGGCTGGACCGTCGCCCTCGCCGGGCTCGGCGCCCTGCTGTGCTCCCTCGACGTCGTGGTCGTCGCCACGGCGCTGCCCGCGCTGCGGGCCGGCTTCGGGGCGAGCCTGTCCGACCTGGAATGGACCATCAACGCCTACAACCTCGTCTTCGCCTGCCTGACCCTGACCGGAGCGGCCCTCGGCGACCGTTTCGGCAGGCGGCGGATGTACGTCGTCGGGCTCGCCGTCTTCACGCTGGCCTCCGCGTTTTCCGCACTGGCTGGCAGGCCGGGCGAACTCGTCGCCGCGCGGATCGCCCAGGGCGCCGGCGCCGCCGTCCTGCTGCCGCTGACCCTGACCCTGATCAGCGACGCGTTCCCGGCCGAGAAGCGGGGTGTCGCGATCGGTGTGTGGGGCGGGGTGACCGGGCTCGGCGTGGCGGCCGGACCGGTGCTCGGCGGGGCCGTCACCGAGGGACTGTCCTGGCAGTGGATCTTCTGGCTGAACGTGCCGACCGGCCTCGTCATGCTGCCCCTGGCCGCCACGAAGCTCCGCGAGAGCCGTGGTCCGCGGCACCGACTCGACGTTGTCGGGCTGCTGTTGGCGGCTGTGGGGCTGACCGGACTGGCCTGGGCGCCGGTGCGGGCGCCCGCGGCGGGCTGGGGGAGCGCCGAGGTGATCGGGGCCCTGGTCACCGGTGTCGCGTTCGTGACGGCGTTCCTTCGGTGGGAGCGGTCGGGCGCCCGCTATCCGATGCTGCCGCTCGCGCACTTCCGCAACCGCGGATTCTCCACCGCCAACGCCGCCGGCTTCCTGACGTTCGCGTCGCTGCTCGGCGCCCTCTTCATGATCACGCAGCTGTTCCAGGTGGGGCTCGGCTACTCCCCGCTGGAGGCGGGCGTGCGCATCCTCGTGTGGAACGCCATGCCGCTGCTGGTGGCCCCGGTCGCGGGCGCGCTCGCGGACCGTTACGGCACCCGGCCCTTCATGCTGGCCGGCCTGCTGCTCCAGGCGGTGGGCCTCGGCCTGCTGGCCTGGCAGGTGGAACCCGGTGTCGGCTACGGCCGTCTCGTCGGCCCGCTCATCGTCGCCGGCGTCGGCATCTCCCTGGTCTTCCCGAGCGTCGCCAACGCCGTGACCTCGTCCGTGCCGCTCGGCGACGCGGGCGTGGCGGCCGGCGTCAACAACGCGCTGCGCGAACTCGGCGGGGTCTTCGGCATCGCCGCCGCCGCGATCGTCTTCACGGCCTACGGCGGTTACGGCTCACCGCAGGCCTTCGTCGACGGCTGCGGCGCAGCGCTGTGGGTGACGGCGGGAGCGGCGGGCCTCGGGGCGGTGGCGGCGGCGTTCGCACCGGCACGCGGGGGCAGTTGAGAGGGGCGACGGGGTTGTGCGGCCCGCTCGCGCTCTTTATAGTCGTAACGACTATTAGTCAACGCCGATCGTGAAGGGGGCGAGCGGGCGTGACCATGCCGACCGGCTACGACAAGTACGCCTTCGAACCTTTCGCCGTCACCGTCGACCTCGCCGTGTTCACCCTGCGCGCCGGCGCCCTGCACGTGCTGCTCGTCGAGCGCGGGCAGGAGCCGTACGCCGGCCACTGGGCGCTGCCCGGCGGCTTCGTGCTGCCGACCGAGTCCGCCGAGACCGCGGCCCGGCGCGAACTCGCCGAGGAGACCGGCCTGTCGGACGTCGGCGGCCTGCACCTGGAGCAGCTGCGCACCTACAGCGAGCCCGGCCGCGACCCCCGGATGCGGGTCGTGTCGGTCGCGTTCACCGCGCTCGTGCCCGACCCGCCCGAACCGCACGCCGGCAGCGACGCGGCCCAGGCGCGGTGGCTGCCGTACGACACGGCGAAGCCGCTCGCCTTCGACCACGACCGGATCCTGGCGGACGCCCACGACCGCGTCGGCGCCCGGCTCGAGTACACGTGTCTCGCCACCGCCTTCTGCCCGCCCGAGTTCACGCTCGGCGAACTGCAGCGGGTCTACGAGACCGTGTGGGGCACCGCCCTCGACCGGCCCAACTTCCGGCGCAAGGTGCTCGCCACTCCCGGCTTCGTCGAACCGGTCCCGGGCGCTGCCCGGCTGACCGGCGGCCGCGGCAAACCCGCCGCGCTCTATCGCGCCGGAGCCGTCACCACCCTGCACCCGCCCCTGCTCCGACCGTCCCGGGAAGGACGCCCCGCATGACCTCAACGGTGAACAAGCTCGCCGCCACCGGCTCTCTGCTCGGCCTCGCGCTCGGGGACGCCCTCGGGTTCCCCACCGAGTTCAACGACGTGCCCTCGATCCTCGCCAAGTGCGGGCCGTGGCGCGAGATGGAGCTGCCGAAACGCGCCTTCGTCTCGGACGACACCCAGATGACGCTGGCGGTGGGGCGGGGCCTGAGGACGGCCATGGACCGCGGTGTGCTCGCGCCGAAACGGCTGGCGCGGCCGGTGCGCGAGGAGTTCGTGGACTGGTACCGGTCGCCGGAGAACAACCGTGCGCCCGGCCGCACCTGCCTCAAGGCGTGCAGCCTGCTGAAGGAGGAGGGGCGGGTCTGGCAGGACGCCAGCCAGATCGGCTCCAAGGGCTGCGGCGCCAACATGCGGGTGGCGCCCATCGGCCTCGCCCCCGGCCTGAGCGACGAACAGCGCGCGGGGGCCGCCCAGTTGCAGGCCGCGCTCACCCACGGGCACCCCACCGCCCTGGCCGCCTCCGACCTCACCGCCCACGCCGTTCGGCTGCTCGCCCAGGATGCCGAGCCGACCGGACTCGTCGGACAGCTCCGCTCGTACGCCTACGACAGCCGCGGCCACTACCACCACGAGTGGCTCGGCGACCTGTGGACCCGCGCGCAGGACCCCACGCCCGAGCACTTCATCGGCCGCGGCTGGGACGACTGCCTGGCCGCCCTCGACCGGCTCCAGGACGCCCTGCGCACCCCCTCGCCGGAGACCGACCCCTGCCTGGCCACCGGCGCGGGCTGGATCGCCGAGGAGGCCCTGGCCACCGGCCTGCTGTGCTTCCTGCTCTTCGTCGACGAACCGGTCACCGCGCTGCGCCGGGCCGCGTGCAGCTCCGGCGACTCGGACTCGATCGCCTGCCTGACCGGCGCCTTCGCGGGTGCCCACCTGGGTGCGGAGGCCTGGCCGACACCGTGGGCGGACCGCATCGAGTACCGGGGCGACCTGATGACGCTCGGAGCACTCTGGGACGCTTAGCCCATGCTCGACGCTCTCGACACCGACCTGGCTCCGGTCATCGCCGAACAGCCCCACCCCGTCCTCTTCGCGACCGTCTCCGGCGCGCATCTGTACGGCTTCCCCTCCGAGGACTCCGACCTGGACCTGCGCGGTGTCCATCTGCTGCCCGCCGGCGAGCTGCTGGGGCTGCGAGAGCCGGAGGAGACCCGGTCCAGGGCCTGGGTGCGCCAGGGCGTCGAGATGGACCTCGTCACCCACGACCTGCGCAAGTTCGTACGGCTGATGCTGCGGCGCAACGGCTACGTCCTGGAGCAGCTGCTGTCGCCGCTGGTCGTGCACACCGGCGACGCGCACCGCGAACTGGCCGCGCTGGCGCCCGGGGTCCTCACCAGCCATCACGCGCACCACTACCGGGGGTTCGCGGTGACGCAATGGCGGCTGTTCGAGAAGACCGGTGAGCTGAAGCCGCTGCTGTACACCTTCCGTGTGCTGCTCACCGGCATCCATCTGATGCGCAGCGGCGAGGTGCAGGCCCATCTGCCCACGCTCGTGGCGGAGTCGGACGTGGCCCCCGGCTACCTGCCCGGCCTGATCGCCGCCAAGGCGCAGCGCGAGCACGGGTCCGCCGAGGTCGACCACGCGCGCGTGCAGGCCGATGTGGAGCGGCTGCACGCCGTGCTCGACGAGGCGCAGGCCGGCTCAGCCCTGTCAGACGCCCCCTCCGCGTACGACGCCCTGCACGACTTCGTGGTGCGGGTCCGGCTCGACGGGCAGCTCCCGCAGGGCTGAGGCGCGGCGGACCCGCACCAGGAAGTCCTCCACGCACCGGCGGTCCGGCTCCGGCGGGAGCGGCGAGCGCGGTGCGGCCCGCTCGGTCTCGCCCGCCAGCCGGGCCATCCAGGCCTCGACCTCCGGCCACGGGACCTCGCCCCGCTTCACCGCCAGCAGCGCGTCCCGCTGATCGCCGACGTCGATCCGCAGCTCGCCCGTGGCCAGCAGATCGCGGGCGCTCGTCAGCAGCCGCAGCAGATGCATCGCGTGCTTCCAGCGCGGGGCTCCGTGCGTGCGGACATCGACGTCGAGCTTCTTGCGCTGCCCGAGCGCGTAGCGCGTAAACGTGTCGTGCACCTGCCGGGACAGGAACGCCCCGCGCAGGGCCAGCAGTTCGCGGCCCGTGTCGTCGACGTGCTCCACCAGGGGCGAGTGCAGACACTCCAGGACGTTCGGGTTCCCGCGCAGGGCGAGTTCGCAGAAGCGCTCCAGCTCCCAGCCGAACTGCTCCTCGGCCGGGCCCTCCACGTGCGTCGGCGGCTTCTCGAAGCGCCAGAACAGCGGCGTCGGGGCGAGGAAGACGCCCCGCCGGTCGGTGTCGCTGCCCTCCGTCGCCAGACCGAAGGCGCGCGAGCCCATCACGCACGCGTAGACGGTGTGGTCGCGGACCAGGTCGTGAGGGTGCATGCCCGTGAGCGTACGGGCCCGCTCACGCGAGGCGGATCGAATTTCCGTCCACGGTGATGTTCGCCGGCGCCAGGGGCTGCATCGCCGGGCCGTTGGCCACCGAACCGTCGGCCACATGGAACTTGCTGCCGTGGCAGGCACAGTCGATCGTGCCGTTCGCGACCTTCGCCACCGTGCAGCCCTGGTGGGTGCACAGCGCCGAGAACGCCTTGAAGCGGCCCTGCGACGGCTGCGTCACGACGACCTTCTCGGCCTCGAAGACCCGGCCGCCGCCGACCGGGATGTCACTCGTCCTCGTCAGCTCCTGCCCGGCGGCGGCCGCGGTCGTGGACCCGGGGGCCGATTCCGTCGCCGTCTCGCTCGCCACTTCCGTCTTCGTGTCGCCGCTCTCGCTGCCGCAACCCACGCAGCCCACGGCGAGTGCCGCCGCGCCGGTGGCGAGGACGCTGCGCCGCGTTGCACTGTCGGTCATGTCGTCACTCCAAAACGCAGGGAAATCGCTCCGAGCGGAGCATCAGCATCCTGGCACCGGAGCCATCGAAGTCAGAGCAACCCGGGGTGAAGTGCACCAAAACGCGCAATCCGTACACCAGGCGGCGCAACGCACACGGCGCCGCGCCCTCACCCCGAGTAGCAGGGCGGGGAGATCCGAGTGACATTGGCAGGGTCCGAGGCCGGCTCCCTACCAGCGCCCGGCCGTACGCGAAAGGCAGGACGATGGCGGGTGACGATCTCGATCTCGGCAAGATGCTCGGGCAGCTCCTCGACAGTCAGAGCGGCAGCGCGGCCGGCGGCACGCTGGGCACGCTGCTCTCCTCGCTGGCCGGCCGCCAGGGCGGCGGCTCCAACCCGCTCGGCGGGCTGCTCGACATGCTCGCCAAGTCCGGGACGGCCCAGCAGAAGGACTCCTGGGCCGGCAACGGCCCGAACCGGTCCGTCACCGGCAGTCAGATCCAGAAGGCCCTGCCCGACGAGACCATCCGGCACGTCGCCCAGCAGGCCGGAGACACACCCCAGCAGGCCGCCGACGAGATCGCCCACTCGCTGCCCCGGGTCGTCGACAGACTGACCCCGACCGGCCAGATGCCCTCGGGCACCTCCCTGGAGGACCTCGCCGAGCAGCAGAACCTCTGAGGCGCCGGCCCACCGCGCCCGGCCGCGGTCTCAGGGGGCGGGCGCCACGCACCGTTGTGACGCGGGCTGACTAGGCTGGACGGGCAAGAGCCGACAAGCACCTCAGCAAGGAGCAGCACCGTGGCGGTACGAGCGGTCCGGGGGGCCGTCCAACTGGAACGGGACGAGGCCGGTCACATGGACGAGCAGGTCGGGGCCCTGCTCACCGCCATCCTCGAACGCAACGGGCTGACCGCCGACGACCTGATCAGCATCTGGTTCACGGCCACGCCCGATCTGCACAGCGACTTCCCGGCCGCCGCGGCCCGCAAGCTCGGCATCGTCGACGTGCCCCTGATCTGCGCCCAGGAACTGGACATCGAGGGCGCCATGCCCCGCGTGGTCCGCATCCTCGCGCACATCGACTCCGACCGGCCCCGCGCCGACCTCGCGCACGTCTACCTCGGTGCCGCGGCCGCCCTGCGCAAGGACATCGCCCAGTGAGGACCGCACTCGTCATCGGCACCGGCCTCATCGGCACCTCCGCCGCGCTCGCCCTGACCCAGCGCGGCGTCACCGTCCACCTCGTCGACCACGACCCCGAGCAGGCCCGTACGGCGGCCGCGCTGGGCGCCGGCACGGACGAGGTTCCGGACGGCCGCGTCGACCTGGCGATCATCGCCGCGCCGCCCGCGCACGTGGCTACCGTCCTCGCGGACGCCATGCGGCGGGACGCGGCCCGCGGCTACATCGACGTGGCCAGCGTCAAGGGCGGCCCGCGCCGCGAACTGGAGCACCTGGGCCTCGACCTCTCGTCCTACATCGGCACGCACCCCATGTCGGGGCGCGAGAAGTCCGGGCCGCTGGCCGCCAGCGGCGACCTCTTCGAGGGCCGCCCCTGGGTGCTGACCCCCACCCGGGACACCGACACCGAGGTGCTGAACCTCGCCCTGGAGCTGGTCTCGCACTGCCGGGCCGTGCCGGTCGTCATGGACGCCGACGCCCACGACCGCGCGGTCGCCCTGGTCTCCCACATGCCCCACCTGGTCTCCAACATGGTCGCCGCGCGTCTGCAGCACGCCGAGGAGGCCGCCGTACGGCTGTGCGGACAGGGCATCCGCGACGTGACCCGGATCGCCGCGTCCGACCCCGGGATGTGGATCGACATCCTGTCCGCGAACCCGGGCCCGGTCGCCGACCTCCTCGCGGACGTCTCCACCGACCTCGACGAGACCGTCCGCGCCCTGCGCGCCCTGCAGTCCTCCGACGAGGCCAAGCGGCAGGAGGGCAGCGCCGGCATCGAGGACGTGCTGCGACGCGGCAACGCGGGGCAGGTCAGGGTGCCCGGCAAGCACGGGTCCGCGCCGCGGGTGTACGAGGTCGTGGCGGTCCTCATCGACGACCAGCCGGGCCAGCTGGCCCGCATCTTCGCGGACGCGGGGATGGCCGGGGTCAACATCGAGGACGTCCGCATCGAGCACGCGACGGGACAGCAGGCCGGTCTCGTCCAGCTGATGGTGGAGCCGAAGTCGGTGCCGGTGCTGTCGGCGGCGCTGCGGGAGCGAGGGTGGGCGTTGCGGCAGTAGGCGGGCGGTGCTGTCGGTACCGGTCGTCCCGCCGGGACAGAGCCGTCACCCGAAGCCAGTAACCTTGTGCAGGGCACCATCGCGCCCCGCCCACTCCCGCCTCACCGCACCAGGAAGGTGTCCCTCCGTGGAAAACGGCGCCGCCCGACCCGTGATTGTCGCCATCGACGGCCCCTCCGGCACGGGCAAGTCGAGCACGTCGAAGGCCGTCGCCGCGCAGCTCGGCCTCAGCTACCTCGACACCGGGGCCCAGTACCGGGCGATCACCTGGTGGATGGTGAACAACAGCATCGACCTCGACGACCCGACCGCCGTCGCCGCCGTGGCCGCGAAGCCGGAGATCGTCTCGGGCACCGACCCGGCCGAACCGACGATCACCGTCGACGGCACCGACGTCGCCGCCCCGATCCGCACCCAGGAGGTCACCTCCAAGGTCAGCGCGGTCAGCGCCGTGCCCGAGGTGCGCGCCCGGATCACCGAGCTGCAGCGCTCGCTGGCGGCCTCCGCGGAGAAGGGCATCGTCGTCGAGGGGCGGGACATCGGCACCACCGTGCTGCCGGACGCCGACCTGAAGATCTTCCTCACCGCCTCCCCCGAGGCCCGCGCGGCCCGCCGCAGCGGTGAGCTCAAGGGCGTCGACGTCCACGCCACCCGCGAGGCGCTGATCAAGCGCGACGCGGCCGACTCCTCCCGCAAGACCTCGCCGCTCGCCAAGGCGGACGACGCGGTCGAGGTGGACACCACCGACCTCACCCTCCAGCAGGTCATCGAGTGCGTCGTCACCCTCGTCGAGGAGAAGCGGACGGCGAAGTGACCGAGGCTGCCGCGTCGGAGCGGGGCGCCGAGGTCGGGCGGCGCCTCGGCGTCGGCCTGATGCACACGCTGTGGCGACCGCGCGTGCTCGGCGCCTGGAGGGTGCCCGCGAGCGGCCCGGCGATCCTCGCCGTCAACCACTCCCACAACATCGACGGCCCGATGGTCATGGGCGTGTCGCCCCGGCCGACGCACTTCCTGATCAAGAAGGAGGCGTTCGTCGGACCGCTCGACCCGTTCCTGCGGGGCATCGGCCAGCTGAAGGTGGACCGCCACAGCGCCGACCGCACGGCGATCACCCGCGCGCTCTCCGTGCTGGACGCCGGGGGAGTGCTCGGCATCTTCCCGGAGGGCACCCGCGGCGAGGGCGACTTCGCCTCGCTGCGCGCCGGGCTCGCCTACTTCGCCGTACGCAGCGGTGCGCCGATCGTGCCCGTCGCCGTACTGGGAAGCTCCGACAAGCCGGGACGGTTGATAAAGGCACTGCCCCCGCTGCGCTCCCGCGTGGACGTCGTCTTCGGCGACCCGTTCGAGGCGGGCGACGGCAGCGGCCGGCGCACGCGCAAGGCGCTCGACGAGGCGACCGAGCGCATTCAGAAGCAGCTCACCAGCCACCTGGAAAACGCCAGGCGCCTCACCGGGCGCTAGGGCGACACTTGAGTAGTGGATCTCCGTTTGTGCGGGGATGCCACCGATCACCACGATGGAACGACGAGGTACGGACTTCATGAACGAGCAGAACCAGCCCGACGGCTCGGCCGAGCACGAGTACGAGCACGGGGCGCTCGGCGACGCCGAGTACACGGAGTTCATGGAGCTCGCCGCGGAAGAGGGCTTCGACCTCGAGGACGTCGAGGGTGCCATCGAGGCGGCGGGCCACGGTCCGCTGCCTGTGCTCGCCGTCGTCGGCCGCCCCAATGTCGGCAAGTCGACCCTCGTCAACCGGATCATCGGCCGTCGCGAGGCGGTCGTCGAGGACAAGCCCGGCGTCACCCGCGACCGCGTGACCTACGAGGCCGAGTGGTCGGGCCGCCGCTTCAAGGTCGTCGACACCGGCGGCTGGGAGCAGGACGTCCTCGGCATCGACGCCTCCGTGGCCGCCCAGGCCGAGTACGCGATCGAGGCCGCCGACGCCGTGGTCTTCGTCGTGGACGCCAAGGTCGGCGCGACCGACACCGACGAGGCGGTCGTACGGCTGCTACGCAAGGCCGGCAAGCCGGTCGTGCTGGCCGCCAACAAGGTCGACGGCCCGAGCGGCGAGGCGGACGCGGCCTACCTCTGGTCGCTCGGTCTCGGCGAGCCGCACCCGGTCTCGGCCCTGCACGGCCGGGGCACCGGCGACATGCTGGACGCCGTCCTGGAGGTCCTGCCGACCGCGCCCGAGCAGACCTTCGGCGGCACCGGAATCGGCGGCCCGCGCCGCATCGCGCTGATCGGCCGCCCGAACGTCGGCAAGTCCTCCCTCCTGAACAAGGTGGCCGGCGAGGAGCGCGTCGTCGTCAACGAACTCGCGGGCACCACCCGCGACCCGGTCGACGAGCTGATCGAACTCGGCGGCGTGACCTGGAAGTTCGTCGACACGGCCGGCATCCGCAAGCGCGTCCACCTCCAGCAGGGCGCCGACTACTACGCCTCGCTGCGCACCGCCGCCGCCGTCGAGAAGGCCGAGGTCGCCGTCGTACTCATCGACGCCTCCGAGAACATCTCGGTACAGGACCAGCGCATCATCACGATGGCCGTCGAGGCGGGCCGCGCGATGGTCATCGCCTACAACAAGTGGGACACCCTCGACGAGGAGCGCCGCTACTACCTCGAGCGCGAGATCGAGACCGAGCTGGGCCAGGTCACCTGGGCGCCCCGCGTCAACGTCTCCGCGCGCACCGGCCGCCACATGGAGAAGCTGGTCCCGGCGATCGAGACGGCCCTGGCCGGCTGGGAGACCCGCGTGCCGACCGGTCGCCTGAACGCTTTCCTCGGCGAGCTGGTCGCGGCCCACCCGCACCCGGTTCGCGGCGGCAAGCAGCCCCGCATCCTGTTCGGCACCCAAGCCGGCACCAAGCCCCCGCGGTTCGTCCTCTTCGCTTCCGGCTTCATCGAGGCGGGCTACCGCCGCTTCATCGAGCGCCGTCTGCGCGAGGAGTTCGGCTTCGAGGGCACGCCGATCCATATCTCCGTGCGGGTGCGCGAGAAGCGCGGCGCGAAGAAGAAGTAGAGACCGAACGACCGAAGGGCGGTCCCTGTTCCGACGGGGGCCGCCCTTCGTGCCGTACGTCAGAGGCCGCGCCGCGGGCCGGGCGGCAGTGCCGCCGGGACGTGGGGCACCCCCGTGTCCTGCCGCCCCAGCAAGCCGACGCGCTGCCACTGCACCTGCGACTGACCGCTGCTGCTCGGCCGGACGCTGTACGCCCCCGCGCTGTAGGCGCTGTACACACTCGACCCGTACGACGTCGAGCCGTACACCCCCGTGTCGTGCGTGCCGGTGCTGTGCGGGGCGTACCCGAAGGCCACGAACCCCAGCTCCTCCTCGCCGGTGCGGTCACCCGGCAGGGTCCGGAAGGACTTGACCCACTCCGCGTAGAGCGTGTCGTAGATCGGCGTGGCCGATGGTCCGCCCGGAGAGTCCCGCCCGGCCCGCGCGGACGGGATGGTGGTGAAGGAGGGGCGGCGGGAAGAAACGTCGTATGCGTGCACGTATGTCCAAACGACCCGAAACGTGAAGAGATGCGGGCGTATGGCGCCCCGCGGGCGCGCCCCGAAAAGGCACGGGCCGTTTCGGCATGCGGCTCCGCCGCGTGGGCGCGAGCAGCCGAAACGTGGCCCTCACCCGCCCTCGCGTCCGCACGGGCCACAGCACTAGGCGCTCACGTCCCCGGCGTTGGTGCTCACGTCCCCGCCAGCGGCAACGTCGCAGCGACCAGCAGACCGTTCGCCGCCGCCTTGTCGAGCGCGTCCCGCAGCAGGTCCTCACGCGGCTGACGCCCGATCGACCCGACCGGCGCCGCGAACATGAGCACCTGCTGGTGCTTGTTCGCCGCCGCCCGCCAGCTGTCCGTCACCTGGAGCGGCTGGTGCGCCTGCCACCAGGCGACCGGCTGCCCGCCGTTGCCGCCGGGCTGCAGGACCGCGTGCAGCTGACCGACCGCGAGCAGCACCGACCAGCCGTGCAGCACCGGCGGCACGCTGCTCAGCTCGATCACCGGCATGAACCCCTGCTCGATGAGCAGCGGCAGGAAGTCGTCACCGGCACCGGTCGTACCGGGGCGCACGATCGGCGCGGTCGGCTCCACGACGAGCGCCGGGTGCAACTCCCCGGCGATCAGGACGAGTCCGCTGGTCACCCCGAGCACGGCCTGCTCGGGCGCGGGCTGCTGCGCGGTACCGGGGGAGGCGCTGTCGCCGTTGATGGAGCGGACTGCGCCCTGCAGTTGCTCCTCGGTGACCTGGACGACCTGCGAGGGCAGGCAGCTGGCGTGGGCGAAGGCGAGGACGGCGGTCTCGTCCCCGATGAACAGAACGGTGCTGGTGCGCTCCTGCTCGGAGTCGCCCGGGGTGCGACAGGACGTGCAGTCGTAACTGCCCGGTGCGTTCTCTCCGGCGAGCAGCCGGTCGGCTTCTTCGTCGCCGATCTCGGCGCGTACGGCGTCACTGACGTCGAGCATGCGCGGCACGGTGGCTCCCTCGGGATGCGGTGCGGTGCGACCGGGTGGCTCCCGGCCCAATGAGCCCCGGGGGTTCCGGGCTCATGAAGAAGACAACGGGTGATCTGTGGCCGGAGTCACGCACCGGCGCGAACGGAATCGAACCATCCACCGCACAGCGTCACGACCGGCGCGGAATCGGATACTCCGTGTCAACTCTTCGGAGAGCAAAGGAATTTGGGCCGGTGAAGTGAATCACAGACGACTCGTGTCTCTGGTCGACAAATCCGGAAATCAGCGAATGAAATGGGTGGCTGAAAATCGTCGATACCCGGGGTAACAGTGAACTGGCCTGGAATGACGGGGAGTTGGTTGATATCAGCCGGTCCGGCTCCCTAGATTCCTCCGCCGTGTGCAACGAGCACCGCTCGGGTACGTCCGCCGGCCGCACCAGGCAAGAACGCAGCACCGGTCCAGGCGGACGGGTCGGAGCGCGGCGAACCGCGTCCATGCGCGGCGACCGTGTTCCGGCCTGGGGGACCCCGGGTCCGTGGAGAGGGAATTACATGTCCGAATGTGCCGATACCTACGCCGCCACCACCCGTGACAGCGCGCGCCCCGACGGCGCCCGCAAGGCACGCACGACGGCGGTCCTCGCCGGCGCGGCGCTGCTCGTCCCGCTGGGACTGCTGGCCGCGACCGGCAACGCCGCGGCGGCTGACAACGGGGTGTGGGACCGCATCGCCCAGTGCGAGAGCGGCGGCAACTGGCACATCAACACCGGCAACGGCTACTACGGCGGACTCCAGTTCTCCGCCGGCACCTGGCGCGCGTACGGCGGAACTGCCTACGCGTCGACCGCCGACCGGGCCTCCAGGGCCCAGCAGATCGCCGTCGCCACCCAGGTCCAGCACGCGCAGGGCTGGGGTGCGTGGCCGGTCTGCTCGGCACGGGCCGGTGCGTCCGGCGCCGCACCCGCGGCCGCCTCCTCCGGTACGGCGGCCGGGAAGACCGCGAGCCGCAACAGCACCGCGCACACCGTCAAGTCCGTCCCGTCGAAGCCGGTGAAGACGCCGGAGCGTACGACGGGCCACACCACCCGGGGCTCGTCCCGCGGTGACTACACCGTGCGCGAGGGCGACACCCTGAGCGGCATCGCCGCCCGGCACGGGACCACCTGGCAGCGGATCTACGCTGCCAACAAGGCCCTCATCGGCGGTGACCCCGACCTGATCGTGCCCGGACAGCGCCTCGCCCTCTGAACAGCTCCCTCTGTCCCGGACACGCGGCCCCGCCCGGTCACCCGACCGAGCGGGGCCAGGGGCCGCGCGCGATGGCATCGCGCGCGTGCGTGGACGCGTTCATGAACCGCAGCCGGCACTGTCCCGCAAGAGGACATGAACCGTACGTGCTTCGACGTGCCGCAACTGCCGTACGAGCCCTGAGACAGACTGGGCCCATGCTGGAGACCTCGGCACGACTGCTGCGCCTGCTCTCGCTCCTCCAGGCCCACCGCGAGTGGTCCGGGGCCGAACTGGCCGAACGGCTCGGTGTCACACCGCGCACCGTGCGCCGGGACGTGGACCGGCTGCGCGAACTCGGCTACCCCGTCAACGCCAGCCCCGGCACCGGCGGCGGCTACCAGCTGGGCGTGGGCGCGGAACTGCCGCCGCTGCTCCTGGACGACGACGAGGCCGTCGCCGTCGCCGTCGGCCTGCGCACCGCCGCCGGACAGGGCATCGAAGGCATCGGTGAGACCTCAGTACGCGCCCTGGCCAAGCTGGAGCAGGTGCTTCCGCACCGGCTGCGGCGCCGGGTGGGCGCCCTCAACGCGGTCACCGTGCCGATGCTGCGCGGCCCGCTGTCCTCGGCCGTCGACCCGGCCGTCCTGACCGAACTGGCCCACTTGTGCCGGGACTCCGAGCGCCTGCGCTTCGAGTACCGCGGCCACGACGGCACCGTCACGCGCCGTACCGCCGAACCGCACCGGCTGGTGTGCACCGAGCGCCGTTGGTACCTGGTCGCCTGGGACACCGACCGCGCCGACTGGCGCACCTTCCGGGCCGACCGCATCACCCCCAGGCCCCCGCACGGCCCTCGCTTCACCCCGCGCCGGCCGCCCGCCGAGGACCTCGCCGCCTATGTCTCCAAGGGGGTCTCCACGCGCGCGTACACCGACCGGGCCGTCGTACGGCTGCTGGTGCCCCTGCGCGAGGCCGCCGAACGCATCTCGCCCTCCGTGGGCACGCTGGAGGCCGACGGCGACGACGCCTGTCTGCTGCGCACCGGGGCGCACGGGCTCGACGTGATGGTCATCCACGTGATGATGATGGGCTTCGAGTTCGAAGTCGTGGAACCGGCCGGGCTGACCTTGGCGATCAGGACGGCCCGGGACCGGCTGTCCCGCGCGCTGGAGCGGGACGGTCGTCCTCCAGCGCCGCGTACTCCGGGTGGTGCAGATCGAACGCGGGGGCCTCGGAACGGACCCGGGGCAGCGTGATGAAGTTGTGCCGCGGCGGCGGACACGACGTCGCCCACTCCAGGGAGCGTCCGTACCCCCAGGGGTCGTCGACCTCGACCTTCTCGCCGTGCTTCGTGGTCTTCCAGACGTTGTAGAGGAACGGCAGCGTCGACAGGCCGAGCAGGAAGGCGCCGATCGTCGAGACCGTGTTCAGCGCCGTGAAGCCGTCGGCGGCCAGATAGTCGGCGTACCGGCGCGGCATGCCCTCCGCGCCCAGCCAGTGCTGCACCAGGAACGTGGTGTGGAAGCCCACGAACAGAGTCCAGAAGTGGATCTTCCCGAGCCGCTCGTCGAGCATCTTCCCGGTGAACTTGGGCCACCAGAAGTAGAAGCCGGCGAAGATCGCGAAGACGACGGTGCCGAACACGACGTAGTGGAAGTGCGCGACGACGAAGTACGAGTCCGTGACATGGAAGTCCAACGGCGGCGACGCGAGAATCACCCCGGTCAGTCCGCCGAACAGGAACGTCGCCAGGAAGCCGCACGCCCACAGCATCGGCGTCTCGAAGGACAGCGAGCCCTTCAGCATGGTCCCGGTCCAGTTGAAGAACTTCACGCCCGTCGGCACCGCGATCAGGAACGACATGAAGGAGAAGAACGGCAGCAGCACCGCGCCCGTGGCGAACATGTGGTGCGCCCACACCACCACCGACAGGCCGGTGATCGTCATCGTCGCGCCGACCAGCGTCAGATAACCGAAGATCGGCTTGCGGCTGAACACCGGGATGATCTCCGTGACGATTCCGAAGAACGGCAGCGCGATGATGTAGACCTCGGGATGCCCGAAGAACCAGAACAGGTGCTGCCACAGCAGCGCACCGCCGTTGGCGGCCTCGAAGACCTGGGAGCCGAACCGCCGGTCAGCCTCGAGGACCAGCAGGGCCGCCGCGAGCACCGGGAACGCCATCAGGATCAGGATCGACGTGAACAGCGTGTTCCAGGTGAAGATCGGCATCCGGAACATCGTCATGCCGGGCGCGCGCATCCCGATGATCGTGGTGATGAAGTTGACCGCGCCCAGGATCGTCCCGAAGCCGGCCAGCGCCAGCCCCATGATCCACAGGTCGGGTCCGACGCCGGGGGAGTGCACGCCGTCGTTGAGCGGCGCGTAGGCGAACCAGCCGAAGGCGGCGGGGCCCCCGGGCACGGCGAGCGAGCCGAGCACGATCAGACCACCGAACAGGAAGAACCAGTACGACAGCATGTTCAGCCGGGGGAAGGCGACATCGGGCGCGCCGATCTGCAGCGGCATCAGCTCGTTGGCGAAGCCCGCGAAGCTCGGGGTCGCGAACAGCAGCAGCATGATCGTGCCGTGCAGGGTGAACAACTGGTTGAACTGGTTGTTGTCGACGATCTGCAGCCCGGGACGGGCGAGTTCGGCACGCATCAGCAGCGCCATGACCCCGCCGACCAGGAAGAAGGCGAACGACGTGATCAGATAGAGATGGCCGATCTTCTTGTGGTCGGTGGTGGTGAGCCAGTCCACGGCCAGCCGCCCGCCCCGCGGACGCGGCACGGGTCGCACCGCCGTCCCTACGGTCTCGGTCCCCATCGCTCGCTCGCCCCTTCGCTCGTCGCGCCCGGGTCCGCCGCAGCCATGATGCTCGTCTCCCCGTGGGCCCGACAGAGGGCGTACGGGGGTTCTGTGGCGACGCGGTGAATTTCCTATGCGACGTCATTTCCCGCGGTATCGGTCGGATTCGGCGGTGAAACAGCCCGCGTGATGCTCCCCGGGCAGCACTCCCGCGAACTTTCCAGCAGGCTTTTCGAAGGGGCGTCGCAACACGCGGGAATTACGTTCGAATGCGCCGGTAAGGCGTAAGGAACCGCCCGGTCGTGTGACGGAGTTCGACGGAAACGCGTGTCGTGATCCTGTGACAGAAGTGTGACCGGAGAGGTATGCGTGACGGTCGCCACGCCTTTGACTTCCACGGTCGGCGCGGAGCGCCTAGCGTGGCCGTATGGCAAACATTCCCACTCCGCCGCCGGAGCCCCAGGACAGTCCGGCCGGGTACGTCGGCCTCGACGCAGCGCACGCCGAGCGGCTCGCGCGGGAGCGCGGATGGTCGACGGTACGGTCGTTGCCGCCGGGCGCGATCATCACCATGGAGTACCGCGTGGGGCGACTGAACTTCGAGGTGCGGGACGGCACGGTGGCCCGCGCCTGGAAGGGCTGAGCCGCCGCGCGGGCGACGAGACACATAACGGCGAAGGCCCCGGTCCTGCATCCAGGACCGGGGCCTTCGAACGTCGCGGGGGTGGGCTGTGCGTACCGGTCCCGCCGATGCGGCTGCGTCAGCCGCCCGTCAGCGGACGGGCCGCCGGGGCGGTGCCGCGCGGGACACGGTCCGAGTGCGGCGGGCGGCGGCTGCCCGCCGGGGTGACCGGGGTGCGCTCCGAGCGGGCGGTGTGCGGGCCGAGCGCCAGATGAGTCGGCGCCCGGGGTGGGCGGACCGAGGCGGCCGGCTCGCGGCCGGGTGCCGCTCCGTCCGCGGGCGTGGTGCGTGGCTGGAGCACAACGGGCGTGACCGGTACGGCCGGTGCCGGCACCGTACGGCCGCGGCGGGAGCGCCAGCGGTCGCGCAGGTCGAACAGCGCGATCTCGGCCCGGGCGATCAGCGGCTCGAACCACGGCAGCGCCAGCAGGATCAGCAGCCCCGCGGCCCAGCCGAGCAGCACGTCGCTCAGCCAGTGCGTACCGAGGTAGACGGTGGTGAGGCCGACGCCGAGCGAGGTCACCGCCGACACCGCGGACAGCCAGCGGCGCGCTCCCGGAGTGGAGGCCAGATAGGCCAGGATGCCCCAGGTGACGACCGCGTTGGCGGTGTGGCCGCTGGGAAATATATCGCCGCCCAGACCCATCTCGTTCGAGCCGATCACGGTGGCGTAGTGCGGCCCGAGCCGGCCCATGCCGATCTTGGCGGCGCCGACCGTGATGTTCAGCAGCAGCAGGGACGCGCCGAGGGTCAGCATCGGACGGAGCGTGTGCTGCCGCCAGGAGCGCCAGCCCAGCCAGGCCGCGACCATCACGGCGGTCGGGCCTCGCTGGCCGAGCACCACGTAGTAGTCGAGGAAGGCGTGGATCTCCGGCCATTGCTGGTACGGCCGGAAGAACATGACCTGCCAGTCGAGGCGGACCAGCCACGAAGTGGTCACCACGGCCCACACGATCGCCAGGTAGAAAGCCAGGGTCGCGGAGAACAGAACGACCCGGTGCCGGCTCATCTTCGGCACATCGATGTGAGCCGGTCGTTCCGGCTCACGGTCCAGCCTGGCGAACACCCGGTCCAGACGGGTGAGGTTTCGTTCGGTACGCACCCAATGGACGTTACAGCGAGTGAGCTCATGCCCCGGTCGAATCACCGGCTTTGTGATGACGATGTGATGTGGGAAACCTCTCAGGAGCACGCTAATTTCCGATGAATCCGCAATCTGTGGCGGGCATCTTCTTCAATTCCTTTGATCATGCCGGGCGTTCGTTATAGCGCACTTATGAATTCGTTCACCGGGGCATGGGGTGGAATTTTCCCGGCGCTCACTGGCCGTACAGACGGCTCACGGTGGACCGGAGCCATTCAGCCAGAACGCGCCATAGACCGCCGACGCCACTGCGACACCGGCCATGACCAGGGCCGATCGAGACGTGCGTAGTCGGGCCAGGGCCGACGCGACGGGCAGCAGGAGAGGGAAGGCGGGCAGCAGGAGCCTCGGCTTGGAGCCGAAGTAGCTTGACGCGCACAGGGCGAGAGCGACGACGACACCCGTGTACACCAGCAGCGGAAGCGGCTGATGCTGCCGCACGCCGGTGACGTACAGCCAGATCACCAGGCCCACCCCGATGATCAGCCCGAGCCCGGCGAGAGCCGACGGGAATGACGTGAACTTGTCGGCGACGAAACGGGCGAAGGCGTACCCGCCGTCGAAGCCGTTGCGCCAGCCGGCCTGTACGTCGAGATAGCCGAGGGGGCCCTTGCCGGTGCGACGGCCGACCCACAGGACATACGCGGCGGCGCCGAGGGGGGCGAGGAGCATGCCGAGGGCGCGAGGCCACAGGGGTGCGCCGAGAGTGACGGAAGAGGCGCGTGTTTCGCCGTTCGCGCCGTCCGCTTCCCGAACGCGCCGGGCGTGGACGGCGCTTGCCAGATCAGGAGCGCGTTCGCCGACCCGCGCGCCGTACGAGGTGAGCGTGCGCCGATCTCGCACGAACGGGGCAATGCCCGCGACCCACACCGCCGCCACGACGGCGAGGCCGACCGGCCGGGTAAGCCCCCCGAGGGCGGCGAGCGTCCCCGCCGTCACCCAGCGGCCGGTCAGTACGGCGTACAGCGACCAGGCGGCGAGCGCCGTGAAGAGCGACTCGCTGTACGCCATCGACTGCACGATCCCGACGGGCAGTACGGCCCACAGCAGAACGGCGCAGACACCGGCCCTGGGCCCGTACGCATGATCAGCGACCGCGAAGATCCCCCACGCCGCCGCGAGAGACGAGACCAGAGCCACGACGAAGCCGGCGTCGGCGTACGACAGCGGCGTCAGCGCGTGCAGCAGCCGCTCCAGCCAGGGCAGCAGCGGGAAGAACGCGAGATTGGAGTGGACGTCGCCGTTCGGTAGCCGCACCTCGTAGCCGTAACCGAGATCGGCGACCCGCGTGTACCACAGC
Organism: Streptomyces brasiliensis; assembly: GCF_014647875.1. Taxonomy (GTDB): domain Bacteria; phylum Actinomycetota; class Actinomycetes; order Streptomycetales; family Streptomycetaceae; genus Streptomyces; species Streptomyces brasiliensis. The sequence goes on along the minus strand of NZ_BMQA01000002.1, from coordinate 432,570 downwards.
GCGTCCCAGCGGGCGGTCAGCAGCGTGTATCCGCTCGAGCCGCGCGCCGCGCTCCACACCGCCAGCACCAGCAGGCCCAGGGCGCGGACGGCGGCGTACCCGAGGAGGGCCGGGGCCGCCCGGCGCAGGGGTGTGGCGCTGGACGGTGCCACACGCGTCGCAAGATCGGTCACGGGCTCGATTATCGACCGGGCGCGGAACCGGAACGGTAACCGGGACGTGGTCAAGGAGGCGGACAGTGGCGTACGCCACATGCGTCCGCGGAGAGTGTGAGAGGTCCGCCACGTGCCGCCGTAACGAACTCGCGTACGCTGACGTGTCACTCGCGTTCGTCTCGAACGGCGCCGGAGACCCCGCTCCTCTCCGGCCGAACGACGGGGCGTCCCCACTCCGCCGAGCCGCCGCACGCGAGGGAACTTCTTGGAGGTACGTACATGTCCGGGACGACCACGGCCGCCGCAGCGCTGCGCCGTCGGGCGGCCGGGGCCGGTGCCAACCGCTGGGTCGTCCTCGTCGTCCTCTGCGTCAGCCTGCTGCTCGTCGCCCTCGACGCGACCGTGCTGCACGTGGCCGTGCCCTCCGTCACCGAGGATCTCAAGCCCGGCGCCATGGAGCTGCTCTGGATCGTCGACGTCTATCCACTGGTCTGTGCCTCGCTGCTGATCCTCTTCGGCACGCTGGGCGACCGGGTCGGCCGCAGACGCGTCCTCCTGCTCGGGTACGCCCTGTTCGGCGTCGCCTCCGCGGTCGCGGCCTTCGCGCCGAGCGCCGAGGTGCTGATCCTGGCGCGGGCGCTGCTCGGTGTGGGCGGCGCGATGATCATGCCCGCGACGCTGTCGATCCTCCGGCAGGTCTTCCCCGACCGCCGCGAGCGGGCGCTGGCGATCGGCATCTGGAGCGCGGTGGCTGCGGTCGGCGCGGCGGTGGGTCCCCTGCTCGGCGGCTTCCTCCTCGAGCACTTCTGGTGGGGCGCGGTCTTCCTCGTCAACATCCCGCTGATGCTGGTCAGCCTGCCGGTCGGCCGACTGCTGCTGCCCGAGTCGCGGGGCGATCGCGACGGGCCCTGGGACGTGGTCGGCGCGCTGATGGCGGCGGCCGGGCTGTTCGGGGTGGTCTTCGGGGTGAAGCGGCTCGGCGGCGGGGAGCCGGCGCTCGACGCGCTCACCCTGGCGCCGCTTGTGCTGGGCGTGCTGCTGCTGGTGTTGTTCGTACGGCGTCAACGGCGGCGTCCGTTCCCGCTGGTGGACCTGCGGATGTTCGTGCGGCCGGCGTTCAGTACGTCGGTGGGCTGCATCGTGCTGGCGATGCTCGCGCTGGTCGGCCTGGAGCTGATCGCGGCGCAGTACCTGCAACTGGTCCTGGGCCTGTCGCCGCTGGAGACGGGTCTACGGCTGCTGCCGCTCACGATCGCGGCGATGGCGTCGGGGTTGGCGGGCGCGCGGATGCTGCGGCGGTTCGGGCCGCGCCACATGGTGTGCTTCGGGTTCTGCCTGACCGCGGCGGCGGTGGTGACGCTGACCGCGATGGGCGGGGAGGACGACGCGGGGCTGCTGCTGTTCGGGTTCGTGCTGCTGGGCTTCGGGCTGGAGACGACGCTTTTCGGGGCCTACGAGTCGATGCTCAGCGAGGCGCCGTCCGAGCAGTCGGGCGGGGCGGCGGCGATCGGCGAGACGTCGTACCAGCTGGGCGCCGGGATCGGCATCGCGCTCCTCGGGAGCGTGATGAACGCGGCGTACGCGCCTGGACTTGCGTCCGTGCCGGGGGTGCCGGCGTCGGCGTCCGCGTCGGCGGGGCATTCGCTGGGCGAGGCGTACGAGGTGGCCGGGCGGCTGGGCGGGGCGCCGGGCGCTGCGCTGAGGCGGGCGGCACGGGACTCGTTCGTGCACGGGCTGCATGTGACGTTGCTCGTGAGTGGCGGGCTGTTGTTGCTGGGGGCGGTGATGGCGTTGCGGTTGCCGCGGGTCATGCACTGCGAGGAGGCTCCGCTGGAGGTCCCGTCCCCGAGGGAACCGGAACGGTCCCGCGTCTCGGTGTGACCCACTTCGCCCACCCACGCACCACCCGTGCCACTGGGCGGAGAGGCCGGACTTGCCCGCGGGGGCGGACCGCCGCCGGCGGCTGCGGGCGGTGGGTCGGGGGGTGACCTGCGGTGGGTTGTGGGAGCGGTCCGCGGTGGGGGGGTGGGGCGGTCTGCGGTAGGTGGTGGGGAGAGCGGTGTGGGGGGGGGGTGGGGGCGACCTGCNGGGGGGGCGCTCCGCGGTGGGTAGTGGGGAGTGGTGTGGGGGTTGGGTGGGGTGACCTGCGTGGGTTGTGGGGAGCCTGTCTGCGGTGGGTAGTGGGGAGTGGTGTGGGGGTGGGTGGGGTGACCTGCGTGGGTTGTGGGGAGCCTGTCTGCGGTGGGTAGTGGGGAGTGGTGTGGGGGTGGGTGGGGTGACCTGCGTGGGTTGTGGGGAGCCCGTCCGCGGTGGGTTGTCGGGAGCGTCCGTCGGTGGGCTGTGGGGAGCGATCCGCGCCCGCCGACCGACTCGCTGACGCCTTGAAATCCTGCCGCGGCCGCCGAGGGCGCGAAGCCCCACGGGAAGCCCGGCCTGTCGCCCCAGCCGCACGGGTGGTGCGTGAGCGGGAGAGGAAAGGACCGTCGGCTGGACGTGCAGCGGGCCGCGCCGTAGTCTCAGCCCGTACTTAGCGCTGCTAGTTTTATTTTGCCGGAGTCGGAGGGTTCCATGTCCTCGTCCCAGAAGCCGCCCCCGTTCGACCCCGCCGACCCCCTCGGCATCGACGACCTCCTCACCCCCGAGGACCTCGCCGTCCGCGACACCGTCCGCACCTGGGCCGAGGACCGCGTCCTGCCGCACATCGCCGAGTGGTACGAGAAGGGCGAGCTGCCCGGCATCAGGGACCTCGCCCGCGAACTCGGCCGCATCGGCGCCCTCGGCATGTCCCTCACGGGATACGGCTGCGCCGGCGCCTCCGCCGTGCAGTACGGTCTCGCCTGTCTCGAACTGGAGGCCGCCGACTCCGGCATCCGCTCCCTCGTCTCGGTCCAGGGCTCCCTCGCCATGTACGCGATCCACCGCTTCGGCAGCGAGGAACAGAAGCAGCACTGGCTGCCCCGTATGGCTGCCGGAGAGGTCATCGGCTGCTTCGGCCTCACCGAGCCCGACCACGGCTCCGACCCCGCCTCCATGCGCACCCACGCCAAGCGCGACGGCACCGACTGGGTGATCAACGGCCGCAAGATGTGGATCACCAACGGCTCCGTCGCCGGTGTCGCCGTCGTCTGGGCGCAGACCGACGACGGCATCCGAGGCTTCGCCGTACCCACCGACGCCCCCGGTTTCTCCGCGCCGGAGATCAAGCACAAGTGGTCCCTGCGTGCCAGCGTCACCAGCGAGCTGGTCCTCGACGACGTACGGCTGCCCGCCGATGCCGTACTTCCCGGGGTCACAGGACTGCGCGGCCCGCTCAGCTGTCTCTCGCACGCCCGCTACGGCATCGTCTGGGGCGCCATGGGCGCGGCCCGCAGCAGCTTCGAAGCAGCCGTCGACTATGCGAAGACACGGGAGCAGTTCGGTCGGCCCATCGGCGGCTTCCAGCTCACCCAGGCCAAACTCGCCGACATGGCGGTCGAACTGCACAAGGGCATCCTGCTCGCCCACCACCTGGGGCGGCGCATGGACGCCGGGCGTCTGCGTCCCGAGCAGGTCAGCTTCGGCAAGCTCAACAACGTACGGGAGGCCATCGAGATCTGCCGCACGGCGCGGACGATCCTCGGTGCCAACGGGATCTCGCTCGAATATCCCGTGATGCGGCACGCGACCAACCTCGAGTCGGTGCTCACCTACGAGGGCACCGTCGAGATGCACCAGCTCGTGCTGGGCAAGGCGCTCACCGGGCTCGACGCCTTCCGCTGATCCCCATGAGCGGGGCAGGGCCGGCGAGCGGCCCTGCCTCAGCTCTGGTTGAAGAAGCCGTCCGAGCGGTGCGCGGCCGCGTCGCCGCTGACGATCTCGGTGTCGGCGGGGGTCAGCAGGAACACCCGGTTGGACACGCGGTCGATCGAACCGCGCAGCCCGAAGATGAGCCCCGCCGCGAAGTCCACGACGCGCTTGGCGTCGGCGGGCTCCATGGCCGTGAGGTTCATGATGACCGGGACCCCGTCCCGGAACAGTTCGCCGATCGCGCGCGCGTCCCGGAAGCTGTCCGGGGTGACCGTGCCGATACGGCGGCCCTTCTCCTCGGCGGTGTCCGAGGCCACCTTGACCCGCGGGTCGGTGACCCAGGCATCCCCGGACTCGGTCCCTTCGGAGTAGTCGTCGTCGTAATAGCGCTCGTCATCGTTGTCGTCGACGAGGCCAAGCCAGGCACTCGCCTTGCGTACCGATCCCATGGACGCCTCCTCTCACAGCGGTCCTTCTTGCTTTCCGCATCCCTATGGTCATCCATGATGCGGATGGCGCGCCAAGTGGATAGACGCCGCGCGGGGGGTTTGTGACGCTACTGGTGCACAGCCGATCCGTCGAGAGTCCTTCTCCCCCAAGGGTCGTACCACGTACGGCTGCTGACTGTGAGTGAAATAATATTCTTCGCGGCGTACGGGTGAGATGTGGTGCGTCCGGGTGAGCCGAACCACTGATACGACGTGACAGTCGGCCGATACGATGCCGCAGCTCAACGTCGAATCACGGCGCGGGGGATCGTCGTGTTCGGAATCGTCAGGCCTTGTGGTCACCGGCTCGGTGAGAGCCTCAAGACACAATGGATAGCGCATTTGTGCGGGCTGTGTCTCGCGCTGCGCGGGGACCACGGCCAGTTCGCACGGGTCGTGACGAACTATGACGGGCTTCTCATATCGGTTCTGACGGAGGCTCAGTCCGAACGGGCCGGAGGATGGCGGCGTGCGGCCGGACCGTGCCCGTTGCGCGGCATGCGCACCGCGTCCGTCGCCCAGGGCGAGGGAGCGCGGCTCGCGGCGGCCGTCTCGCTGGTGCTCGCGTCGGCCAAGGTGCGTGACCATGTCGCCGACGGGGACGGGGTGCTGGCGCGCCGGCCGGTGGCGGCGGCCGCGCGCCGGGTCGCCGACAGCTGGGGGCGTGCGGGTGCGCGCAGCGGTTCCGCCGTGGGGTTCGACACGGGGCTCCTCGTGGACGCCGTCGACCGGCAGACCGGCATCGAGGCGCTCGCCGGGCCGGGGACGCCGGTCCTGACGGTGACCGAGCCGACCGAGACCGCGACGGCCGCCGCCTTCGCGCACACCGCGGTGCTGGCCGGGCGGCCGGGGAACGCCGAGTCGCTCGCCGAGGCGGGGCGGCTCTTCGGACGGCTCGCCCACCTGCTGGACGCCGTGGAGGACAGGGAAACTGACGCCACGTCGGGTGCGTGGAACCCTCTGGCCGTGACGGGGACGTCCCTTGATGAGGCCCGTCGGCTCGCCGACGATGCCGTGCACGGCATTGGGCTCGCCTTGCGGGAGGTCCAGTTCACCGACGGCAGGCTGGCGCATCTGCTGCTCGCACATGAGCTGGAGAGGTCGGTCGACCGGTCCTTCGGCACGATTCCCTCCGGGGGTGAGCCGCCGCGTCTTGAGAAGCGGGGGTTCTGGGCGGGGTGTGCCGTGGCGACAGGGCTGTGCTGTACGTGCAAGGTGTGTTGTGCCGACGAGTTCGAGGGGCCGTGGTCTCGTCGGCGACGGCAGGGTTGTTGCAGCAACTGCGATTGCTCATGCTGCGAGGCGTGTGAGTGTTGCGAGTGCTGTGAGTGTTGCTCGTGCTGTGACTGTGGGGTTTAGCGCCGTTTCGCCGTAGGGGTTCTCTCTCCGGGCGGGTGCGGCTTTTCATATGGTTGCTCGCGCCCACGCGGCCGAGCCGCACATCGATACAGCCCCGCGCTCCTGGGGGGGGGGCGCGGGTGCCGGCGTCAGCCCTTTAGTTCCGGGGGGCTGATCTGGGACTTTGTTATTGCCGAGTCCGTTGTTCCCCATTTCTTGAGAATTTTTTCGTACGTGCCGTCAGTTATCAGTTCGTCGACCGCCGCCTGGAAGGCAGGGGCCAGTTTCGTGCCCTTCTTGGAGGCGAAGCCGACGTCGAGGCGGTGGAATTCGTTGAGGAACTTCACGCCGGGCTGGTGGGCGACGGCGTAGCGCAGGCCGTTGATCGTGGACATCACGACGTCGCTGCGGCCCTGCTGGATCGAGGACCAGATCGCGCCCTGCTCGGCGTAGGTCTGCACCGCGTACGGCTTCTTGCCGGCGTCGGTGCAGACGTGCTTGTTCTCCTCCAGCGTGGCCTCGAAGGTCGTGCCCGCGCTCGTCGCGATATTCAGGCCGCACAGCTGCGCGAGGTCGGTGACCTTGCCCAGCTTGCTGTCCTTGCGGACAGCGAAGCCCTGGCCGTCGTTGATGTACGTGACGAAGTCGATCGTCTTGCGGCGCTCGTCGGTCACGCCGAAATTGCTGGCGCCGAAGTCGTACTTGCCGCTGTCGAGCGCGGGCAGGATCGCCTCGAAGCCGGCCTGTTCGACCTTGACCTCGAGGCCGAGGACATGCGCGACCGCCTCGGTGAAGTCGACGTCCTGGCCGGTCAGCGTCTTGTTGTCGTCCAGATAGCTGACCCCGGGCGGGGTGTTGCCCACGGCGACCCCGACGGTGAGGTTCTTCGTGCCCGGTGGCAGCAGAGCGGCGGCCGCCGGGTCCTTGTGGATGGCGGAGACCACGTCCGTGATGGGGATCTTGTCGGACGCGGCGGCAACGCGGGCGGCGCCGGTCGTGGACGACTCGTCGCCCGAGCCGCATGCAGTGAGCAGCAGGGCGGCCGAGGTGAGCAGGGCGAAGGGGGCGAAAAGTCTATAACGGGCGCGAGTGGGCGTATGCATCGGGTAGCTGTCTCCTGGGAGCAGAAGGCGTGCGGAGCGCGAGGGGAGGGGTGCGCGTGTGAAGGCGTGAAGCAGGGAGCAGAGAGATGTGCGGGGCACGCAGGAAGCGGCTGCCTACGGGCAGCGCGCGCAGGGGGTCAGCTCAACAGGAACAGGACCACACGCGACCGAAGTCGATGTGGGAGCGGGTGACCAGCCACTGCTGTGGATGCATGGGCCAAGTGGAACAGGTCCCCGGAACCGCGTCAACTGACTTGAGACGTACGGCTCACAGTGTGGACAACCTTGACAGTGAAGGGAAACGCCCGCGTACGCTCGGTGCACGGCCCTGCTGAGGGGCTCGGCCGTACAGCGCCGTGCGCGGCGCTCCGTGTGAAGGCACCCACCGTGTTCGACCTTCCCCACTCTCGGCTTCGCACGAGCGGGGGGATCCCCACCACGGAGCCTTCGCATGTCATCCGACACCCTCGCCAAAGTCCCCGTCGATCCGCAGATACCTCCTGAGCGCGCGGAGACACTGCGGATCGTCCCGCATCGCCGGTTCGGGCAGTGGACGGCCGCCGTCGTCGTTCTGGTCCTGCTCGGGTTCGCGGTCGATTCCGTCCTGCGCAACGACGCGTTCCAGTGGGACGTCGTCGCCGACTGCTTCACCGCGGACTCCGTGCTGCGCGGGCTGTGGCTCACGCTGTGGCTGACGGCCGTGGTCATGGTTCTCGGCTTCGCCCTCGGCGCCCTGCTCGCCGTCTTCCGGCTCTCGGCCAACCCCGTGCTGCGGGCTGTGAGCTGGGGGTACGTGTGGCTGTTCCGGTCGATCCCGATCCTGGTGCAGCTGCTGCTGTGGTTCAACATCGGGGCGCTGTACCCGCATGTCTTCGGTGTGAAGACGGTCGATCTGTTCAGCCCGATCGCCGTCGCGATCATCGGGCTCACCCTGCACGAGGCCGCGTACGCCGCCGAGGTGGTGCGCGGCGGCATCCTCTCCGTCGACCGCGGCCAGATCGAGGCCGCGCAGGCGCTCGGCCTGAGCCGGTGGCGCCGGCTGTGGCGGATCGTACTGCCCCAGGCGATGCGCTCCATCGTGCCGCCCGCGGGCAACATGCTGATCGGCGCCCTCAAGGGCACCTCCATCGTCAGCGTCATCGCCGTCAGCGACCTGCTCTTCTCGGCGCAGCTCATCTACCACCGCACCTACCAGGTCATCCCGCTGCTGATGGTCGTCACGATCTGGTACACCGTCGTCACCTCGCTGCTCGGCGTTGGCCAGTACTACGTGGAGAAGCACTTCGCGCGCGGCACGAAGGCGGCGCGATGAGTGCGACGGGAGCGGGAGGGCTCGGGCGGCCGCAGCTGGTGATCGTCGGGGCCGGGCCGCGGGGAACCGGCCTGCTCGAGCGCATCGCCGCCAACGCACCTGATCTGTATGCCGGTTCAGGCCTTGACATCCATCTGGTCGACCCGCACGAGCCGGGCGCCGGACGCATCTGGCGCGCCGCGCAGTCGCCGCTGCTGTGGATGAACTCGCACGCCGAGGACGTCACCATGTTCACCGACGAGACGGTGACCATGAAGGGCCCGGTACGGGAGGGGCCCACCCTGCACGAGTGGGCCGGCCTCGACGGCCGTACCTTCGCCGACCGGCAGATCCAGGGGCGCTATCTGCGGTGGGTGTACGACCGTGCGGTGGCCGAGCTGCCTCCGGGCATCACCGTCCACCACCACCCCCGGCGCGCCCTGCGCGTCAGCGGTCCGCGCGAGGGCCGCCAGCAGGTGTGGCTGGAGGGCCGCCCACGCCCGCTCCTCGCCGATCTCGTCGTCCTGGCCCTCGGCCACCTGGACGCCGAACTCGGCGACGAACAGGCCGAGTTGGCCTCGTACGCCGCCACCCACGGGCTGGTGCACCTGCCGCCCGACTTCACCGCCGACAGCGACCTCACCTCGCTGGAGCCCGGCGCGCCCGTCGTCGTCCGCGGCTTCGGGCTCGCCTTCGTCGACCTGATGGTGCTGCTCACCGAGGGCCGCGGCGGACGGTACGAGGGCGACACCTATGTCCCCTCGGGGCGGGAGCCGGTGCTGTACGTGGGTTCGCGGCGCGGTGTGCCGTACCACGCGAAGATCGGCTACGACTGGAGCGGCGAACGGCCCCCGCTGCCCCGCTTCCTCGGGCCGGCCGAGGTCGACGAACTGCTCGCCCGACCCGCCGGCTTCGACTTCCGGCGGGATGTCTGGCCGTTGGTGGAGAAGGAGCTGGGGTTCGCGCACTACCACCGGCTGTTCACCGTCCACCCGGGGCGGACGGCGGTCGCCTGGGCCGACTTCGAGGAGAAGTACGCCGCCGCGGCGAGCGCCGTCGAGATCCAGGCCCTGGTCTCCGCCGCCGTACCGGACCCGGCCGACCGGCTCGACCTCGCCGCGCTCGACCGCCCCCTCGACGGGGTGCGCTACGCCTCGCACGAGGAGTTCCAGCACGGGTTGCGCGGCTACGTCGAGCACGACCTCGGCCGTCGGCACGATCCCCGGCACAGTGCCGACCTGTCCGTCTTCCTCGGGCTGCTCTCCGTGTACGGGCAGTTGATCCGGCTCGGGGACATCGGGCCCTGGTGGCACGGCTTCTTCAGCTATCTCGCCTCCGGGCCGCCCGGACCCCGGCTGCGGCAGCTGCTCGCGCTGTCCCGGGCCGGCGTCGTCCGATTCGTCGGCGCCGACATGGCGGTGACGGCCGAGGGCGCGGTGTTCCGGGCGTCGAGCCCGACCGTACCCGGCTTCTCGGTCGAGGCGCGGGCGCTGGTCGAGGCGCGGCTGCCCGAGCCCACCGTCGGACGCGCCCGCGACGGTCTGCTGCGCGAACTGGCCGCCGACGGGGCCGCCGAGACCCCCGACGGGCTGCTGAGGGTGGACGCCGGGGACGGCCGGGTCCTCGACCGGTCCGGGCGGGCGCATCCGCGGCGCTTCGCGCTCGGGCCGTTCACCGACGCCCGCGCCCCCGGCGCGTTCACCCGGCCGCGCACCGGCGGTCCGGCGTTCCGGCAGAACGACGCCACCGCGCGGGCCGTCCTGGCCTTCCTGCGGGAGCGGTCCGGACGCGCCGCCGCGTAACCCCCAGTCCACCCAACCGAGTTCACCGAGTCCACCGAAGGATCCACGCGATGAGCGTCATGGTCGACATCAGATCCGTCCACAAGAGCTTCGGCACGCTCGATGTTCTCAAGGGCATCGATCTCCAGGTGCGCACCGGAGAGGTCACGGTCGTCCTCGGCCCGTCCGGCTCCGGCAAGTCGACGCTGCTGCGCGCCATCAACCACCTGGAGAAGGTGGACCGGGGCGCGATCAGCGTGGGCGGCACGCTGATCGGCTACCGGCGCTCCGGAGACAAGCTGTACGAACTGCCCGAGCGCGAGGTGTTGAAACAGCGCACCCGGATCGGCTTCGTCTTCCAGGACTTCAACCTGTTCCCGCACCTCAGCGTGCTGGACAACGTCATCGAGGCGCCGGTCTCCGCGCTGAAGCGGCCCCGGAAGGAGGCCGTGGACGACGCGCGCCGACTGCTCGACCGGGTGGGGCTCGCGGACAAGGCCGACAGCTACCCGGGGCAGCTGTCCGGTGGTCAGCAGCAGCGGGTCGCCATCGCTCGCGCCCTTGCCCTGAAGCCCAAGCTGCTGCTGCTCGACGAGCCGACCTCCGCGCTCGACCCCGAGCTGGTCGGTGAAGTCCTCGACGTCATCAAGGACTTGGCGGGGCAAGGCGCCACGATGATCGTCGTCACCCACGAGATCGGCTTCGCCCGCGAGGTCGCCGACACGGTGGTGTTCATGGCCGACGGGCGGATCGTCGAGCAGGGCCCACCTGCCCAGGTGCTCGACGATCCGCGCAGCGAGCGGACACAGGCGTTCCTCTCGAAGGTGCTGTGAAGAACATTTCGCATCTACTGAGAAAGGGGGTCCCCGCATGACCGCACCGCACGGCCGCAGGCAGCTGCACCTGGCCGCCGCCGTCGACCAGCAGTCGGCGTACGACTTCGGCTCCTATGTCGAGCTGGCGCGGCTCGCCGAGAGCGGTGGCCTCGACTTCGTGACGCTCGGCGGCGGCTTCGCCCGCCCGGGTCCTGACCCGCTCGCCGTCCTGTCCCGGGTGGCGTCCCGGACATCCCGTATCGGCCTCGTGCCCACAGTGACCTCCTCCCAGGCCCAGGCGGACGTCGCGACTCTCGACCGGGTCAGCCGCGGCCGGGCCGGCCGGCGGCTCGACGTCCCGGCCGGCGAGGGCGAGGCCCGTCTCCTGCGCCACCAGCCCGTCCGCATCGTCGACGTCGCCGACGGGGAGGCCCCGCGCGCGGCGGCCCGGTACGCCGACGTGGCGCTGGTGGGTGCCGCGAGCGCCGCGCAGGCGTCCGCCGTACGCGACCGACTGCGCGCTCTGGCCGACGAGTCCGGCCGGGACCCGGACACGCTGCGGGTCCTGGTGAGTCTCGTCGTCGACCTCGGGGGCGGCGAGCACGCCGCCGAGCCGGGGCACGGCGGGGGCGGCCCCCGCCAGACCGCCCAGGGCCCGTTCTACCGGGGCGGCCCGGTCGACCTCGCGGAGCTGGTCGCCGCCTGGCACCAGGACGGCACCGTCGACGGCTTCCACTTCATCCCCGCCGAACCGCACCGCGACCTGGAGCGGCTCGTCAACGGCACGGTCGCGCTGCTCCAGCACCGCGGACTGTTCCGCACCTTCTACCCGGGCAGCACGCTGCGGGAGCACCTGGGCCTGCCCCGGCCCGCCGACCGGTACGTCGTGAGCGGGGGAACCTCATGACCGTACGAAAGGATCACGACATGACGACGACGGACGCGTCCGGCGACTGGAAGCGTTGGCACGCGCACCGCACGGAGACGGTCTCGGCGCCCTACGGGCCGCTCGCGCTGGCGGGCACCCACTGGATCGAGGACCATCCGGCGGGGCGACTTCCGGACATCCCGGGGAGCTGGGCCGTCGACGGCGACGCGGTCGTGCTCACCGCCGACGGGGCCGACGGCCTCCTGCTGGACGGTGAGCCCTTCGCCGGCGAGGCCCGCCTCGGTGCCGACAGCGAGCCGTCGGCCCGCGTCACACTGGGCGGACGCAGACTGGTCGTGCTGGTCCGCGAGGGTGTGTGGGGCGTACGGGACTACGACCCGCAGGCCGGGGCGCGCCGCGCCTTCCGGGGCATCGACGCCACTCCGTACGCGCCGAACTGGTCGGTGCCGGGGCGCTTCACGCCGTACGACGGGACGCGCACCGTGCGCGTGGGCAACGCGGACGGACGCGAGCGCGGACTCGCCCTCGCCGGTGAACTCGCCTTCGCCCTCGGCGGACAGGAGCTGACGCTCCAGGTCGCGCAGCAGGCCGACGGGCGGCTGTGGGCCGTGTTCGCCGACGCCTCCAGCGGCGAGGGCAGCTTCCGGTTCCGCTTCCTGTACCCGGCCGCGCCCGACGCGGACGGCCGCACCACGGTCGACTTCAACCGCGCCCAACTGCCCCCGTGCGCCTTCGCCGGCCACTTCATCTGCCCCTTCCCGCCGCCGGGGAACACACTGGACGTCGCGATCGAGGCGGGGGAGCGCAACCTCGTCGGGTAGCGGGCACCCCCGCAGGGGAGCGTGAAGCGGTCGAAAACCGTGTGGTTACGGACACGAAATGGGCAGCAATTCGCAAAGGTAGTTCAAAGGTTGACGGCCGAAAGGCGCTCTTGCGCCGACCGGCCGTCCGGCCGAATACTCCCCCCAGCGCTTGTCAGGGGCACGGCATGTCCGGAATCCGGGCGGCCCGCCCCCTGACCGCGCCTCACGGGCCCCGACCCCACGCGGGCCCCCGACTTCCCCCGGGAGGGAACGAAAAGTGAGGATCAAGCGCACCACCCCCCGCAGCGGAATCGCGAGACGGACCAGGCTGATCGCCGTGGCCACCGGATTCGTGGCCGCAGCCGCGATCGCCGTCCCCACCGCGAACGCGAGCGACGCCCACACGTTCAGCGCCAACCAGCTCACCAGCGCGCGGGACTCGGTCCTCAAGGCCGACGTCCCCGGCACGGCCTGGGCGGTGGACAGCACGACCAACCGTGTCGTCGTCACCGTCGACAGCACCGTCTCCGACGCCGAGATCGCCAAGATCAAGGAGCAGGCGGGCAGCAACTCCGGCGCGCTCACCATCAAGCACACCTCCGGCACGTTCAAGAAGCTGATCTCCGGCGGCGACGCCATCTATGCGAGCAGCTGGCGCTGCTCGCTGGGCTTCAACGTCCAGGACAACAGCGGGAACTACTACTTCCTCACCGCCGGTCACTGCACCGACGGCGCGGGCACCTGGTGGTCGAACTCGTCCCACTCGACCACCCTCGGCACCACCGCCGGCTCGTCCTTCCCCGGCAACGACTACGGCATCGTGCGCTACACCAACAGCTCGGTGGCCAAGTCGGGCGCGGTGGGCAGCGTGGACATCACCAGCGCGGCCACGCCCTCCGTCGGCGCCACGGTCTACCGGCGAGGTTCCACCACCGGCATCCACAGCGGCCGGGTCACCGCGCTCAACGCGACCGTCAACTACGGTGCCGACGGCGTTGTCAGCGGCCTGATCCAGACCACGGTCTGCGCCGAGCCCGGCGACTCCGGTGGCCCGCTCTACTCCAACGGCGGTGTGGCCTACGGTCTGACGTCCGGCGGCAGCGGCAACTGCACCTCCGGCGGTACGACCTTCTTCCAGCCGGTCACCGAGGCACTGAGCGCCTACGGGGTCCACGTCTTCTGACGCCGGCTCCAGGGCACGGCCCCGCACGCACCGGCCCCCGCACGCAACTGGCGTGCGGGGGCTCCCTCTTGCCCGGCTCGGGGAGTTACCGTCGAAGTACAGGAAGTGCTCTCCTGAACACTCCCACTTCGGACCCCTGGGGGCCGGCATGGTCGAGTTGCTGGTGGCGGCGGGAGCGACCCTCGTGTCCGCCGGAGCGGTGTACGTGATGGCGGCGGCGCGCGTCGTCAAACAGTACGAGCGGGGTGTCGTCTTCCGGCTCGGCAAACTCCGCTCGGACGTCCGCGAGCCGGGATTCACCCTGATCGTGCCGTTCGTGGACCGGCTCCAGAAGGTCAACATGCAGGTCGTGACCATGCCGGTGCCGGCCCAGGAGGGCATCACCCGCGACAACGTGACCGTACGGGTCGACGCCGTCGTCTACTTCAAGGTGACCGCGCCCGCCGAGGCGGTCGTCCGGGTCGAGGACTACCGGTTCGCGGTCTCGCAGATGGCGCAGACCTCACTGCGTTCGATCATCGGCAAGAGCGAGCTGGACGACCTGCTGTCCAACCGCGAACAACTCAACCAGGGGCTGGAGTTGATGATCGACAGCCCGGCCGTGGAGTGGGGCGTCACCATCGACCGCGTCGAGATCAAGGACGTGTCCCTGCCCGAGACCATGAAGCGGTCCATGGCGCGGCAGGCCGAGGCCGACCGGGAGCGCCGGGCCCGGGTCATCAACGCCGACGCCGAGCTGCAGGCGTCGAAGAAGCTGGCGGAGGCGGCCAAGGAGATGTCCGAGCAGCCCGCCGCGCTGCAACTGCGGCTGCTGCAGACGGTGGTGGCGGTGGCGGCCGAGAAGAACTCCACGCTGGTGCTCCCCTTCCCGGTGGAGCTGCTGCGCTTCCTCGAGAAGGCCCAGCAGCAACTGCCTCCGGCATCCGGAGGGTCGAATTCCAGCCAGGGCTAGACGTCACTCTCCGCCGAGGAGTTACTCGCTCGTAGCATTTGCAGTGCGAATTTCCTGGGGTGACCGTAAACGGTCAAAGAGGTGGGGGCGTGCGGCACCGTCCACGCGCGTCCTGAACTCGACCTTGTGCGCTCCCTGCGGAGTTCGGAAGAGTGGGCGCCCGTCAACCAGCCTTCCGGTCCATGAGGCCCCCACAACCTCGCGGATCATCCCCCCACAGGAGGACGTGAGTTGAAGCACCGACGCATACCCAGGCGGCGGGCCGTCGGGGCGGGTGCGGGAATCGCCGCACTGGTCGCAGCGGGGGTCGCCTTGCAGAGTGCGAACGCCAGCGAGACCGCGAAGACCGCCGCGCCCGAGACCCTGTCGGTCCCGGCGGCCGGAAAGCTCGCCTCCACGCTCGTCCAGGACCTCGGCGGCGACGCGGCGGGCACCTACTACGACGCGCAGACGAAGAGCCTCGTCGTCAACGTGCTGGACGAGACGGCCGCCAAGGCCGTCGAGGCGGCCGGCGCCAAGGCCAAGGTCGTCGTGAACTCCCTCGCCGAACTCGACGGCGCCCGTGCGACGCTGGAGAAGGACGCGGCCATCCCCGGCACCTCGTGGGCGACCGACCCGGTCACCAACAAGGTCGTCGTCACCGCCGACAAGACCGTCTCCAAGACCGAGTGGGCCAAGCTCACCGACGTGGTCCAGGGGCTCGGCGACAAGGCCGGACTCCAGCGCTCGAAGGGTGAGTTCAAGCCCTTCATCGCGGGCGGCGACGCCATCACCGGCTCGGGCGGGCGCTGCTCGCTCGGCTTCAACGTGGTCAAGGACGGCCAGCCGTACTTCCTGACCGCCGGACACTGCACCGAGGCCATCTCCAGCTGGTCGGACTCGTCCGGCAACGTCATCGGCGAGAACGAGCAGTCCAGCTTCCCGGGCAACGACTACGGCCTGGTCAAGTACACCGCGGACGTCGACCACCCGAGCGAGGTCGACCTCTACAACGGCTCCGCGCAGCAGATCACCGGCGCGGCCGAGGCCACCGTCGGCATGCAGGTCAGCCGCAGCGGCTCGACGACCCAGGTGCACGACGGCACGGTCACCGGTCTGAACGCCACGGTGAACTACCAGGAGGGCACGGTCAGTGGTCTCATCCAGACCGACGTCTGCGCCGAGCCCGGTGACAGCGGCGGCTCGCTCTTCTCGGGCAGCAGCGCGATCGGCCTGACCTCCGGCGGCAGTGGCGACTGCACCTCCGGCGGCGAGACGTTCTTCCAGCCGGTCACAGAGGCGCTCTCGGCGACGGGCAGCTCGATCGGCTGACGCACCACCGCACGGCCCAGGAGTCCCGCCCCGCGCGCGAGGGGCGGGACTTGGTGCCGGGCATCGCCCCGGCTGCCCGGCCGTCGCGGCCTCCGTCGTCGACCTCGCCGATCCCGCCAGGGACCGCTGGACGGTCGTCCCCGCGGCCGACGGCGAGCGGGACGGCCCGCGCCGTTGCCGGCCGCGGCGGGATTCGACCCGCCCGTGCCGCACGCGGGCTGTCACACGACCACGTCCTTGACCGTGGTCGGTGAAGCGGTGGCCCCCGCCGGCCCACCTCCGGCCCGCGCGAGGGCATGGCGATCGGTCCGCTGCGGGGAGACCTGCTGGTGGCACGCCTGCTGCTCCACCGGCGCCGCGGCTCGGACCCGGAGACGTACGCCCTCCTCTGCACCGAGCTCGCCGCTGCCTGTCGGGAGGCGGCCCTGAGCGCCGGCCCGTACCGGCAGTGGCTCCCGCGCAACAAGAGCCTGCTGCTGCACGCACCCGCGGCGTGACACCCCGCCGCCCGTTCGCGCAGGTGAGACGCGCTCGAACAGATGTCGCACACTTGTTCGAGGATTGGGGGTATGGTGGGTGAGAGGGGAAGGGAACTGATGTTCGAGAGTCGGTCGGGGCTCACGAGTGCGGGAGGTGCGGATGCCGGGCTTCACGCATCTGCGTACCGTCTCCGGGTTCTCCCTGCGGTACGGCGCCTCGCACCCGGAGCGCCTCGCCGAGCGCGCCTCCGAACGGGGCATGGACGCCCTCGCCCTCACCGACCGCGACTCCCTCGCCGGCACGGTCCGCTTCGCCAAGGCCTGCGCGAAGGCGGGCGTCCGCCCACTGTTCGGCGTCGACCTGGCGGTGGGGGAGCCGGAGGCCGTACGACGGGACGAGTCCGTACGCCGGGAACGGCGCCGTACCCCGGTGCGCGGCGGTGCCTTCATCGACGAGTCGACACCCCGGGCGACCTTCCTCGCCCGGGACGGCGCCCGCGGCTGGGCCGGCCTGTGCCGCCTGGTCACCGCGGCCCATGCCGGCGAGGGCACTCCTCTGCTGCCCTGGTCCGGCGACCACGGCGACGGGCTGACCGTCCTGCTCGGCCCCGGCTCCGACGTCGGCCGCGCCCTCGCCGCCGGCCGCCCGGACCGTGCCGCGAAGCTCCTCGCCCCCTGGCGCGAGGTCTACGGCGACGCCCTGCGCCTCGAAGCCGTCTGGCACGGCCGCCCGGGTACCGGATCCGGTTCCCTGCGCCTGGCCGCCCGCACCGTCGGTTTCGCCGCCGAGCAGCGGATCCGCCCGGTGCTCAGCAACGCCGTCCGCTACGCCGACCCCGGCCAGGGGCAGGTCGCCGACGTCCTGGACGCCGCCCGCCGGCTGGTCCCGATCGACCCGGCCGGGGAACTGGACTCCGGTGAGGCCTGGCTCAAGGGCGCGGGCACCATGCTCGCGGTGGCCGAGCAGATCGTGGAGGCCGCGGGCTTCCGGCGCGACACCGCCCACCGCCTGCTGGAGCAGACCCGGGCGACGGCCGCCGAGTGTCTGGTCGACCCCGAGGACGACCTCGGCATCGGCACCGTCCACTTCCCCGAGCCGCACCTCGTCGGTGCGGGCCGCCGCACCGCTCAGCGGGCGCTGGCCTCGCGGGCGGCGGCGGGCATGGTGCTGCGCGGCCACTCGGGGAAGCGGGAGTACTGGGAGCGGATGCACCACGAGCTGGACATCATCGCCCACCACGGCTTCGCCTCCTACTTCCTGACGGTCGCTCAGGTCGTGGACGACGTACGGGGGATGGGTATCCGGGTCGCCGCGCGGGGGTCCGGCGCGGGCTCCCTCGTCAACCATCTCCTCGGCATCGCGCACGCCGACCCGCTGGAGCACGGGCTGCTGATGGAGCGCTTCCTGTCCAAGGAGCGGGTGGTGCTGCCCGACATCGACATCGACGTGGAGTCCGCGCGCCGGCTCGAGGTCTACCGGGCGATCATCGACCGGTTCGGCACCGAGCGGGTCGCGACCGTGTCCATGCCGGAGACGTACCGCGTGCGGCACGCCGTCCGGGACGTCGGCGCCGCCCTGTCCATGGACCCCGCCGAGATCGACCGCATCGCCAAGTCCTTCCCGCACATCCGCGCCCGCGACGCCCGTGCGGCCCTCGAGGAGCTGCCCGAACTCAGGCAGCTGGCGGGGGAGAAGGAGAAGTACGCACGGCTGTGGGAGCTGGTCGAGTCCCTCGACGCCCTGCCGCGCGGCATCGCCATGCATCCGTGCGGGGTGCTCCTGTCCGACGCCTCCCTGCTCTCCCGTACGCCGGTCGTGCCGACCAGCGGCGAGGGGCTGCCCATGTCGCAGTTCGACAAGGAGGACGTGGAGGACCTCGGACTGCTCAAGCTCGACGTGCTGGGCGTGCGGATGCAGTCGGCGATGGCGCACGCGGTCGCCGAGGTGGAGCGGGCGACGGGGGAGCGGATCGACCTGGACACCGTGCCGGAGGGCGACCCGGCGACGTATCGGCTCGTCCAGTCCACCGAGACGCTGGGCTGCTTCCAGATCGAGTCGCCGGGCCAGCGGGACCTGGTCGGGCGACTCCAGCCGGCCACCTTCCACGACCTGGTCGTCGACATCTCCCTCTTCCGGCCCGGTCCGGTCGCCGCCGACATGGTGCGGCCGTTCATCGAGGCACGGCACGGACGGGCGCCGGTGCGCTATCCGCACCCGGACCTGGAGGAGCCGCTGAAGGGGACGTACGGGGTCGTCGTCTTCCATGAGCAGATCATCGACATCGTCGCCATCATGACCGGCTGCGGGCGGGGCGAGGCGGACCGGGTGCGGCGCGGGCTGTCCGACCCGGAGTCGCAGGGGCGGATCCGGGTCTGGTTCGCGCAGCACGCGGCGGCCGGCGGCTATGACGCGGAAACGATTCAGCGCACCTGGGCGATCCTCGAGGGGTTCGGCAGCTACGGCTTCTGCAAGGCGCACGCGGTCGCCTTCGCCGTACCGACGTACCAGTCGGCGTGGCTGAAAGCGCACCACCCGGCCGCCTTCTACGCCGGGCTGCTCACTCATGACCCCGGGATGTACCCGAAGCGGCTGCTGCTGGCGGACGCGCGGCGGCGCGGGGTGCCGATCCTTCCGTTGGACGTGAACCGGTCGGCGGTCGCCCACCGTATCGAACTGGTGTCTGAATCGAAGGAGTGGGGACTGCGGTTGGCGCTCTCCGACGTGCACGGCATCAGCGAGGCCGAGGCGGAGCGGATCGAGGCCGGACAGCCGTACGCCTCCCTACTGGACTTCTGGGAGCGGGCGCGCCCGAGCCGACCGCTCGCCGGGCGGCTCGCGCAGGTCGGCGCGTTGGACGCCTTCGGCGCCAATCGCCGTGACCTGCAACTGCATCTGACCGAACTGCACCGGGGCGCCCGGGGCGCGGGCGGCAGCCAACTCCCCCTGGCGGGAGGCCGGAAGACCGCGCCGGCCGGGCTGCCGGACCTGTCCTCGGCCGAGCGGCTCAGCGCCGAACTGGGTGTGCTGTCCATGGACGCCTCGCGCAATCTGATGGACGACCACCGGGAGTTCCTGGCGGAGCTGGGCGTGGTCCCGTCGCGGCGGCTGCGCGAGGCCCGTCACGGCGAGACGGTCCTCGTGGCGGGCACCAAGGTGGCCACCCAGACCCCGCCGATCCGCTCCGGCAAGCGGGTCATCTTCACCACCCTGGACGACGGCACCGGCCTGGTCGACCTCGCCTTCTTCGACGACTCCCACGACGCCTGTGCACACACCGTCTTCCACTCCTGGCTGCTGCTGGTGCGCGGAGTGGTGCAGCGACGCGGCCCGCGCAGCCTGAGCGTGGTGGGCGCCGCCGCCTGGAACCTCGCCGACCTGGCCGAACTGCGCGCCGGGGGCGGGCTCGACGAGGTGGCCGCGCGGCTCGCGGAGCCGGTGCCGGAAGGGGGCGGGGATTCGACCGGCGGACGGCGAATCCAGATGCCCACCGGATACGAAATGCACCCGTGGGCCGATCTGCGTCCGGCGGGTCAAGAGCCTTCACAGATACGGAAGTTGTGGCACCAGAGTCCGGGGAGCGCGGGATGACCATCCTCTGTGTACGTTTCCAGCTGCCGCCGATGTACGAGGCCGCCCTGCCGGGTCTGCTCGGCCTGCTCGAGGAGTTCACCCCGGTCGTGCAGGCGCTGCCGCCGGACGGGGCACTGGCCGATCTGAGGGGCGCCGAGCGGTACTTCGGGCGTGACGCCGTCGAGCTGGCATCGGTGATCCGGGTCCGCGCCCTCGCCCTGTACGGCGTCGACTGTCTGATCGGCGCCGGCCCCGGACCGATGCTGGCCCGCATGGCGCTGCGCGACGCCCGGCCCAGGATGACGTGCGAGGTGCCCGCGGACGCCGTCCTGGAGTTCCTCGCCGAGAAGCCCGTCGCCGCCCTCCCCGGCGTCGGCACCGCCACCGCCCGAACCCTGTGCGAGTACGGCCTCGACACCCTCGGCCGGGTCGCCGCCGCGCCGCTGTCCACGCTCCAGCGCCTGGTCGGCGCCAGGGCGGGCCGCGAGCTGCACGAGAGGGCGAACGGTGTCGACCGGGGCCGGGTCGTACCGAACGGGGTGTCCCGCTCCCTCGCCGCCGAACGCCCCTTCGACCTCGACGAGGTGGACCCCGACCGGCACCGCCGTGCGCTGCTCTCGGCGGCCGGGGAACTGGGCACCCGGCTGCGCGCCCTGGAGAAGGTCTGCCGCACCCTGACCCTCACCGTCCGCTACGCCGACCGCACCTCGACCACCCGCAGCCGCACCCTCGCGGAACCGACGGCGCACTCCGGCGCGCTGACGAGAACGGCGTACGGCCTGTACGAGTCGCTCGGCCTCCAGCGCGCCCGGGTCCGCGCGGTCCTGCTGCGCGCCGAGGGTCTCACCCCCGCAGAGCAGGCCTCCCACCAGCTCACCTTCGACCCCGTGGACGAGAAGGTCCGCCGCATCGAGGAGGTCGCGGACCGCGCGCGAGCGAAGTTCGGGCCGAGGGCGGTGATGCCCGGGACGCTGGCCGCGTAACTTCCCGCGGCCGGCGATCAGTTGGCCCACGGCGGCACGATGCGCGTGCCGTCGGCCAGGTCGGCCGCCAGACCGATGGACGTGGTGACCCAGGTGACCGCGGTGCCCTCGGTGAGGTTCTCCACGCCGAGGGTCGCGCCCGGGCCGACGAGCACGGTGTCGCCCGCGAGGACGCGCTCGGTGCGGCCGTCGAGGGTGATCAGCAGCTCGCCGTCGAGCAGATGGATGACCTCCTCGCGATTGACGGTGTGGGCGGGGGCCTTGGTTCCGGGCGGGACCCCGCCGCGCCACGCGCAGAGTTCCTTGCTGCCGGTGCGCGGGGTGACGTACGAGATGAAGCGGGCGCCGTGGATCTCGTGGGTGACGGCGTCGGACGAGTGGATGACGGGCATGGACGGCCTCCGGTTTCGCCGGTTGGTCAAGCTACTTGACTATATGGTCAAGCTGCTTGACCTTCCCGTCAAGGGTGTTTCAATGCAGGCGTGCAGAACTCTGAGGCCCTGGCCCTGACCGCCGCCCTGCTCGCCGCCGCGGGTGATCTGACCCGGCGCATCAACGAGGGGGTCGTGGCCCGCGGGTTCGAGGGGCGCCCCGCGTACGGATTCGCCTTCACCCGGCTAGCGCGGGGCGGTGCGACGGTGACCGACCTCGCCGCCCACCTCGGTGTCACCAAGCAGGCGGCGAGTCAGCTGGTCGACGAGATCGTGCGGAAGGGGTATGCCGAGCGGCGCGCCCATCCCGGGGATGCGCGGGCTCGATTGGTCGTGCTGACCGAGCGGGGGGTGGCCTGCACGCGGGCCACGGAGGAGGCCGCCGCCGACGCCGTCGCCGCGTGGGTCGACATCCTCGGTGAGGGTGAAGTGCGGGCGTTGCGCGAGCGTCTGACGCGGATCGCGCCCTACGGTCCGATCAGGCCTGCCTGGTGACGGTTCATCAGAGACCGAGCGCACCGCTGGTTACCGCTGGAAGTTTTTACTGACGCGTAACTTCTCAGTTGAGCTACTCGCCCGTAACTTGACGAGTGAACAGCATCCTCGTGATCCGGGTCACAGGGTAAGGCCGTCGCACCTCCCTTGAGCCGCAAGGAGATCACACGATGCTGCCCTGGAAGCGAGTGCTCAGACCTCTCGCCGCGCTGCTCCTCACCGCCGCGATCGCCATCGTCCCCGCCGCCACCGCCACCGCCCACGCCGCGACCGCTCCCAGCTCGGGCTGGAACGACTACACCTGCACGCCCTCGGCCGCCCACCCCTGGCCCGTCGTCCTCGTCCACGGCACCTTCGGCAACTCCGTCGACAACTGGCTGTCCCTCGCGCCGTACCTGAAGGACCGCGGGTACTGCGTCTTCTCCCTCGACTACGGACGGCTCCCCGGCGTCCCCCTCTTCCACGGCCTCGGCCCCATCGACGAGTCGGCGGAGCAACTCTCCGCCTATGTCGACAAGGTGCTCACCGCCACCGGAGCCGCCAAGGCCGACCTCGTCGGCCACTCGCAGGGCGGCATGATGCCCCGTTACTACCTCAAGTTCCTCGGCGGAGCCGCCAAGGTGAACACCCTCGTCGGCCTCGCCCCCGACAACCACGGCACCGACCTCGGCGGCCTCACCAACCTGCTGCCGTACTTCCCCGGCGCCGAGGACCTGCTCAAGGCCACCACCCCCGGCCTCGCCGACCAGGTCGTCGGATCCGCCTTCCTCACCAAGCTCAACCAGGGCGGCGACACCGTCCCCGGAGTCCACTACACGGTCATCGCCACCCGGTACGACGAGGTGGCCAAGCCCTGGCGCGGCCAGTACCTGAGCGGCTCGGACGTCCACAACGTCCTGCTTCAGGACCTGTGCCCGCTCGACCTCTCCGAGCACGTGGCGATCGGCCTGTTCGACCGCATCGCCTTCCACGAGGTGGCCAACGCGCTCGACCCGGCGCACGCCACCGCCACCACCTGCGCGTCGGTGTTCAGCTGACAGGTGCTCGACCGACGCCACCGGGTCCCGACCGGCCTGAGCCGCCGGTCGGGACCCGGAGTTCCTCACCGGTCGTGCCGGCTGCGGTTCGCACCGCGTCGCACCGAGCCGAACAGCGCGGCGGCGCCCAGGGCCAGGCCGGCCGCACAGCCGATCGCCAGATACGGGGTACTGCCGTCCCCGCCGGTCTCGGCGAGATTCTCCGAACTCCCCGCGACTTCGGGCGCGTCGGCCGGGATGCGCTCCGCGGGAGCGCTCGGCTCGGCCGACGTGCTCGCGTCGTCGTCCCCGTGACCGTGCTGCTCGACGGTCGACTTGTCGGCACCGGCCTCGACCCGGCCGTCGGAGGGCGCGGGCGCGCTGGGCGCGGGGGCCGTCGCCGCACTGCCGCTGCCGAAGTCCACGTCCGAGCACGAGCAGAACGCCTCCGGGCTGTCCGAGCGCTGCCAGACCGCGTACAGCAACTGCCTGCCGGAGCGCTCCGGCAGGCTGCCGGAGAACGTGTAGAAGCCGCCCGCCGCGACCGGGTGCGCCAGATCCAGGTCGGCCCAGGCCGGTGGCTTCGCCGGGTCGTAGCCGGGCTCGGTGACATAGACCTTGAAGGTGCCCTTGTGCGGGGCGTCACCGATGCGGATGCCGTTCCAGTCGTAGAGCACCTGGGCGCCGACGGCCGTGACCGCCGTCCGGCAGGCCGCCGCCCTCGGGTTCTCCGGGCCCTCCGCGTAGCACTGCGAGACCCGGCTGACCGGGTCGCCCATCGAACCGTGCGCGAAGGCGGGCGCGGTGGCGAGGGCGGTCAGGGCGAGCGGCGTCAGGCCGAGGACGGCGACGCCGGCGGCCGTGCGGCGTGCGGGCATGGGGGAACTCCTCGGAACGGTCCTCATGGGGAGCGGACCGGTGGGGAACCCGTGGGGCGGATCCCGTGGGGCGATCAGAAGCTAGCCCCAAGAAACCCTGGAATCGTCTGCTGGCGGCGGGTGGAGGAGATCCTTATGGCGCCGTTAAGGCGGGGCTAACTGGGGGCTCAGGAAGGAGGGGCGGGGAGCCCTGTGTCACCTGCATCTGAGCAGCGTCGCCGTCCCCGGTAGTCCGCCAATGTCCGCTGCCGGACGCCTCAGTTGGCTCCCGGATTGGCTCCCAGCGGGGCTGGCTCAGGGCCCCGGCGTTTGCCCGGCTCGTGCGACCTTGGGTCGGTTGACGTCGACGGCGGGCCCCGGAAGCAGGCGAACACGGCTCCTGTGGATCATGGAGTCCTACCTTTCAAGCGTAGCCTGGTAGCGGAGTTCGAGTCACTCACCGATCCGCGCGGAGCCAGCGGTGTGCGTTACCGGCTCTCCTTCCTGCTGGCCCTGGTGGTCTGCGCGATGATGCCCGCGGGCCACGACTCGATCACTGCGGCAGCGGAGTGGTGCACGCGTGCGGCACCCGAGGAACTGGCCGCCTTCGGCCTGCCCTACCACCCGCTCCTGGGCCGCTACCGGGTGCCGAGCGAGAAGACCCTGCGCAGCCTGCTGGGACGCCTTGATCCGGCCGAGCTCAGCGCGGCCGGGTTCGCCTACCTGACGTCCCTGCTCTCCGACGAGCGCGCGCATCCCGCGCTGCTGATGCCGGACGGCGGCCCGGAACACGAACAGCGCCGGGCCCACCAGGCTGCCGCCCAGACCGATCCGGTGCGCCAAAGACGCCGGGCGATCGCGGTGGACGGCAAATGCCTGCGCGCTGCCAGGCGCCCTGACGGCAGCCGGGTCTTCGTGCCCGGTAGGTGATCACTCCCGGCTCGGGTAAATCCATCAGCTTCGTCACGATCCTGGCGACGAACTCTCCGGTACGGCGTTCCAGGTCTTCGACCTCCAGGCGGACGCCGCCAGGGATGGCGTACTTGCCCTGCTCCCAATGCCGGACTGTGCGCCCGGAGACGCCGAGGTGGCTGGCGCCACTCCGGGCTGAGGCCCAGGAACTCCCGGACGGCGTGGAGTTCCGCCGGGGTCATCCGCTCTTCCTCGGGCATGCCTGGCGGATCGTTGTACTGCGGGACGCTGCTGCTGAGAGTGCGCGCGGGGGCCCTCAAGTCGCCGAATCCGGGAGGCCATGGCTAAATCGATGGGCGTGCCCGAGAAGTGACCGATGGGGCAGAAGTTCAAGACGGGAGCACATCATGAACGCCACGTTCCGTAGCCACTGGGGTCGCACCCTCACCGTCGGAGCGCTCACAGCGGCGCTGCTGACCGGGGGAGCGGCGGGCAGTACCGCCTTCGCCGGTTCGGGTGCCGAGCACATACCCGACCAGACCGTCTCGCCGCCCGCCTCGCCGCCCGCCTCGCCGTCCCCGAAGACGACCTCGACGACGACGGCCAAGCCGTCGCCGACGAAGACCAAGAAGGGCAAGAAGGGCAAGAAGAAGCCCAAGGCCTCGCCGTCGCCGTCGCCGACGAAGACCAAGAAGGGCAAGAAGAAGCCCAAGGCCTCGCCGTCGCCGACGAAGACCAAGAAGATGTCCCCGGCGCCCACGGTGTCGGCCAAGCCGTCCTAGACAACGACGTCAACCAGCCCGTCCCCGAGCAAGACCTGACGGCCCGGGCCGCATGACCTCGCTCGCCGCCGGACCCTGGCGGCGAGCGAGGCATGTCACTACAGCCGGCTCCGCGGCGCTGGTTGGAGGACAACCTAGCCTTCACCAATGAGGGTGAGCAGCGCGTCTACCAACTGCTGAAGCACCGGCAGGAGAGTGTGCTGCCAGTGGAGGAGACGATCGCTATCTTCCCTCTGCCCAATGGCAGGATTGCGCAACGTACTTGGGAGCCGGATTTCCTAGTCACATACAAAGGAAGGGCCGGGACTCTTGAGATCGACGGACCTCATCACAACGCCCGCCGAGCACTTGACGTGACCCGCGAACATCTGATGCGCGACTCGGGTATTGCGTATGTTGATCGCGTGCCGGTCGAGACTCTTGAGAGCCGGGTGGAACTTGAGCGTGTGATCGACCGTTTTCTGCGTCGGCTCGCTGAAGCCCGGTAGTCCTTGGCTTCAGCAGAGATGGACCAGATGCAGAAGCGAGGGCGCGTCGACCGCGTCAAAGCTCTTACAGACGGCGACTTCGCCGAGCTGGCCCGCTGGCTCGGCGCCACCATGAGCAATCGCCCCCAAGCACCGCTTTAGGAGCGAGGTGAGGCGAGTGCGGCTCTGACCTACGAAACGCCCACGTGGGCGGACAGGGGAGCAGTCCCCCGCCGGCCACCGCTGTTCCCCGTGGTTCCCCCCTGGATCTGGCACGGATGTGGCACGGGGAACTTCCGATCCGTCGCTCTACAGAGATCGGTCGGGGAGCCTATCCACTTGCATGGTGGTGCGCCCACCCATTTCCCCACTCGGGGCCGCAGGCACCTGCCATGCCCTATCGCGCAGGCGAACGGCCCCTGACCAGGCGAAACGGTCAGGGGAAGTAGCGTTGTGCGGTGCCCGCACGGCAGCGTGGGTCCCCGTGGTTTCCCGCAGGATCAGGCACGGATGGGGCACGGGCAACTTCTGATCCGTAGAGAGGGAAGAGAAGGGAGCATGCCGCGGAATAAATCGCGCCTCCTGGTGGACCCCAGGCTGGTCATACTCGCCGTCGGAGCAGCCATTGGTGCCCCTGTGGCTGTGGTCTCCAAGCCGATGGATGTCGTGGAGCGTTTCGCATGGGGGGCGTCTGGGCTGCTCGCTTGGTGGTACCTGCTGCGGTGCGTGAAGGAGATGTGGGCACGTCGGCGCAAGAGTGTGGAGCCCGACGATACAGGTGCCTCCGGCACCGCATAGGGCGCCTAGCGGGAAGCGCCGTATGGCGGGTGGTCGGCGGACTTGCCATCGGGCAGGTCTTCTGCCGTTGCCGTCAGACTGCCGTCAGGGGACGCCTCAGAACGCGACGGTTGCTGAGGGTCGATTGGCTGGCCGTTGGCTTGCCAGGGGTCTTACTCGGTTGACTGTGGTCTGTGCGGTTGCTGTGCTCCGCTGCTGTACAGCGACTTCGGGGGACCCGTGACCACACTGCCGGCAAGCGTAGATCGCGACATCGTCGATCACCGGATCATCTTCGCGCTCAAGACGATCCGCGAAGTGTTGGGCTGCACGATTCATGAAGCCATCGACGTGTTCGCGGTCCGGTATGAGGAGCTGCGCCGTGATCGTCCGGATGACTTCAGTGTCGGGCCCGAGGAGTACGGCCGGGGCTTCTACTCCTGATCGGCGGCGTACTGGGTTGGAAGACCAAGTGAGCGGTCTTGAAAGCCGGCACTCCTAGGCGGCCCGGCATGACCAGCGCGTCCAGGTGGCTCCCCGGCAGTGCCGAGGAGCGATCGAACTCCTTAGCCACCTCACCGGCACGCACACCACAGCCCCGCACCGGACTGAACCGCCCTGACCTGGCGCCAGCCATTCGGTGGAGCCCGAGCCCAGCTCAGACACCAGACCTGGATGACACGTCGCCAGGTCGGACACACTCCCCATTTAATCACTTATCGTGCAAATCGGATCACGGTGAGTGATCCATCGGCTCTGCCCCGCCGGGCTCCCGCACGGCGGAAAGAGGCCTCACCTCAAGCCAGGAAGTCAGGAGACACCGGTGGTCAAACATCACGCCCCGCAACAGCCCCCCTCTGGAGTGGGGACGAGACGAGGCCAAGCCCGCACAGGCGTCGGCACTCGTCAGCAGTGGCTGCGGGCAGGGGCGGTAGCAGGACTGTGCGTGGCGCTGTCCGGCACCGCGCTGACCCCCGCGTCCGCCGCACCGACGGGGGCCAGGCCGGCCACCGACCCGGTGCGGACACGAGGGACCGACCCGTCGTTCACGTTCAGCTTCACCGGAGCCTCGCAGAGCCTCACCGTCCCGGCGAACGCGACCGTCACCATCACCGCCGACGGCGCCGGCGGCGCGGACGACACCGGCACCGCCTGTTCCGTCACGGGGACGGGCGGGACGGGGGCGCGGGTGGTGACCACGCTCCCGCAGACCGCCTCGCCTACGACCTACACCATCAACGTCGGCGGTACCGGCGGCAAGGGCTGCAACGGCACCGGGACGGGGGGTGCCGGCGGGTTCAACGGCGGCGCCCCAGGCGGGGCCTTCCCGGCCAGTGGTTTTCAGTTCGAAGGTCCGGGCGGGGGTGGCGCGTCCAGCGTCAGCACGGGCGGCTCCTTGCTGGCGGTCGCCGGGGGCGGCGGCGCCGCCGGCGGCACCGGAGCAGGCTCTCCAGGGGGGAACGGAGGCAACGGGAGCAACGGCACGACGGCGGATGCCACGGCCGGTACCGCGGGAAGTGCCACCGGCCCTGGGGCTTCGCCAGGGCAGGGCGGGGGCGGCGGCAGCACCAGCACCAGCACCGGGGGTACCCCCGGTACCGCCGGCACCGGCACGCTTTGTGGCGCCACGAACGGCGGGGTGGGAGGCGGGTTCTCCGGTACCACGGTCGGTACCGGCGGCACCGGAGGCAGCATCGGCGCTGGCTGCGCCCTCACCATCACCGGGGCCGGTGGGGGCGGTGGGGGCGGGTACTTCGCCGGCGGAGGCGGCGGCAGCGCCACCGTCGACAACCGCGGCACCTCGGGGAGTGGAGGCGGAGGTGGTGGGGGCAGCAGCTTCGCCACCCCGACGGGTACCGGCACCAGCTATGCGCTGTCCACGATCGGGACGGCGAACAACAACGGCCAGGTGATCATCTCCTACACCCTGCCCCCGCCCACTCTGGCCATCAAGAAAACCCACACCGGAAACTTCACCCAAGGAAAACAGGGCACCTACACCATCACCGTCCGCAACACCGGCCTTGGCCCCACCGACGGCAGCACCGTCACCGTGCACGACAAGCTCCCGCGCGGACTCACCGCCCGCAGCATCACCGGCACCGGATGGAAATGCCACCGGAACACCCTCACCTGCACCCGCAGCAACGTCCTGACACCAGGCAGCAGCTACCCACCCATCACCCTGAAGGTCAACGTCTCCTGCGGCTGCGACACACACCACAAGATCAAGAACAAGGCCACCGTCACCGGAGGCGGCGACACCACCACCCACACCGCCACCGACCCCACCACCGTCAAACGCAACAAACACTGTCACCGCGCCGGGCACGACCCCAGGTGAGCGATCGGCTGGTACAGCAGCGAAGTACAGCAACCAACCCCGCCCAGCAGTATCCCTTCGGGACTTCGACGCGACCGCAATAACCGTCGCTGACCGATCCAGACAAAGTTACGGATCAGAGGGTGCCCGTGCCCCTTCCGTGCCCGATCATGCGGGGAACTATGGTGGCGAGCGGGCACCGCGCAGCACAACGGCTACTTGGCCGGCCGACTGATCGTTACGTCGATGGCACGGGCGTCCCAGCCTGGGTTGTCCTCGGGCTTCATTAGCCCCTGCGGCCATCCTCTGGCCAGATTCGCCCACGCAAGCCAGACAGAGACAGCGAACGTCCTGGTCAGCGGGCCTTGGCCATGGCCTTTTCGGCGGTCTTGAAAACCGTCGTGGCAGCGATGTCACCGTGGGTTCAAATCCCACCGCCTCCGCTTGATGAGCAGTGAGAACGGCCCGTGACCAGCGAGCTTGGTCACGGGCCGTTCTCTTGCCCGCGTACTGTGACTGACTGCCATTCCCCGGGGTTCCCCGATTCGACGGGCACGCAAGGGGCACGGCTCTCGGGCCCGTATCGACCAGCGATCTCGTTGACGCGGTCGATCGGATTTGTGGGCCGTCCGGGGCCAGGCGCCAGGGGTAGGTGGGGATGCCGTAGCGGGCGCCGCTCGGGTCGAAGCACCGGCAGCCCGGGCCCTCACCTGGATGCATGTCCATCTGAAACCACCGGGCAAGGAGAAGCCACATGTGGATGTGTGGCGCTCCGTGCGCAGACATGGCGACACGAAGACCCGAAGGAGTCGGAGGTCGCTGGCTATGCCTCGCCAAGCCGCGCTGGTAATGAAGGCTCATAAGACTCGAGTGCGAGCCGATTGCCTGGCGGCCGGCATGGAGTGGACTGACGAGAGGCTCGTCTTCCCGACGGATGCGGGTGACGTGCGCAGCGCCCTCAACGTGCGCCGGAACTTCAGGGCGCTGCTGAAGGAAGCCGGTTTTGAGAATCCGAAGGAGTGGACTCCGCGCGAGTTGAGGACAAGCTTCGTGTCCCTGCTGTCGGACCATGGCATCCCGATCGAGGTGATTGCGCGTCTGGTCGGACACAGCGGCGGTAGCGGAACGACCGAGAGGGTCTATCGCAAGCAGCTGCGACCGGTCATCTCGGAGGGGGCTGAAGCTATGGACGACATCTTCGCCGATGACGACGAGGGCGGAGAGACCGCCGAGACGGGCTGACTCAAGCCGCCATGGCTCCCGGTTTGGCTCCCGTCCGTCCGGAGGCATCCCGGCGGCCTTCCGCTGACCTGCGTAAAAGCGGTCTGGAACGGTCAGCGGGCCTTTATGGCGCCGTTAAGGAAGTGCTGAGGCTGCGCTCAGGTAGGTACCGTGCGAGGCATGACGAACGACGGGATCCGGCCGGCCGTCGCCGCCGACGTACCGGCCGTCAAGGCCGTGACCGACGCGGCGTACCACCCCTACCTCGCGCGCATCGGGGTGGTGCCGCAGCCCATGGAGGCGGACCACGCGGCGAACGTGGCCGCGGGGAGCGTGTTCGTCACCGGTGAGCCCGTCGTCGGCCTCGTGGTGATCGAGGCGCGCGCCGACCATCTCTTCCTGGACAGCATCGCCGTCCACCCCGACGCGCACGGCAGGGGAGTCGGGGGACGGCTGCTGAGGTTCGTGGACGCACGCGCGCGTGGGCTGGGGCTGCCCGAGGTCAGGCTCTACACCAACGCGCTGATGTGGGAGAACCAGAAGATCTATCCCAAATACGGGTACGAGGTCCTGGAACGCCGCGTGGACGGCCCCTACGACCGCATCCACTACCGCAAGCGGCTGGACTGAGAGCACCCGCGCCGCATCAGCCGTCGGGCCACCAGGTGCGTGCGATGTCCTTGCGCACCTCTGGGCGCTCGGCGGGCCGCTCGTCGGCCTCCTCGCGGAGCCGGCGGGCCGTCGTCTTCTTCAGGGGCTTCTGCACGGTCGAGCGGCGCATGGCTGCCTCCTTCAGGGGCCACCGGGTTCCGTGGTCGAACGGTTCCCACTGGGGTGGACCCATTGGGGGGAGGGTTACTCATCGGTGCCGCCCTGTCAGTGGCGGCTGTCACGATTCCGCTGTCAGTGGCGCGTGTCACTCTTGGCGGCATGACGAACGAGAGTGACCACGCGACCGCGCCGGGTATCGACTGGGACGCCGAGGCCGTGGCCTTCGACGATGAGCCGGACCACGGTCTGCGCGACCCCGAGGTGCGCGCGGCCTGGGACGCCAGACTCGGCACATGGCTGCCCGACCGCCCCTCCGACGTCCTCGACCTCGGCTGCGGCACCGGCAGCCTGTCGCTCCTCGCCTCCGAGCGCGGACACCACGTCACCGGCGTCGACCTGTCCCCGGCGATGGTCGAGCGGGCCCGCGCCAAGCTCGCCGGACGTGACGCCGTGTTCCTCGTCGGTGACGCGGCGGCGCCGCCGGTGGGGGAGCAGCGCTATGACGTCGTGCTGGTGCGGCATGTGCTGTGGACGCTGCCCGACCCCGCCCGTGTCCTGCGCCACTGGTGGAGCCTGCTGCGACCGGGCGGGAGACTCGTGCTGGTCGAGGGGGTGTGGGGGATGGGGACGGTCAGCCCGGTCGGCATCGCGGCCGACCGGGTCACCGCGCTCCTGGAGTCCCTCGCCGGGCACGTGCGCGTGGAGCCGCTGTCCGACGACCCGCTGCTGTGGGGGCGGGAGGTCGAGGACGAGCGGTACGCGGTGCTGGCGACCGGCTGAGTCCGGCCCGCCCGATCGGGCCGGATCACCTCGGATCAGATCAGCAGGTCGTCGAAGCCGCCGTCTCGGGCCAGCGCCTCCAGCTCGTCGAGCGCCTCCTCGGCGGCGGCCGCGGCCTCGGGGTCCGACTCCCTCAGGCCGCTCTCCTCGAACTCGTCCTCGTCCAGCCGCCGTACGTCCGTGCCGTCGGCGGAGCGCCACAGGTCCAGGTCGAGGTCCTCGACCACCAGCTCCATGCCGGAGAAAGTGGCCGGGCGGGCGATGTCGCAGTACCAGCCCTTGAGAGCGCCGTCGGGATCGCGGACCTCCATCACCGCGTACCAGCGGTCCCGCCAGTAGTACTCGGTGAAGACGTCACCGGGCTCGAACCGGACGAACCCGAAGTCCCGGACGGTGCCACCGGCGAAGTCGGCGCGTACGACGATCCTGGTGCCGTCGTCCTGGAGCAGTTCGGCGGGGTAGCGGAGCTTCGTACCACCGCCCTTCACCAGAACCACCTCCACTTGCCGGGCCTCGTCAGCCGAGTTCGCGGGCATAGTGCACCTCCGTCGCACAGATCTCGTACCCGAACCACTTGTTGATCGCGAGCATCGGGCCGTTGCCCGCGTCGTTTCCGGTGAACGCCTCCGTGAACCCGGCGGCGCGGGCGCGGTGCAGCGAGTCGTTCTTGGCGAGCTTGGCCAGGCCCCGGCCGCGGAAGCCGCGCGCGGTGCCGGTCATGACCGTCCCGTAGCGGGCGCCGCCGTCCGTGCGGGCCGCGCTGAACGCGACGGGGCGGCCGTCCACTACGGCGACCGAGGTCAGCTCCTGACTGAGCAGCGGATGCCGCCAGGTCTCCGCGAGCCAGGCGTCGTAGTCCGTGAACTCGTGGTCGATCTCGCTCGGTTCGTCGGACATCGTCTCCGCGTCCAGCTCGAACAGCGGGCGCGGATCGTCCGCGAAGTCGGCCGCCGTCCGCAGCTCGACGCCCGGCGGGAGCGGTTCACGCGGCGGCAGCGTGCTGTGTGCCAGGTCCAGGCGCAGGAAGTGCGCGCTGCGACCGGCGTGATAGCCGCGCCGCTCGGCGAAGCCGCGGTTGCCGGGCTCGTCCAGGACCCAGGCGAAGAGCTTTTGTGCGCGGTTCGCCGCCAGGTGTTCCTCCGCCACGGCCGCCAGCAGCGCGCCCGCGCCCCGGAGTCGTGCCGCCGGGTCCGTGTAGACGTTCACATAGGCCTGGCCGGGCCGGGGACTGTCGTACGCGAAGCCGACCTGGGCCGCGCCGATGATCTCGCCGTCCGCCTCGGCGATGAGGAGGCGCTGATGGGCCTCTGGAGGGGCGTGGGTGAGGTCGTAGGCGACGGAGTCGGCGGTGAACAGCATGAACGGGAGGGAGCGGTGCCGGACGCGGGCGTAGCCCTCGACGTCGGACCGGGCTTCGGAACGCAGGTCGCGCACGAGCACTGTCATGGGGCCGCACGGTATGCGGGACCCGCGCCGGATGCCTCCCATTTTCCGGCGGGTGCGGGAGAATCAGCTCCGTGACCTTGAAGATCCACATCGACGACAGCGCGCCGCCGTACGAACAGGTGCGGGCCCAGATCTCCGAGCAGGCGCGGGCCGGGGTGCTGCCGGTGGGGTACCGGTTGCCGACCGTGCGGGGGCTCGCCGAGTCGCTGGGGCTGGCGGTGAACACGGTGGCCAAGGCGTACCGGGCGCTGGAGACGGACGGGGTGATCGAGACGCGCGGGCGCAACGGAACGTTCGTGGCTGCGGCCGGCTCGGCCGCGGTGCGTGAAGCGGCGGTTGCCGCGCAGGCTTACGCGGAGAGGGTACGGCGGCTCGGGTTGGACGAGGGGGAGGCGCTGGCCGCGGTCAGGGATGCCCTGCGGGCGGCCTATGGGGGGTAGGGAAGTGCGTTGCGCGCCGTTGCGGCGGACACACATCGGCGGTGCCGGTCGGATCAGCGGGACGAAACAAGTGCCTCGGGAGTCCGGGTCACCGTGAGTCCCGCCCTTCTCGCTCTTCCGCCGAAGGCCACCGCGTCCTCGACCGCCGCGCCTCCCGCGTCGTTGTTGAAGTACGTGTAGACGTCCTCCGTCTTGGCCCAGGTGGTCGCGATCCTGTCGATCCAGGTCTCCAGGGAGCGTCGGCCGTAGCGTGGCCAGGGGTGGGCGATGCCCTGGTGGAAGCGGACGTACCCCCAGTCGGTCGTGCGCCACAGCGGGGTCACCGGGTGGGCCTGGACGTCCGCCCAGCACACGGCGGCGGACCGGGCTTCGAGGACCCCGCGGATCTCCGGGATCCACCAGGAGTCGTGCCTCGGCTCCACCGCGATCCTCGTGCCGGACGGGAACGACGCCAGGCAGGTGTCCAGCAGGCCGGCGTCGGCGTGCAGGGTCGGGGGGAGCTGAAGGAGGATCGGGCCCAGGTGGTCGCCGAGGCCCGTCGCGTGGGTCATCAGGCGGTCCACCGGTTCCGCGGGGTCGTGGAGGCGCTTGATGTGGGTGAGGTAGCGGCTCGCCTTGACCGCGATCACGAAGTCCTCCGGCACCCGGTCGCGCCAGGCCTCGAAGTTCTCGCGCGTGGGCAGCCGGTAGAACGCGTTGTTGAGTTCCACCGTGGCGAAGCGTGCCGCGTACTCCTCCAGCCACAGCCGTGTCGGACGGTCGGCCGGGTACAGCACGCCCCGCCAGTCCTTGTACTGCCACCCCGACGTCCCGACGAACAGGGTCATACGTCCATCAAAGCACTACAGGTACAGCCCCGCGTCCGCCCCGTCCCGCGCACCCGGCACCGAGGTCGGTGACGTGCCGCGGCGCAGCGCGTACAGCTCCGCCAGCGTGGCCCCCTCGCGGCCCACGCCCTCCTCGCTGCCGAGCCACGTCACCGCCTCCCGGCGGGTCAGCGGGCCCACCTCGATGCGGGCCAGACAGCGGCCGGGGCGGACCACTGCGGGGTGGAGGCGCTCCAGGTCCTCGTTGGTGGTGACGCCGACCAGGACGTTGCGCCCCTGGCCGAGCAGGCCGTCGGTGAGGTTCAGCAGCCGGGACAGCGCCTGGCCCGCCGTGTGCTTGGCCTCGCCCCGGATCAGTTCGTCGCAGTCCTCGAGGAGGAGCAGGCGCCAGCGGCCCTTGCCCGTCGAGTCGTCCTCGCCGATGGCGATGTCCATGAGATAGCCGACGTCGCTGAACAGCCGCTCCGGGTCGAGGACGCAGTCCACCTGGCACCAGTCGCGCCACGAGCGGGCCAGCGTGCGCAGGGCCGAGGTCTTGCCGGTGCCCGGCGGGCCGTGCAGGAGCAGCAGCCGGCCCGCGATGTCCTCGGGGGTCGTCTTCATCAGGCGGTCCATCGCCTCGGCCACCGGTGCCGTGTAGTTGGGCCGCACCTCGTCCCAGGTGCCCGCCGAGATCTGCCGGGTCGTGCGGTGGGGGCCGCGTCTCGGGGAGACGTACCAGAAGCCCATGGTGACGTTCTCCGGCTGCGGTTCGGGTTCGTCCGCCGCGCCCTCGGTGGCCTGGTCGAGGACCTTCTTCGCCAGCTCGGCGCTGGTCGCGGTCACCGTGACGTCGGCTCCCCGGTTCCAGCGGGAGACCAGCACGGTCCAGCCGTCGCCCTCCGCGAGCGTGGCGCTGCGGTCGTCGTCGCGGGCGATGCGCAGCACCCGGGCGCCTTGCGGCAGAAGCGTCGCCCCGGAGCGCACGCGGTCGATGTTCGCCGCGTGTGAGTAGGGCTGCTCGCCCGTCGCGAAGCGGCCGAGGAACAGCGCGTCGACGACATCGGACGGCGAGTCGGAGTCGTCGACGTTGAGCCTGATCGGCAGCGCGTCGTGCGGGTTGGCAGACATGCCGCCATGATCCGTCACGGACGCGCTCCGCGCACTGCATTTCCACCGCTTGATCCGGTCTTCCCAGGCCTGGTGGGCGTGGCCGCTCCGGCCCTGACGGTGACTCCGGTCAACACGCTTCCGGGGGGGAGTACCGCCGGCACCTCGCGCGACGGCGACGAGGTGCACGGCACGCCGGCCACTCCACACCGGACCATCCTCGGCCGGCCGTGGGCTGCGCCGACGGGGGCAGTGGCACGGCCACCGACGTGTCGAGCAGCTGCTGGGGAAGTACGGCGGGCTGCCGCAGAGTCGGCGCATCATGGGCTGGGGCGCCGAACCCCGAGCCGGTGAAGGGGCGTTACGACTTGGGCGCGATGAACCGCCGCATCGGCTTCATGTGCCGGCCGGGGGCCACCCCGGTGATCACGCCGTGCTGCTCCCCGGACCGGATGAAGGGCGGCAGGCCCGGCGTCGACGACACGAACTGGAGCCAGGCCGCCCTCGAGACCGCCCTCACCCCGGACCATTGCCCACTGTCGGCCCGGAGCCACGGAGTTGACTCTCTGTCAACAAGCTTGCTGTGAACGGGTGATCAAAGGATTGCGAAGGCCCGTGATCGAGTTGGTTGATCATTGAAAAAGGGTTGGCATGGACACTTCCATTCAACGCGCGTAGTGGTCACCATGGTTGCCGCAGTGATCCTGCTAAAGGGAGGTTCCGTGAGACGTTCCCGAATTACGGCCTATGTCATCTCAACTCTCCTCGCCGTCAGTGCCGCCCTCACCGGGGCGGCAACGACCGCGAGTGCTGCCACCGGCGGCTATGTGGCACTCGGCGACTCCTACAGCTCGGGTGTCGGCGCCGGCAGCTACATCGACTCCAGCGGCTCCTGCGACCGCAGCACCAAGGCGTACCCCTACCTCTGGAACGCCGCGCACGCCCCGTCCTCGTTCGCCTTCAACGCCTGCTCGGGCGCGGTGACGACCGACGTCATCAACAACCAGCTGAGCTCGCTCAGTTCGTCGACCGCTCTCGTCTCCATCACCATCGGCGGCAACGACGCGGGCTTCGCCGACGTGATGACGACCTGCGTGACCAGCTCCGACAGCACGTGCATCTCCCGCATCAACACCGCGCGCAGCTACATCTCCAGCACCCTGCCCGGCCGGCTGGACACCGTGTACTCGACCATCAGGAACAAGGCACCCAACGCCCGTGTGGTCGTGCTCGGTTACCCCCGCTTCTACGAGCTGTCGACGACCTGCATCGGTCTGTCCGGCACCAAGCGCGCCGCCATCAACGACGCGTCCGACCTGCTGAACAGTGTCATATCCGGCCGCGCCGGCGCCGGCGGATTCGTCTTCGGCGACGTGCGGACCACCTTCACCGGCCACGAGATCTGCTCGGGCAGCTCCTGGCTGCACAGCGTGAACTGGCTTGACATCGGCGAGTCGTACCACCCCACCGCGACCGGCCACTCCAGCGGCTACCTGCCGGTGCTCAACAACAACGACTGACCGTCAGGCGCAACGGCTTCGCCCTCAGTACGAGTCCGAAGGTGAAGGGGAGGCCCCGCCCGTCGGGGTCTCCGTCATTTCGCACGTCACCGAGAACGGCACCTTCTGCGACGTCGTCCGCACCGGATCGCGCACCTCCACACTGACCGCGTTCTCGATCGTCCCGCCGGTGGAGTACGTCGTCACGGTCACGTTGTCCTCCTGCGTCCTCGCGCCACCGGCCGGGAACGACAGCGATTTCCACCCGGGGTCGGAGACCGACCCGTCCTCCAGCACCCACCGGTACTCCACCCGCGCGGGCACCCGCCCCACGGTGAACGTCGCCGTGAAGGCGGGCGCGTCCGCGTCCGGCGGCGGGCACTCACCGGAGTAGTCGGTATGAGCGCCCGTCAGCGTCACATGCACGGTCTGGGTGGCCTGGCTGCTCGCCTCGGTGGTGACCGGGGCGGACGGCTGGGAGCCGGAGTTCGACTCGGTGGTGGGCGACGCCGCGGGCGAGCTCGCCCCGCTGCCCGCCTCCCGGCTGCTGCCCGACGTGCCGCCGTCGCTCCCGCCGCCGTCGCGGTTGAGCAGTGCGTACGTCAATCCGGCCAGCGCGAGCAGGACCGCGACCAGACCCGCCACCAGGAACACCGCGGCCCGGCGATTGCGCTTCTGCGGCATCGGCTGCGTGTCCGGTGGCACCGCCGGCTGCGTCGGCAGCGGCAACGGTGGTGTGGGGGACGGGCGCTGGGGCTGTGCGGCGACCGTCGGCGCGGTGTACGGCGACGCCTGCACGGTGCCGGCACGCGGGGCCCCGCCCGCCGCGACGAGCCGCAGGTCCCGCTCGGCCGGATCGGCCGTGAGGCGCTCGGCCGGGTCCTTGCGCAACAGCCCTTCGATGACCGGCACGAGCGGACCGGCCCGCAGCGGCGGCGGCAACTCCTCGTCGACCACGGCACGCAGCGTGCTCAGCGGGGTGTTCTGACGGAACGGCGAACTGCCCTCGACGATCGCGTAGAGCAGCACACCGAGGGACCACAGATCGGACTCGGGACCGGGCGTACGCCCCAACGCCCGCTCCGGGGCGAGGAATTCGGGGGACCCTATGACCTCGCCGGTCATCGTCAGCGCGGAGCTGCCCTCCACCATGGCGATACCGAAGTCCGTGAGCACCACGCGACCGTCGTTCGACATCAGCACGTTGCCCGGCTTCACGTCCCGGTGCAGCACGCCGGCTTCGTGTGCGGCGCGCAACGCGGCCAGCACCTCGGCACCGATGTGCGCGGCCCGCTGCGGCGACAGCGGACCCTCCGCCTCCAGCAGGTCGGCCAGCGACAGACCGCGGATCAACTCCATGACGATCCAGGGCCGGCCGCCCTCCATCGCCACGTCGTACACCGTCACCACGTTCCGGTTCGAGACCCGGGCAGCGGCCCACGCCTCGCGTTCCAGGCGGGCGTACATCCGCTCGACCTCCGGGGCGGGCAGACCGGCCGGGGCCCGCACCTCCTTGACGGCGACCTCGCGGTGCAGCACCTCGTCACGGGCCCGCCACACGGTTCCCATCCCGCCCTCGCCGAGCGGGGACAGGAGCCGGTAGCGCCCCGCGATCACTCGTTCACTGCCCGGTTCTTCGGACACCGACGCCCCCCACGGCATCTCGCGCGAATTCTCCACAAAAGTAGCTCAGCCGAGTGCGGATGCCGCCCCCCTGAACACCAATCCGACCCCGAGTGCCACGACGAGACACGCGGACGCCAGGGGCACCGACCGGCGGACCAGGGCGGTCACCGGGTGGGCGGTCCAGCGCGGACGCCGGTCCATCACCCGGGTCATCCCCGTACCCAGCTTGACGACGGCGAACCCGGCCGCGGTCAGCGTCAGGGCCAGCCCGACGCCGTACGCCACGACGAGCAGCAGTCCGAACCAGGCCTGACCCAGCGCCGCGGCGCCCACGAGGACGACCACGGCGGACGGACTGGGCACGAGCCCGCCGGCGAAGCCGAGGAGGATCGTGCCGCGGAGGGTGGGGGCGGTGGCGTGAGTATGGGTGACACCGCCGTGAGTATGTGCCACGGCGTGTGGGTGGTCGTGGCGGTGATGGTGGTCGTGGTGATGGTGGCGTTCGTGTCCGGAGTGTTCGCGTCCCGCGTGCGTGTGCCCCGCGGGAGCGCCCGCCAGGGCCGACTCGCGTTCCGGTGCCGCCTCGTGCGCATGGGTGTGGTGCCCGTGTGCGGTGCGGTTGTGCCAGGCCCGGCGTACGAGGTTCGCGCCCGCCAGGACCACCAGGACGCCGCTCGCGATGCCGAGCCAGGCGATCACCGAGGGCGTCGCCGCCGAACCGGCCGTGACCAGCAGCCCCAGGGCGACGACGCCCAGGGTGTGGGTGACCGTGACCGAGGCGGCCAGCGGCAGGACGTCCTTCAGCCGGGCCTTGCCGCCGCGCGCCGCCGCCGTCGCGGCCATCAGGGTCTTGCCGTGGCCCGGGGCGAGGGCGTGCATCGCGCCGAGACCGATGGCGATGACCAGCGCGAGGGCGGCGAAGCCGAGCGTGAGGTCGTGGCGGGCGACGAGGTTGTCCAGAGCGCGGGTCCAGCGGTCGGCGCCACGGGGCAGTACGGAGGCGGCCGGGGCGTCCTGGCGCTGCTCGGCGAGGGCCGGGCCGCCGGGTCGCACCCGTACCGACGCGGTGGCCGTGTCGGCCGGCGAGGACAGCAACTCCTTGGGATAACCGGTGAGTTCGTGCGAGATGGACTTCTCCGGCACGTCCGAGGAGGTGAACGTCATACGGTCGCCGCGCGCGGTGATCTCCCGCCAGCCGGGCCCGGAGGAGGCGCCCGCGCTGTGGAAACCGAGGGAGACGGTGTCGCCCTCGGGCAGTGGTGCGGTCAGCTTGCACTCGACGCGGAGCGTGTCGAGCCCGGCCTGCCCGGGGCGCCGGTGCGCGGTGCTGCCGGTGACGGTCAGCTCGGTCCCGCGGCCGTCGACGGTGAGTCTGCTGCCGGCGGCGGCGCTCACGCACCGCCGCCGGGCCCACTCGGTCATGCCCAGCCGCTCGATGGCGGGCCCGGCCTGGGTCGCCGGGATCTCAGCGAGGTCCTCGACGTGGTCGACGCGCAGTTGCCCGGGGGCGGCGACGAGACCGTCGTACCGGTTGACGGTGAAGTTGCCGAGGGGATGCGCGCTCGCGCC
Organism: Streptomyces brasiliensis; assembly: GCF_014647875.1. Lineage (GTDB taxonomy): Bacteria > Actinomycetota > Actinomycetes > Streptomycetales > Streptomycetaceae > Streptomyces > Streptomyces brasiliensis. The sequence goes on along the minus strand of NZ_BMQA01000002.1, from coordinate 392,314 downwards.
GGTGGAGGGGAGGAGCGCGAGCGCGCAGGCGGCCGTGAACACGACCAGGACGGAGGCGATCCTGCGACGGAGCTTCACTTGGCCGCCTCCAGGTTCTTCAGTGCCGTACGGGCCTTGGCCGCGCCCAGCGGTGAGAAGCCGGGGTTCAGCTTCAGGGCCGCGGTGAGGGAGGCGCGGCCCTCCCGGGGGTGACCGGTGGCGAGTTCGATCGTGCCGCGGTGGTAGAGGAAGGACGCGTTGCGGTAGCCGGTGGCGGTGGCCCGGCGGGCGTAGGGGAGGGCCTCTTCGTCCTTGCCGCGCACGTGCAGGGCCCAGGCGAGGGCGTTCGCGGTGTGCACCGTGTGCCGCCGGGCCCACTCGGCGCGTGCCGCACGCAGGGCCGCGGCCTTGTCGCCGTGGTCGGCGGCCGCGAGCGCGGTGTCGAGGTCGGCGTTGACGCCGTTGGCACGGGCGAGGGCGGTCCAGGCGTCGACGAGGGCGTACTGGTCGCCGGCCTTCGCCTTGTCGCCTTCGCCGCCCCGCGCCTCGTACAGTTCGCCGAGTTCGACCAGCGGGCCCGGCAACGGGTAGCGGGAGACGACGAGTTCCATCCCCTTGATCGCCTCGGCCCGGTCACCGCTCGCGGCCTGCGCGCGAGCGCGGCCCTCGAGGGCGGGGAGACAGTCTTCGTCGGCGGCCAGTGCGCGGGCGTGGTAGGTGAGCGCTGCCTTGTAGTCGCCCTGGTTCCAGGCGAGCTGGCCGAGCTGGGCGGCGACGTACGCCACGTCGCCGGGAGAGGTGGCGGTGGCGAGCGCCTGCTGGAGGACGCGGCGCGCGGTGCCGACGTCTCCGCGCAGCTCGCGCACATAGGCGTAGCGCGTGAAGACGGGGACTCCGGGCCGCCGTTCGTCGGCGGTGTCGGCGGCCTTCGCGGCCGCGCCGTACCGGCCGAGTTCGACCAGGGCGTCGATACGGGAGGACAGGGCGCGTTCGCTGTACGGGTTCTGCGTCAGGGCCTCGTCCGCGTAGCTGAGGGCGTGCGCGAAGTCGTGCCGTGCGGCGGCGAGCGCTGCGCGGCCGGACAGGGCCTGGTCGTTGTGCGGGGCCAGTTCGAGGGAGCGCTTCAGGGCCTTGTCCGCCTGCGGGTAGCGGGACGGGTCGCCCTTGGTCCGCGCCTGCTCGACGTACGCGAGCCCGAGGGTGGCCCAGGCGCCGAAGTCCTTGGGCTGCGTGCGGAGATGGGCCTGCACGGCGGCGATGCTCGCGTCGAGGTCCGAGCCGCTCAGCAACCCGGGCGGTACGGCACTGGACGCGGTCGCGACGGACCCCGACCCGCCGTCGCGCACGGCCCCCAGCGCGATGGCCCCACCGGTGAGCGCGACGGCCAGCAGCAGCGCGCACCCGGCGATCCGCCACCGCCGCCCGGCCGCCGAGACCCGCCGTACACGGGTCTCGGCTTCGTCGGGGCCCGGGGTGCCCGCGCTGTGCGGACTTTCGGGCTTCGGGTCGTTCTGGCGCGAGGACATGTCCTCTCCTTGGTCGCCTGGTCGGTCGTCGAAGTCGTGGAGCGGCGCGGCCCGCGCCGTGGGGGATGAGAGGGAGCGGGCCGCGCCAGTAGGAGGGGACCGGGATCAGTACGGACGCTGCATCCGGCGGCGCCACCACGCGAGCGCGGTGCCGATCAGCAGGATCCCGGCCGCGCCCGAGGCCGCCGACGCGGCGACCAGCATGGTGTTGTCGGAGCCGTCGGACGACGAGCCCGCCGGCTTCAGCGCGTCACCCAGTTCGTTGCGCACGTCCGCGCCGCTGGTCGTGCCCTTGGCGAGCGGACCGCGCGAACCGGCCGTCGGCTGGGCCACGTACGGGAAGCTCTTCTCGAACTTCTTGTCGTTGGCGTCCACCGCGTCGCCCAGGTCGTTCTTGGAGCCCACCAGTTCGCCCTCGACCACCTGGAGAGAGGCGTCCACCACGTCGTCGGTCAACCGGCGCCCGTTCGGGAAGCCCGCGTTGTCACCGTCGAGGACACCGAGGCGCTTGGGGCTGGCGGTCGGCTTGACCGAGGTGTTGAGCCGCAGCTCCTCCGCCGGACGCACGTTCGGCGGCTGGTTGAGACCCTTGACGCCCTTCAGGAAGACGTCGACCAGGTCGTTGCGCGGCTCGGCCGGGGCCTTGATCTTGTAGATTCCCTCGATCAGCTTCGGCAGCTCGGGGTTGGTGACGTTCTTCAGGAACTGGCCGTCGTTCCAGGGCGCGGAAGCGTTGAACTTGTCCTTGTCCTTCTGCGGGTTGACGACCTCGTTGACCAGAGGGTTGCCCAGGCGCGAGACCTGCGTGTAGTAACCCTGCGCGTTCCTGCGCTGCGTGGTCGACCAGATGCCGACGACCGGCTGCTTCGCCGACTGCGTGATCAGACTGTTGGGCACCTGCAGGGCGATGGTGTTGACGTTGTAGCCCTTGAGCGTGTCCCGGCCGACCTCGGACAGGTTGCCGCCGTAGAGGAGGTCGAAGACCCGCAGGTCCAGGAAGAAGGGGTCGTCGGCCTGTCCGGCGAAGGTGGACGTGCCGTTCGCCGTCCGGTGGACGGCCTGCGTGCGCAGCTTGCCGTAGTCCGGCATCGACGCCTTGCCGACGTTCGACGGTGCCACCGGCACGTCGTCCGCGACCTTGGTCCTGGAGATCACGCGCTGGTTCTTCAGCCTGATCAGGTCGATGTCGTACGTCTGCGTGATGTTGAGGTCCGGGTCGTCGAGACTGGTGACCGGGCCCGTGTTGTAGAGGAACGTGTTGCCGTTCTTGCGGTGGGTCTTGAAGGTGTAGCGGAAGAGCAGCTCGCCCTGCGCGTCACCGTTGTTGTCGATGTGGATGTCGTACTGCGCGTCGTCCGCGAACGTGTAGAAGTTCGGTCCGCCCGCCGGCTCCTCGAACGGGATCCAGTCCGCCACGATGGTCGTGGTGTCGGGCTTGTCCGGACTGACGAACGCGTACACGTCCGTGTTGTCGTACTGGGGGGTCCCCGAGATCAGCGGGGCCTCCCGGTGAGAGGAGGCGGAGGCCGCCCCCGGTTCCAGCGTGGCCACACCGGCGGCTGCGAGCCCCCCGGCGGCCAGCGCACCACAGATCAGGGTCACGAGGCCCTTGCGCCCCGCTCCGCTCCTGGAGATGTGAGGTGTCATGCCGTCCGTCCTCGATGCCAACTTGCCTGACGCACCGGGATTCGGAGTCGGCCGCGGGGCGGATTGGTCGGCCGGGAAAATTCTTTTCCGGCTGCTCGACCCGCGATTTCGGGCTGTTGATCCGTAACCCCATCCGGAGGTGCGTTCGTTGCGAATGCCTGGTGTGACGAGATGGGCCGGGTGCGGCCGGGGGAAAGGGGGACCGCGTGGATGCGGACGAGCTTCTGGTGCTCGTGGCGGACGGCGACCAGAAGGCATTCGAGGAGCTGTACGGGCTGGTGTCGGGGCCGGTGTTCGGTCTGGTGCGGCGCGTGGTGCGCGATCCGGCCCAGTCGGAGGAGGTGGCCCAGGAGGTGCTGCTCGAACTCTGGCGCTCCGTCGCGCGGTTCGACCCCGGCCGGGGCAGCGCCCTGTCGTGGATCCTCACCCTCGCCCACCGTCGGGCCGTCGACCGGGTGCGCAGCGCCCGCGCGGCCGGCGAACGCGAGCAGCGAGAGGCGCGGCGTGCCCACCACCCCGCCTTCGACCAGGTGTCCGAAGAGGTCGAGGCGGGGCTGGAACGCGAATGGGTGCGCCGCTGCCTGGAGCGGCTCACCGCCCTCCAGCGCCAGTCCGTGACCCTCGCCTACTACGACGGCTACACGTACCGTGAAGTGGCCGAGCGGCTCTCGCTGCCGCTGGGCACGGTGAAGACGAGGATGCGCGACGGGCTGACCCGGCTGCGCGAGTGCCTGGGAGGTGCCGCATGAGCGTCCTCGGCCGGCTGCTGAACCGAGAGGATCCGCACTCCCTCGCCGCCCCCTACGCGCTCGACGCCCTCGAGGCGGACGAGCGGCGCCGCTTCGAGAAGCATCTCGCGCGCTGTGACCGCTGCGTGGCCGAGGTCCGGGCTCTGTGCGAGGACGCGGTGCGCCTCGCCTGGTCCACGGCGGCCCCGGCGCCGGCCGCGCTGCGCGAACGGGTACTGACCGCCGTACGGACCATGCCGCAGGAGCGCGCTCCCGCTCCCTCGCGCGAGCGCGCGCCTCACCTGCCGCCGCACGTCTGGGGCACCCAGCCGCCGCCGGCACGCACCCGTACGCCCCGCACGCGCCCCCTCCTCCTGCTGTTCGCCACGGTGACGGCCGCGGCGGCGCTCGTCGTCGCCGCGCTGTTCGCCGTTCAGGCGGACCAGACCCAGGACCGGCTCGACGCGGAACGGGCGCAGGCGCGTGAGATCGCCCACGTCCTGGCCGCCCCCGACGCCCGCGCGACCAGCAGCGAGGACGCGAGCGGAGCCGGTATCGGAGTGATCGCCTCCGCCTCGGAGGGGCAGGCCGTCGTCACGCTCAGCGGATACGACGCCCCGCCCAGCGGACGCGTGCGCCAGCTGTGGCTCATGCGCCCCGATGTGCAACCGCGCTCCCTCGGGCTCTTCGACGGCGACACGCCCTTGGTCGCCACCGGCCTCACCAAGTCCGCGACGTCACTCGCCGTGACCGTGGAGCCCGACGGGGGGTCAGAACAGCCCACTTCGCAGCCGGTTGCGCAACTCGCCCTGAAATCGGTCGGATTCGGAGAGTAATCATCGAGGAATCGTCAACCTCCTTGTGGGGAAGGTGAATCCTGTGACCGCGATACACGAGTGCCCGGAGGGGACGATAGGGTTACCCTGCCCGGGCCGGGTGGACTCGTTACGGGTGGGGAGTGACATGGAGCAGATAACAGTGCGCAGCAGGGCGAGGGTCCCTGCGATCACCTGCGGGAGCAGCGCGACAAGTTCGCGCCTCGACCGCCATCTCTCGGTGCTGGCGGGTCCCGCCGTACCGCAGCAGAAGGCCGCCGAGGCGACCTCGCTGATGCGTGAGCTGACCACGCGTGACACGGCGCACGAGCGCAGCGACAGGGGTTCGCGGGTGAGCCGCGTCTCACTGTTCGCGCCGCTGCGTCGGCTGCGTCGTTCACTGTTCGGGGGCAACAAGCACTGACACCCCGCGCTCAGGCCGCGACGCCGTCCCGGCGCAACGCTGCGATCTCGTCGTCCGTCATCCCCACGGCACGCAGCAGCGCCGCGGTGTGCTGCCCGAGCGCGGGCAGGTCTCCCCTCCTTGCCTCGTCTCTGCCCGACAAGGTGAGGGGCGGGAGCAGTGCCCGCAGCGGCCCGACCGGCGACCCCACCTCCCACCACCGCTCCCTGGCCGCCGGCTGCGGATGCTCCGCCGGCTCGTGCAGGTTCCTCAGCCGTGCGCACGCGATGCCCGCCGCCTCCAGGCGTGCCGGCGCGGTGTCCGTGTCCAGCACCCTCACATCGCCAGGCTGGAAAGAGCCCTGCGGGCCTAGACCAGCGTGAACTGGCCTTCCGGGCCTTCCTCGCGATGGTCCAGCACCGAGGCCGGCCTGCGGGCCGCCTCCGGTACCGGCAGCACGCCGGCCGTGTGCAGGTCCGTCGTCGTGATCGGTGACGTCACCTTCAACTCGGCCTGCTGCGGGCGTAGTTCCGCGAGCAGGGCCAGGACCGTGATCAGTTCCAGGAGTTCCGACGTCCAGGTCTGTGGCCAGGTGGGCGGGCGGATCGCCGACAAGGTGCCGGGGGGTGCCTCCGCCGTTCTCGCGGTGAACCACTGTTCCAGGACGCGGGCGCCCGCCACCTCGAAGTCCCAGGCCTCCGCGGGCACCGGGGAGATGCGCCCCTCGTCGATGAGCAGGGTCTCCTCGTCGCGGTCGTAGTCGAGGGTGAGCGGTCGGGGCGGGAGCGGGGCGCGGACGTAGGGGCGGCGGCCGCCGGGGAGTTTGGGGCGTTCGCCGTCGCGGCGCATCAGCCAGAGCATGCGATGACCCAACTCGACACCCCTGGACCAGAGTTCCGGGTCCTCGGTGAGGGGGACCGGAAGACCCGGGCGGATCGTCGCCGTGATCCAGGCCAGAACGTCCAGGGGAGTGGCGGGCCGGCCGAGGCGGGTCGACAAGTGGTCGAGCAGGCCCGGCGTCAGGTTGGGTTCCTCGCCGCCCGGGCGGCGGTAGAGAGGGCGGATCCGGCCCGGACGGAGGGCGGGCAGCAGTGACGTCGCCAGTAGGAGCGGGCCCGGGGCGCCGTTCTCGGGGGGCTCCACGGTGAACACCTGGTGCTCGTCGGCCACCCGCCACAATTCCGGGCGTGCCGTGTCGATCAAGCGGTGGTCGGGGATCAGCCACTGCTCGTCGAAGGGCGCCGCCAGGACGCGTACCGGCTCCGGGCAGGGGCCCGAGGCGCGGATCAGTTTCTCCGTGCCGCTGGGCTGGCCGGGGAGCTGGCCGACCGCCGAGTGCGGTGTGCGCGAGCGCGTCGGCTCGAACAGCGTCTCCCGGTCCGGGCCGGCCGCCTTGAGCAGGGCGGCCCAACGGGCCTTCAGGGACGCCGCGTCGGGCGCCGTCGGCCAGGCGCGGCCCAGCCGCAGAGGTGCGACGGACCACGGCATGAGGTCCGCGAGCAGCGGAGCGTCGTCGTGCGTCACGCTGGGCATGGTACGACCTGGTGACGACAGCGGGGTCAGGTGGCGTCCAAGGTCACCGTGAAGGAGAACCGGTCCCCGCGGTAGTGGATGACCGCGACGTCGAGGACCCGGCCGTCCCCGTCGTACGTCACCCCCGTGTAGTGCAGGATCGGGCTGAGCAGCGGCACCTCGAGCAGCCGCGCCGTCTCCGGGTCGGCCAGCCGGGCCTCCACGGTGTCCGTGATGCGGCTGATGTCCGCGCCCACGACGTCCCGCAGCACTTTCGTCATCGGCCAGCGCACCAGGTCGTCCGGGTCGATGCGCCCGGCCAGCGAGGGACGCACGTAGTTGCGGGCGTGGTTGGTCGGCTCGCCGCTCTTCTCGTCGCACCGCAGCCGGTGGTACGTCGCCACCTCGGCCAGGTCCGGGAAGTACTCGGCGACCTCCGCCGGCACCGGCACCCGGCCCCGGTCGAGCAGTTCGGTCGTCATGCCGGACTGCTGGGCCACGATCGCGTCCACCGAGCCGAGGAGCCGCACGGGCGTACCGCGCCGCGCCGGCGGCTCGATGAACGTGCCGCGCCGCCGGTGCCGGCTGATCAGCCCCTCGTCCTCCAGCTCCTTCAGCGCCTGCCGCATGGTCAGCACGCTCACGCCGTAGTGCTCCGCCAGCCGCTCCTCGGTGGGCAGCCGCAGCGAGTCCAGGGGCGAGCGGCCGAGTATCGAGGCGCGCAGCGACTGCGACACCTGGTACCAGAGCGGCAGCTTGCGGTTCAGGACGATCGAGTCCGGAGAAAAGGAGGTCACGGGCTATCCGTACCCGTGCATGAAGGTTCAGTGCAATGGGCGAACGGCGTCATGAAGGCGTGCGGAAGTGGCGCTCGAGGCCTCGCCACACGTCGTCGTACCTCTGCTGCAGGTGCTGCGCCCGTGCGGCGTGCGGTGTCAGCGTCACCGGCCAGCGGGTCTCGAACATGAACGCCAGCCCGTCGTCCAGCTTCTGCGGCCTCAGCTCGGCGGCGCTCGCCCGGTCGAAGGTCTCCCGGTCGGGGCCGTGCGCCGACATCATGTTGTGCAGCGAGCCCCCGCCCGGCACGAAGCCCTCGGACTTCGCGTCGTACGCCCCCTCGATCAGCCCCATGTACTCGCTCATCACGTTCCGGTGGAAGTACGGCGGCCGGAAGGTGTCCTCGCCCACCAGCCAGCGCGGCGCGAACACGACGAAGTCCACGCCCGCCAGGCCCGGGGTGTCGCTCGGCGACGTCAGCACCGTGAAGATCGACGGGTCCGGGTGGTCGTACGAGATGGTGCCGATCACATTGAAGCGACGCAGATCGTAGACGTAGGGCACATGGTTGCCGTGCCAGGCGACGACGTCCAGCGGCGAGTGGTCGTACGTCGCCCGCCACAGGTTGCCGCAGTACTTGTTGACCACCTCCACCGGCTCCTCGACGTCCTCGTACGCGGCGACCGGCGCCCGGAAGTCCCGTGCGTTCGCGAGCCCGTTGGCGCCGATGGGCCCGAGGTCGGGGAGCTGAAAGGGGGCCCCATAGTTCTCGCACACATAACCCCGGGCAGTGTCCTCGAGCAGCTCCACACGGAAGCGCACCCCACGCGGCACCAGCGCCACATGTCCCGGCTCCACATGCAGCAGCCCGAACTCCGTGCGCAGCAGCAGCCCGCCGTGCTCCGGGACGATCAGCAGCTCACCGTCGGCGTCGCTGAAGACCCGCTCCATCGAGGAGTCGGCGTGGTACAGGTGCACGGCCATCCCGGTCCGCTGGGCCGCGTCTCCGTTGCCGCCCAGCGTCCACAGGCCCGCCAGGAAGTCCGTGCCGGGCGGGGGCCCGGGCAGCGGGTTCCAGCGCAGCCGGTTCGGGTCGGGCACGGTCTGGGTGAAGGGGGCCGTGTGGAGCGCGCCGTTGCCGGTGCGGGTGAACGCCGGGTGCGCGGCCGAGGGACGGATCCGGTAGAGCCAGGACCGGCGGTTGTGCGAGCGGGGCTCGGTGAACGCCGTACCGCTGAGCTGCTCCGCGTACAGCCCGAGGGGCGCGCGCTGGGGTGAGTTGCGGCCCTCGGGCAGGGCGCCCGGCACCGCCTCCGAGGCGTGTTCGTTGCCGAACCCCGAGAGATACACCAGTCCCTCGGCGGTCTTCCGTGCGTCCCCGCTCATCATCGCTCCCTTGCGAACCCGATTCCTATGCCACACCGTAGGATTGTGGTTTCCTCGGTGCAAGGGGATCTCGTGCACGCCACGCCCGGCGGGTGTCCGCCTCTCGCGGGGGAGGTGCTCTCCTCCTCGCGGGGAAGGGTGTCTGCTCCTCACGGGGTAGGACGACAACCCGACTCCAGATGGATTCGGAGTGCCGGACCGGTGTTCTACGCTCCCCGGCATGTCGTGGACGCGTGGACTCTGTGCCGCGCTCGCGGTCTGCGTCCTGCTGCTGGTCGCGCCGGCGGGCTGTGGAACCGGCGAGGCGGACGAGCGGAGGGACGGGGAGTCGCCCTCACCGGTGGGCAGGCTCCTCGACGAGACGGACGACGCGGGGCAGCGCTACCGCCAGGTCGACGAGGACGACGCCCCCGAGGTCGGCATCGAGGTGACCCCCGACAGCGTGGACGGCTGGGACGTACGGCTGACCGTCCGCCACTTCCGCTTCTCGCCTCCCGGTGCGAAGTCCGAGGCGAAGGCCGGGCGCGGCCTCGCGCACCTCTTCGTCGACGGCGACCCGGTCGCCCTGCTGAGTACCCCGGCGTACCACCTCGCCGCCCGTATCGTCCCGCACGGCACCCACCATGTCACCGTCCGGCTGTACGCCGACGACGGCACCGTGTGGGCCGTACACGGCAAACCGGTCGAGAGTACGGCCGACGTCACGGCCTCGGAGACGGAGTCGTCACCCATGCCGTGAGCCACGGCAGCGGGGAGCGGCCCGGGCGCGATGAGCGCGCACGCCGTGGACCTCCGTACTGTGGGGTGAGGTTCACGTGATCCCGCCGGAAAGGCATCATGAAGTCCGTGCCCCACGCCGCATCGCTCCGCCGCGCACCCGTCCAACGGCGCAGCGCCGAACGCCTGACCAGGATCCTCGACGCCTGTGCCGACCTCCTCGACGAAGTCGGCTACGACGCCCTGAGCACCCGGGCGGTGGCCGTGCGCGCCGGAGTCCCCATCGGCTCGGTCTACCGGTTCTTCGGCAACAAGCGGCAGATGGCCGACGCGCTGGCCCAGCGCAACCTGGAGCGGTACACCGAGCGCGTCACGGAGCGGCTGACCGACGCGGGCGCGGGCGACTGGCGCGCGGCCATGGACGCCGTGCTCGACGAGTACCTGGCCATGAAGCGCACCGCGCCCGGCTTCTCGCTCGTGGACTTCGGCAACCAGATCCCGGTCGGCGCCCGGGACGCCGAGCCCAACCACCGGGTCGCCGACCGGCTCACGGACCTGCTCTCCGGCTATCTCGGCCGCACGCCGGACGACGCGCTGCGGCGCACCGTCCTGATCGCCGTGGAGACCTCCGACACCCTGGTGCACCTGGCGTTCCGGATGGACGCGCAGGGGGACGAGGCGATCATCGCGGAGACCCGGGAACTGCTGCGCGCGTACCTGGGCCGGGTGCTGGACTGACCTCGCGGCCCACGGGCGGATCTCGGGCGCCGGCCGTGGGCTGGACTGATCGTGCTGCCCACGCGCGGAAACCGACGCTGGTCGCGTGCTGGACCGGCCCACCGCCGACAGGCGGATTTCCGGCGCCGGCCGCGTGCCGGCCCGGCCACGCTGCCCACGGGCCGGAAGTCGATCCTGGTCCCGTGTTCGACCGGTGCCCCGGTCACCGGCGGTTTTCCGACGGGTGTCCGGCGACCCCTCCCTTCCGTGCATACCGGTCGGTATGCTCGCCCTCAGTCCGAGCGCCATCGACGCCGCCGTCCTCCGGGAGGACCCGTGTCCCGCACCGCCCTGCGAATCTGCCCCCTGTGCGAGGCCACCTGCGGGCTGACCCTCACCATCGAGGGCGCCCGTGTCACCGGCGCCCGCGGTGACCGTGACGACGTGTTCAGCCGGGGGTTCATCTGCCCCAAGGGCGCTTCGTTCGGCGCCGTCGACGGCGACCCCGACCGGCTGCGCACCCCGCTCGTCCGTCGCGACGGCGAACTCCGCGAGGCCACCTGGGAGGAAGCGTTCGACGCCGTGGTCGCGGGCATCCGGCCGGTCGTCGAGCGGTACGGCCCGGACGCCGTCGGTGTCGTCCTCGGCAACCCCAACGTGCACACCGTGGCCGGCGCCCTCTATCCGCCGGTGCTGCTCGGCGCCCTGCGCACCCGCAGCCTGTTCACCGCCTCCACGGTCGACCAGATGCCCAAGCACGTCTCCAGCGGGCTCCTGTACGGCGACGCGAACGCCATTCCGGTGCCCGACCTGGACCACACCGACCATCTGCTGCTCATCGGCGCCAACCCCCTGGAGTCCAACGGCAGTCTGTGCACCGCCCCCGACTTCCCGGGCAAGCTCAAGGCGCTCAAGGCCCGCGGCGGCACCCTCACCGTCGTCGACCCGCGCCGCACCCGCACCGCCCGCCTCGCCGACCGGCACATAGCGATCCGCCCCGGCACCGACGCACTGCTGCTCGCGGCGATGGCGCACGTCCTCTTCGACGAAGGCCTCGTCACCCTGGGCGAGTTGGCGCCGCACGTCCTGGGTGTCGAAGAACTCCGAGCAGAAGTAGGTGACTTCACTCCCGAGGCGGTCGCGGAGGCCTGCGACGTGGACGCCGCCACCATCCGCGCCCGCGCCCGCGAACTCGCCGCCGCCCCCACCGCCGCCGTCTACGCCCGCATCGGCAGCTGCACCGTCGCGCACGGCACCCTCGCCAACTGGCTCGTGGACGTCCTCAACATCCTCACCGGCAACCTCGACCGGCCCGGCGGCGCCCTCTTCCCGCAGGCCGCCACCGACAGGACGCCCCGGCCCGCAGGTCCCGGCCACGGCTTCGCGCTCGGCCGCTGGCACTCCCGGGTGAGCCGGCACCCCGAGGCCAAGGGCGAGCTGCCGCTGGCCGCGCTCGCCGAGGAGATCGACACCGCGACCGAGGAGGGCGAGCCGGTCCGGGCGCTCGTCTCGGTCGCCGCCAACCCCGTGCTCTCCGCGCCCGACGGCGACCGTCTCGACAAGGCCCTGGACTCGCTGGACTTCATGGTCAGCGTCGACCCGTATCTGAACGAGACATCGCGCCACGCCCATGTCGTCCTGCCCCCGCCGCCGCCCGCGCAGAGCCCGCACCACGACTTCGCGTTCAACACCCTCGCCGTGCGCAACCAGGTCCGCTACACGCGCCCCGCCGTCCCCCTCGAACCCGGCCGGATGGCCGAGACCGAGATCCTGGCCCGGCTGATCCTCGCCGTCACGGGCATGCACGGCGCCGACCCGGCCACCGTCGACGCGATGGTCGTCGACCAGACCCTCGGCAAGGCGGTCCGCGAGGAACACTCGCCGGTGCACGGCCGCGACCCGAAGGAACTCGCCGCCCAGCTCACCGGCGACACCGGCCCCGAGCGGCGGCTCGACATGATGCTGCGCCTCGGTCCCTACGGCGACGGCTTCGGCGTACGACCCGACGGGCTGACCCTGGAGCAGCTGCTGGCCCACCCGCACGGCATGGACCTCGGCCCGCTGCGCCCGCGTCTGCCGCAGCCGCTGAAGACCCGCAGCGGCAAGGTCGAGCTGCTGCCGGAGCCGGTCGCCGCCGACCTGCCCCGGCTGCGGGCCGCCCTGCGGGAGCGGCCCACCGGGCTCGTCCTCGTCGGCCGCCGCCATCTGCGCTCCAACAACAGCTGGATGCACAACGTGCCCGCCCTGACCGGCGGTTCCAACCGCTGCACGCTGCACATCCACCCGGAGGACGCGGAACGTCTGGGGGTGCGCGACGGGGCCGACGTGCGCGTGAAGGGTGCCGGGGGAGAGGTGACCGCGCCGGCCGAGGTCACCGACGCGGTGCGGCCGGGCGTGGTGAGCCTGCCGCACGGCTGGGGCCACGACCGTCCCGGCACCCGGCTGACCCACGCGGCGAACAACCCCGGAGTCAACGTCAACCAGCTCCTGGACGGCAGCCTGCTCGAGCCGCTGTCCGGCAACGCGGTCCTCAACGGCATCCCCGTCGAGCTGACCGCGCGGCTGTGACCTTCACTTTTTTACTGGTTCAACGCGCTGCACACGGTGGCCCTGCTCACCGCCGTGATCACGGAGTGGCTGCCGACCCCGGTGCTGTTCCTGCTCGCCGCCGCGCTCGCCCGCACCGTCACCTTCCCGCTCACGCCCGACCAGAAGGCCCGGATCGCCGCGCACGCCGAGAACGTCATCGTGCCCGTACTCGCCGAGGCCGGACAGGCGCACGGCGTACCCACCCTCGAGATCACCCGCGCCCCCCTCGTCGGACAGCCGCTGCACATGTCGAGCCACCTCGTGCCGCCGTATACGTCCTCGTCGGCATGGCCGAGGTCGAGTTCGGCGACCACACGCGCTTCGTGGCCAAGCGGCGGCCCTGCCTTCACTCGTGGTTCTCGGGGCAGGGATCCTGTTCGGCAGCATCTGATCGTTCGACGGAGGTCATCACCATGGAGCCCGGGAGGAACCGCGGCTGGCTGCTCCGCCTCGTCATAGCCTTCGGCTTCGCGCAGGGGGCGGTGTCGATGGCCCGGCCCGCCGTGTCCTACCGAGCCCTCGCCCTCGGCGCCGACGAGCGGGCCGTCGGCGTCATCGCGGGTGTGTTCGCGCTGCTGCCGCTCTTCGCCGCCGTACCGCTCGGCCGGCGCACCGATGACGGACGTGCCGCGCCCCTCCTGCCCGTCGGCGTCGTCCTCATCGCGGCCAGCTGCGCGCTCAGCGGCATCGCGAACTCGCTGGGGACGATGGCCCTGTGGAGCGGGGTGATGGGCCTCGGCCACCTCTGTTTCGTGATCGGCGCCCAGTCGCTGGTGGCCCGCCAGTCCGCCCCGCACGAACAGGACCGCAACTTCGGCCACTTCACCATCGGCGCATCCCTCGGCCAGCTCGGCGGCCCGATCGCGGCCGGCGTACTGATCGGCGGTCCCGACATGGCCGGCACCAGCGCGCTCGCGCTGATGGTCGCGGGCGCGGGCGCCGCGGTCGCGTTCACCTCGCTGTGGCGCATCGAGGACCGTACGGCCGTGACGTCCCGCACCGCACCGGGCGACCGGGTCGCGGTCGGCGGCATCCTACGCGCCCGGGGTGTGCCCGCGGGCATGCTGATCAGCCTGTCCGTACTGTCCGCGACCGATGTCCTCACCGCCTATCTCCCGGTCGTCGGCGAACACCGTGCCATCGCCCCGTCGGTGATCGGTGTCCTGCTCAGCCTGCGCGCCGGGGCCACCATCGCCTGCCGGCTCGTCCTCACTCCGCTGCTGCGGCTGCTCGGCCGCCCGGCCCTGCTCACCGTGACCTGCCTGCTCGCGGCGCTGCTGTGCGCGGGCATCGCGCTGCCGGTGCCCGTGTGGGCCCTCGCCCTGATCCTCACCGCGCTCGGCTTCTGCCTGGGCGTCGGTCAGCCGCTGTCCATGACTACGGTCGTGCAGGCCGCCCCCGACGGCGCCCGCTCCACCGCCCTCGCCCTACGGCTCACCGGCAACCGACTCGGTCAGGTCGCCGCGCCCGCCGCCGCGGGTCTGGTCGCCGGAGTGGCGGGCGTGGCGGCCCCGTTCGTGATGCTGGGCGGGCTCCTGCTGCTGTCGGCGGGGGTCGCGGTACGGTCACCGGCGAAGCCGGTCGCGCGCCCTGAGCCCGTGCCCGGGACGACACGAACCCGCGCCCGGCGCTGAACCTCGGCGTCCGATTCCGCTCCGACCTGCCGCTTCGTGGCCGTCCCGGCACGTGTCTTCCCCCGGCCGGGCACATTCCGTTGACTTCCGTGACTCACGGCTCCGTACGACCCGCACGTGGCCTCCGACCCACGGAGCACCCGTCACAGCGCTCTGGTGAGCACCCGGGGACACCTGTCATGACACGCGCCATCTCCCTGCACGACGTGAGCAAGTCCTGCACACACGGAGTCCGCGTCGTGGACCGGCTCTCGTTGGACATCGCCGCCGGCGACTTCCTCGTCCTGCTCGGACCCTCCGGCTGCGGCAAGTCCACCGTGCTGCGGTGATCGCCGGCCTCGAGGACATGGACGAGGGCGAGGTGCTGCTGGACGGGCAGGTCGCGGGCGACCTTCAGCCGTCCGCCCGGGGCATCGCCATGGTCTTCCAGAACTTCGCGCCCTACCCGACCATGCCGAGCCGCGACAATATCGGCTTCCCACTGCGCATCGAGACCCCCGGCGCGGACCCGCGCCCCCGTGCGGACGCCACCGCCCGCATGCTGGGCATCGAGGACCTCCTCACCGGCTCCCGGTCCGCCTTCGTACCGGAGTTGGAGGCCCCGCGTCCGGCCGGCCGCGCGCGGCGCCCTCGCCGTACGGGCCCGAACGTGCTCGACCGCCTCCGGGACAAGACAGGCGCGCTGCGGGCCGGGCCGGTGGTGGTGCTGGAGCACCCTGCCGACGCCGAACCCGAACCCGTGCCCCGGGAGGGCCGGCTGCCCGGCGACCTCGTCGTGCGCACCACGCCCGACATCCACCTCCGGCACGGCATGCACGTGCCGCTCCTCGTCGACATCGCCCACCTGTTCGTGTTCGACCAGCACGGCGAACGCATCTGCCCGTCCCCGGCGCGGCTGCCCGACCTGGAGGAGTGGGAGAGCTAGGGAAAGGTGCATGACCAAGCACCTCACCCGGACCCGGGCCGGCCTGGCCGCCGCCGGAGTCGTGCTGGCCGCAGCGGCCCCGACCGCCTACGCCTCCCTCACCGAGGAAGCCCCGAAGCGCGGAAACCCGTACGTCGAGACCCGGCTCCTCTTCGGCACCGCGCGCCCGGACGGCGGACCGGCGGTGACCGACCGGCAGTTCATGGCCTTCGTCGACCATGAGGTCACCCCCGACTTCCCCGACGGGCTCACCGTGCAGAGCGGGCGCGGGCAGTGGCGGGACGCGCACGGCACGATCGAGAAGGAGCGGTCGTACGAGCTGATCCTGCTGTATCCCGTGGCACAGGAGGACGCGAGCGACCGCAAGATCGAGGAGATCCGCCGCGCCTACGAGAAGGTTTTCGGGCAGGAGTCCGTGGGCCGGGTGGACGAACGGGCGCAGGTCGACTTCTGAGGCCTTCCGCTTCGGCTCGAAGCCCCCTGGCGCCCAAAAACTATCGCCGCTAGTTTGTGAGCCGGACGACGCAGCCCCGCCGGGAGGAAACAACATGAAGGCACACGACGGCCTCTACATCGACGGCGCCTGGCGCCCGGCCGAGGGCCATGACGTGATCGAGGTCGTGAACCCGGCCGACGAGCAGGCCATCGGCCAGGTCCCGGCGGGCACCGCCGCGGATGTCGACGCGGCCGTACGGGCCGCCCGTGCCGCCCTCCCGGCCTGGGCCGCGACCGCGCCCGCCGAGCGTGCGGCCCGGCTGGCGGCTCTGCGGGACGTGCTCGTGGCCCGCAAGGACGAGATCGCCGAGACGGTCACCGCCGAGCTGGGCGCGCCCCTGGCGTTCTCGCAGACCGTCCACGCGGGCGTGCCGATCGCGGTGGCCGGCTCGTACGCCGAACTGGCCGCGGCCCACGCCTTCGAGGAGAAGGTCGGCAACTCGACCGTGTATCAGGAACCGGTCGGTGTGGTCGGCGCGATCACCCCCTGGAACTACCCGCTCCACCAGATCGTCGCCAAGGTCGCCCCGGCGCTGGCCGCGGGCTGCACGGTCGTCCTGAAGCCCGCCGAGAACACCCCGCTCACCGCCCAGCTGTTCGCCGAGGCGATCCATGAAGCGGGTGTCCCCGCGGGCGTGTTCAACCTGGTCACCGGTCTCGGCCCGGTCGCCGGACAGGCCCTGGCCGAACACCCCGGCGTCGACCTCGTCTCCTTCACCGGCTCCACAGCCGTCGGCAAGCGCATCGGCGCCGCCGCGGGCGCGGCCGTCAAGAGGGTCGCACTCGAACTCGGCGGCAAGTCCGCCAACGTCATCCTGCCGAGCGCCGACCTCGCCAAGGCGGTGGCGGTCGGCGTGGCCAACGTGATGTCCAACTCCGGCCAGACGTGCAGCGCCTGGACGCGCATGCTCGTGCACAGCGACCAGTACGACGAGGCCGTGGAGCTCGCGGCGGCGGCCGCCGCCAAGTACGGCGACCGCATCGGCCCGGTCGTCAGCGCCCGGCAGCAGGCCCGGGTGCGGGGGTACATCGAGAAGGGCGTGGCCGAGGGCGCCCGCCTGATCGCGGGCGGCCCCGAAGCCCCGCGCGAGAAGGGCTACTTCATCAGCCCCACGGTCTTCGCGGACGTCACCCCCGAGATGACGATCGCCCAGGAGGAGATCTTCGGGCCGGTCCTCACGATCCTCCGCTACGAGGACGAGGAGGAGGCCCTGCGTATCGCCAACGGCACGGTCTACGGCCTCGCCGGCGCCGTCTGGGCCGCCGACGAGGGCGAGGCGGTGGCCTTCGCCCGGCGTATGGACACCGGTCAGGTCGACATCAACGGCGGCCGCTTCAATCCGCTGGCACCCTTCGGCGGGTACAAGCAGTCCGGCGTCGGCCGGGAACTCGGCGCACACGGACTCGCCGAGTACCTCCAGACCAAGTCCCTCCAGTTCTAAGGGAGTCACGAGCCATGGCCGTACGTGCCGTCGTCCTGCCCGCCGTCGGGGCACCCCTGAAGATCACCGAGGTCGACCTGCCGGACCCGGGCCCCGGACAGGTCCGCGTCCGCCTCGCCGCAGCGGGCGTCTGCCACTCCGACCTGTCCCTGTCCGACGGCACGATGCGCGTGCCGGTACCGGCCGTCCTCGGCCACGAGGGCG
Source organism: Streptomyces brasiliensis (assembly GCF_014647875.1). Taxonomy (GTDB): domain Bacteria; phylum Actinomycetota; class Actinomycetes; order Streptomycetales; family Streptomycetaceae; genus Streptomyces; species Streptomyces brasiliensis. Next base: position 374,818 of record NZ_BMQA01000002.1, on the reverse strand, counting down.
CGGGCACGGTGGTCGCCGTGGGGGAGGGGGTCACCCATGTGGCACCCGGCTCCCCGGTGGTCCTCAACTGGGCCCCGTCCTGTGGTAGTTGCCATGTCTGTACCCTCGGTGAGGTCTGGCTGTGCGCCGACGCGCTCACCGGCGCCGCCGACGTCTACGCCCGCACGGTGGACGGCACCGACCTCCACCCGGGCCTGAACGTGGCGGCGTTCGCCGAGGAGACGGTGGTCGCCGCCTCCTGCGTCCTGCCCCTCCCGGACGGCGTACCCCTCACCGACGCTGCCCTCCTCGGCTGCGCCCTCCTCACCGGCTACGGAGCCGTCCACCACTCGGCACGGGTCCAACCCGGCGAGACGGTCGCGGTGTTCGGCGTCGGCGGAGTCGGCCTCGCCACCCTCCAGTCGGCCCGCGTCGCGGGAGCGTCGCGCATCATCGCCGTGGACGTGACCCCGGAGAAGGAGGAACTCGCACGAGGCGCGGGTGCCACCGACTACGTGGTCGCCTCCGAGAACACCCCGCGCGAGATCCGCGCCCTCACCGCCAGGCAGGGTGTCGACGTCTCGATCGAGTGCGTGGGCCGCGCGGTCAGCATCCGCGCCGCCTGGGAGTCCACCCGCCGGGGCGGCCGTACGACGGTCGTCGGCATCGGTGGCAAGGACCAGCAGGTCACCTTCAACGCCCTGGAGATCTTCCATTGGGGCAGGACCCTCTCCGGCTGCGTGTACGGCAACTCCGACCCGGCCAGGGACGTACCGATCCTCGCCGAACACGTCCGGGCGGGTCGCCTCGACCTGTCCGCACTGGTCACGGAACGGATCGCCCTGGACGGCATCCCGGCCGCGTTCGAGAACATGCTGGCGGGCAAGGGCGGCCGGGCGCTGGTGGTGTTCTGACCGTCAGGAGACCTGCTCGGGGCGCGGTTCCGCTACCGGGGTCGGGGTGGTGACCCGGTGCGACCTGGACCGGGACACCGCCACACCCGCCAGACACAGCACACCGCCCGCGAGCGTCAGCACACCCGGCACCTCACCGAGCGCCAGCCAGGACATCAGCACGACCAGCGCGGGTACGGCGTAGGTCGTGGCGCCCATACGGCTGGCGGTCGTCCGCGCGAGGGCATACGCCCAGGTACTGAAGGCGATCGCCGTGGGAAACACCCCCAGATAGACCATGTTGAGCGTCGCGGACACGGGCGCGTGCGCGACCTCATGGACCAGCTGCCCGGCGAACGGCAGACAGGCCACGGCGCCGACGAGACACCCGAAGGTCGTCACCTGAAGCGCACTGCCCCTGGCGAGGGCGGGCTTCTGCGCGACGACGCCGCCCGCATAGGCGACCGCGGCGAGCAGACACAACACCACGCCGAGCAGGGTGGACCCGCCTCCACCCGACATGGACAACCCCACGGTGACCGCACCGGCGAACGACACCGCCATGCCCGCAAGCAGCCGGGGCGGCATCGGATCACCGAGCAACCGGGCCCCGAGCAGGGCGATGAGCAGGGGTCCGACGTTCACCACGAGTGCGGCGGTTCCCGCGTCGACCTGCTGCTCACCCCAGTTGAGGGCGACCATGTAGAACCCGAACCACAACACCCCCGATATCGCGATCCCCCGCCACGCGGCCCGCGGCGGCCACCCTTCCCGCCGTACGGCCCATATCGCCCCGAGCACGAGGACCCCCGCGAGCAACCGCCCGAGCGCCAGCGCCCCGGGCGAATAGGCGGCACCCGCACTACGGATGGACACAAAGGCGGAGGCCCACAACACGACGGTGACCAGCGCGGCACCGGCGGCACGCGGGTCGGGCGGGGAGGAGGAGTGCTTCATCATGCTCCTGAGGCTAGACAGCGACATGGGACAGGGGCTGGCGGAAAACGGACGGCGTGAGGGTCACTCGGGGGCAGGTCGAATGGGCGGCAAGTCACATATAGGGGGCGCGGGGGCTGCGCGACCAGCCCAAACGCAACCCGAAGTCGGCACCGCACAGCCCCCACCTCGCCAGCCGCTCACAACTCCCCGGCATCGAAACCCAAGAGGTCGAAAAACACCCGTTCCCCCACCGACGTCACCTTCACAGCCCTGGCGGAGCCAACCCGCACGCACCACCCCACATCCAGCGCGTGCCGGCACAACGCGGCCCCCGCCGCACCGGCCAGGTGCGGCCGTCGCTCGGTCCAATCCAGACACGCCCGGGCCATGGGCCGCCGAGCCGACCGATCGAGCGGAATCCCGGCCGAGGCGAACCACTCCACCCCCGCATCGGTCAGCGCGAACCCGGTGTCCTGCCGCAACAGGCCCCGGAGGGTCATCGCGTCGGTCACCGCGATACCGAGCCGCCCCGCGAAATGGTCGTAACAGGTACGCCCCCGAGCCATCGCGGACTCGGCACTCGCCCGTCGCAGACTGCGCACGGGCCCACGTGAAGCCGCCGCAGGCGCCACGGCCGCCAGCTCCTCCACGAGCTGCGCAACCCGCGCATCGGCCAGCCGTACATACCGATGCCGTCCCTGCCGTTCCTCGGCGAGCAGCCCGCCCCCGACAAGCTTGCTGAGATGCTCACTCAGCGTGGACGGCGCGACCCCGGCGTGCCGCGCCAGCTCACCCGCCGTCCAGGCCCGTCCGTCCAGCAGCGCCAGCAGACATGCGGCCCGCGTCTCGTCGGCGATCAGTCCGGCGAGCGCCGCGAGCCCCGGGGCCTGCGGATCCTTGGCGGAGGTGGCGGAGGTCATGCACCCAGCATGCGCCACGCACACTTCGGCGCTCACCGAAGTGTCGTCACGCGGTCCGCGCGACCTGCGCATACTGCTGTGCCAGCCCGTCCAGCAGTGCCGTCAGCCCCGTCTCGAAGGCCCGCTCGTCGATCTTCTCCTGCTGCTCGGCGAGCAGGTGCGCCTGCCCGAGGTGGGGATAGTCGGCGGGGTCGTACGCGCTCGCGTCGCCGACGAAGCCCCCGGCGAACGAGCCGAGCGCCGAGCCCATGATGAAGTACCGCATCAGCGCGCCGATCGAGGTGGCCTGCGCCGGCGGCCAGCCCGCGTCGACCATGGCGCCGTACACAGCGTCCGCGAGCCGCAGCGCGGCGCGCCGGCGGCCGGGGCCGCGGGCGAGGACCGGGACGATGTTCGGGTGGTCGCGCAGGGCGGCACGGTAGGAGACGGCCCAGTCGTGCAGCGCGGTGCGCCAGTCCCGGCCGTCTTCGAACATCGACAGGTCGACAAGTCCGCTCACCGAGTCGGCGACCGCTTCCAGCAGCTCGTCCTTGGTGCGGAAGTGGTTGTAGAGCGAGGGCCCGCTCACGCCCAGTTCAGCGGCGAGCCGGCGCGTGGAGACGGCCGCCAGGCCCTCCGCGTCCACGAGTGACCGGGCCGTCTCGACGATCCGGTCGGTGCTCAGGAGGGGCTTGCGCGGTCGGGCCATGGCGCACATAGTAGGGCTGCGCCCAGAAACTAGCAGTGCTAATTTAAATGTACGGCATTCAAGATACGGCGTTCAAGATCTGTCGTCTGTGGGGTGATCTCGTGGTGAACCTGGGGCTCAGTGAGGAGCAGGCCGCCGTACGGCAGCTCGCCCGGGACTTCGTGGAGCGTGAGATCGCCCCCCATGTCATCGCGTGGGACCGGGCCGAGGAGGTGGACCGCGACATCGTGAAGAAGCTCGGCGCGGTCGGTTTCCTGGGGCTCACGATCGACGAGGAGTACGGCGGGTCGGGCGGTGACCACCTCTCCTACTGCCTGGTCACCGAGGAACTGGGCCGTGGCGACTCCTCGGTCCGCGGCATCGTGTCCGTCTCCCTCGGCCTCGTCGCGAAGACGATCGCGGCCTGGGGGGACGAGGACCAGAAGCGCCGGTGGCTGCCCGGCCTGACCTCGGGCGATTACGTCGGCTGCTTCGGCCTGACCGAACCGGGCACCGGATCCGACGCGGGCAGCCTCACCACCCGGGCCGTACGCGACGGCGACGCATACGTCGTCAACGGCACGAAGATGTTCATCACGAACGGCACCTGGGCCGATGTCGTCCTCCTCTTCGCGCGCTCCACCGACGCCCCCGGCCACAAGGGCGTCTCCGCCTTCCTGGTGCCCACCGACACGCCCGGCCTCACCCGCCGCGCCATCCACGGCAAGCTCGGCCTGCGCGGCCAGGCGACGGCCGAGCTGGTCCTCGAGGACGTACGGGTCCCGGCCTCGGCGATGCTGGGCGAGGAGGGCAAAGGCTTCTCCGTCGCGATGTCCGCGCTCACCAAGGGGCGGATGTCGGTCGCGGCCGGCTGTGTAGGCATAGCGCAGGCCGCGCTGGACGCGGCCGTGACGTACGCCGGTGAGCGCGAGCAGTTCGGCACCTCCATCGCGCACCACCAGCTCGTTCAGGAGCTGATCAGCGACATCGCCGTCGATGTGGACGCGGCCCGGCTGCTGACCTGGCGGGTGGCCGACCTCATCGACCGCGGGCAGCCCTTCGCCACCGAGTCGTCCAAGGCCAAGCTGTTCGCCTCCGAAGCCGCCGTCCGCGCCGCGAACAACGCCCTCCAGGTCTATGGCGGCTACGGCTACATCGACGAGTACCCGGCGGGCAAACTCCTGCGCGACGCCCGCGTGATGACCCTCTATGAGGGCACCAGCCAGATCCAGAAGCTGCTCATCGGCCGCGCGCTGACCGGGGTTTCGGCGTTCTGAGTACCCGACTGAGTACGTTTGCGGATGTGGCGTGGGCCACGTCCGCCGACGCTGGTCCCCATGAGCGACTCACCGTCCAAGCAGAACACCGCCGCCTTCTACGGCCAGGCGGTCGCCTCCTTCTCCGTCGCCATGGCCGCGACGGCGGTCGGCATCTTCAAGCTGAACGTGGATGCCTGGGTGCGGGCCTTCCTCGGCATCGCCGTCCTCTACCTCGTGACCTCCGCCTTCACCCTGGCCAAGGTGATCCGGGACCGCCAGGAAGGGACGGGGCGGGACTACCACCCCTTCGAGAAGCTGTGAAAACCCGGAGTGCCTTCTGAGCGGGCACGCTAAGCGCTCGCTCACCCTCGACGGTATGGTGGAGCTCCTGTACCGAGAGGGGCGAACGAGCGATGAGTACGGCGGAGGAGACGACCGGCGGCGAGGTCGAGCCGTGGGAAGAGGTCACCCCTGACGCGGCCCGGCGTCTGCTGGTCGCCGCCGTGGAGGCCTTCGCCGAGCGCGGCTACCACGCGACCACGACCCGCGACATCGCGGGCCGCGCCGGTATGAGCCCGGCCGCGCTCTACATCCACTACAAGACCAAGGAAGAGCTGCTCCACCGGATCAGCCGGATCGGCCACGACAAGGCCCTGGACATCCTGCGCACCGCCGCGCGCCGCGATGGCACCGCGACGGAGCGGCTCGCCGACGCCGTCAGCTCCTTCGTCCGCTGGCACGCCGGGCGGCGCACCACCGCCCGTGTCGTGCAGTACGAGCTGGAGGCGCTCGGTCCGGACGCCCGCGACGAGATCTTCGCGCTGCGCCGGCAGGTCGACGCCGAGGTGCGCGGGATCATCCGGAACGGCGTGGACTCAGGTGAGTTCGACGTCATCGACCTGCACGGGACGACCCTCGCGGTGCTCTCCCTGTGCATCGACGTGGCCCGCTGGTTCAACGTGGACGGACCCCGGACCCCCGAGGAGGTCGGCGCGCTGTACGCCGACCTCGTGCTGCGGATGGTGGGCGCGGGGAAGCAGCCGCGGGGACGCGGACGTGGTGCGGAGCCTCAGAGGTAGTAGCGGGAGACCGACTCCGCGACGCAGACCGGCTTCTCGCCGCCCTCGCGCTCGACGGTGAAGGCGACGGTCACCTGGACACCGCCGGTGACGTCCTCGACGCCCGTGATCCTCGCCGTCGCGCGCAGCCGGGAGCCGACCGGGACGGGCGAGGGGAAACGGACCTTGTTCGTACCGTAGTTCACGCCCATCCTCACGCCCTCGACGCCCATCAGCTGCGGGCCGAAGAGCGGGAGCAGCGAGAGGGTCAGATAGCCGTGCGCGATCGTCGTCCCGAACGGGCCCTGGGCGGCCTTCTCCGGGTCGACGTGGATCCACTGGTGGTCACCGGTGGCGTCCGCGAACAGATCGATCCGCTTCTGGTCGACCTCCAGCCAGTCGGTGTACCCCAACTGCTCACCCACGGCGGCCTTCAGCTCGTCGGGGGAGGAGAAGATCCTGGGCTCTGCCATGTTGCCGACCCTTTCGCTAGCGCTTGGCGCACCTCATTGTCTAAGCAACTGCTTAGCATGCTCGGGTGCGGGATCGATGTCAACGGACGGCGTGATGGCCGGGTCGGTAGGCTCTGAGGGATGCCCCAGATCCCCGAGGAGATCCACGAGCTGACCGTCGGCCAGCTGTCCGCACGCAGCGGCGCCGCCGTCTCCGCCCTGCACTTCTACGAGTCCAAGGGCTTGATCAGCAGCCGCCGCACCGCCGGCAACCAGCGCCGCTACACCCGTGACACCCTGCGCCGCGTCGCCTTCGTCCGGGCCGCCCAGCGGGTGGGCATCCCCCTCGCCACGATCCGCGAGGCCCTGGCCGAACTCCCGGAGGAACGCACCCCGACCCACGAGGACTGGGCGCGCCTCTCGGAGGCCTGGCGCACGGAACTGGACGAACGCATCAAGCACCTCAACCGCCTGCGAGACCACTTGACGGACTGCATCGGCTGCGGCTGCCTGTCCCTGGAGAGCTGCGTCCTGTCCAACCCGGACGACGCGTTCGGCCAAGCCCAGGCCGGCTCCCGTCTGCTGCCGGGGGGACGGTAGGCCGGGGCCGGGGGAGCGCCGTGGCCTGTCCGGTTGCGCGCCGGGTGCGGGTACGCGGCAGCTGGTCGCGCAGGTCCCCGCGCCCCTTACGGGGCTCGTAGCCGCGGGCGGTCGGGCTCCCCCGGTGCCTCGAGGGCCTGGGAGACACCCCGCGAGCGCCGGCGAGCGAAACCCACCCCGGCCGGCCCCGGCACCGGGTCACTCGAACTCCGTCCCACCCTTCCGCGTGAGATACGCCGGGCTCACCGCCTTCGCGATCGCCCGTCCCCCGGTCACCGGGCTGTACCGTTCGGCAACCGGCCGGATCACCACACCCTCCCGCAGATGCAGCCCCCGCCCCGACACGGTCTCCCGCCCCGTGGCGACCGACAGCACCCGTTCGATGTCGTACGGACCCGAGAACAGCGATGGCACCAGCGGCAGTTCACCCTCCAGCAACTCCACCGCGTCCAACCACCGCACCTGCCCGCCCACGTCCGCCGACACGTCGAACACCGCGTACCCGAGCGAGTCCCGCCGCCCGTCCGCGCCGTACGTCAGGTCCTGCACCCCCGCCCCGAACACCTCCCCGAAGATCCCGACGCGCCGTGCCCCGAGCCGCTCCGCGAGCCGCGCGGCCGCCTCGGCGACGCCGTGCGCGCGTATCGCCCGCCAGTACAGGTTGCGCGGATCCTCCTTCAGGGCCAGAGACTTGGCACCGAACCCCTTGGAGGACACGTACACCCGGCCCTGCCCGGCGACATACGTCAGCAGGCACGCCGACCCGTGCAGCTTCTCGGTCAGTACCACCGGCTCGCCCGGCGTGAAGATGTCCGGGTAGCGCTGGATGTTCTCGATGTCGACCCAGGGCAGCAGATCCGGCGCCGGCTCCACCTCGCCGCTCATCGTCGGCGGAATCGGCGGCACCCACTTGGTGATGCCGAGCAGTTCCGCGAAGTCGGTCCGGTCGGCCGCCGCTCGGGCCAGATCGACGCCGTCGAGCGCCTTCGGCCGGCACACGATCCCCTGCGACAGTTCCCCGCGCAGCCGCACCGCCTTGACCCGGTCGGCGTTCCCGCCCGCGAGACGCCCGGTCAGCCCCAGCTCCTCGATCAAGGCCGCCGGGAGCACGGACTGCTCGGGGATGTAGACGGCGGCCTCACCGGTGCGGTACGCGCCCTTGGCGACGACGGCCCGGTACAGACCCACCTGGGCCAGTTCGAGCGCGTCGGCGTTGGGGTGTTCGTGGACGGTCAGCACTTCGGCGGTGACGCGCAGCGTCGACATCGGGACTCCTCGGTCGGTCTTCGCCCAGGGCTCAGGTGTGTTTCATCGGCCCCAACTGTCCGGACGGGAAAGGGGTGGAGCCACCTGATTAGCGGCTGGTACCGTCGTGATCTTCGGCCGGTGGCGACGCCGCGCACGGAGTCCCGACGGGACCGACTCCCATGTCCTCAATCGCCCTTGATGCCGCGCTCGCCGACATCGACACCGTGTTCAACGGCTTCGCGAGCCCCACCGAGACCGGCTGCGGCCGCTGCCATCTGCCCGAGGAGACCGCGTATCTGCGCACGCCGTACACGCGCGTGCCCGCGGACGTCCTGCGGATGTACGTCTTCGAGGTGCCGGACCACTTCGACGACCACGCCGCAGCGATGCGCCGGCTGCTGCCCCAGGCTGCGCACGCGATGGCCGACGGCACCCTGGACAGCGTCGGCTGGGGCGCCCACGGACTGGTGCGGGTGGACTGGCGGGCCTGGCCGGCCCAGCAGGGCGCGGCGATCGACGCGTTCGTCAAGGCCTGGTGGCGGGAGGTCCTCGCCACGCCCGAGCCGCCGTACCCGGTCGCCGACGTCTTCGAGACCTGCGCGGCGGTCGCCCGTACCGTGACCCCGTTCCTCGACGTCTGGGGCCGCGGCCCGGTCGCCGACTCCCATCTCGTCGCCTGCGCCGACACCTGGCTCTACGATCTGTTGTCCGACTACTCCCCCTTCGCCTGGTGGGACAACGACGGGGAGGACGCCGGTGTCGCCGGGCTGCGGGCCTGGCTGTCGGGCGAGGGTGCCGCACGCCTGCGCGACCTGGCCGAGCATGATCTGGCCCTGCGCGCCGAACTGCTCACCGTGCCCTACGAGGAGCGTTTCGACCGTCTGGACTGAAACAGTGCCTCCGTCACCAACCGGGCGTTGGAGGCGGCCGGTTGCCCGTCCGGCATGAGCAGGGTGTCCTCGAGGCCGATCCTCGTCGCGAGCCCCAGCCGCCCGGCCAGCCGCAGTACCGGCCACGTGCCGCCGTCCTCGCCGTGCAGCAGCACCGGGCGGCCGTGCGCGTCGCCCAGCTCGGCGAGCAGTGTCCGCGCCGTCCCCTCGGCCGTGCCGGGGTCGGTGTCCGTCACCTCCGCCAGCACGCGCAGCACCCCCGGAGCGAGCGGCGCCGCCGCGAACCGGGCCGCGCCGTCCGTGCCGGACCAGATGCCCGCCTCCACGCCGACGCCCAGGGCCATGAGCTGTGCGGCGAGTTCCTCGGCGCCTTCCTCGTGCCAGTTGACCGAGGCGTGGTCGGGCAGCACGCGCCAACCGCGCACGAGCTCCAGCCGGGTCGCGGGACCGGGCTCCGCCCAGGCACCGGTGGTCACACCGACCGGCACCGCCACCCGCGCCCGTATCGCGTCGAGCGTCGCCGCAACCGCGTCCGGGCGCAGACTGTCGCGCCCGTCCGGTGTCCTGGGATGGACGTGGACGTCCGTGGCCCCGGCCGCGACCGCCTCGGCCGCCGACCGCGCCAGCTCCTCGGGGGACGACGGCACGCGCGCGCCGTCGCCGCTCTGCCGGGATCCGTTGAGACACACCTGCACCATGTCCCGATGGTGCCGGACACCACTGACAACGGCCGTGCGGGCGGACGTTCAGGTCGGGGGGTGCGGTCTCCCCGGCGCACCCCCGGATGGTCAGGCCGACATGAGCAGCCGCCCGTGCCTGGCGTGGGCCAGGGCCTCGGGGGTGAGGACGGGCCGCGGTACGAGAATCCCGCAGTCCGCGCAGACCGGACCGGACGACGGCTCGTGGTCCAGGTCGTACTTCCAGCCGAGGTGTTCCGCGCCGCACACCGGGCACGTCGAGCCCGGAGCGCGCTCCAGGGCAGCGATCAACCGCCGCAGCACCTCGGCGAGTGGTTCACGGGGGTGGACACCTGGGTCGTCGCACCAGGCCACCCCGAAGCCGCCCCAGGTCAGCCGGTGCCAGTCGTCCACGCTGCCCGGGCGGCGCAGCCCGTCGTGCTTCTCCTTCCTGCGGCGCTTCGCGAACTCCCCCTCATAGGCGAGCCAGACTGCCCGGGCCTCCTCCAGCTCCTCCAGCGCGGCCACGAGCCGCACCGGGTCGGGGGAGCGGTCCTCGGGTCCGAACCCGGCCCGGCAGCACAGATGATCCCAGGTCGCCCGGTGCCCATAAGGGGCGAACCGCTCCAGGCACTTGCGCAGCGAGTAGCGCCTGAGCGCCAGATCGCACCGGGGATCTCGTACCTGTCTCGCCAGACTCCGGAAACCGGCCATGGCCGTGCACCTCCGTCACACCTGCACCTGTACTTCGGTCACTTCGGCGTAGTCGTACGGACTTCGCGCCCCCGTCGCCGGATAGACGTGTCGACACGCGAATCGGCTCCATCCGGTTTCCAGCTGCCCCGCCGTCGACTCCACGGCGACTCCGCAAAAGTGACGCATGTTCATCTTCAATCTCGGGGATACCGGCGGTAACGTCCGGCCCACCCCCATCGGGAGGAGCTGCCATGCCACGGCGTACCCCACACAACTGGTTCTTCGACAAACTGAGAACTCCCGGCAGATTCCCGGGGTTCCTGAAGACCGCATCCGTCTGCGTCCTGGTCGCGGGACTGCTGTCCCCGCTGACCCAGGCCGCCACGGCGGCACCCCAGCTCACGGCCTCGAACGACTACTGCGGCGGCCAGTGCTCCGACATCCTGCCGCCCGGCGAGAACGGCAACGCGACCCTCGCCCAGATCCTCCTCAACCAGGCGTTCGGCACCCAGCCCTCCCATGCCGAGGACCAGCTCGGCCCCTATGCCGACCTGGCCACGGGCTACTCCGGACTCACCGACACGAAGATCAACACCTTCTTCAACGACGCGTCGTTCGGCGTCCCCTCCGGCCAGGTCGCCTCCACCGAGAAGCCCGCCGGCCGTGGTGACGTGACGATCGTCCGTGACAAGAAGACCGGTGTGCCGCACATCACGGGCACCACCCGGTACGGCACCGAGTTCGGCGCCGGTTACGCGGCTGCCGAGGACCGGCTCTGGCTCATGGACGTCTTCCGGCACGTCGGCCGCGGACAGCTCACGTCCTTCGCGGGCGGCGCCCCCGCCAACCAGGGCCTCGAGCAGGAGTTCTACCGCAACGCCCCCTACACCGAGGCCGACCTGCAGGCCCAGATCGACAACGCCGTGGCCGGGAACGGCGCCCGCGGTCAGCAGGCGCTCGCCGACGCCACCGCCTATCTCGACGGCATCAACGCCTACATCGACGCCTCCGACAGCGGCCGTTACTTCCCCGGTGAGTACGTCCTGACCGGCCACAAGGACGCGATCACCAACGCGGGAACCATCGGCCACTTCAAGATCACCGACCTGGTGGCGCTCGCCTCCGTCGTCGGCGCCCTGTTCGGCTCCGGAGGCGGCGGCGAGGTCAACAACGCCCTCTCGCTGATCGCCGCCCAGTCCAAGTACGGCGTCGAGGAGGGCACCGAGGTCTGGGAGTCCTTCCGTGAGCGCAACGACCCCGAGGCCGTCCTCACCGTCCACAACGGCGAGAGCTTCCCCTACGCCGCCAAGCCGGACACCCCACGCGGCGAGGCCCTGCCCGACGCCGGCTCGGTGACCCAGGAACCGCTGGTCCACGACCGTACGGGCAGCGCTGCCACCGCGAGCGCCACCGGCACCTCGGCCGACGCCGCGAAGACAGCACTGAGTTCCGCCAGGCGCGGCATGTCCAACGCTCTCGTGGTGAGCGGCACGCACACGGCGAGCGGCCATCCGATCGCCGTCTTCGGCCCGCAGACCGGCTACTTCGCCCCGCAGCTGCTCATGCTCCAGGAGATCCAGGGCCCGGGCATCAGCGCCCGCGGCGCCTCCTTCGCCGGACTGAGCATGTACGTCGAACTCGGCCGCGGCCAGGACTACTCGTGGAGCGCGACGACCTCCGGCCAGGACATCATCGACACGTACGCCGTCGAACTGTGCCAGGACGACTACCACTACCTGTACCACGGCACCTGCACGGCCATGGACAAGGTCGAACAGAAGAACGCCTGGACGCCGACCGTCGCCGACGGCACCGCCGCGGGCTCGTACACGATGCGGGTCTGGCGCACCAAGTACGGTCCGGTGGAGTACCGGGCGACCGTCGGCGGCAAGAAGGTCGCCTACACCAGCCTGCGCTCCTCCTATCTGCACGAGGTCGACTCGATCATCGGCTTCCAGCTGCTGAACGACCCCGACTACCTCAAGGGTCCGCAGACCTTCCAGAGCGCGGTGCAGCACATCAACTACACGTTCAACTGGTTCTACGCCGACTCCCAGCACACCGCGTACTACAACAGCGGTGACAACCCGGTGCGGGCGAGCGGCGTGGACGCCGAGTTCCCGGTGTGGGCGCAGTCAGCGTACGAGTGGCAGAACTGGAACGGTGCCGCCAACACGGCTGACTACACCCCGCCGTCCGCGCACCCCGATTCCATCGACCAGGACTACTACGTCTCCTGGAACAACAAGCAGGCCAAGGACTACACGTCCGCGCCCTGGGGCGAGGGCTCGGTGCACCGCGGCGATCTCCTCGAGGACCGGGTGAAGAAGCTGGTCGACGCCGGTGGGGTCACCCGGACGTCGCTGGTCAGGGCGATGGCGGACGCGGCACTCGCCGACCTGCGCGCGGAGGACGTGCTGCCGGACCTGCTGAAGGTGATCAACAGCTCCCCGGTCACCGACTCCACGGCCGCGGCGGCGGTGAGCAGGCTGCAGGCATGGGTCACGGCCGGCGCGCGCCGTACGGAGACGTCGGCCGGTTCCAAGACATACGCCGACGCCGACGCGATCCGCATCCTGGACGCCTGGTGGCCGCTGCTGGTGAAGGCCGAGTTCGAACCCGGTCTGGGCAGCGACCTGTACACCGCCTTCACCAATAACATCCCGGTCGACGAGGCCCCGTCCGCGGGCCACGGCCCGACCGGCTCGCACGCCGGAAGCTCCTTCCAGTACGGCTGGTGGAGTTATGTCGACAAGGACATCCGGGCGGTGCTCGGTGAGCCCGTGCAGGGCGGCCTCCGGCAGAAGTACTGCGGCGGAGGCGACCTCGGCTCCTGCCGGGACACCCTTCTCGGCACGCTCAGGCAGGCGGCCGGTCTCACCGCGGCCCAGGTCTACCCGGGCGACGATCAGTGCTCGGCGGGCGACCAGTGGTGCGCCGACTCGATCGCCCAGCGCGCACTGGGCGGCATCGGACACGGCAAGATCAGCTGGCAGAACCGACCGACGTATCAGCAGGTCGTGGAGTACACGTCACACCGTTGACGACCTGGCGGCGGGTCACGCGACGCGGCCCGCCGCCAACACCAGCCTCGCTAGTTCGGTGTGCACGATGTCGCTGTGGGCGCCTGCCGGTGGGGCGCCGCGTCTGACGACCGCTGCCGCGTCGATGTTCACGCATCCCGATGCCGGCAGCGGGCCGTTCAGTGCCGCGGCGAGCGTCAGCGCGTGCGTGCCCGGCACCGCCTGTACGCCGTCGTGTCCCATCGCTCCCCACTTGGCGCCCAGCATCGAACCGACGTCGAGGCCCAGGACCGACGCGTCGTCGTCAGCCATCCGCGACGCCAGGGGATACATCGTGCCGAGGGCCTGGTCGAAGTGCGAGTAGCAGCACACCAGTGGCCCGTCCACCCGGTTGTGCTGGCCCTGCAGCACCCCTCCCGCGCGCGGGTCGTGGGGCAGCCGGGACGCGAACGCGTAGTGGGAGAAGGCCCCTTGGAGCAGCGTCACGGACTTCACCGTGTGTACCCCCTCGGGCAGCCCGCGCAGTGCGAACGACACCAGCCGCCCGCCGAAGCTGTGTCCGACCAGATGCACCCGCACCCCCGGTGCCCGTTCCGCCAACTGCCCGACCACCCGCCCGAGCCCACGCTCACCGACCGTGCCGGCGCGCCGCTTCATCGCGTAGTACGTCGCCTGCCGCAGCAGCTCGCGGGCGCCGTTCCAGGGATTGGGCAACGCGAACTCCGCTGCCTCGCCCGGGCTTTCGAGACCGGCCAGCGCATGCGCGAACTCGTCGCAGAGCGCCACCGTGTCCCCGGTGAACAGGACGGGCTCGCTCTGCGGCACCCCCTCGGCCAGGGTGTCCGCGGCGAACAGCAGCTGCGGACCGCCCGGCACGACCTCCACCAGCTGCCGTACCAGCCGCCCGAACTCCTCCAGTTCGGCCTCCTCGGGCGGCCGCTGGTCCAGCAGCCGGGCGATCCGGTCGACCACCGTGGCCCGCCCCGGGAAGGTCTCCAGCAGGGCGTGCCGGGTGTCCTGGTCGAGCGCGGGCCCCGCCGCCACGGCCGTCGCGACGGACCTCGGGAAGTCGGGGATCGGCTCGTCGCTGAAGCGCATCGACGGCCAGATCACCCCGACGTACCCGATGCGTGCCGTGGGCGCGAGCGTCGGTACCGGCGCGAAGAATCGGCGGTAGAGGGCGGTCGCGCCGGAACGGTCGTTGTTCCAGCCGTGCGCGAAGACGATCAGGTCACGGACACCCCGGTCCGTGACCTCGTCGAGCAGCCGGTCCCGTTCCCGGCCGTCCGGATCGCCGTCCGCGTCGAAGGTCAGCTCCCAGTACGGAGAAACGCTCGTCCCCTGATCCGCCATGCCGGCCCCCTCGTCCCCCGAAGTGGTGCGATGTGCGGGCATCGTCCTGCCGGAGGACAGGGTTGGCCATACGGAGCGGCTCACTTGTAGAGGAGATATTCCTTTCGAATCCGCCGGAACGCGGCCAGCTCGTCCTGCCAGGCGGCGACCACCTCGTCCGTCCCGGCGCCCGCGTCGATCATCGTGCGCACGCTCGTGGAGCCCGTGAGCTTGTCGATCCAGTTGTCGGACCGCCAGGCGAACCCGCTCCACACCCGCTTGGCGGTGACCAGCAGCGCGATGCCGGTCCGCACGGGGTCGTACGCCTCCCGGTCGTGCACATGGATCTGCACACCTCCGACGGTCACCCCCTGGAACTTGGAGAAGGTGGGCGCGAAGTACGCCTCCCTGAAGCGCACACCCGGCAGCCCGAGTTCGTTCGCCGAAGCCGCCCACCGGCCGTCGACGCCGTCCGCGCCCAGCAGTTCGAAGGGCCGTGTCGTGCCGCGTCCCTCCGACAGGTTCGTCCCCTCGAAGAGACAGGTTCCCGAATACACCAGCGCGGTGTCCGGGGTCGGCATGTTCGGGCTCGGCGGCACCCAGGGCAGCCCCGAGGCGTCGTAGAAATCCGACCGCTTCCAGCCCGTCGTCAGCACGGTCTCCAGCGGCACCGGCGTGCTCAGGAACTCGCCGTTGAACAGCCGCGCTAGCTCCGCGACGGTCATCCCGTGCGCCTGCGCGATGGGCTGCCGCCCGACGAACGTCGCGAACTCCTTGTGGAGCACCGGCCCCGTGGCCGCGCGGCCCGTCACCGGGTTCGGCCGGTCGAGCACCACGAACCGCTTGCCGGCGAGCGCGGCCGCCTCCATGCAGTCGTACAGCGTCCAGATGTACGTGTAGAAGCGGGCGCCGGCGTCCTGGATGTCGAAGACGACCGTGTCCACGCCGGACGTGGTGAAGATGTCGGCCAGCGGCTGACCGCTCTTCAGGTAGGTGTCGTAGACGGGCAGGCCGGTCGCGGGGTCGTCGTAGCGGCCCTCGGAGCCGCCGGCCTGCGCGGTGCCGCGGAAGCCGTGCTCGGGGCCGAAGACGGCGGTGAGGTTCACGCGCGGGTCTTCGTGCATGACGTCGACGATGTGGCGGACGTCCCTGGTGATGCCGGTGGGGTTCGTGACCATGCCGACGCGCTGTCCGCCGAGGAGTGCGTAGCCGTCCTTGGCGAGGCGGTCGAATCCTGTGCGCACCTCGCTGCGGCGTTCGGCGGCGGCTACGGGCGCGGTCGTGGTCGCCGCCGCCGCGGGGGACACGGCCGCTGCCGCAAGAAGGCTCCGTCTGGACAGGTGCATGAGTCGTGACCTCCGCTGCATCCGGGACGTTGGCATGTGCACGGTATGCGCTTCCTCCGGTCGTGCGGAAGGTCCGGGTCCATCGTGGTCGATCTCGCCCCCGGGCGGAGCCGCACATCGATGCAGCCCCGCGCCCCTATGGGTGTGGCGGTGGACCCTTTCTTCAAACATACCGACCGGTTAGTGTGGGCCCGCTGAGCCGTGACGCGTCGTGTCGAAGGAGACCGATTGTGGGAGCCGTGCGGGGTGCCGGTGTCATCGTCACCGGAGCCGGGGGTGGGATCGGGGCCGCTCTGGCCCGGCGGTTCGCCGCCGGAGGGGCGCGGGTCGTCGTGAACGACCTGGACGGTGATCGGGCCGAGGCCGTTGCCGAGGAGATCGGTGGGGTCGCGGTTCCCGGTGACGCCTCCGGCATCGTCGGTGAGGCCCGCGCCGCGCTCGGGGGCACGGTCGACGTCTACTGCGCCAACGCCGGACTCGGTTCCGGTGGCACGGAGGCCGCCGGGGAGGACGTCTGGGTGCAGGCCTGGGACGTCAACGTCATGGCCCATGTGCGCGCGGCCCGGGAGCTGATCCCGGACTGGCTGGAGCGCGGCAGCGGCCGCTTCGTGTCGACCGTGTCCGCCGCCGGGCTGCTCACCATGATCGGCGCCGCTCCCTACAGTGTCACCAAGCACGGTGCCTACGCCTTCGCCGAGTGGCTGTCGTTGACGTACCGCCACCGGGGGCTGAAGGTGCACGCCATCTGTCCGCAGGGTGTCCGGACGGACATGCTGGCCGCCACCGGCAGTGCGGGAGACCTGGTCCTCCAGCCGACCGCGATCGAGCCGGATGCCGTCGCGGACGCCCTGTTCGAGGGCATCGAGGAGGACCGCTTCCTGATCCTCCCGCACCCGGAGGTCGCCGTGTACTACGCGGCTCGCGCCGCCGATCCCGACCGCTGGCTGACCAACATGAACCACCTTCAGCAGAAATGGGAGGCGTCCCGGTGACCGGCTACGCCGAACGGCCCTGGGTGACCCTGCTCAACGACGCCCAGCGTGGTCCCGTCGACCCCGCCGACTCGCTCGTGCACGCTCTGCGCCGGTCCGTCACCGAGGCGCCCGACCGGACCTTCCTGGCCTACTTCGACGCACGGCTGACCTACCGCGAGGTCGACGAGTTGAGCGACTCCGTCGCAGCGCATCTCGCCGCGCGCGGACTGGAGCGCGGCGACCGCGTGGCCGTCCTGCTGCAGAACTCCCCGCACTTCGTGCTCGCCGTCCTCGGCGCCTGGAAGGCCGGGGCGACCGTCGTCCCGGTCAACCCCATGTACAAGTCGGCGGAGGTCGCGCACGTCCTGCGGGACGGTGAGGTGGCCGCGCTGATCTGTTCCGACCGGGCCTGGGAGTCGTATCTGCGCGGGACGGCGGACGGATCGCCGGTGCGCATCGTGCTCACCGGCTGCGAGTCGGACTTCCAGACCCGGAACGACGCGCGCGTGCTGACCTTCGAGCGGCTGCCGCAGGCGCCCGACGCCGACGACCTCGTGGCCGTCGCCCGGCAGGGCGGCAAGGCACCGGAGGGCCGCGACCCTCGGCCCGGGGACATTGCCCTGATCAGTTACACCTCGGGCACCAGCGGCACCCCCAAGGGCGCCACCAACACGCACGCCAACATCATGTACAACGCCGAGCGCCAGCGGACCGGGCTCGCCCTGCCCGAGGCGCCCGTCTACTACGCCCTCGCCCCGCTCTTCCACATCACCGGCATGGTCTGCCAGTTCGGCGCCGGCCTGAACAGCGCGGGCACGCTGGTGCTGACGTACCGCTTCGAACCGGGCGTGGTCCTCGAGGCGTTCGCCGAGCACCGCCCGCACTACACCGTGGGCCCCGCCACCGCCTTCATGGCGCTGGCCGCCCACCCGGACGTCACGCCGGAGCACTTCGCCTCCTTCGCGAATATATCCTCCGGCGGCGCGCCCCTGCCGCCCGCCCTGATGGAGAAGTTCCGGGCGGGCTTCGGGCCGTACATCCGCAACGGCTACGGCCTCACCGAGTGCACCGCGCCCTGCGCGTCCGTGCCGCCCGAACTGGAGGCGCCCGTCGATCCCGTCTCGGGGACGCTGGCCGTGGGTGTGCCCGGCGCCGACACGGTCGTACGGATCGTCGACGACGCGGGCGAGGAGGTGCCGTTCGGCGAGCAGGGCGAGATCGTCGTGCGCGGACCGCAGGTCGTGCCCGGCTACTGGCGGAGTCCCGAGGCCACCGCCGAGACCTTCCCCGACGGCGAACTGCGCACCGGCGACATCGGCTTCATGGACGAACAGGGCTGGCTGTACGTCGTCGACCGCAAGAAGGACATGATCAACGCGTCCGGCTTCAAGGTGTGGCCGCGCGAGGTCGAGGACGTGCTCTACACGCATCCGGCGGTGCGCGAGGCGGCCGTCGTCGGCGTGCCCGACGGTTACCGGGGTGAGACCGTCAAGGCCTACATCAGCCTTCGTCCGGGTGCCGACACCGACCCCGGTGCGCTGGCCGCCTACTGCAAGGAGAGACTGGCGGCCTACAAATACCCGCGTCAGGTGGAGATCCTGCCCGACCTGCCCAAGACGGCGAGTGGGAAGATCCTTCGTCGGGAACTGCGTTCCCGCGTACAGGACGTACAGAACAGAAGCGACGACAGCCAGTAGGCATCAAGGAAAGGCAGGTGGCGGCAGTGCCCAGGACGACGGACGGAGACGGTACGCCCGTCCCGCAGCGGCTCCTCGCCGCCGCCACCCGGCTCTTCGCCCAGCAGGGCTACGACCGCACCTCCGTGCAGGAGATCGTCGAGGCGGCCGGCGTCACCAAGGGTGCGCTGTACCACTACTTCGGCTCCAAGGACGACCTCCTGCACGAGGTGTACGCGCGCGTGCTGCGCGTACAGCAGGAGCGCCTCGACGCGTTCGCGGACGCCGACGAGCCGGTCGAGAAGCGGCTGCGGGCCGCGGCGGCCGACGTCGTCGTCACCACGATCGAGAACCTCGACGACGCGATGATCTTCTTCCGCTCCATGCACCATCTGAGCCCGGAGAAGAACAAGCAGGTGCGCGCCGAGCGCCGGCGCTACCATGAACGCTTCCGCGCGCTCGTCGAGGAGGGCCAGCGCGAGGGCGTCTTCTCCACGGCGACCCCGGCCGACCTGGTCGTGGACTACCACTTCGGCTCGGTCCACCATCTGTCGACCTGGTACCGCCCCGACGGTCCGCTCGGCCCGCAGGAGGTCGCCGACCACCTGGCCGACCTGCTGCTGCGCGCACTGCGGCCCTGAGGCTCGAAGGGGTAAGGGGCGAGCGCCCTTGCGGTCGCCCCTTACCCACGACTGCTCACAGGTACTTCTTCAGCTCCCGCCGCGCCAGCGACCGCTGGTGGACCTCGTCCGGACCGTCGGCGATCATCAGCGTCCGCGCCGCCGCGTACAGCTCGGCCAGCGGGAAGTCCTGGCTGACGCCGCCCGCGCCGTACAACTGGATGGCCCGGTCGATGATGCCGACGACCGCGCGCGGCGTGGCGATCTTGATGGCCTGGATCTCCGTGTGGGCGCCGCGGTTGCCGACCGTGTCCATCAGCCAGGCCGTCTTCAGGACGAGCAGGCGCAGCTGTTCGACCTGCACGCGCGCGTCCGCGATCCAGTTGTGGACCACGCCCTGCTGCCCCAGCGCCTTGCCGAACGCGGTGCGGGAGACGGCCCGGCGGCACATCAGCTCGATCGCCCGCTCCGCCATGCCGATCAGGCGCATGCAGTGGTGGATACGGCCCGGACCCAGCCGCGCCTGCGCGATCGCGAAACCGCCGCCCTCCTCGCCGATCAGGTTCGGCACCGGCACACGCGCGTGGTCGAAGATCACCTCGGCATGGCCACCGTGGTAGTGGTCCTCGTAGCCGAAGACCCGCATCGCGCGCTCGACGGTGACGCCGGGGGTGTCGCGGGGGACCAGCACCATGGACTGCTGACGGCGGATGTCCGCGCCGTCCGGGTCCGTCTTGCCCATCACGATGAAGATCCTGCAGTCCGGGTTCATCGCCCCGGAGATGTACCACTTGCGGCCGGTGATGACGTACTCGTCGCCGTCGCGCTCGATGTGCGTGGTGATGTTCGTGGCGTCGGACGACGCCACCTCCGGCTCGGTCATCGCGAACGCCGAGCGGATCTCACCCGCCAGCAGCGGCTCCAGCCACTGCTTCCGCTGCCGCTCGTCGCCGAACTGCGCCAGCACCTCCATGTTCCCGGTGTCCGGCGCCGCGCAGTTCAGCGCGGTGGGCGCGAGCTGCGGGGAGCGGCCGGTGATCTCGGCGAGCGGGGCGTACTGGAGATTGGTGAGCCCGGCGCCGTACTCGGCGTCCGGCAGGAAGAGGTTCCACAGGCCCTGCCTGCGCGCCTCGGCCTTCAGCTCCTCGACCACGGCCGGGCTGTCCCACGGCGAGGCCAGCGCGGCCCGCTGCTCCTCCGCCACCGCCTCGGCCGGATACACGTACTCGTCCATGAAGGCGAGCAGCTTGCCACGCAGCTCCTCGGTGCGCGCGTCGAACGCGAAGTCCATGTCCGGTCAGCCTTCCTGAAGAGTGTTCAGCCCGTGATCGATGAAGACCGGCACGAGATCGCCGATGTGGTCGAAGCCGCGCCCGACCGTCTGTCCCAGCGTGTACCGGTAGTGGATGCCCTCGAGGATCACGGCGAGCTTGAACCAGGCGAACGCCGTGTACCAGGAGACGGCCGCCACGTCGCGCCCCGAGCGGGCGGCATAGCGCTCGACCAGCTCGGCCGGGGCCGGGTGCCCGGCGGCCGAAGCGGTCGTCGAGATGGGGGAGTTCGGCAACCCCAGCGGGATGCTGTACATCACCAGCAGGCCCAGGTCGGTCAGCGGATCGCCGAGCGTCGACATCTCCCAGTCGAGGATGGCCTCGATCCGGTCGTCGTCACCGATCAGGACGTTGTCGAGCCGGTAGTCGCCGTGGACGACGGCCGGGGCCGGGGAAGCGGGCAGTGCCCGGCCCAGGGACGCGTGCAGTTCGTCGATGCCCGCCAGATCGCGGTTGCGGGAGGCGTCCAGCTGCTTGCCCCAGCGGCGCAGCTGCCGGTCCAGGAAGCCCTCCGGCCGGCCGAAGTCCGCGAGGCCCACCTCGGCGGGGTCCACGGCGTGCAGTTCGACGAGCGTGTCCACGAGGGAGAGCACGGCGCCCCGGGTGCGCTCCGGGCCGAGCGGGGCGAGCTGCTCGGCGGTGCGGTACGGCGTGCCCGCGACGAACTCCATGACGTAGAAGGGCGCCCCCAGCACCTCCTCGTCCTCGCACAGCAGCACCGGACGCGGCACCGGCACCCGCGTCGGGTGCAGCGCGCTGATCACCCGGTGTTCGCGCTTCATGTCGTGCGCGGTGGCCAGGACGTGGCCGAGAGGGGGACGCCGTACGACCCACTTCGAGGTGCCGTCCGAGAGCTCGTAGGTGAGGTTCGACCGTCCGCCCTCGATCAGCCTGCCGCTGAGGGGGCCGTCGACCAGACCGGGCCGCTCGCGGTCGAGCAGGCCGCGCAGCCGGTCGAGATCGAGTCCGGGCGGGTGGTCGGGGTTCATACATCACTCCTACGAACGGGTGAACAGGACCCGACTCATGATGCCGACCGGTCGGTATGCCGTCCAGTGGGTGAGCCGAACGTGATCGGGGCCACGATAGGCCGACGGCTCCCCGCGGGCTGTGCGGGGAGCCGTCGGCGAGTGGTTTCCGGCCGGGGTCAGTGGTCGTCCCAGTGGCCGCCGTGCTCCGCGTGCCGGTGGCCGTCGTGCAGGTAGTCGACGTGGTCACCGTGCTGCACGCGCGCGTGCCCGCAGCCTTCGCCGTGCCGGTGGTCGTGGCCCTCGTGCGCGGTGTGCCCGGCCGGCTCGCACTCGTCCCAGTGGCCGGAGTGCTCGCGGTGGAGGTGTCCGTCGTGCGCGTAGTCCATGTGATCGCCGTGCGGCACCGCCGTGTGTCCGCAGTCGGGGCCGTGCGTGTGGGTGTGCGTGCCGTGTTCCTGGTGGGAGGTCGTCATGGCGCTCGCCTTCGGGGTGCGCGGGTCGGGTGATGACGACGGACAGGCTGCCAGATGGAGGGTGCATATCGGGGCAATTCGCCAACGTGGCTCGTCCACATGGCTCGCCTGTACGGCTCGTCCACGGGGCTTGCTTGCACGGCTTGTGTGCGCGGCGCGGCTCTGCGGTTCGTCCCCGGGGCTCGTGTGCGTGGCGCCCGGTGCTCTACCGGGCGATGAGTGCCACCGCGCACACGGCCATCGCCGACGCGCACAGCACTGCCGCCGCGGCCTGCCGGGGACCGAGGGCCGCGGGACGGGGCGTCGTCGCGAGCGTCCGGATCCGGTGGTGGGCCACCCACAGGAAGGCCGCGAAGAACGCGCAGCACAGGGCGCACACCACGATCCCGGCGGCGGAGTGGCCACGGTGCAGGGCCACGCGCAGCGCCAGCACGGTGACCACGGCGTACGTCAGCGTCGTACGGCGCCATGCGAGCCGGGTCCGCTCCGGTTGCAGGCCCGGGTCCCGCCCGGCCGTCATCCGTCCCAGCCGAAGAGCACGATCACGACCATCGCGACGGCCACCACCCCGACCACGACCCCGAGCAGCGCCGGGAACCGGGACGTCGGCAGATCCTCGCCCCGGCGCATCGCCAGCTCGCAGCGCACCCAGTGGTTGACCGCGCGCAGCGAGCACAGCACGCCCGCGCCGAGCAGGGCCAGCGCCAGTCCCACCCGCCAGGCCCAGCGCAGGCCGGGCAGGAACTGGTCCACCGCGAAGCCCCCGGCGATCAGCGCGAGCGCGGTGCGCAGCCAGGCCAGGAAGGTGCGTTCGTTGGCCAGCGAGAACCGGTAGTCCGGGGTGGAGCCCTCCTGCCGGACCTGCTCCGGCGCGAACCACAAGCGGACGTTCCGCATGAACTCGATCACGTGCCGGACCTTATCGGGGCAGGCCGGACCGGTACGCGCGCAGCCGCTCGTACGCCGCCAGGCCGTCCGGCACCCACGCCCACTCCCCGAGCCGGGCCGTCAGCTCGTCGTCGGTGAGGAAGTCGTGCCAGGCGACCTCCTCCACCTGAGGGCGTACCGGCAGCTCGCAGCGGACCTCGTACACCGCCGACCACCAGCTTCCGGCGGCGCCGTCGTCGTACAGGAACTTGAACCGGAACACCGGGCGCGGCAGCCCCGAGACGCCCAGCTCCTCCTCGGCCTCGCGCAGAGCCGCGTCGTCGTAGGACTCGCCGGAACCGACCACCCCGCCGACGAACATGTCGTACAGCGAGGGAAAGACCAGCTTGGTCGCGGTACGGCGGTGGACGAAGACGCGACCGGCGGCGTCCCGGGCCTGGACGAACACGGCGCGGTGACGCAGCCCGCGCGCATATGCCTCGCCCCTCGGGGACCGGCCGACGACCCGGTCGTTCTCGTCGACGATGTCGAGGATTTCGTCAGCAGCGCTCATGAACCCATCCAAGCAGGGGGCACGGCGGCGCCGGAGAGGCAGGGGTCACGACGGCGCCGGTCGAGTGCGGGCCGGGGCTTTCGTCGGCAGGGCGTACGGCGGCGGTGGTCGGGCGGCCCCGGAGGCCACCCGCGCCCAGGGCCGGGCAGGCGGCGGGGGCCGCCGGCCGGCGATCAGTGCGGCTGCAGATCCCGCGCCGGCTCCCGCTCACCCGTGCCGCACGGCATCGCCGGATGCAGGCCCAGCAGCACGATGCCCACGACCACGGCCGCGAGCCCCGCCGCCTCCCAGGCGAGCGCCCCGGTGTCGGTGCGCAGCCGGTCGCCGAGGAAGCCCACTCCGCACAGGATCCCGGCGAGCGGCTGGGCCGCGGTGAGCGCGGGCAGCGACATGCGCAGCGGCGCGGTCTCGAACGCGCTCTGCACCAGGATCAGCCCGGTGACGCCGATGACCAGCACGCCGTACGGCTGCCAGCCGGTGAGCACCTCGGTGAGGCCGCCCTCGGAGAAGCGCTGGCCGCTCACCCGGGTCAGCGCGTCCTGCACGCCGTACAGCAGGCCTGCGGCGATCGCCAGCAGCACGGGGCCCGAGCTGAGCCGGGAACGCTTGGCGAAGGTGGTCAGCAGCAGGGCCAGGCCGACCGTCACGCCGATGATCAGCCAGTGCCGCAGCGGATTGGAGATGGCGTGCCCGCTGTGCGGCTGGCCCGCCAGGATGAACGCGCACACACCACCCGCGAGCAGCGCGAGCCCCGACCAGCCCTGGCGGCCCAGCGGCTGCTTCGTCTGGTGGCGGGAGAGCGCGAGAGCGAAGAGCAGATTCGTGGCGAGCAAGGGCTCGACCAGAGAGATCTCGCCGTGGCCCAGGGCGATCGCGCCCAGGACCATCCCGGCCACCATCAGCCCGATGCCGCCGAGCCAGCGAGGCACCTTCATCAGGTCGAGCAGCAGGCGCGGCCGCAGGAAGTCGCTCAGGGGTGCCTTCTGGGCGGCGTTCTGCTGGAGCACGAACCCGAAGCCGAGGCAACAGGCCGCACTCACGGCGAGAATCAGAACCAGAACCGACACGCTGCGTACCTCGATCATCCGGCCGGGCCACGGGGTGCGTTTGGCCGACTGTAGCGTCCCGGGCCCCGGTATGTGCCCAGGGAGTGCCCGGAACCGGGCAGTGGACTCGGTCACGATGATCCGTCGGCCAGGGGCGGTCGAGGGCGGCGCGACCCGTACCGTCATGGTCCGACGCCCGGACGGGCGGCGCCATGGCGTACGCCACAGGAATCCTGCGGCGTTCGGCCCACGATACCGCCGGGCAGCCGTTGCCGCGCCACAACTGCCCCTCGGTAAAGGGTTGTTGAACGCGATAACACTGCCGACGAACTTGACGCAAACTGTGGCCCGAGGGTTGGCTGTGAGTGATCGGCCGATGGCAGCCCGAGAATCAGGAAGTCCCGCGGTGCCCCCACCACTTCCCCTGCTCCACCCCCGCCGCGAGCGCCCGGCCCAGGCCGTGGACCGCGCCGAGAACCATGCCGATGACCACGCCGTTGACCACAGCGTCGACTGCGGCGAGCATCACGCGGAGTTCCGCGCCCCGGACAGCGCTCTGGGCGACACGGAGCTGATCGCCGCGCGCACCGCGCTGACCCAGGAGCGTCACCAGGCCGCCCGCGCGCTGCTGCTGCGTACCGGTGACGACTGGGACCGCCGCGGCCACCGGATCACCGTCCTCGCCCGCGAGCCCTGCGCCGCCGCCCGGGCCCGCGACTGGCTCCTCGCCGAGCCCGGGTCGGCCGGCGCCGCCACGCTGTTCGCCCTCGCCCTGGTCCACCGGGCCCTGCGCGGCGAGGAGGGACCCGGCACGGCGCGCATGGCCTGCCGGGAGGCGGCCGGCCTCGCACCCGCCGATCCCACCCCATGGCTCGGCCTGCTCCTGCTGGAGCGCGCGTCGGGCACGGGGGACGGGACGCGGCGGATCTTCGCCGAGGTGCGCGCACGTCACCCCGACCACCACCACGCCCACCACCTGATGACCGCCCGCCTCGCCGAACGCGGGCCCGACCGGGGCGCGAACCCGGACCACGAGGTGTACGCCTTCGCCGATGAGTGCGCCGCCCGCGCCCCGGCCGACTCCCCGCTCGCCCTGTTACCCGTCGTCGCGCACACGGAGCGCTACCGGGTCCTGGCCGTCGCGGGCCTGGCCGCCGCCGACCCGGCCGCCTCCGGGCACTGGTCACAGCCCGCGACCGGGCCCCTCCTCCAGGCCTCCTTCGACTGGTGGCTGGAGTGGGAGCCGGAGGACCACCCCCGCAGCCACGTCGACCTGAACTTCCTCGCCCACGCCCTGTACTGCGCGGGCCGCGGCGCCGAGGCGGCCGCCCTGTTCCAGCGCATCGACCGGTACGTCACCCCGGCGCCCTGGTCCTACCCGGCCCACGACCCGTGCGCCGCCTTCCACACCGCCCGCGCCCGAGCGCTCGGCACCGTCGCATCATGAGACGAACGTAAGAAGTCATTACGGAACCCTGACCGCTGTCCGCCGTCCCTGGTTCGACGGGCCCCGGAGTGTTCGAATGAATGCGTGAACTCTGAACAATCCGAGGAGGCCCGCCCGCCCGAGGAGGGCCGGCCGATCGGCCGTCGTGTCTTCCTCGGCACCGTCGGCCTGGGCGCCCTCGGCGTGATCGCTGCGCCCACGCTGCAACGCGGCATGGAGTCCTTCCTCGGCAGCATGTCCGGCAAGGACCCCACGGGCCTGACCGGACTGCTCCCGAACGGCGGCGGCTTCCGCTACTACTCGGTCACCGCGTCCGTGCCGCACAAGGGCCCCACGAACTACCGCCTCACCGTCGACGGGCTCGTGGACCGCCCGGGCAGCTACACCCTCGCGGATCTGCGCGCCCTGCCCCAGACCCGGCTCGTCAAGGACGTCCAGTGCGTCACCGGCTGGCGCGTGCCGCACACCCCATTCGAGGGCGTACGGCTCTCCACGCTGCTGGACGCGGCCGGCATCCGCGACACGGCCCGGGCGATCCACTTCACCTGCTTCGACGGCGCCTACACCGAGAGCCTCACCCTCGACCAGGCCCGGCGCGCCGACGTCCTGGTCGCGCTGCGCATGCAGGACAAGGAGATCGGCCACGACCACGGCGGCCCCGTCCGCCTCTATGTCGCCCCCATGTATTTCTACAAGTCCGCGAAATGGCTCTCCGGCATCACGGTCACCGACAGGGTCGAGCCCGGGTACTGGGAGAAGCTGGGCTACGACGTCGACGCCTGGGTGGGCCGGTCGAACGGACGCACCGATGAGCCTACGAACTGAAGCCCCGGCCGGCACCGGACGGCTGCACCGCTTCACCCGGGCCGAGCGCTGGGTGCACCGGTCGACGGCCCTGCTGATGGGGATCTGCGTCCTGACCGCGGCCTGCCTCTACATCCCGCAGCTGGCGGTCCTGGTCGGCCGCCGCGAGTTGGTCGTCCGCCTCCACGAGTGGGCCGGCCTCGCCCTGCCCGTCCCCGTCCTGCTCGGCCTGGCCTCCCGCGCCTTCCGCGCCGACCTCGGCTTCCTCAACCGGTTCGGGCCGCACGACCGCGTCTGGCTGCGCGCCGCCCTGCACCGCGACAAGCGGGCGTCCTCCCGCCCGGCGGGCAAGTTCAACGCCGGGCAGAAGGTCTACGCCGCCTGGATCGCCGGGGCCGCGCTGGTGATGCTCGGCACCGGCCTGATCATGTGGTTCACCCATCTGACGCCGTTGATGTGGCGTACATCGGCGACCTTCGTCCACGACTGGCTGGCCCTGACCATCGGCATCGTCCTCGCGGGCCACATCGGCATGGCCCTGGGCGACCCGGAGGCCCGACGCGGTCTGCGCACGGGGACGGTGAGCCGGGACTGGGCGAAACGGGAGCATCCACTGTGGCGTCCGTGAGCCGACCGGCCTGCTGAGTCAGGTCAGGCCGCGAAGTCCAGCAGCACCTTGCACGACCGGCTGCGGTCCGCCGCCAGCGCGAACGCGGACTCCGCATCGGTGACCGGCACCACCGCGCTCACCAGGCCGTCGAACCGCGGATCGGTCGCGAGGAGTTGGAGCGCGTCACCGAACTCCGCGTCGAAGCGGAACGCCCCGCGCAGCTCGATCTCCCGGCTCACCACCAGGTTCCCGGCGAACGGGCTCTGCCCCGGCGGCAGCATCCCGAGCTGCACGACGACCCCGCCGCGCCGCCCGAGCCGTAGACAGGTGTCGAGACCGGCGGCCACGCCCGACGCCTCGACGGCCACGTCGACCTCCGCCGGCCACCCGGCGTCGTCCGGATCGTCGGCCCGTACGACCGTGTCGGCGCCCGCGATCCCGGCGTAACGCAGCGCCTCGGGCAGCAGATCGGTCACGGTCACCCGTGCAGCGCCCGCGGCCTTCGCCGCCGCCACGAGCAGGCACCCGATCGGGCCGGCCCCGGTGACCAGGATGTGCCGTCCGGCCACGTCGCCGGCCCGCCGCACCGCGTGCAGTGCCACCGACAGGGGCTCGGCGAGCGCCGCCCGGCGCAGTTCGAGGCCTTCCGGGAGCTGCCTCAACCGGGTGGCCGGTACGACCACTTGACCCGCGAACCCGCCCTGCACATGCGGGAACCGGGCCGCGCTGCCGAGGTAGCGGGTGTCACGGCAGACGTTCGCGCGGCCGTCGGCGCACTCCGGGCACGCTCCGCACGGTGTCGCCGGGTGCACGGCGACGGCCGTACCCGCCGCGGGACCCGGGGTGTCCGGGGAGCCGTACGCGACGACCGTCCCCACCACCTCGTGCCCCAGCACCATCGGTTCCCGGAGCCGGAAGTCGCCGACGCCGCCGTGCCGCCAGTAGTGCAGATCGGACCCGCACACCCCGCCGTAGCGGACGGCGACCAGGGCCTGTCCGGGGCCGGGTTCGGGCGCTGCCAGTTCCTCGACGCGCAGGTCGCCCTGCCCGTGGATCACACAACCCAGCATTCCCGGAGCCCCTTTCACAACACGCTCGTCATGCCGCCGTCGATGTAGAGGACCTGCCCGCCCACGAAGTCGGCGGCCGGGGAGGCGAGGTAGAGCAGCCCGCCCACCAGGTCCTCGGTACGGCCCCAGCGGCCGGCCGGGGTGCGGCGGCGCACCCAGGCGCTGAACTCCTCGTCCTCGACGAGGGGTTCGGTCAGCTCGGTCTCGATGTAGCCGGGGCCGAGCCCGTTGACCTGCACGCCGTACGGGCCCCAGTCCGCGCACATGCCCTTGGTGAGCATCTTCAGCGCGCCCTTGGTCGCCGCGTACGGTGCGATCCCGGGGCGGACCACCTCGCTCTGCAGCGAGCAGATGTTGATGATCTTGCCGCGCCCGCGTTCCGTCATGCCCCGGGCGACCTCGCGGCCGACGAGGAACGCGCTCGTGAGGTTGGTGTCCAGGATCCGGTGCCAGTCCGGGTCCGTGAACTCCAGGAGCGGGGCGCGCAGTTGCATCCCCGCGTTGTTGACCAGGATGTCCAGCGGGCCCACCCGCTCCTCGACCTCGGCTGTGCCCGCGGCCACCGAGGGCCCGTCGGTCACGTCGAACGCGGCCGTGTGGACGTCGCCGGGCAGCGCCGCGGCGGCCTCCTCGAGCCGGTCGGTGTCACGTCCGTTGAGCACCACCGTGCAGCCGGCCTCCAGCAGCCCGCGGGCCAGAGCGAGCCCGATGCCGCGGCTGGAGCCGGTGACCAGGGCCCTGCGGCCGCTGATGTCGAAGAGGGGGTGAGCCGTCATCGCCGTACCGTTCCTAGACCACGAGGGACAACAGGAGGACCAGAGCGCCCGCGACCACGGAGATGATGGTCTCCATGATCGACCAGGTCTTGAGCGTCTGCCCGACGCTCAGCCCGAAGTACTCCTTCACCAGCCAGAAGCCCGCGTCGTTGACATGGCTGAAGAAGAGCGAGCCGGCGCCGATGGCCAGGACCAGCAGGGCCGCGTGGGTCGTCGACATGTCGGCGGCCAGCGGGGCCACGAGACCGGCGGCGGAGACGGTCGCCACCGTCGCGGAACCGGTCGCGAGCCGGATCGCCACGGCGATCAGCCAGGCCAGCAACAGAGCCGGGATCGACCAGTCCTTGGAGACGTCCAGGATCATCTGGCCGACGCCGGAGTCGATCAGCGTCTGCTTGAAGCCGCCGCCCGCGCCGACGATCAGCAGGATGCCCGCGATGGGCATGAGACCCTTCTCGACCGTCTGCGAGAGCCGCGCCCTGCTGAACCCGGCGGGCCGGCCCAGCGTGAACATGGCGACGATCACGGCGGCGAGCAGGGCTATCAGCGGGGAACCGATCACGTCGAAGACGCGTTGGGTGGTGTCGGCCGCGTCGTCGATGATGAGGTCGACCAGCGCCTTGGACAGCATCAGCACGACGGGCAGCAGAACCGTGGCCAGGGTGGGGAAGAAGCCGGGGCGCTTCTTCAGGTCCTCGGAGGCGCGCGGCGGGAGCATCCGGTCCGGGACCGGGACGTCCGCCCAGCGGGCGGCGACCTTGGAGAAGAGCGGACCGGCGATGATCACCGTCGGGATGGCGATGAGCACGCCGAACGCCAGCGTGACACCCAGGTTGGCGCCGACCGCGTCGATCGCGACCAGCGGGCCGGGGTGCGGCGGCACGAGACCGTGCATCACGGACAGGCCCGCGAGCGCCGGGATGCCGATGCGCATCAGTGAGTAGTTGCCGCGCTTGGCGACCATCAGGACGACCGGGATCAGCAGCACGATGCCGACCTCGAAGAACAGCGGCAGACCGATCACGGAGGCGATCAGCACCATCGCCCACGGCATCGCCCGGCCACCGGCCTTGGCGAGGATCGTGTCGACGATCTGGTCCGCGCCGCCGGAGTCGGCGAGGAGCTTGCCGAGGATCGCGCCGAGCGCGATGAGCACACCGACACCGGCGACCGTGGAGCCGAGGCCGGTGGTGAAGCTGGTGATCGCCTTGTCGAGCGGTGCCCCGGCGAACGCGCCCAGGGCGAGCGAGCCGATGGTCAGGGCCAGGAAGGCGTGAAGCTTGAACTGGGTGATGAGCAGAATGATGACGGCGAAGGCCGCCAGCACGGCGATGCCCAGCTGGGCGTGGCCTGCCGAGGTGATCGGCTGGACCGCGTCCGCTGCCAGCACCTCGACGCTGAGTCTGGTCACGGAGGTTTCCTTGCAGATAAGGGGACTGGGGGGTGTTGCTGCGGTGGGGGGTGCGGTAGGGGTGGTTACCGTGCCGCGTCGGGAAGCGTGGCGAGCGCCTCGACGGCCCGCTCGGTGATCTCCTCGGGGCTGCCGGAGACGTCCACGGCGACCCCCACCTCGTCCGGCTCCAGGGGCTGGAGCGTGGCGAACTGGGAGTCCAGCAGCGAGGTCGGCATGAAGTGCCCGTGCCGGTGGGCCATGCGGTCCTCGATGAGCTTGCGGTCGCCCGTGAGGTGTACGAACACCACACCGGGCGCCTCCGCGCGCAGACGGTCCCGATACGACCGCTTCAGTGCGGAGCTGCTGACCACCCCGCCGAGCCCGGCCCGACCGTGAGCCCAGCTGCCGATGGCGTCGAGCCACGGCCACCTGTCCTCGTCGTCGAGCGGGATCCCGGCCGTCATCTTGGCGATGTTCGCCTGGGGGTGGAAGTCGTCGCCCTCGGCGTAGGGGACGCCGAGCCGGGCGGCGAGCAGGGGACCGATGGTGGTCTTGCCCGTGCCGGCGACGCCCATGACCACGACGACGTGGGGGGTGCTCATTGCTGCCTCGCTGTCTTCTTCGACGCTGGACGTCTGGCTGCTGACGTCGCGTAGATGAAACCCATTAGGTACTACGAATTCAAGACTCTGTGACAAATAAGTCTGACTTTTTGTTCCTGTGATCCGCCCCGTACTCTGTGTGCATGAGCACACCGGGCCGAGGGCTGCACGGCCATGTACTGGGCACCCTTGGTCCCGCGATCACGGCGGGTGAGTACCCGGCGGGCAGCGTCCTTCGGACGGACGAACTGGCCCAGCACTTCGAGGTGTCCCGGTCCGTGATGCGCGAGGCGGTGCGCGTCCTGGAGTCCATGCACCTCGTCGAATCGCGCCGCAGGGTGGGCGTGACGGTGCTGCCCAAGTGCGAGTGGAACGTCTACGACCCGCAGGTCATCCGCTGGCGCCTCGCGGGCGCCGACCGCCCGCATCAGCTGCGCTCACTCACCGTGCTGCGCTCGGCGATCGAACCGGTCGCGGCGGGCCTGACCGCGGCGAACGCCACGGCGGAGCAGTGCGCCGAGCTCACCGAGTGCGCGCTCGGCATGGTCGCCAACTCCCGCGGCCACAAGCTGGAGGCGTACCTGATCCATGACATCGCCTTCCACCGAGTGATCCTCACGGCGTCCGGCAACGAGATGTTCGCGCGCCTCGGTGACGTCGTCGCCGAGGTCCTGGCCGGCCGCACCCACCACGAGGTCATGTTCGAGGACCCCGACCCGGCCGCCGTCACCCTGCACGTCCAGGTCGCGGAGGCGGTGCGCGAGGGCGACGCGACCCGCGCGGAACAACTCACCCGGGAGATCACGGTAGGAGCGCTTCAGGAACTGGACATCCTGGTCCCGAAGTCCTAGCCGGGTGAGGAGAGTTCTCGCCGCCTAGTCCTCGAGGAAGTCCCCGTCGACGTACACCCAGGCCCCGCCGACCCGCTCGAACCGACTCCGCTCGTGCAGCGAGCCACCCCGGTAGGACGCCCGAAAGGTCACGGTCCCGGTGGAGTGGAAGGCCGACCCGTCCCGAGCGTCCAGCACCTCGAGCCCCGTCCACCGCATCCCGGCATCCAACTCCAGCCGCGCGGGCCGCGTCCGCGGATGCCAGGTCCGCAACAGATACCCCGCGTCCCCCACGACGAACGCACAGTACCGCGACCGCATGAGCGCCTCGGCGGTCGGAGCTGCGGCGGCACCGATGGGGGTCTCCCCGGTCGAGCGTGTTCGAGACTGGGGGAGATATCGCCCACAACACTTCGCGTAGGACTCGGGCAGGCCGCAGGGACAGGAACGTGTGGTCATGACCGCCATTGTCCTAGACGGCCGTACGTGTGCCCGGCAAGGGCAGCGGTGGCAACGGCCCCCCGTACACCCACGCCTCGAACAGGGCGTCCGCCGGCTCGTCCGCGAAGCGGGACACGTGGGAGACGAGGGCCGGAGTGGTCACCGAGCCGCCCCGGTGCAGCCGGACCCAGCTGCGCAGCATCAGGAAGAACGCCTCGTCGCCCAGGGCGCAGCGGATCGCGTGCAGGGTCAGGCCACCGCGTTCGTAGAGGCGGTCGTCGAACATCGCCTTGCGGCCCGGGTCGGCGAGGCGCAGGTCCTGCGGCTGGTCCGACAGCAACCGATGTGCGGCGGCGGCCAGTTGGTGCGCGCTGCGGCCGCCCGAGCGCTCCGACCACAACCACTCCGCGTACTTGGCGAACCCCTCGTTCAGCCAGATGTGCCGCCAGTCGGCGATGGACACGCTGTTCCCGAACCACTGGTGCGCCAGCTCGTGCGCGACCAGCCGCTCCGAACCCCGCGCCCCGTCCACATGGTTGGCGCCGAACAGCGACAACCCCTGTGCCTCGACAGGGACATCGAGTTCCTCGTCGGTCACCACGACCGCGTACTCCTCGAACGGGTACGGCCCGAACAGCTCCTGGAACAGCTCCATCATCGCGGGCTGCCGCGCGAAGTCCCGCGAGAACTCCGGGAGCAGATGCGCCGGGATGTGCCCGTGCTGCGGCACCCCGCCCGGCCCCGGGTCGCCCAGCAGCACCGTCTGGTACTTGCCGATCGCCAGCCCGACGAGATAGCTCGACGTCGGCGCCGACTGCTCGTACACCCAGGTGGTCGTCGAGGCCTTCGCCGTCCGCGTCAGCAGCCGCCCGCCCGCCACCACCGAGTACGCCGACGGAGTCGTCACCGAGATCAGATACGACGCCTTGTCGGCCGGCCGGTCGTTGCACGGGTACCAGGACGGCGCCCCGACCGGCTGGCTCGCCACCAGCGCCCCGTCCGTCAGCTCCTCCCAGCCGAGCCCGCCCCACGGGCTGGCCACCGGCTTGGGGTTGCCCGACCAGTGCACCTCGACGGTGAACGCGGCCCCGGCCCGCACCGGCTTCGCGGGCCGCACCCGCAGCCTGCCGCCACGGTGCGTGTAGTGCGTCTGGCGCTCGTCCACCCGCACCCGGCCGATCTTGAAGTCGGCCAGGTTCAGCTGGAACTCGGTCAGCGGGGCCCGGCCGGCGATGGCGTTGATCCGGGCCGTGCCCGCCAGGCGGTTGGGGCCGGGGCGGTAGTCCAGCGTGAGCTCGTAGCGGTGCACCCGGTACCGGGGATCGCCGTTGGCCGGGAAGTACGGGTCCTGACCCACTGCCTGCTGAACTGCCACTGCCGCGTCTGCTCCCTGCGCTGTGCTCGACCTCCGGTCCGGCGCCGCACCACCCACCGGATCGAGCCGTCCCGCGTTCAGGAGCGCCATGCCTCGATCGGGTTGCCCAGCCAGCGGGTGTCGTCCGGGACGGACTCCGCGGCCATGACGAGCGACGCGGGACCCAGCGTCGTACGGGCCCCGACCGTGCTGCCGGGCAGCACGATCCCGCCAGGACCCAGCGTGGCGCCCTCACGGAGAACCACAGTATCCGTCCTCAAGATCCGGTCGTGGAAGAGGTGCGTCTGCAGGACACAGCCACGGTTGACGGTCGCCGCGTCCTCCAGGGTCACCAGATCCGTCTCGGGCAGCCAGTAGCTCTCCACCCACACACCCCGACCGATCCGCGCCCCCAGCCCGCGCAGCCACGCCGTCAGCACCGGCGTCCCCGGCACCGAACCGGCCAGCCACGGCACCGCGAGCACCTCGACGAACGTGTCCGCCAGCTCATTGCGCCACACGAACCCGCTCCACAGCGGATGTTCCGCGCCCCGGTGCCGGCCCACGAGCACCCACTTCGCGACGATCGAGACGAGCGCCGCCAGGACACCCGCCGCGAGCAGCACCAGCCCCGACAGCACGGGCGCCCACACACCCAGCACGCACAGCGCCGCCACCGTCAGCACGGCCAGCGCCGCCGAGCAGAACACCGGCACGATCCGGCACGCCTCGACCAGCCCGCGCGCCCACAACAGCCGCGCCGGCGGATCGTACGTCCGGCTCTGGTCGCCGTCGCTCGCGCTGCGCGGCAGCTTCACCGGCGGCAGCCCCAGATACGAGGTGCCTTTCTTCGCCTTCTTCGGAGTCGCCGACAGCACACCGACGAGCCCGCCGTCCGGCACGCTCCGCCCCGGCGCGGTCATCCCCGAGTTCCCGAGGAACGCCCGCCGTCCGATCTCCGCACGCCCGATCCGCACCCAGCCGCCGCCCAGCTCGTACGGCGCGGTCAGCGTGTCGTCGGCCAGGAACGCCCCGTCACCGACCGTCGTCAGGCTGGGCAGGGCCAGCACCGTGGACACCTCGGCACCCCGCCCGATCCGCATGCCGAGCAGCCGCAGCCACACCGGCGTGACGAGCCCTGCGTACAGCGGGAACAGTGTCTCCCGGGAGCGGTCCATCAGCTGCGTGACCGTCCAGGCCTGCCAGCCGACCCGGCTGTGCGTCGGATACGTTCCCGCGCGCAGCCCCAGGCTCAGCAGCCGTACGGCGACGAGGATCATCAGCGCGTATGCCAGCCCGAACGCCAGCGTCGCCGGCACCAGGGCGTACACGGCGCCGCGAAGCGCCTCGCCGAGCCCGTCGCCGGGCCGTACGAAACGCGCGCCCACCAGCAGCGCGGCCACTCCCGCGACGACCGGCAGCGCACTGAGCGCGAGGCCCGTCAGGCCGTACATCACCCGCCAGTACGTGCCCCGCTGTGGCCGCTCCTTGGGCCAGTTCCGCTTGGCCTTGCCCAGCTTGACGGCGGGCGCGCCCGCCCAGCGCTGCCCGGTCGGCACCTGCCGGGTGACCGCCGAGCCCGGCGCCACCTCGGCCCGCTTGCCCACCCGGGCGCCGGGGAACAACATGCTGCGCGTCCCGACGACGGCATGCGCGCCGACCTTGACCTGGCCGACCTCGAGCCGGTCCCCGTCCAGCCAGTACCCGCTGAGGTCCACCTCGGACTCCACGGCGGCGCCGCGACCCAGCTTCAGCATCCCGGTGACCGGCGGCAGAGAGTGCAGATCCACCTCGGTGCCGACCTTGGCGCCCAGCGCCCGCGCGTACCGCTCCAGCCAGGACCCGGTCAGGGAGGTCGCCCCGGTGAACTCGGCCAGCCGCTCAGCGGTCCACAGCCGCAGATGGACGCTTCCGCCGCGCGGATACCGCCCCGGCTTCAGACCGCGCAGCAGCAGCCGCGCGCCGCCCGCCGCGAGCGCGATCCGCCCCGGCGGACTGAAGAACAGCAGCGCTCCGACGGCGAGCAGCCACCAGGGCGCGGTCGGCAGCCAGGTATGACCGGGCAGCAGATTGCCCGCCGCGGCCAGCACCACCGTCCAGCGCAGCCCGAGCAGCGTGAACAGGGGCACGAGCAGCAGCGACTGCACCACCTGGGCACGGACTGGAACCGGCGCCACCGTGCGCCGCGCCCCGTCGTCCTGCGCCGAGGCCTCCAGCCGCCGGGCCAGCTTGCGCAGCACGGGCTGCTGGTAGATGTCGAGGACGGCCGCGCTCGGATAACGGGTCCGCAGCCGGGTGGTGAGCTGGGCGGCGGCCAGGCTGCCGCCACCGATCGCGAAGAAGTCGTCACTCGCGCTGGTCACCGGGATGCCGAGGACGTCCGCCCACTGCTCGGCGAGCCACGCCTCGGTGCCGTACAGCTCGGCGGCGGGCTGCTCCAGCCCCTCCAGCGGCCACGGCAGCGCATTGCGGTCGACCTTGCCGGACGTACGCGTCGGCAGCTCGCCGACCGGCGCGAGCAGCGGAACCAGGGCGGCGGGCAGGGCGGCGCGCAGCTTCTCGACCGCGGCCTTGTGGTCCCAGCCGTCCTGCGTGACGACGTACCCGACGAGCAACTGGTTGCCGCTGCGCGCGGTACGCACCGCCGCGGCGGCGCCCGCGACCCCGGGCAGCGCCTGCAGCGCGGCGTCCACCTCGCCCAGCTCGATGCGCCGCCCGCCGAGCTTGATCTGCTCGTCCGCCCGCCCCAGGAACACCAGCCCCTCGGGGTCGGCCCGCACCAGGTCACCGCTCCGATACGCCCGTTCCCAGCCCAACGACTCGAGAGGCGCGTACTTCTCCGCGTCCTTCTTTGCGTCGAGGTACCGCGCGAGCCCGACCCCGCCGATCACCAGCTGCCCGCTGCCGCCCATCGGCACGGGCTCCCCGCCTTCGTCGACGACGGCGAGCTCCCAGCCGCCGAGCGGCAGCCCGATCCGCACGGGCTCCTCGCCGGTCATCAGCGCCGCACAGGCCACGACGGTCGCCTCGGTGGGCCCGTAGGTGTTCCACACCTCGCGCCCCTCCGTCACCAGCCGCTGCGCCAGCTCGGGCGGACAGGCCTCGCCACCGAAGATCAGCAGCCGTACGTCGTTCAGGGTCTCCGGCTCCCACAGCGCGGCCAGCGTCGGCACGGTCGAGACGACCGTGATCTCCTGCTCGACCAGCCAGGGCCCGAGATCGGCACCGCTGCGGACCTGCGACCGGGGTACCGGCACCAGACAGGCCCCGTACCGCCAGGCCAGCCACATCTCCTCGCACGACGCGTCGAACGCGACGGACAGCCCCGCCATGACCCGGTCCCCGGGCGCGATCGGCTCCTCGGTCAGGAAGAGAGCGGCCTCGGCGTCCACGAAGGCGGCGGCACTGCGATGCGTGACAGCGACACCCTTGGGCTTCCCGGTGGACCCGGAGGTGAAGATGATCCAGGCGTCGTGCTCGGGACCGGGACGGGTGGCGGGGGCGCCCGAGGCGAGGTGGCGTTGGGCGTCACCGACGGTGAGCCGGTGCCCGCCGGCGCCGGCGGAAGGCCGCTGCTCGTCCCCGCCGGCGGAAGGCGGCTGCTCGCCCGGGACGACGGTCAGCTGATGCCCGGCACCGACGACGGCCCGCACCTCCGCCTCGCCGAACACCAGCTCGGCCCGCTCGTCGGGGTCCTCGGCGTCGACCGGGACATAGGCGGCACCGGCGGCCAGCACGGCGAGGATCGCGACGTACAGCTCATTGGCCCCGGACGGAACCCGCACACCCACCCGGTCGCCGAGGGCGACCCCGGCCCCGGCCAGCCGCCGCCGCAGCCGCTCGACCTCGACGGCCAGCGCGCGGTAGGTGAGCCGGGTCGTGCCGTCGTCCAGCGCGAGTTCGTCCGGATGCGACCGCACGGACGCCTCGAACACATCGACCAAGGTGCGTGGCGAGGCGGCGGGCCCCGCGGAGAAACGTGCCGTGTCGCCGAGCTGCTCGCGGATCTCCTCGTCGAGCAGGCCGAGAGCACTGCCCTCGTGTATGGCTGCCATCCGGTCCTCGCGTCTCGATCCCGGAAGCCTCCGGGGCGCCGGCGGGCCCGCAGGTCTGCCTGGGGTTGTCCGCTCCGGCTCCGTAACAAGCCCGAAATTTTAGTACGACGCTAGGTCCCGCCCGTTCTGTCAGCCAATCGGCAAGGCCGTTCGGGGGCCCCGGCGGGCCGGCCGCACGTCCGTGACCTGGTGATCTTCACACCGGAGGAGAGATGGCCCACAACAACGGGCGAGGGCCGCGACCTTCCGGTCACGGCCCTCGCCGACTCAAGTGTCCGAGGGGGGACTTGAACCCCCACGCCCGATAAAGGGCACTAGCACCTCAAGCTAGCGCGTCTGCCATTCCGCCACCCGGACAAGGTGTCTGTCGTGCGGGGTTTCCCCCGCGGCGACGAAGGAAACATTACCAGGCTTTCGGGGGTGGCCGATCACACCCCGTCCCCGGCTGCGCCCGCGCGTGAACGGCGTGTGACGGGCCGGGTCCGGTCTTGGGGACGGAGCGGGGGGAGGGGGAGGATGAGGAAGGACCACCAGCAGTGACAGTGGGAGGAAGCAGCGTGAGCGGGACGGACACGACTAGGAACGTCACCGGCGAGGACGAGGTCGTGGACCTCTGCCGCGAGCTGATCCGGATCGACACCAGCAACTACGGCGACCACTCGGGCCCGGGTGAGCGCGAGGCCGCCGAGTACGTCGCCGGGAAGCTCGCCGAGGTGGGGCTCGAACCGGAGATCTTCGAGTCGCACCAGGGGCGCGCCTCCACGGTGGCCCGCATCGAGGGCGAGGACCCGTCCCGGCCCGCGCTGCTGATCCACGGCCACCTCGACGTCGTACCGGCGAACGCCGGCGACTGGACCCATCACCCGTTCTCCGGCGAGGTCACGGACGGGTGCGTGTGGGGGCGCGGCGCCGTCGACATGAAGGACATGGACGCCATGACGCTGGCCGTCGTGCGCGACCGGCTGCGCAGCGGGCGGCGGCCCCCGCGCGACGTCGTGGTGGCCTTCCTCGCCGACGAGGAGGCGGGCGGCACGTTCGGCGCCCGGTATCTGGTCGACCACCACCCCGAACTGTTCGAGGGCGTCACCGAGGCCATCAGCGAAGTCGGCGGGTTCTCGTTCACCGTCAGCGAGCAGCGGCGGCTCTATCTGATCCAGACGGCCGAGAAGGGCATGCACTGGATGAAGCTGACCGTGGCCGGTACGGCCGGGCACGGCTCGATGATCCACCGGGACAACGCGATCACCGAGCTGTCGGAGGCGGTCGCGCGGGTCGGACGGCACAAGTTCCCGGTACGGGTCACCAAGACCACCCGGGCCTTCCTCGACGAGCTCGGCGACGCGCTCGGCACCGAGCTGGACCCGGAGGACATGGAATCCACGCTCGCCAGGCTCGGCGGCATCGCCAAGCTGATCGGCGCGACCCTCAGCAACACGGCCAACCCCACCCAGCTGAACGCCGGCTACAAGGTCAACGTGATCCCGGGCGAAGCCACCGCGCACATCGACGGGCGGTTCCTGCCCGGCTTCGAGGAGGAGTTCCTCACCGACCTCGACAAGCTCCTCGGGCCGAACGTGAAGCGCGCGGACGTGCACTCCGACAAGGCCGTAGAGACCACCTTCGACGGGGCGCTCGTCGAGGCCATGCAGGCCGCGCTCGTCGCCGAGGACCCGGCCGCCAAGGCGATCCCCTACATGCTCTCCGGTGGCACGGACGCCAAGTCCTTCGACGACCTGGGGATCCGGGGCTTCGGCTTCGCGCCGCTCAAGCTTCCGCCCGAGCTGGACTTCGCCGGCATGTTCCACGGCGTCGACGAGCGGGTGCCGGTGGACGGGCTCAAGTTCGGCGTGCGTGTGCTCGACCGGTTCATCGACGCGTCCTGAATTCGCCCGCAGAAACGACACACCACTAATCGGCCGCCTGTGCGGACCTTACCGATAAGGGTGAATGCGACGATAAGCTCGTAGCTCCATTACTCCCTCCTCGTTACTCGTGATGCGATCCGCTACTTGGGGTCGCATTGCCAACAAGGAGGAATAATGATCAAGAAGGTCGTCGCCGCCGCGGCTGCCACTGGTGGTCTGGTTCTCGCGGGCGCGGGCCTCGCCGTCGCCGACTCCGGTGCTCAGGGTGCCGCCGTGCACTCCCCGGGCGTCGCTTCCGGCAACGTCATCCAGGTTCCCGTGCACGTCCCGGTGAACGTCTGCGGCAACACGATCTCGGTGATCGGGCTGCTGAACCCCGCCTTCGGCAACTCCTGCGTGAACAAGTGACGTCGGCTCCCTGAGGAGCGACTTCCCGTCGGCTCCGGAGTGCGCGCCATGCGCTCCGGAGCCGACCGGCTTTTGTCCCGACCGGGTTTGTGCCGGCCGGACTTGTCGCGCCCACGGCGCGTATTGCGTGCACAGCGCGTACCGCGCCCATGGCGCGAGAAATTCGCAGAGCAGGATCTGCAGGATCCAGAGGCAGGGGGGATTTCAGTGATGCGACAGGGCGCCCGCAAGGGCCTCATGACCATGGCCGCGGCGACCGGCGTGCTCGCCGCCGCAAGCGGCTACGCGCACGCCGACTCGGGCGCGAACGGCACCGCCGCCGACTCGCCCGGCGTGCTGTCCGGCAACACGGTGCAGGTGCCGGTGCATGTTCCGGTGAACGTGTGCGGCAACACCGTGAACGTCGTCGGGCTGCTCAACCCGGCGGTGGGCAACGCGTGCGGCAATCGCGGTGGCTCTTCTTCCGGGGGGCAGGGCGGCCACGGTGGCTCGCACGCCGTCGGGCACTCGGGTGGTTCGCCGGGCGTCGGTTCCGGCAACAGCGTCCAGGTGCCGGTGCATGTTCCGGTGAACGTGTGCGGCAACACCGTGAACGTCGTCGGGCTGCTCAACCCGGCGGTGGGCAACGCGTGCGGCAATCGCGGTGGCTCTTCTTCCGGGGGGCAGGGCGGCCACGGTGGCTCGCACGCCGTCGGGCACTCGGGTGGTTCGCCGGGCGTCGGTTCCGGCAACAGCGTCCAGGTGCCGGTCGACGTTCCGGTGAACGTGTGCGGCAACAGCGTCGACCTCATCGGGATCGGCAACGCCGCGGTGGGCGGCGGATGCGCCAACGGCGGTGGCCATGGGGGCGGAGGGCACGGGTGCGGTTGCCACCATCCGACTCAGCCGCCCGGCGGTGGGCACGGTACGACGCCGCCCGGGACGCCGGAACAGCCGGGCAACCCCGGACATCCGGGGACGCCCGCCCACCCCGGTACGCCGGACACTCCGCCCGGCCCGAGCGGACACAGTGGCGGCACTCCGGGCACGGGCGCGCAGAGCAGCAGCTACGTCACTCAGTCCCAGCCGAACGCGCAGCTCGCCCACACCGGCGGTGACCTGCCGCTCGGCCTCGTGCTCCCGGTGGGCGCAGGGACACTGCTCGCGGGCACGCTGCTCTACCGCAAGGCGCGCGCCTCGGCGTAGCACCCGCGTGTGACCGAGACGGAGCGGGCCCCGCGAGTGCGGGGCCCCTTCCGCTCAGACGGCCTGTCTCACCACGTGGCACGCACCTGGCGGATGATTCGCCGGCGCAACCGCACCCTGCGGCTGCCGTCGTGCAGCAGGCTCAGTCGGTCCAACTCCCAGTGTCCGTACTCGGCATGGTCCGTCAGCAGACGCGTGGCGTCCTTGCGGGAGACCCCGCGAGGCACATACACGTCGACAAATTCGTATTCCGGCATCGCATCTATTGTGCGGGCTGGTGCCCGGTACGGATAGCGTCTGCACTATGTCTGATGCTGCGCAGCCCACCGCTGCCGAGGTACGCGCCGCCGCCGAGGCGGTCAAGACCGCGCTCGACCGCCATCTCGCGGCGGTCGAACGCAGGTCGGGGGAGGACGACCCGGCCGTCTACGAGGCGTTCAACCAGCTCGCCGCGGCCGCCGAGGTGTACGACGAGCTGCTCTACGACCGCTACGACGAGGTCACGCCGTTCGAGATCCCCGGCACGGAGGACTCGTTGCCGCCGTACGCGGGTCCCGAGGAGCCGAACGCCCTCAGCGTGCTGATCCGCCGCGACTACGCCGTCGCGGAACCCCAGCGGCTGCTGGCGCAGGCCCAGCGGGTCGAGGCGGCGGACTACGACAGCGGCGGCGGCACGGAAGCCTCCGGCACCGTGCACGGGGCGCTCGGGATCCTCTTCGGCGAGTTCGAACCGGACGAGATCGCCTCCCGGCACAAGGAGTTCGGGCTGGAGGAGGGCGACTCCACGCTCTGGGTGACCGCCGCGGACGAACCGGCCGAACCCGGGGAGTGGCTGGAGGCGCCCTTCGAGCAGATCGATCCGCAGCGGGTGGTCTGCCGGTTCGACGTCAGCTCGGTCTTCGACGACGAGGTGGACGACGAGATCGAGGACGAGTCGGACGACGACGACCTCGAGGACGAGCTGGACCTGGACGGCGACGAGGACCTGGAGCCGCTGGACGCGGATCGCTGAGAGCGGGATGGGCGACGGTGCCGGGGGCAGGGCCGGTTCGGCACCGCCCCCCACAGCCCCAAGGGCGTGGAGGACCCCAGATCCGCCGCCACGGCTGATCGCCGGCCGGCGGAGATGAATGGCGGCTCGCCCGGTCCGCGCTGCCGGTAGAGCGCGACGACCGGGCGAGGCGGACGCGTCAGCCCGTCGGCGGGATCTGGGCTCTCAGCAGTGCCGGCAGGCGGGTCGTGCGGGGCTTGTGAGGGATCTCCGCAACCGCCTTCGGCAGGGCCTGTTCGACCCCGTGGACCACGGAGAGGTGCCGGTCGGCCCGGCTGAACGCCGTGTACACCCACGGCCGGCTGAGCGCCTGTGCCGCGTCGCCGGGCAGGACCACGACCACCGCGGGCCATCGGTCGCCCCCCGCCTGGTGCGCGGTCAGCGCCCACCCGTGCCGCACGGACTGCTCCACCCGCTCCTTCGGTACGACCACGGGCGTGCCCGAGCAGGACAGGTGCAGCCCCTCGGCGTCGGCCATGACCACCTGGCCGGGCACCGTACGGCCCGGGGCGGGGGAGTACACGATCCGGTCTCCGGCGTCGAAGCCGCCGAAGCGGCCCGGTCCCGGGTTGAGCCGCTCCTTGAGCGCGGCGTTCAG
The DNA here is from genome assembly GCF_014647875.1 of Streptomyces brasiliensis. GTDB lineage: Bacteria > Actinomycetota > Actinomycetes > Streptomycetales > Streptomycetaceae > Streptomyces > Streptomyces brasiliensis. The sequence goes on along the minus strand of NZ_BMQA01000002.1, from coordinate 331,818 downwards.
TGCGCGGGTGCCCGCCGCTCCGCCGTGGCCCGGTGTGATCACCACGGTCTGCTCGGCCGGGACGCCGATGGCCCGCGGCACGGAGTCCGCGACCAACTGCACGGTCCGGTGCACGGCCTCGCCCGCGTCCCGCACCGGCACGATCACGATCTCCTTGCCGGGCGCCTCCACTTGGGCGAGCTCCCCGATGCCGATGCCCGAGACCAGTTCGCCGAGCGGACCCGGGTCGGGGACGCGGGAGGCGATCTGCGGGCACGCGCGCGCCGCGAGCAGGTCGGCGAAGACCCGCCCCGGCCCGGTCGACCACAGCACCACCGGGTCTCCGGCGAGCACCAGCCGGGCCCCGTCGGGCAGCGACTCGACGACCATCGCCGCGTTCTCCACGTCGAGCAGTGGCGCGTCGAGGACGACCAGGAGATCGAGGTCCAGCGCGCCCTCGGCGTCCCGTCCGGGCCCCTCGGTGCCGGCGAGCAGACCCGCGACCGTGACGACGGACTCCGCACTCTCGTCCTCGTCCGCGCCGAGCAGCGCGGCGAACCGCCGCCGTCCGTCGGGGGTGTGGCAGGCGGCGAAGGCGCGCAGTCCCGCCGTACGCGCCGCCATGAGCAGGGCGGCCGGTTCGGCGCGGGCAGCCTGGCCGCCGGTGTGCAGCACGAGCCCGTGACCGGCGACCGTCCGTACCAGCTCGGCCGAGCCGCCGGACGCCGACGCGGCGGCCGACTCCCAGGGCTGAGAGCCTTCCTTCGGCAGGGAGTTGAGCAGCCGGGCCAGACCGTCGGCGAGAATCTCCTCGGCCAGGGCGTACCGCTCCAGGCCGACGAGGACGCGCACGGGACGTTCCCCGTCGCCTTCTTCGCCCTCTTCCGTGTCCTGTGCGGACTCCCGCGGCCGGGCCGGGGCGCCGGGCTCCTCCAGGGCGTCCTGGAACACCAGGGCCTCGCCCTCCGCGATCGTGCCCTGCACTGCCGCCTCGGCATCCGGCACGCCGCGCTGCGCGAGCGCCGCCTCCAGCGCGGGCATCTCCAGTGCCGTGTGCCCGGCCAGCGCCGCCTGCTCGAGCAGCCAGACGGTCGTCGCGCGGCCCCGGCGCTGGTCGTCCGGGCCGCACCCGGCGCCGAGCAGCGCCCGTGCGAATCCGTCCGCCTGCTCCGGCCGTACGCCGGTGACCCGCAGCAGCTGCCAGGGGTCCTCCCGCAGCAGGGTGTCCGCACCCTCACCGAGGACCGCGGCGACCTGGGCGGCGAAGGTGTCGGGGGCGCCGCCGTCGGCCAGCACACGCCGTACGGCGTCCACGGACTCCGTCGCCGGGGCGGTGGGCGCGGCGGCCGGGGCGGGCTGCGGTCGGCGGGTGGGTTCGGGAGCGGCCGGTCTGCGCGGGGCGGGCGCGGGCCCGGCGAAGCCGGTCGCGACAGGCTTCTCGCCGCTCTCCACCGCCCGCACGGCCGCGAGCAGGTCGGCCGCCGTGCCGCTGAGCTTGCCGCCGCTCTCGATCGGCCCGGTCTTCTCGGCCTTGCGCCGCTCGATCCGCTCCCGCTCGACGCGCTGGGCCGCGAGTTCGGCCTCCGCCTCGGACTGCTGGGCCGGGGTATCGGCGCCGGCCTCGTCTCCCGCACCGGTCTGCGTGCCGGTCTCGGACGCCGCGTCCTGCGGGCGGGCGTCCGGGGTCCCCGGCTGGGCTTCCTCCGTGGTCTCCGGGTCCGTGCTCACAGCGTGCTCCAGTCGTGATCGGGATAGCGGTGCAGGGGCGCCGACACGTCGTCGAGGGCTCTGCAGATCTCGTCAGGAAGACTAAGCGCCTCCACTGACAACGCCGCCGTGAGCTGCTGTGCGTTGCGCGCGCCGATGATCGGCGCGGCGACGCCGGGGCGGTCCCGGATCCAGGCGAGGGCGACCTGGAGCGGGGTCACCGCCAGTCCGTCCGCGGCCGTCGTCACCGCGTCCACGATGTGGCTCGCGGTGTCGTCGAGATACGGCGCGACGAACGGCGCGAGGTGTTCCGAGCCGCCCCGTGAGTCCGTGGGCGTGCCGTGGCGGTACTTGCCGGTCAGGACACCCCGGCCGAGCGGCGAGGAGGGGAGCAGGCCGACGCCCAGGTCCAGGGCGGCCGGCAGCACCTCGCGCTCGACTCCGCGCTGGAGCAGTGAGTACTCCATCTGCGTGCTGGCCAGCCGGGTGCGTGTGCCCGGGGCCGCGAGCTGCCAGGTCGCTGCCTTGGCGAGCTGCCAGCCGCAGAAATTGGAGACGCCGGCGTAGCGTGCGCGGCCGCTGGTGACGGCGAGGTCGAGGGCCTGGAGCGTCTCCTCCAGCGGGGTGTCCGGGTCGAAGGCGTGGATGTGCCAGATGTCGACGTGGTCCGTGCCGAGGCGGGCGAGGGAGGCGTCGAGGGCGGCGAGGAGATGGCCGCGCGAGCCGTTGAAGCGGCGGTCGGGGTCGGGGACGCTGCCCGCCTTCGTCGAGATGACCAGGTCCCGGCGCGGCACCAGCCCCTCTATGAGCTGTCCGAGCAGATACTCGGCCTCTCCGTCGCCGTACACGTCCGCCGTGTCGACGAGGGTCCCGCCCGCCTCCCAGAACGCCTTCAGCATGTCCGCGGCGTCGTGTTCGTCGGTGTCCCGGCCCCAGGTGAGGGTGCCGAGTCCGATCCGGGACACGCGCAGGCCGGTACGGCCGAGATGCCTCTGCTCCATGTCCGCCGAGATTACTGGCCAGAACTGGTGCCGTGGGTTGCCCTGTGGATAACGCGGGCTGTTGAGCGCCGGTGTCGGTGCTGTGCCGGTGAGCGGGGTTTCTCGGGCACCCGGGGGCGAGCTGTGGAGGTGGCTTCCGCCTGCCCGCGCTTGCGGGGTGGTCGCAGCCACGGCGGCCAGTACGGCGGGCGCGGCGGCACCGCGCCCGCAGCTGCGCAGCGGTTCCCGCTGCCGTTCGCCCTTCTCCCGCGCTAGTGTCTGCCCGACAAGGACGTTACTCATGGGTAAGGGGAATCGGCCATGCAGCTCGGGATCAACCTCGGCTACTGGGGTGCTGGGATGGACGCGGACAATCTGGCCGTGGCGCAGGAGGCCGAGCGCCTGGGGTATGCCGTGTGCTGGGCCGCCGAGGCGTACGGCTCTGACGCGGCCACCGTGCTGAGCTGGGTCGCCGCGAAGACCGAGCGGATCGACGTCGGCTCGGCCATCTTCCAGATTCCGGCCCGCCAGCCCGCGATGACCGCGATGACCGCCGCCACCCTCGACTCGCTCTCCGGCGGCCGCTTCCGCCTCGGCCTCGGCGTCTCCGGCCCGCAGGTCTCCGAGGGCTGGTACGGCGTCAAGTTCGACAAGCCCCTCGCCCGCACCCGTGAGTACGTCGAGATCGTGCGCAAGGCCATGACCCGGGAGCGGCTGTCGTACGAGGGCGAGCACTGGACACTGCCCCTGCCCGGCGGCCCCGGCAAGCCGATCAAGCTGACCGTGCACCCGCAGCGCGAGCACATCCCGCTCTACATCGCCGCCATCGGGCCGAAGAACCTCGAGCAGACCGGCGAGATCGCCGACGGCGCGCTGCTCATCTTCCCGTCCGCCGACCACCTCGAGGAGACCGCCGTCACGTACCTGCGCGCCGGACGCGAGAAGGCCGGCAGGACCCTCGAGGGGTTCGACATCTGCCCGACGCTGCCGCTCGCCGTCGGCGAGGACAAGGACGTCGCCCGGCTCGCCGACACCTTCCGCCCCTACACCGCCCTGTACGTCGGCGGCATGGGCAGCCGCAAGCAGAACTTCTACAACCAGCTCGCCCAGCGCATGGGCTACGAGAAGGAAGCCGCCGAGATCCAGGACAAGTACCTGTCCGGCGACAAGCAGGGCGCCGGGGCCGCCGTACCGCAGGACCTGATCGACAAGACCACGCTGCTCGGCTCCGTGGACCGCATCGCCGAGCGGATGAACGCCTACGCCGCCGCCGGAGTCACCACCCTCACCCTCGCCCCCGCGGGCTTCACGCTCGACGAGCGGCTCGCCTCCCTGCGGGCCGGCACCGAGGCCCTGGAGCGGGCCGGGCTCGCGTAACACGCGGAACACACACGCGGAGCTTCCGCGGCCGTGGTGGGGGCTCGGGGGTCTTCCCCGCCACGGCCGTCACGGGGAACAACGCGCCCGCGCCCGCGCGGTTACGCCCCCGCACGAGCCCCCTGCTCCTTCTTTCGGCGCAGTTGTCGGACACACCTGTTGCAGCACCTCCCGCACGGCATTTGACTCGTTCTTTGCGGAGTTCCACGGCGGCGGCGGACAGCCGTGGAATCCGTGAGTCCCGCAGAGAGGTGCCCACGATGCTTTCGGCCAGGAGCCTGTTCCAGGAGATCCTCGACAACGACGAGTCCTTCCGGCTCTTCTGTTCCATCGCGGCCAGCGGGGAGTCGCAGGGCGGCTGGGAGAACAGGCGGATCGCCGCACTGGTGCCGCGGAGCGAACGTCCTCTCGCGCCCAAGATCGCCCGTCACGGCGCGGACGAGGACAAGCACGGGCGGATCTTCCACGCCCTCATGAAGAAGCGCGGCCTCCAGCCGGTCGCCGTACCGCCCGAGACCGACTACACGATGCTCCTCGAGCGGGACGGCATCGGCCTGGCCCACCAGAAGCTCAAGGCCGACGAGCCGCTCACCGTGCAGGACGTCGTCACCTACCTCGCCCACAGCCGGGTCACCGAACAGCGGGCCTCCGAGCAGATGGAGATGCTGCGCAGGTACTTCGGCGCCCACCCGGACGTCGGCCACGCCGTGAAGATGATCTCGCACGACGAGGACAACCACCTCGCCTACTGCCACGAGGAACTGCTCCGGTTCGCGCACGCCGGCCACGGCCGCGTCATCCAGCGCGCGCTGCGCGAGTGCGCCCTCGCCGAGATCCGGATCCACCGGGACGTCAGCCTGGCCGTCATGGCCCACATGGGGCGCATCCTGGGCTGGCCGCGGGCCAAGTCCGCGCTGCTCGCGGCCGGCATCCACGCCGTGTACGGGTACGAGCGCCTCGCGGGCTGGCGCCGGATGGTCTCCCTGTGCATGCCCGAGCGCCGCAACGCCCTCGGCGGCCCGGTCACCCCGGCCCCCGAGTTCGCCTGACGAACGGCCGACCGTCCTCCGAGGCCCGCCGCCTACAACCAGCCGCGCCGCTTGAACATGCAGTACAGCAGCACCTCCAGAGCGGCCATCAGCGCGATCACCGCCGGATATCCGTACAGCCAGTGCAGTTCCGGCATGTGGCCGAAGTTCATGCCGTAGATCCCCGCGATCAGCGTGGGTATCGCGGCCATGGCCGCCCACGCCGAGATCTTCCGCATGTCGTCGTTCTGCCGGACGCTCATCTGCGCCAGGTGTGCCGACAGGATGTCCGACACCAGCCGGTCCAGGCTCTCCACCGACTCGTTCACGCGCATGAGATGGTCGGTGACGTCCCGGAAGAACGGCCGCGCCTTGTCCTGTACGAACGGCACCGGCGTGACGTTCGGACCCTGCCCCGCGAGCCGGGTCGTCGGGGCGGCCAGCGGGACGGTCGCGCGGCGGAACTCCAGCACCTGCCGCTTGAAGGTGTAGATCCGCGACGCCGTGTTCCGCGAGCCGCCGCCCGACGGTGAGAACACCTCGGCCTCCAGCTCCTCCAGGTCGGTGCCCAGCTCCGTGGCCACCTCCAGATAGTGGTCGACGACCGAGTCCGTGATCGCGTACAGCACGCCGGTCGGACCGTGCTTCAGCATCTCGTGCTGCTCCTCCATGTGCCGCCGGATGGCGTTCAGCGGCGCGCCCTCACCGTGCCGGACCGTCACCACGAAGGAGTCGCCGAGGAACACCATCAACTCACCGGCCGTGACGGTGTCGCTGTTCGGCTCGTAGTTCACCGGCTTGAGGACCATGAACAGCGAATCGTCGTACACCTCGAGCCTGGGCCGCTGATGCGCCTTCAGCGCGTCCTCCACGGCCAGCGGATGCAGCGCGAACTCCTCCGTGACCAGGGCGAACTCCCGCTCCGTCGGTTCGTACAGCCCGATCCAGAGAAAGCTGTCGCCCTGTGCGCGTGCCTGCGCGAGGGCGTCGGAGAGGTCCTCGGGCTCCTCCGCGCGCTCCCCGTCCCGGTAGATGGCGCAGTCGACGATCACGCAGCGTATTCTCCTGCCGCCCGGTCAGTCCCGCACTCGCGGGTACGCCTACCCTGGGCGGCATGCCCACGCTGATCCTCGTAAGGCACGGACGTTCCACCGCCAACACCGCGGGCCTGCTCGCAGGCTGGACGCCGGGCGTCGCCCTCGACGAGCGCGGCACCGCACAGGCCGCCGCACTGCCCGGACGGCTCGCCGCGCTGCCGGTCTCCGAAGTCGTCACGAGCCCCCTGCAACGCTGCATGGAGACCGTCCAACCCCTGCTCGACGCCCGCCCCGGGCTGCGCGTCCACACCGACGACCGGATCGGCGAGTGCCACTACGGCGACTGGTCGGGCCGCAAGCTCGCCGAGCTCAAGGACGAACCGCTGATGGAGGTCGTCCAGGCGCATCCGTCGGCCGCAGCGTTCCCCGGCGGGGAGTCCATGCGCGCGATGCAGACGCGGGCCGCCGAGGCCGTACGCGAGTGGAACGCGCGCGTGGAGCGCGACCACGGCGCCGACGCCGTGTACGTCATGTGCTCGCACGGCGACATCATCAAGTCGCTCGTCGCGGACGCGCTGGGCCTCCATCTCGACCTGTTCCAGCGGATCTCCGTCGAACCGTGCTCCGTCACCGCGATCCGCTACACGCGCCTGCGGCCGTTCCTCGTTCGTCTCGGGGACACCGGGGATTTCGCCTCCCTTGCCCCACGTGAGGAACCGACCGGGGAAGACGCACCGGTCGGGGGCGGTGCGGGAGCACCGTGATCGTCGCCCGCAGTAGGGTGAAGCGATTCACATCAACGCGCTCACGCACGGATCCTCACGCACTCTCGGCTTCAGCACTTTCGACTTCAATGGAGACAGGACGTGTCCCGTCAGGTGTTCCTCTACGACCCACCGGATCGCTTCGTCGCCGGCACGGTCGGGCTGCCCGGACGCCGTACGTTCTTCCTCCAGGCCTCCGCCGGCCCCCGGGTGACCAGCGTGGCCCTGGAGAAGACCCAGGTCGCCGCGCTCGCGGAGCGCATGGACGAGCTGCTCGACGAGGTCGTACGCCGTAGCGGAGGCAGCGCGCCGGTGCCCGCCATGGCGCCCACCGAGGTTTCCGACACCGCGCCGCTCGACACTCCCATCGAGGAGGAGTTCCGCGTCGGGACCATGGCGCTGGCCTGGGACGGCGAGGTGCAGCGCATGATCGTCGAGGCCCAGGCGCTCGTGGAGCTGGACGCCGACTCCGAGGAGGACCTCGCGGAGGCCGAGGAGCGGCTGCTCCAGGACGAGGAGAACGGACCCCCGATGCTGCGGGTCCGGCTCACCGGCGCGCAGGCCAGGGCCTTCGCCAAGCGCGCCCTCGACGTCGTCAACGCCGGAAGGCCGCCGTGCCCGCTGTGCAGCCTCCCGCTCGATCCGGAAGGACACGTATGTCCGCGCCAGAACGGATACCGCCGGGGAGCGTGACGTCCGTCACCGGCATCGCCGAACTGCTCGTCAACGGCGAACTGAAGGTCCGCGGCCGCATCCGTGAGGCGTCCAACGCGGCGCTGTTCTGCACGGTCTCGCTGGACGGGCGCGAAGCGTCCTGCATCTACAAGCCCGTCGCCGGGGAGCGCCCGCTGTGGGACTTCCCCGACGGCACCCTCGCCGAGCGCGAGGTCGCCACGTACGAGGTGTCCGAGGCCACCGGCTGGGGGCTGGTGCCACCGACGGTGCTGCGCGAGGGGCCGTACGGCGAGGGCATGTGCCAGCTGTGGATCGACGCGACCCCCGACGGCGAACTCCTCGCCCTGGTCGACGGCGACGAACCCGGACCGGGCTGGAAGGCGATCGGCTTCGCCGAGGTCGGTGAGGGAAGGACCGCGCTGCTGGTGCACGCCGACGACGAGCGGCTGCGCCGGCTCGCCGTCCTCGACGCGGTGATCAACAACGCGGACCGCAAGGGCGGCCATCTGCTGCCGTCCGCCGAGGGACATCTGTACGGCATCGACCACGGTGTCACGTTCAACGCCGAGAACAAGCTGCGCACCCTGCTGTGGGGCTGGGCCGGCGAGCCCCTCATCCCCGAGGCGGTCGACGTCCTGAAGGGCCTCAAGGGCGCCCTGGGCGACGGCGGCGCGCTGGGCGTCCGGCTGTCCGGCCTGATCACGGGCGTCGAACTGGAGGCCACGCGCGCGCGTGTCGACGCACTGCTCACCTCGGGGAAGCACCCGGAGCCGACGGAGGAATGGCCGGCGATCCCCTGGCCGCCGGTGTAGACCTCCGGCCGCCGGTGTACGCGGACGTGCCGCCGGTGTGCGCGGACGGGCCCCGGAGCCGTGGAAACGCCGGGGAAGCACAACAGCCGCGGGATCGCAAGATCGCCGATCCGGCCATCTGGCCTGGTCCGGTTCGTATACGCAACTTGTCGGCGGTTACGCTCATGGGCATGCATGCCTGGCCCGCTTCCGAGGTCCCCGCCCTGCCTGGTCAGGGCCGCGACCTGAGGATCCACGACACCGCGACCGGCGGCCCGGTCACCCTCCAGCCCGGTCCTGTCGCCCGTATCTACGTCTGCGGCATCACCCCGTACGACGCGACCCACCTGGGTCACGCGGCGACCTACAACGCGTTCGACCTGGTCCAGCGCGTGTGGCTCGACACCAAGCGGCAGGTTCACTACGTCCAGAACGTCACGGACGTCGACGATCCGCTGCTCGAGCGCGCGGAGCGCGACGGCGTCGACTGGGTCGCCCTCGCCGAGAAGGAGACGGCCCTCTTCCGCGAGGACATGACCGCCCTGCGCATGCTCCCGCCCCGGCACTACATAGGCGCCGTCGAGGCGATACCCGGCATCGTCCCGCTCATCGAGCGGCTGCGCGAACTCGGCGCGGCCTACGAACTCGAGGGCGACATCTACTTCTCCGTCGGGTCCGACCCGCACTTCGGCTCGGTCTCCCACCTCGACGCGGCCGCGATGCGGCTGCTGTCCGCCGAGCGCGGCGGCGACCCGGACCGCCCGGGCAAGAAGAACCCGGTCGACCCGATGCTCTGGATGGCCGCGCGTGAGGGCGAGCCCAGCTGGGACGGTGACTCGCTCGGCCGGGGCCGGCCCGGCTGGCACATCGAGTGCGTCGCCATCGCCCTGGACCACCTCGGCATGGGCTTCGACGTCCAGGGCGGCGGCTCCGACCTGGCCTTCCCGCACCACGAGATGGGCGCCTCGCACGCCCAGGTGCTGACCGGCGAGTTCCCCATGGCCAAGGCGTACGTCCACGCCGGCATGGTCGCCCTGCACGGCGAGAAGATGTCCAAGTCCAAGGGCAACCTCGTCTTCGTCTCGCAGCTGCGCCGCGACGGCGTCGACCCCGCCGCCATCCGGCTCGCCCTGCTCGCCCACCACTACCGCTCCGACTGGGAGTGGACCGACCAGGTGCTCGCGGACGCGGTGGCCCGCCTCGACCGCTGGCGCGCGGCCGTCTCCCGGCCCGACGGTGCGCCCGCCGACGCGCTGGTCGAGGAGATCCGCGAGGCCCTCGCGAACGACCTCGACGCCCCGTCCGCGCTGACCGCCGTGGACCGCTGGGTGGCGCGGCAGGAGGAACAGGGCGGCGCGGACACGGGCGCCCCCGGCGTCGTGTCCCGCGCCGTGGACGCCCTCATGGGCGTGGCGCTGTAGAACACCGGACACGACAGGGCCGCTCCTCCGGCAGGAGGAGCGGCCCTGTCGTGTCCGGTGTCGGATGCCGGGCTGCCGTCCGGTTCCGGCGCTTGGCGACTCCCGTGTCGTATTGCCGTCGGGTGCCGGATGTCCGGCGTCTTCCGGCCCCTTGCCGCCCGCCGCCCCGAAGCGCCTTCGGCTGTCCGGCTGTTGTCGTCTCCCGGTCGGCGGTGGCCCGTGCCGGATCGCCATCGGCCGTACGGCTGCTGTCGATCCCCGGCCCGAGAGACCACCGCCTCCGTCGCCCCCGTCCGCCCGCGCCCAGAGCGCCCCGACAACGCCGGACCCGGCTCCTGTCGAGGTGCTGCCGGATCGCCGCATGCGGCCGCGGTGAGCGCGGCCCACGTGGTGGGCTGGACACGTCGGTCGACCCTCGGACCGGGCAACTGCCGGTCCCCTCGCGGCAGGACACCCCGTGGCACCCACACACGGCTCCTCACACGACCTCTCACCCGGCGCGGCCTGCTCACCATCGGCGCGGCGACGACCGCCGCGGTGGCCGTCGGCACCCGCGCCGCCGTCTGGCCCGCCAGCATCGCGCTGCCCGGCGGCTGGCGCTGCAAGCATCGCCGTCGGCGCCGGCCCGTACGCCTACGGCGGCTCGCTCGCCGACGGCTCGATCCTCCGCATCGACCTGCGCACCGGCCTGGGGCCGCGTCGTCTCCGCCGGCCCCGGCACACCCGCCGTCGGCCTCGAACTCGACGTCCACGGACGGCTCTTCGCCGCCGGACAGGCCTTCGGCGCCCGTGTGGTGGACGTGCGCAGCGGCGAGATCCTCGCCTCCTACGTCCTCGCCACGGCACCCCGACCTTCGTCAACGACGTCGTCCTGACCCCGCGTGCCGCCTGGTTCACCGAGTCCGCTTCCGTCTCGCCCCCGACGGCCGCAGCGGTGTCTTCCAGCGCCGTATCACCGACCCCGGCTTCGACGTGCCCACCACGGCGGCCGCGTTCCGGGGCCGGCTCTGTCTGCCCAACGCGCGGTTCTCCACGAAACCGACGCCCGGGACGACGTACTCCGTGACCGCCGTGCGGGCATGACGGCGAAGGGGCGGCACACGGTTCGCGTACCGCCCCCGCTCAGTCCTCGGAGGTGTCCTCGTCGTCGTTCCCGGAATCGTCGGAGGACGTGTCCGGGGTTCCCGGACCGCCGCTCTCCCCGGCATCGCCCGGTCTGGGTGGCTTCGGCGGGCGGGTCCGGCCGCTCGGGTTGTCCCGCAGATACGAGGAGGGCGACGACGGACCGTCCCCGCCGTCCGCCGTGGCGTGCCCGCCCGGCGGGTTCACGTCCCTGCGCCGCAGATAGCGCTCGAACTCCCGCGCGATGGCCTCGCCCGACGCCTCCGGCAGCTCGGCGGTGTCCCGGGCTTCCTCCAGAGTCTGCACGTACTCGGCGACCTCGCTGTCCTCGGCGGCCAGCTGGTCCACGCCCACCTGCCAGGCCCGCGCGTCCTCGGGCAGCTCACCCAGCGGAATGCGCAGGTCGAGCAGGTCCTCGAGCCGGTTGAGCAGGGCCAGGGTGGCCTTCGGGTTGGGCGGCTGGGACACATAGTGCGGTACGGCCGCCCACAGCGACACCGCCGGGACACCGGCGTGCGCACACGCCTCCTGCAGGACGCCGACGATGCCCGTCGGGCCCTCGTACTTGGTCTCCTCCAGGTCCATGCGCTGTGCCAGGTCCGGATCGGACGTGACCCCGCTGACCGGGACCGGACGCGTGTGCGGGGTGTCGCCGAGCAGGGCACCCAGGACGACCACCAGCTCAACGCCCAGTTCGTGCGCGAAGCCGAGCAGCTCGTTGCAGAACGAGCGCCAGCGCATGGACGGTTCGATGCCGCGGACCAGCACCAGGTCACGGGGCTTCTCGCCGCCGACCCGGACCACCGACAACCTGGTCGTCGGCCATGTGATCTTGCGCACGCCGCTGTCCATGAACACCGTGGGGCGGTTCACCTGGAAGTCGTAGTAGTCCTCGGCGTCCAGCGCCGCGAACACCTCGCCCTTCCACTCCCTCTCCAGATGCGCGACCGCGGTGGAGGCGGCGTCGCCGGCATCGTTCCAGCCCTCGAACGCGGCCACCATGACCGGGTCGATCAGCTCGGGAACCCCCTCGAGCTCGATCACCCAGCGCCTCCTTCCGACGTGCCCTCGCGTACGTCCCAACCTTACGGCGTCCGGCGGGGGCGACCGCAGCCCCCTTGCACGGGGGAGTGAACGGATCACTGCCCCGTTCACCGGTCTCGAACACCCGTCGTCGCAGGCGGGAGCGTTTCGCGGCGCTCACGGTTCACAGCGTGCTGCGCAACCACTGCTCCACGCTCGCGATGTGCACCGTCGCCCACGACCGGGCCGCCTCCGCGTCCCGGTCGCGCAGCGCGGCCAGGATCGCCCGGTGCTCGCGCAGGGTGCGGCCGACCGCGTCCTCCTGGGTCAGTCCGCGCCAGATCCGGGCCCGGGTGGTCGGTCCGGACAGGCCGTCGAGCAGGGAGCACAGCACCGTGTTCCCGGAACCGTGCACGATGCGGCGGTGGAACTCCAGATCGCCGGCGACCAGTTCCTCCACCGAGGGCGCGGGGCCGAGTGCGTCCAACTGAGCGGAGAGCGCGTCCAGTTGCTGGTCGCTGATCCGTGAGGCCGCCATGGCCGTCGCCGCGGGCTCCAGGATCCGCCGTACGGCGAGGAACTCCAGGACGGTGTCGTCGCGGTGGAAGTCGACGACGAAGCTCATCGCCTCGAGGAGCAACTGCGGGTCCAGGCTGGTGACATACGTCCCGTCGCCCTGCCGTACGTCCAGGATCCGGATCAGCGACAGGGCGCGCACCGCCTCCCGCAGGGAGTTGCGGGACAGGCCCAGTTCGGTGGCGAGTTCGCTCTCCTTCGGGAGCCGGTCTCCGGGGCGCAGCGCACCGGAGACGATCATGTCCTTGATCTTCTCGATCGCCTCGTCGGTGACTGCCATGACCGGCCTCCTGTGCGCTCAGACATCCGATGTCTGTGCCACATTATGGGGGCATACCGACAGGCCCGGGTGCGGTGGTGAACCGCACCCGGACCGCGGTCATGCGGTCATGCGTCAGCCGAAGGCCTTCACGGCCTGGTAGTAGGTCCAGGCGGTGCCGTCGCAGGCGGTCTTCGTCGCGCCGCCGTAGCTGTTGCAGACACGCTTGAGGTCCTCGTACAGGGCGCTGTCGAGGCGGGACTTGTTGGCGCTGAACGTGCCGGCGGCCTTGTAGTTGCGGTAGCCGAAGTCGTGGCGGGCGCAGGACGTGGCGAAGGGGAAGCCGAACGGATTGTCCGGCGAGGAGGAGCAGTAGTCGGTGGACCAGTCGAACGCGTAGGCAGACCACGCGGCCTGGTTGGCGCGGGCGGCGACCCACGCGTTGTAGCTCGACGCGCTGGTCTGGGTCCAACTGGCCAGCACCTGGGGCTTGTCGGCGGGAGCCGCGGTGGCGGCGGTGGCGGTGGCGGTGACGAGGGCAAGGGCCGAGGCGGCGAGGCCGGTGGCGAGTCTTCGGTGCATCCCAACACCTCCATGAAAAACTGCGATCCGCCCATCGGATCGCAGGTTCATGACAATGAGGGTGCCCGCTCGAACTTGCCTTTCCGGCCGCACGTGCCCTAATGGATCGTCAACTCTTGGGCAGCACGACCCGGACAGCCGAAAGGGGCGGCTCCACCGCGGTGGAGCCGCCCCTTCCCGCTGCGGGGTCTACTTGTTCTCGTCTTCGTCCAGTACGTCCTGCACCTTCGCGCGAATGTCGTCCGTCGCCAGGCCGCGGATCGTCAGCGTCGTCCGGCGGCGCAGCACGTCGTCCGGCGTCTCGGCCCACTCGTGGTCCCGGGCCCAGACGACCTGCGCCCAGATCTCGGGCGCGTCCGGGTGGACACGCTCGGCGAGCCCGGGGTCCTCGTTCGCCAGGCGGGCGATGTCGAAGGCCAGCGAACCGTAGTGCGTCGCCAGGTGCTTGGCGGTGTCGGCGGCCATGCGCGGGCCGGGCGCCGGGCGGTCCACAAGGAGGCGGTGCGCGACGGCGCGGGGGTTGGCGACACCGGGCAGCGGCAGCTTCTTCGGCAGCGAGGAGATCGGCTCGAAGTCGTCGCCGAGCGGGTGACCAGGCAGCGCCTCCAGCTTCGTCATGACCGTACGGCCGATGTGCCGGAAGGTGGTCCACTTGCCGCCGGCGACGGACAGCATGCCGCCCTTGCCCTCGGTCACCACCGTCTCGCGCTTGGCCTTCGCCGTGTCGCCGGGACCGCCCGGCAGCACGCGCAGACCCGCGAACGCGTAGGTGATGAGGTCACGGTCGAGCTGCTGGTCGCGGACCGAGAAGGCGGCCTCGTCGAGTATCTGGGTCACGTCCTTCTCGGTGACGGCGACGTCCGCGGGGTCGCCCTCGAACTCCTCGTCGGTCGTGCCGAGCAGGAGCATGTCCTCCCAGGGGAGGGCGAAGGTGATGCGGTACTTGTCGATGGGGGTCGCGAGTGCGGCCTTCCAGGGGGCGGTCCGCTTCAGGACCAGATGCGCGCCCTTCGACAGACGGATCGACGGTGCTGCATGGGGGTCCTCCATCTTGCGCAGGTGATCCACCCAGGGACCGGTCGCGTTCAGCACGAGGCGGGCCTCGACGCCGAACTCGTCGCCGGACAGCCGGTCGCGCAGCTCGGCGCCGGTGACCCGGCCCTTGGTGAAGCGGAGGCCGGTGACCTCGGCGTGGTTGAGGACGACGGCGCCCGACTCGACAGCCGCGCGGACCGTCATCAGCGCCATGCGCGCGTCGTTCATCTGGTCGTCGCCGTACACGGCCACGGCCTTGAGGTTCTCGGTGCGCAGCTCGGGCACGTCCTGCGCCGCCTTGGCGGGGGAGAGCAGGTGACCCACGCCGTCACCGAACGCGGACAGCGCGGAGTAGGCGAAGACGCCCGCCCCGAGCTTCGCCGCGCCGTGCGGCCCGCCCTTGTACACGGGGAGGTAGAAGGTGAGCGGGTTCGCCAGGTGGGGGGCCACCTGACGGGAGACCGCACGGCGCTCGAAGTGGTTCTCCGCCACCAGCTTCACCGCGCCGGTCTGCAGATAGCGCAGACCGCCGTGGAGCAGCTTGGAGGAGGCGGAGGAGGTGGCGCCGGCGAAGTCGCCGGCGTCGACCAGAGCCACCCTCAGGCCGGACTGCGCGGCGTGCCAGGCGGTGGAGATGCCCAGAATGCCGCCGCCGATCACAAGAAGGTCGTACGACGCCTTGGCGAGCTGCTCCCGGGTCTCGGCACGGCTCGGGTTGGAACCGGAGGCCGGGCGCGTCCCCAGGGCAGGCACGGACTGCAGGGTGGGCTGACTGGTCATGTGGGGTTCTTACTCCTCGTGCTCGATCCAGCCCATGGTCCGGTCGACGGCCTTGAGCCAGTTCTTGTGTTCACGGTCGCGGGTCTCCGCGTCCATGCGGGGGGTCCACTCGGCGGCCCGGCGCCAGTTGGCGCGCAGGTCGTCGACGCTGGTCCAGAAGCCGACGGCGAGACCGGCGGCGTAGGCGGCGCCCAGGGCGGTGGTCTCGGCGACCATCGGGCGCACCACGGGAGCGTCCAGGACGTCCGCGAGGGTCTGCATCAGCAGGTTGTTCGCGGTCATGCCGCCGTCCACCTTCAGCGTGGACAGCTCCACGCCGGAGTCCTTCGTCATGGCGTCCGCGATCTCGCGGGTCTGCCAGGCGGTGGCCTCCAGGACGGCACGGGCGAGGTGGGCCTTGGTGACGTACCGGGTCAGGCCGGCGATCACACCGCGGGCGTCGGAGCGCCAGTGCGGGGCGAACAGGCCGGAGAAGGCCGGTACGAAGTAGGCGCCGCCGTTGTCCTCGACCGTCAGCGCGAGCGTCTCGATCTCGGCGGCGGTGGAGATCAGGCCCATCTGGTCGCGCATCCACTGCACCAGCGAGCCGGTGACGGCGATCGAGCCCTCCAGGGCGTACACCGTCGGCTGGTCACCGATCTTGTAGCCGACTGTGGTGAGCAGACCGGCGTACGAGTTGATGATCTTGTCGCCGGTGTTCATCACCATGAAGGTGCCGGTGCCGTAGGTGGACTTGGTCTCGCCCTCGGAGAAACACGTCTGGCCGAACAGGGCCGCCTGCTGGTCGCCGAGTGCGGAGGCCACCGGGATGCCGCCGAGCAGATCGCCCAGCTTGCCGCCGGTCACCTCGCCGTAGATCTCGGCGGAGGAACGGATCTCGGGCAGGATCCGCGTCGGCACGCCGATGGACTCGGCGATCTTCTCGTCCCACTGCATCGTGTGCAGGTTCATCAGGAGGGTGCGGGAGGCGTTGGTGACGTCGGTGACGTGCTTGCCGCCGTTGACACCGCCGGTCAGGTTCCAGATGACCCAGGTGTCCATGGTGCCGAAGAGGATGTCGCCCGCCTCCGCACGCTCGCGCAGTCCCTCGACGTTGTCGAGCAGCCAGCGGGCCTTCGGGCCGGAGAAGTAGGAGGCCAGCGGCAGCCCGGTCTCGCGGCGGAAGCGGTCCTGCCCGACGTTGCGGCCCAGCTCCTTGGTGAGGGCGTCGGTGCGGGTGTCCTGCCAGACGATGGCGTTGTGGACGGGCTCACCGGTGTTCTTGTCCCACAGCACGGTGGTCTCGCGCTGGTTGGTGATGCCGATGGCCTTGATGTCGTCGCGGGTGATGCCGGCCTTGGCGACGGCTCCGGCCACGACCTCCTGGACGTTGGTCCAGATCTCGTTGGCGTTGTGCTCGACCCAGCCCGGCTTCGGGAAGATCTGCTCGTGCTCCTTCTGGTCGACGGAGACGATGCGGCCGTCCCGGTCGAAGACGATGCAGCGCGAGGAGGTCGTGCCCTGGTCGATTGCGGCGATGAACGGGCCTGCCGTGTGGGCGTCGGTCACTGTGTGCTCCTGGGTTTCCATGGTCTTGGGGCTGGTACGTACGGCGCGTGCTGTGAGGCTCGGTGTTCGATGCTCGAGGGCTTCGGGGGGCTCGCAGGCGAGGTTCTCTCTAAGCAAATGCGACGTTGTAGATGCCTGCAGCGATCGCGCCGCCGATCAGTGGACCGACGACCGGGATCCAGGCGTAGCTCCAGTCGGAGCCACCCTTGTTGGGCAGGGGCAGGAGGGCGTGCACGATGCGGGGACCGAGGTCACGGGCCGGGTTGATGGCGTAGCCGGTCGGGCCGCCGAGGGACAGGCCGATGGCGACGACCACCAGCGCGGTGATCAGACCGCCCAGGATGCCGAGGCCGTTGCCCTTGTCGTTCAGGCCCTGCGTGAGGACCGCGAGGATCAGCACGACGGTGCCGATGATCTCCGTGAGGAGGTTCTGCACCGTGTTCCGGATCTCCGGGCCGGTGGAGAAGATGCCCAGCACCGGGCCGGCGCCCGTCTCCTCGGCCTCCACGGCCTTGGCCGCCGTGGCCTGCGCGCCGGGACCGCCGACGATCTCCTTGTCGGTCAGGTGCGCCTGGAACTGGCCGTAGTAGGCGACCCAGACCAGGGCGGCACCGATCATCGCGCCGAGCAGCTGGCCGGCGAAATAGGTCGGGACGTTGCTCCAGTCGCCGTCCTTGATGGCGAGGGCGAGGGTGACGGCGGGGTTGAGGTGGGCGCCGGAGAGCGGTCCGGAGATGTACACCGCCGTCATGACGGCGAAACCCCACCCGAAGGCGATGGCGAGCCAGCCGGCGTTGCGTGCCTTGGAGGCCTTCAGCGTCACGGCGGCGCACACACCACCGCCGAGCAGGATGAGTACGGCGGTACCGATGGTCTCGCCGATGAAGATGTCGGAGCTGGACACCCGCGACTCCTTTGTCCTTCGTCCAGGGAAAGCCGAACCCCGAATCCCTCCGGGTGTTCAGGCGCCCTCAGGGGGGTGAGAGCTGAACCGGCCCTGACGTTGTCACACTCTAGCGCGTATTGCCGCTAGGTGTTCGACAATGCCGACCGATGGACGGGAGTCTTGCTCCGGCGCTACGCATGAGTCAAGGGTTTGCTTATCGAAAGCGCGATCGTTATTGATTGCTGTGAGCTATCGATCCTCGAGCGCCGGAACGCGACGCATTGAGGCGGGCACCCAGAGTGGCGATCGGTGGGTGTGTTCCGGTTTGTTCACCTCGGAGTACGACCGAGGCCGGAACGCCGACAGGCGAACCGGCCTCGGTGGGGTAGTGCTCGGTGCGGCTCAGAACCGCCCGGCGCCCAGGTCCCGCGACACCGCGCGGGCGCAGTCCCGCACCGCCGCGATCAGCTCGGAGCGCAGCTCCCCGTCCCGGCGCAGCCGCTCCACGGCGCCCGTGATCCCGACCGCGCCGACCGGCATGCGCCGCCCGTCGTGGATGGGCGCGGCGATGGACGCCACGCCCTCCCAGGTCTCCTCGACGTCGGCGGCGTACCCACGCGCACGCGTGATGTCGAGGATGTGCTCGAAGTCCTCCAGCTCGCACACCGTGCGGTCCGTGAAGGCCTTTCGGTCCGCCTCCACCGCCTCGCTGTGCGCCACGGGGTCGTAGGCCGACAGCACCTTGCCCAGGGCCGTGGAGTGCAGCGGCTGCATGGCACCGATCTCCAGCACCTGCCGGCTGTCGTCGGGCCGGAAGACGTGGTGCACGACCAGCACCCCCTGCTGGTGCAGCACTCCCAGATGGACGCTCTCCCCGCTGGAGCGGGCCAGGTCGTCCGTCCACACCAGTGCCCGCGCCCGCAGCTCGTGCACGTCGAGGTACGTGGTGCCCAGGCGCAGCAGCTCGGCGCCCAGCTGGTAGCGCCCGGAGGCGTCGTCCTGTTCGACGAAACCCTCCTGCTGGAGGGTGCGCAGGATCCCGTGGGCCGTGCCCTTGGCGAGGCCCAGCGACGAGGCGATGTCCGAGAGGCCGAGCCGTCGCTCGCCGCCCGCGAGCAGCCGTAGCATCGCCGCCGCCCGCTCGAGCGACTGGATGTTCCGTGCCATCGCCGTCCCTGCCTCCGTCCATCGCGTGTCGACGCGCGACCTCGCGCTGCCATCGTTCGGCAATGCCGAACACTACCGGTCCATGTCGACGTCCCGCTAACGGTCCGACGACACCTGTTACGTCACCGGCGGTCCGGGTGCGGCACACCTGCCGCACCCGTCCGCCTCGTGGACGCCCTGCCCATCCAATCCCACTCCCGGTTACGCTGGCGCCGTGCGTCATGCCCGGATCCCCTCCGGGCAGCCGCATAGCCGACAGCCGTCGCACCTCAGGGAGCCCCTACATGGCCTCGTTGCCGCCGACCCCTTCCGCCGACAGCCGGACCCGTGTGTCCGCGCTCCGAGAGGCGCTCGCCACCCGCGTGGTGGTCGCCGACGGAGCGATGGGCACCATGCTCCAGGCCCAGGACCCCACCCTCGAGGACTTCGAGAACCTCGAGGGCTGCAACGAGATTCTCAACCTCACCCGCCCCGACATCGTCCGCTCCGTCCACGAGGCGTACTACTCCGTGGGCGTCGACTGCGTCGAGACCAACACGTTCGGGGCCAACCACGCGGCCATGGCGGAGTACGACATCGCCGACCGCGTCCACGAACTGTCCGAGGCGGGCGCCCGCATCGCCCGCGAGGTCGCCGACGAGTTCACCGCGGGTGACGGCCGGCAGCGCTGGGTCCTCGGCTCGATCGGCCCCGGCACCAAGCTGCCCACCCTCGGCCATGTGCCGTACACCACCATCCGGGACGGCTTCCAGGCCAACGCGGAGGGCCTGCTCGCGGGCGGCGCCGACGCGCTGATCGTGGAGACCACCCAGGACCTGCTGCAGACGAAGGCGTCCGTCCTGGGCGCCCGGCGCGCCATGGAGGCCACCGGCGTCGAGGTCCCCCTGCTGTGCTCGATGGCCTTCGAGACCACCGGCACCATGCTCCTCGGCTCCGAGATCGGCGCCGCGCTCACCGCCCTCGAGCCGCTCGGCATCGACATGATCGGCCTGAACTGCTCCACCGGCCCCGCCGAGATGAGCGAGCACCTGCGCTACCTCACCCGGCACTCCCGCATCCCGCTGCTGTGCATGCCGAACGCGGGCCTGCCGGTGCTCACCAAGGACGGCGCGCACTTCCCGCTCGACCCCGAGGGCCTGGCCGACGCCCAGGAGAACTTCGTACGCGACTACGGTCTGTCGCTCATCGGCGGCTGCTGCGGCACCACCCCCGAGCATCTGCGCCAGGTCGTCGAGCGCGTCCAGGGCGTCACCCCGCCCGGGCGCGACCCGCGCCCCGAGCCCGGCGCCGCCTCCCTCTACCAGACGGTCCCGTTCCGTCAGGACACCTCGTACCTGGCCATCGGCGAGCGCACCAACGCCAACGGCTCCAAGAAGTTCCGCGAGGCCATGCTGGAGGGCCGCTGGGACGACTGCGTGGAGATGGCGCGCGAGCAGATCCGCGAGGGCGCACACATGCTCGACCTGTGCGTGGACTACGTCGGCCGGGACGGTGTCGCCGACATGGAGGAGCTGGCGGGCCGCTTCGCCACCGCGTCCACGCTGCCGATCGTCCTCGACTCCACCGAGGTCGACGTAGTCCGCGCCGGCCTGGAGAAGCTGGGCGGACGCGCGGTCATCAACTCCGTCAACTACGAGGACGGCGACGGCCCCGAGTCCCGCTTCGCGAAGGTCACCCGGCTCGCGCAGGAGCACGGCGCCGCGCTGATCGCGCTGACCATCGACGAGGAGGGCCAGGCCCGCACCCCCGAGAAGAAGGTCGAGATCGCCGAACGGCTGATCCAGGACCTGACGGCGAACTGGGGCATCCACGAGTCGGACATCCTCGTCGACACCCTGACCTTCACGATCTGCACCGGTCAGGAGGAGTCCCGCAAGGACGGCATCGCCACCATCGAGGCGATCCGCGAGCTCAAGCGCCGCCACCCCGACGTGCAGACCACGCTGGGCCTGTCGAACATCTCCTTCGGCCTCAACCCGGCCGCCCGCATCCTGCTCAACTCCGTCTTCCTCGACGAGTGCGTGAAGGCCGGCCTCGACTCGGCGATCGTCCACGCGTCGAAGATCCTCCCGATTGCGCGGTTCACCGAGGAGGAGGTGCAAACGGCCCTCGACCTCATCCACGACCGCCGCAGCGAGGGCTACGACCCGCTGCAGAAGCTGATGGCCCTCTTCGAGGGCGCCACCGCAAAGTCCCTGAAGGCGGGCAAGGCCGAGGAGTTGGCGGCGCTGCCGCTGGAGGAGCGCCTCAAGCGGCGCATCATCGACGGCGAGCGCAACGGCCTGGAGGCCGACCTGGACGAGGCGTTGCAGTCCCGCCCCGCCCTCGACATCGTCAACGAGACGCTCCTGGACGGCATGAAGGTCGTCGGCGAGCTGTTCGGCTCCGGGCAGATGCAGCTGCCGTTCGTCCTCCAGTCCGCGGAGGTCATGAAAGCCGCAGTCGCCCACCTCGAGCCGCACATGGAGAAGTCGGAGGCCGAGGGCAAGGGCACGATCGTGCTCGCGACGGTGCGCGGTGACGTGCACGACATCGGCAAGAACCTCGTCGACATCATCCTGTCCAACAACGGCTACAACGTCGTCAACCTGGGCATCAAGCAGCCCGTCTCCGCGATCCTGGAGGCCGCCGACGAGCACCAGGCCGATGTCATCGGCATGTCCGGGCTCCTCGTCAAGTCCACAGTGATCATGAAGGAGAACCTCGAGGAGCTCAACCAGCGCGGTCTGGCGGCGGACTACCCCGTCATCCTCGGCGGCGCGGCGCTCACGCGCGCGTACGTCGAGCAGGACCTGCACGAGCTGTACGAGGGCGAGGTGCGCTACGCGCGCGACGCGTTCGAGGGGCTGCGCCTGATGGACGCGCTGATCGGGGTCAAGCGGGGGCTGCCCGGCGCGAAGCTGCCCGAGCTCAAGCAGCGCCGGGTCCGCGCCACGGCCGCCGTCGAGGTGGACGAACGGCCGGAGGAGGGCCACGTCCGCTCGGACGTCGCCACGGACAACCCGGTGCCGACGCCGCCGTTCTGGGACACCCGCGTCATCAAGGGGATCCAGCTCAAGGAGTACGCGAGCTGGCTGGACGAGGGTGCGCTGTTCAAGGGCCAGTGGGGCCTCAAGCAGGCCCGCACCGGTGAAGGCCCGACGTACGAGGAACTCGTCGACACGGAGGGCCGCCCGCGCCTGCGCGGCCTGCTCGACCGGCTCCAGACGGAGAACCTCCTCGAAGCCGCCGTGGTCTACGGCTACTTCCCCTGCGTGTCCAAGGACGACGACCTGATCATCCTGGACGAGCGCGGCAACGAACGCACGCGGTTCACGTTCCCGCGCCAGCGCCGCGGCCGCCGCCTGTGTCTCGCGGACTTCTTCCGCCCGGAGGAGTCGGGGGAGACGGACGTGGTCGGACTCCAGGTCGTCACGGTGGGCTCGCGCATCGGCGAGGAGACGGCGAAGCTGTTCGAGGCGAACTCCTACCGCGAGTACCTCGAACTGCACGGCCTGTCGGTGCAGTTGGCCGAGGCGCTCGCCGAGTACTGGCACGCGCGCGTCCGTTCCGAACTCGGCTTCTCCGGCGAGGACCCGGCCGACGTCGAGGACATGTTCGCCCTCAAGTACCGGGGCGCCCGCTTCTCCCTCGGCTACGGCGCCTGCCCCGACCTCGAGGACCGGGCCAAGATCGCCGAACTCCTCCAGCCGGAACGCATCGGCGTCCACCTCTCGGAGGAGTTCCAACTCCACCCCGAGCAGTCCACGGACGCGATCGTGATCCACCACCCGGAGGCGAAGTACTTCAACGCGCGGTAGCCCTCCGAAGGGCGAGGACGGACGGGAACCGGGACGATCCGGCACGGCGCCGTTCCGGGCCGTGCCGGGAGCGGGGCCCCTGGGCGGGGCAGCGAAGCGCGCAGGCCCCGGGGCACCGTGCTCCCGCCCGCGCCGACCCCTTCGCCCTGCCCGCCGTGTTGCACGGTGCCTTTGTCCGGCCGTGTTGCCCTGCCTGTGCTCTGCCCCACCCCGCCCTCGCCCGGCGATATTCCGTCCCCAAACGCCCCCCTCCGCTCACCCTGTGTCACCTCGCCCTCGGCCCATCCGGCCCGCTCGCCCAGCAAACCGCCCACCCCGGCCCCCGCCCCCCACCCCACCGCCGCCGCGACCCGCCCCACCAGCGCTGTGCGAGGCGTTTGGGGCGGAGGCGACGTACACTTGTCGGTCCACCGCAGGCCGGTTCCCCGCTTGGGAACCGGCCTGGTCGTCCCTCAAGGAGGTGCGCCCGGATGACCACTACGGTCCCCGCGCTCGGAACCCGTACGGCGGAAGGGTCGGCCCTGCAAGCCGTCCTCCTCGACATGGACGGCACCTTGGTGGACACCGAGGGCTTCTGGTGGGACGTCGAGGTCGAGGTATTCGCCACCCTCGGGCACCGCCTGGACGACTCCTGGCGGCACGTCGTGGTCGGCGGCCCCATGACCCGCAGCGCCGGCTTCCTGATCGAGGCCACCGGCGCCGAGATCCCGCTCGCCGACCTCTGCACGCTGCTCAACGAGGGCTTCGAGGACCGGATCGGCCGCGCCCTGCCCCTGATGCCCGGTGCCGCCAGACTCCTCGCCGAGCTGTACGAGCAGGAGATCCCGACAGCCCTGGTCTCCGCCTCGCACCGTCGCATCATCGACCGCGTGCTCACCTGCCTCGGCCCCCACCATTTCGCCCTGTCCGTCGCCGGCGACGAGGTCTCCCGCACCAAGCCGTACCCGGACCCGTATCTGCTCGCCGCCACCGGCCTCGGGGTGGATCCGGCCAGGTGCGCGGTCGTCGAGGACACCGCCACCGGCGTCGCCTCCGCGGAGGCCGCCGGCTGCCATGTGGTCGCGGTGCCGTCCGTCGCACCCATCGGCCCGGCCCACCGCCGAACCGTGGTGTCCTCTCTCGAAGAGGTCGACCTGGCTTTTCTGCGCGGTCTGATGACACAAATGCGCTAGCCGTTCACCCAGCGTGCCAAGCCCATTGGACAAAAAGCCGCCGCGGTACACCCGACGGAATTCGAAGCAGGCCGCATGGCCGAATTCCTGTACCTACCAACCGAGTTGAACATGTGACGTTTGCCACTTCAATGAGGGGTCGACATCGACGGCCGGGTGTGCTGAATGCCCCTGTTCGGGGGTGGTCGCCATGCCCTTGTGTCCCGATTGATGGAACGCTGCACTAATCCTGCCGCTGTCGGGTTTTCGGTGTGTCCACACCCGGTTTCGCTGCGTGATGGTCACTCAACTCCAGCGGCTGTGAACCCTCGTGCCGGTGCCGACTAATGTCATCGCGAGAACATCCCCCTTACCCCCGTGATCCGCTGCGACACCCCTGCATGTCGGATACACGGATTGAACAGTCCTGGAGAAACTCGAGCATGAACCGCAAGATTTTGGTGCTGCCGGCCTTGGCCGGGTTGCTCGCGCCGGTTCTCGCCGCGTGTGGTGGATCCGACAGCGGCGGCAAGAGCGGCGACGCGATCGTCGTCGGCACCACGGACCGGTTCACCGCCACCAAGGACGCGCCCGCGCCGCTCGACCCGGCGTACGCGTACGACGTCGGCCCGTGGAACATCCTGCGCCAGACCGTGCAGACCCTGATGATCCAGCCCAAGGGCGAGGGCGACCCGGTGCCCGAGGCCGCCCAGAGCTGCGGCTTCACCGACACCGGCAACGAGCGCTACGCGTGCAAGCTGCGCGACGGCCTCAAGTTCGCGAACGGCGACGCCATCACCGCCGAGGACGTCAAATACTCCATCGAGCGGGCCCTGCGCATCAAGGCCGGCACCGGTGTGTTCGCCCTGCTGTCCACCATCGACACCGTCGAGACCCAGGGCGACCGCGAGGTCATCTTCCACCTCAAGACCGCGGACGCCACCTTCCCGTTCAAGCTGTCCACTCCGGTCGCGGGCATCGTCAACCCCAAGGACTACGAGAAAGACAAGTTGCGCGACGGCTTCGGCCTCGACGGCTCCGGCCCCTACACCTTCCACGCGGACGTCAAGGACCACGCCATCGACGTCGCCACCTTCACCAAGAACCCCAACTACAAGGGGAGCTTGAAGGTGAACAACGACAAGGTGCAGATGCGCTCCTTCGCCGACGCCGACGCGATGGGCGCCGCCATCGACAAGGGTGACATCGACGTCATGACGCGCGCCATGACGCCGTCCCAGATTCAGAAGCTCGACACCGGCTCCGACGAGAACGTCGACCTCGTCGAGATGCCCGGCCTGGAGATCCGCTACCTGGCCTTCAACACCAACGCGCCCACCGTGAAGACGAAGGCCGTCCGCCAGGCGATGGCCCAGGTCATCGACCGCGACGAACTCGTCTCCAAGGTGTACGGCTCCCAGGCCGAGCCGCTGTACTCGCTGGTCCCGGCCACCATCACCGGTCACTCCAACTCGTTCTTCAACAAGTACGGCGACCCGAGCACCAGCAAGGCCAAGACGCTCCTCGAGAAGGCCGGCATCACCACCCCGGTGAAGCTGACGCTGCACTACACGACCGACCACTACAGCGCCGCCACCAAGCCGGAGTTCGAGGTCCTGCAGAAGCAGCTCAACGGCAGCGGCCTGTTCCAGGTCGATATCAAGGGCGCGCGTTGGGACATCTTCCGCCCCGCGGAGCAGAAGGGCCAGTACGACGTCTACGGCATGGGCTGGTTCCCCGACTTCCCGGACGCGGACAACTACGTCGCGCCGTTCCTCGACAAGGACAACTTCCTCGGCTCGCCGTACGCGAACAACACGATCCGCGACTCCCTGATCCCGCAGTCCCGCCGCGAGGCCGACCGGCTCGCCGCCGCCAAGAGCCTGACCACCGTCCAGGACATCGTCGCCGAGGACGTCCCCGTACTGCCGCTGTGGCAGGGCAAGCAGTATGTCGCCGCACGGGACGACATCACGGGCACCGCGTACGCGCTCAACTCCTCCTCGACGCTTCAGCTGTGGGAGCTCGGCCACGGTGTGAGCGGCTGACGTCCCCTTATTCAGCCGGGGCCCACGACGGGGCCCCGGGACCTCAAGAACCGACGAGAAGGCACATGCAGTGAACATGCGCAACCAGTGGCCGGTCCTGCCCGTCGTGGTGGGACTGGCCTCCGGCCTGTTGACCGGCTGCGGCACCGACAGCGGCGGGAGCACCGACAAGGGCTCCAGCGTCGTGATCGGAATGTCCGACGACGTCCTCGCCACCGACCCTGCGTCCGGATACGACCCCGGCTCCTGGCTGTTGTTCAACAACGTGTTCCAGTCACTGCTCAGCTTCCCCAAGGGCGGCACGGAACCTCAGCCGGAAGCCGCGAAGGAGTGCGCCTTCACCGACAGCGAGGCCAGGGTCTTCAAGTGCGAACTCAAGCCCGGCCTCAAGTTCAGCAACGGCGACGCGCTCACCGCGCAGGACGTGAAGTTCTCCTTCGACCGCATGCTGAAGATCAATGACGACGCAGGTCCCGCCGTCATGTTCCCGACGCTCGAAAAGGTCGAGACGCCGGACGCGAAGACCGTCGTCTTCCACCTGAACGCCTCCGACGCCACTTTCCCCAGCAAGATCGCCTCGGGTGCCGGCTCCATCGTCGACCACCAGCAGTACGACGCGAACGGCCTGCGCGAGGACCACCAGGCCGTCGGCTCCGGTCCGTACAAGCTGGACTCCTTCAGCGACGACGAAGCCGTCTTCTCCGTCAACGCCGACTACAAGGGCACCGCCGAGCTCAACAACTCCGGTATCACCCTGAAGTTCTTCCACAACGACCGCAGCGCCCTGAAGAAGGCCCTGCTCGACGACCAGGTCGACATCGCCTACCGAGGCCTCACCGCGACCGACATCACCGGCATCGACCAGCAGGACGACAGCAAGGGCGTCGAGGCCATCGAGGGCAGCAGCGCCGAGGTCCAGCACCTGGTCTTCAACATGAAGGACCCGGTCACCGGCAAGCTCGGCGTCCGCAAGGCCATGGCCTACCTGCTCGACCGTGACTCCCTCATCGACCACGTCTACCAGGGCACCGCCACCCCGCTGTACTCGATCATCCCGGCCGGCATCGTCGGCCACAACACCGCCTTCTTCGACACCTACGGCTCCCGGCCCTCCAAGGACAAGGCGGCGGCGGCCCTCCAGGCCGAAGGCATCACCGGCAAGGTCAAGCTCACCCTCTGGTCCACCCCGTCGCGCTACGGCCCGGCCACCGACCAGGAACTGAAGACCATCGCCGACCAGCTCAACGCCAGCGGACTGTTCGACGCGGACGTCAAGTCCGTCGCCTTCGGCCAGTACGAGAAGGACATCGCGGCCGGCAAGTACGGCGTCTACGTGAAGGGCTGGGTGCCGGACTACCCCGACGCCGACAACTTCACGGCCCCCTTCTTCGGCAAGGACAACGTGCTCGGCAACTACTACACCAACCACACGATCACCGGCTCGCTCATCCCGAGCACCGCCGCTCAGAGCGACCGCGCCGCCACCGACAAGGACTTCGGCCGACTCCAGGACATCGTGGCCGCCGAACTGCCCATCCTGCCCATCTGGCAGGCCAAGCAGTACGCGGTCGTCCGCGACGGCGTCTACGGCCTCGAGTACTGCCTCGACGCCTCGACCGTGTTCCGCTTCTGGGAACTCAGCAAGGGCTGAGCGGCAGACAGCGGTACGGGCGGTACGGACACAGAGGGCGTTCCCTTCTCCGCGAGAGACGGGAACGCCCTCTTCTTCGTCTTCGTACGCCGCCCTACTGCGCGCCCGGACGCACCAGCCCGCTCTCGTACGCGTACACCGCCGCCTGTACCCGGTCGCGCAGGCCCAGTTTGGTCAGCACGTGCCCGACGTGCGTCTTGACGGTCGTCTCGCTCACGAACAGGTCGGCGGCGATCTCCGCGTTCGACAGCCCGCGCGCCACCAGCTTCAGCACCTCGACCTCACGGTCGGTCAGCGTGTGCAATGTGTCCGGCACCGGCTCCTCGCCGGACGGCAGATGCGTGGCGTACTTGTCCAGCAGCCGCCGCGTGATGCTCGGCGCCAGCATGGCCTCGCCCGCGGCCACCACCCGGATCGCCTGCACCAGCTCATTGGCGGGCGCGTCCTTCAGCAGGAACCCGCTGGCTCCCGCACGCAACGCCTCCACCACGTACTCGTCGAGGTCGAACGTGGTCAGCACCAGCACCTTCGCCGGGCCGTCCCGGCCAGGACCGGAGATCTGCCGGGTCGCCTCCACCCCGTCCATCCGCGGCATGCGGATGTCCATCAGCACCACATCCGGCTGCAGGGCACGGACCTGGTCGAGGGCCTGGAGACCGTCTCCGGCCTCGCCGACGACCGCGATGTCCTGCTCCGCCTCCAGGATCATCCGGAAGCCGGTACGCAGCAGCGGCTGGTCGTCGACCAGTAGGACGCGGATGGCCACGTAAGTCTCCTTCGCTAGTCCGGGCCCATTCTGCCCTGCGCCCGCTCGCCGGTTCGCCCCCAGGGCGCCCCAACCGCTGCCGGCTCACACCGCACCGGACCCGGCCGCCCTCACCGGCAACGGATACGGCGGGGGAGTGCCCCCGAACTCCGGGCAGTGCGCCTGGTGATCGCACCACCCGCACAGCTTCGTCGGACGCGGCCGCCAGTCACCGGTCTCGGTGGCCTGACGGATCGCCTCCCACAGCGCCAGCAGCTTGCGTTCGACCCGCTCCAGATCGGCGAGAACCGGGTCGTACGTCAGCACGTCCCCACTGCCCAGATACACGAGCTGGAGCCGCCGCGGGATCACCCGCTTCAGCCGCCAGACCACCAACGCGTAGAACTTCATCTGGAACAGCGCGCCCTCCGCGTACTCCGGTCTCGGCGCCTTGCCCGTCTTGTAGTCGACGATCCGCACCTCGCCCGTCGGTGCCACGTCGACCCGGTCGATGATCCCGCGCAGCCTCAGCCCCGACTCCAGCTCGGCCTCGACGAACATCTCCCGCTCGGCCGGCTCCAGCCGCGTCGGATCCTCCAGCGAGAACCAGCGCTCCACCAGCCGCTCCGCCTCGCCCAGCCAGCCCGCCAGCCGCTCGCCCTCCGGATCGTCGGCGAACAGCTCCGCGACCTCCGGCCGCGTCTCGCGCAGCCGCTCCCACTGGCCCGGGATCAGCGACTTGGCCCGGGGCGCGGTCCGCTCGGCGGCGGGCGCGTCGAAGAGCCGCTCCAGCACAGCGTGCACCAGGGTCCCTCTGGTCGCCGCCTCGCTCGGTTTCTCCGGCAGCCGGTCGATCACCCGGAACCGGTACAGCAACGGGCACTGCATGAAGTCGCCGGCCCGCGAGGGAGACAGGGACGCGGGCGCCGCGGCGACCGCCACGGCAGGTATGTCCGAACCGCCCGCTGTCGCTGAGACCACAGTGACCTGCGTGAACGCCCCGCCCTCCGGCACCGTGTCGCCGGACGGGGCCTCCGTGGCACCCTCGATGCTGCTGTCCATGACCACAGACCATACGTGCCACCACTGACAGTGAGCCGGCCGTGGGCCCGGGCGCCGTACGACGGCCGGGCAAACACGATGCCGGGGCGTAACGTGTCCCGACGGCCGCATACCATCGACCCCAGACCCTTCCGCCCGGCTGGCGCGGAGGACGCTTCGAACGAGGGGACACCGTGGACGTGAGCGGCGGGAACGGGCAGCCGCGGCCCGGCAACGACAGCCCGACAGACCACCCCGCACCTCCTGCACCCCAGACCCCCGAACACCCCGACGAGGGGAAGCCCCGCACGGCTCCACAGGGGAACCCCGAGGAGCCCAGCGACAGCACGGCGCCGCATGAGGAGGGCAACGAGCCTCACGGCCGTACTGCTCCGCAGGGCGATGCCGAGGAGCCCGACGACCGCACGGCACCCCGGGGAGAGGCCGACGAGACGCACGGCCGTACCGCGTCGCAGGAGGACGGCGGAGAGGCCCATGGTCGTGCCGCTCAGCGGGGCGACAGCGAGGCGACCCCCGCGCGCACGGTCCCGCAGGGCGACGGCACGGCGCCCCAGGGAGAGAGCGTCGAGGCGCACGGCCGTACCGGGTCGCAGGGAGACGGCGCGTCCACCCACGGCCGTACCGCCCCGCGCGGCGACGGCGAGACGGCCTGCGCCCCCAGCGACCCGCAGGGCGATGCGGAGCGGGACCGAGCGCCCCGTACCGGCACCGGCGACACCACGCCGGCCCAACCCGCCGCCGACAACCGGCCACCCACAGCCACCACCCCCGCGGCCCCCACCTCCGCAGCGCCGACTCCCGCGGGCCACGAACCCACCGAGCCCACCTCGGCGCACCGGCCGGCCTCCGAGCCCACCCCCGCACCCCCTCACACCCCGGACCCGGCCGCCCCCGACACCCGCTCCCTCGCCGACGCCGGTATCAGCAAGGGACGCCCCCCGCAGCGGCCCAAGGAGCCCGGTGGCGGGCTGCTCATGGGACGGCCCTTCGGTGTGCCCGTGTACGTGGCGCCCAGCTGGTTCCTCGTCGCCGCGCTGATCACCTGGGTGTTCGGCGGCCAACTCGAGCGCGTGCTGCCCGAGCTCGGCGCCGCCCGCTACCTCGTGTCCCTCTTCTTCGCGGTCGCCTTCTACGCCTCCGTCCTCGTCCACGAACTCGCCCACACCGTCGCCGCCATCCGCTACAAACTCCCGGTCCGCCGCATCCAGCTCCAGTTCTTCGGCGGCGTCTCCGAGATCGAGAAAGAGGCGGAGACCCCCGGACGGGAATTCGTCCTGGCCTTCGTCGGCCCCCTCCTGTCCCTCGTCCTCGCCGGGCTGTTCTACCTCGCCCTCCAGCCCGTCCAGCCCGGCACGGTCCCCGGCGTCCTGCTCGCCGGCTTGATGGTGTCCAACCTGATCGTCGCCGCGTTCAACCTCCTGCCCGGCCTCCCCCTCGACGGCGGCCGCATGCTCCGCGCCGTCGTCTGGAAGATCACCGGCAGGCCCATGAGCGGCACCGTCGCCGCCGCCTGGGTCGGCCGCGCCCTCGCCATCACCGTCCTGATCGGCCTCCCGCTCCTCAACCAGTCCGGCGCCCTCGGCAACAGCAGCGAGGACATCAGCGGCATGGACACCGTCACCGACGCCCTGCTCGCCGCGATCCTCGCCGCGATCATCTGGACCGGCGCCGGCAACAGCCTCCGCGTGGCCCGGCTGCGCGAACACCTCCCCGAACTGCGCGCCCGCACGCTCACCCGCCGCGCCGTCCCGGTCGAGAGCGACACCCCTCTCTCCGAGGCCCTGCGCCGGGCCAACGCCGCCGGCGCCCGCGCCCTGGTCGTCGTCGACGCCGACGGCAACCCCCTCTCCCTGGTCCGCGAGGCCGCCATCGTCGGCGTACCCGAACACCGCCGCCCCTGGGTCGTCGTCAGCGGCCTCGCCCAGGACCTCACGGACGGCATGCGCGTCTCCGCCGAACTGGCCGGAGAGGACCTGCTGGACGTCCTGCGGGCCACCCCGGCGACGGAGTACCTGGTCGTCGAGGAGAGCGGCGAGATCTACGGCGTCCTGTCGGCGGCGGACGTGGAACGAGCCTTCGTCAAGGCAATGGCCCGCCCCGCCGGCTAGTGCTGTGGCCGGGAAGGTATGCCGTCGCGAGCCGGTGAACCTTTCCGGTCAGAGCACCAGCTCCAGGACCCTCCGCACATGGTCGGCGACCCCCTCAAACGCCGGTAGGCTGGTCACATGTCCGAACCGACCGGTGCCGCCCGCAGGCGCGGGCCCTTCAAGGTCGGGGACCAGGTACAGCTGACCGACCCCAAGGGCCGCCACTACACGTTCACGCTCGAAGCCGGGAAGAACTTCCACACCCACAAGGGGTCCTTCCCGCACGACGAACTGATCGGTGCTCCCGAGGGCAGCGTTGTCCGCACCACCGGCAACGTCGCCTACCTCGCGCTGCGCCCCCTGCTCCCCGACTACGTCCTGTCCATGCCCCGCGGGGCAGCCGTCGTCTACCCGAAGGACGCGGGGCACATCCTCGCCTTCGCCGACATCTTCCCCGGCGCCCGCGTCGTCGAGGCCGGCGTCGGCTCCGGCTCGCTCAGCAGCTTCCTGCTGCGCGCCATCGGCGACCAGGGCATGCTGCACTCCTACGAGCGCCGCGAGGACTTCGCCGAGATCGCCCAGCAGAACGTGGAGCGCTACTTCGGCGGACCGCACCCCGCCTGGCAGCTCACCGTCGGGGACCTCCAGGACAACCTCTCCGACACCGACGTCGACCGCGTCATCCTCGACATGCTCGCCCCCTGGGAATGCCTCGAGGCCGTCTCCAAGGCACTCGTGCCCGGCGGCATCCTCTGCTGCTACGTCGCCACCACCACCCAGCTCGCGCGGACCGTCGAGTCCATCCGCGAGATCGGCTGCTTCAACGAGCCGACCTCCTGGGAGACGATGATCCGCAACTGGCACATCGAGGGCCTCGCCGTCCGCCCCGACCACCGCATGATCGGCCACACCGGCTTCCTGCTCACCGCCCGTCGCCTCGCGGACGGCGTCGAGCCCCCCATGCGCCGCCGCCGCCCCGCCAAGGGCGCCTACGGCGAGGACTACGCCGGCCCCAACGCCGACGGCGGAACAGGCCGCTGACCCGCCCCACACCACCACCAACGCACAGGCGCCGTGGCCGAGTTCCGGACCGATTCCGGGAACTCGGCCACGGCGCCCGTGCGTTGACAGGACACCGGACGACCCAGACCTTCGGGCCCCAGCCCGGCAACGCCTGCGAAAACCCGGACCCCGCCGTTCCCCCGCACTGTGACGTGTGGCACCATGCTGGCCACCCCCACCGGCACAGCCCTCACAGGAGACACTCCTAGTGCAGCACTCCGCCGTCCCGGAACTCGCTCACGCACACCCCCGACCCATCCACTGGGTCGCCACCGCAACCGCTGTCCTCGGCGCCGTGGCACTCTCCTCAGTGCTGCAGCCCGGCTCGGCCAAAGCCGCCCAGCCCGCCGCCGGTACGCAGTCCAAGACCGCACCCGCGGCCACCGCCCCCAGCACCACAGGCGTCGACTTCCCCCTGGAATGCGGCCCGGTGAAGGTCCTGGTGCAGAAGAAGGCCAGCGGGGACCTCGACGGCGACGGCCGCCCCGAGACGGTCGCCGTGGTCCACTGCGACGCCCCCATGGGCACCCCGCCCGACGCCGTCTACGTCCTCACCCAGGCCGCCGGCGCCCGGCAGCCCCGCGTCGTCGCCACCCTCGTCGACCCCAAGGACCGGCACACCGTCACCGACTTCGCCGTCCGTGCCGGAGCCGTCACCGCCACCCTGCTCGGCTACTCCTCGGCCGACGTGCCGAGTTGCTGCCCCGACGTCAAGAGCGACGCCAAGTGGCAGTGGAACGGCCGCGCGTTCGTCCGCTCCACCCCCTCCGCCGCCCACAGCGTGTGACATGCCGACTGCGACATAGAGGCATCCCGGTCCGGCATGTGAGATGTGAGAAACCAGACAGAGGTCACCACATGTGCCCGACGCGTCACTCCGCGTCGGGCCCGTAGACCTCGACCCTGTCCGAAACCCGGCGTACATGGATGCACTCACCGGGGCACTCCCGCGCCGAGTCGACCACATCCGTGAGAAGCGGCAACGGCACCGCAGTCACTGCCCCCTTGGCTTGCAACAGCTCGTCGTCCGCGCCCTTCACGTAGGCCAGCCCGTCGATGTCCAGCTCGAACACCTCAGGCGCGTACTGGGCACAGATCCCGTCGCCCGTACACAGATCCTGATCGATCCAGACCTCCAGCGCCCCGTCGCCGCGGGCCTCCTGCTGCACGCTCATCTCTCCTGCCGGTGAATACGTCGAACCGATCGGGAATCCGGCCAGCTCTGACGGGTGTTGAACAGTGGTGACCCTACCCCCGGCCGCTTCCCAATCATGTTCACTGGGTATTCCCCTGGCGTGAGGGAGAGCGCAAGGGTGAAGATCGGACACCTCTTGACAGTCTTTGTGATCTAGGGGTTTCAATCGACACCCACCCAGGTAGGGTCTGGAAGCGTCCAGCTCCCCTTGGAGGAGGTGAGGACCGTGGCAGCCCACGACGACGACATGAACCGCGGCATCCGCCCGGGACGAGGGTCCGAGGACCCGGCCGGGCAGATCGCCTACCTTGAGCAGGAGATCGCCGTCCTGCGACGCAAGCTCGCCGACTCTCCGCGACACACGAGGATTCTCGAAGAGCGGATCGTCGAGCTGCAGACGAACCTGGCCGGCGTGTCCGCCCAGAACGAGCGACTCGCCAACACGCTCCGCGAGGCCCGGGACCAGATCGTGGCCCTCAAGGAAGAAGTCGACCGGCTCGCCCAGCCACCGGCCGGCTTCGGAGTCTTCCTGCAGGCCAACGAGGACGGAACCGCCGACATCTTCACCGGCGGCCGCAAACTCCGGGTGAACGTCAGCCCAAGCGTCGAGGTCGACGACCTCAGGCGCGGCCAGGAAGTCATGCTCAACGAAGCGCTCAACGTGGTCGAGGCCATGAAGTTCGAGCGCGTCGGGGACATCGTCACCCTCAAGGAGATCCTCGAGGACGGCGAACGCGCCCTGGTCCTCGGGCACACCGACGAGGAACGGGTGGTACGGCTCGCCGAGCCGCTGCTGGACGTCACCATCCGCCCCGGCGACGCCCTCCTGCTCGAACCCCGCTCCGGCTACGTCTACGAGATCGTCCCCAAGAGCGAGGTCGAGGAACTCGTCCTCGAAGAGGTCCCGGACATCGGCTACGAACAGATCGGCGGCCTCTCCGGCCAGATCGAGGCCATCCGCGACGCGGTCGAGCTCCCGTACCTCTACCCCGACCTGTTCAAGGAGCACGAACTGCGCCCGCCCAAGGGCGTCCTGCTCTACGGACCGCCCGGATGCGGCAAGACGCTCATCGCCAAGGCCGTCGCCAACTCCCTCGCCAAGAAGGTCGCCGAGGTGACCGGCCAGGCCGCCGGCAAGAGCTTCTTCCTCAACATCAAGGGCCCCGAGCTGCTCAACAAGTACGTCGGTGAGACCGAGCGGCAGATCCGCCTCGTCTTCCAGCGTGCCCGTGAGAAGGCCAGCGAGGGCACCCCCGTCATCGTCTTCTTCGACGAGATGGAGTCCCTCTTCCGCACCCGCGGCTCCGGCGTCAGCTCGGACGTGGAGAACACCATCGTCCCCCAGCTGCTCGCCGAGATCGACGGTGTCGAAGGCCTGCAGAACGTGGTCGTGATCGGCGCCTCCAACCGTGAGGACATGATCGACCCGGCCATCCTGCGGCCCGGCAGGCTCGACGTGAAGATCAAGATCGAACGCCCGGACGCCGAAGCGGCCAAGGACATCTTCCAGAAGTACCTCACCGAGCGCCTCCCGCTGCACGCGGACGACCTCGGCGAACACGGCGGCGACAAGACCCTCACCGTCCAGAGCATGATCCAGACGGCTGTGGAACACATGTACGCCGAATCCGAGGAGAACCGCTTCCTGGAGGTCACCTACGCCAACGGCGACAAGGAAGTCCTCTACTTCAAGGACTTCAACTCCGGCGCCATGATCGAGAACATCGTCGGACGCGCCAAGAAAATGGCGATCAAGGAATTCCTCGACAACAACCAGAAGGGCCTCCGCGTCTCCCACCTGCTCCAGGCCTGTGTGGACGAGTTCAAGGAGAACGAGGACCTGCCCAACACCACCAACCCGGACGACTGGGCCCGGATCTCCGGCAAGAAGGGCGAACGGATCGTCTACATCCGTACCCTCGTCACCGGAAAGCAGGGCGCGGACACCGGACGCTCCATCGACACGGTGGCGAACACGGGTCAGTACCTGTAAAAGGCGGGGCCGCTGCGGGTGCCCTCACCGGGTACCCGCAGCGGACTGTTTTTCAGGCCACGGCTGGAGCAGGCAATGACGCAAATGATCTCCCCACCAGCGCAAAGGCGTTCTAGGCTCTTTCGTACCGCCGAGTCGCGCAGTGCGGGGACGGGCACCGCACACGCACCGGAGCGCCAGCGGTACGTGAGCGGCGCCCAAGACCGAGGGTGCCGCCGGGCAAGGAGGGCCGCATGACCGTACGGCGAGTAATGGGCATCGAGACGGAGTACGGCATCTCCGTCCCCGGCCACCCCAACGCCAATGCCATGCTCACCTCGTCCCAGATCGTCAACGCCTACGCGGCGGCGATGCACCGGGCCCGCCGGGCCCGCTGGGACTTCGAGGAGGAGAACCCGCTGCGGGACGCGCGAGGCTTCGACCTCGCCCGCGAGGCCGCCGACGCCAGCCAGCTCACCGACGAGGACATCGGCCTCGCCAACGTGATCCTCACCAACGGCGCACGACTCTACGTCGACCACGCACACCCCGAATACAGCGCCCCTGAAGTCACCAACCCGCGGGACGCCGTCCTCTGGGACAAGGCCGGCGAACGCATCATGGCCGAGGCCGCCGAGCGGGCCGCCCAGCTGCCCGGCGCCCAGCCGATCCACCTCTACAAGAACAACACCGACAACAAGGGCGCCAGCTACGGCACGCACGAGAACTACCTGATGAAGCGGGAGACCGCCTTCTCGGACATCGTGCGCCACCTCACGCCCTTCTTCGTCTCCCGCCAGGTCGTCACCGGCGCCGGCCGCGTCGGCATCGGTCAGGACGGCCACGAACACGGCTTCCAGCTCAGCCAGCGCGCGGACTACTTCGAGGTCGAGGTCGGCCTGGAGACCACGCTCAAGCGTCCGATCATCAACACCCGCGACGAACCGCACGCCGACGCGGAGAAGTACCGCCGGCTGCACGTGATCATCGGCGACGCGAACCTCTCCGAGATCTCCACGTACCTCAAACTGGGTACCACGGCCCTCGTCCTCTCGATGATCGAGGACGGCTTCATCGCCGTGGACCTGGCCGTCGACCAGCCCGTCCGCACCCTCCACCAGGTCTCGCACGACCCGACGCTCAAGCGCCTCGTCACGCTCCGCAGCGGCCGGACACTCACCGCGGTCCAGCTCCAGATGGAGTACTTCGAGCTCTCCCGCAAGTACGTCGAGGAACGCTACGGCGCGGACGCCGACGACCAGACCAAGGACGTCCTGACCCGCTGGGAGGACACCCTCAACCGGCTCGAGAACGACCCGATGAGCCTCGCCGGGGAACTGGACTGGGTGGCCAAGCGAGAGCTGATGGAGGGCTACCGCCGCCGCGACGACCTCGACTGGGACGCCGCCCGGCTGCACCTCGTCGACCTCCAGTACGCGGACGTACGGGCCGAGAAGGGCCTCTACAACCGTCTGGCGGCCCGCGGCCGCATCAAGCGCCTCCTGGACGAGACCGAGGTCGACAGGGCGCGCACGAAGCCGCCGGAGGACACCCGGGCCTACTTCCGCGGCCGCTGCCTGGAGCAGTACGCCGACGACGTCGCGGCCGCGTCCTGGGACTCCGTGATCTTCGACCTGCCCGGGCGGGACTCCCTCCAGCGCGTTCCAACCCTCGAACCACTACGCGGAACGCGAAATCACGTCAAGGAGCTGCTGGACCGCTGCCGTACGGCGGAAGACCTGGTCAGGGTCCTCTCCGGCGGCTGACCCGAGATGTCGGACCGTACCGGGCGCGCGGGGTGGAAATCCCGGCTCCCGGGAATCATCGAGGTGGCCCCCGTGCGTTGGAGAAACTGCGGGGCCGATGTCGGACCCGGCTTGTAGGGTCTGATCATCACCGATCGGCAGGAATGCCGACCTGTCGACCATGTCGGGCGAACTGAGCGGGGTGAGGGTTATGGCGACCAAGGACACCGGCGGCGGCCAGCAGAAGGCGACGCGCTCGACCGAGGAGGTCGAGGAGCAGTCGCAGGACGCGCAGGCTGCGGAGGACCTGAAGGAACGGCAGGAGAAGCTGTCGGACGACGTGGACTCCGTGCTGGACGAAATCGACGACGTCTTGGAGGAGAACGCCGAGGACTTCGTACGCTCGTTCGTTCAAAAGGGTGGACAGTAGTTCACAAACATGAACGACGGGGGCGGGAAGAAGTGCTCGACGTGTCAGGAGGTACTTCCGGTCAGCGCGTTCGCGAGCAACCGGTCACGGCCTGATGGCCTGCAGACCGGTTGCCGTGAATGCGCTGCGGGGTACTACCGGCGTCGCCAGGAAGCCAGGGGCAAGATCGTTCGCGACCAGGTGGATGTGCCCGACGGGCACAAGCTCTGCCGGACATGCGGCGAGATCAAGCCGCACAGCGAATGGCATCGCAATACGACCGCTTCGGACGGTCTGTCGACGCGCTGCAAGGCCTGCCGGGCCGAGCGCGGGCGGCGAGACCACCTGATGCGCCAATACGGCCTCACCGAAGCCGAGCGGGACGCGATGGTGGCCTCCCAGCGGGGGCTCTGTGTGATCTGCTTGCAAGCTCCGGCCGTGTATGTGGATCACTGCCACAGGACGGGTAGGGTCCGTGGCGTACTGTGCTTCAACTGCAACTCGGCCATCGGCAAGCTGGGGGACGACCCCGACGCCGTACGTCGGGCCGCCGCCTATCTGGAAGGAAACTCGTGGAAGCCAACACTCGTGGCACCGGGCGTCTACCAGCTGCCTTCCTGACGCCTGGGTCCTCCTCGTTCATGGACTTTCTCTCCGATCACCAGCCCGAGCTGCTCCCCGGGAAGCGGCAGCTGCCGCCCACCCAGGGGGTCGTCGAGGCTCCGCACGGCACGACCATCGTCGCCGTGACCTTCCCGGGCGGCGTCGTGCTGGCCGGTGACCGGCGGGCCACCATGGGCAACGTCATCGCGCAGCGGGACATCGAGAAGGTGTTCCCGGCGGACGAGTACTCGGCCGTCGGTATCGCCGGCACCGCCGGTCTCGCCGTCGAGATGGTCAAGCTTTTCCAGCTGGAGCTGGAGCACTTCGAGAAGGTCGAGGGCGCTCAGCTGTCGCTGGAGGGCAAGGCGAACCGGCTGTCGACCATGATCCGGTCCAATCTCGGCATGGCCATGCAGGGGCTGGCTGTCGTGCCCCTGTTCGCCGGGTTCGATGTAGACCGTGACAAGGGGCGGATCTTCTCGTACGACGTCACCGGCGGCCGTTCCGAGGAGCACGGGTACGCCTCCACCGGCTCCGGTTCGATCTTCGCGCGCGGTGCCATGAAGAAGCTGTTCCGTGAGGACCTGACCGAGGACCAGGCCACGACCCTCGTGGTGCAGGCCCTGTACGACGCGGCAGACGACGACTCGGCGACCGGTGGTCCCGATGTCGCCCGCCGGATCTACCCGATCGTCACCGTGATCACCGAGGACGGTTTCCGCCGGCTCACCGAGGACGAGTCCTCCGAGATCGCCCGCTCGGTGCTGGAGCGCCGGCTGGAGCAGCCCGACGGCCCGCGGGCCGCGCTGCTGTAGTCCGGCTGCGGTTCTTGTCAAGGTGATCCTGTGACTTCGACAGAAAGGGACGGATAACCGGTGTCGACGCCGTTCTATGTCTCACCCCAGCAGGCCATGGCCGACCGGGCGGAGTACGCCCGCAAGGGCATCGCCCGTGGCCGCAGCCTGGTCGTGCTGCAGTACGCCGACGGCATCGTCTTCGTCGGCGAGAACCCGTCCCGTGCGCTGCACAAGTTCAGCGAGATCTATGACCGGATCGGGTTCGCGGCCGCCGGCAAGTACAACGAGTACGAGAACCTGCGCATCGGTGGTGTCCGGTACGCCGATCTGCGCGGTTACACCTATGACCGTGATGACGTGACCGCCCGTGGTCTGGCGAACGTGTACGCCCAGACGCTGGGCACGATCTTCTCGAGTGCGGCCGAGAAGCCGTACGAGGTGGAACTGGTCGTCGCCGAGGTAGGTGTCTCCCCTGAGGGTGACCAGATCTACCGGTTGCCGCACGACGGTTCGATCGTGGACGAGCACGGCTCGGTCGCGGTCGGCGGCAATGCGGAGCAGATCAGCAGTTTCCTGGACCAGCAGCACCAGGACGGCATGAGCCTGGCCGAGGCGCTCAAGCTGGCCGTACAGGCCCTGTCCCGGGACACGAACGGCACGGAGCGGGAGATTCCCGCCGAGCGCCTGGAAGTGGCCGTACTGGACCGTACGCGTCCGCAGCAGCGCAAGTTCAAGCGCATCGTCGGCCGTCAGCTCTCCCGCCTGCTGGAGGCGGAGGGCGCGGCCACGGAGGCGGAGAGCTCCGAGGAGGAGTAGGCGCGCCTCACCCCGCCCTTGGTGTGCCCCGGCCGACGCTACGGCCGGGGCACACGGCGTTCGGGGCCGGCGTTCAGGCTGTGTGTGGCGGTGCCGTGGAGCCCCGTACCACCAGCTCCACGGGAATGTCGCCGCTCTCCGGCTCCCGGCCTTCCAGGACGGCCAGCAGGGCCCGCATGCCGCGTTCGCCGAAGAGTTCCGCGTCGAGGCGTACGGTCGTCAGTTCGGGGTCGAGGGCGGTGGCGAGGGCGAGGTTGTCGAGGCCGGTGACGGAGATGTCGTCGGGGACGCGGAGTCCGAGGCGGCGTACGGCCTTGTAGGCGCCTGCGGCGAGCATGTCGTCGTCGCACACCACCGCGGTGGGGCGGGGGCCGCTGAGGGCGGCTTCGGCGGCGGTCACGGCGCCTTCGATGGAGATGGGAGCGCGGGCGGTGCGCAGGGTGGTGCCCTCGACGGTGCCCACTCGGGCGGCCAGTTCACGCGCGCGTACGTCGAAGGTCCAGGACGCGACGTCGGCGGCGAGGTGGAGGAAGTGCCGGTGGCCGAGGGCCAGCAGGTGGTCGGCGACCTGGCGTACGCCGTCGGCGATGTCGAGGTTCACGGTCGCGGCACCGAGGCTGCCGTCGGGGTCGCTGTCGAGCATCACGAGGGGCAGTTGGTCGCCGCGGATGGCGGTGAGGGCGTCGGCGGCCATGGAGGAGGCGATGACGCCGTCGAGGGCGGCTTGGGCGGAGGCGAAGGGGTTGCGGGCCGGGCCGATGCCTTCGGGGGAGGGGTAGAGGACGATGCCGAAGCCGTGCTGGGCGGCGACGCGGGCGGCGCCGGTGTAGACGCCGGCGAAGAACTCGGTCGTGAGGGCGGGGACGACGAGGAGCACGGTGCGGGTGCGGCCCATGCGGAGGTTGCGGGCGGCGAGGTTGGGGCGGTAGCCGAGGTCGCGTGCGGCTTCCCGGACGCGTTCGGCGGTGGCGGCCGAGACCCGGCCGTGCCATTTGTCGCCCAGGACGAGTGAGACGGCGGCCTGGGAGACTCCGGCGGCCTGGGCGACGTCACGGCTCGTCGGTCGCGTGCTGCTGCGTGCCACCGTGGGTGCGCTCCTTCGCCTTGCCTTCGTCTGGACTGGGAACAGCGCACATGGTACGTATGGCGGAGCAAGTTATACGTAACACGTGGAGGGCGGGACATGGCCGCGGGATACCTGGAGATCCTCAGGGCGAGACACGCGGCCCGACTGCTGGTGGGCACGCTGGTGGGCCGGCTGCCGAACGCCACGGCCGCGATCGCGCTGGTGCTGTTCGTCCGCGCCGAGGGCGGGACGTACAGCCTGGCGGGGGTGCTGGCGGCCGTGTACGGGGTCGCCAACGCCGTGGGGCAGCCGGCCCTGGGGCGGCTGGTGGACCTGCACGGGCAGCCCCGGGTGCAGCTGCCCGCGGCCGTCCTCTCCGCGCTCTCGATGACCGTCTTCGCCTTCTCCGGCACCGACCCGCTGCCCCTCGCGTATGCCGCCGTGGCGGCCGCCGGTCTGTTCACTCCGCCCCTGGAGGGCGGTCTGCGGGCGCTGTGGCCCTCGGTGCTGCGCCGGGAGGAGCAGGTGCACACGGCGTACGCCATGGACGCGGTGGCGCAGGAGGTCATGTTCACGGTCGGGCCGCTGCTGGTGACGCTGTGCGTGTCGCTGTGGGACGAGCGGGCCGCGCTGCTGGTCCTGAACGTCGTGGGTGTGCTGGGCGCGCTCTCCGTGGTGGTGTCGGCGCCGTCGCGCAGGTGGCGTTCGGCGCCGCGCGAGGCACACTGGCTGGGTGCGCTCAGGTCGCCCGGCCTGCTGGCGCTGCTCGGCGCGTTCCTGTTCGTGGGGATCGCGCTCGGCTCCATCACGGTGGCGTCGGTGCCGTACGCCGACGGCCACGGTGGTGACGTGGTGTACGGCTGGCTGATGGCCGCCCTGGGCCTCGGCGCGCTCGTGGGCGGGATCGTCTACGGGGCCCGTCGGTGGAGTGGCGTGCCCGAGCGGCGACTGCGTGTGCTGGTGGGGCTTCTGGCGGTGTGTTACCTGCCGCTCATGCTGCTGCCCGGCGCGGTGGCCATGGTGCTGCTCACCGTGCTCGCCGGGGTGTTCCTCGCGCCGTGCATCGCCTGCGCCTTCGTCATCGTGGATCGGCATGCGCCGCGCGGCACGGTCACCGAGGCGTTCTCCTGGCTTGTGACGACGTTCACGGTGGGTGCGTCGGTCGGAACGGGCCTCGCGGGCCCGGTGGTCCAGGCGGGCGGCGCCCTGTGGGGCTTCGCGGTTCCGGGTGCCGCGGGCGCCGTGTCGTTGCTGGTTCTGCTGGCCACCGGGCGGGTCCTCGCAGCTCCCGCGCGAGGTGCGGTCGTTGCGGCTTCATCGGAAAATGATCGAGATCGTGCTGTCCAACCCCGTTTCAGCTCGGAGGATCGGGCGTAATGTTCACTCATGGACCGCCGCATTTTCGGGCTGGAGAACGAGTACGGCGTCACGTGCACGTTCAGGGGACAGCGCCGTCTGTCGCCTGACGAGGTGGCGCGGTACCTCTTCCGCCGTGTCGTGTCATGGGGCCGTAGCAGCAATGTCTTTCTGCGAAACGGCGCCCGGCTCTATCTCGACGTGGGGTCACATCCGGAATACGCGACACCCGAATGTGACAACGTGATCGAACTGGTCACCCACGACAAGGCCGGCGAGCGCATTCTCGAAGGACTTCTGGTGGACGCGGAACGACGCCTGCACGAGGAGGGAATCGCGGGCGACGTCTACCTTTTCAAGAACAACACGGACTCGGCGGGCAACTCCTACGGTTGTCACGAGAACTATCTGGTGGCGCGGCACGGGGAGTTCTCCCGGCTCGCGGACATCCTCATCCCGTTCCTGGTGACGAGGCAGCTGCTGTGCGGCGCGGGCAAGGTGTTGCAGACCCCCCGCGGTGCCGTGTACTGCGTCAGTCAGCGGGCGGAGCACATCTGGGAGGGCGTCTCCTCGGCGACGACCCGTTCCAGGCCCATCATCAACACGCGCGACGAACCGCACGCGGACGCGGAGCGTTACCGCCGTCTCCACGTCATCGTCGGCGACTCGAACATGTCCGAGACGACGATGCTGCTGAAGGTCGGCGCGACCGATCTGGTGCTGCGCATGATCGAGGCGGGCACGGTGATGCGGGACCTGACCCTGGAGAACCCGATCCGGGCGATCCGTGAGGTCAGCCACGACATCACGGGCCGGCGCAAGGTGCGCCTGGCCAGTGGCCGCGAGGCCTCCGCACTGGAGGTGCAGCGGGAGTACTACGAGAAGGCCGTGGATTTCTGCGAGCGCCGCGGCATCCGCACCGGCACGGTCGAGCAGGTCCTGGAGCTGTGGGGCCGCACGCTGGACGCGATCGAGGCGGAGGACCTCGACCGGATCGGCACCGAGATCGACTGGGTGATGAAGTACAAGCTCATCGAGCGGTACCGCGCCAAGCACAACATGACGATGTCGCATCCGCGGGTCGCGCAGATAGATCTCGCCTACCACGACATCCACCGTCGTCGTGGCCTGTACTACCTGCTGGAGAAGAAGGGGCAAGCCGCCCGGATCGCCAACGATTTGAAGATCTTCGAGGGCAAGTCGGTGCCGCCGCAGACCACTCGGGCCCGGCTGCGCGGCGACTTCATCCGCCGGGCGCAGGAACAGCGCCGGGACTTCACGGTCGACTGGGTGCACCTCAAGCTCAACGACCAGGCACAGCGCACGGTGTTGTGCAAGGACCCGTTCCGTTCGGTGGACGACCGGGTCGAGAAACTCATCGCCGGAATGTGATCGCCGGTATGTGAGCAAGGCGTCTCCGGTGCCTCACCGGAACGCCACACGGGCGCCGTACGTTTCCCGTACGGCGCCCTTCTCACACCGTAGAGTTGCGCGCACGCCCTACAAGATCGACCGATTACGAGGCCTCCACCGTGCGCCGTCGCTCACTCCTTCTCGCCGCCGTTCCCGCAGGACTCGTCACTCTCGCCGGGTGCGGTGACGACAAGTCCGACTCGAGCAAGGCGAGCGAGTCGCCGTCGCCGTCGGCCTCGGAGTCCTCCGTGCCGCCGCCGAAGATCGTGGACGCACCGCTGCCGGCGATCACGGCGGGCACGAAGTTCGGCGACAAGCCGACGGTCGCCAAGGGGCCCGGGGACCCGTCGGCGAACCTCGCGGTGAAGACGGTGATCGCGGGTGGCGGCAAGACGGTCGCCGAGAACGACTTCGTGCAGGCGAACTATCTGGGCCAGGTCTGGTCCACGGCAAAGGTGTTCGACAACTCCTACGACCGGGGCACCCCGCTGGTCCTTCAGCTCGCCCAGGGCAGTGTCATCGACGGCTGGCGGTATGCGCTGGCGGGCAAGAAGGTCGGCAGCCGGGTCCTCATGGCGGTGCCGCCGACCTGGGGATACGGCAAGTCGGGCAATACGCAGGCGGGCATCAAGGGCACGGACACGCTGGTGTTCGTCGTCGACCTGCTGAACACCTTCAACTCCAAGAGCTCCGCCCAGGGCAAGGAGGTCGCGCAGACCGACGCGGCGCTGCCCAAGGTCGGCACGAACACCAACGGTGAGGTGCCGTCGATCGACGTC
This sequence comes from Streptomyces brasiliensis, assembly GCF_014647875.1. Taxonomy (GTDB): domain Bacteria; phylum Actinomycetota; class Actinomycetes; order Streptomycetales; family Streptomycetaceae; genus Streptomyces; species Streptomyces brasiliensis. The sequence continues at coordinate 287,324 of NZ_BMQA01000002.1, read as the reverse complement.
CCGAAGAGCGACCCGCCGAAGGAGCTGGTGTCGAACTACGTCCTGGAGAGCGACGGCGCCGTGGTCAAGGCCCAGCAGACCATCCTGTGCCAGTTCAAGGGAGTGGTCTGGGACGGCGGCAAGACGTTCGAGCAGACGTACGGCTCAGGCCGGCTGAGCCAGTTCTCGATCGAGCAGATGCAGCAGATCGTCAAGGGGCTGGCGCAGGGTGTGACCGGCAAGAAGGTCGGCAGCCGGGTCCTGATCGTGGTGCCCCCGGACCTGGGGTACGGCGACACGCCGCCGAGCGGCGGCGTGATCAAGAAGGGCTCCACGCTCGTGTTCTCGGTGGACATCCTGGCGGCGATGTAGTCCGGGCCCGCGTGTCCGCCCGCGGCGGGCGCGACGGCGGCGGGGATGAAAGACTGTTCAGGTTCCGTGTCGTACACAAGCAGGAGCTAGAGACGTGAGCATCGACAAGCCCGAGATCGACTTCCCGGGCGGCGAGCCCCCGGCGGACCTCGAGATCAAGGACATCTGGGAGGGTGACGGCCCGGAGGCCAAGGCGGGCGACACCGTCTCCGTCCACTACGTGGGCGTGGCCTTCTCCACGGGCGAGGAGTTCGACGCGTCCTGGAACCGCGGCACGCCGCTGCAGTTCCAGCTCGGTATCGGCCAGGTCATCGCCGGCTGGGACCGGGGTGTGCAGGGCATGAAGGTCGGCGGCCGCCGCCAGCTGACCATTCCGCCGCACCTGGCCTACGGCGACCGTGGCGCCGGCGGTCGGATCAAGCCCGGCGAGACGCTGATCTTCGTCTGCGACCTGGTCGCGGTCTGATCGGATCCGATCACTCGGGGCCCATGCCTGTGCGGGCATGGGCCCTCGGCTTTTGCCGCGCCGCGCCGGAGCGGTACGGTCATCGGTCGTAAGCACCATAAGGAAGGCGAAGGGCGTCGATGGCCATTGCCAAGGCCGAGCGGCTGATGAACCTGGCGCTGTGTCTGCTCGGGACGCGGCGGCCGCTCAGCAAGCGCGAGCTTCGGGATTCCATCGAGGCATACGTCGAGGCCGTCAGGCCGGAAAAGGGTGCGGCCGGGTCCGAGGACTCCTTCAACCGGATGTTCGAGCGCGACAAGGACGATCTGCGCGAGCTCGGCCTGGTCATCGAGACCGTGGAGAACCTCGACGGCGAGGTCGGCTATCTGGCCCGCCGCGACAGCAACCGTCTCCCGCCCATCACACTGGACGCCGAGGAGGCCGCCGCCCTGGGCCTGGCCGCCAAGGTGTGGCAGCAGGCCCGGCTCGCGGGCGCGGCCAGCGGCGCCCTGCAGAAGCTGCGCGCGGCCGGACTGCCCGAGGACGTCGACCCGTACGAGGCGCACGGCGCCCTGGAGCCCCGCATCCCGGTGCACGAGGCCGCTTTCGAACCGCTGATGCTGGCCTGCCGGGACCGCCGCCCGGTCGTCTTCGAGTACCGCAAGGCCACCGCCGCCCACCCCGAGCCCCGGCACGTCGAGCCGTGGGCGCTCGAGTGCTGGCGCGGCCACTGGTATCTGGCGGGCTGGGACCGTGACCGGGGCGCCGAGCGCGTGTTCCGGCTGTCCCGCATCACCGGCCGCGTCCGTTCCCGCGGCAGCGGGTTCACGGCTCCGGTGCCGGACGTGGTCACCGTGCGCGAGACCGTGGCGAGCTGGGCCGGGGAGATCGCCGACCGTTCGGCGCTGATCCGGCTGCGTTCCGGCGCCGGGTACCCCCTTCGGGCGAAGGCCCGCTCGGTCCGGGAACTCGGCGACGGCTGGGACGAGTTGGAGATTCCGTACGGGCACGGCCTCGACGCCTGGCTGGTGGAGTTCGGGCCGGACGTGGTGGTGCTGGAGCCGGCCGAGCTGCGTGCGGACGTGGTGGACCGGCTGCGTGCCGTGGCCAAGGGCTGAGGGGGAGCGGAGCAAGACAGTGGCAGGCAAACCGGTCAGGCCCGTGAGTGCCATCGACCAGACGCGGCGGATGCTCTCCCTGGTGACGTATCTGCGGGAGCGCCCCGGCGCGCGGGTCGCGGACGTCGCGCGTGCCTTCGGCATCACCGAGGACGAGCTGGTCTCCGACCTCGACGTGCTGCCCATGTGCGGCACCAGCTTCCGCGGCGGCGACCTGCTGGACATCGACACCGACGGCGAGCGCATCTGGTGGCACAACCCCGCCGCGCTCGGCGAGGAGGCCGCCGAGCCGCTGCGGCTGGCCGCCGACGAGGCGACGGCGCTGCTGGTGGCTGCCCGCGCTGTGGCCACCCTGCCCGGGCTGCGGGAGGGCGACCGGCAGGCGCTGCTGCGTGCGACCGCGAAGGTGGAGGCGGCGGCCGGTGAGGCGGCGGGTGCCAGTGCGCGTCTGTCGGTGACGTTCGAGTCCGAGGGCGGTGTCTTCGCCGACGTCGACCGTGCGATCTCCGAGCGCCGCCGCCTGTGGATCCGCTACTACTCGCCCGCTCGTGACGAGGTCACCGAGCGCGAGATCGACCCCATCCGCCTGGTCAGCGTCGGCCACACGTATGTGGAGGCCTGGTGCCGCCGTTCCGAGGCGCGCCGTACGTTCCGGCTGGACCGGGTCGCCGAGATCAGGATCCTGGACGAGCCGGCGGCGCCGCCGGAGGTCGAGCTGCGGGATCTGTCGGAGGCGCTGGTGCAGCCCGCCGTCGAGGACCCGGAGGTCGTCGTCGAGGTCGGGCCGGGCGGTCGCTGGGTCGCGGAGTACTACCCGCACGACAGCGCGGATGAGCTTTCCGACGGGGGTCTGCGTATCACTCTGCGCACCCCCGATCCGGCCTCGCTCAGACGGCTGGCACTGCGGCTGGGCCGCGACGGCCGGATCGTGTCGCCGCCGGAGCTGGCGGACAGCGCGCGGCGGGCCGCCCGCGAGGCGCTCGCCGCGTACGACGGGGTCGAGGCGGCCAGGGACGCGGATGCCGACGGGCGGTAGGACCGCCGGAACCGGTTCGCAGGGGTGTGCCGAAGGCGTTCGGCCGATGCCAACGAGAGGGGAGCCCGGGCTTTGAGTGAATCTCCGGTGTCCGATGCGCGGGACATGACGGTCGCGGCCGCTTTCGCGGGGATGAGACGAGTGGCTCCCGTGGTGTTCCGGGCGGGCTGCCCGGACTGCCGGGGCCGCTTCGAGCTCTCCGCGAGTGCCCTGCGGCTCGCCATCGGCGCCACGAGCCGTACGACGTTCTACTCCTTCACCTGCCCCGACTGCGGCGCCGCCGTCCGCAAGCCGGCGGGCGAGCGCATCGTCGAACTGCTCACCGGGGGCGGGGTCAGGACGCTGAGGCTGCACTCCACGGTCTAGGCTCGGCGGCATGTTCTGGCCGATGTTCGCGGTAGCCATGGGTTTTGCGGGGCTCGCTGTCCTGGGGGTGCTGGCCGTCCGGGTCTTCCTGGAGGCGCGGCGGCTCGGGCAGCAGGTCGCGGACTCGGCGCGCCGGATCAACAGGGCGGCCGAGGACCTGGAGCGGGCTGCCGTGAGCGCGGCGCGCACCGCGGACACCCTCTGAGACAGCCGTACGACCGGGCCGAATACGACACCAGAAGCGGTTTGCATCACTTCGCCCTGTCACGCGGCCGGGGCGGGCAGGTACGCTGCTGGTCGCGGCGCGGAGAACGAGGCCCGTACCGTGGACCGGGAGTACGCACGGGGATTGCCTGACGTTTACCCCTGAGCGTTACGATCGCTGCACGATCACTTCGGACACATGTCCGACTGGTCGGACAGCACCCCACCCAGCCGCCTCGGTGAGAAGGTAAAGACTTATGTTCGGAAGGCTCGGCGCTCCCGAGATCATTCTCATCCTCGTCGTCATCATCCTGCTGTTCGGCGCGAAGAAGCTTCCGGACATGGCCCGCTCGCTCGGCAAGTCCGCGCGCATCCTCAAGAGCGAGGCCAAGGCGATGAAGGAAGAGGGCGGCACCAACGCGTCCGCTCCGGCCGCCCCGCCGAACACCGGCGAGCAGCCCCCCGCGCAGCGCACCATCCAGGCGGCCCCCGGTGACGTGACCAGCTCGCGCCCGGTCAACGAGCCGACGGACACGACCAAGCGCTGACGCACGGCCGGAAGTCCCCCGGTCTGCCGCACGAGATGAGGACGTGGGTTGCCCAAGTCTGCCCGCAAGCAGGAGAAGGATCCCGAGGGGCGGATGCCCCTTGCGGATCACCTTCGTGAGCTCCGCAACCGGCTCGCGAAGGCGATGCTCGCCATCGTCGTCGTGACGGTGATCGCCGCCTTCTTCTACAACGACATCATCAACTTCCTGACCAAGCCGATTCTCGACTCCGTCGGCTGCGGGAAGACCTTCGAGCAGCTGGCTCACTCCAGCGACGACACCCAGCAGTGCGCCCGGATCACCATCAACGGCCTTCTCGCCCCGTTCACGCTGGCCCTGCAGGTCTCGCTGATGTCCGGTGTCGTGTTCGCCTCGCCGATCTGGCTCTACCAGCTGTGGGCGTTCGTCGCGCCGGGTCTGCACAAGCACGAGAAGAAGTACGCCTACGCGTTCGTCGGCACCGGCGTCCCGCTGTTCCTCGGCGGCGGCTACTTCGCGTACAGGGTCCTGCCGACCACCGCGAAGGTGCTCATCGACTTCACCCCCAGCGGGGTCGACAACCTGCTGCCGCTCGACGACCTGCTCCAGCTCGTCACGCGCATGGTGCTCGTCTTCGGGCTCTCCTTCGAGCTGCCGCTCCTGCTGGTCATGCTCAACCTCACCGGCATCATCACCGGCCGGCGCATGCTCGGCTGGTGGCGGGCCATGATCCTGGGCATCACGGTCTTCGCGGCCGTGGCCACGCCCAGCACCGACCCCCTGTCCATGCTGGCGCTCGCCGGGCCGATCTGGGTGCTGTACTTCGGCGCGGTCGGCTTCTCGCTGGTCAACGACAGGCGCCGGCGCCGCCGCGACGCCGCGGGTCCGGCCGACGACGAGGCCTCCGACCTGGACCTGACCCCCGAGGACATCGGCGAGGTCGAGACCGTCTCCGCGAGCCGGTCGCTGCCCGAGCAGGCGGGCACGGACCGGGTCAACGGCTACGACGACGTGACCTGACCGGACGGTTTCCGAACCGGCACGGTACAGAGGTGCCCGCTTCCCCCGGGGGTGGCGGGCACCTCTTCGCACGTTCGGATAATGATCGTCCTGTTGTCAGTGCGGCCCGGTACGCTCGAAAGCACGATGACAGAGGACCTCTCACCGGCCGAGCGGTACGCGGCATCCCGTCAGCGGGCTGCCGAGCAGGCCACCGCGCTCGCGTCCTTCCGCGAGATGTACGACTTCGGCCTCGACCCCTTCCAGATCGAGGCCTGCCAGGCGCTCGAAGCGGGGAAGGGCGTGCTGGTGGCCGCCCCCACGGGCTCCGGCAAGACGATCGTGGGCGAGTTCGCCGTCCACCTCGCTCTCCAGCAGGGCAAGAAGTGCTTCTACACGACACCCATCAAGGCACTGTCGAACCAGAAGTACGCCGACCTGTGCCGTCGCTACGGCACGGACAAGGTCGGCCTCCTCACCGGAGACAACAGCGTCAACTCCGAGGCTCCGGTGGTCGTCATGACCACCGAGGTGCTGCGGAACATGCTGTACGCGGGCTCACAGACCCTCCTCGGCCTCGGCCACGTGGTGATGGACGAGGTGCACTACCTCTCCGACCGCTTCCGCGGCGCCGTCTGGGAGGAAGTGATCATCCATCTGCCCGAGTCCGTGACCTTGGTGTCACTGTCGGCGACCGTGTCGAACGCCGAGGAGTTCGGTGACTGGCTCGACACCGTCCGCGGCGACACCGAGGTCATCGTCTCCGAGCACCGGCCCGTGCCGTTGTTCCAGCATGTCCTCGCCGGACGCCGGATGTACGACCTCTTCGAGGAGGGCGAGGGCCAGAAGAAGGCCGTCAACCCAGACCTCACCCGCCTGGCCAGGATGGAGGCCAGCCGCCCCTCCTACCAGGACCGCAGACGTGGCCGCGCCATGCGCGAGGCCGACCGTGAGCGCGAGCGCCGCCAGCGCTCCCGGGTGTGGACCCCGGGCCGCCCCGAGGTCATCGAGCGGCTCGACTCCGAAGGCCTGCTGCCCGCCATCACCTTCATCTTCAGCCGCGCCGGCTGCGAGGCCGCGGTCCAGCAGTGCCTGTACGCCGGACTGCGCCTCAACGACGAAGAGGCGCGGGTCAAGGTGCGCGCCCTTGTCGAGGAGCGCACCGCCAGCATCCCGTCCGAGGACCTGCACGTCCTCGGCTACTACGAGTGGCTCGAGGGCCTCGAGCGCGGTATCGCCGCCCACCACGCGGGCATGCTGCCGACGTTCAAGGAGGTCGTCGAGGAACTGTTCGTGCGGGGCCTGGTGAAGGCCGTGTTCGCCACGGAGACGCTCGCGCTGGGCATCAACATGCCCGCGCGTTCGGTGGTGCTGGAGAAGCTCGTCAAGTGGAACGGCGAGCAGCACGCCGACATCACGCCCGGCGAGTACACCCAGCTCACCGGTCGTGCCGGTAGGCGTGGCATCGATGTCGAGGGCCACGCCGTGGTGCTGTGGCAGCGCGGGATGAGCCCCGAGCACCTCGCCGGCCTCGCGGGCACGCGCACGTATCCGCTGCGCTCCAGCTTCAAGCCGTCGTACAACATGGCCGTCAACCTGGTCGAGCAGTTCGGCCGGCACCGCTCGCGCGAGCTGCTGGAGACGTCCTTCGCGCAGTTCCAGGCCGACCGGTCCGTCGTCGGGATCTCCCGGCAGGTGCAGCGCAACGAGGAAGGCCTGGAGGGCTACAAGGCCTCCATGACCTGCCACCTCGGTGACTTCGAGGAGTACGCGCGCCTGCGTCGCGAACTCAAGGACCGCGAGAACGAGCTGGCCCGCCAGGGCGCCAGCGAGCGGCGCGCCGAGGCCGCCGTCGCCCTGGAGAAGCTCAGGCCGGGCGACGTCATCCATGTCCCGACGGGCAAGTACGCCGGTCTGGCCCTGGTGCTGGACCCCGGTCTGCCCGCGGGCCGCTCCAACGGCCACCGCGGCTTCGAGTACCACGACGGGCCGCGCCCGCTGGTCCTCACCGCAGAACGGCAGGTCAAGCGGCTGGGCGCCATCGACTTCCCGGTGCCCGTCGAACCGCTGGAGCGGATGCGGATCCCCAAGACGTTCAACCCGCGCTCCCCGCAGTCCCGTCGTGATCTGGCCTCTGCGCTGCGCGCCAAGGCCGGGCACATCCCGCCGGAGCGCGCCCGCAAGAAGCGCGCCCAGGCCGCCGACGACCGGGAGATCGCACGGCTGCGCACGGCGATCCGGGCGCATCCCTGCCACGGGTGCAACGACCGTGAGGACCACGCCCGTTGGGCCGAGCGCTATCACCGGCTGATGAAGGACACCTCGCAGCTGGAGCGCCGTATCGAGGGCCGTACGAACACCATCGCGCGGACCTTCGACCGGATCGTCGCGCTGCTGACCGAGCTGGACTATCTGCGCGGCGACGAGGTCACCGAGCACGGCAAGCGGCTCGCCCGGCTGTACGGCGAGCTGGACCTGCTGGCCAGCGAATGCCTGCGGGAGCACGTCTGGGAGGGGCTCGGGCCCGCCGAACTCGCCGCGTGTGTCTCCGCGTTGGTGTACGAGTCGCGGGCCGGCGACGACGCGATGGCACCCAAGCTGCCCTCGGGCAAGGCGAAGGCCGCGCTAGGCGAGATGGTGCGGATCTGGGGGCGGCTGGACGCGCTGGAGGAGGACTTCCGCATCACGCAGACCGAGGGGGTCGGGCAGCGTGAGCCCGACCTCGGGTTCGCCTGGGCCGCGTACATGTGGGCGTCGGGGAAGGGGCTCGATGAGGTCTTGCGTGAGGCCGAGATGCCCGCGGGTGACTTTGTGCGGTGGAGCAAGCAGGTGATCGATGTGCTGGGGCAGGTCTCTGCGGCTTCTCCTGCGGAGGGATCGACCGTGGGGAAGGCTGCGCGTAAGGCGGTTGATCTGTTGCTGCGGGGGGTTGTGGCCTATTCGTCGGTGGGGTGAGGGTTCGGTGGCGGGTGCGGGTTCGTTGTTGCTCGCGCCCACGCGGCGGAGCCGCACATCGATACAGCCCCGCGCCCCTTTCAGGGGCGTCGGTCTGCTCGGTGCTTCAAGAACGTGCGCCAGCCTCCGTGGTGCGTGATGTCCTCCGCCGTCTGCAGGGCTTCTGGTTCGCAGAGGAAGCCTGGGACCCGGGTGCCGTCCGAGAGTTCCACGGTGCCCAGGGTCATGGGCCGGGGGAGTGTCGTCAGGAGGCGGCCCAGGCCCTCGGTCGGTAGGTGCCAGATCTCTGTCTCGATTGCCGCTCCGTCCTCGCCCGCGTGGACCAGGCCGGGCTTCGGCGGGGTCGTTTGCAGGGCGTACAGGCGGTAGACGGGAGCCGTGGTCGTCGTTCGGTCCAAGTGAGCGCCCAACGCCAGGAGCTGGAGGTTCAGGGGTTGGCCCGTCAGATGGGCGCCGACCACCGCCAGGCTGGCCTGCGGCTCCAGGGTGCGGGCGATTCGGGTCAGGCGGTCTTCCGTGAATGCCGGGCCTGTCAGCATGACGCCGAAGGGGCCGCCGTTCGCCTGGCCCGCCGGGACCGCCACCGCGGCCAGGTCGAAGAGGTTCGTGGAGTTGGTGAAGCGGCCCAGGCGGGCGTTGCTGGTCAGAGGGTCTGCGGCTACCTCGGCCAGGGTGGGGTGGCCGGGGGCCGTGGGGAGCAGGAGGGCGTCCGCGTCGGCCATTTCGGCGAGGGCGCGGGCACGCAGGGCGGCCAGTCGGTCCTGGTCGGTGAAGAGGCGGTGGGCCGGGATCTCGCGGGCGCGGGTGATGATGCCGGTGACCGTGGGGTCCAGGCCCTCGCCGCCCTCCGAGATCAACTTGTCGATGAAGCTGCCCACGGCCGTGTAGCGCTCGGCCACGAAGGCGCCCTCGTAGAGCATCGCGGCCGCCTCGGTGAAGGCGCTCAGGTCGATCTCGCGGATCTCCGCGCCCGCCTCGGACAGCCGGGTCACCGCCGCCTCGTATGCTTCCGGCCAGCCCTCGTCCAGTTCACCCAGCTGGGTGAGGGGCGGGATCGCGATGCGCCAGGGGCCGGGGGCGCGTCGGGGGAGGCCGGGTACCTCGCGGGCGGGCGGGCAGGCCATGTAGGAGAGGGCCTGTTCCGCTTCCGGCAGCGTGCGGGCCAACATCGTCACGCAGTCGATCGACGCGCACGCCGGGACCACGCCTGCCGTCGGGACCAGGCCGCGGGTGGGCTTGAGGCCGACGATGCCGTTGAACGCTGCCGGGACCCGGCCCGACCCTGCAGTGTCCGTGCCCAGGGCCAGGTCGACGATGCCCAGGGCCACGGCGACGGCGGAACCCGAGCTGGAGCCGCCGCTGACCCGGTCGGGGTCGTGGGCGCTGCGTACCGGGCCGTAGGGGGAGCGGGTGCCCACCAGGCCCGTGGCGAACTGGTCGAGGTTGGTCGTGCCCAGCACGAGCGCGCCGGCCGCCCGGAGCCGGGCGACCACCGGGGCGTCTGCCCCGGGGTCGTAGGCGTACGCCGGGCAGCCCGCCGTCGTCGGAAGGCCGTACACGTCGATGTTGCCCTTGACGGCGAGCAGACGGCCGGCGAGGGGCAGGTTCTCGCCGGCGGCCACGCGGGCGTCGATCGCCCGTGCCTCGGCCTCCACCTCCTGCCGGGGGCGGAGGTCGATCCAGATCTCTGGGCGGGCTACGGCCTCGATCCGCGCGTACGCGGCTCGCACCCGGGACACCGTGCTGGTCATGCGTGCTCCTCGACTCTCAGTGTGCGCTTGGCGCGCGTGATGCGCTCTCAGGCTGCTGCCGGGGCCGGAACGATCAGGGCCGTGCCCGCCTCGACCTGGTCGCCGGGGGTCGTCGGGACATCCGTGACCACTCCGGCGATCGGGGCGTGGACCCGGGACTCCATCTTCATCGCCTCCAGCGCGAGCAGCGGCCGCCGGCGCTCACCTCGTCGCCCGGTGCCACGTTCACCTGCCAGACCGACGCCGCGAACTCCGCCTCGACCAGTCGGCCGCCCTCGGGGACCGTCACCTCGTCCGGTGCCGCCACGGGCGCCGTCGCGGCCTCCGCCCGCGCGAACTCGCCCGCCGCCTCCCACGCGTCCCGCTCCGCCGCGAACGCCGCCTGCTGACGTGTCCTGAACTCGGCGACGGACTCGGCGTGTTCGGCGAGGAAGCGTTCGTACTCCGCGAGGGAGAAGGTGCCCTCCTCGATGCGGGGGACGAAGCGGCCGGAGGTGATGTCGGCCCGCAGGCCGAGGAGTTCGTCCGCGGACACCGGGTACCACTTGATCCGGTCGAAGAAGCGCAGCGGCCACGGAGCGCCCGGCTCGAACGCGCCGCGCTGCCACGGCGACCACACCTGGGTCGTACGGCCGACGAACTGGTGACCGCCGGGGCCCTCCATGCCGTAGATGCACAGATACGCGCCGCCGATGCCGACCGAGTTCTCCGCGGTCCAGGTGCGGGCCGGGTTGTACTTGGTGGTGAGCAGGCAGTGGCGCGGGTCCAGGGCGGCCACGGGGGCGCCGAGGCAGACGTCGCCGAGGCCCAGGACCAGGTACTCCGCGTCGAAGACCGTCCGGTACACGTCGTTCACCGACTCCAGGCCGTTGATCCGGCGGATGAACTCGATGTTCCACGGACACCACGGGGCGTCGTCGCGGACGCCGGCCAAGTAGCGGGCGATCGCCTCGCGGGTGGCCGGGTCGTCCCAGGAGAGGGGGAGGCGGACCCTCCGGGAGGGGACCACCAGGGCGTCGGTGGGCGGGAGGGTGGTGGTGATCTCCCTTACCTTCACGAGGAGTTGGTGCTGGGCGAGGACATGCGGATCCGTCTGGATCGGGAGCGAGCGGATGCTGGGGGTGAGGTCCGTGACGCCGTCCAGGTCCGCCGCCGTCACCGCATCCCTCAGCGCGTGGATGCGCATCCGGAGGGCCAGGTCCAACTGCATCGGGCCGAACTCGACCAGCAGGTTGTCGTCACCGCTGCGACGGTACGTCACGTCGCCGTCCCGGGCCAGGACGCCGGCGTCGACTGTCTGCGCGGGGCGCCCGTCACGAAGGCGTCATCCTCGTGCACCGCTCCGACCCGCAGCGCCCCGTCTCGGAGTTCGCCCGCGCCACGGCCGACGCGACGCTGCGCATCGCGGGCACCTGAGTCCCGCTGCTCCAGGCTCTCGTCCACCTGTCACGGTGAGTGGTTTTCGTACGTCCGTACGTCGTCACGCATCGTGTGCGAATGATGTCCGAGTGTGTAAATACAGATGAGCGTACTCCTGTCCCCGCGGTCATTTCAGGTGCTTGCGGAATATGACACGGCGATGATTCGGTCGGGCTAGGCTCGCCCGCGGCGCACCGAGTTGAGGTGTATTCGTGCGCTTGTTCGCAAACATGCGGAAGATCCCGTCAGCTCCATGACTCTTCCCCACGCAAGCTCCCCCGACACCCAGCCGATACGTCTCAGAGGGCATACATGGTGAGTGTGCAATCGCCTCCCGGTGGCCGCGAACTTCCTTACCCACGCGCGTTGTTGGTGCCGGCCATAATCATGGTCGCCGCGACCGGGGCCGCCGTCGCCCTGGTGACCGGGCCGGCCCGGGCCGCGGTCGGCTGGTGCGGCGCCGTCGCCACCGTGCTGGTGACCGTGACGGCGGCCGAAGCGGTACGGCGCGGCCGCCGACTGGCCGCCGAGCGAGCCGAACGCGCCCGTCACACCGCGTATCTGGAGCGGCGCATCGCCGCCCACGACGAGGAGATCGTCCGCTTCGCGACGGAGATCGTGCCGACCGCGCTGTACCGCCTGCACGCCGGTGAATCGCCCCGCGAGGTGATTCACGCCGTCCTCGACGCCGACCCCGAACTGCGCCATCTCCCCGACTCGCAGCGCGACCTGCTGCGCACGATCCTGAAGACCGTCGACGACGAGGAGTCGATGCGCGACGCCGCACAGCGCTCCTTCGTCAACATCGCCCAGCGCGTCCAGGCCATCGTCCACCAGCAGGCCGTGGAGCTCAGGGAGATGGAGGAGGACCACGGCCGCAACCCCGAGGTCTTCGACGACCTGCTCCGCATCGACCACGGCACCGCACTGATCGGGCGCCTGGCCGACTCCATCTCCGTAATCGGCGGCGGCCGCCCCGGCCGTCAGTGGCCCAACCCCGTGTCCCTGTACAGCGTGCTGCGCGGTGCCATGTCCCGCATCCTGGAGTACCGGCGCATCGAACTGGCCTCCATCGCCAAGTGCAACATCAAGGGCACGATGGTCGAACCGGTCATCCACGCCGCCGCCGAACTCCTGGACAACGCCACCCGGTACTCGCCCCCGCAGACCAAGGTGCACGTCACCGCCACCGAGGTGCAGACGGGCGTCGCCATCGAGATCGAGGACGGCGGCGTCAGCCTCAGCGAGGAGGCCCGCGCCCGGGTCGAGGGCATGCTGGAGCGGGCCAAGGCGGGCGTCGACATGGAGGACCTCGGCGAGAGTCCCCGCCTCGGCCTCGCGGTCGTCGGGCGGCTCTGCTCGACGTACAACATGCAGGTCTCGCTGCGCGCCTCGGCGTACGGCGGCGTCCGGGCCGTCCTCATCGTGCCGAGCAGCATGATGACCACCGAACCCGCGCCCGGACTCGCCCACGGCATCGGCGCCACCGCCGTGCCGAAGGCCGAACTCGGCGCCCTCGAGGGCCCCAAGCGTCCGCCCAAGAGGCGTCGCCCCACCAGCCCGCGGATCCCGGCCGGGATCTCCATGGAGGACGACGTCCCCGAGGTCACCGAGTGGACGCCGGGCGGTCTGCCGCAGCGCCGCAGCAAGATGAAGATCCCGCTCAGCCAGCGGCTCGCCGAACAGGCCGCCATCGAGAAGGCCGAACGTGAGGGCAGGCCCACCATCTGGTCGCAGCCCAAGCCCCGACCCGAGCCCGAGGACCCCGAGCGGCAGAAGCTCAAGGACCGTGAACCCGGGCTGTGGGTCGAGGCGTTCTGGGAGGGCCTCAAGGAGGGCAACCCGGCCGACGACCCCACCGACTTCACGAAGAACCCCACCGCGTACATGCACCTCATCAACGAGCCCGCCGGCACCGAGGCCGACGACCAGGGGGACGTCAAGTGATCGAGCAACGAGCCAACTTCGACTGGATGCTCAAGGACCTCGCCGACGGCGTCCCGGGCATCGAGATGATCGTGGTGCTCTCCGCCGACGGACTGCGCATCGCCCGCTACGGCGGCGACCCCGACGCCGCCGACCGCCTGGCCGCGGCCTGTGCCGGAGTGCAGAGCCTCGCGAGCGCCGTCGCCCATGAACTGCCCGGCAGCGACGGCGAGATGAAATTGGTCGTCATCGAGATCAACGGAGGCTACTTCTACCTGATGGCCGCAGGCGCCAACGCCTATCTCGCCGTCCTCGCCGACGTCGTTTGCGAACCCGGCCGGATGAGCGGCCGGATGCGCGACCTCGTCGTCAGGATCGGCGCCCATCTCACCTCACCGCCCCGGCGGAACGGGCAGACCGTATGACTCCTCCGCAACGCAAACGGCGTCACCCCGGTCAGGAGCCTCCGCCCCCGCCCCCGCCTCCCCGGGCAGCAGAACCGGGCGGCGAGGAGCAGGGGCGGCCCAAGAACCCCGAGCGGCTGTACGTCATCACCGGACCCGACGGCGCGCGCGCCGAACTCGACCTGGTGACCCTGATAGTGGCGCGCGAGGAGATACCGCCGTCCGTCACCCCGGAGCAGGCCACACTGCTCCGGCTGTGCACCTCCCCCCTGTCCGTGGCCGAACTCTCGGCCTATCTCGGCCTGCCGTTCAGCGCGATGACCGTCCTGATCACCGAACTGATCACGGCCGGACTGGTGCAGGCGCGCGCCCCGATCGTCCGCCAGGCGCTCCCCGACCGTTCAATCCTCGAAGCGGTGATGCATGGACTTCAAAAGCTCTGACACCATCCCCGGCCCACGGACCGAGGACCATCTTCCGCAGACGGCCCAGGCCGCCGTGAAGATCGTGATCGTGGGCGGCTTCGGGGTCGGCAAGACGACCATGGTCGGGTCCGTCAGCGAGATCAGGCCGCTGACCACCGAGGAGACCATGACGCAGGCCGGCGTCGGTGTCGACGACAACTACGGTTCGGACTCCAAGACCGCCACCACCGTGGCCATGGACTTCGGCCGTATCAGCATCACCGACAGGCTCGTGCTGTACCTGTTCGGCACACCCGGCCAGGAGCGGTTCTGGTTCCTGTGGAACGGGCTGTTCGAGGGGGCGCTGGGCGCGGTCGTCCTGGTCGACACCCGGCGCCTGGAGGTCAGCTTCGACGTCATAGGGCGGCTCGAAGAGCGCGGCGTGCCCTTCGCTGTGGCCGTCAACTCCTTTCCGGATGCCCCCCGTTACCCCGTAGAGGAACTGCGCACGGCGCTCGACCTGGCCCCGGACATCCCCATCGTCGAGTGCGACGCGCGCCGCCGGTCCTCGAGCCGCGACGTGCTGATGACCCTGATGCGCTTCCTGCACTCGCTCGCCATGACCGGCGCGCTCGTCTGATCCCGCTCTTGCGCCCTTTCCCACGGACTCATCTCAGCTTCGGAGCGACCACTGTGACGCCTGAACCCCACTCCCCGACCGGTACGCACGATCCGACGCTCGGCCCGCCCCCGGGCTGTCCGGCGCACGCCGCAGGACCGGGGGGACTGCACCGGCTGTACGGCCCCGACGCGGAGGACCTGGGCAGTCTGTACGAGAAGCTGCGGGACGACCACGGTCCCGTGGCTCCCGTGCTCCTGCACGACGACGTGCCGATGTGGGTGGTCCTGGGGCACGCCGAGAACCTGCACATGGTGCGCACCCCCTCGCAGTTCACCAAGGACAGCCGCATCTGGAACCCGCTGCTCGAGGGCATGGTCAAGCCCGACCACCCGCTCATGCCGCACATCGCCTGGCAGCCCATCTGCGCGCACGCCGAGGGCGACGAGCACCAGCGGCTGCGCGGTGCGGTCACCGGCGCCATCTCCACCATCGACCACCGCGGCATCCGGCGGCACGTCGGCCGCTACACCCAGCGCCTGGTCAACGGCTTCTGCGAGGTCGGAGAGGCCGACCTGGTCTCCCAGTTCGCCGAGTATCTGCCGATGGCGGTGATGTGCGAGATCCTCGGTATGCCCGAGGAGTACAACGACCGACTGGTGCAAGCCGCCCGTGACGCGCTCAAGGGCACCGAGACCGCCATCGCCAGCCACGAGTACGTCATGGACGTACTGGGCCGTCTCACCACCCGTCGCCGTGCCCGGCCGGAGGAGGACTTCACCAGCCACCTGGTCACCCACCCGGCACGGCTGAGTGACGAGGAGGTCCGGGAGCATCTGCGCCTGGTGCTCTTCGCCTCCTACGAGGCGACCGCCAACCTCCTGGCCAACGCGTTGCGTATGGTTCTCACCCATCCCGGCTTCCGCGCCCAGCTCAACGGCGGGCAGATGACGGTGCCGGAGGCGGTCGAGCAGTCCCTCTGGGACGAACCGCCGTTCAGCACCATTTTCGGCTACTTCGCCAAGCAGGACACCGAGCTCGGCGGTCAGCGCATCCGCAAGGGCGACGGACTGCTGTTCGCGCCCGCGCCTGGCAACATCGATCCACGGGTACGCCCCGACCTCGCCGCCAGTATGCAGGGCAACCGGTCTCATCTGTCCTTCGGCGGCGGTACGCACGAATGCCCCGGACAGGACATCGGGCGCGCCATCGCCGACGTCGGCGTCGACGCGCTGCTGAGGCGGCTGCCGGACGTGCAACTAGACTGCGAGGAAGATGAGTTGGAGTGGCGGGCCTCGATCGCCTCCCGTCATCTCGTGGCCCTGCCGGTACGGTTCGAGCCGAAGCCGCAACAGGACGTGAAACTGAAGCCCGGCCATGCCCCGATCCCCGCGCAGCGCGCCACCTGGCAGGTCGGCACGACTCCCGCGCAGCCCGATCCCGCCCCGGCCCCCGCCCCCGAGGTGCGGCCGGTGGCCTCCGAGGAGCCCACGGCTGCCGAACCGGCCCGCCCCCGGGGCTTCTGGCAGCGGCTGCGCCACTGGTGGAGCGGTCACTGAGAGGGCTGACCGCACCCGGTCATCGCGCGGCCCGCTCCGGGTACGAGGACCAGGCCTCCAGCGTCCGTCCGCTGCGGAAGCTGTGCTCGGCCCCCGTGACCGGATCGGTGAACTCCAGGCTCCGCGCGAGCAGTTGGAGCGGACGCCGGAAGTCACCGGCCGGCACGGGGGCGGTCACCTCGGGGTACAGGGGGTCGCCGAGGATGGGCACACCCAGCGCGCTGAGATGGACCCGCAACTGGTGCGTCTGCCCCGTTCGCGGAAGCAGCCGGTAGCACCCCAACCCGCCCCGGTGCTCAGCCAGTTCGACCCGGGTCACGGCGTTGGGCTCGCCCTCGACCTCGCGCGCGGCCGGCACGCCGCGCTCTTTCAGGATCCGGCTGCGCACGGTGCGGGGCAGGGCGAGCGTCGGATCGTACGGGGCGATCGCCTCGTACTCCTTGCGCACCCGCCGGTCACGGAACAGCCTCTGGTACGCGCCGCGCTCCTCGGGCCGCACCGTGAACATCACCAGTCCCGCCGTCAGCCGGTCCAGGCGATGCGCGGCGGACAGTTCGGGGAGGTCCAGCTCCCGCCGCAGCCGGGCCAGCGCCGTCTCGGTGACATGGCTGCCGCGCGGGGTGGTGGCGAGGAAGTGCGGCTTGTCGGCGACGACGAGATGCGCGTCGCGGTACACGACCTCCAGCGGGAACGGCACCGGCACCTCGGGGGCCAGGTCCCGGTGGAACCACACGTACATCCCCGCCACGTACGGCGCGTCCGGCGCCACCGCCCGCCCGTCGGCCCCGACGAACCGCCCCGCGCCGACCATCCCGTCGACCACTCCGGGCCCGGCCCCGGACAGCCGCGCCACGAGATACTCGCGCACGGTGTCCCAGCCCGTCTCCGGAGGCAGCCGCACGCGCACCGGATCCACCCCGTCACGCTGCGGCAGGGGGGAGGGCGGGACTCGGTTCTTGCGTCGCATCAGGCCAGCGTAGGCGCCGTGCCGCGCCGGGACCGCGTGCGCTGTCGTACGCGCCCACTGCGCCGGGACCGCCTCCGGCGCCTCGGCCGGCACCGGGGCCGTGCGCGTCCGGTACGCCCGGTACGTGACTCCGGCCGTCGGGTGACAGAAATTAAGGGGGGTCTGTGTCACCCGCGTCACACGGCCGTGTCCGCGCCGGTCCCAAGTCCTCACGCCCTTGCGGCCGTGTCTCGCTCGCGATATGTCGTGTGTATTGCGCTCGGTCGCACGCTCGCGATATGTTCGGGCACGGATATTCGGAAGCGAGGTGATGGTCATGGCGATCAGGCGCCGCAAGCTCGGCAACCCCTTGGCGCTCGCCGTGATGGTGACCCTCTGGCAGAAGCCGATGCACCCGTACGAGATCGCCCAGACCCTGCGCCGCCAGGGCAAGGACACCAGTACGAAGATCAACTACGGCTCGCTCTACACGGTCGTGCAGAGCCTCGAGAAGCACGGCTTCGTCGAGGTCACCGACGTGGAGCGGCAGGGCAACCGCCCCGAGCGCACGGTGTACGGGCTCACCGAGGCCGGCCGTGAGGAGATGACCGAGTGGTTGTCGGACATCGTCGCGGTCCCGGTGAAGGAGTTCCCGATCTTCGAGACCGCGCTGTCGCTGATGGGTGCGTTGCACCCGGACGAAGTGGTGCGGTTGCTCGAGGAGCGGCTCAGCGCCCTTGAAGTGCAGGCGGCGAGCGGCCGGGGCGCTCTGGAGAAGCTGTACGAGACGCTGCCGCGGCTCTTCCTCGTCGAGACCGAGTACCAGTTGCACATGGTCGAGGCGCAGGCCGAGTGGGTGCGCGGCTTTCTGCAGGAGATCAAGAAGGGCACGCTGCCGGATGTCGCCGGATGGCGGCACTTCCATGAAACGGGGGAATTGCCACCGGAGTTCACCTGACGAGAACGACCCCGGCGGGCTGTTGCAGCAGCCCGCCGGGATCCCAACCCCGAGCCGGATCCACCCTGAGGCGGCTTCGGGCCATCGAGGTGCGGCACACCCAGGATAGCCCGGCGTTCTTCAGGTGGATCAGCTGTCATTCACCAGCTCGATCCCAGGAGAGCAGCAGTCATGACCACTCGTGCGCCCGCAGTGGAGGCGCGCCACCTGATCAAGACCTACCCCGGCGACGTCACCGCGCTCAACGGCATGGACGTCACCGTCGAACCGGGCACCGTCTTCGGACTCCTCGGCCCCAACGGGGCGGGCAAGTCCACCACCGTCAAGATCCTCACCACCCTGGCCCGCCCCGACTCGGGCACGGCCACCGTCGCCGGCCACGACGTGCTGCGCCACCCCGACCGGGTGCGCCGCGCGATCGGAGTGGTCGCGCAGAACTCGGGCGCCGACCCCGTCGCCACCGGTCGCGAGAACCTCCGGCTCCAGGGCAGGCTCTACGGTCTGAAGGGCGGGGCCCTCGACCGGCGCGTCGACGAGCTGCTGGAGCGCTTCACCCTGGCCGACGCCGCGAGGCGCCCGGTCAAGGGCTACTCCGGCGGTATGCGGCGGCGCCTCGACGTGGCCCTCGGTCTGGTGCACCGGCCCGAGGTGCTGTTCCTCGACGAGCCCACCACCGGCCTCGACCCGGAGGCACGGACCGCGATGTGGGACGAGATCGGCCGGCTGGCCGGCGACGAGGGCCTGACCATCCTGCTCACCACGCACTACCTCGAGGAGGCCGACCGGCTCGCCGAGCGCATCGCGATCGTCGACCGCGGACGTGTGGTGGTGACCGGCACCCCGGACTCGCTCAAGGGCGAACTCCGCGGCGACGCCGTCCACCTGGAGCTGCGCGCACCACTCGGCGAGGCAGGCCGCAGCCTGCTGTCCGGCGCGCTGACCGCGCTGCCCGGCGTGCACGAGGTGCTCATGGACGGGCGCCGCATCAGCGCCCGTGCCGACGACGGAGCCGCCGCGATGCCCGCCCTGCTCGCCGCCCTCGAACGCGCCGGAGTCGGCGTCGCCGCCGCGACCGTCGCCCGCCCCTCGCTCGACGACGTCTACCTCCGCTACGCGGGCCGCCGTTACGCAGAGGCGGAAGCCGAGGCCGCCGCCCTGGCCGCCGACACCCTGACCCTCGCCGGAGGTGCCCGATGAGCAACGCCGCCGTCCAGACCTGGTACATGACACAGCGTCAGCTGATGGTGTTCGCCCGCCAGCCCGCCTACGCGATCATCACCCTGATCCAGCCCGTCATCTGGCTGTTCCTGTTCGGCGGCCTCTTCAGGAAGGTCGTCGAGCTCGGTGGCTTCGGCACCACCTCCTACCTGGACTACCTGGTGCCGGGCGTGGTCGTCATGAGCGCCCTCAGCTCCAACATGTGGGCGGGCATGGGCACGCTGGAGGAGATCCAGCGCGGAACGCTCAACCGCTTCCTGACCACGCCGGCCAGCCGGGCCGCGCTGATGAACGGCAACGTCGTCCACAACGGCCTGGTCACCGCGTTCCAGTCGGTGATCATCGTGCTGCTCGGCCTGTTGGGCGGTGCCGACTACCCGGGCGGCGTCGTCGGCATCGCGGTCCTGGTGCTCGCCTCGGTGCTGCTGGGCACCGTGTTCGGGGCGCTGTCCAATGCGCTGGGCATGCTCGTGCGGGAACGCGAGTCGATCATCGGCATCAACACCTTCCTGCTGCTGCCGCTGACCTTCCTGTCCAGCGCCTTCATGGCGCCGTCCCAGATGCCCGGCTGGATGCGGCACGTCGCAGCCTTCAACCCGCTCAACTGGGCCATGGTCGCGGGCCGTTCGGCGCTGTCCGAGCATCCGGACTGGGGCGTCGTGTCCGGCCGCGGCGGGGCGCTGCTCGCGCTGGCGGTGGCCGCCGTATGGCTGTCGATCCGTACCTTCCGGTCGTACCAGCGGTCGGTGTGACCCGGCGGCCGTGCGCGTGAACGGCGAAGCGGCGGCCCACCCGGCTCCCGGGCGCCGCCGCTTCCCGGCGTTTCACGCGGCAGCCGCGCCGCCGCCCTCCTGCTCCGCCTCGATGCGCGCGTTCCACTCCCGCTTGGAGGCCTGCCAGCCGTCCTCGTTGTGGCCGAGCCGCCAGTACCCGGAGATCGACAGATCCTCACGCGGGATCGCGTGCTCGACCCGTAGCAGCCGGCGCAGGTCCTTCACGAAGCCCGCCTCGCCGTGCACGAACGCGTGCACCCGGCCCGCCGGGAACTCCAGCGCCCGTACGGCCTCGACCAGTGCCTCGCCGACCGGACGGTCCCCGCGGTGCAGCCAGACCACCTTCACGTCGGAGTCGATCTTCTGCTGCTCCTCGGGCCCGGACACCTCGATGAAGGCGTGTGCATGGGCACCTTCGGGCAGTGCCTCCAGGGAGCGCGCGATCGCGGGCAGGGCGCTCTCGTCGCCGACGAGCAGATGCCAGTCGGCGCTCGCGTCGGGCGCGTAGGCACCGCCGGGGCCCATGAACCGCACGCTGTCGCCCGGTTGCACGTGCAGCGCCCACGGCGCGGCCAGGCCCTCGTCGCCGTGCACCACGAAGTCCAGGGTCAGCTCCCGGCGTTCGGCGTTCCAGGCGCGCACCGTGTACGTCCGGGTCACCGGCCACTGCGCGGGCGGGAACTCGTCACGGATCCGCTGCAGGTCGAAGGGCTCCGGATAGGTCACGCCCTCGGGGCCGAACAGCAGCTTCACATAGTGGTCTGTGCAGGTGTCCGGGGCGAAGCCGGCCAGACCCTCGCCGCCCAGGACCACTCGCTGCATATGAGGGGTCAGCCGTTCCGTGCGAACGACCTGAGCGGAGTGGGTCTTCCGCGGCTTACGTCCGGGGCGTTCTGCCATGGCGGCCTCCCTGCCGTGCATCTTAGGCTTACCTAAGTTAGCACCTCCGTGCGGTCAACACCTCTCACATGACCACTCCATGGTGGAGTCCTGCCGCAGAACTGCCCGTCTCCTCAGGACGACAGGGTGGTCAGCAGCCGCTGCAGTGAACCGCCGAGCCCCCAGCGCACCGACAGCGCGTCCAGCCCCGCCGGGTCGCGCGGCGCGCGCGGCAGTCTCGTGTCGACGTCCGGCAGCGGCACGTCGGCGGCCACCCGGACGACCTTCGGGGCCACGGCGACGTACGGCCGCGCCTCGTCCAGGCGCCCCCGCTGGGACGGGGTGAGCTTCGCCTTCGGATCGTCGACCGCCGCCATGATCCGGGCCAGGTCGCCGAACTCGGCCAGCAGCTTGGCCGCGGTCTTCTCGCCGATGCCGGGCACACCGGGCAGTCCGTCGCTCGGGTCGCCGCGCAGCAGCGCCAGATCCGCGTACCCGGAGCCGCCGACGCCGTACTTCTCGCGCAGGACGGCCTCGTCGGTGAGCTGGAGTGTGCCGACGCCCTTCAGCGGATACAGCACGCGCACCCCGCGCGCGTCGTCCACCAGCTGGTACAGGTCGCGGTCGCCGGTGACGATGTCCACCGGGCCCGTGGCGTGCGCGGTGAAGGTGCCGATCACGTCGTCGGCCTCGTACCCCTCGACGCCGACACGGGCGATGCCGAGTGCGTCCAGGACGTCCTCGATGACCGGCACCTGCGGGGAGAGCGTGTCCGGCACCTCCTCCTCGTCCGGTCCCGTCTCGTGCTCCTCGGCGACGCGGTGCGCCTTGTAGGAGGGGATGAGGTCGACCCGCCACCGGGGCCGCCAGTCGGCGTCCATGCAGGCCACCAGCAGATCGGGCCGGTGGTCCTTGACCAGCCGGTCGATGAAGTCGAGCAGCCCGCGCACGGCGTTCACCGGAGTGCCGTCGGGCGCCTTCACGGAGTCCGGTACTCCGAAGTAGGCACGGAAGTACAGCGAGGCGGTGTCGAGAAGCATCAGTCGTCCGGTCACGCCACGCATCATGCCGTACGGCACTGACAGTGACCCCTTCGCGCGCAACGCGTTGCGGTGTGCGCTGTCGCTGTGGGCTGTACCACTTGTGCGTTTGTGCTTCTGGAACAGGGGCAGGCGCGGCTCGGAACGACGTCGCTTGCGCATTCAACTGTTGCGCCCGTCGCTTCCTTCATTTGCTGTCCGAGACAAGAGGTACGTGTGTCATCCAGGCTTGAGGCCGAACATCTCTACAAGGTGTTCGGCAGACGACCGGGCGAGGCTGTGAAGCGCCTCCGTGAGGGGGCCGACCGGGAGGAGTTGCGGGCCGACGGCACCACCGCCGCTGTGATCGACGCCTCCTTCTCCGTGGAACCGGGCCACATCTTCGTCGTCATGGGCCTGTCCGGATCCGGTAAGTCCACGCTGCTTCGCATGCTCAACGGACTGTCCGAGCCGACCGCGGGCAGCGTCCGCTTCGACGGCCAGGACCTGACCGGGCTGAGCGACCGCGCC
The DNA here is from genome assembly GCF_014647875.1 of Streptomyces brasiliensis. GTDB lineage: Bacteria > Actinomycetota > Actinomycetes > Streptomycetales > Streptomycetaceae > Streptomyces > Streptomyces brasiliensis. The sequence goes on along the minus strand of NZ_BMQA01000002.1, from coordinate 264,917 downwards.
CTGCGCGAGCTGCGCTCGAAGAAGATCAGCATGGTGTTCCAGCACTTCGCGCTCTTCCCGCACCGCAGCGTCCGCGACAACGCCGCATACGGCCTCGCCGTGCAGGGCGTGCCCCGCGCCGAGCGCGAAGCCCGCGCCGACGAGGCGCTCGCCCTGTGCGGTCTGGCCGGCTGGGAGGACTCCTGGCCCGACGAGCTGTCCGGCGGCATGCAGCAGCGCGTCGGCCTCGCCCGCGCGCTCGCCACGGACGCCGACCTGCTGCTCATGGACGAGTCGTTCAGCGCGCTCGACCCGCTGATCCGCCGTGACATGCAGGACCAGCTGCTCGAACTGCAGAAGACCCTGAAGAAGACCATCGTGTTCATCACCCACGACCTCAACGAGGCCATGCGCCTGGGCGACCGGATCGCCGTCATGCGCGACGGGCGCATCGTCCAGACCGGCACCGCCGAGGACATCCTCGTAAGGCCCGCCGACGACTACGTCGCCTCGTTCACCAAGGACGTCGACCGCTCGCGCGTCCTGACCGCCGGTGCCGTCATGGACACCGACGTGCGCGGCGACGAGGCCGACTGCGACTGCGAGACCGCCACGCCCGACACGACGTTCGCCGAGCTCTGCGCGATCAGCGCCCGGCTGACGCACCCGGTCGCGGTCGTCGGCGCCGACCGCGAGCTGGTCGGCGTCGTACCGCGGCAGCGCCTCGTCGGCTTCCTCGGTGACGAGCCGGGTGCCCCCGAGGCGTGCGACTCGCCGCGCGGCAAGAGTGGAGAGAAGGTGACGGCCGGTGCCTAGGATTCCGCTCGGCAGCTGGGTCAACGACGTCGTCGACTGGCTGACCAGCCACGCGGCGTGGCTGTTCGACTTCTTCAAGACCGTCTACCAGGGCACCTACGACGGGATCAACACCGTCCTGCAGGCGCCCGAGCCACTGCTCCTCGCCGGTATCTTCGCGGTGATCGCGTTCTGGCTGCGCGGCACCGTCGCCGGTGTCCTCACCTTCGTGGGATTCGCATTCATCGACTCCCTCGGACTGTGGGAGGACGCGATGGTGACCCTGTCGCTCGTCCTCGTCGCCACGGTCATCGCGCTCGTCGTCTCGGTGCCACTGGGCGTCTGGGCGGCCCGGTCCCACCGGGTCGGCGGCCTGCTGCGGCCCGTGCTGGACTTCATGCAGACGCTGCCCGCGATGATCTACCTCATCCCGGCCATCCTCTTCTTCGGCACCGGGGCACCCGCGGGCATCGTCGCCACCCTGATCTTCGCGCTGGCCCCCGGTGTGCGCATGACCGAGCTGGGCATCCGCCAGGTCGACAAGGAACTGGTCGAAGCGGCCGACGCGTTCGGCACCACGCCCCGCGACACCCTGCTGCGCGTCCAGCTCCCGCTGGCCCTGCCCACGGTCATGGCCGGCGTGAACCAGGTGATCATGCTCGGGCTGTCCATGGCCGCGATCGCCGGCATGGTCGGCACCGGCGGCCTGGGCGGCGACGTGAACGAGGCCATCGGCCAGCTCGACGTCGGTCTGGGCTCCGAGGCGGGCGTCGCCATCGTGATCCTCGCGATCTACCTCGACCGCATGACCGGAGCGCTGGGTACCCAGGTCTCGCCGGTCGGCCGCCGGGCCGCCGCCAGGCTGCGTGCCGCCAAGGGCTTCAGGATCTGGTCGTACCGGCCCCGTCCCGCCGTCGCCGTGGTCGGCGTCGTGGTGCTCGCGCTGGTGGCGGGCGGCATGGGCGTCTTCGGCGGCGCGGGAGCCGCCGCCCCCGTCGCCGACAGCGAGAACGTCGGCCAGGGCAAGAAGATCAGCATCGGCTACATCCCCTGGGACGAGGGCGTCGCCTCCACCTTCCTCTGGAAGGAGATCCTGGAGGAGCGCGGCTACCAGGTGGAGGCCAAGCAGTTCGACGCCGGTCCGCTGTACACCTCGCTCGCCCAGGGCGACGTCGACTTCGAGACCGACTCCTGGCTGCCCACGACGCACGCCCAGTACTGGAAGAAGTACGGCAAGCAGCTCGAAGACCTCGGCGCCTGGTACGACCGGACGTCCCTGGAGCTGACCGTGCCCTCGTACGTGAAGGGCATCGACTCGCTCGCGGACCTCAAGGGCAAGGGGGCCGAGTTCGGCGGCAGGATCACCGGCATCGAGTCGAGCGCCGGCGAGACGGCCATGCTCAAGAGCAAGGTCCTCAAGGAGTACGGCCTCGACAAGGAGTACAGGGTCGTCGACAGCTCCACCCCGGCGATGCTGGCCGAGCTGAAGCGCGCGTACGCCAAGAAGGAGCCGATCGTCGTCCCGCTCTGGTCGCCGCACTGGGCGTACAACGACTACGACCTGAAGAAGCTCGAGGACCCCAAGGGCGCCTGGGGCACGGGCGACGGCGTGCACACGCTGAGCCGCAAGGGGTTCGCGGCCGACAATCCGGTCGTCGGCGAGTGGCTGAAGAACTTCCGGATGAGCGAGGACCAGCTCACCAGCCTCGAGGCCGAGATCAACAAGGCGGGCAAGGGCAAGCAGCAGGATGCCGTGCGCGCCTGGCTGAAGAAGAACCCGGGCGTGGTGGACAAGCTCGCACCCGTGCAGAAGTCCGCGGGGGCCCCGGCCGAGGCGAAGCGCGCCCTGGACGTGGCCTGGTTCCCCTGGGACGAGGACGTCGCCGTCACCTATCTGTGGCAGAACGTCCTGGAGCGGCGCGGCTACAAGCTGAACCTGAAGCAGATGGACGTCGGCCCGGTCTACACGGGCCTGGCCTCCGGCGACCTCGACCTCAACTTCGACGCCTGGCTGCCCTACGCCCAGCAGAACTTCTGGGACAAGAGCAAGGACAGGCTCAAGGACCTGGGTACGTGGTACCAGCCGACGTCCCTGGAGATCGCCGTGCCCTCGTACGTCAAGGGTGTGAAGTCCCTGGAGGACCTCAAGGGCAAGGCGTCCACCTTCGGCGGGAAGATCATCGGTATCGAACCCGGCACCGGTGAGATGAACCTGCTCAAGACGAAGGTGCTGCCGGGCTACGGCCTCGACAAGGAGTACAAGGTCGTCGACGGTTCCACGCCCGCGATGCTGGCCGAGCTCAAGCGGGCGTACGCCAAGCACGAGCCCGTCGCCGTCGTCCTCTGGTCGCCGCACTGGGCGTACAGCGAGTACGGGCTGACCAAGCTGAAGGACGACAAGAAGCTCTTCGGCGAGGGCAACACCATCCGCACGATCTCCAGCGAGAAGTTCCCGGACCAGTACCCGCAGCTCGCCAAGTGGATCAAGAACTTCAAGATGAGCGAGAGCGAACTCGGCAGTCTGGAGAGCGAGATCAACAAGCGCGGCCAGGGACATGAGCAGGAGGCCGTCGCCGCCTGGCTCGAGCAGCACCCTGACATGGTGAACCGCATGACCCCACAGTGACGTAACGGCCGGCTCACCACGAAAAGGATCCGGCCAACCACACAGCGTCACGCGGGCCCCTCGGCCCCGTCCAGCGATCCGCCCGGCCCGACGTCTCGGCGCCGGGCGGACGCATTGCGCCGCCCGGCAGGGACTTCCGGGAACACCGGAGGGTGCCCAAGCATTGAAATGAGATGGCGGGAAGTGTGAGATCGAACCGCACTTCACGGCACATCGATGTGACGGGCGCATGAAACGGTTTGCCGAACATGCGTAGGGTGCAGACAACTCCTCGGAGGGAGTGCCGGCCAGGACGCACCCTCCACCGGACCGACGGGCGTACGAGCGAAGGAGGGAGCCGGAGCGATGGGCGACCACAAAGAACAACAGCCCCTGCGCGTGGGCGCGGCCGTCCGGCGGCGACGCCGTGCGCTGGAGCTCACCCTCGCCGTCGTGGCCGAGCGCAGCGGCCTGTCCGTTCCCTTCCTGAGCCAGATCGAGAACGACCGGGCGCGCCCGAGCAGAAGCTCCCTGGAGAAGGTGGCCGACGCCCTGCGCACCACGGCCGTCGAACTCCTCGCCGCCGCCGACCCGGCATGCAGCGTCGACGTCGTCCGCGCCGAGAGCGCCGAGCCGGACTTCGCGCCCCAGGTGCGCTCCCTGGTGCGCGGTCACCACCAGTTGCACGCCTCGGAGTTCACCGGCGACCACGACGCGGGCCGCGAATTCCAGCACCGCAACGACGAGTTGATGTACGTCGCCGACGGCGCCGTGGAGATCGAGGCGGAGGGCCGCGCCTACCGGCTCGGCCGGGGCGACACCCTCTACCTCACCGGCGGGGTGCGCCACCGCTGGCGGGCGACGGTTCCCGACACCCGCGTGATCGTCGTGGCGGTGGCCGAACACATCGAGGCGGTCCAGGACAGGGCTCGCTGAGAGTTCCGCGCGAGCATGACGGGCCGTGGATCGTCTGCGGGCCCCTCGTGGCTGGTCGCGCGCACGCGGCGGAGCCGCATATCGACACAGCCCGCGCCCCCTTGGGGCGCTGCCCATCCCGGAGCTGCCCAGTGCGCGTCGTCTCTCTCGTTCCGTCCCTCACCGAGGCCGTCGCCGTTTCGCTGCCCGGGGTTCTCGTCGGTGCTACCGACTGGTGCAGCCATCCGGACGACCTCGACGTCACCCGCGTCCGTGGTACCAAGAACCCTGACCTGGCGCGGATCATTGCGCTGGCCCCCGACCTGGTGATCGCCAACGAGGAGGAGAACCGCGCGGCCGACCTCGACGCCCTGCGCACGGCGGGCCTCGAGGTGCTGGTCACCGAGGTGCGGCAGGTGCCGCAGGCCTTCCGGGAACTGGACCGGGTGCTGACCGCGTGCGGTGCCCCGGCACGTCCCGGGTGGCTGGACGAGGCGGAGCGGATCTGGACGTCGCTCCCCGAGCCCGCGCATCGCACGACGGCGGTCGTGCCGATCTGGCGGCGCCCCTGGATGGTCCTGGGCCGCGACACCTTCGCCGGGGACGTCCTCGCCCGCCTGGGCGTGGACCACCTCCACGCCGGTCACCCGGACCGCTACCCCCGCATCCCGCTGGACGACCTGCGTGCGGCGGCCCCGGACTTGGTCGTGCTCCCGGACGAGCCCTACCGCTTCACGCCCGACGACGGACCTGAGGCATTCGCCGGGCTGAGCTGCGCACTTGTCAGCGGACGGCATCTGACCTGGTACGGCCCGTCGCTGACGGAGGCGCCACAGGTGCTGGCGAGGGCCCTGCGAGCAGTTCGCCGCTGACCAGCCCGCGCACCGTGCCCACGCCGGCCGCGCCCCACGCGGCGACGAGGAGGACGTACAGGCCGACCGCGAGCCAGCCGTAAACGGCGAGCCCCGTGTGCCGGGACAGCGCGGCCGCCCCGGTGACGCAGGTGCCGACGGGGAAGGTGAACGCCCACCACGTCATCGTGAACCGCATGCCCTCCCGCAGGGCCCGCACCACATGCGCCGTGGCGAACCCCAGCCACAGCAGCGCGAACCCCATGACGGGCACTCCGTACAGCACGGCGAGCACGCCGAAGCCCTGGTCGTACGGCGCCGGTACGACCCCCGGCGCGACGTCCGCGAAGATCCCGACGGCGGTGGTGGACTGCCCGAGCGGCCCCAGGACCAGGAACAGCGTCGGCGTGAGCGCCGTCGGCAGCGGGCCCTTCGTGATCAGCCGGGCGAAGACGAGGGGCAGCATCAGCAGCGTCGCGAACAGGCTCACCCCGAACAGCGCGAAGCACGCGAACAGCAGGGTCTCCCGGGGCTGCCCCGGCGGCAGATGCGCCACGAGCAGCGGGCCGAGCGCGGCGGACACCATCGGTGCGACGAGAGGCAGCAGCCACACGGGGGTGGCCTGCCCCGGTTCCACACGGTGCCGTACGGCCATCAGGAACGGCACCGCGACGGCCGACGCCAGCCCGACGACCGTACCGGCGACGAACAGCACGGAGTCGAGCACCACGGCCGGTCCCGTCCCGATCCAGCCCCGCCCGACGGTCATGGCACCGCCGCCGACGGCCAGCAGGGCCATCGACAGGCAGCCGTAGAAGGGGGCCATGGCAGGGTCGAGGAGATGGGCCAGGGCCTGATCGCGATGACGCACCCAGTGCAGGCCCCGGGCGCACGACAGGACCACGAGCATCCCGAACGCCAGCGTCCACACGGCCGCGCACACCGGCAGGGGCACCCGGAGACCGGCGGGCAGGGCGGCACCGGCCGACCCGACGATCGCGGTGCCCATGACGGCGGAGTACCAGTTGGGGCCGAGATGACGCACACGGGTAACCATCCAGCCACCGTCCCGCGAACCAACGCCCCCGACCAGGGGGTTTGCCTCTATGGAGGCATAACCTGTCCTTATGAGCAGCGTGGCGGAACCGCACCAGGCGGACGACGGACACGGCCCCGGCGGGGGACTGGCGCACCGGGTGCCGGACCTGGGGGCGCTGGAACTGCTGCTCGCCGTGGCACGGCTGGGCAGCCTGGGCGCCGCGGCGCGTGAGCTGGGCATCACCCAGCCCGCGGCCAGCAGCCGGATCCGCTCCATGGAACGCCAGATGGGCCTGGCCCTGGTCGACCGCTCACCGCGCGGCTCCCGCCTCACCGACACCGGCGCCCTGGTGACCGACTGGGCCCGGCGGGTGGTGGAGGCGGCGGAGTGCTTCGACGCGGGTGCCCAGGCGCTGCGTTCCCGGCGCGACTCGCGGCTGCGGGTGGCGGCGAGCATGACGATCGCCGAGTATCTGCTGCCGGGCTGGCTCCTTGCCCTGCGCGCGGAACGTCCCGACACGGCGGTCTCCCTGCACGCCGGGAACTCGGCGGCGGTGGCGGAGCGCCTGCTGGCGAACGAGGCGGATCTGGGCTTCGTGGAGGGGCTCTCGGTGCCGACCGGCCTGGACTCCGTGGTCATCGCCCACGACCACCTGATCGTCGTGACGGCCCCCGGCCACCCCTGGGCACGCCGCCGACGCCCCCTGGCCGCCTCCGAGTTGGCCGCGACGCCCCTGATCCTGCGCGAGAAGGGCTCCGGCACCCGCCAGGTCCTGGACAGCGCGCTCGGCGGCCTGGCCCGGCCGCTCATCGAGCTCTCCTCCACCACGGCGGTGAAGGCGGCGGCGGTCAGCGGTGCGGGGCCCGCGGTGCTCAGCGAACTGGCCGTGCGCGAGGAGCTCGCGATGCGGCGCCTGGTGAGCGTGCCGGTCGAGGACGTCGCCCTCGCCCGCGACCTGCGCGCGATCTGGCCGACCGGGCACCGGCCGGTGGGGCCGGCGAGGGAGCTGCTGTCACTGACCCGGGGGTAGCTTAGGCTTGCCGCTGGTCAATACACGGGGTTGGGGCAGCAGGGGGCGCGGCCGATGCAGCATGTGACCGAGGTGTTCCAGCCACTCCAGGCGGACGATCCGCGCGAGGTGGCCGGTTACCGTCTCGCCGCCCGGCTCGGCGCCGGCGGCATGGGGCGCGTCTACCTCTCGCACACGCGGGGCGGCCGACCGGTCGCGATCAAGGTGGTCCGGCCGGAGCTGGCCGACGACCCCGACTTCCGGCACCGGTTCCGGCGGGAGATCACGGCCGCCCAGCGCGTCCGGGGCGCCTACACCGCCGAACTGATCGACGCCGACGCGGACGGCGTCCCGCCCTGGCTGGCCACGCTGTACGTGCCCGGACCCTCCCTGGCGGACGCCGTACGACGCCGCGGGCCGCTGCCGGTGCCCGCGGTGCTGTGGCTGATGGCCGGGGTCGCCGAGGCGCTCCAGGCCATCCACGGCGCCGGCATCGTGCACCGGGACCTGAAGCCGTCGAACGTGCTGCTGGCCTCCGACGGGCCGCGGGTGATCGACTTCGGCATATCGCTGGCCGCCGACATCAGCTCCCACACCGCCACCGGCGCCGCCATCGGCACGCCACAGTTCATGGCACCCGAGCAGGCGACCGCGGACGAGGTCACGGCGGCGACCGACGTCTTCGCGCTCGGCCAGACGGCCGCCTTCGCGGCTCTGGGCAGACCGCTGTACGGCGACGGCCCCTCGGCGACGATCCTGTACCGGATCGTGCACTCGGAGCCCGCCCTGTCCGAGCTGCCCGAGCAGCTCCGTCCCCTGATCGCCCGGTGTCTGGCCAACGACCCGGCGGAGCGGGCCACACTGGCGGAAATTGTCGAGTCGTGCCGGGAGCAGCTGGGAGCGGGCGCCGAACCGGCCGTCTGGCGCGAGGTCACGGCCGGAGGTGACGGTTCCGGCGCCGCTTCCGGCTTCTGTTCCCGCCCCGGTCCCGGCTACCGTCCCTGCCCCGGCTGCCGCCCCCGCTCGCACCCTGGCGCACACCACGCCTCTGATCGCGCCGACGCACGCGACGGTGCCGGACGTGCGGCAGACCAGGCGGAGACGTTCGGCGGTGATCACGGCCGCGGCCGTGACGGCGGGCGCGCTGCTGGCCGCCGGCCTGGCGTGGACGGTGCGGGACGGGTCGGGCGGAGACGACGGCGGGACCGCGACCGGGTCCGCTCCCGGTTCGGCACGGCCGTCGGTGTCCTCGTCCGCGGTGGCGGGTGACGAGGCCTCCCAGGCGGCGGCGGTCGGTGGCCAGGCGCCCGAGGGGTCGTCGGCCGCCTCCCCGACCGAGTCCCGGACGCCGCGACCCGAACCCCACCCCCAGCTCTGGCTCGACGAGAAGGACTCCCTGAGCTTCGCGGACCCGGACCAGCGCAAGGACCGCACGGGCGACATCCGCTTCAGCTGCAAGAAGATCGGCTGCGCGCTGGAGAGCGACACCAGCACGATCACGCAGCTCTTCGGCGAGACGGGAGCCACCCTCGACGAGTGCCGGATCATCATGAAGGGCGCCACGGCCCACAGCTTCTCGGTGACCGCAGCGCCGGACGGCAGCGAGTTCTGCGTCCGGCACCGCAACGGCGACATCGCGCTGCTCGTGCTCCAGACGAAGTCGACCGCACTGTGGGACACCAAGGGGGCCAGCTTCCTGATGGTGGACATGACCATCTGGCGGGACGCGGCGGAGAGCTGACCCGTCGGCTGTGGGAAAACCCGCGGTGCGCCGGAGCCCTGGAGGACGGGGCGCCGGCCAGGCTCAGGCGGCAGGCGGCCCGGCCGCCTTCACGAGCGCCCGCATCACCCGCACGTCCTCGCCCATCTCCGGATGCCACTGCACGCCCAGCACCCACGGCGTGCTCGCCGGCAGCTCGACCGCCTCCACGGTCCCGTCCGCCGCGTACGCCGACGCCACCAGCCCCGTACCGAGCAGGTCGACGGCCTGGTGGTGGAACGTGGGTACGGAGGTCTCCTCCGGCACGACGGCGGCGTAGCGCGTCCCCGGCACAGGCTTGACCGGGTGCCGCCCGAACTGCCCGATCACCTCGGCGTGTCCGTCGATGTGCTGGACCAGGGAGCCGCCGAGGGCGACGTTCAGCAGCTGCATGCCCCGGCAGATGCCCAGAAGCGGCAGGCCCGCCGCCAACGCCGCCTCGATGAGCGCGAGTTCCCATGCGTCCCGGGCCTGCGCGGGCGGCCCGGTGCGGGGGTCGCGCTCGGCGCCGTACCGGACCGGCTCGACGTCGGGGCCGCCCGCGATCACCAGCCCGTCAAGGCGCGCCACCGCAGCAGCCGCATACTCCGGCGCGTCCGGCGGCAGCATCGCGGCGAGTCCTCCCGCCCGCTGCACGAGCCGCGGATAGCCGGCCGGCAGCAACGCCGCCTCCAGTTCCCACGCGCCCCACCGTGCCCCGGACTCCAGATAGGTACTGACCCCGATCAGCGGCCTGCTCGCCATACGACCGTCCTCTCACCAATGGCCTCGACCCATACCTTTGCCGAGGGCCCCGCCCCCGGCAAGCCCCACCTCACGCCAGGAACCCCCGCAGCAGCGCCGCCGTCCCCGCGCAGTGCTCACGCATCATCTCCCGGGCTCCTTCCGCGTCGCCGTCCAGCACCGCCTCCACCAGCGCGGTGTGCTGCCGCTGGGAGTGCTCGAGGTTGCGGACGAGGAGCGGGATGCAGTCGAGGAGATCGTTCACCGTCGCCCGGACCGCCGCGTACTGCGCCGTCAGCGTCGCGGAGCCGCACAGCTCGGCCAGTTTGAGATGGAGCAGGGTGTCGAGGCGCCGGTACTCCGCGAGCGGTGCGTCGTGCGTGCGGGCCAGCGCCTGCCGCAGCCGGTCCGCCTGCTCCGCGCCGAGCCCGTGCGTAGCGCACAACCCCGCCGCTCCCACCTCCAGCACCTCCCGGAAGCGCAGCACGTCCTCGATGTCGACCTCGACGATCCGCCGCCGCAGCTCGTCCTCGCCGAAGACGTCGGCCCGCGGCAGCACGAACGTCCCGCCGTACCGCCCGCGCCGCGACTCGACCAGCCCCTGCTCCTGGAGCACCTTCAGCACCTCGCGCAGCGTCACCCGGCTGATCCCGAGCCGCTCCGCCAACTCCCTTTCGGCGGGCAGCCGTTCACCACCGGGCACCAGCCCGAGCCGCACGACCTGGAGGATCTGCTCCAGCGCCTCCTCGAACCCGTTGCCCGCCCGCACCGGCCGCAGCACCGGCGTCAGCCGGTCGCCCGGACCACCGTCGGCATCCGCCGCCATCCGGCCGTGCCCCCTTCCCAACAAAAGGTTCTCGCCAATACCTTATGGCTCCCGGCCCGGCCGAAAAAGCGCGCAGAAGCCGAAGGAGCACTCCCGTGGCAGACCGCACACCCCCGCTCGGCGTCGAGGAGCTGCACGCCCTCGTCGCGAGCGGTGAGATCGACACCGTCGTCCTGGCCTTCCCCGACATGCAGGGGCGCCTCCAGGGCAAGCGGTTCGCCGCCCGGTTCTTCCTCGACGAGGTCCTCCACCACGGCACCGAGGGCTGCAACTACCTCCTCGCCGTCGACACCGAGATGAACACCGTCGACGGCTACGCGATGTCCTCCTGGGACCGCGGCTACGGCGACTTCGCCATGCACCCCGACCTGACCACCCTGCGCCGCGTGCCCTGGAACGCCGGCACGGCCATGGTGATCGCCGACCTCGCCTGGAACGACGGCTCTCCGGTCGTCGCCGCGCCCCGCCAGATCCTGCGCCGCCAGCTCGAGCGCCTCGCCCAACTCGGCTACACCGCCCAGGTCGGCACCGAGCTGGAGTTCATCGTCTTCAAGGACAGCTACGAGCAGGCGTGGGACGCGAACTACCGGGGGCTGACCCCGGCCAACCAGTACAACATCGACTACTCGGTGCTCGGCACCGGCCGCATCGAGCCGCTGCTGCGCCGCATCCGCAACGAGATGGCCGGCGCCGGCCTCACCGTCGAGTCCGCCAAGGGCGAGTGCAACCCGGGCCAGCACGAGATCGCCTTCCGATACGACGAGGCCCTGGTCACCTGCGACCAGCACGCCGTCTACAAGACCGGCGCCAAGGAGATCGCGGCCCAGGAGGGCGTCTCGATCACCTTCATGGCCAAGTACAACGAGCGCGAGGGCAACTCCTGCCACATCCACCTCTCACTCGCCGACGCGGCCGGCGGCAACGTCATGGCCGGGGACGGCCCGGACGGCATGTCCGACGTCATGCGCCACTTCCTGGCCGGACAACTCGCCGCGCTGCGCGACTTCTCCCTGCTCTACGCGCCCCACATCAACTCGTACAAGCGGTTCCAGCCCGGCTCCTTCGCCCCCACGGCCGTCGCCTGGGGCCACGACAACCGCACCTGCGCCCTGCGCGTCGTCGGCCACGGCCGCTCCCTGCGCTTCGAGAACCGGCTGCCCGGCGGCGATGTCAATCCGCACCTCGCGGTCGCCGGTCTGGTCGCGGCCGGGCTGTACGGCATCGAGCAGAAGCTGGAACTGCCCGAGCCCTGTCCGGGCAACGCCTACACCGCCGAGTTCGCGCACGTTCCCACCACGCTGCGCGAGGCCGCCGAGCTGTGGGAGAACAGCCCGATCGCCCGGGCGGCCTTCGGCGACGAGGTCGTCGCGCACTACCGCAACATGGCACGCGTCGAACTGGACGCCTTCGACGCCGCGGTCACCGACTGGGAGCTGCGCCGCTCCTTCGAACGCATGTGAAACACCGTCAACCGTCGCTGAAAGGCCATCCGTTGTCCGACCCGCACGAGCCTTTGCCGTCCGATCCGCACGAGCTGACGATCCTCAACCCGGCCACCGAGGAGGTCGTCGCCACCGTCCCCGCCGCCACGGCCGAGGACGTGGACGCCGCCGTCGTACGGGCCACGCGCGCCCAAGCGACCTGGGCCGCGCTCCCGCCTGCCGACCGCGCCCGTCTGCTGCGCCGGTTCGCCGACGGCGTGGACCAGCACATCGAGGAACTGGCCCGGCTGGAGGTCCGCGAGGCCGGCCATCTGCTCGGCAACGCCCGCTGGGAGGCCGGCAACGCCCGCGACCTCCTCCTCTACGCGGCCGGCGGCGCCGAACGCCTGCTCGGCAAGCAGATCCCCGTGCCCGGCGGCTGGGACGTCACCTTCCAGGAGCCGTTGGGCGTGGTCGCCGTGATCGCCCCCTGGAACTTCCCGATGCCCATCGCCGCCTGGGGCTCCTTCCCGGCCCTGGCCGCGGGCAACGCGATCGTCCTCAAGCCCGCCGAGACCACCCCGCTCACCGCGCTCCGCCTCGCCGAACTCGCCCTGGACGCGGGCCTGCCCGAGCACCTCTTCCAGGTCCTGCCCGGACACGGCCACATCACCGGCCGCGCCCTGGTCGACCACCCCGACGTGGCGAAGATCGTGTTCACCGGATCCACCCGCACCGGCCGTGAGGTCATGGAGCGCTGCGCCCGCTCGGTCAAGCCGGTCACGCTCGAACTCGGGGGCAAGAGCCCGAACATCGTCTTCTCCGACGCCGACCTGAAGACGGCTGTCGACCCGTTCTCTTTCCTGGACAACTCCGGCCAGGACTGCTGCGCCCGCACCCGCATCCTCGTCCACGAGACGGTGTACGACGAGGCACGCGAGCTGCTCGCCGACGCGCTGGCCGCCGTGGTGGTGGGCGACCCGGCAGACGAGAAGACCCAGATGGGACCGCTGATCTCCCGTCAGCAGCTTGACCGCGTACGGTCGTTCGTGTCCGACGACGCCCAAGCCCTGCGCGGCGGCGCGCCCGACGGGCCCGGCTTCTGGTTCCCGCCGACCGTGCTCACGGGCGAGCGGCCCGACTCGTCGGCCGCCCGCGAGGAGATCTTCGGCCCGGTCGCCGTGCTGCTGCCCTTCACCGACGAGGCCGACGCGATCCGCCTCGCCAACGACACGCCGTACGGTCTGGCGGGCTCGCTGTGGACCCGGGACCTGGGCCGCGCGCTGCGCGTCTCCCGGGCCGTCCGCGCGGGCAATCTCTCCGTCAACTCCCACTCCAGCGTGCGCTACTGGACCCCCTTCGGGGGCTTCAAGCAGTCCGGACTCGGCCGTGAGCTGGGCCCGGACGCCCTGACCGCCTTCACCGAAACCAAGAACGTCTTCATCAGCACGGAGGGTCCCGCACAGTGACCGAAGAAAATGTCTGCCGCCGCCTGGTGGGGCGTACCGCCGTCATCACGGGAGCGGGCAGCGGCATCGGGCTCGCCACCGCACGCCGGCTCGCCGCCGAGGGCGCGCGCGTCGTCTGCGGCGACGTCGACGAGACCCGCGGCAAGGCGGCCGCCGAAGAGGTCGGCGGCCTCTTCGTCAAGGTCGACGTCACCGACGCCGAGCAGGTCGAGGCCCTGTTCAAGGCGGCGTACGACACCTACGGCAGCGTCGACGTCGCCTTCAACAACGCGGGCATCTCGCCGCCCGACGACGACTCCATCCTCGAGACCGGCCTGGAGGCATGGAAGCGGGTCCAGGAGGTCAACCTCACCTCCGTGTACCTGTGTTGCAAGGCCGCGATCCCCTACATGCGCCGCCAGGGCAAGGGCTCCATCATCAACACGGCGTCCTTCGTGGCGAGGATGGGCGCGGCGACCTCGCAGATCTCGTACACGGCGTCCAAGGGCGGCGTCCTCGCCATGTCCCGTGAACTGGGCGTGCAGTTCGCCCGGGAGGGCATCCGGGTCAACGCCCTGTGCCCGGGACCGGTCAACACCCCGCTCCTGCAGGAGCTGTTCGCCAAGGACCCGGAGCGGGCCGCGCGCCGGCTGGTCCACATCCCGGTGGGCCGGTTCGCCGAGGCCGCCGAGATCGCCGCCGCGGTCGCCTTCCTGGCGAGCGACGACTCCTCCTTCGTCAACGCCACCGACTTCCTGGTCGACGGCGGGATCTCGGGCGCGTACGTCACTCCGCTGTAGCGGACGCGGTCCGGGACGTGCACAGGGTCGCGGGTCCTGTGCACGTCCGGACCTGTGTACCGACCCCGGCCTCCCGTCCTACAGTGCCGGGGTGAGCATGACGCCCCCACCCGGCTGGTACCGCGACCCCCACGCCCCCCACCTGGAACGCTGGTGGGATGGCACGGCCTGGACCGGACACCGGCGCCCGCCAGGGGGGACGCCCCCGCCGCAGACCCCTGCCAAGGGCACGCCCGGCCGCGCGAAGGCCGTCGCGCTCGTCGCCGCCGGGGCCGTCCTGGTCGCGGCGATCGTCACCGGCGCGATCGTGCTCGGCACGGGCGACGAGGACGGCGGCTCCACCACGGCGAACACCGCGCCGACGACCACGACGAGCAGCCCGGCTCCGTCGTCACCCTCCCCTTCGCCCACACCCTCCGAGGACCCGGGACGCGTGGTCGACCAGCTCAACGGCATCACCCTGCCGCTGCCCGAGGGCTGGGTCCGGCCGCAGTACGTCGCCCAGGACGACGTCGTCATGACCACCGACGGCACGTACGACTGCCCGGGCGGCATCGGACTGTGCCGGCACGGGCTCGTCAGCACGCGCACCGCGAGCGCGGCCGACGGGACGTCCTCCGAGGCCCTCGCCGAGAGGGACATCGAGGACGCGGCCGACCTCGCCTACGACGAGGACCTCGCCGGGCAACGCCCCTTCGGGGGCATCGAGTCCCATCAGGTCGTGAAATCCGGGCAGGTCGCGGTCGCGGGCCGCGCCGGGTACTTCGTCCGCTGGCGGGTCAGGACCGCCAAGGGGCCCGGCGGTTATGTCCAGTCCCTCGCCTTCCGGTCCAGCGTCGGCAGCGAGGCGCCCGTCCTCGTCCGCTTCGCCTTCGACGCGGGGCCGGACGGGCCGCCGCTGTCCGACATGGACGAGATCACCCGGGGGATCCGAGCGGTGGGCGACGCGGCCACGGGCGGCGGCGTGGGCAGCAGCATCGGCCCGGAAGGCTGACCAGGCCGACCGGTCACAGGAACGTGCGGCCCTCGCCCCGGTAGGTCGGCACGGTCACCGTCACCGCGTCCCCCTCGATCAGGTGCAACACGTCGAACCGCTCGCACAGTTCACCCGCCTTGGCGTGCCGGAACCACACCTTGTCACCGAGGAGGAGATCGTCGGCCGGCGAGCCCAGCAGCGGCGTCTGCACCTCGCCGGCCCCCTCCTGCGCGTCGTACGACAGCCCCTCCGGCAGGTATGGCACCGGCAGCCGGTCGGCACCTGCGGCGCCGGAGGCGGGGTAGCCGCCGCCGAGCACGGTCACCACGCCCACACCGGGCCGGCGTACGACGGGCTGGGCGAACAGTGCCGCCGGACGGCCGGTGAACGACGTGTAGTTGTCGAACAGCCGCGGCACGTACAACCCCGAACCGGCGGCTATCTCCGTCACCGCGTCCTCTGCCGCGGTGTGCTGCACACTGCCCGTGCCGCCGCCGTTGACGAACTCCAGGTCCGGCGCCACGGCCCGCACGGCCCGCACCACCTCGGCCCGCCGCTCGGCCAGCTCACGCCGGGCGGCGGCCTGCATCAGCCGTATGGCCCGCGACCGCAGCGGCCGGCCGGCCACCGCGTCCCCGACACCGGCGATATGACCCTCGTACGCCATGATCCCCACGAGCCGGAAACCGGACCGCCGGGCCACGGTCCGCGCCAACGCGGCGACCTGCTCGGGGGAGTGCAGCGGGGAGCGGCGCGCCCCCACGCGCACCCGGCCGCCGAGCAGCCGCAGCGAGGTGTCCAACTCCAGGCAGACGCGCACCACTTCACGCCCACCGGCACGGGCCGCGTCGATCAGGTCGAGCTGGGCGGGGTCGTCGACCATCACCGTGACGGCGGCGGCGAGTTTGGGATCACAGGCCAACTCGGCGAAACCGGTGCGGTCGGCGGAGGGGTAGGCGAGGAGGACGTCGTCGAACCCGGAGCGGGCCAGCCACAGCGACTCGGCCAGCGTGAACGACATGATCCCCCGGAAGCCGTCCTTCGCGAGCACCCGCTCCAGCAGCGCACGGCAGCGCACGGACTTGCTGGCCACCCGGACCGGCTTCCCGCCCGCACGCCGGACCAGATCGTCGGCGTTGGCGTCGAAAGCGTCCAGGTCCACGATCGCGAGGGGGGCGTCCAGATGGGCGGTGGCCCTGTCGTACCGGGCCCGGTCGGCGGCGCGCGCAGTCATGAACGCAGCCTGCCAGACAGGATTACCGCAGGGTAGGGGGACGTTCCCGGGCAGATACCCCGGGGTCGTGGACTGGTTCCCGTTCGCCGCGGCACAACCCGTAGAGTGACGCGCACGCACGACGGGGCGCCGCCGGCCGCAGACCTGCGCCGGGATGCCGGTCCGCGCGTGCGGGTATGCGTGCCCGGGACGGACGAATCCGCGCGGGCCCGGGCCACGAACACGACGGTCCGCGTACGAGCAGACGGCCCGGGCAACAGGAAACGGGGGGCGAATGAGCACGGAGTCCCGCCACGCCCCCGTGCCGTCCAGGGACACGACGCCCCACCCGCGACGAACCGACGAGCCCCGCCCGGAGACCACGGCGAACGCCCCGAAGCCGGAGACGGAAGCGGGGCGGGCGGGTTCCGGTGCGATCGAGGCGCCAGGTTCGGGTTCGGGTGACTGGCACGCTGCGGGCGAGGAAGCCGCGGCGCGCACGGGAACCGGCCCACGCTTCCCGAGCCTCCGCCCGGGACGTACGCCGCATGCCTCCGCCACCACGCCACCCCCGCCCGCGGCTTCGGCCCGCTTCCCGGACACGCCGCCCACTGCCGGACGTGCACCTGGTCCGGAGGCGGCTCCTGCCGTGGGGCGTCTCACTCGCCCGGACACGCCGCCTACTGCCGGACGTGCACCTGGTCCGGAGGCGGCTCCTGCCGTGGGGCGTCTCACTCGCCCGGACACGCCGCCTACTGCCGGACGTGCACCTGGTCCGGAGGCGGCTCCTGCCGTCGGGCGCCCCACACGCCCGGACACGCCGCCCACCCCCCTGCCCCCCAAGCCGTCGCACCGCCCGGCGGTTCCGTCGCGACCCGCCCCGGTCGAGACCCCGGCGGAGACGACCGCTCGTCTGCGACCGGTACCACCGGCCCCGCAGGCCGAGCATGGGAACGGGCAGGGTTCTCCCGCGCGGCCCGGTTCCGGCACCGTGCCGCCCAGGCCGAGCGCGCGACCGGCCGCCGCTCCCGGTGGAAACCCGACCGCTTCCGGGATCGGGCCGACTTCCTCGCCGTTCGCGCACGTTCCCCCCGTGCCGCGTTCCAGTGGCGGTGAGGGTGTCGCCGAGGCCTCGGCCGAATCGGCGACCGGCCCGCGCTCGGGGTTCACGGCACCTCCGGACCCGGCCACCGCCGACCCCGACGCCGATTTCGAGGCGTTCGCTCCGCGTCCCCGTGCCTCCCTCGTCCCGCCCACGCCCGTGACCGGCCCCGGTCCTGCAGGCGGCGGCCCCGTGTCGCCGGATCCCTCGCTGTCGTGGAGCGCGGTGCCGCCGGCAGCGCGGCCCGTCGTGTCCTTCGGGGAGCCCGAGGGGTACGACGAGCGGGTGCGGCCCCGGCCGTTGGGCGCGCGCGTGCGGCCCCGTACCGCCGCGGCCGCCGCCTGTGTCGTGCTCGGCCTCGGTCTCATCGGCGGTGCGGTGACCGGGAGTTGGCTCACCGGAGGCTCCGGCGGCTCGGGGAGCGACGGAAGCTTCACGTCGGCCGCCGAGCTGTGGCACAGCGTGCCCGTCGACGACCTGTTCCCGCCCACCGTGCAGGGCACCGGCGCGGGACCCGGCGGAGCCGACCGGACCTGGACGCGCATCGCCGTCGCCCCGGACACCGGCTGCGCCGACGCCTTCGACCCGCTGCTGCGCAAGGCACTCGCCCCTGTCGGCTGCCGCCGCCTGCTGCGCGCCACCTACACCGACGCCACTCAGAGCTACGTCACCACTGTCGGCCTCCTGTTCACCAAGGCCGACCCCGCCGGCATGGCCGCCCTCGCCGCCCGCTTCAAGGACGAGCGCCTGGACCGCCGCGACGACCTGATGCCCCGCCCGTACGCCGCCAAGGACACCGTCGCCGAGGACTTCGGCGCCGAGCAGCGCGCCACCTGGACCCTGTCCGTGCTCACCGACGCCCCGGTCGTCGCGTACGCCGTCTCCGGCTGGAGCGACGGCCGTACCGTCGACGACCCCCAGCCCGCCGCCGACGCCATCGCGTCCGGCGCCACCACGGCCCCCGCCCAGGCCGGCCTCGGCCAGGAGGCGCGGGGCCTCGCCGACCGCATCGAACGGCGCCTGCGCAAGACCGTCGGCTCGGCCACGGAGCCGCCCTCATGAACCGCACCACCGGCAGCGCCCTGAGCCTGCTCCTCGCCGGCTCCCTGGTCGTCCTGCCCGCCACCACCGCACACGCCGACGGCATACGCGCCCAGCAGTGGGCCCTGTCCGCCCTGCACACCCAGGACGCCTGGCGCACCACCAAGGGCAAGGGCGTCACCGTCGCCGTCCTGGACACCGGCGTCGAGGCCGACCACCCCGACCTCGAGGGCAACGTGCTGCCCAGCAAGGACTTCATCGGCTTCGGCGCCAAGAAGGGCGACAGCTCCTGGGCCCGGCACGGCACCGCCATGGCCGGCATCATCGCCGGGCACGGCCACGGTTCCGGTGACGCCGACGGTGTCATGGGCATCGCCCCGGAGGCGAAGATCCTGCCCGTCCGCGTGATCCTGGAGGACGGCGACTCCGCCCGCGGCGAGGCCCGCAGCACCCGCGGCAACGCCCTCGCCGAGGGCATCCGCTGGGCCGTCGACCACGGCGCCGACGTCATCAACCTCTCCCTGGGCGACGACTCCGACTCCGCGCACCCGGAGCCGAGCGAGGACGAGGCCGTGCAGTACGCCCTGAAGAAAGGCGTGGTCGTCGTCGCCTCCGCGGGCAACGGCGGTGACAAGGGCGACCACATCTCCTACCCGGCCGCCTACCCCGGCGTCATCGCGGCCGCCGCCGTCGACCGCTACGGCACCCGCGCCGCCTTCTCCACCCGCCGCTGGTACGCCACGGTCAGCGCGCCCGGCGTGGACGTCGTCATCGCCTACCCGGACCACAAGTACTACGAGGGCTGGGGGACGAGCGCGGCCTCCGCCTTCGTCTCCGGCGCGGTGGCCCTGGTCAAGGCGGCCCATCCCGGGCTGACCCCGCCCCAGATCAAGAAGCTCCTCGAGGACACCGCCCGCAACCCCCCGAGCGGCGGCCGCGACGACTCCCGTGGCTTCGGCTTCATCGACCCGGCCGCCGCCATCGAGGCGGCGGGTCGCCTCGAACCGCAGGGCCTGCGCTCGGCCTCGTACGGCGAGAAGTACTTCGGCCCCGGACCCGACACGGCGGAGGCGTCCTCCGGCGCCGCGGACTGGGCGGGCCCCCTCGCGGGCAGCGCCGGCGGCGTCCTGCTGGTCGCGGCGGTGGTCCTGTGGCGCAACCGCCGCGAAACGGGCGACTGAGCCCGGTCACCGGCCGGTCGCGGAGACGGTGTGATCCGGTGCCCCGCCTCGAGCCGGCCCGACCGGCGGCCCACCCCGGGCAACACCTCGACGACGCCCCGGTGCGTGGCGTGGACGCCCTAGCCGGCCACCGAGGCCGACGCGGACGTGCTCCCCTCGGTCAGCGCCGACACCGCTGCCCGGGCCGTCGCCTCGACCAGCGTGATGCCCCGCTGCTGGGTGGCCGTGCCCTTCGAGAGCACGGCCACCAGAAAGCCGCCCCCGTCGACCGTCACGCGGCCGATGCTGTTGACGTCCCACAGCCCGGTCGTGCTGCGCGGCAGCCAGCCGTTCTTCAGCGCCCAGGAGGAACCGTCGGCCACTGCGGAGACCCCCCACGCCTGACCGGCCGCGATGGTCTCCATCAGCCCCCGCAGATACGCCCGCGAGGACTCGCTCAGCTTCGACTCGTCCCCGAACACCTGCCGCAGCAGCGTGAGTTGGTCGGCGGCCGTGGTCTGGGTCAGCCCCCACAGGTCGCCGGAGCCGCCCGTCGTGTCCGTGAGCCCGAAGCGCTCGTTCGCCGAGTCCAGCCCCGCCGCCCCGCCGATGGTCCGCCACAGCGCCGTCGCCGCGTCGTTGTCGCTGTTCTCGATCATCTTCGTGGCGTACGCCTTCTCCGTGACCGTGAGAGGCCGGCCCGCGTCCTGCGCCTGGAGCAGCAGCGCCGCCAGGATGTCGACCTTCACGATGCTCGCCGTGTCGAACGTCCCGCGGCCGTACGCCGCGCTCTGGCCGGACTCCAGGTCCAGCACCGCCACCGCCACCTTCGCGCCGGACGGCACGCTCACCGCGTCCATGGCCCGGCTCAGCAGCTCGTCCGGATCCAACGCCGGCTCGGTCACGGGTTCCACCGACTCCTCCTCACCGGCCGAAGCCGAGGCCTGGGCCGGGACGGAGACCGTCGGCGACGGCGACGACCGCGGCGCCGTAGCGGATATGAGGCCCGGATCGGAGTGCGCCCGCGCCTTCATGTACACGGCCCCGGCCGCCGTCACCCCCACCACGGTCACGGCGGCGATCACGGCGTGGACCAGCGTACGGCTCGGTACGGAAGGCTTCATGCCCGCGATGCTGGAGTGACGGACTGTGCGCTTCGTTAGACGGACGTGAGATCTGTGTCAGGGAAATCTGAGATTCCCGTGAGCCGCGTGTCCGCCCGGTTTCGGGGGCCGCACAAGCGCAGCAGCATCCCCCCGATAAGGTCGGTGACCGTGGCGAACAAGAACATTCCCGACCCCGGTTACTCCGACGACGACGGCTCGGCCGACCCCCGGCTGAGCGCCGCGCTCGCCGCCTGGGCCGAGGACCGCACCGCCGTCGGCCCGGTGCTCGAGGCACTCAAGGGCGCCCGGCTGCTCGTGCCCGTCGTGGCCGTGCTCGGCGAGGTGGAGGAGGACGAGAACCGGCTGCGCCGCGAGAAGACCAGTGACATGGCCGTACCGACCCTGAAGGCCGGGACCCGAACGGCCCTGCCGGCCTTCACCTCCACCGACTCCCTCGCCCGCTGGGACCCGGCGGCCCGCCCCGTCGCCGTACCTCTGCACCAGGCGCTGCAGGCGGCCGCTCACGAGAAGGCGGACACGGTCGTCCTCGACATGGCGGGGCCGGTGCCGTTCGAGCTGACGGGCCCGGCCCTGCTGGCGCTGGCCGAGGGCCGTACGAGCACCGCCCCGCTCGCCGACCCGGCCGTCGTCGAGGCCGTACGCGCCGCCGTCGCCGGCGAGCCCGCGGTGCTGCGCGCCCACCTCGGCCCCGGGCAGGCCGACGGCACCCTGGCTTTGGTCCTGGACCCGGCCGCCGCGCCCGCCGAGGCCGCCCGTGCCGTCGCGGAGCGCCTCGCGGCCGACGACACGCTGAGGGCCCGCCTGGTGCGCGGCCTCGACCTGGCACTGCTGCCGGCCGGGACCACGCCTCCGGGCGAGCCCCTGTTCGTTCGCGGGTGAGCCGTACGACGGATCAGTCGTACACAGGCCGAGCGGACCGGCTAGCCGTAGACCGGCCCGGTGTACTTCTCACCGGGGCCCTGGCCCGGCCCGTCCGGGACGATCGACGCCTCGCGGAACGCCAGCTGCAGTGACTTCAGGCCGTCGCGCAGCGGCGCCGCGTGGAAGGAGCTGATCTCGGTCGCGCTCGCGTCCAGCAGCCCGGCCAGGGCGCCGACCAGCTTGCGGGCCTCGTCGAGGTCCTTGTACTTGTCGCCCTCCTCGGTCAGGCCGAGCTTCACGGCGGCGGCGCTCATCAGGTTGACGGCGACCGTCACGATCACCTCGACCGCGGGGACCTCGGCGATGTCGCGGGCCATCTCGTCGAAGTCGGGCTGCCCGTCCGGGCTGGAGGGGGAGGTCTCACTCATGCGGGACACGATAGGCGCCGGGGCGCGTGCGGCCCCAGTCGGCCTCGGTTAGCCGTTCCCGGCCCGAGCTGCTAGCCTTGTTGAACGACCGGTCGGACACCGCGTGCCCGGCCCACAAGTGGAGGCTCCGATCTCCCACCTGACCGTCCCACGGGACGGCGGGTCACCGGTCAGACGACCACCACCGTTCCGTACGGACGGTGGAGTCGTCCGATTCGCGCCCCGCGGGCTCACCGCGGCGGTGCTCCGGCTGCTTCGGAGTCCCGCCTGTGTCCCGTCCGGGGCATTTTTCATGTGCCGTGATGGTTGGTCTCCATGTCAGCCAGACATACGTGGTCGTCCGCCAGGCGGCCGCATGGTGCTACCGAGGAGGATCCATCAGCACCGAGCCCCGCATCAACGACCGGATTCGCGTTCCCGAGGTGCGACTTGTCGGTCCCAGTGGCGAGCAGGTCGGCATCGTGCCGCTCGCGAAGGCCCTGGAGCTTGCGCAGGAGTACGACCTCGACCTGGTCGAGGTCGCGGCGAACGCCCGTCCGCCCGTGTGCAAGCTCATGGACTACGGGAAGTTCAAGTACGAGTCGGCCATGAAGGCCCGTGAGGCGCGCAAGAACCAGGCGCACACGGTCATCAAGGAGATGAAGCTCCGGCCGAAGATCGACCCGCACGACTATGACACCAAGAAGGGTCACGTCGTCCGGTTCCTCAAGCAGGGCGACAAGGTCAAGATCACGATCATGTTCCGTGGTCGCGAGCAGTCCCGGCCCGAACTGGGCTACCGACTGCTGCAGCGTCTCGCGGAGGACGTCCAGGACCTCGGCTTCGTGGAGTCGAACCCGAAGCAGGACGGCCGCAACATGATCATGGTTCTCGGTCCGCACAAGAAGAAGACCGAGGCGATGGCCGAGGCTCGCCAGGCGCAGGAGGCCCGCAAGGCGGAGGCGAAGGCCAACCCCGGTCGTTCGCAGAACCCCGCCGAGGCCGAGGCCGAGGCGCCCGCCGAGGAACCCGCCGAGGCGTGATCCGAGGGACGCGAGTCCCCTGGATGTAACCGAAACAAGCAGCGACGCTCCACCGTGCCCGGTTTTCGCGACCGGGCACCGGAGCGCCACCGACGAGGAGATAACGGCGCTATGCCGAAGAACAAGTCGCACAGCGGTGCCAGCAAGCGCTTCAAGATCACCGGCTCCGGCAAGGTGCTCCGTGAGCGCGCCGGCAAGCGCCACCTGCTCGAGCACAAGTCGTCCCGCGTGACGCGTCGTCTCACCGGCAACGCCGAGATGGCCCCGGGCGACGCCGCGAAGATCAAGAAGCTTCTCGGCAAGTGACGCCGGGGGCGCGCACAAGCGCCCTGCGTCAGGACCGGGACCCAGCCGTTTCCGGGCCGCGTGAGTCGAACCGCGGCCCCGCTACAAGGAGTTAAACAAGTGGCACGCGTCAAGCGGGCAGTCAACGCCCACAAGAAGCGCCGGGCGATCCTCGAGCAGGCCTCCGGCTACCGCGGTCAGCGGTCGCGCCTGTACCGCAAGGCCAAGGAGCAGGTCACCCACTCGCTGGTCTACAACTACAACGACCGCAAGAAGCGCAAGGGCGACTTCCGTCAGCTGTGGATCCAGCGCATCAACGCCGCTGCCCGCGCCAACGGCATCACGTACAACCGCTTCATCCAGGGTCTGAAGGCCGCGAACATCGAGGTCGACCGCAAGATCCTGGCCGAGCTGGCCGTCAACGACGCGAGCGCGTTCGCCGCGCTCGTCGAGGCCGCGCAGAAGGCGCTGCCGGCGGACGTCAACGCGCCGAAGGCCGCGTGACGCTGCGCCGGCTTCAGCCGACGTGAACTGTAGGACCCGCAGGCTGTATGGCTTGCGGGTCCTGCCATTGGGTGGGCCGGTGGTCGTTCGGCCGCGGGCCCGATGTGGCTGGTCGCGCGCACGCGGTGGAGCCGCATATCGACACAGCCCCGCGCCCCTTCGTGCGCTACAAGTCTCCGAAGGTATGAGGATGCCCCCCGTCTCTCCTGAGCTGATCTCCCCCCGTTCCGCGCGTGTGGCTGCCGCTCGGCGGCTGGGGAAGCGGAATTTCCGGAGTAAGGAGCGGCTGTTCCTCGCCGAGGGGCCGCAGGCCGTGCGGGAAGCCGCGGGACACCGGGACACGCTGGTCGAGCTGTTCGCCACCGTCGAGGCCGCGGAGCGGTACGCCGACATCATGGGGGAGGCACGCGACGCCGGTGCCCGGGTGCATCTCGCCGACGAGCAGGTGATCGCCGACATCTCCACCACCGTGACCCCGCAGGGCCTCGTCGGGGTGTGCCGGTTCGTGGACACGCCGTTCGAGGAGATCCTGGCCGGCCGGCCCAAGCTCGTCGCCGTCCTCGCACACGTACGGGACCCCGGGAACGCCGGGACCGTGCTGCGGTGCGCCGACGCCGCCGGGGCCGAGGCCGTCGTCCTCACCGACGCCTCCGTCGACCTGTACAACCCCAAGGCCGTCCGCGCCTCCGTCGGCTCGCTGTTCCATCTGCCCGTCGCCGTCGGCGTCCCCGTCGAGCGGGCCGTCGCCGGGCTCAAGGACGCCGGCGTACGCATCCTCGCCGCCGACGGGGCCGGCACCGACGACCTCGACGACGAGCTGGACAAGGGGACCATGGGCGGGCCCACCGCCTGGGTGTTCGGGAACGAGGCCTGGGGGCTCCCGGAGGAGACCCGCGCGCTGGCGGACGCCGTCGTGCGCGTCCCCATCCACGGGAAGGCCGAGAGTCTGAACCTCGCCACCGCCGCCGCCGTATGTCTCTACGCGTCGGCCCGTGCACAGCGCGCCTCCGGAGGGTGCCGTTCCGTCACCGAGAGCTAGTAGGGTGACCAGCTCGGGGGCCCACGGCAGCTGAAGGGTGGGGTACGGGGATGAGCGTCGGCACGAGCGGGCGGGACGTGCGGCGTGTGCCCGCGCCCCGGCACGAGGACCCCGGTGGTGTCGGCGTCGACCCCGAGGAGCTGCCCGACGGCCTGGTGATCGCCGACGAGCACGGGCGGGTCGTCTGCTTCAACTCGGCAGCCGCCCGCATCACCGCCGTACGGCGCGAGGACGCCCTGGGACAACGCCTGGACAAGGCCCTGCCCCTGGAGGACCTGGAGGGGCGGCGCTGGTGGCAGCTGACCGATCCCTACGGCGGGCTCGCCATCCGGGTGCGCCAGCCCGAGCGCAACCTGTTGCTGCCCGGGGGCCGGGAAGTCCTCGTCTCGGTCCGGTACGTGCGCGACGAGCCCACCGGCCCCGTCCGCCGGGTCGTCGTCTGCCTGCGGGACACCGAGGCCCGCCGCCGCACCGAGCGCAGCCATGCCGAGCTGATCGCCACGGTCGCCCACGAGCTGCGCTCCCCGCTCACCTCGGTCAAAGGCTTCACCGCGACCCTGCTGGCCAAGTGGGAGAGATTCACCGACGACCAGAAGCGGCTGATGCTGGAGACCGTGGACGCCGACGCCGACCGTGTCACCCGGCTCATCGCCGAGCTGCTCGACATCTCCCGCATCGACTCCGGACGCCTCGAGGTGCGCAGGCAGCCCGTCGACATGGGCGCCGCCGTCGGACGCCACATCCAGGCGTACGTCGCCGCCGGCCAGCCCGCCGACCGGTTCCTGCTGCGCATCGAGCAGCCGCTGCCCGCCCTGTGGGCCGACCCCGACAAGATCGACCAGGTCCTCAGCAACCTGCTGGAAAATGCCGTGCGGCACGGCGAGGGAACCGTCACCATCGACATCACGCCCTCGGTGGCCCCGCGCGAAGCGGAGGACGCCGGTACGTCGGTCACGGTGAGCGACGAGGGCCCCGGCATCCCGGAGGAGTCCATGAACCGCGTCTTCACCCGCTTCTGGCGGGGCAGCAAGCGCGGTGGCACGGGCCTCGGGCTCTACATCGTCAAGGGCATCGTCGAGGCCCACGGCGGCACCATCACGGTCGGACGCGCGCCCGGCGGGGGCGCCGAGTTCCGATTTACGTTGCCCGTGAGCACTCCGGCGTATCTCGCCTGACGGCCACGGGCGCATTCGTATTCCGCCACCCCGTTAGACTCGGCCTTTGGCACCTATGTGTCCTGCACACGGCGCTGTCAGTCGGTGACTCGGCCGGTGACGGGGACCCTCAGCCAGCCAATCGGAAGCACGGGAAGAGATGTCGGCACCCAATAAGTCGTACGACCCTGTCGAGGTCGAGACGTTGAAACCGGAAGAGATCGAGCGCATGCGGGACGAGGCGCTCGCCGCCTTCGCCGCCGCGGACTCCCTCGACGCGCTCCACGAGGCCAAGGTCGCCCACACCGGCCCCGCCTCACCGCTGGCCCTCGCCAACCGCGAGATCGGCGCCCTGCCCCCGCATGCCAAGGCCGAGGCCGGCAAACGCGTCGGCCAGGCCCGCGGCGCCGTCAACAAGGCCCTCACCGGCCGCCAGGCCGAACTGGAGGCCGAGCGCGACGCCCGGGTGCTCGTCGAGGAGGCGGTGGACGTCACGCTGCCGTACGACCGGGTACCGGCCGGTGCGCGGCACCCGCTGACCACGATGATGGAGCGGGTCGCGGACGTCTTCGTGTCCATGGGGTACGAGGTCGCCGAGGGCCCCGAGGTCGAGGCGGAGTGGTTCAACTTCGACGCCCTGAACTTCACCCCCGACCACCCGGCCCGGCAGATGCAGGACACCTTCTTCGTCG
This sequence comes from Streptomyces brasiliensis, assembly GCF_014647875.1. Taxonomy (GTDB): domain Bacteria; phylum Actinomycetota; class Actinomycetes; order Streptomycetales; family Streptomycetaceae; genus Streptomyces; species Streptomyces brasiliensis. Next base: position 238,143 of record NZ_BMQA01000002.1, on the reverse strand, counting down.
AGGGCCCGAAGGGCGATCACGGTGAGTCGGGTGTCATCCTGCGCACCCACACCTCGCCCGTGCAGGCCCGCGCCCTGCTGTCACGCGAGCTGCCCGTCTACATCGTCTGTCCCGGCCGTGTGTACCGCACGGACGAGCTGGACGCCACGCACACCCCGGTCTTCCACCAGATCGAGCTGCTGGCCGTCGACGAGGGCCTGACCATGGCGGACCTCAAAGGCACCCTGGACCACATGGTCCAGTCGCTGTTCGGCGCGGACATGAAGACCCGGCTGCGGCCGAACTACTTCCCCTTCACCGAGCCGTCCGCCGAGATGGACATGCTCTGCTACGTGTGCAAGGGCGCCTCCGTCGGCAACCCCGACCGGCCCTGCCGCACCTGCTCCAGCGAGGGCTGGATCGAGCTGGGCGGCTGCGGCATGGTCAACCCGCGGGTGCTCGTCGCCTGCGGCGTCGACCCCGAGAAGTACAGCGGATTCGCCTTCGGGTTCGGCATCGAGCGGATGCTGATGTTCCGCCACAACGTCGAAGACATGCGAGACATGGTCGAGGGTGACGTCCGGTTCACCCGGCCGTTCGGGATGGAGATCTGATGCGGATCCCGCTTTCTTGGCTGCGGGAGTACGTCGACCTGCCGGCGACTCAGACCGGCCGTGACGTCCAGGCGAAGCTGATCTCGGTCGGCCTCGAGGTCGAGACCGTCGAACAGCTCGGCGCCGACCTCAAGGGGCCGCTCGTCGTCGGCCAGGTGCTGACCATCGAGGAGCTCGAGGGCTTCAAGAAGCCGATCCGCTTCTGCACCGTCGACGTCGGCCAGGCCAACGGGACCGGCGAGCCCCAGGAGGTCGTCTGCGGCGCCCGCAACTTCGCCGTCGGCGACAAGGTCGTCGTGGTCCTGCCCGGTGCCGTCCTGCCCGGCGGCTTCGCGATCTCCGCGCGCAAGACCTACGGCAAGGTCTCGCACGGCATGATCTGCTCCAGCGACGAGCTGGGCATGGGCGACGACGGCACCAAGGGCATCATCGTGCTGCCGCCGGAGACCGAGATCGGCATCGACGCCATCGAGCTGCTCCAGCTCGTCGACGAGGTGCTCGACATCGCCGTCACTCCCGACCGCGGCTACGCCCTGTCCCTGCGCGGCGTCGCCCGCGAGGCCGCCACCGCCTACGGCCTGTCCCTGCGCGACCCGGCCCTGCTCGACGTGCCCGCGCCGAACGCCTACGGCTACCCGGTGCGGGTCAGCGACGCCTGCGGCTGCGACCGCTTCACCGCCCGCACGGTCAGCGGCCTCGACCCCGAGGCACACTCCCCGATCTGGCTGCGGCGCCGCCTCCAGAAGGCGGGCATGCGCCCGATCTCGCTGGCCGTCGACGTCACCAACTACGTGATGCTGGAGCTGGGCCAGCCCCTGCACGCGTACGACCGCGCCCGCGTCGAAGGCGCGATCGGCGTGCGCCGGGCCGAGCCGGGCGAGAAGCTCACCACCCTCGACGGCGTCGAGCGCACGCTGTCCGACGAGGACCTGGTCATCACCGACGACCGCGGTCCGATCGGCCTCGCGGGCGTCATGGGCGGCGCCAACACGGAGATCGACGAGACGGACGGCACGACCACCGACGTCGTGATCGAGGCCGCCCACTTCGACGCGATCTCCATCGCCCGCACCGCCCGCCGGCACAAGCTGTCCTCCGAGGCGTCCCGTCGCTTCGAGCGCGGCGTGGACCCGCAGGCCGCGTCCGCCGCCGCGCAGCGCACGGTCGACCTGCTCGTGCTGCTCGCGGGCGGCACGGCGGACGCCGGTGTCACCGAGGTCATCGCGCCCACCGCGCCGCACACCATCACCATCCCGGCCGACCACCCGGACAAGGTCGCGGGTGTCGCCTACGGCCGCGAGACCGTCGTACGCCGCCTCCAGGAGGTCGGCTGCGACGTCTACGGGCAGGACGAGCTGAACGTCACCGTCCCGTCCTGGCGGTCCGACCTCACCGACCCGAACGACCTCGCCGAAGAGGTCATCCGGCTCGAGGGCTACGAGAACCTGCCGTCCACGCTGCCCAAGCCCCCCGCGGGCCTGGGCCTGACCGAGCGGCAGCGCCTCCACCGCCGCATCGGCCGCGCCCTGGCCGGCGCCGGCTACGTCGAGGCGCCGAACTACCCGTTCATCGGCGAGCAGGTCTTCGACCAGTTCAACCTGGCCGCCGACGACCCGAAGCGCCGGGTCGTCAAGCTGGTCAACCCGCTTTCCGACGAGGAGCCCGCGCTCCGTACGACGCTGCTGCCCGGCCTGCTGGGCGCCCTGCGTCGCAATGATGGCCGCGGCTCGCACGACCTGGCCCTCTTCGAGACCGGCCTGGTCTTCCACCCGCGCGAGGAGCTGAAGGTCGCGGTGCGCCTGCCCGTCGACCATCGGCCCACCGACGAGGAGCTCGCCCCCCTCGACGAGGCGCTGCCCGAGCAGCCCCGGCACGCCGCCGTCGTCCTCGCCGGCGCCCGTGAGCAGGCCGGCTGGTGGGGCAAGGGCCACCCGTCCGACTGGGCCGACGCCATCGAGGCCGCCCGGATCCTCGCCCGCGAGTCCGGGACCGGACTGATCGTCCGCAAGGGCCAGTACGGCCCGTGGCACCCAGGCCGCTGCGCCGAGCTGGCGGTCGTCGTGGACGGCGCGGAGCGGGTCGTCGGGTACGCCGGTGAGCTGCACCCCGGCGTCCTGAAGACCCTGGGCCTGCCCGCGCGCACCTGCGCGATGGAGCTGAACCTGGACGTCCTGGAGCAGGCGAGCGCGGGCCTCGTGAAGAGCCCGCACATCTCGACGTTCCCGGTCGCGACGCAGGATGTCGCCCTGGTGGTCGACGAGGGCGTTCCGCATGCCGACGTGGAGGCCGCGCTGAGTGAGGGTGCGGGTGAACTCCTCGAGTCCATCCGGCTGTTCGACGTCTACGAGAACGCCGAGCAGCTGGGTGAGGGTCGTAAGTCGCTGGCGTATGCGCTCCGCTTCCGGGCGGGGGACCGGACGCTGACGGTTGACGAGGCGTCTGCTGCGCGGGACGCCGCGGTTGCCCTCGCGGGCTCGCGTACGGGAGCGGTGCTTCGGGCCTAGGCGCCGTGCCTGGTCGCCGTGGGGGACTGTGTGGTTCGGCGGCTGCGGGTCGTCGGTGGCTTGTCGCGCCTACCCGGCGGAGCCGCATATCGACACAGTCCCGCGGCCCTATCGGGGCGCGTTGCAGTGCGGCTACCTGCATAAATGCAGCGGTTCTCACTCGTTTGAGTGGCAACTGGGGCTGATCTGGTCCTCCAGGTCATGCCGTCGACAGAATCGGACCGGCCTTTCGGGGTCGGTCCGATTCTGCTCTGTCGGGGCTGGTGTGGGGGCATCCGCATGTTCCGTATCAAGGCACGGGCGCCCACCCGGCGTCTGCTCACCCTGGGGCTCCCCACCGCATGGGGCAGTGTGGCGATCACCTACAAGCTGGCCTGCCCGCTCGCGCAGCAGAACGGGCTCGGCGCGCGGATCGGCACCAGTGCCGTGTTCCTCGTCGTCGGCACCGGGCTCATAGCGCACGTCCACCGCACTCTGCTGCGTGAGCTGCGGCAGATTCGCAAGGTCGCCGGTGCCGCCCAGAGCGTGCTGCTGCGTCCGCCGCCGCCACGGCTCGACGGCCTGACCGTCGCCGCCGCCCAGTTGTCCGCCGACCGGGGTGCGGCCATCGGCGGCGATCTGTACGAGGCGATCGCCACCGAGCACGGTGTGCGAATGGTGATGGGGGACGTGCGCGGCCACGGTCTCGCCGCGCTCGGCACCGTCGCCGCCGTCCTCGGCAGCTTCCGCGAGGCTGCCCACGACGAGCGTGAACTGGCCGCCGTGTTACGGCGGTTGGAGCGCGCTCTCGTCCGCCGTCTACACGAACGTGCCCGCGCCGAACACCCGTCGAGCTGCCGGGAACCCGATGACCCGGTGGCCGAGGAGTTCGTCACGGTCCTCCTCCTGGAGATCGGTCGCGACGGACAGGTGAGCGCCCTCAACTGCGGCCATCCCTGGCCCTATCGGCTGGGTGGCTACGGGGTTGAGCCCCTGGCGCACAGCGACCCCCTGCCGCCGCTGGGCCCGTTCCCGCTCCCGGCCGGCCTGGTCGCCGTACCATGTGGCGAACTGCGTGCCGGCGAGTCCCTGGTCCTCTACACGGACGGCGCGGAGGACGCCCGTGATGCGAGGGGCCGCTTCTTCTCCCTGCCGGAGACATTGGCCGACGCGACGCGCGCTCCCACGACCACACCCCAGGCCATCCTGCGCAGGGTCTTCTCGGCCTTGCTCCGCCACACAAGAGGCGCTCCGACGGACGACGTCGCTGTTCTCATCCTGCGGAACGACAGGAATTGGGCGAAGCGCAGCGAGACCTACAGGGGCGCGGGGAACTGCGCGAACAACCCCCACGCACCCGCACCCGACAACACGCCGTTGGCCGCACCCCCTTAGCCGCACGGCCAAGCCGCCGCTGTACGAGGGGGAGCCGGCGGCCCGGCCGGCCTCTTGCGAGGCAGTTCAGTCAATCGGTCCGACACTCTCCGCAACAGCGCGCGCACAGCCCGGATTCGCGCACTCCGTTCGCACCCCGTGTGAAGGCGCTCGCACTACTCTGACGGCACCAGGCCACTCGGGGGGCATTCCATGCAGCCCAACACTCTGCTCGACGCGATCCTGGACGAGGCGGGGATCTCGCACGCCGGTCTCGCCGCGCACGTCAACCAGGCGGGCCGGGCGCGGGGTCTCGCGCTCCGTTACGAACACACCGCCGTCGCACGGTGGTTGAAGGGCCAGCGGCCACGCGGCCAGGTGCCCGATCTGATCTGCGAGGTGCTCGCGGGGCGGCTGCACCGGCCCGTCACGCTCGACGACATCGGCCTCGGTGTCCCGGGCGGGCCCTCGACCCCGCACGGCACCTCGCTGTCCGGGTTCGTCGAGCGGGCCACCGCTCTGTGGCGCTCCGACGAACAGCAGCGCCCGCACATACTCGGTGCGCCGGCCGTCACCGGCACGCCCGCCGTGATGCCCGTGTGGGAGTGGGAGAACCCGCCCGAGGACGTGGACGTCTCGCGCGGCGGCCGGCACCGGGTCACGCCGGCCGACCTCGAGATGCTGCGCGCCGCCCGTACGCACTACGAGCAGATGTACCGCAAGGCGGGCGGCATGGCGACCCGCACGCGCATCGTCGGCTTCCTCAACGCCGAGGCGGCTCCGTTGCTGCGCGGCAGCTACACCGATGCCACGGGGCGTCAACTGCACAGAGCCACCGGCGGGTTGGTGGCGATCGCCGGGATCTGCGCATACGACTCCGACGCCCACGGGCTCGCCCAGCGTTACTTCCACCAGGCGCTCAGGCTCGCGAAGGCCAGTGGGGACCGGGGACTCGGGGCGTACGTCATCGCGCTGCTCGTCAACCAGGCGCTGTTCATGCGGGAGTACCGGCAGGCCGTCGCCTTCGCGGAGGCCGCGCTGCGGGCCGCGGGCAAGCACATCACCCCGGCCCTCGCCTCGGACCTGTACGCGATGCAGGCCAAGGCGTACGCCCGCCTCGGCGACGGCACGAGCGCGCTGTCCTGCATCCGGCGGGCCGAGACGGCCGCCGAACGCATCCGGCGCGGGTACGAACCCGATGAGACCGGCTATGTCCAGCCGGGCCTGGTCAATGTGCAGGTGGCCGAGGCGCTTCTCAGCCTGGGCGAGCTGGCCGCCGCCCGGGAGCACGCGGCGGCGGCCGTGGACAATCCGGCGCACGACCGGGGCCGGGTGCACCGGCTGGCCATGCTCAGCACCATCGAGCTGCGGCAGGGCAACGTCGACAAGGCGGTGGCGACGGCGGTGCAGATGGCCGAGCAGGCGCGGGGGATGGAGTCCCAGCGGCTGCGCGACAGACTGCGCGCGGTACGCGAGCACCTGGTGCGCAGCGGTTGTGCCGGAACCGCTGAAGCCGCCGAACTCATCGACGGGGCACTGCGCGTACCGCTGTAGGCCACTCGACGCTGCTGCTGCGATATTGCCACTTACTCGGCGGAAGGTGGCAGAACCGTGCAGTGGACAAAACAGAACGAACAAACTGTCTATGAAAATCGCTGGTTCAGCGTCAATCTCGCGGATGTCGAGCTGCCGGACGGCCGGCACCTCGACCACTTCTTGATACGGCTGCGGCCGGTGGCCGTGGCCACGGTGGTGAACGAGGCACGCGAGGTCCTTCTCCTGTGGCGCCACCGATTCATCACGGACAGCTGGGGGTGGGAACTTGCGGCCGGAGTCGTGGAGGACGGCGAGGACATCCCGCGCGCGGCCGCGCGGGAACTGGAGGAGGAGACTGGCTGGCGGCCGGGACCCCTGCACCACCTGATGACCGTGGAGCCGTCCAACGGCCTCACGGACGCCCGGCACCACATCTACTGGGCCGACGAGGGCGAGTACGTCGGGCATCCCGTGGACGACTTCGAGTCGGACCGCCGGGAATGGGTCCCCCTCAAGCTCGTCCCCGACATGGTCGCCCGCGGCGAGGTCCCGGCCGCCAACATGGCGGCCGCGTTACTCCTGCTGCACCATCTCCGGCTCGCCGACGGCTAATGGGCCAGCGCCTGCCAGATCGCCACGGCGAGGGCCCCGACGGCCGCGAGGGCCGCGACGGAGGGGAGCGGCCAACGGGCGTGCTCCAGCGAGTGCATCCGGCTGTTCAGCTCGTCCAGTTCCTTGGCCGTCTCCTCCGTGCGATGGCTGAGCAGGGCCAGTCCTCCCTCGACTCGGGCGTACGCCACGTCGAGGCGGCGACGTAACTCTGCGAGTTCTCCATGGACCTCGGGATGCTCGGGATCGGCGGTCACGGGTCCACTCCTCTCTGTTGTCACATGTGGTTGTTCCACATCCCTTGCATGCGCATCAGGAGTCAACTCGCCTGGTGGGCGCGAGGGGAGCGTGCGCGCGGGGCATATGCGGGCCCGGCGCGCACACGGTGTGTGAAACAGACGGGCCCGGCACCCAAGGCGGTGCCGGGCCCGTGAAGAGTCGCTCCCCGTAACCAGCCGTAGGTGGCCCGAGCGGGTCTTGCGGCCGAGCTGGCCCGCCTCGACCATGCGCCGGAGCAGCGGGGGAGCGGCGTAGAGCGGCTCCTTGTAATCCTCGGCCATGTGCGTGGCACCTGGTGTTCGAACGGGGGACCGGGGCGAGCTGCCCGCTGCACGCCCATGAAGGACGGGCCTCCTGGTAGCCGCTGGTTTCGCAGGCATCCGGAGGCCGCCTGGCGGAAGCGCCGACGGGACGAACCGGACGATCACGCCCTCGGCCGATACCGGGGAGGCTTGCCCCATGAGATCCACCTCGCCTGCGACGGTCGCGGCCGTCCCGCGGCCCTCCAGATCACCCCGGCCGACGACCGCCCCACTGGTTCGCATGGCGAGGCGGAAGACGCGGAGATGTCGTGCGGTCCGTGGCCGGCTGGATGCTTCCGCGCACCCAGGTTGGGCCGCCGGCCCCGCGAATCCAGAGGCAGGCGGTGTCAGGCAGGCGGAAGCCGGAGACATCCCAGGGACTTTTCAGGGACTTTCACGGTTGTCGGAGGGGGTACATCAGGGATATTCCGCCGCCTGAACAGGTAGCGCCCCGCACAAGGTGGAAAGACGCGAACCTGGCGGCGGCCCAGCGCAGCCCGGTCGTGCGCCTGGCACGGAAAGGCGTGGGCCTGACACGGAACTTCCCATGTCAGGCCCACAGTTGTGCCATCAGCCGTACGTGTAGAACCCCGACCCCGACTTCCGGCCAAGGCGCCCCGCGTCCACCATCCGCTGCAGCAGCGGCGGCGCCGCGTACAGCGGCTCCTTGTACTCGGCGTACATCGAGTTCGCGACGGAGACGATCGTGTCCAGGCCGATCAGGTCGGACAGCTTCAGCGGGCCCATCGGGTGGGCGCAGCCCATCTCCATGCCGTTGTCGATGTCGTCACGGCTGGCGATGCCCGACTCGAACATGCGGATCGCGGACAGCAGGTAGGGCACGAGCAGCGCGTTGACCACGAACCCGGAGCGGTCCTGAGCGCGGATGGCGTGCTTGCCCAGCACCTTCTCGGCGAAGATCTGGGCGCGGCTGAGCGTGCCCTCGGACGTGGTGAGCGCCGGGATCAGCTCGACCAGCTTCTGCACCGGGGCCGGGTTGAAGAAGTGGATGCCGACCACATGATCCGGGCGCGAGGTGGCGACCGCGAGCTTCACCAGCGGGATGGAGGAGGTGTTGGAGGCGAGGATCGCGTCCGCACGGGTCATGACCTGGTCGAGCACCTGGAAGATCTCGGTCTTCACCTGCTCGTTCTCCACGACGGCCTCGATCACCAGATCACGGTCCGCGAACTCGCCGAGGTCGGTGGTGAAGCTGAGGCGCGCCTGGGTGACGTCCCGCTCCTCCTCGCTGATCTTGCCGCGCTCGGCGGCCTTGGCCAGGGAGTTGAACAGCCGGGTACGGCCGATCTCCAGGGCCTCGCCGGTGATCTCGGCGACCTTCACGTCCAGGCCGGCGCGGGCGCACACCTCGGCGATGCCGGCGCCCATCTGGCCGGAGCCCACCACTCCGACGCGCGTGATGTCTCCCGCTGGGAAGTCCGTCACATCGTCCCCTTCGCTGGTCTACGGCTCGGCAGGTCCTCCAGATCCGGCGCCTGCTCCGATCGTGCACGTTACCCCCAAGTATCGATGATCGATCGTCCGGGTCGGGGCATCCTGAGGCGCGGAACGATCCGTGACGGAGCGGATCCGCGGTGTATCGGGGTGTGCAGATGGGGCGAATGTCACGCCGGGCGTTCACGGTGGCGGCGCTGACGACGCTGATGGTGGCGCAGGGCGCCACGGCCGCGCCGGACCGGCGGACCGCACCGCGGCGGACGGCGACCGAGATGCGGGGCGTGTGGCTGGCGACGGTCAACAACCGCGACTGGCCCTCGCGCACCGGCCTCACCGCCGCCCAGCAGCGCACGGAGCTGACCGCCCACCTCGACCGGGCGGTCCGTGACCGGCTCAACACCGTGCTCTTCCAGGTCCGCCCCACGGCCGACGCGCTGTGGCCCTCGCCGTACGAGCCGTGGTCCCAGGTCCTCACCGGCACCCAGGGCAAGTCGCCGGGCTGGGACCCGCTAGGCACCGCCGTCACGGAGGCCCACGCCCGGGGACTCCAACTGCACGCCTGGTTCAACCCCTACCGGATCGCAAACCACAGCGACCCCGAGCGCCTGGTCGCCTCGCACCCCGCACGCAGGCATCCGGACTGGGTGGTGCCGTACGGCGGCAAGCTCTACTACAACCCGGGCCTGCCGAAGGTCCGCGCCTTCGTGCAGGACGCGATCCTGGACGCGGTGGCCCGCTACCCGGTGGACGCCGTCCACTTCGACGACTACTTCTACCCGTATCCGGTGGCGGGACAGAGCTTCGCCGACGACGCCGCCTACGACGCGTACGGCGGCGCCTTCTCCAACCGGGCCGCCTGGCGGCGTGACAACATCGACAGGCTGGTGAAGGAGACCGCCGCGCGCATCAGGCAGGTGCGGCCCGGCACGCAGTTCGGGATCAGCCCCTTCGGGGTCTGGCGCAACGCCGCGACCGACTCACGAGGCTCGGACACCCGGGCGGGCGTCCAGGCGTACGACGATCTGTACGCGGACACGCGCGCGTGGGTGCGCAACAGCTGGATCGACTACCTCGTCCCACAGGTGTACTGGAACATCGGCTACCCAGCCGCCGACTACGCCAAGGTCGTGTCCTGGTGGTCAGCCGTGGCGAAGGGCACGAACACGCGGCTCTACATCGGCGAGGCGCTCTACAAGGCGGGCGCAGCGGGACAGCCGGCCGCCTGGCAGGACCCGGCGGAACTGTCCCGGCACCTCACCCGCGCCGCCGCACACCCGGAGGTGCGCGGACACGTCTGGTTCGCCGCTCAGGACACGGCGAAGGACCCGATCCGGGCGATGGCGAGGGTCATCGCCGACCACTACGGGCGGCCGGCGAATCCCCCGCGCTGATCTACTGGGCCTGGGTCTGCTGTTCCCGGTGCCGGACCTCGCAGTCGGGGCCGGGGGACATGACGGCCTCGTGGCCGTCCGGGAAGCGGACGCGGTAGGGCGGGTTGCCCTCCGTGCCCATCACTTCGACGACTTCCGAGACCTGATCGTGCTGGCCGACCACCCTGCCGTGCTGGACAAGGCGGTCACCCACGGTTGCGCGCATCTGGGGGGCCTCCTCACGAACGCGATCGCTGCGTGACGGCGATGCACACGAGCACAGCGGCGGCGGTGACAGGAGCGGCCGCCGTGAGGTGCTCGCCCAGCAGCAGCACCGACCACACCAGTGTGAGCAGCGGCTGGGCCAACTGCAACTGGCTGGCCCGGGGAATGCCGATGGCCGCCATCCCCCGGTACCAGACGACGAGACCGAGGAACTGCGAGCCCGCCGCGACCCACAGCACCCCGGCCACGGCGTGCCCGGTCAGCCGTACCGGCTCGAACGCCAGGGCGAGCCCCGCCGCCGGGACGGAGAGCGGCAGACACAGCACCAGCGCCCAGCCGATGACCTGCCAGCCCGGCATCACCCGGGCCAGCCGGCCGCCCTCGGTGTAGCCCGCCGCGCACACCACCAGGGCCGCGAACAGAAACCCGTCGGCGGCCGTGAGCGCGCCGCCGCTCTGCTGGACGGTGAAGGCGAGGACGGCCGCCGCGCCGGCCAGGGCCGCGGCCCAGAAGGTACGGGAGGGGCGGGTGCCCATGCGCAGGGCCGAGAAGAGCGCGGTGGTCAGCGGGAGCAGGCCCACGACGACGGCGGCGTGCGCGGTGGTCGAGGTCTCCAGGGCGAGCGTGGTCAGCAGCGGGAAGCCGAGGACGACTCCGGTGGCCACGACGGCGAGCCCGGTCCAGTGCCGCCGGTCGGGCAGCGGGACGTGCAGCGCGAGCAGAATGACGCCGGCGATCACCGCAGCGAGGACGCTGCGCACCGCCACCAGGCTCCACGGGCCGAAGCCCTCGAGGCCCCAGGCGGTGGCCGGGAAGGTGAGCGAGAAGGCGGTGACGCCCAGGGCGGCCTGGAGGGTGCCGAGGCCGGTGTGGTGCCCGCGGGGATCGGTGACCGCTATCGGGGTCGTCGCAGTAGCGCTACTCTGTGCTCTCATGCATGAGCGTAGCAGCGTCGGTGAACTGGCGGACAGGCTTCGACAGGAGCTGGACCGCTACTCGCTCGGTGGAAAGCTCCCGTCGAGCCGGGCGCTCGTTGAGCGGTTCCGGGTGAGCCCCGTCACGGTCTCGCGCGCCCTTGCACAGCTGGCGGCCGAGGGCCTGGTGGTGACCCGGCCCGGCGCCGGTGCGTTCCGGGCCCGGCCGCGCACCGCGGCGGCGCCCGCCGGGGACACCTCCTGGCAGGAGGTCGCGCTCAGCGCCGACGGTGCCGTGGACCTCGTACCGCGCACCGTCGACGCCTCCGGGGTCACGGTCTCCCTGGCTGCGCCGCCGCCCGGGGTGCTGGAGCTCAGCGGTGGCTATCTGCACCCCTCGTTGCAGCCCGAGCGGGCGATGGCCGCGGCGCTGGCCCGGGCCGGCCGACGGCCCGGCGCCTGGGGCCGGCCGCCGATGGAGGGACTGCCGGAGCTGCGGGAGTGGTTCGCGCGCGGTATCGGCGGCGGGGTCGGCGCGGCCGAGGTGCTGATCGCGGCGGGCGGTCAGTCGGCGCTGGCCACCACCCTGCGCGCGCTCGCCCCGCCCGGGGCCCCTGTGCTCGTCGAGTCGCCCACCTACCCCGGCATGCTGGCGCTCGCGCGCGCCGCCGGGCTGCGCCCCGTACCCGTCCCCGTGGATCCCGACGGGGTGCGGCCGGGGCTGCTCGCCGACGCGTTCCGGGCCAGCGGCGCCCGGGTGTTCGTCTGCCAGCCCCTGTTCCAGAACCCGACCGGCGCCGTGCTCGCTCCCGAGCGGCGCGGTGAGGTGCTGCGCATCGCGCGCGAGGCGGGCGCCTTCGTGGTGGAGGACGACTTCGTACGGCGCCTCGTGCACGCGGACGCGGGCCCGCTGCCGGGTCCGCTGGCCGCCGACGATCCGGACGGTGTCGTCGTCCACGTCGGCTCGCTGACCAAGGCGACCTCGCCCAGCTTCCGGGTGAGCGCCCTGGCCGCGCGCGGGCCGGTGCTGGAACGCCTGCGCGCCATCCAGGTCGTGGACTCCTTCTTCGTGCCGAGGCCCCTGCAGGAGGCCGCCCTCGAACTGGTCGGTTCACCGGCCTGGCCCCGCCATCTGCGCTCAGTCTCGGCCGAGTTGAAGACCCGCCGCGACACCCTGACGGCGGCCCTGCGCCGCCGCCTCCCCGAACTCGCCCTGCCTCACATTCCGTCCGGCGGCTACCATCTCTGGCTCCGCCTCCCTGACGGCACCGACGACCAGTCCCTCACCGCCGCGGCCCTGCGCGCCGGCGTGGCGATCACCCCCGGCCGCCCGTACTTCAGCGCCGAACCCCCGGCGGCGCACGTCCGGTTGAGCTTCGCGGCGGTCGCCGGGACGGAGGAGATCACGGAGGGGGTACGACGGCTGCGCACGGCCTGCGACGAGGTGCTCTGACGTGTACACGTACACGTACCGGCGGCGCGGCGCGGCGCGAATCCGGTCGACCATCGGCCGCCGGCGCTGGCAGGATCCGTCCATGAGCGACGCGCCTGATCTTCCTGATCTCCCCGGCCCCTCCGGTGCTTCCGGCCCTTCCGATCTACCCGAGGGCTACGAACTCTCCGCCGACGCCGAGCGCATCGACGTCGACCGTGTGCACCGCTGGCTGTCCACGGACGCGTACTGGGCGATCGGACGGTCCCGCGAGAAGCACGCGCGGGCCATGGCCTCGTCGGTGAACTTCGGGGTGTACGACACGGCCTCGGGAGAGCAGGTGGCGTACGCGCGCGTGGTGACCGACCGGGCGCTGTTCGCCTGGCTCGCCGATGTGTACGTCGACCCGTCGGTGCGCGGCAAGGGCGTCGGCACGGCGCTGGTCGGCGGTGTGCGCGAGTATCTGCGGCCGTACGGGCTGCGGCGCGTCCTGCTCGCCACGCACGACGCGCACGGCGTGTACGAGAAGCTCGGCTTCGCGCCGCTCGACCGCCCGGACCAGTGGATGGCGCTGCACTACCCAACTCCGGCCGACCCCGACTGAAGCCGTTTTCAGGCGACTTGTCCGGCAGCTCCTGACTTTCGAGTAAGGTTTCGCACACCGCCGGTAACGCAGCGTCAAAGCCCCTTGACCTGTCTTCTCGCGCGGCACACCATCGCCGCATGCAACTTCGGGTCACGTTCGTCGCCGCCGCGCGCAGTTCGTCACTGCTCGCGGAGCGCTTCGAGGACGACCGGCCGCTGGACCAGGCGGGGTGGGACGAGGTGCAGCATGCCGCGGGTGAGCTGCTGCCGCTTGCCGCGGCCGAGCTGCGCTACTGCTCGCCGACGCCGCGCAGCCGCGCGACCGGCGACGCCCTGGGGTACGCCCCGCTGGTACAACTCGCCCTGCGCGACTGCGACATGGGCCGCTGGCGCGGGCTCACGCTCGCTGAGGCGATGGCCCGGGAGCCTTCGGCGGTGGACGCCTGGCTCGCGGACCCGCGCTCCACTCCGCACGGCGGCGAGTCGCTGATCTCCTTCATCTCCCGGGTCGGCGGCTGGCTCGAGACGCGTCCGGCCGACGACGGTGGCCGGATCGTCGCCGTGGCCGAACCGTCGGTGATCCGCGCCGCCCTGGTGTACGTCCTGAAGGCGCCGCCCGCGTCGTACTGGAACATCGACGTCCGTCCGCTGTCCATGACCACGGTGACGGGACGCGCGGGCCGCTGGAACCTCCGCTTCGACGGCGCCGCCGCTCAGCGCTCGCGCACGTAGTCGGTGACGAGCACGAGGTCCTTCGCGGGACCGGCGACGCGCCACACCGTCCGCCAGTGGTCCGCGTCCCGGACGGTGAACTCGCCCCGGTAGAGGTCGGCGGAACACGGATGGTCGGCGACGTGGCGCCCCGAGGTCAGGTCCAGGTCGTGAAAGGGCCGCCCGTCGGCGAAGCACACCTCGGCCGTACCGGGTACCGCCCCCGGCAGGAAGCGCAGGGTCCGCTCGGCGGGCCGGGCCACACCCTGCCAGGTGAACGTGCCGGACTCCTCGTGCAACAGCCCACCGCCGTCGAGGGGCCGGAAAACGGTGGCGCCTTCGAAGTACCCTTCGTCGCCCGTCGCACGGTCCCGTACGCCGCGCGTCACCCGCCACCGCCCGGCGAGGTGAGCCAGTACATCGGCCACGGGCCAGAACCGCCTGTCCATCGTCATGCCTTCCCCGTCCCGGGCCGCGGGCCGTCCGGGGACCCGGTGGGCGCCTCGCGCTCGGCCTGGGTCCGGATCTCGCAGTGCGCCCCATGGCTCCTGGCCCGCAACGCCTCCTCGTACGCGGCCGGCACCTCACCGAGCCCCGCGCCGGCCGCACCGTGCCCGCGGATCAGCCGGGCCGGCCCGGTGAAGAACACCATGACCGCGGCTGTCCCACCAAACAGAACCAGGTACGGCAGCGGCACACGCACACCGTCGACCCTACGTCCCGTCGAACCTCGAGCGCCGTCCAGGCCGAGCCCTGCCGCCGGTCACCCGCCGAAGTACTTCTGAGCCGCGCGGACGCCGTCGACCAGGGCGTCCACCTCGTCGAGCGTGTTGTAGACGTAGAAGGTCGCCCGGGTGGTCGCCGGAATGCCGTATCGCCGGACGATCGGGCGGGCGCAGTGGTGGCCGACGCGGACCGCGACGCCCCGTTCGTCGAGGACCTGGCCGACGTCGTGCGGGTGGATGCCGTCGACCGTGAAGGAGACGGCGGCGCCGCGGTCGGTGACATCACGGGGGCCGACGATCCGTACGCCCGGCACCTCGGCGAGCAGCTCGAGCGCCCGGGCGGTGAGCGCGTCCTCGTGCGCGGCAACCTCGGCCATACCCAGCGCCTCCAGATAGTCCACCGCCGCCGCGAGCCCGACCGCCTGCGCGGTCATCGGCACGCCCGCCTCGAAGCGCTGCGGGGGCGGCAGGAAGGTCGTACGGTCCATCTCGACCACCTCGATCATCGAACCGCCGGTGAGGAACGGCGGGAGGTCGGCGAGGAGTTCGCGACGGCCCCACAGCACCCCGATGCCGCTCGGGCCGAGCATCTTGTGCCCGGAGAACGCCAGGAAGTCCGCGCCCAGTTCCCGTACGCCGACGGGCCGGTGGGGCACGGACTGGGCGCCGTCGACCACGACGAGGGCCCCGAACGCATGGGCGCGGTCCGCGAGTTCACGCACCGGGTTGACCGTGCCCAGCACATTGGACTGGTGGCCGACGGCGAGGACCTTCGTGCGCTCGTCGATCAGCTCGCCGGCCCGGGTCAGGTCGAGGCGCCCGTCGTCGGTCAGCCCGAACCAGTCCAGAGTCGCCCCGGTGCGCTCGGCCAGCTGCTGCCAGGGGACCAGATTGGCGTGGTGCTCCATCTCGGTGACCACGATCCGGTCGCCGGGGCCGACGCGCCGGGCGTTGCCGAGGGCGTAGGCGACGAGGTTGATGCCCTCGGTGGTGTTCTTGGTGAACACGATCTCGTCGTCCGCGGCGCCGACGAAGCGGGCGACCGTGTGCCGGGCGCCCTCGTACGCCTCCGTCGCCTCGCCCGCCAGCTGGTGCGCACCACGGTGCACGGCCGCGTTGTGCGTGAGGTAGAAGTCCCGCTCGGCGTCGAGGACCTGGAGCGGTTTCTGCGTGGTGGCGCCGGAGTCCAGGTAGACGAGACGGGCGCCGCCGTCCACCGTCCGCCCCAGGATCGGGAAGTCCTTGCGCAGCACGTCCACGTCGAAGGTCACGACGTCTCACCTCTCACGGTTTTCATGATGATTCTCCGTGAGGCACGCTAGGCCTCCTCACGGAGAATCGCAAGCATTACCATGAGAGCCGTGGATCACGCCCCCGTCTACCTGCACCAGCTCCCGGTACCCGGCGAGGAGCGCTATGTCTCGCTGGCCCTGGTCAACACGCGCTTCGCACTCAGCCACGGCCAGGTCGACCTGCTCGACGACCCGGAGGCCGCGCATCTGTGGCTCGTCCGGCACGCGCTGCTGCCGGACCGCGTCACGCTGAACGGACGGCAGACCGGCAGGCTGCTGGTGCTCCGTGAGTCGCTGCGGACACTCTTCGAGGCGTACGGCGCACGGCGGATCCCGCCCGCGGACTCCCTCGCCACCCTCAACTCGGCGCTCGCCGGCGCCCCCTCGACCCCGCACCTCGTCTGGCCGGCCGAGGGCCCGCGCCGCGCCGACGAACCCGACACCGGCAACCCGGCCGCCGCCGCGCTCTCCCTCCTCGCCGAGGACGCCACCGACCTCCTCACCGG
Organism: Streptomyces brasiliensis; assembly: GCF_014647875.1. Classification (GTDB taxonomy): domain Bacteria; phylum Actinomycetota; class Actinomycetes; order Streptomycetales; family Streptomycetaceae; genus Streptomyces; species Streptomyces brasiliensis. The sequence goes on along the minus strand of NZ_BMQA01000002.1, from coordinate 221,749 downwards.
AACCGACGCCGGCCAGCTCACCGCCTGCGCCGCCCAGGGCTGCACCCGCTGGTTCCTGCGCTCCCACGGCGCCCGCCGCTGGTGCACGACGAAGTGTGGCAACCGGGTCCGCGCGGCCCGCGCGTACGCGGCGCGCAAGGGTCGCTGACGGACGAGTTCACATTCCAGCCACATTCTCGATGACCTACGTTTTCCTGAAAGTTGCCCTTCCTTTCCGGAAAGCGTCGCTGTGGAATTCTTACCCTCACTTTTCGGTGTGTGCACAACCATTCCGAAAAGCAGTCCGTCTAACCCGGCGAAACCGAGAAGCACGGGGAGTGAGTGACACCCCCGGACGAGACGCCATGCGTCCGATTTCGCTGGGGGCCCGCAAAGAATGGAACGCACAGCCACGCCCGGACAGGAAATGGGTGTGAGAACACCGTCCCCTCCGGAGCCGGAGCGGAACACGATGCCGACCGCCGCCCTGCTCGCGGCGCTCATCACCGTCACCGCGTTCTGCGCCGCTGACACCGTTGCCCGCAGCTATCCCTTCGGCCCCCGCACCCGCAGCGTCAACGACCTGGGCAACCAGTACGTGCCCTTCCACGCCCACCTGTGGGACCTCCTGCACGGCAGGGGGGACGGCGGCCTCCTCGTCAACTGGCAGTCCGGGTACGGGTCCTCCTTCCTCCCCGACCTCGGCACCTACCTCGGCAGCCCCTTCGCGCTGCTCGTCGCGGTCTTCCCGCGGGACGAGATCGACCTCGCCGTCTATGTGATCACCGTGCTCAAGACGGCGACAGCCGCCGCAGTGATGACCTGTCTGCTGCTCGCGCTGCGGCCGGGCCGCTGGTGGGTGGCGGGCCTGCTGGGCGCGTCGTACGCCCTGTGCGGCTGGAGCTTGGCCGTCGCCTCGTACAACCCGATGTGGCTCGACGGTCTCGTCGCCCTGCCGCTGCTGTGCCTGGCCGGCGAATGGGCGTTGCGCGGACGGCGCCCGCTGCTCGGCGTGCTGGTCGTCGCGCTCGCCTGGACAGCCAACTTCTACACCGCCTACATGGCCACCCTGGGCGCCGGCCTCGTTCTGCTGCTGCGCCTGCTGCTCGCCGGCCTCCCGCGCCGCCGGGCGCTCGCGGCGGCGGGCCGAGCCGTCCTCACCGTCGCACTCGGCGTGGGCCTGGCCGCCCCCCTCGTGGTGGTGATCTTCTTCGGTACCCGGGACGCCTACCCGGGCCGGGAGGGCGACTTCGTCCCGGTGGCGACTCAGGACCTGCTGGCCAGGCTGCTGCCGACGACCTACAGCTACGGCTCGCCGGCCGTGTACGTGGGCCTCACGGCGCTGGTCCTCGCCCTCGCCCTGCCGTTCCACCGGGCGGTGCCCCGGCCGGTGCGCGCAGGGTGGACGCTGCTGGTGGCCGGCGTGCTGCTGTCGATGCAGTGGGCCCCGACCCAGCTGGTGTGGCACGCCTTCGCCACGCCGCAGGGCAGCCAGTACCGGCAGGCGTTCGTGCTGTGCGGGCTGCTGGTGATCGCGGCCTGGCACGCGCTGGCGTACGGCCCACCGGACCGGCGCGCTCTGGCCGCGGCGGCCGGGCTGCTCGCCCTGATCGTGGCCGTCGCGAGCCGCAGCATCCTGGTACGGCCGTACATCTGGCCGGTGCTGCTGCTCGCCGCCGCCGGAGCGCTGGCCGGCCTGGCCCTGCTCTGGCTCCTGCGGTCCGGGGCGACCGTCCCCGGACTCCGGGTCGGCAGGCGCCGTACCGCTCTGACCGCGCTCGCCGCGGTGCTGCTCGTCGGCGGGCAACTCGGCGAGACCGTTGCCACCTCGGCCGTGGACACACGCAAGCGGCTCTCCCACATGGACGACTACGCGCCCTGGGGCGAGCGGCAGCAGCGGCAGGCGGACGTGATCGCGCGGGCCGACGGCTGGCCCCGCTACCGCACCGACCCCGGCCGGGAGCAGACCGTCTCCAACGACCCGCTGCTGGTCGGCGGTCAGGGCGCCCAGTACTACAGCAGCCTCACCTCGGACGTCCTCAGCCGCACGCTGACGGCCCTGGGCGACGGCTGGACCTCGCACGGCCGCAGTCTGCAGAGCCTGGACAACCCCGTCACGGACGTCATCTTCTCCGTCGGTGCCCGGGTGCACTCCCCGCCCGATCCGCACCAGACATGGCTGCCGCAGCACAACGCTCCGGTGACCGTGTCCCGGCAGTCCGTGCCGCCCCTGGTCACGGTGCATCCGGGCGGCTCCGGCGGCGCCGGATTCGGCCCGTCACCGTACCGCAACCAGGAACTGATGCTCGGCGCCCGCGTCTACACCGTTCCCCGCCTCACCGTGCGCACCGTCACCGGAAAGCCGCCCCGACAGGGCGACGCGCGGCACCCGGGGCTGCTCATCACCGCGGCCGGGACGGACGTACGGAAGCCGGCGATCACCGCGAGCTGTCCGGCCGGAGAGGATGTCTACCTGTGGGCGCCGCACTACTCGGGCACGGCCCGACTGGCGGACGGTGAGGCCGCACAGTTCAGGTCCGACGCCGTCGGGGCCAAGATCGCCGTGATGCGGCGGCTGGGTACCGTCCCGGCGTCCGGGCGGCTGCGGATCGAGCTGTCCCCGGACCGCAACAGCCGCGTCCCGGACCGCGCGGTCGGCTGTCTGGACACCGCCCGGCTGCGCACCGCCGCCGCGCAGCTCGAGGCCACCGGCGCCACGAAGGTGACCGTCTCCGACGCCACCCTGCACGCCGAACTTCCCGCGGGCAGCAAGGGAACCGCGGTCGTCGCGGCTCCCCGGATCGCCGGCTGGCGCTGCGCCACGGGCGACGCTCCAGCCACGCCCGCCGAGTCCCGCCACGGGCTGATCGCCATCCCCCTCGACGGCTCCTCGACCAGCCTGACCTGCACTTTCCATCCACCCGGTCTGCGGCTGGGCGGGGCGGTCGGTGCCGCCTCGCTGCTCGCCCTGATCCTGCTCGGCACTCTCACCGCCGTCCGCCGGCGGCGGGCCCCGGGACCGTCCACCACCGCATGACCGACACCCGCCGACCGCCCCAGGGGGGAAGAACCGTGCTGATATCGATCGTCGCACCCTGCTACAACGAGGAAGACGTCGTCGAGCGCTTCCACGAAGAGGTCCAGAAAGTCGCCGACGAGCTGCTGCCGCTCGGCCACGACATGGAGTTCGTGTACGTCGACGACGGCAGCCGCGACCTGACGCTCGCCGCCCTGAAGCGGATCGCCGACCGCGACTCCCGCGTCCGGTACGTCTCCTTCAGCCGGAACTTCGGCAAGGAGGCGGCCCTGCTCGCCGGGCTGCGCCACGCCACCGGCGACTCCGTGGTCGTCATGGACGCCGACCTCCAGCACCCGCCCGGACTCGTCCGGCGCATGGTGGACCTGCGCGCACAGGGCTACGACCAGGTCGTCGCCAAGCGCAGCAGGAGCGGCGAGCGGATCAGCCGCACCTTCACCGCCCGGCTGTACTACCGGTTCGTCAACCGTCTCGTCGACGTCGAACTCGTCGACGGTGTCGGCGACTTCCGGCTGCTGTCGCGGCGGGTGGTGGACGCGGTGCTCGGCCTCACCGAGTACAACCGCTTCTCCAAGGGGCTGTTCGCCTGGGTCGGGTTCCCGACCGCCACCTTCGAGTACGAGAACGCCGTGCGCGAGGCGGGCCGCAGCTCCTGGAGCTTCCGCAGCCTGCTCAACTACGGGCTCGACGGAGTGCTCTCCTTCAACAACCGCCCGCTGCGCGCCGCCCTCTACCTCGGTATGGCACTGCTGGTGTGCGCGGGCGCGTACACGGCGTGGATCGTGGGCGCAGCACTGGTCAACGGGGTGGAGACGCCCGGCTACGTCACGATCATCACCGCGGTGACCGCCCTCGCCGGCGTCCAGATGGTCATGCTGGGCGTGATCGGCGAGTACACCGGGCGGATCTACTACGAAGTCAAGAGGCGGCCGCACTTCCTGGTGAAGGCGACCAACGTGGAACGAGCGAAGGACCTCATCCCCTGATGCCGAGGCAGCTGCTCACCTTCGCATTGGTCGGCGTGATCAACACGGCCACCTACTACGGCTTCTACCTCCTGTTCCTCAATTGGCTGCCGTATCTCGGTGCGCACATTCTCGCGTTCGCCCTCAGCATGACCGGGTCCTTTTTCCTCAATGCGCGATTCACCTACCGGATACGGCCGACCTGGCGGAAATTCCTGCTGTTCCCGCTGACCAACGCCGCGAATTTCCTGCTTACCACGGCGGGCGTCTATGCGGTCGTCGATGTCCTGCACTGGGGAAACCGGTTCGCCCCGCTGCTCGCCTCGGCGGCCGCGATCCCCGTGACGTTCGTCGTCTCGCGGGCGGTGATGCTCTCGCGTGAGGGTGATCGGAAAGATTGCATAAAAGTGCAGGAGTACGTATAGTCATGCCATCTAGGATGGAGGGTGTCATGACGGTACGTGCGGCGGTGGCCGGGGCGAGCGGATACGCGGGCGGAGAGGCCCTGCGGCTGCTCCTGGCCCACCCCGAGGTCGAGATCGGTGCCCTGACCGGCAACTCCAACGTGGGGCAGCGGCTCGGCGCGCTCCAGCCGCATCTGCTGCCGCTCGCCGACCGGGTGCTGGCCGAGACCACCCCCGAAGTCCTCGCCGGGCACGACGTCGTCTTCCTCGCCCTGCCCCACGGCCAGTCCGCCGCCGTCGCCCAGCAGCTCGGCCCGGACGTCCTCGTCATCGACATGGGCGCCGACTTCCGGCTCAAGGACGCGGCCGACTGGGAGAGGTTCTACGGCTCCCCGCACGCCGGGACCTGGCCCTACGGCCTCCCCGAACTTCCGGGTGCCCGCGCGGCGCTGGAGGGGTCCAAGCGCATCGCGGTGCCCGGTTGCTACCCCACCGCCGTCTCCCTCGCCCTCTTCCCGGCGTACACCGCGGGCCTCGCCGCGACCGAGGCCGTGATCGTCGCGGCCTCCGGCACTTCCGGCGCGGGCAAGGCGCCCAAGCCGCATCTCCTGGGCAGCGAGGTCATGGGATCGATGTCGCCGTACGGCGTCGGGGGCGGCCACCGGCACACCCCCGAGATGATCCAGAATCTCAGTGCGGCCGCCGGGGAGCGGGTCTCCGTCTCGTTCACGCCCACGCTCGCGCCGATGCCCCGCGGCATCCTCGCCACGTGCAGCGCCAAGGCGCGTCCGGGCGTCAGCGCCGAGTCCGTGCGCGCGGCCTACGAGAAGGCCTTCGCCGACGAACCGTTCGTCCATCTGCTGCCCGAGGGACAGTGGCCGGCGACCGCGTCCGTCCACGGTTCGAACGCGGTTCAGGTGCAGGTCACCTTCGACGCCGCCGTGGGTCGCATCATCGCGATCAGCGCCATCGACAACCTGACCAAGGGCACCGCGGGCGGTGCCGTCCAGAGCATGAACATCGCCCTCGGTCTCGACGAGACCACAGGGCTTTCCACGATCGGAGTCGCACCGTGAGCGTCACGGCAGCACAGGGGTTCCGGGCGGCGGGCATCGCCGCCGGAATCAAGGAGAACGGCAAGCCCGACCTGGCCCTCGTGGTCAACGACGGGCCCCGCCGCGCCGCCGCCGGTGTCTTCACCTCCAACCGTGTGAAGGCCGCGCCCGTGCTCTGGTCCGAGCAGGTCCTCAAGAGCGGCGAGGTCTCGGCCGTGGTCCTCAACTCCGGGGGCGCCAACGCCTGTACGGGCCCCAAGGGCTTCCAGGACGCCCACGCCACCGCCGAGAAGGCCGGCGAGGTCCTCGGCCGCGGCGCCATCGAGGTCGCCGTCTGCTCCACCGGCCTCATCGGCATGCTGCTGCCCATGGACAAGCTGCTCCCCGGTGTCGAGACCGCCGCCGCCCAGCTCTCCGCGCACGGCGGCGAGAAGGCCGCCATCGCCATCAAGACCACCGACACCGTCCACAAGACCTCCGTGGTCACCAAGGACCGGTGGACCGTCGGCGGCATGGCCAAGGGCGCCGGCATGCTCGCGCCGGGCCTCGCCACCATGCTGGTCGTCCTCACCACCGACGCCGCGCTCGACAACGAGACCCTGGACAAGGCCCTGCGCGCCGCCACCAAGGTCACCTTCGACCGCGTCGACTCCGACGGCTGCATGTCCACCAACGACACCGTGCTGCTGCTCGCCTCGGGCGCGTCCGGCGTCACCCCGGACCACGACGAGTTCGCCGAGGCCGTGCGCCAGGTCTGCGACGACCTCGGCCAGCAGCTGATCCGGGATGCCGAGGGCGCCAGCAAGGACATCAAGGTCGAGGTGGTCAACGCCGCGACCGAGGACGACGCCGTCGAGGTGGGCCGCTCCATCGCCCGCAACAACCTCCTCAAGTGCGCCATCCACGGCGAGGACCCCAACTGGGGCCGCGTGCTCTCCGCGATCGGCACCACCGGGGCCGCCTTCGAGCCGGACCAGCTCAACGTCGCGATCAACGGGGTCTGGGTGTGCAAGAACGGCGGCGTCGGCGAGGATCGCGAGCTGGTCGACATGCGCTACCGCGAGGTGCACATCGTCGCCGACCTCGCCGCGGGGTCCGAGACCGCGACGATCTGGACCAACGACCTCACCGCCGACTACGTCCACGAGAACAGCGCCTACTCCTCATGAGCACTGGAACGACGCGTAAGCACACGGCCCTGCCGAAAGCCCAGATCCTCGTCGAGGCGCTGCCCTGGCTGACCCGGCACCACGGGAAGACGGTCGTCATCAAGTTCGGCGGCAACGCGATGGTGAACGAGGAGCTGAAGGCCGCCTTCGCCCAGGACGTGGTCTTCCTGCGGCACGCCGGTCTCAAGCCGGTCGTGGTGCACGGCGGCGGCCCGCAGATCAGCCGGGCGCTCGACAGGCACGGCATCGTCAGCGAGTTCAAGGCCGGCCTCAGGGTCACCACCGAGGAGGCCATGGACGTCGTCCGCATGGTGCTGGTCGGACAGGTGCAGCGGGAGCTGGTCGGGCTGCTCAATCAGCACGGCCCGCTCGCCGTCGGCCTCACCGGCGAGGACGGGCACACCATGACCGCGACCAAGCTCAGGCCCGAGATCGACGGCGAGCTGGTCGACATCGGGCGGGTGGGTGAGATCACCGAGATCGACACGGGCGCGATCGAGGTGCTGCTCGCCGACGGCCGTATCCCGGTCGTCTCCTCCATCGCCCGCAGCCAGGACGACGGACATGTCTACAACGTCAATGCCGACACGGCGGCAGCCGCCCTGGCCGCCGCCCTCGGCGCCGAGACCCTCATGGTCCTCACCGACGTCGAGGGACTCTACGAGGACTGGCCGAACTCCGACGAGGTGATCAGCCGCCTCACCGCGTCCCAGCTGGAGAAGCTGCTGCCGGAGCTGTCCGCCGGCATGGTGCCGAAGATGGAGGGCTGTCTGCACGCCGTGCGAGGCGGCGTCACCACCGCCCGCGTCATCGACGGCCGGGTCCAGCACTCGATCCTGCTGGAGATCTTCACCGACGAGGGCATCGGCACGATGGTCGTGCCGGACGAAGAGGGGGAGTCATGAGCAATCAGGAACTGACCGCGCGGTGGCAGGGCGCGCTCATGAACAACTACGGCACCCCGCGCCTGCCGCTCGTCCGCGGCGAGGGCACCAAGCTGTGGGACGCCGACGGCAAGCAGTACCTCGACTTCGTCGGCGGCATCGCGGTCAACGCGCTCGGCCACGCCCACCCGGCCGTCGTCGAGGCCGTGAGCGGCCAGATCGCCTCCCTCGGCCATGTCTCCAACCTGTTCATCGCCGAGCCGCCCGTCGCCCTCGCCGAGCGACTGCTCCAGCTCTTCGGCCGGGACGGCAAGGTCTACTTCTGCAACTCGGGCGCCGAGGCCAACGAGGGAGCCTTCAAGATCGGCCGGCTGACCGGGCGCACCCACATGGTCGCCACCGAGGGCGGCTTCCACGGCCGCACGATGGGCGCGCTCGCCCTCACCGGCCAGCCCGGCAAGCAGGAGCCTTTCCTGCCGCTGCCCGGCGACGTCACACATGTGCCGTACGGCGACGCGAAGGCGCTCGCCGCCGCGGTCACCGACGAGACCGCACTCGTGATCATCGAGCCGATCCAGGGCGAGAACGGTGTGGTCGTCCCGCCGCCCGGCTATCTCAAGGCGGCCCGCGCGATCACCGCGGCCACCGGTTCGCTGCTGGTCCTCGACGAGGTGCAGACCGGCATCGGCCGTACCGGCAACTGGTTCGAGTACCAGGCCCACGAGGGCGTCCTGCCCGACGTCGTCACGCTCGCGAAGGGCCTCGGCGGCGGGCTGCCGCTCGGCGCAACCGTGGCCTTCGGGCGGGCCGCCGACCTGCTCGGGCCGGGCCAGCACGGGACGACGTTCGGCGGCAACCCCATCGCCTGCGCCGCCGGACTCGCCGTGCTCGACACCATCGAGAACGACGGGCTGCTCGAGAACGTCAAGCGGCAGAGCGAGAAGGTGCGCGACGGCGTCGAGTCCCTCGGCCATCCGTTGATCGCCCATGTCCGGGGCGCGGGCCTCCTCCTGGGTATCGTGCTCACCGAGCCGCTCGCGCCGCAGGTCCAGCAGGCGGCTCAGGAGGCCGGTCTCCTGGTGAACGCGCCCGCTCCCGATGTCGTACGACTGATGCCGCCGCTCAACCTCGGCGACGACGAGACGGGGGCGTTCCTCCGTGCGCTGCCCGGCATCCTCGACGCAGTGGACGGGGACGGACGAGCCGGAGAATGAGACGACGATGACCCAGGCGCAGGACCACGGGCAGGCCGGGCCGGCCCTGCCGCAGACCCGCACGGCACGGCACCGCCGGATCGTGGACATCCTCAACCGGCAGCCGGTGCGGTCGCAGAGCCAGCTGGCGAAACTGCTCGCCGACGACGGGCTGAACGTCACCCAGGCGACGCTCTCCCGGGATCTGGACGAGCTGAACGCGGTGAAGATCCGCAACAATGACGGCGATCTGATCTACGCCGTGCCGAGCGAGGGCGGGTTCCGCACGCCGCGCGCCCCGCTGGGGGAGTCGGCGAAGGAGGAGCGGATGCGGCGGCTCTCCCAGGAGCTGCTGATCTCCGCGGAGGCCTCGGCGAACCTCGTGGTCCTGCGCACGCCTCCGGGCGCGGCGCAGTTCCTCGCCTCGGCGATCGACCAGGCGGAACTGCACGACATCCTGGGCACGATCGCCGGTGACGACACCCTGCTGCTGATCAGCCGGAACCCGACCGGCGGCCAGGGGCTGGCCGACCATCTGCTGAGGCTCGCGCAGAACGGTCACTGAGCCCCGTGCGGGTCCCGGCCCGGCGACGGACAATAGGAATGTGATCTTCCGCGGCGAGCGGGCAATCCCCTGGCGGCTGTCGTCCGTATACAGAAGTGTGTCGGGTCTCCGGTTCCCCGAGGGCCGTCTCCCGGACGAGGCATTGCTGTCCGGGCTGGCCACCGGTGATCCGGAACTCGCGGTCACCTTCGTACGGAGGTTCCAGGACAGGGTGTTCGGTGTGGCCATGGCAGTCACCGGGGACCCGCAGCTCGCCGAGGACGTCGCCCAGCAGACGTTCGAGCGCGCGTGGCAGCACGCCCAGATCTACGACTCGCGTCGCGGGTCGGTCACGACCTGGCTGACGACCATCGCGCACAACCTCGCCATCGACGCCGTCCGGGCACGGCGGGCGGCTCCGGTGGCACCCGAGGATCTCGACACCCTGCTCGGCGTCGCCACCGAGACCCCCGAGCAGTGGGCGCTGGCCGACGAGGCCTCGTCGCGGCTGAGGGCCGCGGTGGCGCGGCTGCCCAGGGAACAGGCCCGTGCGCTGGTGATGGCGGGTATCTACGGAATGACGGCCCAGCAGGTCGCCGACGCGGAGCAGATCCCGCTGGGTACCGCCAAGACGCGGATCAGGACGGCGATGGCGAAACTGCGGACCACGCTCGCGTCTCCGGAGCGAGGCGATCATGCCCAGTGACATGAACTGCGAGAAGATGCGGGAGCTCGCCGCCGAGCTGGCGCTGGGTGTGCTGCCCGGCCGTCAGCGGGCCGAGGCGGTCGCGCATCTGGAGCGGTGCGCCGAGTGCAGGGAGTACGTCGAGCAGCTGACCCTCGTCGGCGACCGGCTGATCGGCCTGCTGCCGGACCGCGAACCGCCGCCCGGCTTCGAGGCCCGGGTGGCGCGCCGCCTCACAGAGAACGCGGTGGCGCACGAGCGGGCCGGGCAGGCGTCCGCCTCCCTGCGTCAAGGTCTGCGCGGTCACGCCCGCCGGGCCCGGCTGCGGCTCGCCGCGCTCGCGACGGCGTTCGCGGTCGCCTTCGGGCTGGCCGGCTGGGGGATCTCCACGGGCGTCGAGGCGATCACGGCCTCGCCCCCGCCCGCCGTCGCGAGCGAGCCCATGCTGCTGGGGGACTTCACCCCGCCCGGCGCCAAGGACCAGCACGTCGGCGAGGTCTACGCACACCCCGGTACCCCCGGCTGGATCTTCATGTCCGTCGACCTCACCGGCCGGGGCACCCCGTACAACGGCCAGGTCACCTGCTTCCTCGAACTCCGCGACGGTACGACGTTCCGCGTCGGCGACTTCACCATGAGCGCGGGGCAGGGCGAGTGGGGAGCGAAGGCCACCGTAGACCCCGATGCGCTCTCCGGCGTCCGGCTGACCACCGCCGACGGCACCGTCCTCGCCACGGCCGGGCTGGAGACGGGGCATGTCGTGGCTCCGGAGACATGAACCCGGCGGGTCTCAGACGGAAGCCGCCGACAGCGTCGCCCGCAGTTCTGCGACCGTGGGCCGGGCGGCTGCATCGCCTTGGAGACAGGCGTCGACGACGGCGGCGAGAGGGGCCGGCATCCGGCGGCGGGACGCGATCGGCGGGGCGGTCCGCTCCGGCGGCGGGTATCGGCCGACACCGTCGTACGACTCGTCCCTGCTGTCGGCGAAGTCGAACGGCATCGCGCCGCCGGCGACCTCGAACAACGCCATGCCGATGTCCCACAGGTCGGCGGCCGTGAGCGGTTCGCCGCGGGCCTGTTCCGGCGAGCGGCAGCAGAACGTGCCCAGCCCGGTGGGCGCGGGCCCGGGTGATCGCGCGGCGCTCAGGTCCAGCACCTTCGCGTGACCGCGGCGAGCCGCTGTTCACCCCTGCAGTCGGGACGCGTCGCCTCGAGCACGGAGCAGGCCCGCTCCTCGCTCCAGGCGTCGTAGACGTCGAGCCGGCCGGTGCGGGTCAGGTGTGCCAGGACCTCGTAGCCCGGGACCGGTTTCGTGTCCGGTGCGAGGGGCGGCGGAGGAACGGGGCCGCTCACGACAGGACCTTCCCGTTCGATGTGGGCCCGGTCATGGCGTTCAAGCGGTGCAGTCGGGCGTATGTTCCGTCGCGTGCGAGCAGGTCGTCGTGGGTGCCCTGCTCGACGATCCGGCCGTGGTCGAGCACCACGATGCGGGTGGCGTCCCGGACGGTCAGCAGATTGTGCGAGATGACGATGGTCGTCCGCCCGGCCATCAGCCGGCGCAGCGGGTCCATGATCCGCCTGCCCGAGCGGACGTCGAGCCCCGTGGTCGGTTCGTCGAGCAGCAGCACGGGCGCGTCCCTGATCATCGCGCGGGCGATCGCCAGGCGCTGGCACTGGCCGCCGGAGAGCGTCCGGCCGCGCTGGCCGACCAGCGTGTCGTAGCCCTCCGGGAGCCGCTCGACGAACTCGTGCGCGTCCGCCGCGCGCGCCGCCGCGACGATCTCGCCCTCGGTCGCGCCCGGCAGGCCGTAGGCGATGTTGTCCCGCACGCTGCCGTGGAAGACGAGCGTCTCCTGCAGGACGACCGCGACGTTCTCCCGGACGTCGGACAGCCGCAGGCTCCGCAGATCCGTCCCGTCGAGGCGGACCGCTCCCCGGTCGGGGTCGTAGAAGCGCAACTGCAGTTTCGAGACCGTCGACTTGCCGGCCCCGCTGGCCCCGACCAGCGCCAGCGTCTCGCCCGGTGCGACATGGAACGAGACGTCCGACAGGGCCCAGGACGAGGTGCCGGGATAGCGGAAGCCGACGCCGTCGAACTCGACGTCACCCCGCGCCCGGCCGATCCGCCGGGCGGCCGGGGACTCGGCGACCTGGGGCCGCTGGTCCAGCAGCTCGATGATCCGCTCGGCCGAGGCGGACGCCGTGTAGAAGCTCGTGCCCAGGCCGGAGAGGCCATGGACCGGGCCGTACAGCTTGCCGATCAGCGCCAGGAAGACCAGCAGCCCGCCCAGCGTGAGCTGACCCTGCGCCAGCTTCCAGGTACCCAGGCCCATCACCGCGAGGCCGCCGGACACCTCGATGATCTCGACGATCGGTCCGTAGACGCCCCGGATCCGCGCCGAGGCCATGGCCGCCCGGAACCTGCCGATGTTCTCCCGCTCGAACCGGCGCTCCTCCCACCCCTGCCGGTTGTACGCCTGCACCAGCGCGACATTGCTCAGCGACTCCTCGGCGATCGCGCTGATCGATCCGCCGCGCCGCCTGCGCTCCCGCGACGCCGTCTTGGCCAGCCGGGAGAAGTGCCGGGCCGTGCCCCAGAACAGCGGTACGACGACGAGGGCGAGGAGAGTGAGGTCCCACTGGAGGTAGAACAGCAGGCCGAGGAAGACGCCCAGGCTGATCAGGTAGTAGAGGGCGTCCGCCACCCCGGACAGCAGGAACGTCTCGACCGCGTCGACGTCGCCCGTGACCCGCGACAGCACGTCCCCGAGTCGCCGGCGTTCGAAGAACCCGAGCGACAGTCCCTGGACGTGCCGGAACACATCGGAGCGGAGCTTGAGCAGGAAGCGTTCGCCGACCCAGGTGGACGTCACGTCGTCGGCGAACCCCAGAACGCCGGAAGCCACGACGAGCCCCAGAAAGACCGGGGCGATCCACAACAGCGGATGGAGGTCACGGGGGACGAGGACGTCGTCCACCACGACCTTGAAGAGCCAGATCTCCCCGGCGTCGAGGGCCGGACCGATCAGGCTGAAGAGCACGACGGGCACGAACCAGCGGCGGCCACCACGCGTGTAGGGCCAGAACCGCCTGAACACCTCGCGCGGGGCGACCGCGGGCGCGGCCGCCACCACGGCGTCGGACGTCTCGGCCACCGACAGCAGCCGCCGTAGGACATGCGTCATGACACGGGTTCCTCGTGGCTGGACGGTGAGACGGACCGGGGCCTGCCCGCTCCGGCCCGCTCAGCAGTGGTGGGCAATCAGTACCCGTCGTGTCCGTGTCCGTGGCGGTCGCCGTAGTCGTGCCCGTGGCGGTCGCCGTGGCCGCGGCCGTGGTCGTGCCGGTCGTCATGCCGGTCCGTGGCGGGAGCCGTCGTCGTGTCCCGACGTGTGCCGGAAGTCGTCCCGGTGCTTGGCCGGCAGCAGATGGCTGAAGATCGAAATGCGTTCCTCCTGAAACTCGCTGCACTGGAGATACGTCTCAGGATGGAATTTGGATGGGGTTTCTGGGAGAAAGTATAGAAACGCGATGTCATGAGGCCGTGGTCTCACCCCAGCCGCGCCGCGAGCCCTCCGGTGCACCGCACCTCGTCGCCCGCCGTGATCAGCAGCGCCTCCACCCCCGGCAGGGACTCCAGCCACGCCAGCCCCTCACGCGAGCCCATCGCGAACGCGGCCGTGGCCCAGCAGTCCGCCCAGGTCAGAAGCGGTGCCACCACCGTCGCCGCGACCAGGTCCGTGATCGCCGGCCGACCCGTGCGCGGATCCACGATGTGCGCCCCGCGCTCCGCCGTACCCGACGTGGCGACCGCCAACCGGTCCACCCCGGCCGCCGAGATCACCGCCGCGAGCCCGCCCGGCCGCAGCGGATCCGACACGCCCACCCGCCACGGCCGGTGCGGCTCAGGCGTGCCGAACATCTGGACGTCCCCGCCGCCGTTGACGCTCACCCCGCTCACCCCGACCGACGCGATCTCTCGCGCGGCCCGCTCGGCGGCCCAGCCCTTGACGATGCCGGTCGGATCGAGCGACCCGCGGTACGTCGTGCTGAACCACCCCTCGCTGACGCGCTCCGCCTCGGCCGCCAGCTCCAGCACCTGGGCGACCTCGGGATCGCACTCGGCCACGGTCAGCTCGCCGCGCGCCAGCCGGGACACCTGGCTGTCCTCGCGGTACGTGCTGAACACCTCGTTCACCCGGTGCAGCCCGGCGACCGCCTCGGCCAGTGCGGTCCGCACGACCGCGGATTCCCCGCCGCGGACGTCGAAGGAGAAGACGGTCCCCATGACCTCCTCCGCGTGCCGCACGGCGGCGGGAGCCTCCGCCGGCTCCGCCACCGCGTCAGCCACCGGCCTGGTCCAGCGCGGACTGGAGCGACTGTTTGTAGCCGTTGCTGGTGTACGTCGCTCCGGACACGGCGTCGATCCGCGCGCTCTGCGCGGCCACCGCCTCCTGGTTGAGCCTGGGTACGGCGAGGGCGGTCTTCTGGGCGCTGGTGCCGCCCTCGGGCGCCTGGACGGCCTCGGCCTTGGTGATCTTCCCGTTGCTGACGGTCAGCCGTACCTGCACGGCCCCGTACTGGGTCTGTGCGACCTTGCCGGTGAGTGTCCGGGAGGCGGCGGGTGCCGAGGACGCCGGTGCCGACGAGGCGTCGGCCGCCGCCCGCACCTGGTCCAGCGCGGACTGGAGCGACTGTTTGTAGCCGTTGCTGGTGTACGTCGCTCCGGACACGGCGTCGATCCGCGCGCTCTGCGCGGCCACCGCCTCCTGGTTGAGCCTGGGTACGGCGAGGGCGGTCTTCTGGTCGCTGGTGCCGCCCTCGGGCGCCTGGACGGCCTCGGCCTTGGTGATCTTCCCGTTGCTGACGGTCAGCCGTACCTGCACGGCCCCGTACTGGGTCTGGGCCACGTCACCGGTCACCGTGGCCCCGGCGGCCTGCGCACCGCCCTGCGGTGCCTCCTGCCCGGCCGCCGGCTGCTGCGGGGCCGCGGCCGACGCGGAGGCCGGGTCCGAGGCCGGCTTCAGCGACAGCAGCAGGACGACCCCGGACACGGTGGCGGCGGTGGCCAGCACGATGCGCCGTAGGGGATGGCTCTTCCTCATCCGACCGAATCTCCTGATTCCCGTGGGTTTCCCGTCGCTCACATCTCGAACGACTCGTGATGGATGCGGCGGGCGGGGACCCCCGCGCCGCGCAGCGCCTCGAACACCGTCTGCGCGAACCCGGGCGGGCCGCACAGGAACACGTCGTGCCGGTCGATGTCGGGGATCTTGCGCTGGAGGGTGTCCGCGGAGATGTCCGGCCGCTCGCCCTCCGGGCTGTTCACCGCGTACATCAGCCGGGCGCCGCGCTGCTTCGCGATCGCCGCCAGCTCGTCCCACAGCGCGAGATCCTGGGTGGTGTTGGCCCGGTAGAGCAGCGTGAGGTCGCCGGACGCTCCGGGCAGCGTCTCGAACAGCGCCCGCATCGGGGTGATGCCGGCGCCGCCCGCGACCAGCAGCACCTTGCCGCGGCTGCGGCGGGAGGCGGTCAGCGCGCCGTACGGACCCTCCGCCCACACGCGCGTGCCCGGCGTCAGCTCCCGCAGCCTGGCACTGTGGTCGCCGATCGCCTTCACGGTGATCCGCAGCATGTCGGGGCGGGGCGCCGCCGACAGCGAGTAGGGGTGCGAGCTGAACCGCATGCCCGGTGCCAGGAACCGCCAGCGGAAGAACTGCCCGGCCTCCGCGCCCATCCGGTGCAGCTTGCGCCCGCCGATGAGCACCGACACGATGCCCGGCGTCTCCTCGATGACCGCCTCGACCCGCATCCGGTGCCGCAGGTTGAGCCGGACCGGGGTGATGGCCCGGTACCAGATCACCAGCGCGGTCACGGCGCCGTACAGGCCGTACCAGAAGGTCTTCGCCATGGGCTCGACAGCGAAGTCGTTGCCGGTGGTGATCTGGTGCCAGAACGTCAGGAACACCGCCGCGTACGTCAGCAGGTGCACGTGGTACCAGGTGTCGTACGGCAGCCGGCGGCGCACCCCACCGATCGACGTCAGCCCGATCAGCACGAACAGACCCGCGCCGACGGCCGCTTTGCCCATGTCCGGGAGCTGGTTGATGGAGTCGACCGTCTGCTGCACGATGTCGCCGAGCGACCTGCCCGCCTGGAGCGCGTATCCCCACATGATCAGGACGATGTGCGCGAAGACGAGGCACAGGGTGTAGCGGCCGCTCATCGCGTGCCAGCGCGCCACCCGGTCCGAGCCGACCCGCCGCTCCAGCGCGGGCACCCGGGCCATCTGGAGCACGACCAGGGCCATGAGGTATCCGGCCAGCAGACCGGTGATACGTCCCGCGTTGAGGATCCTGCTGTTGTCGTCCGCGATGGACGGCGTGTTGTGCCACCACAGCCCCAGCACGCCCAGCGCGCCCGCCCACACGGCGAGCAGCAGCGGGACGGCCGGGGAGCGGCGCGGGCGGATGCGGCGCATCGTCTGGCGGCGGGCGGCACGTCCGCCTGCGAGCGTGGTGGTCACGGTTCCTCCGTGGGGACGGGACCCTTGGCCCACAGATACGTGCCGTGCCTCACGAGTGTTCAGCGCCCTGCCGAGTCGAGCGCGGACTGAAGTGACTGGCGGTATCCGTCACTTGTGTACGTCGCTCCGGACACGGTGTCGATCTGCGCGCTCTGCGCCGCCAGTGCCTCCCGCCGCAGCTGGGGCAGGGCGTAGCTGTTGATCTCCTGGTCGCGGGGGTTGTCCGTCGGGTAGGTGACCGCGGTGACCTCCGTGAGCTTGCCGTCCTTCAGCGTGATGCGGACCTGGACGGGGCCCCAGCGCGTCTGCACCGTCTCGCCGTCGACGCTCTTCGTGCCGGAGGCGGGCGTCCCGGCCGACGCGCTCGCACTGCTGCCCGGCACGGGCGCCGGCACTGCGGACGCCGCCTCCGGGCTCGTATGCGGCTTCAGCGCCAGCAGCAGGACCATCCCGGAGACGGTGGCGGCACTCGCCAGCACGATCCGGCGCAGGGGGCGGGTCTTCTTCAACGCGTGCACGGCGGCCTCACAGCTCGAACGACTCGTGGTGGATACGGCGGTCGGGCACTCCGGCGGCGCGCAGCTGCGTATACAGCTCCTGGGCGAAGCCGTGCGGGCCGCACAGGTAGACGTCGTGCCCGGCGAGCCCCGGGAACGTCGCGCGCAGAGCGGCGGCGCTGAGGTCCGGGCGCTGCCCCTGCGGCCCGTTGAGCGCGTACAGCACCTGCGCCCCGCGCCAGCGCGCTACCGCCTCCAACTCGCCGCCCAGGGCGAGATCCTCGGCCGTGCGTGCCCGGTACAGCAGGGTCACCTCGCCGGGCAGCGTCTCGAACAGGGCCCGCAGTGGGGTGATGCCGACGCCGGCCGCGATCAGCAGTGCATGGTGCGAGGTGGCCCGGTCGGCGGTCAGCGAGCCGTACGGGCCCTCCGCCCACACCCGGGTGCCCGGCCGCAGCAGGGCCACGGCCGCGCTGTGGTCGCCGAGCGCCTTGACCGTGATGCGCAGCCGGTCCGCGCGCGGCGGTGCCGACAGGGAGTACGGCGTCGACGCCCAGCCCATGCCCTCGCCGAGGAACCGCCAGCGGAAGAACTGCCCCGGTCGCGCGCCCAGTTCGGCGAGCCGCCGGCCGCGGACGACCACCGAGTACACGCCCGGCGCCTCCCGGTGCACCGACTCCACCCGCAGCCGGTGCCGCAGGTTGAGCCGCAGCGGCGCGAGCAGCCGGAACCACACCACCAGGGCCGCGACGCCCAGGTACAGGGCGTACCAGGCGGCAGTGGCCACGGGCTTCCCGCTGAAGTCGTTGCCCAGCGCCAGCTGGTGGCCGAAGACGAGGAACACGGCGGCGTAGGTGAGGAGATGGACGTAGTACCAGAACTCGTGGCTGGTACGGCGGCGCACGGCGCGCACCGAGGTGACACCGATCGCGAACAGGATCACCGTGCCGGCGGAGGCCTTCAGCATCTCCGGATAGTCGAGGAGCACCGTGAGCGTCTCGTGGACCAGGGAGGCATGGTCCTGCGCTGCGTACCCGGCGAGGATCAGCCCGATGTGCGCGAGCAGCAGGCAGACGGTGTACCGGCCGGCCATCGCGTGCCAGCGCGCCACCCGGTCCGAACCGATCCGGGACTCGAGCACGGGCACCCGCGCCATCAGACCCACCAGAACCGCGCAGGCGTACCCGGACAGCAGCCCGGCGATCCGCCCGGCCCCGGTCAGCCAGCCGGCCGCCCCGACCACCGTGCCGGTGTCCGTCCACCACAGCCCGACCACGGCCGCCGCCCCGGCCCACAGCAGCGCCAGCAGCGGGCCCGCGGGAGAGCGGCGCGGAGCGAGCGGTACGGGCGGTGCCGTCCGCTGCTCGTACACGGTGGTCATGGATGCGTCCCTTCTCCCGCCAGGCCTGCCACTGTGCGGCCATAACCTCTGAGACCCCTCTGAGCGGGGGGTCGTCGGCCGGACTCAGAGGAAACTCAGAGGGTCACCGCAGGCCCGAGGCACCCGCGACGGGCGATGCTGGGAGACGAGATGAACACCACCCGCTCCGGCCGCCCCGCCCTGACCCGCCCCGACGGCACGCCCCTGCGTGTCCTCGTGGTCGACGACGACCCCGACCTCGCCGAGGTACTCACCGGCGCCCTGCGCTACGAGGGCTGGGAGGTCCGCGCGGCGGGCGACGGCGCCACGGCCCTCGCCACCGCCCGCGAGCTGCTGCCCGACGCCGTCGTCCTCGACGTGATGCTCCCGGACACCGACGGGTTCGCCGTACTGCGCGACCTGCACACGACGCAGCCCGACGTCTGTGTGCTCTTCCTCACCGCCCGGGACGCGGTCGAGGACCGGATCGCGGGCATCACCGCGGGCGGCGACGACTACGTCACCAAGCCGTTCAGCCTGGAGGAGGTGGTCGCGCGGCTGCGCGGACTGCTGCGCCGCGCCGGCATGGCCCGGCAGCAGGAGGAGGGGCCGAGGCTGGTCGTCGGCGACCTGGTCATGGACGAGGACGCCCGCGAGGTGACCCGGGCCGGCGAGCTGGTCGAGCTGTCCCCGACCGAGTTCGAACTGCTCCGCTTCCTGATGCGCAACCCCCGCCGCGTGCTCAGCAAGGCCCAGATCCTCGACCGGGTGTGGTCGTACGACTTCGGCGGCCAGGCCCATGTCGTCGAGCTGTACATCTCCTACCTGCGCAAGAAGGTGGACGCGGGCCGCGAGCCCATGATCCACACGGTGCGCGGGGCCGGGTACGTGCTCAAGCCGGGGACGCGATGACCCTCGTACCGCACCTGCCCCGCCTCCACACCCTGCGGGCCCGGCTCACCGTCGGGCTCGTGGTGCTGCTGGCGGTGAGCTGCGCGGCCGTCGGGATCGCCGCGGTGGTCGGGGTGAACGGGTTCCTCACACAGCGGCTCGACGAGCAGCTGAGCCAGGTCGGCACCCGGCTGCCCGCGAGCCTGGAGCATGGCGGCCAGGTGCCGAACGACCACGACGGCGACGAGCACGGCGACACCCGCCGCCAGGCCGCCGGCACCTTCGGCGCCCGCCTGGTCGGCGCCAGGGTCACCAACAAGGCGCTCGTCCGCTCCGGCGACCCCGGCGCCGATCTGGGCGTCGACGTCACGGCCACGGACGAGCGGCGGCTCGCGGCGGTTCCGGCGGACGGCCGCGCCCACACCGTCGAGCTGTCCGCCCTGGACGACTACCGCGTGATCGCGACGCCGGGCCGGGACGGGGACGTACTGATCGTCGGGCTCCCGCTGGAACCCGTGCAGGCCACGGTGCACCGGCTGGAGCTGGTGGCCGCCGTCGTCTTCGGGGCGGCCCTCGCCGTCACCGGGGTCACCGGCGCCGTCTGGGTGCGCTGGTCGCTGCGGCCCCTGAGCCGGGTCGCCGCGACCGCCACCCGGGTCAGCGAGCTGCCGCTGGCCAGCGGTGAGGTCACCCTGCCGCCGCGCGCCCCCGAGTCCGACCCGCGCAGCGAGGTGGGCCGGGTCGCGGGTGCCTTCAACCGCATGCTCGGCCATGTCGAGGACGCGCTGACCAAGCGGCACGCGAGCGAGGAGCGGCTGCGCCGGTTCGCCGCCGACGCCAGCCACGAGCTGCGCACCCCGGTCGCCTCGGTGCGCGGACATGCCGAACTGGCGCTCCTCCACCCGGGCCCGGTGCCGCCGGAGGTGACGCGCGCCCTGGAGCGCATCGCGGCCGAGTCCTCGCGGATGGGCGAGATGGTCGACGAGATGCTGCTCCTGGCCCGCCTGGACGCCGGCCGTCCCCTGGAGCGCCGCCCCGTCGACCTCACCCGGCTGGTCCTGGACGCGGTCACGGACGCCCGCGTCACGGGTCCCGGCCACCGCTGGACCCTCGAACTGCCGGAGGACCCGGTCACCGTGACCGGCGACGCCCATCGCCTCCAACAGGTGTTGGCCAACCTGTCGGCCAACGCACGTTTGCACACGCCCGTCGGCACGAAGGTGACGGTGACCCTGGAGACCGACGGCACGACGGCGAGCGTGCGGGTCCACGACGACGGCCCCGGCGTCCCCGAGGAGGTTCGGTCCGAGGTCTTCGAACGCTTCACGAGAGCGGACCATCGCCGCCACGCTCACGCCTCCGGCGGCGGAGCGGGCCTGGGCCTGTCGATCGTGGCGGCGGTGACGGAAGCCCACGGGGGCAGCGTGGGGCTGGAGAGCCGGCCGGGGGCCACAACGTTCACGGTGAAACTTCCCCTGGCCGCAACGCCTTAGGGGCGCGGGGCTGTGCCGATGTGCGGCTGCGCCGCGTGGGCGCGATCAACCACGGACGACCTGCACACGCCCACCGACGATGACCCCCACGGCGAACCGACCCTCAGTACCGAGTGATGGCCGTGGCACCGCTCACCGTCCCGATGGCGATATGCGGCCGCTTCCCCGCATCGGCCCACTGCAGCAGACGCCGCATGGCATCCTTCGGCACCGACACACAACCCGCCGTCGCCGCACGCCCGTTGACGTGCAGGAAGATTCCCGCGCCGCGTTCCCGCACCGGTGTGCCGTAGTTGAACCCGATGACGAGAGCGTGCGCGTACTGCGTCGGGTACGTGATCAGATGCTCGGACTCGGCCGCCCGGCAGTCCGCCGGCCGGGGCTCGGTCCACCGGTTGTACGACCGCGAGTCGTTGTCCTGGCACCACCACGAGTCCTCGTGCACACGGCGGTACGGGACGCCCGTCCCGCCCGGCGCCGCCTCGACACCGAAGGCGAACGGCAGGTCGTACAGCCCGGCCGGAGTCGTGTCCGTCCGCTGCTTCCGCTTGCCGCCCTCGACGAGCCCCTTGACCCCGAACCGCGCCGCCGCCGACCCCGCCTTCACCCACTGTCCGTCCCGCAGGTCCCACCAGGTGACGGTGCCCGACGTGGCGTCGGCACGCGGCGCCTGAGCGGTGATCAGCTGACTGCCCCCACCCGTGGTTGCCATGCGTGAGGGCAGTGGACCGGTGTCCGCGCCCCCGCCGGGCGCGGCACCGAGCACGAGGCCGGACGCGGAGACGAGGGAGACGACGACACCTGGGCGCATGGCTCAGACGCTAGAGGGCGGCAGCGGCAACGGCAGCCCGGGTAGGCCGTCCAGGCTCGTCGCCACGTGCTCCTTCCTCTGGAAGTACTCGCTCAGTGAGGCGTCGTCCTCGCGTGCGAAGCGCCGTGCGTGCAGATCGCGGTCCTCCTCGTACGCCATGCGGGGCACCGCGTAGCCACAGGTGTCCCGGACGAGTTCGGCGTGGACGACGATGACCGCGCGCAGGCCGTGCGGGGTGGGGTCGATGTCCGGGAAATGCGTGAGCAGTTCCTTGAAGCGCGGGTCGTCACGGAAGACCGGCTCCCCGCGCCCGTGCACCCGCACGATGTTCGGCGGGCCCTGGAAGGCGCACCACATCAGCGTGATCCGCCCGTTCTCCCGCAGATGGGCGATCGTCTCGGCGTTCGACCCGGCGAAGTCGAGATACGCCACGGTGAGCTCGTCGAGCACCGCGAAGGAGCCCTTGAGGCCCTTGGGGGAGAGGTTGACCGTGCCGTCGCCGGACAGCGGCGCGGTGCCGGTGAAGAAGAGTGGCTGTTCCTCGATGAACGTGCGGAGCCTGCCGTCGATGCGTTCATACGTCTTTCCCATGGTCACCGATTATCGGCGCGGGCGGCGACACACGTCACGATCCCCGGCGAATTGACGAATCATGCAGGGTGCTGCATACTCATGCATGTCAGCGAATGCACTGTGAGGAGAAACCCGTGACCGAGCGCGTCGTACTCGCCTACTCAGGCGGTCTGGACACCTCCGTCGCCATCGGCTGGATCGCCGAGGAGACGGGCGCCGAGGTCATCGCCGTTGCGGTCGACGTCGGCCAGGGCGGCGAGGACCTGGACGTCATCCGCAAGCGCGCCCTCGCGTGCGGCGCCGTCGAGGCCGAGGTCGCCGACGCCAAGGACGAGTTCGCCGACGAGTACTGCCTCCCGGCGATCAAGGCCAACGCCCTCTACATGGACCGCTACCCGCTGGTCTCCGCCCTGTCCCGGCCGACGATCGTCAAGCACCTCGTCGCCGCCGCCAAGAAGCACGGCGCCACCACCGTCGCCCACGGCTGCACCGGCAAGGGCAACGACCAGGTCC
This sequence comes from Streptomyces brasiliensis, assembly GCF_014647875.1. Classification (GTDB taxonomy): domain Bacteria; phylum Actinomycetota; class Actinomycetes; order Streptomycetales; family Streptomycetaceae; genus Streptomyces; species Streptomyces brasiliensis. The sequence continues at coordinate 199,170 of NZ_BMQA01000002.1, read as the reverse complement.
GCTTCGAGGCCGGCATCGTCGCCCTCGCCCCGGACCTCAAGTGCATCGCCCCGGTCCGCGACTACGCGATGACCCGCGACAAGGCCATCGCCTTCTGCGAGGCCAAGCAGCTCCCGATCGCCACCACCAAGAAGTCCCCGTACTCCATCGACCAGAACGTCTTCGGACGCGCCGTCGAGACGGGCTTCCTGGAGGACATCTGGAACGCCCCGATCGAGGACATCTACGAGTACACCTCCAACCCGGCCGAGCCCCGCGAGGCCGACGAGGTCGTCATCACCTTCAAGCACGGCGTCCCCGTCGCCATCGACGGCAAGGCCGTCACGGTCCTGCAGGCCATCCAGCAGCTCAACGAGCGGGCCGGCGCCCAGGGCATCGGCCGGATCGACATGGTCGAGGACCGCCTCGTCGGCATCAAGTCCCGCGAGGTGTACGAGGCTCCGGGCGCGATCGCCCTCATCACCGCCCACCAGGAGCTGGAGAACGTCACCGTCGAGCGCGAACTCGCCCGCTACAAGCGGCAGGTCGAGCAGCGCTGGGGCGAACTCGTCTACGACGGCCAGTGGTTCTCCCCGCTCAAGCGCGCCCTGGACGGCTTCATCAACGAGGCCAACCAGCACGTGAACGGCGACATCCGCATGACCCTGCACGGCGGCCGCGCGGTCGTCACCGGCCGGCGCTCCGAGTCGTCGCTGTACGACTTCAACCTCGCCACCTACGACACCGGCGACACCTTCGACCAGGCCGCGGCCAAGGGCTTCATCGACATCTACAGCCTGTCGTCGAAGATCGCCGCCAAGCGGGATCTCGCGTAGGCCCGTACGGGTCGCCTCGCACGCATCAGACTGACAGCCGCCTCCTCACCTGCAAGGGTGGGGAGGCGGTCGCACAGAGACATCTTCCGAGGAGCAACGCAGTGAGCAGCAACAGCGGTGACGTACGGCTCTGGGGCGGCCGTTTCGCCGACAGTCCCGCCGAGGCCCTGGCGAAGCTGTCCGCGTCCGTCCACTTCGACTGGCGGCTCGCGCCCTACGACATCGCCGGCTCGCGTGCCCACGCGCGTGTGCTGCGCAAGGCGGGGCTCCTCACGGACGACGAGCTGACGCGGATGCTCGCGGGCCTCGACCAGCTCGAGGCGGACGTGGCGGACGGCTCCTTCGTCGGCACGATCGCCGACGAGGACGTGCACACGGCTCTGGAGCGCGGTCTGCTGGAGCGACTCGGCCCCGACCTCGGCGGCAAGCTGCGTGCGGGCCGCTCGCGCAACGACCAGGTCGCGACCCTCTTCCGCATGTACCTGCGCGACCACGCCCGGACGATCGGCGGCCTGATCGCCGACCTCCAGAACACGCTGATCGGCCTGGCCGAGGCCCACCCCGACGTGGCGATGCCCGGCCGCACCCACCTCCAGCACGCGCAGCCGGTGCTGTTCGCCCACCACGTGCTCGCTCACGTCCAGTCCCTGTCCCGGGACGCGGAGCGGCTGCGGCAGTGGGACGAGCGGACGGCGGTGTCGCCGTACGGCTCGGGCGCGCTCGCGGGTTCCTCCCTCGGCCTGGACCCGGAGGCGGTGGCCGAGGACCTGGGCTTCGAGCACGGCAGCGTCGGCAACTCCATCGACGGCACGGCCTCCCGTGACTTCGTCGCCGAGTTCGCCTTCATCACCGCGATGATCGGGGTCAACATCTCCCGGATCGCGGAGGAGATCATCATCTGGAACACGAAGGAGTTCTCCTTCGTGACCTTGCACGACGCGTTCTCCACGGGCTCGTCAATCATGCCGCAGAAGAAGAATCCGGACATCGCGGAGCTGGCGCGCGGCAAGTCGGGCCGCCTGATCGGCAACCTGACGGGCCTGATGGCGACGCTCAAGGCGCTCCCGCTGGCGTACAACCGGGACCTCCAGGAGGACAAGGAGCCGGTCTTCGACTCCTGCGACCAGCTGGAGGTCCTGCTGCCCGCCTTCACCGGCATGATCGCCACGCTCACGGTCAACCGCGAGCGCATGGAGGAACTGGCCCCGGCCGGCTTCTCGCTCGCCACCGACATCGCCGAGTGGCTGGTGAAGCAGGGCGTGCCGTTCCGGGTCGCGCACGAGGTCGCCGGCGAGTGCGTCAAGGCCGCCGAGGCCGAGGGCAAGGAGCTGGACGAGCTGACGGACGAGCAGTTCGCGAAGATCTCCGCGCACCTGACCCCCGAGGTCCGCTCGGTCCTCAACGTCCCCGGCGCGCTGGCGTCCCGCAACGGCCGCGGCGGTACGGCACCGAGCGCGGTTGCGGTCCAGCTGACGGAGGTCAAGGCGGACGTGGCACGGCAGCACCAGTGGGTGGCGGCGAAAGCGGCCCGTTAGGGGCGCGGGGCTGTGTCGATGTGCGGCTCCGCCGCGTGGGCGCGAGCAGCCACGACGCACAGGCACGCGCCGACGCACCGCAAGCCCCGAGTTCCACCGCGAACAATCCAACGGCATCGCGGGTTACGTTGGTCGGAGTCAGCCGACCGAACGGAGCCCGCGATGCCTTTCGCCCGCCTCGCCTCAGCAACGACTCCCACCTGTCACATCGGTCTGGGACTCGCCGCCGTCGGCCGCCCCGGATACATCAACCTCGACCGGGAGGAAGACCTCGGAGAGGACCGCAGTGTCGACGCTCTTCGCACCCGCACCCACGAACTCCTCGACGCCGCCTACGCCCAGGGCGTCCGCTACTTCGACGTCGCCCGCTCCTACGGCCGTTCGGAGGAGTTCCTCGCCGACTGGCTGAACGCCCGCCCCGACGTCGTCGACGTCGTCGTGGGCAGCAAATGGGGCTACACCTACACCGCCGGCTGGACCACCGACGCCGCGCAGCACGAGGTCAAGGACCACAGTCTCCAGACGTACGAGCGGCAGCGCGCCGAGACCGACCAGCTGCTCGGCGACCGGCTCGACCTCTACCAGATCCACTCGGTGACCCCGGACAGCCCGGCCCTCACGGACAAGGAGCTGCACGCCCGGCTCGCCGAGGCCGCGGCCGGGGGCCTCACCATCGGTTTCTCGACCAGCGGTCCCGCTCAGGCCGACGCCATTCGGGCCGCCCTCGCCGTCACGGTCGACGACGAGCCCCTCTTCCGCACCGTCCAGTCGACGTACAACGCCCTGGAGACCTCGGCCGGACCCGCCCTCGCCGAGGCGCACGACGCCGGGCTCACGGTGATCGTCAAGGAGGGCATGGCCAACGGACGCCTCGCCGCCGAGCACGCGCCCGACGCGCTGAGGTCCGTGGCGGAGGAGACGTCCCTCGGCGCCGACGCCGTGGCCCTCGCGTTGATCCTCCGCGAGCCGTGGGCCGGAGTCGTGCTCTCCGGCGCCGCGACCGTCACCCAGCTCGCGTCCAACCTGCACGCCGCCGTCGTCGACCTCGACGAGGACCAGCTGGCCCGCCTCGCCACGCTCGTGGAGGAGCCGGCCGCGTACTGGCAGCAGCGTGGGCAGCTGCCCTGGCACTGAGCCACACCTTCCAGAACAGGGAGCCATGAGACTCGTATGCCCGTGATGAGACATCGACGTCTCATTTGGTTTATGATTGTCGCATGGCTCTCGACCCTGACCACGTGCTGCGCAGCGCGGCCGCCCTGCTGACCCGTAAATCCACCGCCACCATGGACGAGGTCGCCAAGGCGGCCGGGATCAGCAGGGCAACCCTCCACCGCCACTTCGCCGGGCGCGACGCGCTCGTGCGGGCGCTGGAGTCCCTCGGCATCGAGGAGTGCGAGGCCGCCCTGGACGCGGCCCGCCTGGACGAGGGCCCGGCGGGCGAGGCCGTGCACCGTCTCGTCCGCGAGATCGAACCGGCCGCCGGTCTGCTGGCCTTCCTCTACACCGAGAACCAGCTGTTCGAGGGCGAGGAACAGAACCAGGGCTGGACCCGGATCGACGAACGCATCGCCGCCCTGTTCCGACGCGGCCAGGCAGCCGGCGAGTTCCGCATCGACCTCACCCCCGCCTGGCTCACCGAGGCGCTGTACGGCCTGCTGGCCTCCGGCGCCTGGGCCGTGTCGGAGGGCCGCGTCGCCCCCAAGGACTTCACCCACATGATCGTCGAGCTGCTGCTCGGCGGCGCACTACGGAGACAGGAACCATGATCAGCACCCTGCAGCCGGCCGCGGCGACGGAGGCGGAGCGGCGCACGGGCCGTTGGCTCGCGCTCTGCGTCCTCGTCCTGGCCGTGCTGCTGGTGGCCGTCGACGCGACCGTCCTCGGCCTCGCGACCCCCTACATCAGCGAAGACCTCAAGCCGTCGGGCACCCAGCTCCTGTGGATCGGTGACGTCTACTCCTTCGTCATCGCCGGTCTGCTGGTCTCCATGGGCAGCCTCGGCGACCGCATCGGCCGCAAGCGGATCCTGCTCGGCGGCGCCACCGCGTTCGGCGCGATATCCATCCTCAACGCCTATGCCACGACACCGGAGTTGATGATCCTGGCGCGGGCGCTGCTCGGTGTCGCGGGCGCCACGCTGATGCCCGCCACCCTCGCCCTGATCCGCAACATCTTCCACGACCCGCGCGAGCGGAGCCTCGCCGTCGGCATCTGGGGCGCCACGGCCTCCGCCGGTACGGCCGTCGGGCCCATCGTGGGCGGCTTCCTGCTCGAACACTTCTGGTGGGGCTCGGTCTTCCTCATCAACCTGCCCGTGATGGCGGTCCTCGTCCTCGTCGGCATCCGTACGCTCCCCGAGTCCCGCAACCCGAACCCCGGCCCCTGGGACCTGAAGAGCGTCGTCCTCTCCCTGGTCGGGATGATCGCTGTCGTCTACGCGGTCAAGGAGGCAGCCACGCACGGCTTCACCTGGACGACGTCCGCCACCGGCGCGGTCGGCGCGGCGGCCCTGTACGATTTCGTCCGCCGTCAACTCACGCTTCCCAACCCGCTGTTGGACATGCGACTGTTCCGCAGCCGCGGTTTCAGCGGCGCGGTCCTCGCCGACCTGCTGACCGTGCTCGGCATGTCCGGCCTGGTGTTCTTCCTCTCCCAGTACCTGCAACTCGTCCAGGGCAGGCACCCGTTCGAGGCAGGCCTGGCCGAACTGCCCGCAGCCGCGGGCGCGGTGGCGGCCGGCCTGGTCGCGGGCCGGGCGGCCCGCCGCTTCTCGGTCCGAGCGGTCGTCTCCGGCGGCCTGGCAGCGGTGGGCGTCGCCCTCGCCGCGCTCACGCTGCTGAGCCGGTCGACGGGCTACCCGATCCTGGGTACGGCCCTGCTGGTGGTCGGCGTGGGAGCGGGCCTGTCCTTCACGGTGACGGCCGACGTCATCCTCTCCAGCGTCCCCAAGGACCAGGCGGGAGCGGCATCCGCGGTCTCGGAGACGGCGTACGAACTGGGTGCCGCGCTGGGTATCGCGTTGCTGGGCTCGATCGTGACGGGCGTCTACCGCGACTTCACCGGCCCGGCGGGCACCCCGGCCGCGGCACACGAGTCACTGGGTGGCGCGGTGGGGGCGTCAGCGCACCTGCCTGCGCATACCTCCGAGGCGTTGCTGGACGCGGCCCGGGGAGCCTTCGTACACGGACTGCAACTCGCATCAGGTGTGGGTGCAGCCGTCCTGCTGGCAACAGCAGTCGTCGCATGGTTTCTGCTGAAGGGGCAGAAACTGGAAAGCGGTCGGTAGCGCAACTCCTCAGGGGCGCGGGGCGGTATCGATATGCGGCTCCGCCGCGTGGGCGCGAGCAACCACCGACGACCCGCACCCGCCGTGGATCAGAACCGCAACGGCGCTACGCAGCTTTGGCCTTCGTTGCGTACATGTCCACGTACTCCTGCCCGGACAGCCTCATGACCTCAGCCATCACGGAATCGGTAACCGCCCGCAGCACATACCGATCCCGGTCCATCCCTTCGTACCGGGAGAACTCCATCGCCTCACCGAACCGGACGGTCACCCGCCCCGGACGCGGAATCCCACGCCCACCCGGCTGCAACTTGTCCGTGCCGATCATCGCGAACGGCACCACCGGTGCCCCCGTCATCAGCGTCAGCCGCGCGATGCCGGTGCGCCCCCGGTACAGCCGCCCGTCGGGCGACCGCGTCCCCTCGGGGTAGATCCCGAAGATCTTTCCCTCCTCCAGGATCCGCCGCCCGGTCATCAGCGCGGCGACACCACCGCTCGCCCCGTCCCGGTCCACCGGGATCATGCCGACGCCGGTGAAGAACCACGCCATCAGCCGGCCCTTGAAGCCCTTGCCCGTGACGTACTCGTCCTTGCCGATGAAGAACACCTGCCGCTTGGTCACCAGCGGCAGCACGATCGAGTCGATGAACGTGAGGTGGTTGCCCGCCAGGATCACCGGACCGTCCCCGGGGATGCGCTCCACGCCCTCCACCTGAGGGCGGAACATCAGGCGCATGATCGGTCCGAGCACTGCCTTGATGAGCGCGAAGCGGGACAACGGGTCCTCCGATGTCGAGGGGTCGATATGTGTCTGTGCAGGTGAGGACATTACTCGCGGCTTGGGGGGAAGCGCACATCGGGTGCGGCCGGTTCACCGAGGTCTTACGCACTGTTGACCCGGCTTAACCTGCGGTTGCCCGCCGTCGCCCGACGGTAACCCGCCCGGAACGTTGTGACCGGCATCGCGTCCGAGATCGGCGCGCCGCCGGACGGAGCGTCAGATCCCGGTGTCCGTCCGGCGCGCAGATGACATGCGGCGTCACCCCGGTGTTCCGGATGAGGTCTCCCGGCCGCCATGTACACGCCCCTACGATCGGCGCGCACCGACGGCGCCGCGCCGAAGGGGCTGAGGCGCCCTGGAGGCGGCGCACGAAGAGAAGCGACAGGACGGCAGGAGGCGCTCATGGGATCGCAGGACTCGCACGAGCAGGCGCGCGGAACCGGACGGCGGGCGCTTCTCGGCGCCGCCATGCTCGGCGCGGGCGGAGCGGTCCTCGGACTGCCCGGCGCGGCGCGGGCGACCGAGGCCCGGACCGCGGGCCACGGAGGCGGCCTCAAGAGCCTGCCCGTGCCGACGATCATCGGCCACCGCGGCGCCAGCGGCTACCGCCCGGAGCACACCTTCGGCTCGTACAACCTGGCCCTCGACCTCGGCGCCGACATCGTCGAGGCCGGTGACCTGGTGCCCACCAAGGACGGTCACCTGGTCTGCCGGCACGAGCCGGAGATCGGCGGCACCACGGACGTCGCGTCCCACCCCGAGTTCGCCGGCCGCAGGACCACCAAGGTCCTCGACGGCGTCTCCACCACCGGCTGGTTCACCGAGGACTTCACGCTCGCCGAGCTGAAGACCCTGCGCGCGACCGAGCGCATCCCGGCCAACCGCCCGCACAACACCCTCTACAACGGGCGCTGGGAGATCCCCACGTTCGAAGAGGTCCTGAAGTGGCAGGACGAGCAGACCCGCAAGCGCGGCAAGCAGGTCTGGATCTACCCCGAGACCAAGCACCCCACCTACTTCCGCAAGCTCGGGCTCGGCGTCGAGGAGCGCGTCGCCAAGCTGCTGCGCAAGTACGGCAAGGACAAGCGGACCTCACCGGTCATCCTGCAGTCCTTCGAGCCGACCAGCATGCAGCGGCTGAACAAGCTGGTCGACAACCCCCTCGCCGTCCTGCTCTCCACTGCGGACAGCCGCCCCTGGGACTTCGTGGAGTCGGGCGACCCGCGCACTGTCGCCGACCTTGTCTCGCCCGCGGGCCTGCGGGAGATCGCCGGCTACGCGCAGGGCATCGGCCCCACCCTCGACCTGATCATCCCGCGCAAGGCCGACGGCAGCCTGGGTACGCCCAGCACCCTCGTCGCCGACGCGCACAAGGTGGGCCTGATCCTGCACCCGTACACCATGCGCAACGAGAACCCCTTCCTGCCGGCGGAGTTCCGCAAGGGCACCGACGCGGACGCCTACGGTGACTCCTTCGGCGCCTTCAAGGCCTACTTCGCGACCGGCATCGACGGTGTCTTCACCGACAACGCCGACACGGGCCTGCTCGCCCGCGAGGACTTCGTCAACGGCTGAGCCCTTCCTACCCGTTCGGGTCGTCCCACGGCCGCTCCGGCAACCGCCGCCGGGGCGGCCGCGTCGCTCTGCACATGACGCACGACCTGGTGGCCGCCCTGCGCCCGCTGCTCACCGCCGAGGCCGCGGCCGAGGCCCAGGCGTCTGGCGCCGAACCTGCCGATCTGGAACAGACCGTCTGGCTCCGCCTCCTGGAGCGGGTCGACTCGTCGGGGCCGCCGTACGACCCGGAGGACTGGCTGCGCAGGGCCGTACGCGCAGAGGCTCGTCGCAGCCGCCGTAGAACCCGTACCGAGCGGCCTTACGACGGCGAGCCCGCCGACGACCGCGGACCCGGCCCCGAACAGATCGCCCTCACCGCCGCCCGCCACCGCGCCCTGCGCGAGGCGGTCCGCCGGCTGCCCGGCCGCTGCCCCCGTCTCATCGAGGCGCTGCTCTCCCCGAAGGACCTCACATACCGGGAGATCGCGGGGGAGTTGGGTATCTCACAGGGCAGTCTTGGCCCGGAACGTTCCAGATGTCTGGGATGTCTACGGCGTTTGCTCACACCGGAGGTTGCGGCCCGCGAAGTGCGGGGATAGGAGTGAGGAACAACAGGCGATCAGGTGAGCGGGAGGCGTGCGCACATGGGCATGAGCGTGACCATCTCGGTGGCGACCGAGCAGGATGCAGAGCAGATCTTCAGGCTCCAGTACCTGTGCTTCCAGAGCGAGGCGGCGCTGTACGGCAACTACCGCATCGACCCGCTCGTCGAGACCTTCGACGCGGTCCGCCAGGAGGTCGTCTCCGACTGCGTCTTCGTCGCGCGGCTCGGCGAGGAGGTGGTCGGCTCGGTGCGCGGGCGGCTGACCGAGGACGGCGCCGCCCACATCGGCAAGCTCTGCGTCCACCCGCGCCTGCAGGGCCACGGCATCGGCGCGCGGCTGCTGCGCGCCGCCGAGGCGGCGCTCGCGGAGGAGCGTGGCGCCAAGCGCTTCCGCCTCCACACCGGCCACCGCAGCGAGGGCAACCTGCGCCTGTACCGCCGGGTCGGCTACGAGACGGTGGGCACGTCCAAGGGCGAGGACGGCGTGGAAATGATCGTCCTGGAGAAGCCGGCGGAGACGTACGCGACTACGGCGTGACCGTCCTGCGGGCCTTCCGCAACCAGTACAACGCGGACACCGGCAGCAGCACCGGGATGAAGATGTAGCCCATCCCGTAGTCGGACCAGACGGTCGCGTCCGGGAAGGCCGACGGCTCCACCAGCGTCCACGTACCGACGATCAGCACACCCGCGAGTTCGGCGGCGCAGCACACCAGCGCCGCCTTGCGGGCAGTCTCGCCGCCGCGAACGAGCGTGTACGTGATGAACCCGTACACCACGCCCGCGACTGCGGACAACGAGTAGGCGAGCGGCGCCCGCTGAAAGTCCGTCGCGATCTGGTACGCCGAGCGCGACACCGCGCCGACCACCATCACGCCGTAGAACCAGACGAGCAGCATCCCCGGCCCGCTGATCAGCCGGGTCGGCTTCTCCTCCACCGCGGTCACCTCAGCCTCCCCAGATGTCATAGAGCCGTACCTCGAGCACCGCCAGCACCACGCCGCCCGCGGCCACCGTCACCGACCCCCAGCGGGTCCGCTCGGCCAGCGACATGAACCCCGCCGCAGGCACGCACGCGAACGCGCCCAGCAGATACGCCACGAAGATCGTCGTTCCCTGCTCCGGCTTCTCGCCCCGCGCCAGCTGCACGATCCCGATCACCAACTGCACCAGCGCCAGGACCGACGCCACGGCCATCCCGATGAAGTGCCAGTCCTTGGTCGGCTGATCACGGTAGGCCGCCCACCCGCACCAGGCGGCGAGCAGCAGCGCGGCGACCCCGGTCACCAGGGTCATGGCATTGAACATGCGGTGACCTTATTACGGCCCAAATGCTCTTCCGAGGTCGCCCCCGGCGTACGCCGTAAGGTCGGGACCATGACGATCCACGCACACGCCCTCCTCTTCGACAACGACGGCACCCTGGTCTCCTCCCTCGCATCGGTCGAGCGCTGCTGGACACGCTGGGCCCGGGAGTACGGCATCGCGGCCGAGGAGTTCGGGGCGGTGGAGCTGCACGGGCGTACCGCGGCGGAGATAGTCGCCGACCTGCTGCCCGCCGACGTCGTGCCGGAGGCGATCGCACGGGTCGAGCAGCTCGAGGTGGAGGACGTGCCCCAGGACGGCGTACTGCTGCTGCCCGGCACCCGCGCCTTCCTCGACTCCCTGCCCGCCGACCGCTGGGCCGTGGTGACTTCGGCCACTCGGCGGCTGGCCGAGGCCCGGCTCGAGGCCGTCGGGATACTGCCCAAGACGCTCGTCGCCGCCGACGACGTCACGCACGGCAAGCCCGATCCCGAGCCTTATCTGCTCGCCGCCCGGCAGTTGGGCGTCGACCCGGCCCACTGCGTGGTGTTCGAGGACGCCCCGGCGGGCCTGCGGGCAGGCCGCGCCGCCGGGATGACGACCGTGGCGTTGGCCACAACCCACCGGGCCGACGAGCTGGACGCGGACCTGGTGGTGAGCGACCTCTCGGCCTTGTCCGCGCTGGTCACCGACCAGGGCGTGGAGATCTCCGTCCGCCGCTGACCCTTGTCCGCCCCTGTCCGGCATGCGGACAGGGGCGGTCTGTCAGGACCGCACGTCTGGTTTACTGATTCGCATGACCACGACGAGCTGCCGCACCCCTGCGACCGAGGCGACCCTGACGCCCGGTGCTCGTTGTATGTGTCGCATGTGCCGAATGTGCGCCTTCTAGAGGGCCCCCGCACCGCCTGAGCCTCGCGCCCCGAAGCGAGACGCCGTGACATGTCCGTGACGTCGTAGCCGATACGCACACGTGACCGACGCCTCCCCGCGCGCACGTTCTCCCACTCCAGCGTCACCACGAGAACCGTGCCGCGTGCCTGAACGAATGCACCCGTGCCCAGGCACACCCACGCCTGCGCACTCGACAGTGACGGAAACCCCAGTGATCACCACATCGGGCCTGACCAAGGTCTACCGCTCACGCGGCCGCGAGGTCACCGCCCTCGACGGCGTCGATCTCCACGTCCGCGAAGGCGAGGTGTACGGCGTCATCGGCCAGTCCGGCGCCGGCAAGTCCTCGCTCATCCGCTGCGTCAACCTCCTGGAGCGTCCGACATCCGGGACGGTCACCGTCGCCGGACAGGACCTCACGGCCCTCGCCGGCCGTGGACCGCGCGCGGGCAAGGAACTCCGCCGGGCGCGCAGCCGTATCGGCATGGTCTTCCAGCACTTCAACCTGCTGTCCTCCCGCACGGTCCAGGAGAACGTCGAGCTGCCGCTCGAGATCCTCGGCACATCGGGGAGGGAACGTTCCCGCAAGGCGCTCGAACTGCTCGACCTGGTCGGCCTCGGCGACAAGGCCAAGGTCTATCCCGCCCAGCTCTCCGGCGGCCAGAAGCAGCGCGTCGGCATCGCCCGCGCCCTGGCCGGCGACCCCAAGGTGCTGCTCTCCGACGAGGCCACCAGCGCCCTGGACCCGGAGACCACCCGCTCGATCCTCCAGCTGCTGCGCGACCTGAACCAGCAGCTGGGACTCACCGTCCTGCTCATCACCCACGAGATGGACGTCGTCAAGAGCATCTGCGACTCCGCCGCGCTCATGGAGCAGGGACGCATCGTCGAGTCCGGCACCGTCAGCGAGCTGCTCGCCACCCCGGGCTCCGAACTGGCCGCCGCGCTCTTCCCCGTGGGCGGCGAGGCCTCCGGCGCCGACCGGACCGTCCTCGACGTCACCTTCCACGGTGAGGCCGCCACCCAGCCCGTCATCTCCCAGCTGTCGCGCACCTACAACATCGACATCTCGATCCTCGGCGCCGCCATCGACACCGTCGGCGGCCTCCAGGTCGGCCGGATGCGCATCGAACTGCCCGGCCGCTACGAGGACAACGTCGTGCCCGTCGGCTTCCTGCGCGAGCAGGGACTTCAGATCGATGTCGTCGGCAGCGAGGGGCAGGAGCCCGCACTTGTGAAGGAAGGTGCCAAGTGACCTGGTCCGAGATGCAGCCGCTGCTGTCCCAGGCGTGTTGGGACACGCTCTACATGGTCGGCTGGTCCACGCTCATCGCCGTCGTCGGCGGACTCCCGCTCGGCGTCCTGCTCGTGCTGACCGACCGGGGCGGACTGCTGCAGAACGTCCTCGCCAACAAGGTCATCGGGCAGATCGTGAACATCGCCCGCTCGATGCCGTTCATCATCCTGATGGTGGCGCTGATGACGTTCACGCGCTGGATCACCGGCACCACCATCGGCCGCGAGGCCGCCATCGTGCCGCTCGCCATCGGGGCGATCCCGTTCTTCGCGCGCCTCGTCGAGACGGCTGTCCGCGAAGTGGACGGCGGTCTCGTCGAGGCCGTGCAGTCGATGGGCGGCAACACCTGGACCGTCGTCCGCAAGGTCCTCGTCCCCGAGGCCCTGCCCTCTCTCATCTCCAGCACCACGACGACGATCGTCGCGCTCATCGGCTACTCCGCCATGGCGGGCACGGTCGGCGCGGGCGGTCTCGGCGACATCGCCATCCGGTACGGCTACCAGCGCTTCGAGACCGAGCTGATGTGGATCACCGTGGCGATCCTCGCCGTCGTGATCTCGGTCATCCAGTTCGCCGGCGACTACTCCGCACGCGGCCTGCACCGGCGCGGGGGCCACTCCGGGCCGGCGCCGAGGCTGCGGCTGCTGAAGGCCAAGGAGCCCGCCGCCGCGGACGCCGGCCAGGCCGTCTGAACCCCCTCCCCGAGCTCCCCGCTCGCCCACCCTCCCCCAGACTCCGTCCGGGGGACCCCCACCGACCACCGCGCCTCAACGACGGCGCTTCGCGCCGCACCCCTTGATCCAAGGGGTCGCACCACCCATAAGGAAAGGCACTTTTCGTGCGTAACACCGCCAAGATCACCGCCGCCGTCCTCGCCGTCGGAGCCCTCACCGTCGGGCTCACCGCCTGCGGCTCCGACAAGGACAGCTCCTCGTCCTCCGCCGACTCCAGCGGACCGCTGATCGTCGCCGCGAGCCCGACCCCGCACGCCGAGATCCTCAACTTCGTCAAGGACAACCTGGCGAAGAAGGCCGGACTCGACCTGGAGGTCAAGGAGTTCCAGGACTACATCGTCCCCAACACCGCGACCGAGGACGGCTCGGTGGACGCCAACTACTTCCAGAACCAGCCGTACCTCGACGACTTCAACAAGAAGCGCGGCACCCACATCGTGCCCGTCGTCACGGTGCACCTGGAGCCGCTCGGCCTCTACTCCCACAAGGTCAAGAGCGCCGACGCCCTCAAGAGCGGTGCGACCGTCGCCGTCCCCAACGACGCCGTCAACGAGGCGCGCGCCCTGAAGCTGCTCGCCGCCAACAAGCTCATCACCCTCAAGGACGGCGCCGGCACCGAGGCGACCCCGCAGGACATCGCCGACAACCCGAAGAACCTCAAGTTCAAGGAGGTCGAGGCGGCCCAGACCGCGCGCTCCCTGGACGACGTGGACGCCGCGGTCATCAACGGCAACTACGCCATCGCCGCCGGCATCAAGCCCGCCGAGGACGCCCTCGTCCTCGAGTCCGCGAACAACAGCCCGTACGGCAACTTCCTCGCGGTCAAGAAGGGCAACGAGGACGACCCGCGCGTGCAGAAGCTCGCCAAGCTCCTCACCTCGCCCGAGGTCAAGAAGTTCATCGAGGACAAGTACCAGGGCTCGGTCATCCCCTCCTTCTGAGCCTGCCGGACCTGCGTGAGAAGCGGGTCAAGAAGCTCGCCGGACACCTGACCTCGCCCGAGGTGAAGAAGTTCGTCGAGGACAAGTACCAGGGCTCGGTCCTGCCCCCCTGCGCGAGCTGAGGGGGCGTATGCCCGCGTATCGCCACGCACGGGGTCCACACCTTCACTTGGTGTGGACCCCGTGGTGCGGTTCACTGCCTTCATGCTGCATGCTGGGCAGTTCAGGCAGTTCAGCAGGCCCTGAAGGTTTCCGAAGGTTACGGAGCGCCGCATGACTAGCACCTTCCCCGACATCTCCATCAGCACGGAGCGGTTGGTGCTGCGCCCCCTCGAGGAGCCCGACATCGAGGCCTTCGCCGAGATGATGAACGACGAACTGGTCACTGCCTGGACGTCCGTCCCGCATCCCTACACCCGGGCCGACGCCCGGGCCTGGATCAGCGAGCTGGCACCCGCCGAACGGACCGAGGGACGCGGCATCGTGTTCGCCGTCACCGAGTTCCTCACCCAGCGCCTGGTCGGCATCGTGCATCTGCGTCACACCGACTGGCGCGTCCGCTCCAGCGAGATCGCCTACGTCATCGCTCCCTGGGCGCGCGGCGAGGGCTATGCCGCCGAGGCGGCGCTCGCCACCGCCCAATGGCTCTTCCACGACCAGAAGTTCGAGCGCCTCGAGCTGCGCACGGCGGCCGACAACACCGCCTCCCAGCAGGTCGCCCAGAAGATCGGCTGCATCAGCGAGGGTGTCCTGCGGGGCGCCTGGATAGCGCGCACCAGGACCGGGAACGGGGAATGGGTCGAGGTGCGCACCGACGTGATCGTCTGGAGCCTGCTGCCCGAGGACCTCGCCGGAGTCACCGACGCCGGCGGTTTCACCTCGTTCTCAGACTGGGACTGAACAGGCCGGCACCACCCGTGACCGTGCTGGTCGCGCGCCCGACAGCTCCACCGGGTACCCTCACGGAGCCCGCACCCTACGACCTGCGCAAACCCTGGAGACTGACGACGATGGCCGACCGCGTCACGGTGATCGGCTGGGACGGCTCGCCCCTGACCGCCGCGGCCCGCGCCGCCCTGGGCGCCGCCACCCTCGTCGCGGGCGCGGCCCACCACCTCGCGCTCCCCGAGGTCCCGCACACCGCCGAGCGCATCCGCCTCGGCAGTGTCGCCCTGGCCGCCCGTCGCATCGCCGCCCACCGCGGCACCGCGGTCGTGCTCGCCGACGGCGACCCCGGCTTCTTCGGAGTCGTACGGACCCTGCGCGCACCCGAGTTCGGGCTCGAGGTCGAAGTCGTCCCCGCCGTCTCCTCCGTGGCCGCCGCCTTCGCCCGTGCCGGCATGCCCTGGGACGACGCACAGGTGGTCGTCGCACACCGGCGCACCCTGCGACGCGCGGTGAACGTGTGCCGCGCCCACACCAAGGTCGCGGTCCTCACCTCGCCCGGCGCCGGTCCCGCCGAACTCGGTCTGCTCCTCGACGGTGTGCACCGCACCTTCGTCATCTGCGAGGAACTGGGCACCGAGCGCGAACAGGTCACCGTCGTCACCTCCGACAAGGCCGCCGACCACACCTGGCGCGATCCCAACGTCGTCATCGTCATCGGCGGCCCGGTGGGCTCGGCCGAGGACGGTGGCTGGATCGCCGGGCGCGACCCGGGGGCCGGTCCGCGCGGCTGGGTGCAGCCCGACGAGGCGTACGGCGGCGGACTCGGCGAAGGGGAGACCGGGCTGCTCCGGGCGGCCCAACTCGCCCGCCTGGGACCGCGCGTCGGTGACCTGGTGTGGGACATCGGCTGCGGCGGCGGCGCGTTCGCCACGGAGGCCGCACGCGCCGGTGCCGCCGTCATCGCCGTGGACCGGGACCCCTACGCGTGCGCTCGCACCGAGTCGGCCGCCCGTGGCTTCGGCGTCCAGCTCCAGATCGTCCACGGCACCGCACCGCACGTCCTGGAGAACCTGCCCGAACCGGACGTCGTGCGCGTCGGCGGCGGGGGAGCGGCCGTCGTTCTCGCGGTGGCCGACCGCCGGCCGCAGCGCATCGTCACGCACGCCGCGACACGCGACGCCGCCGAACTCATCGGCCGAGACCTGACGGAGCACGGATACCGGGTCGAATGCGCCCTTCTCCAATCCGTCGAACTGGACACCAGGGCCTGGACGGAGACCGAACGGAACATCGCGTTCCTGCTGAGTGCGGTGCTGCCCGATCGCGCCCCGTGATCCTGTTGTCGTACCGCTCGCGGTAGGCTGGCCGATCGTTGTACCGCACCGAGTGGCCCGGAATTTCGTTCGTCAATGTCCGGAAAACGCGCCCCTTTTGGGGTGGGTGTGGTACGGCAGAACCGGAGGGTGCGCGCAACGTGGCGCAGCCCACAGCGGGCTGTCGCGGATCACGCTGTCGCGACGGTGGAACGGCCGGGACAATGCCACTGAATGGCTTTGTCGCCTTTTCCGGCGGGTCGTTCGTGCCGCTGAGCACGCACGCTCGTTCTTCACTGCGGGGCGGTCGGTGCGCCGTTCCGGGTGAGCTGGTCGTAGAAGCACGAAACCGATGGGCGAGGGGTACGCATGACCGACACCGGCCAGGTCCCGGGCGAGGGACTGCCGGAGAGCGCAGGCATGGTGGAACAGCCGGGCGTCCCCGCGCACGGTGCGTACACCTACCTCTCCGACGCCGCCACCGAGGACGACGAGCTGCTGATGCCGGGCGCCCAGGGCGCGTGGGGCAACGAAGTGCCCCCGCCCGCACCAGAACCCGCGGTCGAGCCTGTCCACCAGCCGGGCCCGCACGAGACGGCCGGCCGGGACAGCGGCTCCGTGGACCTCAATGGTGTACGGCTGCCCGACCCGGCACCGGTCTCGGTCCCGCCGTCCCCCATCCTCTCGGTCCCGCACGACCATTCGGCGGGCCACACCCCGCGCCGCCCGCTGCACCTCGGCCCGCCGATCCCCGACGCCTCCGCCAGCCCGGTCCGCTCCCTCGCCGACCGCGGCCCCGCGGGCACGCCGGTACGGCAGCCGGGCCCGCCCACCACCGGCCCCGAGTACCTCGACGTCCAGCCGCTGCGCGACCTCGCCCCGCAGAACGCGACGCCCTGGGGCGCACAGCCGCCCGTGGCCCAGGTCGGCGCACAGGAGCCGGCTGCGGAAACGGTTGTTCCGGGCAATCCGGGTGTCGCCCCCTCGGTCGCCGCCCAGCCAGCGGTGAGCCACGTGCCGCCGGACGCGGCCCTGGCGAGCGACGCGGTTCCCGTCGGCCTGGTGGCCGAGTCGACCCTCCCCGCGCCGGAGCCCTCGGCCGGGGCGCAGGCGCAGAGCGGCGTCCACATGGCGCACGGCCACGACGGGGTGTACCCGGCGCCGGGCGGCCCGGGTGCCGAGGGCGCGTACGGTCCGGAGAGCGGGCAGGTTCCCAGGGCCGTACAGGTCCCCGAGGGGACGCACGGCCCGACGGGGGGCCCGGTGACGGGGCACGCGGCCGTCGCAGGGACGCCGGCGCACGGCCTGCCGGTCGCACCGGACCAGCTCGCGCCGAACACAGGACCCGGGGGAGTGCCGGACGCGAAGGCCGTCGCCGGCCTCGAGGGCGCGCCGGACACTCCGGCTCCCGAGGTCTCGCGGTTCCCGGAGTCCGCGCAGGCGCCGGAGGGCGTACCGGGCTCGGACCCCGCGGCCCAGCAGGAGGCGAACGCCCCGCAGGGCGGTCAGGCGGCCGGCCCCGACGCCTCGGTCCGGATTCAGCAGAGCGCGCACGCCTTGCACGACGGTCAGGCCGGACCGGACGCGCATGCTTCTCAGGGGGGTCAGGTCCAGCCCGACGCGCATGCTTCCCACGGGGGGCAGGCGCAGCCGGACGCCGCGGCCCACGTCCAGCAGGTCGCGCACGCCACCCAGGCCGGCCCGGTCCAGCCGGAGGCACCCGCCCCGGACACCGACGCACCCGTGCAGCAGGCCGCCGCCACCGACTCCCAGGCCGCGATCCCGATGCCGGGGGGCGCGCCCGTCCCGCCCGCCCCAGACGCCGTACAGGCCGGGCCGGCGACGCCCGCCGACGGCACGCCCGCACCCGTCGCACCGCAGCCCGCCGAGGCGGACCACGCCGCACAGGCCCAGGGTCCCCAGACGCAGCAGCCCGCCGAGGCTCTGCCACACGCCTCCGGCCCCATCGCGCTGGGCCCTGTGACTTCCGCGAGCGAAGCGGGCGTCGGGCGCCTCGAGGGTGGCGCCCCGGAGGCGGACGCGTCCCAGCCCGGTGTCGCGGGCACCGAGCCGCACACCCGGCAGCCCGTACCCGCGGCAGCCACCCCGGAAGCCGGCTCCGCTCCCGCGGCACCGTCGGCCGACCAGCCGGCCGCCGACCAGAACACCCTGCCGAGCAGCGTCCCCCTCGAGCCTCAACCGGACCAGCCGCTGGGCGAGTTCGTGCCGGTCGAGGGGCAGGTGCCGACGACCCCGCACCTGGCCCCCACCCCGCCGCAGCCGCTGATCCTCCCGACGCAGGAGCAGGGCGAGGCTCAGGAGACGCCCGCGGGAGCGGAGGAGCCCGTCGCCACGGTTCCCGCGCCCCGGGAGGCCGAGCCCGCTGCCGCGCCGGACGTCGCGCCGGACTCCGACGCCGTACAGCACGCGGAGGATCTGGAGACCCGGGCGGCGGACCAGGAAGAGGGCACCGCCACGCCGGCGGAGGCACGGCGGTCCACCGGCCCGGCCGCGCCCGGTTACGAAGACGCCGAGCGTGAGGCCGTCCTCAAGGTCATGCGCGAGCGCCGCGACATCCGCAACGGCTTCCGCAGCGACCCGATCCCGCACGAGGTGCTGCTCCGCGTCCTCGAGGCGGCGCACACCGCGCCGTCCGTGGGCCACTCGCAGCCCTGGGACTTCGTGGTCATCCGGTCCGCCGAGACCCGCCGCACGATGCACGAACTGGCCATGCGCCAGCGCGATGCGTACGCCAAGTCGCTGCCCAAGGGCCGGGCCAAGCAGTTCAAGGAACTGAAGATCGAGGCCATCCTCGACACCCCGGTGAACATCGTCGTCACCGCCGACTCGACGCGCGGCGGCCGTCATACGCTGGGCCGGCACACCCAGCCCCAGATGGCGCCGTATTCGTCCGCGCTCGCCGTCGAGAACCTCTGGCTCGCCGCCCGCGCCGAGGGCCTCGGCGTCGGCTGGGTCAGCTTCTTCGACGAGCGCGAGATGGTCCGCGCCCTCGGCCTGCCCGAGCACCTCGAGGTCGTGGCGTACCTGTGCGTGGGCTACGTCGACGAGTTCCCGGACGAGCCCGAGCTGATGCAGGCGGGCTGGTCCAAGCGCCGCCCGCTGTCCTGGGTCGTGCACGAGGAGACGTACGGCCGCCGCGCGCTGCCCGGCGAGAACCCGCACGACCTGCTCGCCGAGACCGTCGCCGGAATCCGCCCGCTGGACGCAAAGGCGCTCGGCGAGGCCTGGGAGCGGCAGAAGCGCATGACGAAGCCTGCGGGTGCGCTCGGCATGCTGGAGATCATCTCCGCCCAGCTGTCCGGCCTGTCCCGGCAGTGCCCGCCGCCGATCCCGGAGCCCGCGGCCGTCGCGATCTTCGCGGGCGACCACGGCGTGCACGCCCAGGGCGTCACCCCCTGGCCGCAGGAGGTCACCGCGCAGATGGTGGCCAACTTCCTCGGCGGGGGAGCGGTCTGCAACGCGTTCGCGGCCCAGGTGGGCGCCGAGGTCTGCGTCGTCGACGTGGGCGTGGCCACCGACCTCCCGGCCACCCCCGGCCTGCTGCCCCGCAAGGTCCGCGCGGGCACGTCCGACATGACGACCGGTCCCGCGATGACCCGCGAGGAGGTCAAGCAGGCCATCGAGGTCGGCATCGAGACGGCCCGCGACCTGGTGGCGGCCGGCAACAAGGCACTGCTCACCGGCGAGATGGGCATCGCCAACACGACGGCGTCCGCCGCGCTCATCTCGGTGTTCACGGGCGCGGACCCGGCCGAGGTCACCGGCCGCGGCACCGGCATTAACGACGAGACCCTGGCCCGCAAGACCGAGGTCGTGCGCCGCGCCCTGGAACTCCACCAGCCCGACCCGGCCGACCCGATCGGCGTCCTCGCCGCGGTCGGCGGCTTCGAGCACGCGGCGATGGTCGGCCTGCTCCTCGGCGGCGCGTCCCTGCGTACGCCGGTGATCCTGGACGGCGTCAGCGCCGGAGCCGCGGCCCTGGTGGCCCGCGCGATCGCCCCGGAGGTCCTCGCGGCATGCATCGCGGGCCACCGCAGCGCCGAACCGGGTCACGTGGCAGCCCTCAACAAACTGGGCCTGCGCCCCCTGGTCGACCTCGACCTCCGCCTCGGCGAAGGCACGGGCGCCCTGCTGGCCCTGCCCCTGGTCCAGAGCACGGCACGGGCCATGCACGAGGTGGCGACGTTCGATTCGGCGGGGGTCACGGAGAAGTAGGGGACGGGCGCTTCGGGAGGACCGTTCCGGGTTCTGTTCAACGGGCCGGTGGTCGTGGGCAGTCGTTCACCTGGGGCGGAACGGGTGGGCACAACCACCCACAGTCGTGCACACGGCGACGGTGCCAGTGACTGGACCACCCGCGCCGTCCACCCCCGTCGCCCTCTAAAATCGCACGTCAGGGCAACCGCACCAGCAATAGATGGAGCCGCACCTCATGGCCGAGCACCCCGCCTACCCCGTAGGCCTCCGCCTGTCCGGCCGCCGCGTGGTCGTCCTCGGCGGCGGCCAGGTCGCCCAACGCCGCCTTCCGGCCCTGATCGCGGCGGGTGCGCGGATCACCCTCGTGTCCCCGGCGGCAACCCCCTCCGTCGAGGCCATGGCGGACGCGGGCGAGATCACCTGGGAAAGGCGGCCGTACGAAGAAGGCGACCTCACCGACGCCTGGTACGCCCTGATCGCCACCAGCGACCACGAGGCCAACACCACCGCCTCCGCCGAGGCCGAGCGCACCCGCGTCTGGTGCGTGCGCTCCGACGACGCCGACGCGGCCACCGCCTGGACCCCCGCGACCGGCCACAGCGAGGGCGTCACCGTCGCCGTCCTCGCCACCGACGCGCGCGGCCGGGACCCCCGTCACACCGCCGCCATCCGCGACGCCGTGGTCGAGGGCCTGCGCGACGGCACGCTCGTGGCACCCCACCACCGCACCCGCACCCCCGGCGTCGCCCTCGTCGGTGGCGGCCCGGGCGACCCGGACCTCATCACGGTCCGCGGCCGCCGTCTGCTCGCCGAGGCCGACGTCGTCATCGCCGACCGCCTCGGCCCGCGCGACCTGCTCGCCGAACTCCCGCCGCACGTCGAGGTGATCGACGCGGCGAAGATCCCGTACGGCCGCTACATGGCCCAGGAGGCCATCAACAAAGCCCTCATCGAGCACGCCGAGAAGGGCAGGTCGGTCGTACGGCTCAAGGGCGGCGACCCCTTCGTCTTCGGCCGGGGCATGGAGGAGGTCCAGGCGCTCGCGGAGGCCGGGATCCCCTGCACGGTAGTCCCCGGGATCTCCAGCTCGATCTCGGTGCCCGGTGCGGCCGGCATCCCGGTCACCCACCGCGGCGTCGCCCACGAGTTCACGGTCGTCAGCGGCCATGTCGCCCCCGACGACGAGCGCTCCCTGGTCGACTGGCCGTCCCTGGCGAAGCTGACCGGCACCCTCGTGATCCTGATGGGCGTGGACAAGATCGGGAAGATCGCGGAGACCCTCGTCGCCCACGGGAAGTCCCCGGACACCCCGGTCGCCCTGGTCCAGGAGGGCACGACGGCCGCCCAGCGACGCGTCGACGCGACCCTCGCGACGGTCGCCGAGACGGCACGCGCCGAGGACGTGAAGCCCCCGGCGGTCATCGTCGTCGGAGAGGTCGTGGCCGTGGGCCCGCGGACCGCTCCGACCCCCTCCGAGTAACCGCGGGTAACACAACCCGCTCCGAGCCGTTGGCACCACACCCAGAGCAAGGCAGTATCACCCTGTGGCCGATCTCATCACCGTCGAGGACCCCGACGACCCCCGCCTGCGCGACTACACGGGCCTGACCGACGTCGAACTGCGCCGCAAGCGCGAACCGGCCGAGGGGCTGTTCATCGCGGAGGGCGAGAAGGTCATCAGACGGGCCAAGGACGCGGGCTACGAGATGCGTTCGATGCTGCTGTCGGCGAAGTGGGTCGACGTCATGCGCGACGTCATCGACGAACTCCCGGCCCCCGTCTACGCGGTGAGCCCGGAACTCGCCGAAAAGGTCACCGGCTACCACGTGCACCGCGGCGCCCTCGCCTCCATGCAGCGCAAGCCGCTGCCCACGGCAGCCGAGCTGCTGCGCTCCGCCCGCCGGGTGGTGGTCATGGAGTCGGTCAACGACCACACCAACATCGGCGCGATCTTCCGCTCGGCCGCCGCCCTCGGCATGGACGCGGTCCTGCTCTCCCCGGACTGCGCCGACCCCCTGTACCGCCGCAGCGTCAAGGTCTCCATGGGCGCGGTCTTCTCCGTGCCGTACGCCCGCCTGGACACCTGGCCCAAGGGGCTGGAGTCCGTCCGCGGGGCCGGTTTCACACTCCTCGCGCTCACCCCCGACGAGAAGGCGAAGACCCTCGACGCGGCCGCCCCGCACCGGATGGACCGGGTGGCCCTGATGCTCGGCGCCGAGGGCGACGGCCTGTCCACACAGGCCCTGGTCGCCGCCGACGAATGGGTCCGCATCCCCATGTCCCACGGCGTCGACTCGCTCAACGTGGGTGCGGCGGCCGCGGTCGCCTTCTACGCGGTGGCGACGGGCCGACCCGAGGACTAGAGCCGCAGGCCGAGAGGCGGACCCGCAAGGTCGGGCCGCCTCTCGGTTCCCCGAACCGGCGCCTCAGCCCCCGCCGTTCACGGCCTCGACGCGGCGCTTGAGCCGGGCCAGGTTGGCCGGCATCTCCTTCCGCGCCTGGGGGCGCACGGCCAGCGGGACGAGGACCCTGCCGATGCCGTGGCCCTCGAAGTCGACGGCGATGGTGAGCCGGGACCGGGTGGCGGTGAGGGCGTCGACGGTGACATCGACGCGAGCCCGGATCGGTCCGTCGACGCCCTGAACCCCCCACGTCCTGGGCGGATCGATGTGCGTGAGCTCCGAGACGACCAGCCGGTCGGCGAAGCCGATGCGCCGCGTGGTGATGCATCGTGTGCCCACGGTCGGGGTGTCCTCGGTGTCCAAGTGGCCCTCCACGATGCCCTGTTGCCATTCGGCGAAGTGGTTCGGGTCGGTGGCGTAGGCGTAGACCTCCGATGCCGGCCGGTCCACCTCGGTGCTCGCAAGGATCCCGGCCATCACGCGCTCTTTGTGATCAGGGCGGCGTACCGCGACAGGTACAGCGGCCAGCCGGCGTCGCCGCCGACGCCCTCGGCGGTGGCCTGCCAGCCGGGGCCGTGCCGGTCGATGTTGCGGTGCTCCAGTTCCACCCGGGTGCGCCCGGGGCCCTCCGCGACGAACCGGATCTCCACCTCGCTGGCGTTCTCCGGGTCGGCCTCGAGCTGCCACTGCGGGCCGATGTCCCAGCTGAAGACCACGCGGTCCGGCGGCTCGTACGCCAGGACGCGTGCCCATCGGCACTCGCTGCCGTCGGTGCCGCGGTCATAGATGTGGCCGCCGACCTTGGGTTCGAACACGGTCTCGGCGATCGCCACGCCGAGCAGATTGTGCTCCGGCGGCTTGAAGTCGCCGAAGCGCTCGGTGAACACGGTGAAGGCCCGCTCGATCGGTGCCTCGACGACGATCTGCCGGCGGACCACCGCGGTCTCTGCCTGAGTCATGGATTCTCCTCGCCCGGTTGTTCGGCGGCTTCCTGGTAACCCTCCAGAGCTCGGCTCCAGAACGTGTCGAGCTGATCGCGCAGCGCGGCCACACCCACCGGGTCGAGCCGATAGATCCGGCGGGTGCCGGCCGCGTGGTCGGTCACCAGTCCCGCACTCTTCAGCACTTTCAGGTGCTGCGACACCGCCGGCCTGCTGACCGGCAGCGCGTCGGCGAGCTCGCCCACCGCGCGTGGCCGCTCGGCCAGGCATGCGATGATCGCGCGCCGGGTGGGATCCCCCAGCGCCCCCAGGGCGTCGCCCGTTGGAGCCGTCCCCGACGGCCTGGCCGACGCGCGCCCGTCCGGCCCGACGTCGATGCCGTAGTCGCGTTCGGTGGGTTCCTCGGTGAACTCGACGCCCAGGCCGCGCAGCGTCTCGTACGTCTTGCGGCAGTCGTCCGTGCTGAAGATGAGCGAGCCGCCCGTCGCCCCCTTGGTGACCAGCTCGCGGACCTGCTCGGCGGTCTCCTCGGACATCGCGGGCGGACCGGGCTTCTCCAGCAGGATCTGACGCTCGGGGTGCCCCGGGACGCTGACGGTGAGCCAGCGCATGAAGCCCAGGTCGACGTCGGCGGCCACCTCCAGGCCCAGCTTGCCGACGTAGAAGTCGACGGCCTCGTCCTGGTCGAGGACATAGATCTGTGAGTGCGTGATGGCTGTGAACATGTGCCCCACGCTACGGGCGGGCCCGCACGAAAACTTGTCCAGAACTGCTCGGATCACCGGGCGGGCCGGCTCCCGGCCGCGTCCACGCCTTCACGAAGCACAGTGGTACGGCCGCTGCCGTCGCCGCCCTGCGGTATTCCCGCGGCGACCGGCCGACGATGTCGCGGAACGTACGGCTGAACGTCCCCGGGCTGCCGAAGCCGACCTCGAAGCAGATGTCGGTGACGCTGCGACCGGTCTCCCGCAGCAGGAACATCGCGCGCTCCACCCGGCGCCGCTGCAGATAGCGGTGCGGCGTCTCGCCGAACGTGGCCCGGAAGGTGCGCGCGAAGTGCGCCGGGGACACATGGGCGATCCGCGCCAGCGCCGGCACGTCCAGCGGCTGCGCGTAGGCCCGGTCCATCGCGTCCCGGGCGCGCAGCATACGGCGATTGGTCTCCTCGACGGCGCGGCTCACCGGGCCATCACACCACGGACGGCCGCGACCGCTACAGTCCGGTGTCCGGCGGCACCGCGGGTGCGTGATGGTGTGTCGGCCCGCCCGCACCGCCCAGCCCGCGCGCCGGCCCCTGGCAGCCCTGGGCGAGGGCGATGCCGACGGCGACCAGCAGGGTCACCACCACGAACACGAACAGCCGCTGCCGCAGCAGCCGCGGATTGGCGGGCCGCCGTCCCGTCCCCGTGGTGCGCGGACCCGGCCGCCCGGCACCGCTGCGCGGCGCGGGACGGCTCCCGCTGCTGGAGCGCGTGGTGCTGCGCCCCGCCGGCGTCGGCCGCGCACCGCCGGGCCGTGGCGGGACACTCGCGCCGTTCCGTGCCGCGCTGCCGCCGCGCGCCGGCGTACCACCCCGTGCCGCGCCGCCACTGCGGGGCACGGGCGTGCCCGGCGTGGGCTGCGGGCGCCGCTGGGCGCGCTGCTGCTCCGGGTACGTCTCGCTGAGCCGCCCGGTCGGCCGGTCGGCCTCGCCGGTGCGCGGCGCGGGCGGCCGTACGTCGGCCAGGCCGTGTGCCTCGCGGGCCGCGATCTCCTTGAGCCTGAGCGACAGTTGGAGCGTGCTGGGTCGCTCCTCCGGGTCCTTGGCCAGACAGGCGCGGACCAGCGGGGCGAGCGCGTCCGGTACGCCGTGCAGCTGCGGCTCCTCGTGCACCACGCGGTACAGCATCACCTCCGAACTGCCGTGCCCGAAGGGCGAGTCACCGGTCGACGCGTACGCGAGAGTCGCGCCGAGCGAGAAGACGTCCGTGGCCGGCGTGACGGCGGCGCCGCGTACCTGCTCGGGCGCGAGGAAGCCGGGGGAGCCCACCGCCGTGCCGACATGGGTGAGCGTGGAGGCACCGGTCGCCCAGGCGATGCCGAAGTCGATGATCCGCGGCCCCTTCGGGGACAGCAGGATGTTGGACGGCTTCAGGTCCCGGTGCACGACGCCCGCCTCGTGCACGGCCACCAGTCCCTCGGAGAGGGCGGCACCGACCGCGGCCGCGTCGGCGGCACCGAGCGGCCCCTCGTCGGCGACCTTGTCGTGCAGCGAGGGCCCGGGCACGTACTGGGTGGCGAACCACGGTCGTTCGGCGTCCAGATCGGCCGCCACGAGCCGGGCCGTGCACCCGCCCCTGATCCGCCGGGCCGCCGAGACCTCACGCGCGAACCGCGACCGGAACTCCTGGTCCTCCGCCAGATCGGGCCGGATCACCTTCAGCGCGACGCGCTGCCCCTTCTTGTCCGAGCCCAGATAGACGACGCCCATCCCACCCGCGCCGAGCCGTCTGTGAAGCCTGAACGAGCCGACGACACGCGGGTCCTCGCGCCTCAGGCGCATCATCGCCATGTTCATCCCCGCTGACCGGTCCGTGTGACGTCGCACAGCTTACGTTTCCGCGGCCGCCCGCGCGCAGAGGCCGCGCCCTCTCGCGCCGATCGATTGTCAGTGCCGGGTGGGAGAATTGAAGGGTGGTCAGGAAGCCGCGCCGCACAGCGGCCTTGACCGTGTTGCGACTCCAACCGCCCGTCGAAGAAGGGGGATTGAGCGCGTGAAGGGTGACCGTGTGGAGATAGTCGTGGACGCGGGGGACACGACGCGGACGTACGAGGTGGTGGCCAGCAGGGCGGGCCGCCGGGTGGAGACGGCAGTGCGCCGAGGGGTGGTGGAAGTGAGCGAAGTCACCCGCAACGGGTCGGTGGTACGTACGGCACGCTTCATGGCGAACCGGGTGCTGGCCCTGGTCGAGCAGCCGGTGCCCCGCGAGGACAGCTCGGAAAAGCCCGGACACACCGGGCGGCCCCTCAGGGAAGACCCCGAGACCTAGGACCCGGTCTCCACCCAGGGGAGTACTCCGCGGGTGACGGCTCATCCTCCGGGAGGCCCGCGATTCGGTACGAGGGCATGACGTCCGCCAGGCCCCGCGAGCCTAGATTTGAGGTCAAGCGGCGGGTGCAGCACTCGTCCCCCGAGGTCAGACACCCGCCGCTGCCGAGACAACACAGACGGTCGGGAGAGGGACCATGGCCCACACGGCACCGCGGACACTGATCCGCACGCGGGAACGCACCGCGCTCCGCACCCGCCGCACGGGCCGCCGCCACCCCCTGGTGGCGACGCTCATGGCCCTTCCCCTGGCGGCCCTGCTCCTGCTCGTCTTCGACGGCTGGGAGACGGTGGCCACACAGGCGTCGTCCGTGGGCGTGATGCTGGGGCGCTGAGCGGCGACCCCAGGCCCGGAAGAGCGGTCCGGGCGGGGACATCCACCCATGAAACCCCGTGGGGACGGGGGTGCGGCGGACGGCACAAATGCCGGCGCAGCTGGGGAGCTGCGCCGGCATTGCTTTTCCCGAACGCTGCACTGCCGTAGCTGGGGCAGTCGTGCTGCAGGGGGGCCCGCCCGGGCAGCGGCCGGCGTGCCTGCCGTGGCTGCGGGGGCGCCCGCCCGGCAGCGGCTGACGCGCTTGCCGTGGCTGCGGGCAGTCGTGCCGCAGGGCGGCACGGGTGGGCGCAGCGGCACTCCGCGGGCGCGGGCAAGAGCCCCCACCCCCACAGGTCAACCCCGCGCACCTGACCAACGCCGGAAACGTACCCCCACCGCACCAGCCCGGCCCGCACATGACCCCGGCTCCCCTCAACCCCGTACCCTCGCCAAAAAACACCCCGCACCCACCCAGGACCCCCGTGCCCGCAGACGCAGCCGTACTCCACCGCCTCACCGCGAAAGTCACAGCCACCGCCCACCCCACCGGAGCCACCTGCGCCTGCCCCGCCCCCGCCACCCAGACCCTCACCCACCGCCCCGACGCCACCGTCGTCCGCCACACGAACACCGTCGCGAAGGCCCACGCCCCGGGAACCGACCCCACCGAGCTGACCCTCCGCCTCACCACGGCGGCCCGCCTCCCGGACATCCTCCTGGCCCCGCTCGCCACAATCCCCGCCGCTCTCGAAGACCGGCTCGTGACGTTCTGGCCGTACGGCATCCCCGTGAACCCTGACGACCCCGACGCCGCCCCCTGGGAAGCCGCCGCAACCCTCCTCGCCCATCTCCACCGAACCCCGCTCCCCACAACGTCCCGCTTCCTGCTGCCCCCGATGCGCGGCCCGCGTAAAGCCGCCAGGGCGATCGCCCGCCTCAGAGCCGCCCTCGACACGACGTGCACGCCCGCCGCACCCCCCGTCCTCGCCGCTTGGTGCGCCCTCCCCGCCTGGGCCCGCGCCGAAGCCCCCATGACCGGCGGCTCCACGACCGGCGGTCCCACGACCCTCTGCCACGGCGACCTCCACCTCGGTCAGCTCGTCCGGCACCCGGCTCCCCACGGACCCTGGCGCCTCATAGACGTCGACGACCTCGGCCCGGGCGTACCGGCCTGGGACCTCGCCCGCCCCGCCGCCTGGTACGCCTGCGGCCTCCTCCCGCCCGACGAATGGGCGCGCTTCCTGGAGGCCTACCGCACCGCCGAGGGCCCGGCCGTACCCCGCACAGGCGACCCCTGGCCCGCCCTGGACATCCCGGCCCGCGCCCTCACCGTGCAGACCGCCGCCCTCGCCCTCGTCAAGGCCCTCGCCGCGGACCGCCCGCTCGACGAGGTCGAGCAGGCCCTGGTCGACGCCTGTGCCCGAATGAGTTCGGCATCGCCGGAGTTGACGAACGGATTCCCGAAGTAGGGTGCAACCGACCGGGGCCGGACGGAGTCTGTCCTGGGGAAACACGAAGCAGGACCAACCGGCGAGGAGTTGAGCCGACCATGCAGTGTCCGAAGTGCCATGCGCCGATGCACACCTACAACCGCAACGGCGTCCAGATCGAGCAGTGCAGCGGCTGTCGCGGCATCTTCCTGGACTACGGGGAGCTGGAGGCGCTGACCCGCCTGGAGTCCCAGTGGTCCCAGCCCGCCCCGCCGCCCCCGCCCGCCCCGCAGGCGTACCCGGCTCCCTCCGCCCCCGCCTGGGGCGCCCCGCACGGCGGCCACCACGGTGGTCACTACGGCGGCCACCACCACAAGAGCTTCGGCCACATGCTGTTCTCCAGCTGATCCGACCCTCGCCCACGAAGAAGCCCCCGGCCGCAGGGCCGGGGGCTTCGGTGTGTGGACGATACTGGGATTGAACCAGTGACCTCTTCCGTGTCAGGGAAGCGCTCTCCCGCTGAGCTAATCGTCCGCGGGTCCGTGACCTGACGGTCACAGTCCGTGCGTGCGCGATACTGGGATTGAACCAGTGACCTCTTCCGTGTCAGGGAAGCGCTCTCCCGCTGAGCTAATCGCGCGGGGATCCTTACGGATCAAGATCCTTGCGGACCAGTGGACGATACTGGGATTGAACCAGTGACCTCTTCCGTGTCAGGGAAGCGCTCTCCCGCTGAGCTAATCGTCCTTGGAGGTGGAGACGGGATTTGAACCCGTGTAGACGGCTTTGCAGGCCGTTGCCTCGCCTCTCGGCCACTCCACCAGGAGTGTAGGGGATCGCGAGAACCCCCACTTCCTTCGAGCGGACGACGAGGCTCGAACTCGCGACCTCAACCTTGGCAAGGTTGCGCTCTACCAACTGAGCTACGTCCGCCTGTCTTTCCGGTCCGCTCCCGCGTCCCGGCGACGTGTTGAACTCTAGCGGATTCCCGGGCCAGCACAAAAACGCGTTTACGCAGCGTGCTGCGCTGCGCCCACCGGACGACGTGGTCAGGGCACCCGCGGGACACATCGGAGCCACCCCGACGACACCCACCCTAGACTCGACGGCGTGCTCCACCTCCCTCCGCTCGCCCGCTTCGGCGACCGCGTCGCCACCGGCCTGCTCGACGTCACCAGCGATCCCGCCGCCCTGGACTCCACGGGTTTCTGGGCCGTCTGCGCGGACTTCGAGGGCAGGCTGACCTGCGCCCGCTTCGCGGACGTGCGCGAGGAGCCGGTGCCCGCGCCGGTGCCGGGTCGGTGGCAGGGCCCGGCGGCGGACGGCTGGACGTCGTCCCTCGACCGCGCCGCGTACACCGCGGCCGTACGCCGGATCCGCGAGCACATCGCGGAAGGCGAGGTCTACCAGGCCAACCTCTGCCGCGTGCTCGCCGCGCCCGTCGACGCGGACGCCGACGTGGACGCCCTGACCGCCCTGCTGGCACGCGGCAACCCGGCGCCGTACGCAGGAACGATCCGGCTGCCCGGCCACGGCGTCGAGATCGCCACCGCGTCCCCCGAGCTCTTCCTGCGCCGCGACGGCCGTACCGTCGAGTCCGGACCGATCAAGGGCACCGGACGCACCGAGGCGGACCTGCTCGAGAAGGACTACGCCGAGAACGTGATGATCGTGGACCTGGTCCGCAACGACATCGGCCGGGTCTGCGCCACCGGCAGCGTGACCGTGCCCGACCTGTGCGCCGTGGAGAAGCACCCGGGCCTGGTGCACCTCGTGTCCACGGTCCGCGGCGACCTGCGCGACGACGCCGGCTGGCCGGAGCTCCTCACCGCCGCCTTCCCGCCCGGCTCGGTCACCGGCGCGCCCAAGTCCAGTGCCCTGAGGATCATCGAGGCGCTGGAGACGGTGCCCCGCGGCCCGTACTGCGGCGGCATCGGCTGGGTCGACGCGGACCGGGGCACGGCCGAGCTCGCCGTGGGCATCCGCACCTTCTGGATCGACCGTGCGGAGGACGTCCTGCGCTTCGGCACCGGCGCCGGCATCACCTGGGGATCCGATCCCGAGGGGGAGTGGCGGGAGACCGAGCTG
The DNA here is from genome assembly GCF_014647875.1 of Streptomyces brasiliensis. Classification (GTDB taxonomy): domain Bacteria; phylum Actinomycetota; class Actinomycetes; order Streptomycetales; family Streptomycetaceae; genus Streptomyces; species Streptomyces brasiliensis. The sequence continues at coordinate 168,734 of NZ_BMQA01000002.1, read as the reverse complement.
AAGGCGTCCCGGCTGCTCGCGGTAGCGTCGGGGGCGTACTGGGCGAGTGGGGAGGAATCCTGAGGTGAAGATCTGGCTCGACGGTGGGCTGAGGGACATCGAGTCCGCCCGCGTCTCGGTGTTCGACCACGGGCTGACCGTGGGCGACGGCATCTTCGAGACGGTGAAGGCGACGAACGGGAAGCCGTTCGCGCTCACCCGCCACCTGGACCGGCTGACGCGCTCGGCGCGCGGCCTCGGGCTGCCCGACCCGGACCACGACGAGGTGCGCCGCGCCTGCGCCGCCGTCGTCGAGGCCAACCCCATGCCGCTGGGCCGGCTGCGCATCACGTACACCGGCGGCCACAGCCCCCTCGGCTCCGAGCGTGGCGCCCACGGCCCGACCCTGGTGGTCGCCCTCGGCGAGGCCGGCCGCCGCCCCGACTCCACCGCCGTGATCACCGTCCCGTGGGTCCGCAACGAGCGCGGCGCGCTCACCGGCCTGAAGACCACGTCGTACGCCGAGAACGTCGTCGCCCTTGCCCGCGCCGCCCAACACGGCGCCTCCGAGGCGCTGTTCGCCAACTCGGTCGGACAGCTCTGCGAGGGCACCGGCTCGAACGTCTTCGTCGTTGTCGACGGCGAGATCCACACCCCGCCGGTCGCCTCCGGCTGTCTGGCGGGCATCACCCGCGAACTGACCGTCGAGTGGACCGGCGCCAAGGAGACCGACCTGCCGCTGGACGTCCTCGAGCGGGCCGACGAGATCTTCCTGACGTCGACCCTGCGCGACGTCCAGGCCGTGCACCGCGTCGACGACCGTGAACTCCCCGGTGCCCCGGGCCCGGTGACCGCCAAGGCGATGCGGATCTTCGACGAGCGGTCCGGGGACGACCTCGACCCCTGAGCCGCGCGGAAAATCGGGCTGACGCGGGTCACCCACGGCGGGTAGAACACCCCTGATGACCACGACCCTGCGGCCGACCGAGCCGCTCCAGCGTGCCGCCGACGGAGGGCTGTCGCGCCACTACCAAGTGTGCGTGAACAGCCGCCCCGTCGGCGCGGTCCACCTCACGACCCACCCCGTCTTCGGCCCCGCCGTCGCCTCGATCCGCGATCTGCGCATCGAGGAACCGGACCGCGGGCGGGGCCGGGGCGCAGTCGCCGCCCTTGCCGCCGAGGAGGTGGCACGCGGCTGGGGCTGCACCCGCATCGAGGCCCTGGTGCCCGCTGAGGCCGAGGCGGCCCTGCGTCTGGCCACGTCCCTCGGCTACGTCCACCGCAACCGCGGCATGGAGAAACGCCTCGGCGGCACGGCGCCCGCACTTCCCGAGGGCAGCCGGGGCAGGCCCATGACCGAGGCGGAGTACGCGACGTGGCACGCCGACAGCCTGGCGGGCTACGCGCAGAGCTGGATCGACCGGGGCGTGCCCGAGGCCGAGGCCCGGAAGAAGTCCGAGCGGGACCACGCCACGCTTCTGCCCCAGGGCCTGGCCACGGGGAACATGCTCCTGAGCGTCCTGGAACACGAGGGCACCCCGGTCGGCACCCTGTGGGTGGCCCTGAGCGACAAGGCGTACGTCTACGACGTCGAGGCCGACGAACGCTTCCGCGGCCGGGGGCACGGCCGCTCCCTGATGCTCCTCGCGGAGGCCCAGGCGGTGACCGCGGGCAAGGACACGATCGGCCTCAACGTCTTCGCGGGCAACACCCCGGCCGAACGGCTCTACGAGTCGCTGGGCTACACCCCGGTCGCGTACGCCATGTACAAGAACCTGCTCTGAGGCCGTCGGCATCGGGCGAACACGCGCTCCCCGCCCCGCACGTGCGCCGTGGTCAGCCCTGCTCGGCGAGCAGTCGGTCGGTGATCTCCTCGATGCGCCGGCGGAGGCCTTCCTGGCTCTTGCCACCGTCGAGGCGTTCGCCGCCGATGACGTAGGTCGGGGTGCCGGTCACGCCGATCGCCTTGCCCTCGGCCTGATCGGCGTCGACGATCAGGATGTGCCGCCCGTCGATCAACGCGGTGTCGAACTCCTCGGCGTCCAGGCCGAGTTCACGGGCGACCTCGACCAGGAAGGGTTCTCCCGCACGGTCCAGCTCCTCGACGCGCCCGAGGACGGCCTCCACGTAGGCCCAGCCCTGCCCCTGCTCCAGCGCCTCCTCGGCGGCCTGCGCCGCGGCGAACGCGTGCTTGTGCTTCTCCAGCGGGAAGTGCCGCAGCCGCAGCTCCAGCCGGTCGCCGTAGCGGGCCCGCAGGGCGCGGAGGTCGTCCAGGGCGCTGCGGCAGTCCGGGCACTGCAGCTCGCACCACACGTCCAGGACGGGAGCGGGAGCGTCGGCGGGTACGGGGGAGGAGTCGTTCATGGACCCCAGTCTTCCAGGCCGGGGGGCCGCGACCCAATTCACCGTACGGCGCAGAGGCGCGCCCGCGGCGTACGCCGGTGACCGGCACCTGGGGAGGAGGCGACCCGGAGATGTCCCTGATGTCCGCCCGGCCCATGGCACAGCGGGGAGGCGGCGGTGCACGATGGAGGGGACGAAGCGCAGCAGCGCGTTCCGCCTGCCCGAGCCCGCCTGGAGGACCGGATGATCGCCGAGACAGTCTGTTCCGCCGTGTCCGCGGCCGGCCTCGGCATCGCGGCGGTCACGGCCTACCGCAAGCGGTTCCTGGCGGCGGCGCGCATCGCCGCCTACTCGCTCGTCCCGGTCGGCCTGGTGATGACGGGTGTCGTCGGCTGGCTGGCCGACACCGCGTTCAGCCCCGCGGCCTGGGCGGGCTTCGGCGTGCTCGGCGTGGCGTGGGCCCTGTTCGCGACCACACGCGCCGTCGAACGCCGCCGCGGAGGCACCCGCGCCGAACGCAAGGCGGCCCGGAGCGCGCAGCAGCGCGACGGCGTGGCGCCCACGGCTTCGGCGCCCTCTCTGGGACCGGCGACCCGTCCCGCCACCCGGCCCGCGGCGGCGCCCCGTGCGAACTCCGCGGACGACTTCAGCGACATCGAGGCCATCCTCAAGAAGCACGGCATATGACCCCACCTGGGGCGTCGCCGGACGCGCGCCCCGAGCCGGTCGCATGACGCACTGGAACGACACAGAGCGACCTGGCGGCGGGCGGATGCGTGCGGGGCCCGGTCGGAACCGAACCGGACATCACGGAATTCGACGAACTCCCGCCTATTCCGGGCGTGTTGATCGCGCGCTGGGTACCCGCTGGGTCATCATCGCCGCGAGATGCTGGACACGACACAGAGCGAGGCCGCGCCGCCGGAGGACGAGCCGCGCGGGTGCCTCTTCGCCCTTTCCCAGCCACCGCTGATGATCTTCCTGGCGGTGATCGGGTGTCTGCTCCTCATGGCTGCGCTGCACGATCTGCTGTTGCTGTGAGCCGTACACGTCAGTCCCGGCGCCACCCGCCGGGCTGACGTCGGCATCGAGGAGCCCGCCGGGCGATCAGCCCGTCGCTTCCTTGCGCCTGGCCCGGTACGCGGCCACATGCAGCCGGTTCCCACAGGTCCTGCTGTCGCAGTAGCGCCGCGAACGGTTGCGGGAGAGGTCGACGAAAGCGCGCCGGCAGTCGGGCGCCTCACAGCGTCGCAGCCGCTCCTGCTCGCCGGCGACGACGAAGAACGCCAGCGCCATCCCGCAGTCGGCGGCGAGGTGGTCGGCCACTGAGGCGCCGGGCGCGAAGTAGTGCACATGCCAGTCGTAGCCGTCGTGGTCCGTGAGCCGGGGTGTCGTCCCTGCCGCGGCCACCAGGTCATTGATCATCCCGGCGGCGGACCGGGCGTCCGGGGCCGCGAAGATCCCGGCGAACCGCCCGCGGATCTTGCGCACGGCGGACAGATCGAACTCGGAGAGCAATCCGACATCGCTGATTTTGTGCATTCGTACGAAATTTTCGAGCGTCGCGACATCGGGCAGCCCGTCCGCCGCCGCCTCGTCCTCCGGCACGGTGTTCACCAGATCCACCACAGTGTCGAGCGCGCACCGGGTGTCGTGGGTGATCAGCACGTTTCGCTCCCTGGCCTGGGGGTCGGGCGGGCGCCCGCCGATGGTGGCCGATGGTAGTGGCTGCCTGCCCGTGGAACGCGTATGCGAGCCCACCGGTTCCCGGCCGTGCGCACGCCGACGCCGCCTCCGTGACTGGTCACGGCGACGGCGTCGGCGATGCCCTATGCGGTTGTCTAGGCCCGAGCCGTCTCCCCGAGTGGACGGCGCCGGGCGGCTTCGGGGGCGACCTAGCTTTCCGCCAGGATGTGCGAGAGCTCCTGATCCAGGTCGAAGTGCCGATGCTCCGTGCCGGGCGGCACGGCGGCGTCGGTTCGCTTCAGGAAGGACTCCAGGGCCCGCGCCGGGGCTTCGAGCAGGGCCTCGCCCTCAGGGGAGCTCAGGGCGATGCACACGACGCCCTGACCATGACTACGGGACGGCCAGACGCGCACGTCGCCGGTGCCGGTGGGCCGGTGAAGCCCCTCGGCGAGGAGGTCGCGGGCGAACACCCACTCGACGGTCTCCTCGGCTCCGGTGTGGAAGGTGGCGTGCACGGCGTAGGGGTCGGCCGTGTCGTACCGCAGGCCTGCGGGGACAGGCAGGGAGGACTCGCTCGACACAACGAGGCGCAGGTGCAGCTCGCAGCTGACCGTGGTGTTCATAAGCGCCAGGGCCTTTCGCTCAGTGTGCGCTCGGGGATTCGCACGTCGGCGAAATCGACATGCCACCTACGGTGCCGTTGTAAACCCCTCTGAGTGTTTTGCGTGTCTTTACGACACTCTTCCGGCCGAGATCCGGTACGCGAGGTACGACCATTCCGGTGACCGGTTTCACCGGGTAGGGTTTGGTCGTATGAATACGGGGAGTAACGAGCCGGGCGAGGTCGCCGTGGCACGGGACGAGACGGAGGGGCGCGAGGCGCTGGACGAACAGGGGCTCGGATCGAGGGCTCCCGCCTTCATCAGGGCGCGACGCGCCCTGCACCTCAGCTGGCAGGTCGGCGTCTTCGTGGTCGGCCTCGTGGTGGTGGCCGTCGGCATCGTCATGCTGCCCCTGCCCGGACCGGGCTGGATCGTGATCTTCGGCGGCCTGGCGATCTGGGCGACCGAGTTCGTCTGGGCGCAGCTCGTGCTCCGCTGGACCAAGCGCAAGGTCACCGAGGCGGCCCAGCGGGCACTCGACCCCAAGGTGCGCCGCCGCAACATCACGTTGACGGTGATCGGCCTGGTGATCGCGGCGGTCCTGGGCGGGATCTACGTGTGGAAGTTCGGCGTCGTGATGCCCTGGAAGATCAAGGACCAGTGAGCCGTCCGGCACGCGCGGGCACCGCCCCGCCGTGGTCGGAGGCACCCCCTGACATGGGGTAATCTTCTTCCTGCGCCCGGGCGATTAGCTCAGTGGGAGAGCGCTTCGTTCACACCGAAGAGGTCACTGGTTCGAACCCAGTATCGCCCACCCGGACATGGCGGCCCGCCTGCATTCGTGCAGGCGGGCCGTTGTCGTGTGCGGAGGGGTGGATCCGTTAAGCGGGTGCGCTGGGAGAAGTTCCGGAACGGGGCCGCGTGGAAATCCCCCGGACGCTTTTCGGAATTCCGTCGGATTTCTTCGGAAATACGACAAGAGAGGTGTTCTCGCCCACCTCAAATGCCATGTGCGGCAGGAAATCTGAGCGGGGATCACTTTTTGTGCCGGTGCCACCCGGGGCCTTCTCTCCATCAGGACGCCGCCCTGATGGACTAGTTCATCCTCCCCAGCACCTCCCGCACCCGCCGCATGTCCCGGATGCGCTGTTCGTACGTCGCCCCCACGGCGAGGAGCAGCAGCCCGGCGAGTGCCGGTGGCACCCAGCGGGGGAGCGCGTCGGCGACCTGCACCAGATACGGCGCCAGCTCGTGCAGCGCGTCCAGCACCAGCACGGAGCCGCCGAGGACGAGCGGGGCCCGGAGACGGTGGCGGGCACCCAGCAGGGTCACGGCCAGCGCCGCCCCGCCCAGGAGCAGCGGTCGCGGCCGGCCCTCGTCGTGCCACACCGCGACGAGGCTGGGCACGAGCGTCGCGGCCAGACCGGGTCCGTAGGCCGTCCAGGACCGGGCCGACGGATCACGGTGCCTGCGCCACGCGCCCACCAGCAGCGCGGGGACGGTCACCGGCAGGGTGTACGCCTCCGGAGTGCCGACGTCCCACGCCGCCAGCCTGACCCAGGCCGCCAGGACGAACAGGGCGGCAGCCACGAGGCCGAGGGGGCGGCGGTCCGGACGTACCGCCGTCGCGGCGGCGATCACCCCGAGCAGGGCCAGCACCACGGCCAGCAGCGGCGCGTCGGTGACGGCGAGCGCGAGGGAGACGAGTCCGGCGGCGGCGCCCGTCACCTCGGTGCCGAGCCGGGCCTGGCGGTCGAAGCGGGGCGCGAGCAGTGTCGCGGCCGCCGGGACGGCCAGGACCAGCAGGGCCGTGTACTGCGGCTGCCAGCCGGCGGCCGCGCCCGTGGCGCAGGCCAGCGCGGTCGCGTACACGAGGGCGGCCGGCGCCGTGACGGGAGCGAGACGGGGGCGGGCCGACGCCACCGCGAACAGCACGGTGAGGGCGGACAGTACGGTCAGCGTCGCGGTCCGGTCGGCCAGGGCGAGGAGGGCCAGGTCGCCGGAGGTGACCAGGGCGAGGAGCACGCCGGTGGGCGGGCGGAGCGGGGCGAGGAGTGCCGCCGCGGTCAGCAGGCCGGTCACCAACAGGTCCACCGTGTAGGGGAGCTGGAGGGTCGCGGGCACGGCGAGCACCGCCGCCCAGACCAGGACCGCCGAGCCCGTCAGGGCCCTCGGCCGCCACACCGGCTCGCGGACCAGCAGGGCCAGGGCCGCGGCGGCGACCATGAACACCACCAGACCCGGCCCGGCGTCCGGCGGCCACGGAGTGCCGGCGGTCACCGCGGCCCGCGCATCCACCGGCGCGCCCGACCAGGGGTGGGCAGGCAGCCCGAAGGGGCCGAGTACGACGACGGCGGCCAACGGGAGCGCCCAGAGCAGCGCGAATGCCTGCACGCCGACACCGGCCCACCCGAGGCCGAACCGCACCCGCTCGGGCATCCGCCCCCGGATGCCCGCCAACAGGCCGATGGCACAGAGCAGTTCGCCGACCATGGCCCACCCGTCGGGCACCGTCACCCGCAGTACACCACCGACGGCGGCGAGGAGAAGCAGACCGGCGAGGAGCGCGTTGGCGGTGACCAGGGAAGCGGGGCGGAACATCGGGATGGCGGGGGCGGGCGTCCGAGCGTGGAAGCCCGGAGGGGTGGTGCCCGGTATCGCCGAGTCGGCGGTGGCCCGAACCGGGTCCGCCTCGGTGGGTGCGTCCGTCGGTCCCGCGAGTGGCGGCGTCGGGATGCGCCAAGCCGCCGTCAGGGTGATCGCCGACGCGAACGTCAGGAGCGCCGCCGCACGGGCGGCGGCGCTCGGGCCGGGGGCCGTCCAGGACAGCCACGTGGCTGCCAGGACACCCCAGCCGCCCAGGCCGTACGCGCCGATCGTGGCGGCGATCCGTACGGAGCGCAGGGTCGGGGCGGTCGTGAGCAGTGCCACGGCCGCGTCGGCCGCCGCCGTCACCAGGAGCGCGGCCGTGCTGCCGTACGCACCCGCGTCCGCCGCGATCGCCCCGAGCGGCAGCGGAAGTTGGGCGGCGACCAGCGCGGCCGGGCGGGGCAGGCGCAGGGTGCCGAGCGTGGTGCCGTAGGCCGCCCACAGAGCGGCGAGCGCGGTCGTCGCGACGGCCGCGTACGCCGTGCCGTCCGTGCTCGTGAGGGCCGCCTCGTGCAGGGCGTAGGCGTCGAGGACCGTGAGGGCGAGCCCCAGCCCGGCCACCGCCTCGGCGGTCGAGCGCAGCCCGCGGTGCAGCAGCGGCAGCGGCGCCACGAGCGTCGCCAGCGTCACGGTGCCCAGCACCGCCGCCCGCCCGGCGATCCCCAGGTGCCCCCAGCTGACCAGCGTGAACGCCGTTGCCGCGATGGTCAGCAGTACGCCGCCCAGCAGGAGCAGCACGTTCTGCACGCGCGGGGCGGACGCCTCCGGGCGCGGGGCGAAGGCGGGCTCGGGACCGTGCGCGGCCGACTGCAGGGCCGTGACCAGCCAGGCCCGGCGCGCGAGCAACTGGGCGCGCCGGGCGTCCAGTTGGCGCAGCTCGGCGTCCAGGAACCGCAGCTCCTCGGCCGGGGGCGGAAAGTACGTCATGGCTGGGAGTGTGGCGCGGGTCACGCCGCACGCCATGAGTACGCGTACTCAGAACTTGCTCGGATTCCCGCAGGAGGCGCTGGGTGCGAGCGGCTGGGGGCACACTCCGGACATGGACTGGAACCACTACCGCTTCCGCACTCTGTGGTCCGTGCCCGCGCCGCTCGCGGAGGTGTACGCGGTGCTCGAGCGCGTCGAGGACTACCCGCGCTGGTGGCCCCAGGTGCGTTTGGTGACCCGGCTGAACGACTCCACCGGCGTCCTCACGATGCGCTCCCTCCTGCCGTACGACATCACCGTCACCGCACGCGAGGCGCGCCGCGACCCGGCCACCGGGGTCCTGGAGATCGCGATGTCCGGCGACCTCGACGGCTGGGCGCGCTGGACGCTCACCGCCGACGGGGCCGGCACCCTCGCCCGGTACGACCAGGTCGTGGACGTGCACAAGCCGATGCTCAGGAGATTCGCCGTACTCGGACGCCCCGTCTTCCGCGTCAACCACCGGCTGATGATGCGGGCCGGGAGGCGGGGGCTGTGCGCCCACCTCGAAGCGGTTTGAACGAAACCCGCCGGTCCCTGTATTGTTCAGTGCGTTCCCGGGCGATTAGCTCAGTGGGAGAGCGCTTCGTTCACACCGAAGAGGTCACTGGTTCGAACCCAGTATCGCCCACCGGGGAAAGCCGGTCCGCGTTGGCGGACCGGCTTTTTTGTGCTGCTCATGCCGCGGCCGGCAGGTCCGGGCGCAGGGGCCAGTCCTGGTTCACGGCTTCCTCCGAGCCGCTGCGCGCGAACCACGCCTGCAGGCCGCGCGCCTGGGCCGCGTGCCATGTCGCCTGGAGCGTGTGCAGCTCGGCCGGGGTCAGCCGCTCGAGCCGGGTCGCGAACCGCCGTCCCAGGGCCCGCACGACGTCGAGCGCGGCCAGTGCGTCCGCCGCCGCGTCGTGCGCGCCGTCCAGCGTGACGCCGTAGTGCGCGCACAGGTCGGTCAGTGTGCGCCGGCCCTTGCGGTAGCGGTCCAGATGCTTGTCCAGGACCCGCGGATCCAGCACGTGCAGCGGTGCCGTCTCGAACCAGCGGTCGAGCGACGACGCGCGGTGGCGGCGCAACTCGCGGTCCAGGAGCGTCAGATCGAAGGGAGCGTTCATCACCACGAGCGGCCGGTGCATGGCCGCGTGCTCGGCCAGTTCCTCGGCTATCTCGTACATCACCGGCGCCGGCCAGCGGCCGTTGCGCTGCAGGTGTTCCTCCGTCAGCCCGTGCACCGCCGTCGCCGCCTCCGGCACCGGCACGCCCGGGTTCACCAGCCAGCGGGACACCCGGGGCCGGGTGCCCGGGGCGTCCTGGACGACGACGGCGGCCGACACGATCCGGTCGGTCTCGACGTCCACACCCGTGGTCTCCGTGTCGAAGGCGGCCAGGGGCCCTTCGTACCAGCACGTCATGCCTACACAACTCCTTGTTCACCCACGGCAGCTGACGTCCCGTCTTCTGCCTGTTTGGTGATACCCGGGCTGTTTGCGCCGTACGCCGGAAGGACACAACAGGAGTACGGGTATTTGCAGTTCAGCGGCCCGTTGCGGGGATTCACTTGGCTTGGAAGGCTGTTTGGTCATGGCGATAGCGCAGCCCGAGCGGGGCGGGCTGCTGCCCGAACGCACGGGCCCCCATCGCGGCACACTCGCCACCACCGCCTGCATGGAGACACTGCAGGTCGGTTATCTGCACGCGGTCGCCGCCGCCGCGGGCTGCTCTCTGTCCCAGCCGTTCCCGGACAACGGCATCGACTGGCACGTCAGTCACGGCTCGCCGGGGCACACGGTCGACGACGAGGTCACCATCAAGGTGCAGTTGAAGTGCACGTACCAGATCGCACCCAACCCACCCGGCCGTTTCTTCTCCTTCACACTCGACAACGATCACCTGCGCAAACTCGCCCGCACCCCCGTCTCGGTGCACAAGATCCTGGTCGTCATGCTCGTGCCCCGGTCCCAGGACGACTGGCTGCGGGCCAGCCACGACCGGCTCGATCTGAGGCACTGCTGCTACTGGGTCAACCTGGCCGGTCACGCGATCACCGGACGGCACCGGACCACGGTGCGTGTCCCGACCTCGCGCATCTTCGACGACCGTGCGCTCTGCGAGATCATGACGCGGGTCGGGTCGGGAGGCAGACCATGAGGCACCGTCCGTACGAGGAGCCCCTGCGGGACGTCAGGCCCCATCCCGCCGACGAGGCCGGCGCCCACTGGAGTCAGCCGCCCGAACCCGCCGAGGTCGACCCCACCGTGCTCAGCGCCCTGCTGCACCGGCACGGCTGGCAGCGGCGCGGCGGCGCGCCGGGACGCTACGGCCGCTGGACCCCGCCCGGGCCGGGCGGCGGCGGGACCAGCCTGCTGGTGCCCGAGAGCCGCGCCTTCCCCGACAGCGACGACCTGCTCGGCGAGGCGCTCGTCGCCCTCTCCCGCAGCGGAACGCCCTCCGCGCGCGAGGTCCTCCTCTCACTCGCCGTGCCGAGCGACGAGATCCGCTGGTGGCGGGATGTGCCGACCGGTCCGGTGGGCGCGGCGCCGTGGACGCTCGAGGAACAACTGCGTACGGCCGCCCGGCAGACGCTCCTGGCGGGCGCGCTCGCCACACGCGCGTGCGCCGGCTACTACGGCGCCCGGCACCGCCGGTCGGCCGCCGCGATGCTGGAGCACGTCCTCGTCGGCTCGGCGGCGGGCGGCCGCAGCCTGACCGCGTTCGTGCCCGTCAGCGAGGGCCGGCCCCTCGCCGTCCGGCTCCACCAGGCCCTCTGCGCCGCCCGCGAGGCCATCGACTACCAGCGGGCCACCGGCGGCATGGACGCCTTCGACGGCGCCGTCGAGACCGGCGTCAGCCGTGAACTCACCGAGGCCCTGGTCACCCTGGTCCGTGGCACCGAGGGCGCCCGCATCGCCGTCGAGTGGGCGCCCGCCGCCGGTGTCCCCGAGGACTGCGCGGCTTCGGCCGAGCCCGTCGAGTTCTCGCCGGGCGACCTGCCCGTCCTGCGCGAGGCCGGGGTCCGCTTCCTGCGCGACGAACCGTCCGTCCCGGTCCGCATCACCGGCGCCGTGGAGCGGATGCGCAGGTCCGGGCCGCGCGGCGAGGGTGCCGTACGGCTGCGGGTCATCGCCGGCGCCGAGGTGCCGCACGTCCGTGTGCTCCTCGACGAGGAGGCGTACCGGATCGCCGGACACGCACACCTCGTCGGCCTGCCGGTGCGGGTGCACGGCCGGCTGGAGAGCCGGGGCGGGTTCCGGCGGCTGACCGGTGCCTCCGGGGTCGCGCCGGTACAGGTGGACGAGGCCGAGCGGGACCGGCTGATGAAGTTTCTTCAGGAGAACCTCGACTTCTTCGAGGAGGCCTGCAGCGGGGACGACTGCGACTGAGGGGGCACTAAGGGTGACCGTTTCGCGGTCGGCGGCGCCGGGTCGGTACGATCCGGTATTGCGCGCGCTCCTGGTACGGCGCCCGCATCCACCAGCAGTCAGGAGAGACCGGTGTCAGACGTCCGTGTGATCATCCAACGCGATTCCGAGCGGGAAGAGCGCACGGTGACGACGGGCACCACGGCCGCCGAGCTCTTCGCCGGCGAGCGCTCGATCATCGCCGCGCGTGTGGGCGGCGAGCTGAAGGACCTCGCCTACGAGGTCAGGGACGGCGAGACCGTCGAGGGTGTCGAGATCTCCTCCGAGGACGGCCTGAACATCCTGCGCCACTCCACCGCGCACGTGATGGCGCAGGCCGTGCAGGAGATCTTCCCCGAGGCCAAGCTGGGCATCGGCCCGCCGGTCAAGGACGGCTTCTACTACGACTTCGACGTCGAGAGGCCGTTCACGCCCGAGGATCTCAAGGCCGTCGAGAAGAAGATGCAGGAGATCCAGAAGCGGGGACAGAAGTTCTCCCGCCGCGTCGTGACCGACGAGGCCGCCCGCGAGGAGCTGGCCGACGAGCCGTACAAGCTGGAGCTGATCGGCCTCAAGGGTTCGGCGTCCAGCGAGGACGGCGCGGACGTGGAGGTCGGCGCCGGTGAGCTGACGATCTACGACAACCTGGACGCCAAGACCGGCGAGCTGTGCTGGAAGGACCTCTGCCGCGGTCCCCACCTGCCCTCGACGCGGCTCATCCCGGCGTTCAAGCTGATGCGCAACGCGGCCGCCTACTGGCGCGGCAGCGAGAAGAACCCCATGCTCCAGCGCATCTACGGCACTGCCTGGCCGTCCAAGGACGAGCTGAAGGCGTACCTCGACTTCCTCGCCGAGGCCGAGAAGCGCGACCACCGCAAGCTGGGCAACGAGCTGGACCTGTTCTCCATCCCGGAGCAGATCGGCTCCGGCCTCGCCGTCTTCCACCCCAAGGGCGGCATCGTCCGCCGCACGATGGAGGACTACTCGCGGCGACGCCACGAGGAAGAGGGCTACGAGTTCGTCTACACCCCGCACGCGACGAAGGGGAAGCTCTTCGAGACGTCCGGGCACCTGGACTGGTACGCCGAGGGCATGTACCCGCCCATGCAGCTCGACGAGGGCGTGGACTACTACCTCAAGCCCATGAACTGCCCCATGCACAACCTGATCTTCGACGCGCGCGGCCGCTCCTACCGTGAACTGCCGCTGCGCCTCTTCGAGTTCGGAACCGTGTACCGGTACGAGAAGTCGGGCGTCGTGCACGGCCTGACCCGCGCCCGGGGCTTCACGCAGGACGACGCGCACATCTACTGCACCCGCGAACAGATGTCGGAGGAGCTCGACAAGACGCTCACCTTCGTCCTCGGCCTGCTGCGCGACTACGGCCTGACCGACTTCTACCTCGAGCTGTCCACCAAGGACCCGGAGAAGTTCGTCGGCTCCGACGAGGTCTGGGAGGAGGCCACTGAGACGCTGCGCCAGGTCGCCGAGAAGCAGGGCCTCCCGCTCGTCCCCGACCCGGGCGGCGCCGCTTTCTACGGCCCGAAGATCTCCGTCCAGGCCAAGGACGCCATCGGCCGCACCTGGCAGATGTCGACCATCCAGCTCGACTTCAACCTGCCGGAGCGCTTCGACCTGGAGTACACGGGCCCCGACGGCTCGAAGCAGCGCCCGGTGATGATCCACCGCGCCCTCTTCGGCTCGATCGAGCGGTTCTTCGCGGTGCTCCTGGAGCACTACGCGGGCGCCTTCCCGGCGTGGCTCGCCCCCGTCCAGGCGCTCGGCATCCCGATCGGTGACGCGCACGTCGAGTACCTGGAGAAGTTCGCGGCCGCCGCGAAGAAGAAGGGGCTGCGCGTCGAGGTGGACTCCTCCTCGGACCGTATGCAGAAGAAGATCCGCAATGCCCAGAAGCAGAAGGTGCCCTTCATGGTCATCGCGGGTGACGAGGACATGTCCGCCGGCTCCGTGTCCTTCCGCTACCGGGACGGCTCGCAGGAGAACGGCATCCCGTTCGACGAGGCCATCGAGAAGATCGTGAAGGTCGTCGAGGAGCGGGCGCAGGTCTGACCGCGCTCACCACGAAGGCTCCCCGGGGACGATCACGTCTCCGGGGGCCTTTCGCCGGTCTCGGCGGCGAAGACCTGCAGCAGCCAGGACGAGAACGAGCCGGTGACCGCACCGAGCAGGGCCAGACCGCAGGCCATCACGAAGGCCGCGATCACCCTGCCGCCCGTGGTCACCGGTACGACGTCGCCGTAGCCCACGGTGGACAGCGTCGAGCAGGCCCACCACACGGCGTCCCCGAACGTCCGCATGGTCGTGCCCGGCGCGTCCCGCTCCTGCTGGTAGACGGCGAGAGCGCCGGTGAAGCCCAGCAGCACGGCGGAGATTCCCGCGTAGGCGATCACGCGCGCGTGCAGGGCGAGCCGGGGGAGGCCGCGCCGGTGCTGCATCGATTCGTAGATACGGACGATCCGCAGGGGGCGCAGCAGCGGCAGGATCAACACGATCGTGTCCAGCCAGTGGGTCCGTACGAAGCCCAGCCGCCGACCGCTGAGCCGCCAGCGTGCGGCGTAGTCGACGCCGAAGAGCAGCCACGCCGCCAGCAGGACCAGCAGCCACAGGTCGTCCCACGGCGTCCCCGGGCTTGGCGCCAGGACCAGGACCGCGTAGGCGCACAGGAATGCCATCGACGCGATGGTCAGAGGCATCTCGGCGCGCCGCTCCCAGCGGGCCTCGGGGCTGTCGTCGTGCACCGGGCAAGCTTGGCCCGGAATCCGGCTTCCCCAACCCTGCCGACACGCCGCGAACGGGCGAAGCCATATGCTGCCTAGCATGACGAGTGAGCCGGAGCAGCAGATCGGAGTGGGGACGCAGGACGCGTTCCAGCGCCTGTGGACGCCCCACCGGATGGCCTACATCCAGGGCGAGAACAAGCCCACCGGTCCGGGAGCCGACGACGGCTGCCCGTTCTGCGCGATTCCGGCCAAGTCCGACGAGGACGGGCTGATCGTCCGGCGCGGTGAGCAGGTGTACGCGGTGCTCAACCTGTACCCGTACAACGGCGGCCACCTGATGACCGTGCCGTACCGGCACGTCGCCGACTACACCGACCTGACCGGGCCGGAGACCCTGGAGCTGGCCGAGCTGACCAAGCAGGCGATGACGGCCCTGCGGACCGCCTCCGGCGCCCACGGCTTCAACATCGGCATGAACCAGGGCACGGTAGCGGGCGCCGGCATCGCCGCCCACCTCCACCAGCACATCGTGCCCCGCTGGGGCGGCGACACGAACTTCATGCCGGTGGTCGGCCACACGAAGGTCCTGCCCCAGCTCCTGGCGGACACCCGCAAGATGCTGGCGGACGCCTGGCCGACGGCGTGAGCGACTGAGTCGGCGCCTTCGGCCAAGGCCGATGTCCCAGCCAGGTCCGGCACCATCCAGCCCGTCCGGCCTTCGAGGGCGAGGCCGTCAGGCCGAAGCGGGGGCCTGGGGGGCGACAGCTCCCAGGCCTCAGCACCAACACAGGCTCACGCGTCATAGAGGTCGGCCTTCTTCGGCGACGCGTCCTGGACGTTCGTGCTGAGGAACCCGGCCCGCGCCCCGAACTTCTCGACGTCCACGCCGTTCTCCTCCAGCACGCGTATCGCCGCGGAGTGCACCACCCGCAGCACCGGCGTGGCCGCGCGTAGCGCGTCGTCGGCCATGAAGCGGTGCCGCCACGGCTGGTCCGCCCACGCGTGCCGCAGGCCGAACGGCTCGGGCAGGCCCAGCGAGCCGCCCAGCCAGTTCAGCGCCGGCGGATACCAGGTGATGGGCGCGCGCACCGCGAGCCGCACCACCTCGTCGCTGTTCACGAGCGGCAGCTTGATCTTCCGGCTCTCCCACGGCTTGAACGTCTTGGCCACGCTCTTGGTCGGCGCCTCCGGCTTAGAGGTGAACAGCGAGTGAACCGGCCCGAGCGCATGCCCGGTCACCTCGATCCGCAGCGTCTGGTGCAGCACCGTCACCGTGATCAGCATCGTGATGACGAGCTGGCTGTCCCACAGCGTCCACTGGACACCCAGGTAGTGCCGGTTGCCGCTGCCGAACTGCTGCTTGTTGCAGATCTCCTGTATGGCGTGCGGCCTGAACTGGAACGCCTCGACGTCCGCGCCCTCCGGCCGGGACACCGCCTTCGCGTTCTCCCCGATCGGCGTGACGATCCAGTGCCGTATCGAGGGCTTCGGGAAGCCGCCCGTGTTCAGCGGCCCGCGCTCCAGCAGGGCCAGCTGGTCGTGGACGGCGCGGATGACGTCCCAGCTGCGGAAGGGGTGGATCTCCCGGTCGGGGTCCGCGGGCCGCAGGTCCTCGGCGAGCTGCCAGCTGCCCCAGCGCGTGCCCATGCCGAGTATGCCCTTCGGCCCGGCGTAGAAGACCGAGTTGGACTGCTGTTCGGCGCTCAGCTTGGCCAGCGACTGGCGCAGCGCCTCGGCCGCGGTCTCGCCGGGGCTGCTCGGCACGGCTTCGGGGACCTTGGCGCCGACGCTGGTGCCCGACAGCAGGCCGTCCCAGCGTCCGCGCAGGTCCTTAGCCGTGTTCTCGCAGATCCGCTTGGCCAAGAACCAGCCCAGCACCGGGGCGACGACCGCGCCGCGCGCGTACAACGCCCAGAAGCCGGTGAACGGCATGCGGAGCAGGAAGATCACGGCGACCACGCCCACGGCGAGCAGCAGCGCGGTACCGAGCGTGCTCATGCGCTTGTCGTCGCGCTTCGCCATGGTCGTCCGGAGCTGGAAGACGAGCAGCCACACCAGCAGGCCCGGCAGGAACAGCAGCCCGCACAGCACCATCACGGTCGTCAGCCGGTTGTCGCGCGCGCGGCGGATGTTGTTCGCCGCGAGGCAGTGCTCCACGACGACCTGGGGCTCGATGCCGAAGGACTGGATGAGCGGTTTGCGGTCCGGGCCGATCATGCGGTCGGCCACGGCCCGGGAGAAGGCCTCGCCGAGATTCGGTTTGAAGAGGGCGATCTTGCCCTCCTTGACCGTGGACTGGTGCCAGTCGTTGTCGGCCTTCTTGATGTCCTCGACCCCGTTGTCCCGGTAGGCCGCCGAGGCCAGCGCGAAGGTCGCCGCCTGGCTCCCGTCGCCCGCGACGGGCACCTGTGGCCCGTCCCACTCGGTCCCGATCGACATCCCGCCCCCCATCGCCGCCCTGTCGCACCTGCGGCCTTCCCGACTTCCCTGCCCCGCACACCTGTTGATCAGGCCGTCGTGCCGACGCGGCACGACGCGATCACGTGATCAGCGTATCCGCCGCCACCGACATCCGTCGGCGGACGGCCGAAGCCGCCCGCCGAATCGGAGGGAAGGGATCCGCAGTCGTTCGACCGGCGGCCCTCGTACCGCCGACTACGAGGCCTCCTGCACCTGTTCGCGGATCTTCTCGGCGACCTGCGGCGGCATCGGCTCGTGCCGGGCGTAGACGCGGCTGAACCGGGCCGTGCCGTGTGAGAGGGAGCGCAGATCGACCGCGTACCGGCCGATCTCGAACTCGGGCACCTCGGCCCGCACCAACGTCCGTCCGGAGCCGACCTGTTCGGTGCCGACCACCCGGCCCCGCCGCCCCGACAGGTCGCTCATCACGGCACCCACGTAGTCGTCGCCGACCAGGACGCTCACCTCGGCCACCGGCTCCAGCAGATGGATCTTCGCGTCGGCCGCGGCCTCCCGCAGCGCCAGCGCGCCCGCCGTCTGGAAGGCGGCGTCGGAGGAGTCCACCGAGTGCGCCTTGCCGTCGAGCAGCGTGATCCGGACGTCGACCAGCGGATAGCCGGCCGCGACCCCCTTGGCGGCCTGGGTCCGCACTCCCTTCTCCACCGACGGGATGAATTGCCGGGGCACCGCGCCGCCGACCACCTTGTCCACGAACTCGATGCCAGAGCCGCCGGGCAGCGGCTCGACCTCGATCTCGCAGATCGCGTACTGCCCGTGGCCGCCGGACTGCTTCACGTGCCGTCCGCGACCGGCTGCCTTGCCGCCGAACGTCTCCCGGAGGGAGACCTTGTGGGGTACGACGTCGACCTGGACGCCGTAGCGGTTGCGCAGTCGCTCCAGGGCGACGTCCGCGTGGGCCTCGCCCAGGCACCACAGGACCACCTGGTGGGTGTTCTGGTTCTGCTCGAGCCGCATCGTCGGGTCCTCGGCGACCAGCCGGCCCAGGCCCTGCGAGAGCTTGTCCTCGTCCGCCTTGCTGTGCGCCTCGATGGCGAGCGGCAGCAGCGGGTCGGGCATCTGCCACGGTTCCATGAGCAGCGGGTCGTCCTTCGCCGACAGCGTGTCGCCGGTCTCCGCGCGGCCCAGCTTCGCCACACACGCGAGATCGCCCGCGACCGCGTGCGTCACCGGACGCTGCTGCTTGCCGAACGGCGTGGAGAGGGCGCCGATCTTCTCGTCGACGTCGTGGTCCTCGTGCCCCCTGTCGGCCAGGCCGTGCCCGGACACGTGCACCGTCTCGTCGGGGCGCAGGGTGCCGGAGAAGACGCGGACCAGCGAGACCCGGCCCACGTACGGGTCGGAGGAGGTCTTCACGACCTCCGCGACCAGCGGCCCGTTCGGATCGCACGGCTTCAGCTCGCGCGGCCTGCCGTCGACCGTGGCGACTCCGGGCACCGTGTGCTCCAGCGGTGTGGGGAAGCCGCCCGTGATCAGCTCCAGGAGCTCGACCGTGCCGAGTCCCTGCCGCGCTCCCTCGGCCGCGGGCGCGGCCGCCAGGACGGGGAAGAAGACCCCGCGCGAGACGGCCCGCTCCAGATCCTCGATCAGCGTCTTGACGTCGATCTGCTCGCCACCGAGGTAGCGGTCCATCAGGGTCTCGTCCTCGCTCTCCGAGATGATCCCCTCGATGAGCCGGTTGCGCGCGTCGTCCATCTCGGGCAGCTGTTCGGGGCCCGGCTCGGACTCCTTGCGCTCGCCGGACGAGTAGTCGAACAGCTTCTGCGACAGCAGTCCGACCAGCCCCGTCACGGGCGCGTGCCCGTCGGCTCCCTGCGGGCCGTGCAGCGGCAGGTACAGCGGGAGCACGGCGTCGGGGTCGTCGCCGCCGAACGTCTCCGCGCACACCCGGGTCATCTCCTCGAAGTCCGCGCGGGCGGCCTCCAGGTGTGTCACGACGATGGCCCGCGGCATCCCGACCGCCGCGCACTCCTCCCACACCATCCGGGTCGAGCCGTCCACCCCGTCCGAGGCCGAGACGACGAAAAGGGCCGCGTCCGCGGCGCGCAGACCGGCCCTCAGCTCTCCGACGAAGTCGGCGTATCCGGGGGTGTCGAGCAGGTTGATCTTGAATCCGTCCCATTCGACGGGGACCAGGGAGAGCTGCACGGAGCGTTGCTGCCGGTGCTCGATCTCGTCGTAGTCCGAGACGGTGCCGCCGTCCTCCACGCGGCCCGCCCGGTTCACAGCTCCCGCGGTCAGCGCGAGAGCCTCCACCAGGGTCGTCTTGCCCGAACCGGAGTGGCCGACCAGCACCACATTCCGTACGGACGCGGGGTGGTCGGCCGCCGTAGCCCTGCCGGCGGCCCCAGGGTGTGTGTTCGCCTTGTCGCCCATGGCCTTGCCTCCCGTGCACGGTGAGGTCATTGTGGGCGCGGGCAGACCGGGCCGCGTGCGGTGGCGGCTCCGATGACGCCCGCGGTCCTTCGAGCTTTCCACTCCCGTCACGGTGCGTCCATACGGAGGACGCCGATCGCGCCGGCGGACGTCACATACGGGCCGCCCACTGGACACCTGACCGTGGTGCGGGTGCCCGCCCGTCGTACACACGCGCGCGTGGCTACGATGGGCCAGCCGACGGCCAGCAGGGGCCGCGCGGCGACACCGACCGTCGGGAAGGCCATGCTGAACAAGTACGCGCGTGCATTCTTCACGCGTGTCCTCACGCCGTTCGCCGCATTTCTCATCCGGAGAGGCGTCAGTCCCGACACGGTGACACTCCTCGGCACCGCCGGTGTGGTCGCGGGCGCGCTGGTCTTCTACCCCAGGGGAGAGTTCTTCTGGGGCACGGTCGTGATCACACTCTTCGTCTTCTCCGACCTGGTCGACGGCAACATGGCCCGCCAGCTGGGCCGCTCCAGCCGCTGGGGCGCCTTCCTGGACTCCACCCTCGACCGGGTCGCCGACGGGGCCATCTTCGGCGGCTTCGCGCTGTGGTACGCGGGCAACGGGAACGACAATGTTCTGTGTGCCGTGTCCATCTTCTGCCTGGCCAGCGGCCAGGTGGTCTCGTACACGAAGGCCCGCGGCGAGTCGATCGGGCTGCCGGTCGCGGTCAACGGTCTCGTCGAGCGCGCCGAACGGCTGGTGATCTCGCTGGTCGCCGCCGGTTTCGCGGGCCTGCACAAGTTCGGCGTGCCCGGCATCCAGTACCTGCTGCCGGTGGCCCTGTGGATCGTCGCCGTCGGCAGCCTGGTCACGCTGGTCCAGCGCGTCGTCACGGTCCGCCGGGAGTCCGCCGAGGCGGAGGCGGCCGCCGGCCGCGAGAACGCGTCCCACGGGAGTGAGGCGGCGAAGTGAGCATCGCCGAGCGGCTGACCGACACGCTGTACGGCGTCGGCTGGAGCACGGTCAAGAAGCTCCCCGAACCGGCTGCCGTGCGCCTGGGCCGGAGCATCGCCGACCTCGCCTGGAAGCGGCGCGGCAAGGGCGTCCTGCGGCTGGAGAGCAACTACGCGCGCGTGGTACCCGACGCGAGCCCCGAGCGCCTCGCCGAGCTGTCGCGCGCGGGCATGCGGTCGTACCTGCGCTACTGGATGGAGTCCTTCCGGCTGCCCGCCTGGAGCGCCGAGCGCGTCAGGAACGGCTTCGACCCCAAGGACGTCCACCACCTGACCGACGGCCTGGCCTCCGACCGCGGCGTGATCCTGGCACTGCCCCACCTGGCCAACTGGGACCTCGCGGGCGCCTGGGTCACCACCAAGCTGGAGACCCCCTTCACCACGGTCGCCGAACGCCTCAAGCCGGAGACCCTGTACGACCGCTTCGTCGCCTACCGCGAGGGCCTCGGCATGGAGGTCCTGCCGCACAGCGGCGGCTCCGCCTTCGGCACCCTGGCCCGCCGGCTGCGCGACGGCGGCCTGGTCTGCCTGGTCGCCGACCGCGATCTGTCCTCCTCCGGCGTGGAGGTCAAGTTCTTCGGCGAGGCCGCCCGGATGCCCGCGGGCCCGGCGCTCCTCGCCCAGCAGACGGGCGCGCTGCTCCTGCCCGTCACCCTCTGGTACGACGACTCGCCCGTCATGCAGGGCCGTGTCCATCCCCCGATCGAGGTACCCGAGACAGGTACACGGGCCGAGAAGACGTCTGTGATGACACAGGCGCTGGCCGATGCCTACGCCACGGGAATCGCCGACCATCCGGAGGACTGGCACATGCTGCAGCGGTTGTGGCTCGCCGATCTGGACCCCGCACAGGGGCCCGCGAAGGGATCCACGTGAGGATCGGCATCGTCTGCCCGTACTCCTGGGACGTGCCGGGCGGCGTCCAGTTCCACATCAGGGACCTGGCCGAATACTTCATCCGCCTCGGTCACGAGGTGTCCGTGCTCGCCCCCGCCGACGACGACACCCCGCTGCCGCCGTACGTCGTCTCGGCCGGCCGCGCGGTTCCGGTGCCGTACAACGGCTCCGTGGCCCGTCTGAACTTCGGGTTCCTCTCCGCGGCCCGGGTGCGGCGCTGGCTGCACGACGGCGCGTTCGACGTGGTCCACATCCACGAGCCGACGTCGCCCTCCCTGGGCCTGCTGACCTGCTGGGCGGCGCAGGGCCCGATCGTCGCCACCTTCCACACCTCGAACCCGCGCTCCCGCGCGATGATCGCCGCGTACTCGATCCTGCAGGCCGCGCTGGAGAAGATCAGCGCGCGGATCGCCGTGAGCGAGTACGCCCGCCGCACGCTCGTCGAGCACCTGGGCGGCGACGCGGTCGTCATCCCGAACGGCGTGGACGTCGGCTTCTTCGCCCGCGCCGAGCCCAACCCCGAGTGGCAGGGCGACACGATCGGCTTCATCGGCCGTATCGACGAGCCCCGCAAGGGCCTGCCGGTCCTGATGAAGGCCCTGCCGAAGATCCTCGCCGCCCGCCCGCAGACCCGGCTCCTGGTGGCGGGCAGGGGCGACGAGAAGGAGGCGGTGGAGACCCTCCCCGCCGAACTCCGCTCCCGCGTCGAGTTCCTCGGCATGGTCAGCGACGAGGACAAGGCACGCTTCCTGCGCAGCGTCGACCTGTACGTCGCCCCCAACACCGGCGGCGAGAGCTTCGGCATCATCCTGGTCGAGGCGCTGTCGGCGGGCGCTCCGGTCCTCGCCTCCGACCTGGACGCCTTCGCCCAGGTGCTGGACCAGGGAGCGGCGGGCGAACTCTTCACCAACGAGGACGCGGACGCGCTCGCGGAAGCGGCGGTACGCCTCCTGGCCGACCCGGCCCGCCGAGGCGAACTCAGCGAACGGGGCAGCATGCACGTGCGCCGCTTCGACTGGTCGACGGTGGGTGCGGACATCCTCTCGGTCTACGAGACGGTGACGACGGGTACGGCGGCGGTGGCAGCGGACGAACGTCCGGGGCTGCGGGCAAGGTTCGGATTGGCCCGGGACTGACACAGCGAGCGGTGATCGGTCACCTGCAAGCGCCGGCCGGCACAATCGGCCTGTCCGGCGTTTGAGGACGAGACCGTTCGGGCCGAAGCGGCGGTCCGGGGGCGGCAACCCCCAGCAGGGCCGGCACCGACTTCGGTCACAGCACAAGGTCAACGGCACCCAGCATCCACGGCCGACCGCGGCGGAGCTAAGGTGCGGGCCGTGACCGCAACCCTCATCTGGATCCTCGTCGCCCTCGTGGCGATCGGTCTCTATCTGAGCTGGACGGCCGGACGGCTCGACCGGCTGCACTCCCGGATCGACGCCGCCCGCGCCGCACTCGACGCCCAGCTGCTGCGCCGGGCGTCCGTGGCGCAGGAGCTGGCGACCTCCGGCGTCCTCGATCCCGCCGCCTCGATCGTCCTGTACGAGGCGGCGCACGCCGCCCGGCAGGCCGAGGAGGAGCAGCGCGAGGTCGCCGAGAGCGAGCTGAGCCAGGCGCTGCGCGCGGTCTTCGCCGAGGCCCAGCAGGTGGAGGCGGTCCGTGAGGCACCCGGGGGAGAGGCCGCCGCGCGCGAACTGACCGAGGCGGTGCGCAGGGTCCCGATGGCCCGCCGCTTCCACAACGACGCCGTCGGCGCGGCCCGCCGGCTGCGCGAGCACCGCAAGGTCCGCTGGTTCCACCTGGCCGGCCACGCCCCCTTCCCGCTGGCGTTCGAGATGGACGACGAACCGCCGACGGCGCTGGTGGACCGAGCGGCCTGAGGCCGAACTGATCCCGAGACGGACTCAGCGGACCAAAAGGATCCACCCGCTTCTCATTGGCCCTTGCTGTGGCCTGGTCCAATCACGTTTCCTCGGTGCAGCACAAAACCCTCTTCACCGAGTGAGGTCACCCGTGTCCAGCACGCTCTCCGAAAACCAGGCCCCCGAGACCGGCACCGCGCGCGTGAAGCGCGGCATGGCCGAGCAGCTCAAGGGTGGTGTGATCATGGACGTGGTCACGCCGGAGCAGGCGAAGATCGCCGAGGACGCGGGTGCCGTCGCCGTCATGGCCCTGGAGCGGGTCCCGGCCGACATCCGCAAGCAGGGCGGCGTGGCCCGCATGTCCGACCCGGACATGATCGAGGGCATCATCGACGCCGTCTCGATCCCGGTCATGGCCAAGTCCCGCATCGGCCACTTCGTCGAGGCCCAGGTGCTGCAGTCCCTCGGCGTCGACTACATCGACGAGTCCGAGGTGCTCACCCCGGCCGACGAGGTCAACCACTCCGACAAGTGGGCCTTCACGACCCCCTTCGTCTGCGGCGCCACCAACCTCGGCGAGGCCCTGCGCCGTATCGCCGAGGGCGCGGCCATGATCCGCTCGAAGGGCGAGGCCGGCACCGGCAACATCGTCGAGGCCGTGCGTCACCTGCGCCAGATCAAGAACGAGATCGCCCGCCTGCGCGGCTACGACAACCACGAGCTGTACGCCGCAGCCAAGGAGCTGCGCGCACCGTACGAGCTGGTCAAGGAGGTCGCCGAGCTCGGCAAGCTTCCCGTGGTCCTGTTCTCCGCCGGTGGCGTGGCCACCCCGGCCGACGCCGCCCTGATGCGCCAGCTCGGCGCCGAGGGCGTCTTCGTCGGCTCCGGCATCTTCAAGTCCGGCGACCCGGCCAAGCGTGCCGCCGCCATCGTGAAGGCGACCACCTTCTTCGACGACCCGAAGATCATCGCGGACGCGTCCCGCAACCTCGGCGAGGCCATGGTCGGCATCAACATCGACACCCTCCCCGAGTCCGAGCGCTACGCCGGGCGCGGCTGGTAAGGCACCGGAACACATGAACACCCCCGTCATAGGCGTCCTGGCCCTCCAGGGCGACGTACGGGAGCACCTCATCGCCCTGGCCGCGGCCGACGCCGTGGCCAGGCCGGTGCGGCGCCCCGAGGAACTCGCCGAGGTCGACGGCCTGGTCGTCCCCGGCGGCGAGTCCACGACCATCTCCAAGCTGGCCGTCCTCTTCGGAGTGATGGAACCCCTCCGCGCGCGCGTGCGCGACGGCATGCCGGTGTACGGCACCTGCGCGGGCATGATCATGATCGCCGACAAGATTCTCGACCCGCGCTCGGGTCAGGAGACGATCGGCGGCATCGACATGATCGTGCGCCGCAACGCCTTCGGACGGCAGAACGAGTCCTTCGAGGCGGCGGTCGACGTCAAGGGCGTCGCGGGCGATCCTGTAGAGGGCGTCTTCATCCGCGCCCCCTGGGTCGAGTCCGTGGGGGCCGGGGCCGAGGTACTCGCCGAGCACGAAGGCCACATCGTCGCCGTACGCCAGGGCAACGCGCTCGCCACGTCGTTCCACCCGGAACTGACCGGCGACCACCGCGTGCACGCTCTGTTCGTCGACATGGTGCGCGCCAACGGGGCACCGGAGTCCTTGTAGGATCTCCGGGGGTCCCCCCAGCCGTTCGTGTCTGGGGGAGTTCGTACAGGATGGGTTACGCGAAGGAGACAGGCAGATGTCCGGCCACTCTAAATGGGCCACGACGAAGCACAAGAAGGCCGTGATCGATGCCAAGCGCGGCAAGCTCTTCGCGAAGCTGATCAAGAACATCGAGGTCGCGGCGCGTATGGGCGGCGTGGACCTCGACGGCAACCCGACGCTCTACGACGCCGTCCAGAAGGCCAAGAAGCAGTCGGTCCCGAACAAGAACATCGACTCCGCGATCAAGCGCGGCGGTGGGCTCGAGGCCGGCGGCGCCGACTACGAGACGATCATGTACGAGGGCTACGGCCCGAACGGTGTCGCGGTGCTCATCGAGTGCCTCACCGACAACCGCAACCGCGCCGCCTCCGACGTGCGCGTCGCCATGACCCGCAACGGCGGCAACATGGCCGACCCCGGCTCGGTGTCGTACATGTTCAGCCGCAAGGGCGTCGTCATCGTCCCCAAGGGCGAGCTGACCGAGGACGACGTCCTCGGCGCCGTCCTGGACGCGGGCGCCGAGGAGGTCAACGACCTCGGCGAGTCCTTCGAGGTGGTCAGCGAGGCCACCGACCTGGTCGCGGTCCGCACCGCCCTCCAGGACGCCGGGATCGACTACGACTCCGCCGAGTCCAGCTTCGTGCCGTCCGTCCAGGTCGAGCTGGACGAGGAGGGCGCCAAGAAGATCTTCAGGCTGATCGACGCGCTCGAGGACAGCGACGACGTGCAGAACGTCTTCGCCAACTTCGACGTCAGCGACGAGATCATGGAGAAGGTCGACGCGTAGCGCCGCCGCGGGCTGCACGGTCTCAACGGGCCGACGGGACACACCCGTCGGCCCGTCGCTTTGTCGGTGGCACCGGATAGCCTGCAGAAACCGGGGGGACCGCCCAGCGGTGGCTGGGGAGATCGAAGGGAGGGGCGCGGGTGCGCGTGCTGGGGGTGGACCCGGGGCTGACCCGATGCGGTGTCGGGGTGGTCGAGGGGGTCGCGGGCCGGCCGCTGACCCTGCTCGGCGTCGGTGTCGTCCGCACGCCCGTGGACGCCGAGTTGAGCCACCGCCTCGTCGCGATCGAGCAGGGCGTCGAAGCCTGGCTGGACGAGCACCGGCCCGAACTCGTCGCCGTGGAGCGGGTGTTCAGCCAGCACAACGTGCGCACGGTGATGGGCACGGCCCAGGCCAGCGCCGTCGCCATGCTGTGCGCCGCCCGCCGTGGCATTCCGGTCGCCCTGCACACGCCCAGCGAGGTCAAGGCCTCCGTCACGGGCAGCGGCCGCGCCGACAAGGCTCAGGTCGGCGCCATGGTCACCCGGCTGCTGCGGCTCGACGCGCCTCCGAAGCCCGCCGACGCCGCCGACGCCCTCGCGCTCGCCATCTGCCACATCTGGCGCGCCCCCGCGCAGAACCGACTCCAGCAGGCCGTCGCCCTGCACACAACGAAAGGCCGTACGGGATGATCGCCTTCGTGAGCGGACCGGTCGCCGCCCTCGCCCCCGACTCCGCGGTGGTCGAGGTGGGCGGCATCGGCATCGCCGTCCAGTGCACGCCGAACACTCTGTCCGGGCTGCGCATGGGGCAGCAGACGAAGCTCGCCACCTCCCTCGTCGTACGTGAGGACTCGCTGACCCTGTACGGCTTCACGGACGACGACGAGCGCCAGGTCTTCGAACTGCTCCAGACCGCCAGCGGGGTTGGCCCGCGCCTCGCCCAGGCCATGCTCGCCGTGCACTCCCCGGACGCCCTGCGCCGTGCCGTGGCGACCGGCGACGAGAAGGCTCTCACCGCCGTCCCCGGCATCGGTAAGAAGGGCGCTCAGAAGCTGCTCCTGGAGCTGAAGGACCGCCTCGGCGAGCCGATCGGCGCCCCGGCGGTCGGCGCACCCGTCTCGAGCGGCTGGCGCGACCAGCTGCACGCCGCCCTCATCGGCCTCGGGTACGCGACCCGGGAGGCCGACGAGGCCGTATCCGCCGTGGCACCGCAGGCCGAGGCCGCCGAGGGCACGCCGCAGGTCGGCCAGTTGCTGAAGGCGGCGCTGCAGACCCTCAACAGAGCCCGCTGAACGACGGCCCGCGCCCGCCGACGACCCCGCGAGACCCGAGGCACACTCCATGCTGTGTTCCCCGGTTCTCCCGGGGACGCGGCAGCCAAGAGCGGCCTCCGTCCGCGGGCCGGAACCCCGGCCGGCCGACCCTCCCCGGCACACCCAGCTAGGAGAACCACAGTGAACTGGGACGACACGACCGACGCCTCCGCCGCCGAGCGGCTCGTCGGTGCGTCCGCCGACCGTGAGGACCAGGCCGTCGAGGCCGCCCTGCGCCCCAAGGACCTGGGCGAGTTCATCGGCCAGGAGAAGGTCCGCGAGCAGCTCGACCTCGTGCTGCGCGCCGCGCGCGCGCGTGGCGCCACCGCCGACCACGTGCTGCTCTCCGGCGCCCCCGGCCTGGGCAAGACCACCCTCTCGATGATCATCGCCGCCGAGATGGGCGCTCCGATCCGCATCACCAGCGGCCCCGCCATCCAGCACGCCGGTGACCTCGCCGCGATCCTCTCCTCTTTGCAGGAGGGCGAGGTGCTCTTCCTCGACGAGATCCACCGCATGTCCCGGCCCGCCGAGGAGATGCTCTACATGGCGATGGAGGACTTCCGCGTCGACGTCATCGTCGGCAAGGGCCCCGGCGCCACTGCCATCCCTCTCGAGTTGCCCCCGTTCACCCTGGTCGGCGCCACCACGCGCGCGGGCCTGCTGCCGCCCCCGCTGCGCGACCGCTTCGGCTTCACCGCGCACATGGAGTTCTACGAGCCCACCGAACTGGAGCGCGTCGTCCACCGCTCGGCGAACCTGCTGGACGTCGAGGTCGAGGCCGACGGCGCCGCCGAGATCGCCGGCCGTTCCCGCGGCACGCCCCGCATCGCCAACCGCCTCCTGCGCCGCGTGCGCGACTACGCGCAGGTCAAGGCCGACGGCGTGATCACCCGGGACATCGCCGCGGCGGCCCTCGCCGTGTACGAGGTCGACGCCCGCGGCCTCGACCGCCTCGACCGCGCCGTCCTGGAGGCCCTGCTCAAGCTGTTCGGCGGCGGACCGGTGGGCCTGTCGACGCTCGCGGTGGCCGTGAGCGAGGAGCGCGAGACCGTCGAGGAGGTCGCCGAGCCCTTCCTCGTCCGGGAGGGCCTGCTCGCCCGCACCCCGCGCGGCCGGGTCGCCACCCCCGCCGCCTGGGTCCACCTCGGCCTCACCCCGCCCCGTTCGGCCGCTGCAGGAAACGGACAAGGGGACCTGTTCGGGACGTGACGGCGAGCGTATTGGCGGCGTCAGGAACCCAGGTGCCATGCTGAGCGTTGTTCCATGTGCGCGGACTCGCTTAGACTCCGCCGATGCCGCCCTCATCGGTGGCGCCGTACACACCCCCATCCCCCATCCCCCAGGCCGCTGTCCGCCGCGGTCGCGCGAAGGAAATTCCGTCCCGTGAATACCTTGACCCTTCTCCCGCTCATCGTGCTGATCGCGGCCTTTTATCTGATGGCGCGCTCGGGCAAGAAGAGGCAGCAGCAGGCCGCCGCCATGCGGAACGAATTGCAGCCCGGTTCGGGCGTCCGCACGATCGGGGGGATGTACGCGACGGTCAAGGAGGTCAGCGAGGACACGGTCCTCCTCGACGCCGGCCCGGGCGTCGATCTCCTCTTCGCGAAGAACGCGATCGGTGCGGTGCTCAGTGACGACGAGTACAACCGCATCGTCCACGGCATCGAGCACGACCTGAAGTCCGACGTCGACGTCCCGGACGACGCCTCCTCCCTCACCGACGAGCCCGCCGACGCTGCCGCCGCCTCCGGCGAGCATGCCGTCGACCTCGGGAAGAAGGATGCCGCCGAGGAGCCGGCCGACAAGGCCGAGACTGCTGACGCCGCGTCGGACGAAGAGCCGAAGAAGACCGAGGGCGACTCCGACGCGAAGTAGTCACGTCCCGGGGAGCGCGGCGCGACACGATCGCGCTGTGCGCACCCCGGGCGCGTCTGTTTCCCGCACGGGATCCCGACACCATGCCATGGCCGACCACGCCGACCCGGCGCCGGCCGGCCCGAGAGGGAGTACGAGAAGGTGGCTGCACCTAAGAGGGGCCGAAGCGCGAGCGCCCAGAGCAAGCCAGGGCGCTCGCTGGCCTTCATCCTGATCGCCATCGTGGCGCTCACCGGGGGTATGTTCGCCTCCGGGCACACCACCCCGCGTCTCGGCATCGACCTTGCCGGCGGCACGAGCATCACGCTCCAGGCGAAGGCCGACCAAGGGTCCGCGATCAACAAGGCCAACATGGACACCGCGGTCGACATCATGAACCGCCGTGTCAACGGCCTGGGTGTCTCCGAGGCGGAGGTGCAGACCCAGGGGACGAGCAACATCATCGTCAACATCCCCAAGGGCACCAACTCCGAAGAGGCCCGCCAGCAGGTCGGCACCACCGCGAAGCTGTACTTCCGACCGGTCCTGGCCAGTGAGCCCAGCACCCCGGCCGGGCAGAGCCCCTCGCCGAGCCCGACGTCCAGCCCGAGTGGCTCGCCGAGCCCCTCCGGCAGCCCGACGGCCTCCGGTGAGAAGGCGTCGTCCTCCTCCGCGTCCCCTTCGGCCTCCGCCACCACCCAGGGCCGTGCCGTCACCGACGCGCTGAAGGCCGACTCCAACCCGTCGCCCTCCGCGACCCCCAGCACCTCGGCCTCGGCCACCCCCTCGGCCCCGGCGAGTGACGGCACCGACGGCGGGACCGCCGCACTCCAGGCCGCGTACACCAAGCTGAACTGCGCCAAGGCGTCGGAGCGCGCCACCGCCGGCCAGAACGCCAAGCCCGGCGAGCCCACCGTGGCCTGCGGCCAGATCAACAAGGTCTGGTACAAGTACCTGCTCGGCCCGTCCGCCGTGGACGGCACCGAGGTCAAGAAGGCCCAGGCGGTCTACGACACGCAGACCGCCGCCGGCTGGCAGGTCCAGATGAACTTCACCTCCAGCGGAGCGAAGAAGTTCGCCGACATCACCGGCCAGCTCGCCCAGAAGCAGCAGCCGCAGAACGAGTTCGGCATCGTCCTCGACGGCGAGGTCGTCTCCAGCCCGTACGTCAGCCAGTCCATCACCGGCGGCCAGGCGGAGATCTCCGGAAGCTTCACGCAGGAGGAGGCCCAGAGCCTCGCCAACGTCCTGTCGTACGGTGCGCTCCCGCTCTCCTTCAAGGAGCAGAGCGTGACCACGGTGACCGCCGCGCTCGGCGGTGAGCAGCTGCACGCCGGTCTGCTCGCCGGCGCCATCGGCCTCGCCCTGGTCGTGGTCTACCTCGTGATCTACTACCGTGGTCTCTCGCTCGTCGCGATGGCCTCCCTGGTCACCTCCGCGATCCTGACCTACGTGCTCATGTCCCTGCTCGGCCCGGCCATCGGCTTCGCGCTCAACCTGCCCGCGGTCTGTGGTGCCATCGTCGCGATCGGTATCACAGCGGACTCGTTCATCGTGTTCTTCGAACGCATCAGGGACGAGATCCGCCAGGGCCGCTCGCTGCGCCCCGCCGTCGAGCGGGCCTGGCCACGCGCCCGGCGCACCATCCTGGTCTCCGACTTCGTGTCGTTCCTCGCCGCCGCGGTGCTGTTCATCGTCACCGTCGGCAAGGTGCAGGGCTTCGCCTTCACGCTCGGCCTGACCACCGTGCTCGACGTGGTCGTCGTCTTCTTCTTCACCAAGCCGCTCATGACGATCCTCGCCCGCAGGAAGTTCTTCGCGCAGGGCCACAAGTGGTCCGGCCTCGACCCGAAGAGCCTGGGTGCCAAGCCGCCGCTGCGCCGCACCCGCCGTCCCGCCGGTCCCGCCGCCGGTTCCGTCGACCCGAAGGAGGCATGAGCGATGTCGAAACTCGGCAACCTCGGCGCTCGACTGCATCACGGCGAGATCAGCTACGACTTCGTCGGCAAGCGCAAGATCTGGTACGGCATCTCGATCCTGATCACCATCACGGCCATCGTCGGCCTGGCGGTGCGCGGCCTGAACATGGGCATCGACTTCCAGGGCGGCGCCGTCTTCACCACCCCGAAGACGAGCGTCTCCGTCGCCCAGGCCGAGGAGTACGCCTCACAGGCCGCCGGGCACGAAGCGGTCGTCCAGAAGCTCGGCACGGGCGGTCTGCGCATCCAGATCGCCGGCATGGACACCGGGAAGTCCGACGCCACCAAGGCGGAGCTCGCCAAGGACCTCAATCTCAACCCGGAGGCGATCAACGCGGACCTGGTCGGCCCCAGCTGGGGTGAGCAGATCGCCAACAAGGCCTGGGAGGGCCTGGGCATCTTCATGGTGCTCGTGGTGATCTACCTGGCGATCGCGTTCGAATGGCGCATGGCCGTCGCGGCGCTCGTCGCCCTGATCCACGACATCACCATCACGACCGGTATCTACGCGCTGGTCGGCTTCGAGGTCACGCCAGGCACGATCATCGGTCTGCTGACGATCCTCGGTTACTCGCTCTACGACACGGTCGTCGTCTTCGACAGCCTCAAGGAGCAGACGAAGGACATCACCAGACAGACCCGCCTCACCTACAGCGACATCGCCAACCAGTCGATCAACGGCACACTGGTCCGCTCCATCAACACCACCGTGGTCGCACTGCTGCCGGTCGCGGGCCTGCTGTTCATCGGTGGCGGCTTCCTCGGCGCGGGCACGCTGAACGACATCTCGCTGTCGCTGTTCGTCGGCCTCGCGGCCGGTGCGTACTCCTCGATCTTCATCGCCACGCCGCTCGTCGCCGACCTCAAGGAGCGCGAGCCGCAGATGAAGGCCCTGAAGAAGCGCGTCCTGGCCAAGCGGGCCCAGGCCGCGGCGGAGGACGAGCTGGTCGGCAGCCGGTCCGTCGCCGCCGGTGAGCCGGAGGACGCGGCGGCCGCCGTCGTGGGTCCGCGCAACCAGCCCGCGTCCCGTGGCCGGGGCCGTGGCCGACCCTCGGGGAAGCGCCAATGACCAACATCGAGGACCTGCTGCTCAGCCGGATCCGGGACGTGGCCGACTACCCGGAGCAGGGCGTGATGTTCAAGGACATCACCCCGCTCCTGGCGGACCCGGCGGCGTTCACCGCGCTCACGGACGCGCTGGCCGAGATCGCCCAGAACACCGGCGCGACCAAGATCGTCGGACTGGAGGCGCGGGGCTTCATCCTGGGCGCCCCGGTCGCCGTCCGCGCGGGCCTCGGCTTCATCCCCGTACGCAAGGCGGGCAAGCTCCCCGGAGCCACCCTGCGCCAGGCCTACGAGCTGGAGTACGGCTCGGCGGAGATCGAGGTGCACGCCGAGGACCTGACGTCCGCCGACCGCGTGCTGATCGTGGACGACGTCCTGGCCACGGGCGGTACGGCCGAGGCCGCCGTCCAGCTCATCCAGCGGGCGGGCGCCGAGGTCTCGGGCCTCGCCGTCCTGATGGAACTGGGCTTCCTGGCCGGCCGCTCCCGCCTGGAGCCCGCCCTGAACGGCGCCCCACTGGAGGCCCTCCTCCAGGTCTGACCGACCCGACGAGAACGGCCGCTCCCACCACGGGGGCGGCCGTTCTCGCGTACGAGCGGCTCCGGCGACAGCACGACGCGAAGCCGTAGGCCACCCGCAGGACACCCGGCCGCAAGCTTCCCGGAATCCTCTGGCAGCCCCTCGTGTTCATCTCGTAGACGGTCCACGGATCGGCCTGCAGGCGATGTCCAGGCCCAGGATCGCTACCATGGGGTTTCCGGAGCCTGACCGGGGGACCCGGATCGTGCACGAGGAGCCCTCTTGCCAGACGAGGCCCAGCCACTGACCGCCGCAAAGCCCGAGTCCGCCTCGGCGTCCGCGGCGAAGCCCGCGCCGAACGCGTCCCACGCGAAGAACGACACCCGCGGGCCGGTCGAGCACGCCCAGTCCGCGCCCGTGGAGAAGACGGCCGAGCCCGCGCGACCCAAGCCCGTCCCACCCGCGGTCCGCCCGAACACCGGTCCGCCCGCCCGCTCCGGCTCCTCCAACCGTGTCCGCGCCCGTCTCGCCCGGCTAGGCGTCCAGCGCGCCAACCCGTACAACCCGGTCCTGGAACCGCTTCTGCGGATAGTCCGCAGCAACGACCCCAAGATCGAGAACTCGACCCTGCGCCAGATCGAGCGCGCCTACCAGGTCGCCGAGCGCTGGCACCGCGGCCAGAAGCGCAAGAGCGGCGACCCGTACATCACGCATCCCCTCGCGGTGACCACCATCCTCGCCGAGCTGGGTATGGACCCGGCCACCCTCATGGCGGGCCTGCTGCACGACACCGTCGAGGACACCGAGTACGGCCTCGAGGACCTGCGCGGCGACTTCGGCGACGTGGTCGCCCTGCTGGTCGACGGCGTCACCAAGCTGGACAAGGTCAAGTTCGGCGAGGCCGCGCAGGCCGAGACCGTGCGCAAGATGGTCGTCGCCATGGCCAAGGACCCGCGCGTCCTGGTCATCAAACTCGCCGACCGCCTGCACAACATGCGCACCATGCGCTACCTCAAGCGCGAGAAGCAGGAGAAGAAGGCCCGCGAGACCCTCGAGATCTACGCGCCCCTCGCCCACCGCCTGGGCATGAACACCATCAAGTGGGAGCTGGAGGACCTCGCGTTCGCGATCCTCTACCCCAAGATGTACGACGAGATCGTACGGTTGGTGGCCGAGCGGGCACCGAAGCGTGACGAGTACCTGGCCATAGTGACCGACGAGGTCCAGGCCGATCTGCGCGCCGCCCGCATCAAGGCGACCGTCACCGGCCGCCCGAAGCACTACTACAGCGTCTACCAGAAGATGATCGTCCGCGGCCGTGACTTCGCGGAGATCTACGACCTGGTGGGCATCCGCGTCCTGGTCGACACCGTTCGCGACTGCTACGCGGCACTGGGCACGGTCCACGCCCGCTGGAACCCGGTTCCGGGGCGGTTCAAGGACTACATCGCGATGCCCAAGTTCAACATGTACCAGTCGCTGCACACGACGGTCATCGGACCCAACGGCAAGCCGGTCGAGCTGCAGATCCGCACCTTCGACATGCACCGCCGCGCCGAGTACGGCATCGCCGCGCACTGGAAGTACAAGCAGGAGGCCGTCGCCGGCGCCTCCAAGGTCCGCACCGACGTGCCCAAGGGCTCCGGCAAGGACAAGGACGCCATCAACGACATGGCGTGGCTGCGGCAGTTGCTGGACTGGCAGAAGGAGACGGAGGACCCCAGCGAGTTCCTGGAGTCCCTGCGCTTCGACCTGTCCCGCAACGAGGTCTTCGTCTTCACCCCCAAGGGCGACGTCATAGCGCTGCCGGCCGGGGCCACCCCGGTCGACTTCGCCTACGCGGTCCACACCGAGGTCGGCCACCGGACCATAGGAGCACGGGTCAACGGCCGCCTCGTACCGCTCGAATCCACCCTGGACAACGGCGATCTGGTCGAGGTCTTCACCTCCAAGGCCGCCGGCGCCGGCCCCTCCCGCGACTGGCTCGGCTTCGTCAAGTCACCGCGGGCCCGAAACAAGATCCGCGCCTGGTTCTCCAAGGAGCGCCGCGACGAGGCCATCGAGCAGGGCAAGGACGCCATCGTCCGCGCGATGCGCAAGCAGAACCTGCCGATCCAGCGCATCCTCACCGGCGACTCGCTCGTCACCCTCGCGCACGAGATGCGCTACCCGGACATCTCCGCGCTGTACGCGGCGATCGGAGAGGGCCACGTCTCCGCGCAGAACGTCGTGCAGAAGCTCGTCTCGGCGCTCGGCGGCGAGGAGGCCGCCACCGAGGAGATCGACGAGGCCGTACCGCCCACGCGCACGCGTGGCCGCAAGCGCCGCTCCAGCGCCGACCCGGGCGTCGTCGTCAAGGGCGTCGACGACGTGTGGGTCAAGCTGGCCCGCTGTTGCACGCCCGTCCCCGGCGACCCGATCATCGGCTTCGTCACGCGCGGCAGCGGCGTCTCGGTCCACCGCAGCGACTGCGTGAATGTGGAGTCGCTGTCCCGCGAACCTGAGCGGATTCTCGACGTCGAGTGGGCGCCCACCCAGTCCTCGGTCTTCCTGGTCGCCATTCAGGTCGAGGCCCTGGACCGCTCCCGGCTCCTGTCGGATGTCACCCGCGTCCTGTCCGACCAGCACGTCAACATTCTCTCGGCGGCCGTCCAGACCTCCCGCGACCGCGTCGCCACCTCCCGCTTCACCTTCGAGATGGGCGACCCGAAGCACCTCGGCCACGTCCTGAAGGCCGTCAGAGGCGTGGAGGGCGTCTACGACGTGTACCGCGTCACGTCGGCGCGCAGCCGCTCCTAGGACACGCGAGAGGGCCCCGTACGTGACCGTACGGGGCCCTCTCGCGTGTCCGGAAGGGTATTAGCCGCCGAACTCCTGCAGACCCTTCAGAGCCTGGTCCAGGAGCGCCTGGCGGCCCTCCAGCTCCTTCTCCAGCTTGTCGGCCTTGGACGAGTTGCCCTGGGCGCGTGCCTGCTCGATCTGGCCCTTCAGCTTGTCCACGGCGGCCTGGAGCTGGCCGGTCAGACCCTCGGCACGCGCACGCGCCTCCGGGTTGGTCCGGCGCCACTCGGTCTCCTCGGCCTCCTGGAGCGCCCGGTCGACCGTGTGCATCCGGCCCTCGACCTTCGGACGGGCGTCGCGCGGCACATGGCCGATGGCCTCCCAGCGCTCGTTGATCGAGCGGAAGGCGGCACGGGCGCCCTTCAGGTCCGTGATCGGCAGGAGCTTCTCGGCCTCCTCGGCCAGCTCCTCCTTCAGCTTCAGGTTCTCCGACTGCTCCGCGTCCCGCTCCGCGAAGACCGAGCTGCGGGCGGCGAAGAAGACGTCCTGGGCGCCGCGGAAGCGGTTCCACAGGTCGTCCTCGTACTCGCGCTGGGCGCGGCCCACGGCCTTCCACTCCGTCATCAGCTCGCGGTAACGGGCCGCCGTCGGACCCCAGTCCGTCGAGTCGGACAGCGCCTCGCTCTCGGCGACCAGCTTCTCCTTGGCCTTGCGGGCCTCCTCGCGCTGCGCGTCGAGCTGCGCGAAGTGAGCCTTGCGGCGCTTGGAGAACGCCGAGCGGGCGTGCGAGAAGCGGTGCCACAGCTCGTCGTCCGACTTGCGGTCGAGCCGCGGCAGCCCCTTCCAGGTGTCCACCAGGGCGCGCAGCCGCTCACCCGCCGCCCGCCACTGGTCGGACTGCGCCAGCTGCTCGGCCTCGGCGACCAGGTCCTCCTTGGCCCTGCGGGCCTCGTCGGACTGCTTGGCACGCTGCTGCTTGCGCTCCTCCCGACGGCTCTCGACGGTCGCCACGAGCTTGTCGAGACGGGACCGCAGCGCCTCCAGGTCACCGACCGCGTGGTGCGCATCGACCTGCTGCCGCAGGTGGTCGATGGCGGTCTGGGCGTCCTTCGCCGACAGATCGGTGGTCTGTACTCGCTTTTCGAGGAGGCCGATCTCGACAACCAGGCCCTCGTACTTGCGCTCGAAGTAGGCCAACGCCTCGTCGGGCGAGCCGGCCTGCCAGGAACCGACGACCTGCTCGCCGTCGGCCGTACGCACGTACACGGTCCCCGTCTCGTCGACGCGGCCCCACGGGTCGCTGCTCACAGCGCCTCCTCCACATGATGCCTGCGTGGGGCTGCTGCGCCCCCTGGCATCGTCCACAGTTTCGTCACGGCCAACATAGGCGACCGGCGGGTTGCCTGTCCGCATCCAGCGCGACCGAAATTCCGCTGATGGCCGTCATGGTTGTCAGGATTTCGTGACCGTCGCCTTGTTGATCACGACCGTCGCGTTCGGGGCTCCGTCACCGGCGCCCGTGCTCTCGCCCGCGGCGGCGATCTTCTTGAGGACCTTCAGCCCCGCGGCGTCGATCGTCCCGAACGGTGTGTAGCTGGGCGGCAACTGGCTGTCCTGGTAGACGAGGAAGAACTGGCTGCCGCCGGTGTGCGCCTGACCGGTGTTCGCCATCGCGATCGTGCCCGCCGGATAGACGTTGTCCTTCAGGCTTTTGTCCTTCAGGTTCTCGTCCGGGATCGTGTACCCGGGACCGCCGCTGCCGGTGCCCGTCGGGTCGCCGCACTGCAGCACATAGATGCCATTGGTGGTGAGCCGGTGGCACTTGGTGTGGTCGAAGAAACCCTGTCCGGCAAGGAAGTTGAACGAGTTCACGGTGTGCGGCGCCGCGTCCGTCTTCAGTGCGACGCCGATGTCGCCGCACGTCGTCGCCAGCTTCATCGTGTACTTCGCAGACTTGTCGATCGTGAGCGCCGGCTCCTTCTTCCAGTTGAGCTCCTTCACCGAGCCCGCCGCGGGCTTCGCGCACGGGTCCGGGGCCTTGCTCGAGGGCGAGGCGCTGGGTGTGACGTCCGCGCTCGCGTTGGACTTGTCGTCGTTGCCCTTGAGGACCCCCGTCGTGTACAGCGCCACGCTGCCGATCACGACCACGCCGAGCACTGACGCGATCACGGAGTTGCGCACACGTGACTTGCGCCGGGCGCTGGTGCGCCGCTGCTGCTGCCGCAAGAACTTCTCCCGGGCGAGCTGACGCCGCCGCTGCTCCTGGCTGACCACCGGGTTCTCTCCTCATGCGTGTCGTGTGTCGACCGGTACGCGTGCGTCCTGTGAGCCGGCCGCACCGTGTAGCCCCGTACCGTATATGGGTTCGCTGAGGAAACGGCAGCGCCGGTAGGCTCTGACCGCGGGCGCCACCACCGAGAAGCGCCCCCCGTATCGACACAACGAAGGACGATCGTGCTCATTGCCGGGTTCCCCGCCGGGGCCTGGGGGACGAACTGTTATCTCGTCGCCCCCGCCGCCGGTGAGGAGTGCGTGATCATCGACCCGGGCCACCAGGCCACCCAGGGAGTCGAGGAAGCGCTGAAGAAGCATCGGCTCAAGCCCGTCGCCGTCGTCCTCACCCACGGCCACATCGACCACGTGGCCTCGGTCGTCCCGGTGTGCGGGGCACACGACGTGCCGGCCTGGATCCACCCCGAGGACCGGTACATGATGAGCGACCCCGAGAAGGCGCTCGGCCGCTCCATCGGCATGCCGCTGATGGGCGAGCTGACCGTGGGGGAGCCGGACGACGTCGAGGAACTGACCGACGGTGCCACGCTGGCGCTCGCGGGTCTGGAGTTCTCCGTCGCGCACGCACCGGGCCATACCAAGGGGTCGGTGACCTTCCGGATGCCCGAGGCCGCGGACATCCCGCCGGTCCTCTTCTCGGGCGATCTGCTCTTCGCCGGCTCCATCGGACGCACCGACCTGCCCGGCGGTGACATGGCCGAGATACTCGACTCGCTGGCCCGCGTGTGCCTGCCGCTCGACGACTCGACCGTGGTGCTGTCCGGCCACGGCCCCCAGACGACCATCGGCCAGGAGCGCGCCACCAACCCGTATCTGCGGCAGGTGGCCGCCGGCCCGGGAGCGCACGTCGACGCTCCCCGACGAGGAATGTGACGAGAGACTTCGTGAGCACCTTCAAGGCCCCCAAGGGCACGTACGACCTGATCCCGCCGGACTCCGCGAAGTACCTGGCGGTCCGCGAGGCCATCGCCGCCCCGCTGCGCACCTCGGGCTACGGCTACATCGAAACGCCCGGTTTCGAGAGCGTCGAGCTGTTCGCGCGCGGTGTCGGCGAGTCGACCGACATCGTGACCAAGGAGATGTACGCCTTCGAGACCAAGGGCGGCGACAAGCTGGCCCTGCGCCCCGAGGGCACCGCCTCCGTCCTGCGCGCAGCGCTCGAGGCCAACCTCCACAAGGCGGGCAACCTGCCGGTCAAGCTCTGGTACTCGGGCTCGTACTACCGCTACGAGCGCCCCCAGAAGGGCCGGTACCGGCACTTCTCCCAGGTCGGCGCCGAGGCGATCGGCGCGGAGGACCCGGCGCTCGACGCCGAGCTGATCATCCTGGCCGACCAGGCGTACCGCTCGCTGGGCCTCAGGGACTTCCGCATCCTGCTCAACAGCCTGGGCGACAAGGAGTGCCGCCCGGTGTACCGGGCCGCCCTGCAGGACTTCCTGCGCGGCCTGGACATCGACGAGGACACGCGCCGCCGCGCCGAGATCAACCCGCTCCGCGTCCTGGACGACAAGCGCGAGTCGGTCCAGAAGCAGCTCGGGGACGCCCCGCTGCTGCGTGACTACCTCTGCGACGCCTGCAAGGCGTACCACGAGGAGGTGCGCGAGCTGATCACCGCGGCGGGCGTCGCCTACGAGGACGACCCGAAGCTGGTGCGCGGCCTGGACTACTACACGCGGACGACCTTCGAGTTCGTCCACGACGGTCTGGGCTCGCAGTCCGCGGTGGGCGGCGGCGGCCGGTACGACGGCCTGTCCGAGATGATCGGCGGCCCCGCGCTGCCGTCCGTCGGCTGGGCGCTCGGTGTGGACCGCACGGTGCTCGCGCTGGAGGCGGAGGGCGTCGAGCTGGATCTCCCGTCCTCGACCAGTGTCTTCGCGGTGCCGCTGGGGGAGGAGGCCCGGCGCGTGCTGTTCGCCAAGGTGACCGAACTGCGCAAGGTGGGTGTCGCGGCCGACTTCTCCTACGGCCACAAGGGGCTCAAGGGCGCGATGAAGAACGCCAACCGCAGCGGCGCCCGCTACACGCTCGTCGCCGGCGAACGCGACCTGGCCGAGGGCGTCGTCCAGCTCAAGGACATGGAGTCCGGCGAGCAGACGGCGATCGGCGTGAACGAGATCGTGGCGGAACTGGAGTCACGGCTCGGCTAGTGCTGTGACCGGGAAGGTTCACCGGCCGGCAAACCTTCCCGGCCACAGCACTGGTGCACGACAGGGCGCCGGGACATCCCGGCGCCCTCCTCACTGGTCCAGCAGTCCGTGGCGCATGGCGTTCGTCACGGCGGCTGTCCGGTCGTCGACTCCCAGCTTCCCGAAGATCCGCAGCAGATGCGTCTTCACCGTCGACTCCCCGATGAACAACCGGCGGCCGATCTCCGCGTTGGTGCAGCCCTCGGCCACCAGACGCAGGACCGCCACCTCACGGTCCGAGAGGCGGGGGCGTTCCGGTCTGGTGCGGAGCTGGTCGACCAGCCGGGCCGCCACCGACGGCGCCAGCACCGTCTCGCCGCGGGCCGCCGCCCGTACCGCGTCGGCCAGTTCGGCACGGGGCATGTCCTTGAGCAGATAGCCCGCGGC
Organism: Streptomyces brasiliensis; assembly: GCF_014647875.1. Classification (GTDB taxonomy): domain Bacteria; phylum Actinomycetota; class Actinomycetes; order Streptomycetales; family Streptomycetaceae; genus Streptomyces; species Streptomyces brasiliensis. The sequence goes on along the minus strand of NZ_BMQA01000002.1, from coordinate 128,891 downwards.
GCCCGCCTCCACGGCGCGCAGGATGTCGCGGTCGTTCTCGTACGTCGTGAGCACGATCACCCGGCAAGCCAGCCCCGCCTCGGTCATCCGCACGATGGAGTCGACCCCGTCGCCACCCGGCATCCGCAGGTCCATCAGCACGATGTCGGGGCGCAGTTCGGCGGCCAGCGCCTCCGCCCGCGGGCCACTGGTCGCGTCGGCCACCACCTCCAGGTCCGGCTCGGCGCTCAGCATGGCGCGCAGGCCCTCCCGTACGACGGGATGGTCGTCGGCCAGCACGATCCGGATCACGGGACATCGCTCCTCGCGGCTACGGGGACGGGCAGTCGTACGGTCACCGTGGTGCCGTCGCCCACAGCGCTGCGCACCTCGGCCGTGCCGCCCACCTCGGCCGCTCTGGCGCGCAGCCCGGCCAGACCGTAGCCGCCGGAGACGGCCACCGCGTCGAAGCCGCAGCCGTCGTCCCGTACGGAGACGGTGAGCGCGTCCTCGGCGTACGTCAGCGCGACCCCCACGGCGGCCGGACTCCCGGCGTGTTTGCGGACGTTGGCCAGTGCCTCCTGGCAGGAGCGCAGGACGACCACCTCCGGCCCGGCGGGCAACGCCCGTACGACACCGGTCACGTCCAGCGTCGCCCCGTGGCGGGCGGCCAGTCGGCGCAGGGCGTCAGGCAGGGACGCTCCGTCCAGGTCGGCGGGCCCGGACCCGGCGACCAGGGCACGTGCCTCGGCGAGGTTCTGCCGGGCCGTCTCGTCCATCAGCGCCAAGTGGCGGCGCGCCTGGGGCAGATCGTCCGCCAGCTCGGCCTCGACCGCCTGGATCAGCATGAGCACGCTGGTGAAGCCCTGCGCGAGCGTGTCGTGGATCTCCCGGGCGAACCGTTCCCGCTCCGCCAGCGCACCGTGCGCTGCCGACAGCCGAGCGACCTCGTGCCGGCTCGCGTCCAGGTCGGCGATCAGCTCCGCCCGTTCCTGGCTCTGCTCGATGATCCGGATGATCCAGCTCCCGACGGCCATCGAGAAGACCAGGGTGGCCACCGCGAAGACCCCGTTGAAGAACACGTCCTGGTCGCTCGGCCACCACAGCAGTGCCCAGCCGACCACGGGCGTGAGGTTGATGACGGCCACGGCCGTGAGCGCCCAGCGCAGCCGCAGCGTCATGAAGCAGTGCGGGACCAGGGCGAAGGTCATCAGCCGGGTCTCGCCGACCAGGACCGCCGACGGCAGGAACAGCGCCATCTCCGCGACGAGATAGCCGAGCGCGCGCCGCTCGTCGGGCGGATCGCCCCGCAGGATCGGGCGGCCCACCCAGACGTACAGCGGGATCAGCGGGACGAGCAGCCCGGCCGCCACGAGGCGCACCCGCCACCCCGGATGCCCCGTGCCGAGCACGAACACCAGGGTGGCGAGCCAGATCAGCGCGAAGTACGTGTCCCACAGCCGGAACGAACGGTCCCAGGTGTAACTCCCGGGCGCCGCCGGACCGTTCATCCGTCGCGCCGGTTCTTCCACCGGAAGGTCAGCAGACACAGCGCCAATCCTCCGACGCACCACGCCCCGAGCACCAGGGCGATCCGCCCGAACTCCCAACTCCCCGCCTGCTCCAGCACCTGTGCCGACTGCGGCAGGAACACCCCGCGCAGGCCCTGGCACATCCACTTCAGCGGGAACAGTGCCCCGATGTTCAGCATCCAGTCCGGGATGGTGTCGATGGAGATGTACACCCCCGAGATGAACTGCAGCACCAGGAACGGCAGGACGACCACGGAGGTGGCGCTCTTGCCGGACTTCGGGACCGAGCTGATCGCGATGCCGAGCAGCGCGCACGCCGTCAGGCCGAGGGCGAAGATCCACGCGAAGTCGAACCACCGCCCGGCCGACGAGGGCAGGTCCACGTCGTAGAAGGCGGTGCCGACGGCGAGCAGGATCGCCGTCTCCAGCAGTCCGGTGACCAGAACCAGCCAGATCTTGCCGAGGAAGTACGCGGCCGGCGGCATCGGCGTGCCCCGCAGCCGGCGCAGCACCTTCTCGTCCCGCTCGATCGCGATCGAGATGCCGAGGGACTGGAAACTCGTCGACATGATGCCGGCGGCCATCATGGCCGGGACGTACAGCTGGGAGGCGGTGACGCCCGCGCCCCGCACGTCGTCGCTGAAGATCGACGCGAACAGGAACAGGAAGACGACCGGGAAGGCGAACGTGAACACCACCTGGTCGCGCTGCCGGAAGAACTGCCTGATCTCCAGGGCACCGCGCCGCAGCCCGAGCCCCCAGGCACCGGGCAGCCGCTCCGGCGCGGCCCGCTCCGGGGCCCGTACGGCGGTCGTGGTCATCGCGCGTCCTCCTGTCCGGTCAGCCGGAGGTAGACGTCCTCCAGCGTGGGCCGGCTCACCCTCAGACCCGGGATCTCGCCGTCGAAGCGGCGCATGAGCTCGGCCACGGTCTTCGTCGGGGTGTCCGTGCGCTCGGTGCGCGGGGTGCCGCCGGTGTCCGTCCAGGTGACGGTCGCGCCGGTGCCGTACCGGTCGCGCAGTTCGGCCGGTACGCCCTCGGCGACCACCCGGCCCCGGGCGACGACCGCGAGCCGGTCCGCGAGGGCCTCGGCCTCCTCCAGGTAGTGCGTGGTCAGCAGGATGGTGGTGCCCTCGTCGGCCAGCAGGCGGATCAGGTCCCAGAACTGCCGCCGCGCCGCCGGGTCGAAGCCGGTCGTCGGCTCGTCCAGGAGCAGCAGCTCGGGGCCGCCGATCACACCGAGCGCCACGTCGAGCCGGCGCCGCTGGCCGCCCGAGAGGGCCTTGATCCTGCTGCTCGCCTTCGCCTCCAGACCGACCAGGCCGATGACCTCCTCGGGGTCGCGGGGCCTCGGGTAGTAGCGGGCGAAATGCCGCACGGTCTCGCGGACCGTCAACTCCGCGGGTGCCGATTCGTCCTGCCAGACGATCCCTACACGGGATCGCCACGCGCGCGTGGCCGCCGCCGGGTCCGCCCCCAGGACCATCACCTCTCCCGCGTCGCGCGTCCGCTGTCCCTGGAGGATCTCCACCGTGGTGCTCTTGCCCGCGCCATTGGGTCCGAGCAGGCCGAACACCTCGCCCCGCCGGATGCCGAGATCGATGCCGTCCACCGCGGTCACGTCCCCGTACTGCTTGCGCAGCCCCCGTACGTCCACCGCGCGTTCGTTCGCGTGTGCTGTCATGCCACGAGAGTCGGCCGGAACCGAACGCTCCGGGACGTCCGTGCGTACCTCCTTATGTCCACCGAACGGTGGACAGGCCTGCTCTTGCGGCACAATGGCCCCTGCCCGAAGAAGGTCCCACTCTCAAGCAGACGGAATCGGCGTGATGAGCAAGACGACAGTCAGGGACGTCTCCACCGAGCCCGAGGGCGCCAAGGCGCGGCGGACCGAGGGCGGCAGCCTCGCCTTCGCCGTGCTGCTGCTGATCACCGGCGCGGCCGGTCTGCTCGCGGCCTGGGTCATCACGATCGACAAGTTCAAGCTGCTCGAGGCCAAGGTCGAGGGCAAGACGTTCGTCCCGGGGTGCAGCCTCAACCCGGTCGTCTCCTGCGGCAGCGTCATGGAGAGCAAGCAGGCCGCGGCCTTCGGCTTCCCCAACCCGATGCTCGGCCTGGTCGCCTACGGCATCGTCATCTGCGTCGGTATGAGCCTGCTGGCCGGTGCCCGCTTCCCGCGCTGGTACTGGCTGACCTTCAACTTCGGCACGCTCTTCGGGGTGGGCTTCTGCACCTGGCTGCAGTTCCAGTCCCTGTACCGGATCAACGCGCTGTGCCTGTGGTGCTCCCTGGCCTGGGTCGCCACGATCGTCATGTTCTGGTACGTGACGTCGTTCAACGTCCGCAAGGGCTTCCTGCCCGCCCCCGGCTGGCTGAGGGGCTTCTTCGGCGAGTTCACCTGGGTCGTGCCGGTCCTGCACATCGGGATCATCGGCATGCTGATCCTGACCCGCTGGTGGGACTTCTGGACCAGCTGACGCCCCGGCGGGATTGTCAGTGCGGTGATTTAGGGTTTCTGACGTGGAGCCCGACCTGTTCACCGCCGCAGCAGAAGAACGCCAGGAGAAGGACCCGTCCGCAAGCCCCCTGGCGGTTCGGATGCGCCCGCGCACCCTCGACGAGGTGGTGGGCCAGCAGCACCTGCTGAAGCCGGGCTCACCGCTGCGCCGACTGGTCGGCGAGGGCGCCGGCGGCCCCGCGGGCCCCTCCTCGGTGATCCTCTGGGGCCCGCCGGGTACCGGCAAGACGACCCTGGCGTACGTCGTCTCGAAGGCCACCAACAAGCGGTTCGTGGAGCTGTCGGCGATCACCGCGGGCGTCAAGGAGGTCCGCGCGGTCATCGACGGCGCCCGCCGCGCCACCGGCGGCTTCGGCAAGGAGACCGTCCTCTTCCTCGACGAGATCCACCGCTTCAGCAAGGCCCAGCAGGACTCCCTCCTCCCGGCCGTCGAGAACCGGTGGGTGACCCTGATCGCGGCGACCACCGAGAACCCGTACTTCTCGGTGATCTCGCCCCTGCTGTCACGCTCCCTCCTGCTGACGCTCGAACCCCTCACCGACGACGACCTGCGCGGGCTGCTGCGACGGGCCCTCGCCGACGAGCGGGGCCTCAAGGACGCCGTCGCCCTCCCCGAGGACACCGAGGACCACCTCCTGCGCATCGCCGGTGGCGACGCCCGCCGTGCCCTGACCGCCCTGGAAGCGGCAGCCGGAGCCGCCCTCGACAAGGGCGAGACGGAGGTCGCCCTCGGCACGCTGGAGGAGACGGTCGACCGGGCGGCGGTGAAGTACGACCGCGACGGCGACCAGCACTACGACGTCGCCAGTGCCCTCATCAAGTCCATCCGCGGCTCCGACGTCGACGCCGCGCTGCACTACCTCGCCCGGATGATCGAGGCCGGTGAGGACCCCCGCTTCATCGCCCGCCGGCTGATGATCTCAGCCAGCGAGGACATCGGCCTCGCCGACCCCAACGCGCTGCCCATCGCCGTGGCCGCCGCCCAGGCCGTCGCCATGATCGGCTTCCCCGAGGCCGCCCTCACGCTCAGCCACGCCACCATCGCCCTCGCCCTGGCCCCCAAGTCCAACGCCGCGACGACCGCGATCGGCGCCGCCCTGGAGGACGTACGCAAGGGACTGGCCGGACCCGTCCCGCCGCATCTGCGCGACGGACACTACAAGGGCGCCGCCAAGCTCGGCCACGCCCAGGGATACGTGTACCCGCACGACCTGGCCGAGGGCATCGCCGAGCAGCAGTACGCACCGGACGCGCTCCAGGACCGTGAGTACTACACCCCGACCCGGCACGGGGCCGAGGCGCGGTACGCGGACGCGGTCGAATGGACCCGGCAGCACCTCGGTCGCAAGCGGTCCTGACCACCCTGTAGACTGGCGCTCAGTGCTGAGTCCCGTGTCCGGCCCCGGTCGGCGCCTCAGGCGGGACATCCAGCCGGATCTGTTGATCCAGGAGCGTCGCGCACCGTCGTAGGTGTCGCGGGCAGCCCACCACCACCCGGGATCCCGGGACCGGACGGTGGGCCGTTCGTGTGCTGCACGTATGTGCCCAGACCAGGGAACGGCTGCCCGGCACGTCCCTCGTGGACCTGCTGGGAATCCCCGGCTGCGGATGCGACCTCCCGTAACCCTGAGGCAGCCGAATCGGAAAAGGAAAAGAAGTGGCGAACCAGTCCCGCCCCAAGGTCAAGAAGTCGCGTGCCCTCGGCATCGCGCTGACCCCCAAGGCCGTCAAGTACTTCGAGGCCCGTCCCTACCCGCCGGGTGAGCACGGCCGCGGCCGCAAGCAGAACTCGGACTACAAGGTCCGTCTGCTCGAGAAGCAGCGTCTGCGCGCGCAGTACGACATCTCCGAGCGCCAGCTGGTCCGCGCCTACGACCGCGCGTCCAAGGTCCAGGGCAAGACCGGTGAGGCCCTGATCGTCGAGCTGGAGCGCCGTCTCGACGCTCTGGTCCTGCGTTCGGGCATCGCCCGCACGATCTACCAGGCCCGCCAGATGGTCGTCCACGGCCACATCCAGGTCAACGGCCAGAAGGTCGACAAGCCGTCCTTCCGGGTCCGCCCGGACGACGTCGTGCAGGTCCGCGACCGCTCCAAGGACAAGACGCTCTTCCAGATCGCCCGTGAGGGCGGCTTCGCCCCCGACGGCGAGACCCCGCGCTACCTGCAGGTGAACCTCAAGGCCCTGGCGTTCCGCCTGGACCGCGAGCCGAACCGCAAGGAAGTTCCGGTCATCTGCGACGAGCAGCTCGTCGTCGAGTACTACGCCCGCTGACTCCAGCCCCGGCGCAGCACCTCAGCCCGCCGTCTCCCCGCCCTTCCGGGTGGGCGAGGCGGCGGGTTCGCGCATTCCGGCCGCCTCCTGTGCCTGCCGCACCGGCCCGCGCGGGATCGGCAGCTCGGCCAGGGGCCGTACCCCTCGCCGCGCCACCGCCGCATCCCGCGGCTCACGGAAATCCGGTACGGAGCGACATCCCCGGCGCGATAGGCTCGGTGCACGACTTTTCAAATGCTCAGGCACGTTTCAGGGAGCGGGTGCGCACAGTGTCCGGTGGAGAGGTGGCCGGGATCCTGGTGGCCGTCTTCTGGGCGATCCTGGTCTCCTTCCTCGCCGTCGCACTGGTGAGGCTGGCCCAGACGCTCAAGGCGACCACCAAGCTCGTCGCGGACGTGACCGACCAGGCCGTCCCGCTGCTCGCCGACGCCTCCACGGCCGTGCGCTCCGCGCAGACCCAGATCGACCGCGTCGACGCGATCGCGTCGGACGTCCAGGAGGTCACGTCGAACGCCTCCGCGCTCTCCACGACCGTCGCCTCCACCTTCGGCGGGCCTCTGGTCAAGGTCGCGGCCTTCGGCTACGGCGTGCGCCGTGCCCTCGGCGGCCGCAAGGAGGACGTTCCGGCCAAGGCGCCCCGGCGTACGGTGATCGTGGGCCGGACGGTTCCGGCGGCGCGACGGAACAAGCGGAAGAAGGACTGAGAACCAGCGATGTTCCGCCGTACGTTCTGGTTCACCACGGGCGTCGCCGCCGGTGTGTGGGCCACCACCAAGGTCAACCGCAAGCTGAGGCAGCTCACCCCCGAGAGCCTCGCCGCGACCGCCGCCAACAAGGCGCTCGAGACGGGTCAGCGCCTCAGGGACCGCGCGGTCGGCTTCGCGCTCGACGTCCGCGACAACATGGCGCAGCGCGAGGCCGAACTGGGTGACGCCCTCGGCATCAACGCCACGGTCGACCCCGAACTGCCCGCGCCCCGGCGGTACACCGCCATCGAGAACCGCACCAACCCGAAGTACGTCGACCCGACGTACCCGACGTACACGTACAACCGGAATGAGGACCACTGATGGAGTCGGCCGAGATTCGCCGCCGCTGGTTGAGCTTCTTCGAGGAGCGCGGTCACACCGTCGTCCCTTCGGCGTCGCTCATCGCGGACGACCCGACTCTGCTCCTCGTCCCGGCCGGCATGGTTCCGTTCAAGCCCTACTTCCTGGGTGAGGTCAAGCCGCCCTTCCCGCGCGCCACCAGCGTGCAGAAGTGCGTGCGCACGCCCGACATCGAAGAGGTCGGCAAGACCACGCGCCACGGCACGTTCTTCCAGATGTGCGGCAACTTCTCCTTCGGCGACTACTTCAAGGAAGGCGCCATCAAGCTCGCCTGGGAGCTGCTCACCAGCCCCCAGGACAAGGGTGGTTACGGCCTGGAGCCGGAGAAGCTCTGGATCACCGTCTACCAGGACGACGACGAGGCCGAGCAGATCTGGCACGAGGTCGTCGGCGTGCCCAAGGAGCGCATCCAGCGCCTGGGCATGAAGGACAACTTCTGGTCGATGGGCGTCCCGGGCCCCTGCGGTCCCTGCTCCGAGATCAACTACGACCGCGGCCCCGAGTTCGGCGTCGAGGGCGGCCCCGCCGTCAACGACGAGCGGTACGTGGAGATCTGGAACCTCGTCTTCATGCAGTACGAGCGCGGCGAGGGCACCGGCAAGGACAACTTCGAGATCCTCGGCGACCTCCCGAGCAAGAACATCGACACGGGCCTCGGCCTGGAGCGTCTCGCCATGATTCTGCAGGGCGTGCAGAACATGTACGAGATCGACACCTCCATGGCCGTCATCAAGCGGGCCACCGAGCTGACCGGCGTCCACTACGGCGACTCGCACACCTCGGACGTCTCCCTGCGCGTGGTCACCGACCACATGCGCACGGCCACGATGCTCATCGGTGACGGTGTCACCCCCGGCAACGAGGGCCGCGGCTACGTCCTGCGCCGCATCATGCGCCGCGCCATCCGCAACATGCGCCTGCTCGGCGCCACCGGTCCCGTCGTCAAGGACCTGATCGACGTCGTGATCCGCATGATGGGGCAGCAGTACCCGGAGCTGGTCACCGACCGCGAGCGCATCGAGAAGGTCGCCCTCGCCGAGGAGAACGCCTTCCTCAGGACGCTGAAGGCCGGCACCAACATCCTCGACACCGCCGTCACCGAGACCAAGGCCGCCGGCTCGTCCGTGCTGGCCGGCGACAAGGCCTTCCTGCTCCACGACACCTGGGGCTTCCCGATCGACCTCACCCTCGAGATGGCCGCCGAGCAGGGACTGGCCGTGGACGAGGAGGGCTTCCGCCGCCTGATGAAGGAGCAGCGGGAGCGCGCCAAGGCCGACGCCCAGGCCAAGAAGACCGGCCACGCCGACCTCGGCGCCTACCGAGAGATCGCCGACCGGGCCGGCCAGACCGACTTCATCGGCTACTCGGACACCGAGGGCGAGTCCACGATCGTCGGCATTCTCGTCGACGGCGTCTCCTCCCCGGCCGCCACCGAGGGCGACGAGGTGGAGGTCGTGCTCGACCGCACCCCGTTCTACGCCGAGGGCGGCGGCCAGATCGGCGACACCGGCCGTATCAAGGTGGACTCCGGTGCCGTCATCGAGGTCCGCGACACCCAGAAGCCGGTCCCGGGCGTGTACGTCCACAAGGGCGTCGTCCAGGTCGGCGAGGTCACCCTCGGCGCCAAGGCCCAGGCCTCGATCGACACCCGTCGCCGCAAGGCCATCGCCCGCGCCCACTCGGCCACGCACCTGACCCACCAGGCCCTGCGCGACGCCCTCGGCCCGACGGCCGCCCAGGCCGGCTCCGAGAACCAGCCCGGCCGCTTCCGCTTCGACTTCGGTTCGCCGTCCGCCGTTCCGACGGCCGTGATGACCGACGTCGAGCAGAAGATCAACGAGGTGCTCGCCCGCGACCTCGACGTGCGCGCCGACATCATGGGCATCGACGAGGCCAGGAAGCAGGGCGCCATCGCCGAGTTCGGCGAGAAGTACGGCGAGCGCGTCCGCGTCGTGACCATCGGCGACTTCTCCAAGGAGCTGTGCGGCGGCACCCACGTGCACAACACCGCCCAGCTGGGCCTGGTGAAGCTCCTCGGCGAGTCGTCCATCGGCTCGGGTGTGCGCCGTATCGAGGCCCTCGTCGGTGTGGACGCGTACAACTTCCTCGCCCGCGAGCACACGGTCGTCAACCAGCTGACCGAGCTGCTCAAGGGCCGCGCCGAGGAGCTGCCGGAGAAGGTCTCCTCGATGCTCGGCAAGCTGAAGGACGCCGAGAAGGAGATCGAGAAGTTCCGCGCCGAGAAGGTGCTCCAGGCCGCCGCCGGTCTCGCCGAGTCCGCCAAGGACGTCCACGGGGTGGCCGTCGTCACGGGCCAGGTCCCGGACGGCACCACGCCGGACGACCTGCGCAAGCTGGTCCTCGACGTGCGCGGCCGCATCCAGGGCGGACGTGCCGCCGTGGTGGCCCTCTTCACGGTCAACAACGGCAAGCCGCTCACGGTCATCGCCACCAACGAGGCCGCCCGCGAGCGCGGCCTCAAGGCCGGTGAACTGGTCCGCACGGCCGCCAAGACCCTCGGCGGCGGCGGTGGCGGCAAGCCCGACGTCGCCCAGGGCGGCGGCCAGAACCCGGCCGCGATCGGCGAGGCCGTGGACGCCGTCGAACGTCTGGTCGCCGAGACCGCCAAGTAAGAAACGGTCGAGAAGATGCGCAGAGGACGTCGACTCGCGATCGACGTCGGGGACGCCCGTATCGGGGTCGCCTCGTGCGACCCCGACGGGATCCTCGCCACACCGGTGGAGACGGTCCCCGGCCGGGACGTCCCCGCAGCTCACCGGCGCCTGCGGCAACTCGTGGAGGAGTACGAGCCGATCGAGGTCGTCGTCGGCCTTCCGCGCTCCCTCAAGGGTGGCGAGGGCCCGGCTGCGGTCAAGGTCCGTGCCTTCGCCCAGGAGCTGGCCAAGGGCATCGCGCCGGTGCCGGTGCGCCTCGTCGACGAGCGGATGACGACGGTGACGGCCAGTCAGGGACTGCGCGCATCCGGCGTGAAGTCGAAGAAGGGCCGTTCCGTCATCGACCAGGCAGCCGCTGTGATCATCCTGCAGCAGGCCCTGGAATCCGAACGAGTGTCAGGCAAAGCACCCGGCGAGGGCGTCGAAGTGGTCATCTGATCGCGATACGGTAACGTTCCGCGCGATGCGGCGGTGTTCGAACAGCCGCCGCACTGCAAAGAGGCGGGACGGAATCCGGCCCGAAGCCGTGTGACCGCCGCCTCGCGGCTCTAGGGGATCGATGACTGAGTATGGCCGGGGCCAAGGCTCCGAACCGTGGCATCCCGAGGACCCGTTGTACGGGGACGGCGGATGGGGAGGACAGCAGGCCCACGCGGGTCAGCAGTCCCCCTACGGCGGCCAGCCGCAGCACTATCCGCAGCAGCCGCAACAACAGCAGCAGTACGGCGACTGGAACCAGGGTCAGCAGGGCGGGTACGACCAGCAGCAGCACCAGTACTACGACCCACAGGGCCAGCAGCAGTACGGCGGCCACATCCAGCCGCAGCAGTACCACCAGGGCGGCTGGGACGCGACCGGTACTCATGGTCAGGTGCCCTACGCCGCCGACCCGGGCGACCCGTACGGCCAGCAGCCCGTCGCGTACGGCGCCGAGCAGCCCGACTTCTACGGCACGCCCGACGCGTATCCGCCGCCGCAGCCGCCGGGCCGCAGGGGCCCCGAAACCGAGCCCGAGACCGACTGGGACCCCGGCCCCGACCAGGGCGAACACGCCTTCTTCTCGGGCGGCGACGACGATGACGACGATTTCGACGACGACCCGCGGGGCCGCGGTGGGCGCGGCGACCGGCGCGGCAAGGACGCCAAAGGCGGCAAGGGTGCCAAGAAGCGGCGCAGCGGCTGCGCCTGCCTGGTGGTCGTCCTGGTCTTCGGCGGTGGCCTCGGCGGGGTCGGATATCTCGGGTTCCAGTACTTCCAGAATCGTTTTGGCCCGGCCCCGGACTACGAGGGCAGCGGCAACGGCGAGTCGGTGACCGTCGAGATCCCCAAGGGCGCCGGCGGCTACGACATCGGCCGGAAGCTGAAGGAGGCAGGTGTCGTCGAGAGCGTCGACGCGTTCGTCTCCGCACAGGGGGCGAACCCCAACGGCAAGTCGATCCAGGACGGCATCTACACGCTGCAGAAGCACATGTCGGCCGCCAGCGCGGTCGAGCTGATGCTCAGCCCGAAGAGCCGCAGCAACCTGGTCCTCGCCGAGGGCCTGCGCAACGTCGCGGTCTACGCGCTGATCGACAAGCGCCTCGGAGTGAAGAAGGGCACTACAGAGGGCGTCGCGAAGAAGGACTACAAGAGGCTCGGCCTGCCCTCTTGGGCACTGAACCACCCCAGCCTGAAGGACCCGCTGGAAGGATTCCTCTACCCCTCCAGCTACGCGGTCGCCAAGGGGCAGAAGCCCGAGGCCGTCCTGAAGGAGATGGTCGGCCGGGCCAGCGAGAAGTACGACGAGCTGGGCGTGGAGAACAAGGCCAAGAGCCTGGGTCTCGACGGACCCTGGCAACTGCTCACCGTGGCGAGCCTGGTGCAGGCCGAAGGCACCAGCCATGACGACTTCCGCAAGATGGCCGAGGTGGTCTACAACCGCCTGAAGCCTGGGAACCCCGAGACCTATGGCGCGCTGGAGTTCGACTCCACGTACAACTACGTGAAGAACCAGAGCAAGATCGATCTGTCCATCGGCGAGCTGCGGCGCTACAACAACCCGTACAACACGTACTACGCCAAGGGCCTGCCGCCCGGCCCCATTGGCAACCCCGGTGAAGAGGCCCTCAACGGCGCGCTCGATCCGACGCACGACGGCTGGTACTACTTCATCTCGATGGACGGCAAGACCAGCAGGTTCACCAAGACGCTCGCGGACCACGAGAAGCTGGTCAACGAGTGGAACGCATCGAGGAACAAGAACTGATGACGGGCGCCCCGCAGCCACCGCGACACCGAAGCCAACACCTGCCGGCGTGAGTCGTAGCCGGATTGCGGAAGGTACTCCGATTTACACCGTGGCCGGGCGCGAGTCGTGGCGTCCTGGGTTGCTGTGGCGAGCGGTCGGGGCGATACGGCCCTTATGGACCGTCCGGCAACCAGTTCCCGGTCCGCAAGTCTCAAGGATGGGTGCAATGACGCCATACGCAACTGACGCCTGCCGGGCCGCCGTGCTCGGTAAGCCCATCGCCCACTCGCTCTCCCCGGTGCTGCACCGTGCCGCGTACGCCGAACTCGGGCTCACCGACTGGTCGTACGACCGCTTCGAGGTCGACGAGGCCGGGCTCCCCGGCTTTCTCGAGGGGCTCGGGCCCGAGTGGGCGGGGCTGTCGCTGACCATGCCGCTGAAGCGGGCGGTCATCCCGCTGCTCGACGAGATCAGCGAGACGGCCGCATCCGTCGACGCGGTCAACACGGTCGTCTTCACCGAGGACGGCCGCCGCCTGGGCGACAACACCGACATCCCGGGCATGATCGCCGCTCTGCGCGAGCACGGTGTCGAGCATGTCGACTCGGCCGCGATCCTCGGTGCCGGCGCCACCGCGTCCTCGGCGCTCGCCGCCCTGGCCCGCGTCTGCACCGGTGAGGTCGTCGCCTACGTCCGCAGCGAGGCCCGGGCCGCCGAGATGCGGCAGTGGGGCGAACGGCTCGACGTCGAGGTCCGTACGGCCGACTGGGCGGACGCGGCCGAAGCCCTGCGGGCCCCACTGGTGATCGCCACCACGCCTGCCGGCACCACGGACGCCCTCGCCGCCGCCGTGCCCGAGCGGCCGGCCACCCTCTTCGACGTGCTCTACGAGCCCTGGCCGACCGCCCTCGCGGCCCGCTGGTCGATGTCCGGCGGGGCCGTCGTCGGCGGCCTCGACCTGCTGGTCCACCAGGCCGTGCTCCAGGTCGAGCAGATGACCGGACGCTCCCCGGCACCGCTTGAGGCCATACGCCACGCCGGGGAGAAGGCGCTCGCCGAGCGCTGACGTCCTCCGTCGCGTCCGCCTGCTGGACCGGAGGCCGGGACCGGGTGCCGGTCGTGGGAGGATCGGAGGTGGCGGACCGGGGCCGCGCACCCGGTCGGACCGTCGCCGTACGCGAGGACGCGCGTACGCAGGGCAGTACCAGGGCGCGAGCACGGAGGAGCACCGTTGAGCAGGCTGCGTTGGCTGACCGCGGGGGAGTCCCACGGTCCCGCACTCGTCGCGACGCTGGAGGGCCTTCCCGCCGGCGTGCCGATCACCACGGAGATGGTGGCGGACCACCTCGCGCGGCGGCGGCTCGGCTATGGCCGCGGTGCCCGCATGAAGTTCGAGCGCGACGAGGTCACCTTCCTGGGCGGAGTCAGGCACGGCCTCACCCTCGGCTCCCCGGTCGCGATCATGGTGGGCAACACTGAGTGGCCCAAGTGGGAGCAGGTCATGGCGGCCGACCCGGTCGACCCCGAGATCCTCGCCGGGCTTGCCCGTAACGCGCCGCTGACCCGCCCGCGTCCCGGTCACGCCGACCTCGCGGGCATGCAGAAGTACGGCTTCGACGAGGCCCGGCCGATCCTGGAGCGTGCCTCCGCCCGCGAAACCGCGGCTCGGGTGGCGCTGGGCGCGGTGGCCCGGTCGTACCTGAAGGAGACGACCGGCATCGAGATCGTCTCGCACGTCGTCGAGCTGGCCTCCGCGAAGGCCCCGCAGGGCGTCTACCCCACCCCGGCCGATGCCGAGAAGCTGGACGCGGACCCCGTGCGCTGCCTGGACTCGGACGCGTCGAAGGCGATGGTCGCCGAGATCGACCAGGCCCACAAGGACGGCGACACCCTCGGTGGCGTGGTCGAGATCCTGGCCTACGGCGTGCCGGTGGGCCTCGGTTCGCACGTGCACTGGGACCGCAAGCTGGACGCCCGGCTCGCGGGCGCGCTCATGGGCATCCAGGCGATCAAGGGCGTCGAGATCGGTGACGGTTTCGAGCTGGCACGGGTGCCCGGCTCGCAGGCACACGACGAGATCGTGGGCACCGACGAGGGTATCCGGCGCGTCTCCGGCCGTTCCGGCGGCACCGAGGGCGGCCTGAGCACCGGTGAGCTGCTGCGGGTGCGCGCCGCGATGAAGCCGATCGCGACCGTGCCGCGCGCACTGCGGACCGTGGACGTGGTCACCGGCGAGCCGGCGCAGGCCCACCACCAGCGCTCGGACGTGTCCGCGGTCCCGGCGGCGGGCATCGTCGCCGAAGCCATGGTGGCGCTCGTCCTCGCGGACGCCGTCGCGGAGAAGTTCGGCGGCGACAGCGTGACCGAGACCCGCCGCAACGTGCGTTCCTTCCTCGACCACCTGGCCATCCGGTGAGCGCCGTACCGGTCGTCGTCCTCGTGGGACCCATGGGCGTCGGCAAGTCGACCGTCGGGCAGCTGCTGGCCGAGCGGCTGGGCGTCGGCTTCCGCGACACCGACGACGACATCGTGGCCGCCGAGGGGCGGACCATCGCCGAGATCTTCGTGGACGAGGGCGAGCCCGCCTTCCGTGCCGTCGAGAAGCGGGCGGTGCACCGTGCGCTGGCCGAGCACGACGGTGTGCTGGCGCTCGGTGGCGGCGCGATCCTCGACGAGGACACGCGCGGGGTGCTCGCCGGGCACCGTGTGGTCTATCTCTCGATGGACGTCGAGGAGGCCGTCAGGCGCACCGGCCTGAACGTGGCCCGGCCGCTGCTCGCCCTCAACCCGCGCAAGCAGTGGCGCGAGCTGATGGAGGCGCGGCGGCACCTGTACGCGGAGGTCGCCACGGCCGTCGTCGCGACCGACGGCCGCACCCCCGAAGAGGTCACCCAAGCAGCGCTGGACGCACTGGAGTTGAAAGAAGCATGAGCGAGACGGTGACGCGGATCCAGGTCGGCGGCACGGCGGGCACCGAGCCGTACGAGGTCCTGATCGGCCGTCAACTCCTCAGCGAACTGGGCGGGTTGATCGGGGAGAAGGCCAAGCGTGTCGCGGTGATCCACCCGGAGGCGCTGGCCGAGACAGGTGAGGCCCTGCGTGCCGACCTGGTCGAGCAGGGGTACGAGACCGTCGCCATCCAGGTGCCCAACGCGGAGGAGGCCAAGACCGCCGAGGTCGCCGCCTACTGCTGGAAGGCGCTAGGCCAGTCCGGCTTCACCCGCTCCGACGTCATCGTCGGCGTGGGCGGCGGCGCGACCACCGACCTGGCCGGTTTCGTGGCCGCGACCTGGCTGCGCGGAGTGCGCTGGATCGCGATCCCGACCACCGTCCTGGCGATGGTGGACGCGGCCGTGGGCGGCAAGACCGGTATCAACACCGCCGAGGGCAAGAACCTCGTCGGCGCCTTCCATCCGCCTGCGGGCGTCCTGTGCGATCTGGCCGCGCTGGAGTCGCTGCCGGTCAACGACTACGTCTCCGGGCTCGCCGAGATCATCAAGGCCGGCTTCATCGCCGACCCGGTGATCCTCGACCTCATCGAGTCCGACCCAGAGGCGGCACGCACCCCGGCGGGTCCGCACACCGCCGAACTGATCGAACGCTCGATCCGGGTCAAGGCCGAGGTCGTCTCCTCCGACCTCAAGGAGTCGGGCCTGAGGGAGATCCTCAACTACGGCCACACGCTCGGCCACGCCATCGAGAAGAACGAGCGCTACAAGTGGCGGCACGGCGCCGCGGTTGCCGTCGGCATGCACTTCGCCGCTGAACTCGGCCGCCTCGCAGGCCGGTTGGACGACGCGACGGCGGACCGCCACCGCACGGTCCTGGAGTCGGTCGGCCTGCCCCTGCACTACCGCTACGACCAGTGGCCCAAGCTGCTGGAGACGATGAAGGTCGACAAGAAGTCCCGCGGGGACCTGCTGCGCTTCATCGTCCTCGACGGACTCGGCAAGCCCACCGTCCTGGAGGGCCCGGACCCGGCGGTGCTGCTCGCCGCGTACGGCGAGGTCGGTCAGTAAGTCCCCCGCGGCCCCGTCCGCCCGATTCTCCCTCCACAACGGGCACTTCCGACCGCCCCCGGCCGTTTCACCAAACGGCGGCCGGGGACGGTACCGTTCGGTAGGGAGCGGGGTTCGCACTCCGCTGCCAGCGTCAATCGCCTGTACGAGACGGAGTGGCACCGGATGCAGCACGCAGTGGGGTCTCCGCTGCCGCCGCCCCACCAGCCGGGGCAGGGACCGGTCACCGACTGGTCACCGACCGCACACCACCCGGGTGCGCACCATCCCGGAGCCCAGCGGGGTCCCGTGCCGACGCCGCACCAGGTACCGGGCTTCGCCGCACCCGGAACCCCTACAGGACCGCTACCGCCTTCGCCACCCCAGCAGGCGCCCGCCCCACCCCCGGCCGACACCACCGGCCACGTCCCGCTGCCGCCCGGCGGCCCCGTCGCCGTCCCCAGCGCACCGCCCGCCACGGCCACCGCGCCCGACCCGACGACCACGACGCTCGCCGTGCTGCTGATCGGCCCGGCGGGCGCGGGCAAGACGAGCGTCGCCAAGTACTGGGCCGACCACCGCCGGGTCCCCACCGCCCATATCAGCCTCGACGACGTGCGCGAATGGGTCCGCTCGGGCTTCGCCGACCCCCAGTCCGGCTGGAACGACCACTCCGAGGCGCAGTACCGCCTGGCCCGCCGCACCTGCGGCTTCGCGGCCCGCAACTTCCTGGCCAACGGCATCTCGTGCATCCTCGACGACGCGGTCTTCCCGGACCGCCCGGTCGTGGGCCTGGGTGGCTGGAAGCGGCACGTCGGTCCCGGCCTGCTCCCGGTCGTGCTGCTGCCCGGCCTGGACGTCGTCCTGGAGCGCAACGCGGAACGCACCGGCAACCGCCGGCTCACCGACGAGGAGGTGGCCCGCATCCACGGCCGCATGGCGGGCTGGTACGGCTCGGGCCTTCCGATCATCGACAACTCCCAACTGGACGTCCCGGCAACGGCCCGAGTTCTGGACGACGTCCTGGCAAGAGCCATAGCAAGCCCACCGAACTGGTAACCACGGCCACTGCGGTTCCCTGGGGGCGCGGGCTGTATCGACATGCGGCTCCGCCGCGTGGGCGCGACCAACCCCCACGGCCCGCACCCGACATACAACGGACGTATCCTCCCCCTCTCCCTCCCCCGACCGAACGTCCCCAACCGGCGCAAAACGGCCACGCCTTCTACGCTCGTGTCATGTCAGAGGTGTTCGCAGCCCGCCGAGCCAGACTCAGGGACCGCTGCAACGCGAGCGGCAGCGCATCCGCACTGGTCTCGCGCCCAGCCAACGTGCGCTATCTCTCCGGCGCTGCCCCGCAGGGCTCCGTCCTGCTCCTGAGCAGACACGAGGACTTCCTGGTGTGCGCGTCCCCGCCGGACGACCGGCCCTCCGAGGGCCGCCCCGACGAGTCGCTGACGCTGCATGTCCTGCCCGCCCCCGGCGGCGACACCGCCGTCGCCGCAGCCGGCCTCGCCGTCGCGCAGGACGCCGACTCCCTCGCCGTCGAGGAACACCACCTCACGGTCGCCCGGCACCGCGCCATCGGCTCGGTCGCCTCGCAGCTGCGCCTCGCCGACCTGGGCTGCGCGGTCGAACAGCTCAGGGTCGTCAAGGACGAGGAGGAGATCTCCTGCCTCCGCATCGGCGCCGAGATCGCCGACCAGGCCCTCGGCGAGCTGCTGGAGTCCATCCTGGTGGGCCGCACCGAACGGCACCTCGCGCTGGAGCTCGAGCGGCGCCTGGTCGACCACGGTGCCGACGGCCCCGCCTTCCCGACCTCCGTCGCCACCGGGCCGCACTCCGGCCGCCGCGGGCACCGGCCCACCGACCGTCGTGTCGAGGAGGGCGACTTTCTCTCCGTCTGCCTCGGGGCGACGTACCGCGGCTACCGTTGCGAGATCGGCCGTACGTTCGTCATCGGCACGTCGCCCGCGGACTGGCAGGTCGAGCTGTACGACCTCGTCTTCGCCGCTCAGCGTGCCGGACGCGAGGCGCTGGCGCCGGGCGCGGCCTTCCGCGACGTGGACCGTGCCGCACGCCATGTGCTGGACTCCGCCGGGCACGCCGAGGGGCTCCAGCCGCTGACCGGCCACGGCGTCGGGCTCGAAATCGACGAGGACCCGCAGCTGGCCCCCGCGGCCATGGGTAAACTGGACGCCTGCGTGCCGGTCACCGTCGAACCGGGGGTCCACCTCCCGGGCCGGGGCGGTGTCCGGATCGATGACACGCTCGTCGTGCGCCCCGAGGCGGACGGCGGACCCGAGCTACTCACCATTACGACCAAGGAGCTGCTCGCACTATAGGTGCGTGCCCCGGGGTCGTCCACGTCAGTCCAGGAGATTCCGCAACCGTGGCTTCCACGAACGACCTCAAGAACGGCATGGTGCTAAAGCTCGATGGCGGCCAGCTGTGGTCCGTCGTCGAGTTCCAGCACGTCAAGCCCGGCAAGGGCCCGGCATTCGTGCGCACCAAGCTCAAGAACGTGCTCTCCGGCAAGGTCGTCGACAAGACCTTCAACGCCGGCGTCAAGGTCGAGACGGCCACTGTCGACAAGCGCGACATGCAGTTCTCGTACATGGACGGCGAGTACTTCGTCTTCATGGACATGGAGACCTACGACCAGCTCCACGTCGACCGGAAGGCCGTCGGCGACGCCGCGAACTTCCTGATCGAGGGCTTCACCGCCACGGTCGCGCAGCACGAGGGCGAGGTTCTCTTCGTCGAGCTGCCCGCCGCCGTCGAGCTGACCGTCGCCGAGACCGAGCCGGGCGTCCAGGGCGACCGCTCCACCGGCGGCACCAAGCCCGCCACCCTGGAGACCGGTCACCAGATCCAGGTCCCGCTCTTCATCACCACCGGTGAGAAGATCAAGGTCGACACCCGCACGAGCGACTACCTCGGCCGGGTGAACAGCTAACCGTGGCTGCCCGCAACACGGCCCGCAAGCGCGCCTTCCAGATCCTCTTCGAAGGCGACCAGCGCGACGCCGACGTGCTGACGGTCCTCGCGGACTGGATCCGGCTCTCCCGGGACGACACCCGGCAGCCGCCGGTGAGCGAGTACACGATGCAGCTGGTCGAGGGCTACGCCGAGCACGCGACGCGCATCGACGAGCTGATCGCCCAGTACGCGGTCGGCTGGACGCTCGACCGGATGCCGGTCGTCGACCGCAACATCCTGCGCCTGGGCGCCTACGAGCTGATCTGGGTCGACGAGACCCCGGACGCCGTCGTCCTCGACGAGATGGTGCAGCTGGCGAAGGAGTTCTCCACGGACGAGTCGCCCTCGTTCGTCAACGGCCTGCTGGGCCGGCTGAAGGAGCTCAAGCCGTCGCTCCGCCGGGATCGGGCGTAAGACGTACGGCAACGCCAGGGGGCCCGCAGCGCGACCGCTGCGGGCCCCCTGGCGTTCCCCGGCATTCCGGTGCGGGCGACGCCCCCGAAGGCCGCAGAAAGCCGCCGGGGCGGCCGGAGCCATGACGGCCCGGCCGCCCCGGCGGCACGTTTCTGCTGGTGGACGGAGCGGGCTCAGCCCTCTTCGTGCGTGGCCACGGCGCGGCGCGCGTCCGCGTCGAGCACGCCCCAGCTGATCAGCTGCTCGGTCAGGACCGAGGGCGACTGGTCGTAGATGACGGCGAGCGTGCGCAGGTCGTCCTGGCGGATCGACAGCACCTTGCCGTTGTAGTCACCGCGCTGGGACTGGATGGTCGCGGCGTACCGCTGGAGCGGGCCCGCCTTCTCGGCCGGCACCGTGGCCAGCCGCTCCAGGTCCAGGACCAGCTTCGGGGGCGGCTCGGCGGCGCCGCCGGGGGTGGTGCCGGGCAGCAGTTCCTGCACGGGCACACCGTAGAAATCCGCCAGCTCCGCCAGGCGCTGTACGGTCACCGCGCGGTCACCGCGCTCGTACGAACCGACCACGACGGCCTTCCAGCGGCCCTGGGACTTCTCCTCGACACCGTGGAGGGAAAGGCCCTGCTGGGTGCGGATGGCCCGGAGCTTGGCCCCGAGCTGTTTGGCGTATTCGCTGGACATATAGCTCCCCGGACACTGTGTCGACGCGACGGGCTGGGTGCCGTGCCGCGCGGCTGGTAACTCACTGTGAGGTTACGCAGCGTGACTCTCATGCGTCAAGCCGAATGGTCCACACCGACTCTTCCGTGGCAGCGCCGGCCCGTTGCGCCGAGGGGGTGATCGGGGGCGTACCCACGGCCTGCTAGGGTTGATGGCGCAAATCCGACGTCCTTTAAGGTCCGTCCCGTGAGGCGGAGAAGGGGGTCCGTTTCGTATGGACACGCAAGCGTCCGATGCCCGGCCCGTGCTCGAAGGGCCCGACATCGCGCGGGTACTGACCCGCATCGCCCACGAGATCGTCGAGCGCGCCAAGGGCGCCGACGACGTGGTGCTCCTCGGCATTCCGACCCGGGGCGTCTTCCTCGCCCAGCGGCTCGCCGTCAAGCTCGAGCAGATCACCGACCGGAAGATGCCCGTCGGTTCGCTCGACATCACCATGTACCGCGACGACCTGCGCATGCACCCGCCGCGTGCGCTGGCCCGCACCGAGATCCCCGGCGACGGCATCGACGGCCGCCTCGTCGTCCTCGTCGACGACGTGCTCTTCTCCGGCCGCACCATCCGCGCCGCCCTCGACGCCCTGAACGACATCGGGCGCCCGCGCGCGGTCCAGCTCGCGGTCCTCGTCGACCGCGGCCACCGCGAACTGCCTATCCGCGCCGACTACGTCGGCAAGAACCTCCCCACGTCGTTGCGGGAGACGGTCAAGGTCCAGCTTGCCGAGGAGGACGGTCGCGACACCGTGCTGCTCGGTGCGAAGCCGACCCAGTAGCGGGCGGACGGCGTACGCCCGTCCCGTGCGCCCCGTCTTGCCTGAAATCTCCCTCAATGTGAACTGCCTTACGGAGCCTGACAGATGCAGCGTCATCTCATCTCGGCCGCCGATCTCACCCGTGACGACGCCGTCCTGATCCTCGACACCGCCGAGGAGATGGCCCGGGTCGCCGACCGGCCGATCAAGAAACTGCCGACCCTGCGCGGCCGCACGGTCGTCAACCTCTTCTTCGAGGACTCGACCCGGACCCGGATCTCCTTCGAGGCCGCCGAGAAGCGGCTCTCCGCGGACGTCATCAACTTCACCGCCAAGGGGTCGAGCGTCTCCAAGGGCGAGTCCCTGAAGGACACCGCGCAGACCCTGGAGGCGATGGGCGTCGACGCCGTCGTCATCCGGCACAGCGCCTCCGGAGCGCCGTACCGCCTGGCCAACTCCGGCTGGATCGACGCCGCCGTCATCAACGCCGGTGACGGCACCCACCAGCACCCCACCCAGGCCCTGCTCGACGCGTTCACCATGCGCCGCCGTCTCGTCGGCCGGGACGCCGGGATAGGGCAGGACCTATCCGGCAAGCGCATCACGATCGTCGGTGACGTCCTGCACAGCCGCGTCGCCCGCTCCAACGTCGACCTGCTGCACACGCTCGGCGCCGAGGTCACCCTGGTCGCCCCGCCCACCCTCGTGCCGGTCGGCGTCGAGCACTGGCCCTGCGAGGTGTCGTACGACCTCGACAGCACGCTGCCCAAGTCCGACGCGGTGATGATGCTGCGCGTCCAGCGCGAGCGGATGAATGCCGCGTTCTTCCCGACCGAGCGCGAGTACTCGCGGCGTTACGGCCTCGACGGCGAGCGCATGGCGAAGATGCCCGAGCACGCCATCGTGATGCACCCCGGGCCGATGGTCCGCGGTATGGAGATCACCGCCGAGGTCGCCGACTCCGACCGCTGCACCGTCGTCGAGCAGGTCGGCAACGGAGTCTCCATCCGGATGGCCGTCCTGTACCTGCTGCTCGGCGGCAACGAACCCGCCGTCAGCCACGCCCGCACCAACGAGGAGAAGCAAGACCGATGAGCAAGACCCTGATCCGTGGTGCGAAGGTGCTCGGCGGCGAACCGCAGGACGTCCTGATCGACGGCGAGACGATCGCCGAGGTGGGCGTGGGACTGTCCGCCGAAGGCGCCGAGGCCGTCGAGGCCGGCGGCAAGGTGCTGCTGCCGGGGCTCGTAGACCTGCACACGCATCTGCGCGAGCCCGGCCGCGAGGACTCCGAGACCGTGCTGACCGGCACCCGGGCTGCCGCGAGCGGCGGCTACACCGCCGTGTTCGCCATGGCCAACACCTTCCCGGTCGCCGACACCGCCGGCGTCGTCGAGCAGGTCTACCGGCTCGGCCAGGAGCACGGCTACTGCGACGTGCAGCCCATCGGCGCCGTCACCGTCGGCCTGGAGGGCAGGAAGCTCGCCGAGCTGGGCGCCATGCACGAGTCGGCCGCCGGGGTCACCGTCTTCTCCGACGACGGCAAGTGCGTCGACGACGCCGTGATCATGCGCCGCGCCCTGGAGTACGTGAAGGCCTTCGGCGGCGTCGTCGCCCAGCACGCACAGGAGCCGCGGCTGACCGAGGGCGCCCAGATGAACGAGGGTGTCGTCTCCGCCGAGCTGGGCCTGGGCGGCTGGCCCGCCGTCGCCGAGGAGTCGATCATCGCGCGCGACGTGCTGCTCGCCGAGCACGTCGGCTCCCGCGTCCACATCTGCCACCTCTCCACCGCCGGTTCCGTCGAGATCGTCCGCTGGGCCAAGTCCCGCGGTATCGACGTCACCGCCGAGGTCACCCCGCACCACCTCCTGCTCACCGACGAACTGGTGCGCACGTACAACCCGGTCTACAAGGTCAACCCGCCGCTGCGCACCGAGCGCGACGTGATGGCCCTGCGCGAGGCGCTCGCCGACGGCACGATCGACATCGTCGCCACCGACCACGCCCCCCACCCGCACGAGGACAAGGACTGCGAGTGGGCGGCGGCCGCCATGGGCATGGTCGGCCTGGAGACCGCCCTCTCGGTCGTCCAGCAGACGATGGTGGAGACCGGGCTGCTCGACTGGGCCGGTGTCGCCGACCGCATGTCGGTCAAGCCCGCGCGGATCGGCCGGGCCCACGGCCACGGACGCCCCGTCTCGGTCGGCGAGCCCGCCAACCTCACCCTGGTCGACACCGCATACCGTGGCGAGGTGGACCCCGCGGGCTTCGCCTCGCGCAGCCGCAACACCCCGTACGAGGGCCGTGAGCTGCCGGGCCGTGTCACGCACACGTGGCTGCGGGGCAAGGCCACGCTCGTCGACGGGAAGCTCACGTGACACCTCTGCAGCAACTGACAGACCTCGCCGTCGAGAAGAAGTCGGCCGAGGTCACCGACTGGGCCGCCCGCATCGGCTGGCTCGTCGGACTCGCCCTCTTCGTCGTGCTCGTCTACTGGCTGATGCGCGAGGGCTGGAAGTGGCGCGGAACGCTCCAGGGCGATCTGCCCGAGCTGCCCGGCGCGCCGGAGGAGACCAGCCCGGCGAGACTGAGCATGAGCGGCCGCTACCACGGCTCCACGACGGCCGGGCAGTGGCTGGACCGCATCGTGGCGCACGGTCTCGGCACCCGCAGCCTGGCCGAGCTCACACTGACGGACGAGGGCCTGGACGTCGTACGCCCCGGGGCGGCCGACTTCTTCGTCCCGGCCGCCGCACTGCGCGGGGCCCGGCTCGACAAGGGCATCGCGGGCAAGGTCCTCACCGAGGGCGGACTGCTCGTGGTGACCTGGGCGCACGGCGACAGGCTGATCGACTCCGGTTTCCGCTCCGACCACGCGGCCGAGCACACCGAGTGGGTCGAGGCCATCAACTCCATGATCAAGACAACCAGCACGGAAGGCGCCGAACGATGACGACCTCCACAAGGGGAGCCAAGGTTCCCGCCGTACTCGTCCTCGAGGACGGCCGCACCTTCCGCGGCCGCGCCTACGGGGCCGTGGGGGAGACCTTCGGCGAGGCCGTGTTCTCCACCGGTATGACCGGCTACCAGGAGACCCTGACCGACCCGTCGTACGACCGCCAGATCGTCGTCGCGACCGCCCCGCAGATCGGCAACACGGGCTGGAACGACGAGGACGACGAGTCGAGCCGCATCTGGGTCTCCGGCTACGTCGTGCGGGACCCCGCGCGCGTGCCGTCCAACTGGCGGGCCAGGCGCTCCCTGGACGACGAGCTGGTCGCGCAGAACGTCGTCGGCATCTCCGGCATCGACACCCGCGCCCTCACCCGCCATCTGCGCGAGCGCGGATCGATGCGCGCCGGGATCTTCTCCGGCGCTGTGCTCACCGGCGCCGCCGAGCCCGAGCTCCTCGCGCGCGTGCAGGCACAGCCGCCCATGAAGGGCGCGAGCCTCTACGAGGAGGTCGCGACCCAGGAGGCGTACGTCGTCCCGGCGATCGGTGAGAAGCGTTTCACCGTCGTCGCCGTCGACCTCGGCATCAAGGGCATGACCCCGCACCGCATGGCCGAGCGCGGCATAGAGGTGCACGTGCTGCCGGCGACCGCGACCGAGGAGGACGTGTACGCCGTCGCGCCCGACGGAGTCTTCTTCTCCAACGGACCCGGCGACCCGGCCACCGCGGACGGCCCGGTCGCGCTCATGACGGCCGTTCTGAAGCGCAAGACGCCACTGTTCGGCATCTGCTTCGGCAACCAGATCCTGGGCCGCGCCCTGGGCTTCGGCACCTACAAGCTGAAGTACGGGCACCGCGGCATCAACCAGCCGGTCCAGGACCGTACGACCGGCAAGGTCGAGGTCACCGCACACAACCACGGCTTCGCCGTCGACGCGCCGCTCGACCAGGTCAGCGAGACGCCGTTCGGCCGCGCCGAGGTCTCCCACGTCTGCCTCAACGACGACGTGGTGGAGGGGCTGCGGCTGCTCGACCAGCCGGCCTTCTCCGTCCAGTACCACCCCGAAGCGGCAGCGGGCCCGCACGACGCCGCCTACCTGTTCGACCGCTTCGTTTCCCTGATGGAGGGCCAGCGTGCCTAAGCGCACCGATATCCAGTCCGTCCTGGTCATCGGCTCCGGCCCGATCGTCATCGGCCAGGCCGCCGAGTTCGACTACTCCGGCACGCAGGCGTGCCGCGTCCTGCGCGCCGAGGGCCTGCGGGTCGTCCTGGTCAACTCCAACCCGGCGACGATCATGACCGACCCGGAGATCGCCGACGCCACCTACGTCGAGCCGATCACTCCCGAGTTCGTCGAGAAGATCATCGCCAAGGAGCGCCCGGACGCCCTGCTGCCCACCCTGGGCGGCCAGACCGCCCTCAACACCGCGATCTCGCTGCACGAGAACGGCGTCCTCGACAAGTACGGCGTCGAACTGATCGGCGCCAACGTCGAGGCCATCCACAAGGGCGAGGACCGCGACCAGTTCAAGGTCGTCGTGGAGGCCGTGCGGCAGAAGATCGGGCACGGCGAGTCGGCCCGCTCGGTCATCTGCCACTCCATGGACGAGGTCCTCGCGGGCGTCGAGCAGCTCGGCGGCGGCTACCCCGTCGTCGTCCGCCCGTCCTTCACCATGGGCGGCGCCGGCTCCGGCTTCGCGCACGACGAGGAGGAGCTGCGCCGCATCGCCGGGCAGGGCCTCACGCTCTCCCCGACCACCGAGGTGCTCCTGGAGGAGTCCATCCTCGGCTGGAAGGAGTACGAGCTGGAGCTGATGCGCGACAAGCACGACAACGTCGTGGTCGTCTGCTCCATCGAGAACTTCGACCCGATGGGCGTGCACACCGGCGACTCCATCACTGTCGCCCCGGCGATGACGCTGACGGACCGCGAGTACCAGATCCTGCGGGACATCGGCATCGCTGTGATCCGCGAGGTCGGTGTCGACACCGGCGGCTGCAACATCCAGTTCGCGGTGAACCCCGAGGACGGTCGCGTGATCGTCATCGAGATGAACCCCCGTGTGTCGCGGTCCTCGGCGCTCGCCTCCAAGGCGACCGGCTTCCCGATCGCCAAGATCGCCGCCAAGCTCGCCGTCGGCTACACCCTCGACGAGATCCCGAACGACATCACGCGGGAGACCCCGGCCTCCTTCGAGCCGACGCTCGACTACGTGGTCGTGAAGGCCCCCCGTTTCGCCTTCGAGAAGTTCCCGCAGGCCGACTCCACGCTGACGACCACCATGAAGTCGGTCGGCGAGGCCATGGCCATCGGCCGCAACTTCCCCGAGGCCTTCCAGAAGGCGCTGCGCTCGCTGGAGAAGAAGGGCAGCCAGTTCACGTTCGTCGGCGACCCGGGTGACAAGGACGAGCTGCTGCGCGAGGCCGTACGGCCCACCGACGGCCGGGTCAACACGGTCATGCAGGCGATCCGCGCGGGCGCCACGCAGGACGAGGTCTTCGAGGCCACGAAGATCGATCCCTGGTTCGTCGACCAGCTCTTCCTGATCAAGGAGATCGCCGACGAGCTGGCCGAGGCCCCGGAGCTGACGTCCGAGCTGCTCGCCGAGGCCAAGCGGCACGGCTTCTCCGACCAGCAGATCGCCGAGATCCGCGGCCTGCGCGAGGACGTCGTCCGTGAGGTCCGGCACGCGGTCGGCATCCGCCCGGTCTACAAGACGGTCGACACCTGCGCCGCCGAGTTCGCCGCGAGGACGCCGTACTTCTACTCCTCCTACGACGAGGAGACCGAGGTCGCGCGCCGCGAGAAGCCCGCGGTGATCATCCTGGGCTCCGGGCCCAACCGCATCGGCCAGGGCATCGAGTTCGACTACTCCTGCGTCCACGCGTCCTTCGCGCTGAGCGACGCCGGGTACGAGACCGTGATGGTCAACTGCAACCCGGAGACCGTCTCCACGGACTACGACACCTCCGACCGCCTGTACTTCGAGCCGCTGACGCTCGAGGACGTGCTGGAGATCGTCCACGCCGAGTCGCTGGCCGGCCCGATCGCGGGCGTCGTCGTGCAGCTCGGCGGCCAGACCCCGCTCGGTCTGTCGCAGGCGCTGAAGGACAACGGCGTGCCGGTCGTGGGCACGTCGCCCGAGGCGATCCACGCCGCCGAGGACCGCGGCGCCTTCGGCCGGGTCCTCGCCGAGGCCGGCCTGCCGGCCCCCAAGCACGGCACGGCCACCACGTTCGCCGAGGCCAAGGCCATCGCCGACGAGATCGGCTACCCGGTCCTCGTGCGGCCGTCGTACGTCCTCGGCGGGCGCGGCATGGAGATCGTGTACGACGAGACCCGCCTCGCCTCCTACATCGCCGAGTCGACCGAGATCAGCCCCTCCCGGCCGGTCCTCGTCGACCGCTTCCTCGACGACGCCATCGAGATCGACGTCGACGCCCTCTACGACGGCGAGGAGCTGTACCTCGGCGGCGTCATGGAGCACATCGAGGAGGCCGGCATCCACTCCGGCGACTCGGCGTGCGCCCTGCCCCCGATCACGCTCGGCGGCTTCGACATCAAGCGCCTGCGCGCCTCCACCGAGGCGATCGCGAAGGGCGTCGGGGTGCGCGGGCTGATCAACATCCAGTTCGCGATGGCGGGCGACATCCTCTACGTCCTGGAGGCCAACCCGCGCGCCTCGCGTACGGTCCCCTTCACCTCGAAGGCGACCGCGGTGCCGCTGGCGAAGGCCGCCGCCCGCATCTCGCTGGGCGCGACCATCGCCGAACTGCGCGCCGAGGGACTGCTCCCGGCGACCGGCGACGGCGGCGAACTGCCGCTGGACGCGCCGATCTCCGTCAAGGAGGCCGTGATGCCGTGGTCGCGCTTCCGCGACATCCAGGGCCGCGGCGTCGACACCGTCCTCGGCCCGGAGATGCGCTCCACCGGCGAGGTCATGGGCATCGACTCCGTCTTCGGCACGGCGTACGCCAAGTCCCAGGCCGGCGCCTACGGCCCGCTGCCCACCAAGGGCCGCGCGTTCATCTCGGTCGCCAACCGCGACAAGCGCTCGATGATCTTCCCTGCACGCGAGCTGGTCGCCCACGGCTTCGAGCTGCTGGCCACGTCCGGTACGGCCGAGGTGCTCAAGCGCAACGGCATCAACGCCACGGTCGTGCGCAAGCAGTCCGAGGGCACCGGCCCGAACGGCGAGAAGACCATCGTCCAGCTCATCCACGACGGCGAGGTCGACCTCATCGTCAACACCCCGTACGGCACCGGCGGCCGCCTCGACGGCTACGACATCCGTACGGCCGCGGTGGCCCGCTCCGTGCCGTGCCTGACGACGGTCCAGGCGCTCGCCGCGGCGGTCCAGGGCATCGACGCCCTCAACCACGGCGACGTGGGCGTCCGTTCACTCCAGGAACACGCGGAGCACCTGACCGCGGCCCGCGACTAGCAGCCCTGAGGGGGACACCGGAAACGGTGTCCCCCTCTGTACGAGGACTCTGAGACATGTACAAGATCTTCTTCCGTCTGGTTTTCACACGGATGGACCCCGAGAAGGCGCACCATCTCGCCTTCCGCTGGATCCGGCTCGCCGTCCGCATCCCCGTGCTGCGCACCTTCGTCGCCGCCGCCCTCGCCCCCCGTCACAAGGAACTGCGCACGGAGGCGTTCGGCCTGCGCATGCACGGTCCCTTCGGGCTCGCCGCCGGCTTCGACAAGAACGCCGTCGCGATCGACGGCATGGCGATGCTCGGCTTCGACCACGTCGAGATCGGCACCGTGACCGGCGAGCCGCAGCCCGGCAATCCCAGGAAGCGGCTGTTCCGGCTCGTCGCCGACCGGGCCCTGATCAACCGCATGGGCTTCAACAACGAGGGCTCCCTGGTCGTCGCCGCCCGCCTCGCCACCCGTGAGCCGGTGTTCAGGACGGTTGTGGGCGTCAACATCGGCAAGACCAAGGTCGTCCCGGAGGAGGGGGCCGTCCGCGACTACGTGAAGTCCGCCGAGCGCCTGGCGCCGTACGCGGACTACCTGGTCGTCAACGTCTCCTCCCCGAACACTCCCGGACTGCGGAACCTGCAGGCCACCGAGGCGCTGCGGCCGCTGCTGACCGCCGTGCGCGAGGCGGCCGACCGCACGGTCACCGGCCGCCGAGTCCCCCTGCTGGTGAAGATCGCCCCCGACCTCGCCGACGAGGACGTGGACGCCGTCGCCGACCTGGCCGTCGAACTCGGCCTGGACGGGATCATCGCCACGAACACCACCATCGAGCGGGAGGGACTCGGACTGCGGTCCTCGCCCTCCCTCGTCAAGGAGACCGGCGGCCTGTCCGGCGCCCCGCTCAAGGCCCGCTCCCTGGAGGTGCTGCGCCGCCTGTACGCGCGCGTGGGCGACCGGATCACCCTGGTGGGGGTCGGCGGCATCGAGAACGCCGAGGACGCCTGGCAGCGGATCCTGGCCGGCGCCACCCTGGTCCAGGGCTACAGCGCCTTCATCTACCAGGGTCCCTTCTGGGGCCGCGCCATCCACAAGGGCCTCGCCGCCCGCCTGCGCACCAGCCCCTACGCCACCCTCGCCGACGCGGTCGGCGCCGATGTGAGGAAGCCCGCATGACCTCGTACGAGCCCTTCGGCGCCCGGCTGCGCCACGCCATGGACGAGCGCGGCCCGCTGTGCGTCGGCATCGACCCGCACGCTTCTTTGCTCGCCGAGTGGGGTCTGAACGACGACGTCGCGGGTCTCGAGCGGTTCAGCCGCACGGTCGTCGAGGCCATGGCCGACCGGGTCGCCGTCCTCAAGCCGCAGAGCGCGTTCTTCGAGCGCTTCGGCTCGCGCGGTCTCGCCGTCCTGGAGACATGCGTCCAGGAGGCGCGCGCGGCCGGTGCCCTGGTCGTCATGGACGCCAAGCGCGGCGACATCGGCTCGACCATGGCCGCCTACGCCGAGGCCTTCCTGCGCAAGGACGCCCCGCTGTTCTCGGACGCCCTGACCGTCTCACCGTATCTCGGCTACGGCTCGCTGAGCCCAGCCGTCACGCTGGCGCGGGAGAGCGGCGCGGGCCTGTTCGTGCTGGCGCTGACGTCCAACCCCGAGGGCGGGGAGGTCCAGCACGCGGTCCGCGCCGACGGCAGGAACGTCGGCGCGACCATGCTGGCGCACCTGGCGGCCGAGAACGCGGGGGAGGAGCCGCTGGGCTCCTTCGGTGCGGTCGTCGGCGCGACGCTGGGCGACCTGTCCTCTTACGGCCTCGACATCAACGGTCCGCTCCTCGCGCCCGGGATCGGTGCCCAGGGAGCGACGCCCGCCGATCTCCCGGGGGTCTTCGGAGCAGCCGTCCGCAATGTCGTGCCGAACGTCAGCCGGGGTGTTCTGCGTCACGGTCCCGACGTCGGGGCGCTGCGGGCGTCGGCGGAGCGTTTCGCGGAGGAGATCCGGGCCGCCGTGGCCG
The DNA here is from genome assembly GCF_014647875.1 of Streptomyces brasiliensis. Taxonomy (GTDB): domain Bacteria; phylum Actinomycetota; class Actinomycetes; order Streptomycetales; family Streptomycetaceae; genus Streptomyces; species Streptomyces brasiliensis. The sequence goes on along the minus strand of NZ_BMQA01000002.1, from coordinate 98,322 downwards.
CCGGCTGAGTCCGCCGTGGGTGTGTGCGGGAGCGCTACCAGGACGACGCGAGTCTTAATAGAGGCTCAAATCCGGGGCAATATGTCTGAAATGTCCGACCTGGCGGAGGCTGACCAGGACTTTTCCGCTGTTCTCGCTGACTCTGGCGCACTTGCCCGCTAGTCTCCGAGCAGTGGGGGCACCTCCCACGCCACTTAAGGCAGTGGGGGAGAACGGGCAGCGTGTTGCTCGTAGCTCCCCAGGTGTGGGGCGACTAGGTTCCTCACCGGTCCGTATCCGACAGTTCGACATCCGAGGTGACGTAGGCGTGGCTCTTCCGCCCCTTACCCCTGAACAGCGCGCAGCCGCGCTCGAAAAGGCCGCCGCGGCTCGCCGGGAGCGGGCCGAGGTCAAGAATCGACTCAAGCACTCCGGCGCCTCCCTGCACGAGGTCATCAAGCAGGGCCAGGAGAACGACGTCATCGGCAAGATGAAGGTCTCCGCCCTGCTCGAGTCTCTGCCGGGCGTGGGCAAGGTCCGCGCCAAGCAGATCATGGAGCGACTCGGGATCTCCGAGAGTCGCCGTGTGCGTGGTCTCGGTTCCAACCAGATCGCCTCCCTGGAGCGCGAGTTCGGCAGCACCGGTTCCTGAGTACCGGCTCCTGCGGGATCGGCGTCCCGGACACTCCGGGATTGCTGGAATAATCGCTGCATGAGTGAACGTCCGCGGCTGACCGTGCTCTCCGGCCCCTCCGGGGTCGGGAAGAGCACGGTCGTCGCCCATATGCGCAAGGAACACCCCGGGGTCTGGCTCTCGGTGTCGGCGACCACCCGCAAGCCGCGCCCGGGCGAGAGGCACGGAGTCCACTACTTCTTCGTCACCGACGAAGAGATGGACAAGCTGATCGCCAACGGCGAGCTGCTGGAGTGGGCGGAATTCGCCGGCAATCGCTACGGCACGCCGCGTGCGGCCGTGCTGGACCGCCTGGAGGCGGGTGAGCCCGTCCTCCTGGAGATCGACCTCCAGGGCGCCCGGCAGGTCCGCGAGTCCATGCCGGAGGCCTACCTCGTGTTCCTGGCTCCTCCCTCCTGGGAGGAGCTCGTGCGCAGGCTCACCGGCCGGGGCACCGAACCGCCCGAGGTGATCGAGCGCCGTCTGGAGGCGGCCACGATCGAGCTGGCCGCGGAGCCGGAGTTCGACGTGACCTTGGTCAACACCTCCGTCGAGGACGTGGCGCGCGAGCTGCTAGCCTTGATGGACGTTGTGTGATCGTGACTGTGATCACGATGATTGATTCTTTTCCACCCATCGGAAGGTAGAGCGTGTCCTCTTCCATCACCGCGCCCGAGGGCATCATCAACCCGCCGATCGACGAGCTCCTCGAGGCCACCGACTCGAAGTACAGCCTCGTGATCTACGCGGCCAAGCGTGCCCGCCAGATCAACGCGTACTACTCGCAGCTCGGCGAGGGCCTCCTCGAGTACGTCGGTCCGCTCGTCGACACCCACGTGCACGAGAAGCCGCTTTCGATCGCCCTGCGCGAGATCAACGCCGGTCTGCTGACCTCCGAGGCCATCGAGGGCCCCGCGCAGTAGTAATTTCGGAACGCGGTTGACTTGTCCACAGGCCCGGCAGTCATGCTGCCGGGCCTGTGGTGTGTCATGGAGCCGTACGTCATTCGAGTCCGGGGAGACACGGTGGACAAGCCGAGGGTTGTACTGGGGGTCAGCGGCGGCATCGCCGCCTACAAGGCCTGTGAGCTGCTGAGAAGGTTCACGGAATCGGGCCACGACGTACGCGTGGTGCCCACCGCCTCCGCGCTGCACTTCGTCGGCGCCGCCACCTGGTCCGCCCTCTCCGGCAACCCCGTCTCCACCGAGGTCTGGGACGACGTCCACGAGGTTCCGCACGTCCGCATCGGCCAGCACGCCGACCTGGTCGTCGTGGCCCCGGCGACGGCCGACACGCTCGCCAGGGCGGCGCACGGTCTCGCCGACGACCTCCTCACGAACACCCTCCTCACGGCACGCTGTCCCGTCGTCTTCGCCCCCGCGATGCACACGGAGATGTGGGAGCACCCGGCCACCCAGGAGAACGTCGCGACCCTGCGCCGCCGCGGCGCCATAGTCATCGAACCGGCCGTCGGCCGCCTCACCGGCGTCGACACCGGCAAGGGCCGGCTGCCCGACCCCGTCGAGATCTTCGAGGTCTGCCGCCGGGTGCTCGCCCGCGGGGTCACGGAGCCCGACTTGAAGGGCCGGCACGTCGTCGTCTCCGCCGGCGGCACCCGCGAGCCCCTCGACCCGGTCCGCTTCCTCGGCAACCGCTCCTCCGGCAAGCAGGGCTACGCCCTCGCGCGCACGGCGGCCGCGCGCGGTGCCCGCGTCACGCTGGTCGCGGCGAACACCGGCCTCCCGGACCCGGCCGGCGTCGACGTCGTCCAGGTCGGCACGGCGGTCCAGTTGCGCGAGGCGATGCTCAAGGCAGCCGCCGACGCCGACGCCGTGGTCATGGCGGCAGCGGTGGCCGACTTCCGCCCCGCGGCCTACGCGTCCGGGAAGATCAAGAAGAAGGACGACCAGGACCCCGCGCCCATCGTCCTCGTGCGGAATCCCGACATCCTCGCGGAGATCTCGGCCGACCGGGCGCGGCCCGGACAGGTGATCGTCGGCTTCGCCGCGGAGACGGACGACGTCCTCGCCAACGGCCGGGTGAAACTGGCACGCAAGGGGTGCGACCTCCTCGTGGTGAACGAGGTGGGGGAGCGCAAGACGTTCGGCTCCGAGGAGAACGAGGCGGTCGTGCTGGGAGCGGACGGCAGTGAAACGCCCGTACCGCACGGCCCGAAGGAGGCTCTCGCCGAGGTCGTATGGGACCTGGTCGGGCACCGTCTGACCTGATGTGTGCCGGTCGTCCGACGGTCCTGTGGAAGACGACATAGTCGCGTGGCGGCTCTGGTCAACGCCGCAGGCCAAAGGGCAGAATGCCCGTGCCGCAGAGCACAGCGCTCCCGAGAGGCGAGACAGGTGGGCCCGCGGCCGAGAGCGACCGATAAACTGTTCGCGGACGACGTCGGGCGCAGCTCCCGTGTCGTCCACCAATGATCAGCCAGCAGCCGCTGCAACCCCAGGGAGCGTTGTGTCCCGTCGCCTGTTCACCTCGGAGTCCGTGACCGAGGGTCACCCCGACAAGATCGCTGACCAGATCAGCGACACCATTCTCGACGCGCTTCTGCGCGAGGACCCGACCTCCCGGGTCGCCGTCGAGACGCTGATCACCACCGGCCTGGTGCACGTGGCCGGCGAGGTCACGACCAAGACGTACGCGGACATCGCGACGCTGGTCCGGAACAAGGTCCTCGAGATCGGCTACGACTCGTCGAAGAAGGGCTTCGACGGCGCCTCCTGCGGCGTCTCGGTGTCGATCGGCGCGCAGTCGCCGGACATCGCCCAGGGTGTCGACACGGCCTACGAGTCCCGGGTCGAGGGCGACGAGGACGAGCTGGACAAGCAGGGCGCGGGCGACCAGGGCCTGATGTTCGGCTACGCGACGGACGAGACGCCGACGCTGATGCCGCTGCCGATCTTCCTGGCGCACCGTCTGTCCAAGCGCCTCTCCGAGGTCCGCAAGAACGGCACGATCCCCTACCTTCGCCCCGACGGCAAGACGCAGGTCACCATCGAGTACGACGGCGACAAGGCCGTCCGTCTCGACACCGTCGTCGTCTCCTCGCAGCACGCGAGCGACATCGACCTGGAGTCGCTGCTCGCCCCCGACGTCCGTGAGTTCGTGGTGGAGCCCGAGCTGAAGGCCCTGCTGGACGAGGGCATCAAGCTGGACACCGAGGGCTACCGCCTGCTGGTCAACCCGACCGGCCGTTTCGAGATCGGCGGCCCGATGGGCGACGCCGGCCTCACCGGCCGCAAGATCATCATCGACACGTACGGCGGCATGGCCCGTCACGGCGGCGGCGCCTTCTCCGGCAAGGACCCGTCCAAGGTGGACCGCTCGGCCGCGTACGCGATGCGCTGGGTCGCGAAGAACATCGTCGCCGCGGGCCTTGCCTCCCGCTGCGAGGTGCAGGTCGCCTACGCGATCGGCAAGGCCGAGCCGGTCGGTCTCTTCGTCGAGACCTTCGGCACCGCCAAGATCGACCACGAGAAGATCGAGAAGGCGATCGACGAGGTCTTCGACCTCCGTCCGGCCGCCATCATCCGCGACCTCGACCTGCTCCGCCCGATCTACGCCCAGACCGCGGCGTACGGCCACTTCGGCCGCGAGCTGCCCGACTTCACGTGGGAGCGCACGGACCGAGTGGACGCCCTGCGCGCGGCCGTGGGGCTGTAAGTCACCGCAGCACGGCTCTCTCACCGAGGCCCGGTCTCCCTTCGGGGGCCGGGTCTCGGCGTTTCTCGGGCTTCGGGTGGCGGGTGCGGGGCTATTCCGGTGGCGGACGCGGGGCGCGGCTTCCCGGCCTGGTGATCTCCCGGTGCGCAGGCCGCGGTTACGTCGGTGGAGTGCGCTTCGTGCGTGCGGTGAAACTCGGTTGTGCGTCGCCGCGCCGAACGGATCCCGGGAGACCGGCGCCGCCCGGTGCGCGGGCCACGGATACTTCCTTCCGGGTCACCCCCTCGCAGGTTCGAATCCTGCTGCCGGTCCCGGGGCCGGTACGGCCGAGCGGCCCGAGGCGGAAGCGCCGCGTACGGCGGTCCGCGGCCGGAGTGATCTCGGGCGGCGTCGGCTGTCGGTCCCGTTTGGTAAGAATGCAAGCGTGAGCAGTGAGAACGGGCAGGCGGACGGCGGGGCCGAAGGGGCGCCGCCGGAGCAGCTCGCGCTCATCCGGGAGAGCGTGCGGGAGGCCAAGGTGCCGCGGGCGAAGCCCCGGACCTGGCGGGGAGCCGCGCTCGCCAAGGACCTGCCTGTCGCGCGGGTGCTCGTCGACAAGGGCGTGCTCCATCTCGACCGGTACTTCGACTACGCCGTCCCTGAGGAGCTGGACGAACAGGCGCAGCCCGGGGTGCGCGTGCGGGTGCGCTTCGGTGCCGGGCGGGGCCGGGTGCGGGAGGGACGCCGCGAGGGCGGCGGGCTCATCGACGGATTCCTCGTCGAGCGGCGGGCCGAGTCCGACTACTCCGGACCGCTGGCCGCGCTGGCCCAGGTCGTCTCCCCGGAGCCTGTGCTCGGTGAGGAACTGCTGGGGCTCGCGCGGGCTGTCGCCGACCGGTACGCCGGGAGCCTCGCCGACGTGCTGCAGCTCGCAGTGCCGCCACGCAGCGCACGGGCCGAGCAGCGGCCGTCGCCCGCACCGCTGCCACCGCCGGCGGCGCCGGACCCCGGGTCGTGGGTCCGGTACGAGAGAGGGGCCGCCTTCCTCGAGTCGCTGGCCTCCGGCGGTGCGCCCCGTGCCGTGTGGAACGCGTTGCCGGGACCGCGGTGGAGCGACGAGCTGGCGCGGGCCGTGGCCGCGACGCTCGCCTCGGGACGAGGCGCGCTCGTCGTCGTACCGGACGGGCGGGCCGCCGCCCGGGTCGACGCCGCGCTGATCGCGCTGCTCGGCGCGGGACGGCACGCGCTGCTCACCGCCGACGCGGGACCCGAGAAGCGCTACGCACAGTGGCTCGCCGTGTCACGCGGGTCCGTACGGGCCGTCGTCGGGACGCGGGCCGCCATGTTCGCACCGGTGCGGGACCTGGGGCTCGTCGCGATCTGGGACGACGGGGACGACAGCCACAGCGAGCAGCACGCCCCGCAGCCGCATGCCCGGGACGTGCTGCTGCTGCGGGCCGCCCAGGACAAGTGCGCCTTTTTGCTGGGGAGTTGGAGTTGCACCGTCGAGGCGGCGCAGCTCGTGGAGAGCGGCTGGGCGCGGCCCCTGGTCGCCGGGCGCGAGCAGGTGCGACGGGCCGCGCCGCTCGTGCGGACCGTGGGGGACGGCGATCTCGCGCGGGACGAGGCCGCCCGGGCTGCCCGGCTGCCGACGCTCGCCTGGCAGGTCGTCAGGGAAGGGCTCAAGCACGGCCCGGTCCTGGTGCAGGTGCCGCGGCGGGGGTACGTGCCGCGCATGGCCTGCGCGCAGTGCCGGGCGCCCGCGCGATGCCGGCACTGCTCCGGGCCGCTGGAGGCGCGGGACGCCGGGGCGTTGCGGTGCGGATGGTGTGGGCGCGAGGAGAACGCGTGGCACTGCCCGGAGTGCGGGTCGTACCGGCTGCGGGCGCAAGTGGTGGGGGCCCGGCGGACGGCCGAGGAGCTGGGGCGGGCGTTTCCCGCCGTACCGGTGCGGACCTCGGGGCGCGAGCATGTGCTGGACACCGTGCCGGGGGCGCCCGCGCTGGTCGTGAGCACACCGGGCGCCGAACCGGAGGCCGAGGGCGGCTATGCGGCGGCCCTGCTGCTGGACGGCTGGGCCATGCTCGGACGGCCGGATCTGCGGGCGGGCGAGGACGCGTTGCGTCGGTGGATCGCGGCCTGTGCGCTGGTCCGGCCGCAGGGGGAGCGGGGCACCGTGGTCGTCGTCGCCGAGCCGACCCTGCGGCCCGTGCAGGCGCTGGTGCGCTGGGACCCGGTCGGGCATGCGGTGCGCGAGCTGGCCGAGCGGGCCGAACTGGGGTTCCCGCCGGTGTCCCGGATGGCGGCCGTGTCGGGTCCGGCACAGGCGGTGGCGGATTTCCTGGGGACGGTCGAACTGCCGCCCGACGCCGAGGTGTTGGGCCCCGTGCCAGTGCCGGCCACACAGTCCGGGCGGCCTCGCCGTCCCGGCGCGCCGCCACCGGGGGAGCACTGGGAGCGAGCACTGATCCGCGTCCCACCCGGCAGCGGCTCCGCACTGGCCGCCGCACTGAAGACGGCTCAGGCCGCACGGATGGCACGAGGGGGCGGAGAGGCCGTACGGGTACGGATCGACCCGCCGGACATCGGCTGAGGCTGCCGACGGGAGCGGGCGGCTTCGGCCGGCGTCGGGGTGTCGGCATGGGGCCGGCCTTCGCCCGGTATGCGGCTGTCCTCCCGGGGTCTGCCGGGAGGGCAGGGTGAGAGGGCGTCAGCCGTTACGGGGGCCGGGAAAGGCAGTCGGCCGGACTTCTTCGCGGAGCGTCGGGCTGCTCGCGGTCGGCTGAGTCGGCATGGAGCGGGCCGCGGGAACCGTCGGCACCGCGGGAAGGCCGGTGCTCGCATTGACCGTGCGGGTCCCCGACGGCTCCGTCGCGCGCTCGGCCTCCGCGGCCGCCTGGGCGGCGGCGCGGCGGGCGCCGTAACGGCGGTGCACCGCCTGCTTGGTGACCCCGAGGGCGGAGCCCACCGCGTCCCACGAGAAGCCCAGTGAGCGGTCGAAGTCCACCGCAGCGGTGACCAGCGTTTCGACACTGTCCCGGAGTTCCTGGGCGAGACGGACCGTCGGGGCGGGGGCACGTCCGTACACGACGAAGCCCGTGGAGGGGCCGGAGCGGCGCGGGCGGTAGACGTTGCCCAACTGGGCGGTGAGCGTGCGCAGCGCGTCCACCTGCCGGCGGACCCGCTCGATGTCCCGCACCAGCAAGTGCAGGCTGGCCCGGGCCTGGGCGTCGTGGGTTGCGTGTTCGGCCATGAACAAGCCTCTCGAACCGGCGTTGAAAGGAATAGGGCCGCGAAAGCGGCCCGGTTGCGGTCAACTCTTCCTTGACCAACGCGTGTGCGCTCCGCTGGTAACGGGGAGGGGGCGCGTGGGGGTTCGCGTACGCCGGTTCGCCCACCTGTGCACCACCCGTTTCCAGTGGTCGAACAGTTGCCCTTTTCTGTGGGGGTTGTTCGCCGTCGTCGGTTTTCCGTTCGTGGTCATAGACTTGGGGGCTGCCCGCCAGTCGTCCCCGCCCGAGAGGCTCCACCCCACCCATGAAGCTCGTCTTCGCCGGTACCCCCGAGGTCGCCGTTCCCGCTCTGGACGCTCTCATCACCTCCGGGCGGCACGAGGTGGCCGCCGTCGTCACGCGGCCCGACGCGCCGGCCGGGCGCGGGCGCAGGCTGGTCGCGTCTCCCGTGGCCGAGCGGGCCGAGGAGGCCGGGATCGAGGTGCTGAAGCCCCTCAAGCCGAGGGATCCGGAGTTCCTGGAGCGGTTGAAGGGGATCGCGCCGGACTGCTGTCCCGTCGTCGCCTACGGCGCGCTGCTGCCCCGCGTCGCTCTGGACGTCCCCGCCCACGGCTGGGTCAATCTGCACTTCTCGCTGCTGCCCGCCTGGCGCGGCGCCGCGCCCGTGCAGCACGCGATCATGGCGGGCGACGAGATCACCGGGGCCTCGACCTTCCTGATCGAGGAGGGGCTCGACTCGGGCCCCGTCTACGGCACCGTCACCGAGGAGATCCGGCCCACCGACACCAGCGGCGACCTGCTGACGCGGCTCGCCTTCGCCGGTGCCGGGCTGCTCGCCGCCACCATGGACGGCATCGAGGACGGGAACCTGAAGGCAGTGCCGCAGCCCACCGAGGGGATCACCCTCGCTCCGAAGATCACCGTCGAGGACGCCCGGATCGACTGGACCGCACCGGCCCTCCGCGTCGACCGCGTGGTGCGCGGCTGCACGCCCGCCCCCGGCGCCTGGACCACGTTCCGCGGCGAGCGGCTCAAGCTCGTCCACGTCGCGCCCGTGCCCGAGCGCACCGACCTCGCGCCGGGGCAGCCGGCCGTCGGCAAGAACAGCGTGCACGTGGGGACCGGGTCGTACGCTGTGGAGCTGCTGTGGGTGCAGGCCCAGGGCAAGAAGCCGATGCGTGCCGCGGACTGGGCGCGCGGGGTGCGGGTCGCGCCCGGCGAGACCCTCGGCGGCTGACGTCCCGCCGGGCGGGGGACGCAGGCCTCCGACGTAGGCTGAAGGCCGCACCCCATTTCACACCCGGAGCACCTTTTCGTGAGCGAGCAGTCCCGGCGGCCCCGCAGGCCGGCCAAGCCCTACCGACGTCCCCAGAAGGACCCCGTCCGCATCCTCGCCTTCGAGGCGCTGCGCGCCGTGGACGAGCGGGACGCGTACGCCAATCTCGTGCTGCCGCCGCTGCTGCGCAAGGCGCGCGAGAAGGAGGGACCCGAGAAGTTCGACGGCCGGGACGCCGCGCTCGCCACCGAGCTGGTCTACGGGACGCTGCGCCGGCAGGGGACGTACGACGCGATCATCGCGGCCTGTGTCGACCGGCCGCTGCGCGAGGTCGACCCGCCGGTGCTCGACGTGCTCAGCCTCGGTGTGCACCAGCTGCTCGGGACACGGATCCCCACGCACGCGGCCGTGTCCGCCTCCGTCGAACTCGCGCGCGTCGTCCTCGGCGACGGACGGGCCAAGTTCGTCAACGCCGTGCTGCGGAAGGTCGCGCAGGACGACCTCGACGGGTGGCTGGCCAAGGTCGCGCCGCCGTACGACGACGATCCCGAGGACCACCTCGCCGTCGTGCACTCGCATCCGCGCTGGGTCGTCTCCGCGCTGTGGGACTCGCTCGGCGGCGGGCGCGCCGGGATCGAGGACCTGCTGGAGGCCGACAACGAGCGGCCCGAGGTCACCCTTGTCGCCCGGCCCGGCCGGTCCACGGCCGAGGAACTGCTCGGCGAGGACGCCGCCGTCCCGGGCCGCTGGTCGCCGTACGCCGTGCGGCTCACCGAGGGCGGGGAGCCGGGCGCCGTCGACGCCGTGCGCGAGGGCCGGGCCGGTGTGCAGGACGAGGGCAGCCAGCTCGTCGCCCTCGCGCTCGCCAACGCCCCGGTCGACGGACCCGACGAGAAGTGGCTCGACGGATGTGCCGGTCCCGGCGGCAAGGCCGCGCTCCTCGCCGCGCTCGCCGCCGAGCGCGGAGCCACGCTGCTCGCCTCCGAGAAGCAGCCGCACCGGGCGGGTCTCGTGGCGAAGGCGCTGCACGGCAACCCGGGGCCTTACCAGGTCGTCGCCGCCGACGGGACCCGGCCGCCGTGGCGGCCCGGCACCTTCGACCGCGTCCTGATGGACGTCCCCTGTACCGGTCTCGGCGCCCTGCGCCGACGGCCCGAGGCCCGGTGGCGGCGGCGCCCCGAGGACCTGGAGAACTTCGCGCCGCTGCAGCGCGCCCTGCTGCGCACGGCCCTGGACTCCGTCCGCGTCGGCGGGGTCGTCGGCTACGCCACCTGCTCGCCGCATCTCGCCGAGACCCGGGCCGTCGTCGAGGACGTGCTCAAGCATCGGCCGGACGCCGAGCTGATCGACGCCCGGCCGCTCCTGCCCGGCGTGCCCGCGCTCGGCGAGGGTCCCGACGTCCAGCTGTGGCCGCATCTGCACGGCACCGACGCCATGTATCTGGCGCTGATCCGGCGCACCGGCTGACCCGGTCCTCGGCCGGCCCGGGACGGCCCGACCATCCGATGAACGGCAAAGGTCTGGACCGGTGGGAACATCTGTGCCCGGGCATGGCAGGCTTGGGTCATGGCCGTGCAGATCAACCCCAGCATCCTGTCCGCCGACTTCGCCCGCCTCGCGGACGAGGCGAAGGCGGTCGAGGGAGCCGACTGGCTCCACGTCGACGTCATGGACAACCATTTCGTCCCGAACCTCACGCTCGGCGTGCCGGTCGTGGAGTCCCTGGCGCGGGCGACGGACACGCCGCTGGACTGCCACCTGATGATCGAGGACGCGGATCGGTGGGCACCCCAGTACGTCGAAGCGGGGGCCTCGTCCGTCACCTTTCACGTCGAGGCGGCGGCCGCTCCCGTACGGCTCGCCCGCGAGATCCGCGCCAAGGGCGCCCGCGCCTCCATGGCGCTCAAGCCCGCGACGCCGATCGAGCCGTACGAGGATCTGCTCCCCGAACTCGACATGCTGCTGATCATGACGGTCGAGCCGGGCTTCGGCGGGCAGGCGTTCCTCGACATCATGCTGCCGAAGATCCGCCGCACCCGTGAGCTCATCGCCAAGCACGGCCTTGAGCTGTGGCTGCAGGTGGACGGGGGTGTCTCCGCGTCCACGATCGAGCGGTGCGCGGACGCGGGAGCGGACGTCTTCGTCGCGGGTTCGGCCGTGTACGGGGCGAACGACCCGGCAGCGGCGGTCCATGCATTGCGCACCCAGGCGGAGACGGCTGTCGCCAAGGCGTCGTGGGCATGCGACCACTGAGCCACAGCTACGTGAACGGCGCCCATCAGGGCTGATCAAGCGCCGCGGATCTGCAAGGATGAACGGCGAATCCAGAGTGTGAACAGCAGTGAGGAGATCGCCGTGTCGGGTATGTCGGCGGGCCGGTCAGCCATGCGGATGGGACCCGCTGAGCTGGTGCAGGCGGCGGCCATGGCCCGCCGCTTCTACCTCGAGGGCAAATCCAAGATCCAGATCGCCGAGGAGTTCGGCGTCAGCCGCTTCAAGGTGGCCCGGGTCCTGGAGACCGCTCTCGAACGGGATCTCGTGCGCATCGAGATCCGTGTCCCGGCCGAACTGGACGCGGAGCGCTCCGACGCGCTGCGCGCCCGGTACGGTCTCAGGCACGCCGTCGTGGTCGAGTCCCCGGCCGATGCCGAGGACTCACCGGACCCCGAGAACCTCGGCGAAGTCGCCGCCGACCTGCTCGGCGAACTCCTCAACGAGGGGGACGTCCTCGGTCTGGCCTGGGGCCGTTCCACCATCCACATGGCGGCGGCTCTCGACCGGCTGCCGCCCTGCACGGTGGTGCAGCTGACGGGCGTGTACGACGCCGGGACCGCCGAGCGCGGCTCCGTCGAGGCCGTCCGCCGTGCCGCCCAGGTGTCCGGCGGCGACGCCCACCCCATCTACGCGCCGATGCTGCTGCCGGACGCGGCCACCGCGGCGGCGCTGCGCAACCAGACCGGGATCGCCCGGGCCTTCGAGTACTTCGACAAGGTCACGGTCGCCTGCGTGTCCATCGGTTCCTGGGAGCCCGGCATCTCGACGGTGCACGACATGCTCAGCGACGAGGAACGGTCGCACTACGCCTCGCTCGGTGTCGCCGCCGAGATGTCCGCCCACCTCTTCGACGCCGAGGGCCGCCGGGTCGGCCGGGACCTGGGGGAGCGGTGCATCACGGTCAAGGCCGACCAGCTCCGCAGGGTCCCCGAGGTCGTCGCGATCGCGGGCGGCCAGCGGAAGGCGGCCGCCATCGACGCGGTCCTGCGCTCGGGTCTGGTCACCAGCCTGGTCACCGACACCTCCGCGGCGGACTACCTGATGGCCGCCGGCCCGGCGCCCAAGCCGGCCCTGCAGCGGGCAGACCCGGACGGATCCTGATGACAGACCCGGACCCGGACCCGGACCCGGACCCGGACCCGGACCCGGACCCGGACCCCGCGCCGGTGCCGCCGCTGTGCTGGACGCCGCGCGCGGCGCGGGCTGGTCGGTCGCGGTGCTCGACCTGGGCGGGGCGGCGGCCAAGGAAGGCCTGATGGACCGGTGCGCGCGGGCTCTGAGCCTGCCCGCGTGGTTCGGCCGCAACTGGGACGCCCTGTACGACGTGTTCACCGACGTGTCCTTCTGGCCGGGGGTACCCGGCACGGGCCGTCTCCTGGCCGTCACCGGCTGGACCGGGTTCACGCGGGCGTACCCGGGGGACTGGGAAACGGCGCAGGGGGTGTTCGCCGACGCGGTCGACGCCGCGCCCCGGACGGCGGGTCCACCTCTGAACGTCGTCCTGCTGCTGGGCACGGCCCCAGGGCGTTCCGCCGGCTGACCACCGGTTCTCGCCGGTCCGACCGTCTGGCCCTCGGCCGCACCACCGCGCGGGGGCTCGGGCGCCTGTCCGGTGGCTCACTGGCCCTTCTCGTGCCTGTCCGGGGCCGCTGTCGGTGCCCAGTCGAGCCTGTTTGGGGGGAGGTGTCGGTGCCCAGTCGGCGGCCTTGTCATGCGCACTGTCGGAAATGTGGCGCCTTCACGTCATTCTCGCCCTCACCATTCGTAACTTCTTGTGTCGCTCTGCAGAGTTGAGCGAAGATTTGCGAGATCTTGTCGGGTCCCTTATTGCCCCGGTGTTCCGTTTTCCGTGTCATGCCCGGGTCATGGCCCGTGAGGTTCAGTACGTCCGCATCTGCACCATCCGTGCATGTCTGCCCTTTGCCGTTTTTGGAAGCGGGTGATCCCCGCGTGAACAGCAACGGAGACTCAGTGAGACCGATTCGGACAATGTCCTTAGATAGACCATCAAAAACGTTCAGACCGCTGAAAGTCGTCGCCGTAGCGCTGACCAGCATGGCTTTGCTGCCCCTGGGCTCCCTCACCGCCGTCGCGGCGCCCTCGCCGGACTCCGCCGCCGCGGACTCCCTGAGCGTGAAGGCCGAGCCGAAGGTACTGAAGGAGCTCGACGCGAACGACAAGGCCACCTTCTGGGTGGACCTCAAGGGCGAGGCCGACCTCACCAAGGCCAACCAGCTGACCAAAAAGGCCAGCCGGGGCGCCGAGGTGATGCGCGCCAAGAAGGCGACCGCCAAGGAGTCCCAGGAGAACGTCCTCGCGATCGCCGAGGCCGGCGGCGCCGAGGCGAAGTCGTACTGGATCGCCAACCAGGTCCTGGTCACGGCCACCGAGGCGGTCGCCAAGAAGATCGCCGAACTGCCCGAGGTGGCAGCCGTCCGGGCCCCGGAGACCATCAAGCTGGACGAGCCGATCAAGGGCAAGGACCAGGCCTCGGTCAACGGCGTTGAGTGGAACATCAACGACATCAAGGCCCCGGACGTCTGGAACACCTACGGCGTTCACGGTGAGGGCATCGTCGTCGCCAACGTGGACACCGGCGTGGACTACACCCACCCCGCCGTGGCCGGCAAGTACCGCGGCCTGAACGCCGACGGTTCCTACAGCCACGACTACAACTGGTTCGACCCGGCGGGCATCTGCACAGGCGGAGCCCCTTGCGACAACTACGGCCATGGCACCCACACCATGGGCACCATGATCGGCGACGACGGAGGCGACAACAAGATCGGCGTTGCACCGGGCGCCAAGTGGATCGCCGCCAAGGGCTGCGAGTCGAATGGCTGCTCGGAAGCGTCCCTGCTGGCCGCAGGCCAGTGGATTGTTGCCCCGACCGACCGTCAGGGCAACAACCCCCGCCCGGAGATGGCCCCGGACGTCGTCAACAACTCCTGGGGCAGCAGCGCCCTCGGCGTCGACCCCTGGTACCAGGACATCGTCGAGGCCTGGCGGGCCGCGGGTATCTTCCCCGCCTTCTCGGCCGGTAACTCCGGCTCGAGCTGCAACACCGCCAACTCCCCGGGCAACTACGTGGCCAGCTACGCCTCCGGCGCCTACGACGTGAACGGCAACATCGCCTCCTTCTCGTCCCGCGGCACCGGTGAGAATGGCGCGATCAAGCCCAACATCTCCGCCCCCGGTGTGGACGTGCGTTCCTCCGTCCCCGGCGGCGGCTACCAGCTCAACAGCGGCACCTCGATGGCTTCCCCGCACACCGCGGGCGCCGTGGCTCTGCTCTGGTCCGCCTCGCCGGCCCTGCAGGGTGACATCGAAGCCACCGAAGCTGTGCTGAACCAGACGGCCCGTGACACCTCGAACCTGCAGTGCGGCGGCACCGCGGAGAACAACAACGTCTACGGTGAGGGCAAGCTCGACGTCAAGGCCGCCGTGGACAACGCTCCGCGTGGTGCCCTGGGTTCGCTCGGCGGCACGGTGCTCGCCGGCGGTGAGTCGCTGGCCGGCGTCACCATCACCGCCGACGGCCCGATCCACCGTTCGGTCACCACGGGAGCGGACGGCACCTACTCGCTGCCGGTCCTCAGCGTCGGCGACTACCAGCTGACGGCGAGCAAGTTCGGCTACGGGACGGCCCACGACTCGGTCACCATCGTCGCGGACCAGACCGCCACCACGAACTTCGACCTGGCCCAGGTGCCGTCCAGCACCGTCTCCGGCACCGTGTCCAGCGAGGACGGACCGGCCGCCGGCGCGGTCGTCAGCTTCGCGAACACCCCGGTCTCGGCCACTGCCGACGCCCAGGGCCGCTACTCGGCCGTGATCCCCAACGGTGACTACACCCTCAAGGCCTCGAGCCCCACGCGCTGTTCGAGCCCGGCGAGCCAGCAGATCAGCGTGAGCCAGGACACCACCGCGGACGTCTCGCTGCCGCTGCGGCTGGACGACTTCGGCACCGCCTGCCGCACCGGATCCGGGGGCTGGGTCGAGGGCGACACCAAGCTCAACCTCACCGGTGACGACGCGGTCACCTCGGTGACCCTGCCGTTCGCCGTGCCGTTCTACGGCAACTCCTACGGCACCGCCGGGATCAACACCAACGGTATGGTCTCCCTCGGCGGCTCCACCACCGCCTACTCGAACGGTGCCATCCCGTCGACGGCGGCCCCGAACAACGCGCTGTACCCGTTCTGGGACGACCTGAGCATCGACAGCACGGGTGGCGTCTACACCAAGTCCTACGGAACGGCGCCCGACCGCAAGTTCGTGATCGAGTGGCGCCACGTCCACCCGCTCGGCACCACGCAGTTCTTCTCCTTCTCCGCGGAGATGAGTGAGGCCGGCGGTGTGACCTACCGGTACAAGGATGTCCCTAGCGATGACCGGTTCCGGGGGAACAGCGCCACCATCGGTGTCGAGAACGCCACCGGCACCGACGCCCTGCAGTACTCGCTGAACGAGGCCGTCATCAACGACGGCACCAGCATCTCCTTCCGCTCCACGACCACCGGCGTGCTCTGGGGCAAGGTGACGGACGGCAACGACGGCCTGCCCATCAACGGTGCCACCGTGACGGTCGGTACGGCCTCGACGGTCACCGATGCCGAGGGTGTGTACCTTTTCCAGGCCCCGGCCGGGCAGCAGACCGTCAAGATCTCGGCGCCCGCCTACCAGGGCGTGGAGAAGGCGGCCGACGTCCGGGTGGGTGAGCTCACCGAGGTGGGCGCGTCGCTCGCGACCGGCGCCGTCACCTCGAAGAACACCGGCGGAATCACGGCTGTGGTGCCCGGGGACGACACCCGTAAGCGGACCGTCACCCTCACCAACAGCGGCTCCGAGGTCAGCTGGACGGCGAGCGAGGACGCCGACTGGCTGACCCTGGACGCCACGGAGGGCACCCTCGCCAAGGGCGCCGAGGCCAAGATCGAGCTCTCCCTCGACACGCACGGCCTCACGCCCGGCCAGGTGTACAGCACCGACGTGGTCGTGCGATCCGCCTCGGGTCGCTCGCCCGAGCTCGTCATCCCGGTCCGCACGGTGGTCCCGGCCTACGTCAAGGCACTGGACAGCGGCGCCGGTGACGCCACCGCCGCGGACGTCAACGGTGACTCCTGGGCCGCGGACCAGGAGTACAGCGCGGGCGGATACGGCTGGATCGGCAAGTCCATCACCACGTCCACGAAGACCCCCATCGCCGGTACGGAGGACGACGAGCGCTTCAGCACGGCCCGTGAGGGCATGCTGGAGTACCGCTTCGACAACGTGCCGAACGGTGTCTACACCGTTGACCTCGACTTCGCCGAGATCGGCGGCAGGGCACCCACCAAGCGGGTCTTCGACGTGATGGCCGAGGGCAAGCTCGTCGAACCCAACCTGGACATCGCCCTGGAGGCGGGCAAGAACACGGCGCTCTCCAAGACCTACACCGTGACCGTGACCGACGGGCAGCTCAACCTGCGCTTCGTCGACAGTGACGGCAAGGCGCTGGTGAACGCTGTACGGGTGACGGAACGGCCCGACCTGGCCTGAGCTGGTCAGGTCCGGCGGACGAACCTCCGGCAAGGCCCGCCCCCACCGCCCCCGCGCGGTGGGGGCGGGCCTCGCCCCGTGCAGCGACGAAGGAGAAATCCGCATGGAATCGCACACATCCGTCAGACCCGCGACGGACCCGACCCGCGCCTCTGCGTCGGCTCCGCTGTCCAAGGACTCACAGGACCCGGAGGACCCGGAGGACCCGGAGGACCCGGAACTCCCCGAGCTGGACGGGCGGATCCTGCGGATGCTGCTGTCCGGTCACACCGACACCGCCGTGGCCGGCCGGCTCGGAATCGGCCGGCGGACCGTGCAGCGGCGCATCCGCCGCATGATGGATCTGGCCGGTGTCACCTCCCGCATCCAGCTGGGCTGGCACGCCCGTGACCACCTCTGGGTGCGCCGGCCGTGGGGCCCGGCCCGCTCGCGCTTGGAGGATCCTACGGAATCCTGATCCACGTCTCCGGACGATCGTCCTCTGGCGCGTCGGCCCCGCGGCGCGGGAACATGGAGTACGTGCCTTTTTCCCCACGGCGCATCGCGTCGCGGGGCCGTTTCTGAAGCTCTCCGGGATGTGCACGTGCGATTTCTCAACGATGTCCGGCCCACCTACGACCTGACCTACGACGACGTCTTCATGGTGCCGAGCCGCTCCGCGGTCGGCTCGCGTCAGGACGTGGACCTCAGTTCCCCGGACGGCACGGGCACCACGATCCCGCTGGTCGTCGCCAACATGACCGCCATCGCGGGCCGGCGCATGGCCGAGACGATGGCCCGGCGCGGCGGCCTGGTGGTGATCCCGCAGGACATCCCGATCGACGTCGTCACCGAGGTCGTCGGCTGGGTCAAGAGCCGTCATCTCGTGCTCGACACCCCGATCGTCCTCGCCCCGCACCAGACCGTCGCCGACGCGCTGGCCCTGCTGCCCAAGCGCGCCCACAACGCCGGTGTCGTCGTCGACGAGGACCACCGCCCGGTCGGCGTCGTCACCGACGAGGACCTGTCGGGCGTCGACCGCTTCACGCAGCTCGTCGAGGTCATGTCCACCGACCTGCTGCTGCTCGACGCGGACATCGACCCGCGGGAGGCCTTCAACACCCTGGACACCCACAACCGCCGCTACGCCCCCGCAGTCGACGCGGACGGCAAGCTGGCCGGCATCCTCACCCGCCGGGGCGCCCTGCGCGCCACGCTGTACACCCCGGCGACCGACGCCAACGGCAGGCTGCGCATCGCCGCCGCCGTCGGCATCAACGGCGACGTCGCGGGCAAGGCCAAGCAGCTGCTCGACGCGGGCGTCGACACGCTCGTCATCGACACCGCGCACGGTCACCAGGAGTCGATGATCAGCGCGATCCACCTGGTGCGCGCCCTCGACCCGCAGGTGCCCATCGTGGCGGGCAACATCGTCTCCGCCGAGGGCGTCAAGGACCTGATCGACGCGGGCGCGGACATCATCAAGGTCGGTGTCGGACCGGGCGCCATGTGCACCACGCGCATGATGACCGGCGTCGGCCGGCCGCAGTTCTCGGCGGTGCTGGAGTGCGCCGCCGAGGCGAAGAAGTACGGCAAGCACGTGTGGGCCGACGGCGGCGTCCGGCACCCCCGCGACGTGGCGATGGCGCTCGCCGCCGGTGCCTCGAACGTGATGGTCGGCTCGTGGTTCGCGGGCACGTACGAGTCGCCGGGCGACCTCCAGCAGGACGCCGACGGGCGCCTCTACAAGGAGTCGTTCGGTATGGCGTCGGAGCGGGCGGTGCGCCACCGCACGTCCGACGAGTCGGCCTACGACCGCGCCCGCAAGGCGCTGTTCGAGGAGGGCATCTCCACCTCCCGCATGTACCTCGACCCGGCCCGTCCGGGCGTCGAGGACCTGATCGACTCGATCATCGCGGGCGTCCGCTCCTCGTGCACCTACGCAGGCGCCGCCTCCCTGGAGGAGTTCGCGGAGAAGGCCGTGGTCGGCATCCAGAGCGCAGCGGGCTACGCGGAGGGCAAGCCCCTGCACGCCAGCTGGAACTGACCAGGGCGCGCTCGCGCGACGGTCGACGTTCTGCGGTGTCCTCGCCGCCGCGATCCGGCTCGGGCAGCGGGCCGGCGCGACCGGCACCGGCACGCTCTTCGCCTTCGCGCCGGTCGACATCGCCGTCGTGGTGCTGCGCCGGACCCGCCCGGACGGGCCGGCGGTCGGGCTCGTGTTGTACTTCGTGTACGGCCACCGCCGTTCCCGACCGGCAACACCTGAAAGCTGATCGACCCACAGTGCTGAACGATCTCGACGAACGCATCGTGCACGCCCTCGCCGAGGACGCCCGCCGCTCCTTCGCGGACATCGGGCAATTGGTCGGCCTGTCCGCGCCCGCCGTCAAGCGGCGCGTGGACCGGCTGCGCGCCACCGGGGCCATCACCGGGTTCACCGTACGGGTGGACCCGGCGGCGCTCGGCTGGGAGACCGAGGGGTACATCGAGATCTACTGCCGGCGCAACACCTCGCCGGAGACCATCCAGCGGGGCCTGGAGCGCTACCAGGAGGTCGTGGCCGCGTCGACCGTCACCGGCGACGCGGACGCGATCGCCCAGGTCTTCGCCTCCGACATGCGCCACTTCGAACGCGTCCTGGAACGGATCGCAGGCGAGCCCTTCGTGGAACGCACCAAGTCGGTCCTGGTTCTGTCGCCACTGCTGCGCCGCTTCAGCTCGGGCGCACCGGGCTGAGCCGGACCGATGACTCGCTGAGCCGCTTCCTCCCCGGGCGCAACCGGCTCACCGGGACCCACGGGCGATCGTGGCGAGCAGTCGTCGCATCCCCGCCGCGTGCCCGCCCGTGCCGATCACCAGCCACCGGTAGAGCCTCCCGGACAGACCGGGGAAGGCGGCCCGGGTCTCGGCGCGCAGGCGCGTGCGGCCCGGGCCCTCGGGTTCGAGGCGGAACGTCAGCGCGTACGTCGAGAAGCGGTGCCCGCCGGCGAACACCAGCCTGCGGCCGGGGTCCGCGGCGACCACGCGGAAGCCGGGCACGGTGGAACCCACCGCGAGCGGCCGTGGGCCGGACGCCGCCTTGTCGGCGCAGCCGACCAGGCGGGCGTAGCGGGCGGCTCGGGGGCGGGTCCAGGCGCGGTCCAGGACCTCGGCCGTCCGGTTCCACACGGCGTCGGGCTCCGCCGCGACGAGCGTGGCATGTTCGTCGACGTACGGCAGCGCGGCGATACCTGCGAGATCCATACGGCCCCCTGGGAAGTCCGGCCCTACTCGGCCGTCTTGCGTGCCAGCGCGTTGTTCCCGATCGAATTGTGCACGCTGAAGCTCACCGCGTCCGAGCGGTAGCGGTCGTCCGACCATTCCACCGGGCGGCCCTCGCGGGTCGTCGTCACCCGGCGCACCCGCAGCAGGGGGCTCGTGCGGCGGACGCCGAGCAGCTCGGCGTCCTGGGCGCCCGCGGCCACCGCGTCGATGACGTGCTCGCCGTACGCGAAGACCAACCCCGTTTCGTCGTACAGGCGTTGGGTGACCGACGGGCAGTCGGGTTCTATCGCCTCGACCGCCGGGGAGATCCAGTCGGCGTACACGGTGCGCTCCAGGAGCACCGGCTCGCCGTCCAGGCCACGCACGCGCAGGACGTGCAACACCGGTGTGCCCTCGCGCAGTTGGAGGCGGACCACGTCCTCCTTGGTCGCCGTGTGGTACTCCTGGAGCACCACACGGCCCGTCGCCTCGCGGCCCATCGCCCGCGCCCACTGGGCGAAGCTGCGCAGTTCCTCGAAGCTCTGGCTGCGGCGGCTGGTGAGCACCACGCGGCGGGCGCCCTGGCGGGAGCCGATGAGCCCCTCGGCGGTGAGGGCGGCGACAGCCTGCCGGACGGTGCCGCGGGAGACGCCGTAGTGCGCGGCCAGTTCCGTCTCCGCGGGCAGCCGACTGCCGACTGTGTACTCTTCGCGGTCGATGGCCCGCCGCAGTTCGTCGGCGATCTCCTCGTGTCGCGCCGTCATGCTTCCCCTCTGAGTAGGCGGCTGTGCACAGCGTGATCAGCCTAATCGACGTTCACCGGTGATTCGTGTCAGCCGTGATTGTGCAGGGAATCAGGGGCAAGGGTTTCGTCGGTGTTTACGAACAGGACACCCGCGACGGGCGTACTGGGGCCAACTTGTTCAGACAAGTTCCTCGTACCACCTCACCCTCGTGCGTACTCCTGGAGAGACCGTGACCGTGTCCCTGCCGAGAACCGCCGTCCTTGGCGGCTCCCTCGCCGCCGTAGCCGTGCTCGCACTGAGCGCCTGTGGCGCCGCCCCCGACGAAGCGTCGACCACCACCAAGGACGGCAAGAGCGCCGCCACCGCCGCCTCCGCCGCCGACCTCGGCGGTATGGACGCCCTGGTCGAGGCGGCCAAGAAGGAGGGCGCGCTGCACATCATCGCGGTGCCCCGCGACTGGGCCAATTACGGCGCCATCATCGACGGCTTCCAGAAGAAGTACGGCATCAAGATCGAGGACGAGAGCCCCGACAGCTCCAGCCAGGACGAGATCAACGCCGTCACCTCCCGCAAGGGCCAGGACCGCGCCCCCGACGTCCTCGACCTCGGCAGCTCCTTCGCGCTCAGCGCCGCCCAGCAGGGGCTGCTCGCGCCGTACAAGGTGACCTCCTTCGCCGACATCCCCGAGGGCCAGAAGGACCCGCAGGCCCGCTGGTACAACGACTACGGCGGCTACATCTCCATCGGCTGCGACGCCAAGCGCGTCAAGGAGTGCCCGACCACCTTCAAGGACCTCCTCGAGCCGCAGTACAAGGGCCAGGTCGCGCTCAACGGCAATCCCACCAAGTCCGGCTCGGCCTTCGGCGGCGTGTACGCGGCCGCCCTCGCGCACGGCGGCTCCTTCGACGACATCCAGCCCGGCCTCGACCTCTTCGCCGAGCTGAAGAAGAACGGCAACTACACCCCCGTCGAGTCCACCCCGGCCACGGTCGAGAAGGGCGAGACGCCGATCAGCATCGACTGGGACTACCTGAACGCCGGTTACGCCGACGAGTTCAATTCCAAGGGCGTGGACTGGAAGGTCGCCATCCCCACCGACGGCCAGTACGCGCAGTACTACTCCCAGGCCATCACCAAGGACGCCCCGCACCCGGCGGCCGCCCGGCTGTGGCAGGAGTACCTGTACAGCGCCGAGGGCCAGAACCTGTGGCTCAAGGGCTACGCCCGCCCGGTCCTGATGCCCGCCCTGGACAAGGCCGGCACCCTCGACAAGGCCGCCGCCAAGCTCCCGGCGGTCACCGGCACGCCCTCCTTCCCGACCGAGGACCAGCAGAACAAGGCCAAGACGGTCCTCTCGCAGGGCTGGGCGAAGGCCGTCTCCGGATGACCGCCGCCCTCACGCGCGCGGACGTGGCGCCGACCGCTTCGGTGAAGCGGCGGCGCCACGCCCCCGGCTGGCTCGCGGTGCTGCCGCTGCTGGTCTTCACCGCGATCGCCTTCGGAATCCCGGCCGTGGCCATGCTGAACGGCGCCTTCACGGTCAAGGACCAGGCGACGGGAGCCAGTTCGTACACGGCGGCGAATCTGAGCACCTCGCTGCAGGGGCCGTACCTCACCGCCCTCCTGGGCAGTGTGAAGCTGTCCGCGATCTCCGCAGCGCTCGCGGCCGTGCTCGGGCTGCCGCTCGCACAGGCCGTCGTCACCTCGCGCTCGCGTGCGCTGCGCGAGGCCGTGCTCACCGCCTCCGGCGTCCTGGCCAACTTCGGCGGTGTGCCGCTGGCGTTCGCGTTCGTGGCCACGCTCGGCAACGCCGGTGTGCTGACCGTGCACCTGGGCCTCGCGGACAAGGGCTGGGACCTCTACAGCTTCTGGGGCCTGGTGATCGTCTACCTCTACTTCCTGATCCCGCTGATGGTCCTCACCATCACCCCGGCGCTGGACGGCCTGCGCTCCCAGTGGCGCGAGGCGGCCCGCAACAACGGCGCCACCTCCGTGCAGTACTGGCGGCACGTGGCCCTGCCGGTCCTCACGCCCTCCCTCATGGGCGGCTTCGTCCTGCTGTTCGGCAGCGCCTTCGCGGCGTACGCCACCGCCGCCGCGATGGTCGGCAGCGCGGTGCCGCTGGTGACCCTGCAGATCGCCGACGCCATCTCCGGCAACGTGCTGATCGGCCAGGAGAACGTGGCCCTCGCCCTCAGCCTCGACATGGTCCTGGTCGCGGGCCTGGTCATGGCCGTGTACCTGCCCCTGCAACGACGGAGCGCCCGATGGCTCGACGCCTGACTCCGTGGCGATGGGCCGTGCTGGGCCTCGCCGCGCTGTACTTCCTGGTGCCGCTGGGCGCGTCCGTTGTCTTCACGGTCGACGTGCCCGGGCAGGGCGTCACGTTCGACGCCTACACCCAGATCCTGTCCACCGACGGCTTCCTCTCCAGCCTGGTGCTGTCGCTGGAGCTGGCCGCCGCCACCATCGCCGCCGTGCTGCTGCTGATGGTGCCCGCCGTGGTCGCGCTGCGGCTCGGCGCGCCGAAGCTGCGGCCGGTCGTCGAGGTGATCTGCTCGCTGCCGCTCGTCGTGCCGCCGATCGCGTTCGTCGCCGGCATCGCGACCGTCCTGAAGTGGGGCCCCGACCATTTGTCGCGGACCCCTCTGTTCCAGACGTTCGTGGCCATCCAGAACCCGAGCTTCCCCGTCGTGCTGGTCCTCGCGTACGTCGTGATGGCGCTGCCCTTCGTGTACCGGGCGCTGGACTCCGGGCTGCGCGCGATCGACGTGCGCACCCTCGTCGAGGCCGCCCGCAGCTGCGGCGCGTCGTGGCCGCAGTCGCTCGTGCGGGCCGTCCTGCCCAATCTGCGCGGGGCGCTGCTGAACGCGGCCTTCCTCACCCTGGCGCTGGTGCTCGGCGAGTTCACCGTCGCCCGGCTGCTCGGCTTCCAGCCCTTCGCCGTGTGGATCTACAACGTCGGCGGCTCCCAGGCCCAGATGTCCGTCGCCGTGTCCGTGCTCAGCCTGCTCGTCACCTGGGCCCTGCTCCTCGCGCTCGCCGGTGCCGGCGGGCGTACCCGAACCGCTTCGTCCTGGGGATGAACCGATGACCGCCACCACACTCGAGAAGGCCGCCACGGATCAGGCCGCCACCGTCGAATTCCGCGGCCTGCGCCGGGAGTTCGGACCGACCGTCGCCCTCGACGGACTCGATCTGGCCGTGCGCCCGGGGGAGTTCCTGGCGCTGCTCGGCCCGTCCGGCTGCGGCAAGACCACCGCGCTGCGCATGCTCGCCGGGTTCGAACACCCCGACTCCGGCGCCGTACTGGTCGACGGCCAGGACGTCACCCATGTCCCGGCCCACCGGCGCGACGCCGGGATGGTGTTCCAGTCGTACAGCCTCTTCCCGCATCTGGACGCCGTCGACAACGTCGCCTTCGGGCTGCGCATGCGCAAGGTGCGTACGGCGCAGCGCCGGGCCCGCGCCGCCGAGCTGCTGGAGCTCGTCGGCCTCGCCGACAAGGGCGAGCGGTTCCCGCACCAGCTCTCCGGTGGCCAGCAGCAGCGCATAGCGCTGGCCCGCGCGCTCGCCCTGCGGCCGCGCGTGCTGCTCCTCGACGAGCCGCTGTCCGCGCTGGACGCCAAGGTGCGGCTGACCCTGCGCGAGGAGATCCGCCGCCTCCAGCGGGAGCTGGGCATCACCACCCTGTTCGTCACGCACGACCAGGAGGAGGCTCTCTCCGTCGCCGACCGGGTCGCCGTCATGCGCGCCGGCCGGCTCGAACAGTGCGCCGAACCGGCCGAGTTGTACGGCAGGCCCGCCACCGCGTTCGTCGCCGAGTTCGTCGGCACGATGAGCCGGATCCCGGGCGAGCTGAAGGACGGCACGGTCGAGGTGCTCGGGCAGCGGCTGCCCGCCGACGGCGAGGTGCCCGACGGGACGGTGGACGTGCTGGTGCGGCCCGAAGCCGTACGGGTGGCGGCCGACGAGCAGGGCGGCGCACGGATCGTCGCCACGTCCTTCCTGGGCGCCGTCGTCCGGACCACCGTCCGGCTCGCCGACGGCACCGAGGCCAAGGCCGACCTGCCCGCCCACGAGGCCGCTGGGCTCGGCGCCGGAGCCGCCGTGCGCGTGTCGCTGCCCGAGCGGCCGGTGCTGGTGGCGGAACGTACCCAGAAGTGAGGAAAGGTGACAACGTGACCCCCCACCCCCGACTCCCGCTCCAGGCGGTCCTGTTCGACATGGACGGCACGCTCGTCGACACCGAGCGCCTGTGGTGGGAGGCGGTGGCACAGATCGCCGGGCGCCCCCTGACCGAGGCCGACCAGCCGGAGATTCTGGGCCGCCCGGTCGAGCACACCGCGCGCTGGCTCCGCGCGGCCACCGGCAGGTCCGCCACGGAGCTGGCGGCCGACCTGCACCGGGAGTTCGCGGACCGCGTCCGCACCGGCATCGTGCCCCGCCCCGGCGCCCTCGAGCTGCTGACCGCCCTGGACCGCGCCGGCGTCCCCACCGCCCTGGTCACGGCGTCCCCACGCGCCGTCGCCGACCTCGTGCTCGAGGCACTCGGGCCCGGCCGGTTCGCCGTCTCCGTCACCGCTGACGACACCGAACGCACCAAGCCCGCCCCCGACCCCTACCTCGCCGCCTGCCGTGCCCTGGGCGTCGACCCGAGGGCGTGCGTGGCCGTGGAGGACACCGAGACCGGCGTCGCGTCCGCCGAGGCGGCCGGCTGCACCGTGCTGGCCGTGCCGTCCCTCGCCCCGATCGACGCGGCACCCGGCAGAACCGTCCGGGACAGCCTCGTCGCCGTCACCCCCAAGGAGCTGTCGTCGATGGTCGCGCCCGAACTCCGCGTCATGTCCTGGAACCTGTGGCTCGGCGGCAGCCCGGTCGACGACCACCGGGCCAAGCAGCTCAAGGTGATCGCGGAGAGCGGCGCGGACGTGGTCGGCCTCCAGGAGACGGCCGGTACGGCGGCCCAGGAACTGGCCGAGGCCCTCGGCTGGCACCACCACCGCGCCGGGGAGAACCTCGGCGTCATCAGCCGGTATCCCCTGACCGCCCGCTTCGGCGACCCGGACGTCGGCTTCTACGGGGCCGCCGGAGTGCGCATCAGCATCGCCCCCGGCCGCGAGGTCGACGTGTGGACCGTCCACCTCGACTACACGCCGTACGGCCCGTACGAAGCCGCCTTCGACGGGCTCGGGGAAGCGGATCTCGTCGCGCACGAGGAGGTGCGCCTCGCGCAGATGCGGGACACCCTGCGCCGGATCGCGGAGGCGGCCGACGACGCCGTACCCGTCGTCCTGGTGGGCGACTTCAACTCCCCGTCCCATCTGGACCGGCCGGACGTCCAGTGGCCCGTGACGAAGGCCGCCCAGGAGGCGGGGCTGCGCGACTCCTACCGGGAGGCCCACCCGGACCCGGTCGCCGAGCCCGGTCACACCTGGTCGCCGATCCACCCGTTCCACGAGGACGGCAGCAGGCGCCCCGAGCCGCAGGACCGCATCGACTTCGTCCTGCACCGCGGCCTCACGGTGCTCGACTCCCGGACGGTCGTCACGGGCACTCCGCGCCCCTGGCCCGACGTCGCGGGCAACGACTGGCCCTCGGACCACGCGGCCGTGCTCACGTCGTTCGGCTTCCGGTCACCGGCCTGACGACGGGGTCACCGACAGCAACCCCAGCCGGGCCGGTGGCTTCCGCCCAGTGCCAGGGCATGGGTCCAGGACCCACCCCTGCTCACTGGGCAGGAGCGGTGGGCGAGAACTTCGGCACCTGAGGGGCTCCTTGACACGGCCGCTGCCGAAGAACTGATCGTCCGGCAGCGTCGCAATGACCACGCCCTCGCTGCCCTGCTCGGCGTGGTCCGTCGAGGCCCCCGGCCGGTCGTCGAGCCGGCCGCCGACGCCGATCTGCCGCTGACCGTCGTCCGTGTGCTGCTCGGCGACCTCGCCGAGGCCGGCCCGGTCCGCATCGACGAGCCCCCGCCGGGCCCTTCGTGACGGCCCGGCCGCCCAGCCCGGGCTGCTGTGCGAGATCGTCGAGCGGCTCCGGGAGCTGTAAGCCGACCACCCTCGCTGTGACCTGCGCCTCAGTGGAGATCCGACCGCGATGGAGGCCCGCGCAACGAATCGCCGCCCGACCCGTCGTGCACGCAACGATCCGCTCACCGGCGCGCAACGGCTCCTTCTTGTCCGCCGAGTCCGCCGACCGTACCGTCTATCTGGCCCCCACCCCCCCTTCCGTACCGGCGAGGATCACGCATGCGCACCGCCCTGCTCCAGAGCTCCGGCCGCCCCGGCTCCGTCGTCGAGAACCTCAAGGTCCTCGACGAGGCCGCGGCCCGTGCCGCCGCCGCGGGCGCCGCGCTGCTGACCACACCGGAGATGTTCCTGACCGGCTACGCCATCGGCGACGGCATCGACCGCCTCGCCGAGCCGGTCGACGGCGACTCCGCGGACGCCGTCGCCGAGACCGCCGCCCGGCATGGCCTGGCGATCGCCTACGGCTACCCGGAGCGCGCCGGCGAGACGGTGTACAACGCCGCCCAGCTGATCTCCGCCGACGGCAGCCGCCTCGCGAACTACCGCAAGACCCATCTCTTCGGCTGCTTCGAGCGCGACCACTTCACGCCGGGCGAGCAGCCGGTCGTCCAGGCCGAGCTGAACGGACTCACCGTCGGCCTGATGATCTGCTACGACGTCGAGTTCCCGGAGAACGTCCGCGCCCACGCCCTCGCGGGCACCGACCTCCTGCTCGTGCCCACCGCGCAGATGCACCCGTTCCAGTTCGTCGCCGAGTCTCTCGTCCCGGTACGGGCCTGGGAGAACCAGATGTACGTGGCGTACGTCAACCGGGTAGGCGCCGAGGGCGAGTTCGACTTCGTCGGGCTGTCCGTCCTGGCCGGCCCCGACGGCATCGCCCGCACCCGCGCCGGACGCGCCGAGGACCTGGTCCTCGCCGACGTGGACCCCGCGTTCCTGGCCGCTTCCCGCGAGGCGAACCCGTATCTGAAGGACCGCCGCCCCGGCCTCTACGGGTCGCTCGTCTGAACCCTCCAGCCCTTTCTCCGAGTTACACCGCGCAAGGAGTCCGTACCCCATGACGTCCACGGTGCCCAACGCCGTCCAGCACACCGACGAGCAGCAGCCGCCGATCACCATGTTCGGCCCGGACTTCCCCTACGCCTACGACGACTTCCTCGCCCATCCGGCGGGTCTCGGCCAGATACCCGCGACCGAGCACGGCACCGAGGTCGCGGTCGTCGGCGGCGGCCTGTCCGGCATCGTGGCCGCCTACGAGCTGATGAAGATGGGCCTCAAGCCCGTCGTCCACGAGGCCGACCAGCTCGGCGGACGCCTGCGTACCGTCGGCTTCGACGGCTGCGACCCGTCGCTGACCGCGGAGATGGGCGCGATGCGGTTCCCGCCGTCCTCCACCGCCCTCCAGCACTACATCGACCTGGTCGGCCTGGAGACCAAGCCGTTCCCCAACCCCCTTGCCGAGGCGACGCCTTCGACCGTCGTCGACCTCAAGGGCGAGTCGCACTACGCCGAGACGATCGACGATCTGCCGCAGGTCTACCGCGACGTCGCCGACGCCTGGAACAAGTGCCTCGACGAGGGCGCCGACTTCTCCGACATGAACCGCGCCATGCGCGAGCGCGACGTGCCGCGCATCCGCGGGATCTGGGCGAAGCTCGTCGAGAAGCTCGACAACCAGACCTTCTACGGCTTCCTCTGCGACTCCGAGGCCTTCAAGTCCTTCCGGCACCGCGAGATCTTCGGGCAGGTCGGCTTCGGCACCGGTGGCTGGGACACCGACTTCCCGAACTCCATCCTGGAGATCCTGCGCGTCGTCTACACCGAGGCCGACGACCACCACCGCGGCATCGTCGGCGGGTCCCAGCAGCTGCCCCTGCGCCTGTGGGAGCGCGAGCCGCAGAAGATCGTGCACTGGGCGCAGGGCACCTCGCTCAGCTCCCTGCACGAGGGCGGCGAGCCCCGCCCGGCCGTGACCCGGCTGCACCGCACCGCCGGCAACCGGATCACGGTGACGGACGCGAACGGCGACATCCGCACCTACAAGGCGGCCGTCTTCACCGCCCAGTCCTGGATGCTGCTCTCCAAGATCGACTGTGACGACTCACTCTTCCCGATCGACCACTGGACGGCGATCGAGCGCACCCACTACATGGAGAGCTCAAAGCTGTTCGTGCCGGTCGACCGGCCGTTCTGGCTGGACAAGGCCGTCGACGACAAGGGGAACCCGACCGGCCGGGACGTCATGTCGATGACGCTCACCGACCGCATGACCCGCGGGACCTACCTGCTGGACGACGGCCCGGACAAGCCCGCTGTCATCTGCCTGTCGTACACCTGGTGCGACGACAGCCTGAAGTGGCTGCCGCTGTCCGCCAACGAGCGGATGGAGGTCATGCTGAAATCGCTCGGCGAGATCTATCCCAAGGTCGACATCAGGAAGCACATCATCGGCAATCCGGTGACGGTCTCCTGGGAGAACGAGCCCTATATCATGGGCGCGTTCAAGGCCAACCTGCCCGGCCACTACCGCTACCAGCGGCGCCTGTTCACGCACTTCATGCAGGACCGGCTGCCCGAGGACAAGCGGGGCGTCTTCCTCGCCGGCGACGACATCTCCTGGACGGCCGGCTGGGCCGAGGGCGCCGTCCAGACCGCGCTCAACGCGGTCTGGGGCGTCATGCACCACCTCGGCGGCTCGACCGACGCGACCAACCCGGGCCCGGGCGACGTCTACGACGAGATCGCGCCGGTCGAACTCCCCGAGGACTAGACCCCGGCCGCCCGCGCCTTCTCGTACACCTCCGCCGCGACGTCCTTCAGTTCCTCGGCGTCGCGCGTGGTGGTCTGAAGTTCCACGAGGATCTCGTCGAGACCGATCTCGGTGTGTGCGACGAGGTCCTCGACGATCTGGCCGGCATCGCCCTGGAACGGCCGCCGTCCGGCACCGTCGTGCGGCTTCGCCGACCACTCCGCGTTCACGCGCAGCACCGTCCGGATCGGCTTCGTACGGCCCCGCTCGGCGGCCAGGTCCTGCAACTGCCGCCACTGCGAGGCGATCTGCTCGATGCCCATGCCCACCGGCAGCCAGCCGTCGGCGTGGTCGACGAGCCGGCGCAGCGCCCGGCTGTTGCCCGCGGCCAGCAGGATCGGGATCGGCCGGGCGGGCTTCGGGCCGACCACGGCGGACGCGATCCTTGTGATCTCGCCGTCGTACACCACCGGGTCCGGGCCCCACACCGCCCGGCACACCCCGATCACCTCGTCCAGCACCCTGCCGCGCTCCTCGATCGGCCGGATCCCCGCGGCCGCGTACTCGTCGAGGGACCAGCCCGTGCCGAAGCCCGCGAGAACCCGTCCGCCGCTCGCCGCGTCCAGCGAGGCGAGGGACTTGGCCAGCTGGAACGGCTGGTGCAGCGGGGCCACCAGCACACTGGAGCCCAACTCCACGCGCTCGGTGGCCGCCGCCGCCAGCGTGAGGGTGACCAACGGGTCCGCCACATCGCGGTAGTGGTCGGGCCAGGGGAGGCCCTCGACGCCGTACAGACCCTGGGTGGCGGGCTCGGGGAACAGAGCCCGCTCGAAGACCCACACGCTGTCGTAGCCGATCCGTTCGGCGGCGCGCGCGACGTCGGGCACGTCCTTGCCGAGTTCGTACTGCCGCGTCTGGGGAAGGCCGAGGCCGAGCCGGGTCGTCATGTAACGGGTGCTCCTTCGCAGTCGGGTGACTGCGGATCAACCTAACGCGGTCACCGGGAAGTTCCGGGGGACAGCCCGCACGATGGCCGGATCAGTCCGGTAGCGGGGTGAGGAGCATGCGTCCGGCGAAGCCGACGGCCGCGTCCAGGCGTTCGGTGAACGCCTCGGCCACGTCTTCGCATCCGCGCAGCGCCCACAGGGCGCGAGCCGCCGCCCACGCAGCGTCCCGGGCACGCTCCAGGCTCCACGCGCCGAGCAGATGGGTGAGCGGATCGGCGATCTGGAGCAGATCGGGACCCGGCATCAGATCCTCGCGGATGCGCTCCTCCAGCGACACGAGGAGATCGCCCACGCGGTCGAACTCGTCCTCCAGCTCGGCGGGTTCGCAGCCGAGCGTACGACAGGCGGCCACGACGGCGAGTGCGAGGTCGTGGCCGACGTGCGCGTTGATACCCGCCAAGGCGAACTGCAGGGGCCGTACGCCGGGATGGCGGCGGGACTGGAACAGCGGTCGCCAGCAGGCCGGTGGCCGGCGGTCGTCGGAGACCGCGTCGACAGCGGCCAGATACCGCTCCGCGAACCGCACGTCCAGCGCGGTCGCGGCCCGCGGGTCGTCGAACCGACCGGCGTCCAGGCGGCGTTCGACCTCCACGGTGACGGCCAGGTAGACACGGTTGAACACCGCGACGCCGTCCCGCGCGGGCAGGCTCGCGTCGAGCGCGCGCATCCGGGAGACGACGGTGTCGACGGACGGGATGAAGTGGACCGACTGCGCCATGGGGGCAGCGTCCCAGCCCTGGGCCGGCCGGCGTGCCGACGGGCCCGGCGCGTCCCCGAAACGGGGGAACGGGCCCGCCGGCCGGGGGTGGAACGAGGGGGGGAACAGCACCGTCGCAGGCTCACGTGCCCGGCGCCTGGCCGCGCGCAGGACCGAGCGCAGGCGCGCCGCCCGGCGCGGCGCGATGCTCGCGGCGGCCTCGGTCGCGGTGGCCGCCGGCACCGTGACCGGGATGATCTCGGTCGCTCGGCGAGGGCGGCGGCGCGGACGAGGCCCGGCCGGAGGTGACGAGCGCGCCGAGCCTCGCACCGCTGCCCGCCGTGCCGTCGGCGACCGCGTCGCCCCGGACGTCCCGCGCCCCGTCCCCGATGCCCACGCCGAGGAGCCCGAAGCCGGTGCGCACCGAGCCCGAGCGGCGGACCATGGTCGTGTCCTCGAGCCTCTACCGCCACCCGGACTCCCAGGTGCTCGACCGGGTCCGAGCCCATCCTGGTGACCCGCGCGCCCCGGACATCGCCTCCCGCATCGCCGGGCAGCCGGCCGCGGTGTGGTTCACCGACCACAGCCCCGGCACCATCGCCGCCCGGGTGCGGGCGGTCACCTCCGGGGCCGCCGCGCAGGGCCGGGTGCCGGTGCTCGTGGCGTACGCCGTGCCGGGCCGCGACTGCGGCGGCGCCTCCGAGGCGTGTCCGACGGTCCCGCGTACGACACCTGGAGCGACGCCTTCGCGCGCGGGCTGGGCTCCGGCGAGGTGATCGTCGCCCTGGAGCCCGACTCGATCGCGCAGGCGGACTGTCTGCCGGCGGCCCGGCGCGCCGAGCGGTTCGCCTCGCCGGCCCGCGCGGGCCGGGTCCTGAAGGCGGCCGACCCGCGGGCGCGGGTGTACTACGACGGCGGCCACTCGGGCCGGAACCCGACGGAGCGGCAGGCGCAGCTGCTGGGGCAGGCGGGCGCGGGCTCGGCCGCCTCATCCGACGGCGTCTTCAGCGACGTCTCCGACTTCCACACCACGGACGACGAGATCGCCTGTGACCGGCGCGTCCTCGACGCCCTCGGCGGGCCGCCGGACCTCGGCGCGGTGATCGACACCAGCCGCAACGGCAACGGCGCGCCGCCGGACGGCGAGTGGTGCGACCCGGCCGGGCGCGGGATCGGGCGCGCGCCCGATCCTGAGCACCGGAGAGGCACGGATCGACGCCTACCCGTGGATGAAGCTGCCGGGGGAGTCCGACGGCTGCGAGAGTGCGGCCGGGACGTTCACGCCGTCGTACGCCTACGACTTGGCGCGCTGACCGCTCTCCGACTCTTCCTCGGTGTCGTACGTGGACGTGCCCTCGTCGAGCAGCGGCTCCTGCGTCTTGAGGTGCGCGGGCGCGAAGGCGCGCAGGCAGTGGTAGCCGGTGATGACGACCAGTGTGCCGAGCGCGATGCCGCTGAGGGAGAAGGTGTCGGTGAACTTCATGGACACGTTGCCGACGCCGATGATGATGCCGGCGGCCGCCGGGACCAGGTTCAGCGGATTGCGCAGGTCCACCTTGGCGTTGGTCCAGATCTGCGCGCCGAGCAGGCCGATCATGCCGTACAGGATGACGGTGATGCCACCGAGCACACCGCCTGGGATGGCAGCCACGATCGCGCCGAACTTGGGGCAGACGCCGAAGAGCAGCGCGAAACCGGCGGCTGCCCAGTAGGCGGCGGTCGAGTAGACGCGCGTCGCCGCCATCACACCGATGTTCTCGGAGTACGTCGTGTTGGGCGGGCCGCCGACCGCGGTGGACAGCATGGAGGCGACGCCGTCCGCCGAGATGGCCGTGCCGAGCCTGTCGTCCAGCCGCGTGCCGGTCATCTCGCCGACCGCCTTGACGTGCCCGGCGTTCTCCGCGACCAGCGCGATGACCACGGGCAGGGCGACGAGGATGGCCGACCACTGGAAGCTCGGCCCGTGGAAGGAGGGCAGGCCGATCCAGTCGGCCCTGCCGACGCCGGAGAGGTCGAGCCGCCAGTGGTCGGTGAGCTTGCCGCTCGCGTCAACCGAGTGGATCTTGCCGAAGATCCGGTCGGAGGCCCAGGAGAGGCCGTAGCCGAAGAGCAGGCCGAGGAAGATCGCGACGCGGGACCAGAAACCTCGCAGACAGACGACGGCCAGACCGGTGAACAGCATGACGAACAGGGCCGTCCACTGGTCCTGCGGCCAGTAGGTGGTGGCCGTCACGGGAGCGAGGTTGAAGCCGATCAGCATGACGACCGCGCCGGTGACGATCGGCGGCATCGTGGCGTGGATGATCCGGGCCCCGAAGCGCTGCACGGCGAGGCCCACCAGGAACAGCGCGATGCCGACGACGAAGACGGCGCCGGTCACGGTGGCGCTCGTGCCGCCCTGCGCGCGGATCACCGCGGCGACACCGACGAAGGACAAGGAGCAGCCCAGATAGCTGGGCACCCGGCCGCGGGTCGCGAGCAGGAAGATCACGGTCGCGACGCCGGACATCATGATCGCGAGGTTCGGGTCGAGGCCCATCAGGACGGGTGCCACGAAGGACGCGCCGAACATGGCGACCACGTGCTGGGCGCCCAGCCCGACGGTGCGGGGCCAGGACAGCCGTTCGTCGGGGCGTACCACCGCTCCGGGCGCGGGCGTGCGCCCGTCGCCGTGCAGTTTCCAGCGCACGCCGAGATCCATAGTGGGGTTTCACTTTCTCTGTACATCAAGACGGTCTGCACCATTGTCAGGGGTTCCTGGCGGTCCCACGGCCACACGACCAGGGATCCTGAGCGCTCGCTTAGGATGAGGTGTCTTCACCGCCCCGCCCAGACGTTCAGGAGCCGTACCCGTGACCGCCGAAGCCCCGCCCGCCCCCGCCCTGTCGTACGGCCGGCTGATCCCCGTCACCGTCCACTTCGACGACCTGGATGCGCTCGGGTTGCTGCACAACGCCCGCTACCCGGTGCTGGCTGAGCGCGCCTGGACCGAACTGTGGCACGAGAAGGGCGTCCGGTTCGAGGGCGACTGGGCGGCCGCCGGTGACGCCTGCAACGCGGTCAAGGAACTGCGCATCACCTACGAGACGCCAGTGACCAGGCCGGGTGCGTATGCCGTCCACCTGTGGCTGGAACGGCTCGGCACCACCGGCCTGACCTACGGCTTCCGGTTCTGCTCGGCGGACGGGGCGCTCACCTACGCACACGGCACCCGGGTACTGGTCCGGCTGGACGCGGCCACGATGCGCCCCGCCCCGTGGAGCGAGGGTTTCAGGGCCGCGGGTCGGGAACTGCTGCGCCCCGTCGACTGACCTCGACCTTCCCGGCGCCGCCACGATCGCCGGGGCGCAGCACACCCGCGAACACCGCGAGTCCGGCGGCCAGCAGGGTCACCAGGCAGAACGACACCATCAGGCTGGTCGCCTGGGCCACCCCGCCGATCAGGCTGGGCGCGATCAGACCCGAGGTGTATGTGATCGTCGCCACGCCCGCGATGGCCTGACTGGGATTCGGGCCGCTGTGCCCGGCCGCCGCGAAGCACAGCGGTACGACGACCGCGATGCCGAGCCCCATCATCGCGAACCCGGCCATGGCGACCGCCGGATGGCCCGCGACGACGATCAGCAGCCCGCCGAGCACGGCGAGGACGCCGCCCGCGCGCACCGTACGGACCGCGCCGAACCGGTTCACCACCGCGTCCCCGGCGATCCGGGCCACCGCCATGGTCAGCATGAAGCCCGTCGTAGACGCCGCCGCGAGACCGGCCGAGCTGTCCAGCCGGTCACGCAGGAACACCGCCGACCAGTCCAGGCTGGCGCCCTCGGCGAACACCGCGCAGAAGCCGACGGCGCCGATCAGCAGCGCCGACCGGGGCGGCAGGGTGAACCTCGGCGGCGGCTCCTCGTCGTCCTCGGGCTGTACGTCCAGCACCTGGCCCGCGAACAGGATGCCGAGCCCGGTCAGGGTGGCCGCCGCCAGCGCGAAGTGCACACGGGCGTCCGAGCCCAGGTGTGCGGCGAGGGTGCCGGCCGCAGAGCCGACCAGGGCGCCCGCGCTCCACAGGCCGTGCAGCCCGGACATGATCGACCTGCCGAGCAGCCGCTCGACCTCGACGCCGAGCGCGTTCATCGCGACGTCGGCCATGCCCGCGCTCGCGCCGTAGGCGAACATCGCCAGACACAGCGTGTACACGTTCGGCGCGAGCCCCGGCAGCACCAGGGACAGCGTCCACAGCGTGATCAGACCGCGCAAGGCCGTACGGCTGCCGAAGCGGTGGCTGATCCGGCCGGCCAGCGGCATCGCGCACGAGGCGCCCAACGCCCCGAAGGCCAGTGCGAACCCCAACTGGCCCGCGCTCAGCGAGGCATGGTCCTGGATCCACGGCACACGGGTCGCGAACGAGCCGGTGACGGCACCGTGCACGGCGAACACGGCCGCCACGGCGTACCGCGCGCGCCTCACCTCTTGCTGGTCGTAGCCCACGTCACTCATGGTCCAGCCCCTCCCCGGGTGGTTTCACCTGCTGCGTGCCCCGCTGCATCGCCGTAAACTATCAGGGACCCTGCCTGATAGATAGATGATTTCGCGGCCGCCGGATGCCGGTGACGACGCGCCGGCCCGGTTCGCCGATCTGGGAGGATTCCCGTCATGCCCGCATCACCGAGCACCGCCCGGGCCATCAACGACCGGCTCGCCCTCCGTCTGCTGCAGGAGGAAGGCCCGCTCACGGCAGGGCAGTTGAAGCAGCTGACCGGGCTGTCCCGGCCGACGGTCGCGGACCTCGTCGAACGCCTCGCAGCGGCCGGCCTGATCACCGTCGTCGGCGAGTCCGGCGAGCAGCGGCGGGGCCCCAACGCCCGGTTGTACGGCATCGTCGCCGACCGGGCTCACCTGGCGGCGCTCGACGTCCGCACCGCGGGCGTCTCCGTGCTCGTCTCCGACCTGGTGGGCCGGGTGCTCGCCGAGGCGTCCGTGCCGATCGGCGGCGACACCGGGACCGGGCCCGCGCTGGAGCAGGCGGTCACGCTGGTCGAACGGGTGGCGAAGGAGGCCGGGGCCGACCGGCTGCACACCGTCGGTATCGGCGCGCCGGGCCTCATCGACCCCGCGACGGGCGAACTCCGGGACTCGACCGGGCTGCCCGTCTGGCACCGGCGGCTGGTGGCGGCCCTTCAGGAGCGGTTCCCGGAAGCACGCGTCACGGTCGAGAACGAGACCAACCTCGCCGCCCTCGCCGAGCAACGCGAGGGCGGCGCCCGGGACCGCGACACCTTCGTCCTGCTCTGGCTGGGCCACGGCACCGGCGCCGCCGTCGTGCTGGACGGCACCATCCGCCGGGGCGCCTCCGGCGGTACCGGGGAGATCGGGTTCCTTCCCGTGCCGGGCACGGTGTCACTGCCCTCGGCGACGGACTGCGAGGGTGGCTTCCACTCGCTGGCCGGGGCCGCGGCGATCGGCGCGCTGGCCGTGCGGCACGGGCTGCCCGGGGATCCGAAGGGGGACGGACCGGTCGCGGCGGGAACCGTCCGGGAGGCCGGGGCGAGCGCCGACCCGGGCAGCGCGGCAGACCGTTTCCTCGACGCTCTCGCCGACCGCATCGCGATCGGCGCCGCCTCCGTCGTCGCCGTCCTCGACCCCGGCTGCGTGGTCCTGGGCGGCGAGGTCGGACAGGCCGGGGGAGAGGACCTCGCGGCGCGGGTCGAGTCCCGGCTCCGCCGAATGTCACCCCTGGTCACGGAGGTACGCGCGACCGACCTGGGCGGCACGGCGGTCCTCCGCGGCGCCCTCCTGACGGCCCGGGAACGTGCCCAGGAGGAACTGTTCGCACCTCCGGAGCGGTAGCGGAGCGGGGTGCGAACAGCAGGGCCGGGCTCCAGTTCTCGCGACCGCACGCGCGCGTCCCCCACACCGCACCCGCCGGGCCCGGCTCACTTCCGGCCGCGGCCCCCGAACCGCCGCTCCAGGTACTCCTCGAAGGTCCCCTGCCCGTCCGCGTGCTCCGGGGCCAGATGACCGCCGGTCCTGAAGGCGGCGTACGTCCTGCCGAACAGCGGGACGGCGGCCACCCGGCGGTGTCGGCCGGTCGCCCGCAGATAGGCGCGGGCGAAGGACTCGAGAGTCCGCGCCTCGGGACCGCCCAGGTCCGGGACCCGTCCCGCCGGGCTCCCCTCCGCCAGCTCGGCCAGCCGGTCCGCGACTTCGCTCACCTCGACCGGCTGGTCCGGCACGCCCGCGGGCAGCAGCATCACCGGTGGCTTGGCGAGGACCTGGAAGAGCTGTACGAGCAGGTCGTGGAACTGCGTCGCCCGCAGCACCGTCCAGCCGAGACCCGACTCCTCGACCAGCTTCTCCACGGCGTACTTGGACTTGTAGTAGCCGAGCGGCACCCGGTCGACGCCCACGATCGAGATGTACACGAGGTGCTCCACACCGGCCCGCCGCGCCGCCGCGATCAGGTTCGCCGCCGCCCGCTCGTCGCCGCCCCGCGGCGTGCTCGCACAGTGCACGACCGTGTCCACGCCCGCCACGGCCGCGTCCAGACCGGGGCCGCCCGCGCGCAGGTCGACGGCGTACGGCGGGGTGTGCCGGCTGAGCACCCGCACCTCGTGGCCGCCCGCCCGCAGCCGCTCGGTGACAAGCCCGCCGAGTGTTCCGGTACCGCCGGTCACCAGGATCGTGGTCATGCTGTTCCGTCCCTCCGGTCACACCGTGTGCTCCCCGCTGGAGCACCCTTCACCGGCTGAGACCGCACAGCCCCCGCGGGATGTGACAGCCGCGCGGCGCGATGTCAGGTGCGAGCGAGCTGACGCCGTACGAAGTCCAGCTTGTCCGGGTTCGCCACGGCCCGCGCACTCGTGATCAGCCCGTCCCGCAGCTCGAAGGTGACGACGCCGACCAGCGTGTCGTCCAGCCACGCGAGCAGCGCGCTCGAGCCGTTGACCTCGGCCCCCGTGTAGTCCAGGCCCGCCGCGAACTTCCGCAGGCCACCGGCCAGGAACCGGGCGACCGTCGCGCGGCCCTCGATCGGCCGCCGGGCCGCAGAGACCTTGCCGCCGCCGTCGCTCCACCAGACCGCGTCGGCCGCGAGGAGCTTCTCCAGACCGGCCAGGTCCCCGTCCCGGGCCGCCGAGATGAACGACGCGACCAGCTCCTGTTGCCGCTCGGGTGCCGGTTCGAAGCGGCCCTCCTCGGCTTCCACGTGACGCACCGCCCGGCGGTACAGCTGACGGCAGTTGGCCTCGCTCAGGTCCAGCACACCCGCGATCTGCCGGTGCCCGTACCCGAACGCCTCGCGCAGCACGTACACCGCCCGCTCGGTCGGCGTGAGCCGTTCCAGGAGGACCAGCATGGCCAACGACACGGCGTCCCGCTGTTCCGCCGACTCCAGCGGCCCGAGCGTGCCGTCCGAGGTGAGCACCGGCTCCGGCAGCCAGGTGCCGACGTACTGCTCGCGCCGGGCGCGAGCCGAAGTCAGCCGGGAGAGACAGAGGTTGGTGACGACCTTGGCGAGCCAGGCGCCGAGGTGCTCGATCTTCGCGCGGTCCGCGCCGGTGAAGCGCAGATAGGCGTCCTGGACGGCGTCCTCGGCCTCGTCCGCCGAACCGAGCAGACGGTATGCGAGCCCGAACAGACGCGGGCGGTGGGTCTGGAACTCCTCGGTGAGCGACGTGGTCATGCGTTCACCCTGCCAGAACCCCGCGGAGTCCCTGGAGGCCCGACGGCGGGCAAGGGCCGTCGTCACCGCCGCCGGGCCCGCTGGAACAGTAAATGGACTAGACCATAGCGGTCAATAGATCGGGAAGGGTCTCAAGATCCGTCGCCGGTGGGGGAGTTGGGAACCCGGCGATCCGCCCCGGAACGGGCGGCCGTGCGGAGTGTGAGGCACTGCACACCATGCGTCTGTCTTGATGTCGATCTGGCGTGGCACACTGTGCGTGTACCAGAAGCAGCGCACTCCGGGGTCGGTGAAACTCCGAACCGGCGGTTAAAGTCCGCGACCCGGTCGCTTCCAGCGGCCGGTTGACCAGGTGGAATTCCTGGACCGACGGTTAAAGTCCGGATGGGAGGCAGTGCGCGGCGGGCGGGCATGCGTGCGCGCCGCCGTTTCTGGGACTCGTCCGCCGGGACGGGTCCTGTCCGGCGTCGCCCCCAGTGTGCTCATCCGTTTCATTCTGTCGTCATCGACAGGCCCCGGAGTCCGTGCCCGAATGAGGCAGGAGGACCCGGGAAGTGTTCACCGGAATCGTCGAAGAGCTGGGTGAGGTCACCGCCGTCGAGAATCTCGGCGACGCCTCCCGCTTCCGGCTCCGCGGCCCCGTCGTCACCCAGGGCGCGCAGCACGGCGACTCAATCGCCGTGAACGGGGTCTGTCTCACCGTCGTCGACCACGAGGGCGACGAGTTCACCGCGGACGTCATGGCCGAGACGCTGAAGCGCTCCAGCCTGGGCGCCCTGTCCGTCGGCTCCCGCGTCAACCTCGAGCGCCCCACCGCCGTGGGCGCGCGCCTCGGCGGGCACATCGTGCAGGGCCATGTGGACGGCACCGGCGAGGTGCTGGCGCGCACGCCCTCCGAGCACTGGGAGATCGTCAGGATCTCGCTCCCCGCGGACCTCGCCCGCTACGTCGTCGAGAAGGGCTCCATCACCGTCGACGGCATCAGCCTCACCGTCGTCGAGGCGGGCCCCGACTACTTCACCGTCAGCCTCATCCCCACCACGCTCGCCCTGACCACGCTCGGCCTCAAGCAGCCCGGCGACCCGGTCAACCTCGAGGTCGACATCATCGCCAAGTACGTCGAGCGGATGCTGGCCGGTCAGGAGGCCGGCCGGTGAACCAGCTCAACTCCGAGGCGTTCGTGCTGTTCGGCCAGCACATCCTGTGGTCGGACATGATCGGCAACATTTTCGGTCTGATCGCCCTCGCCCTCGGCTGGCGCCGCTCCGTATGGACCTGGCCGGTCCAGTTCGTCGCCGGCCTCGTCCTCTTCGGCGCCTTCTTCGGCCATCTGACCGGCAGCGCGGGCAAGCAGGTCGTCGTCATGCTCGTCGCGCTGTACGGCTGGTGGCAGTGGAACCGCGGCAAGGGCGAGGCGGAGGACGGGCACGTCTCCGTACGGTTCGCCACCTGGCGCGAACGCGCGGCCATGCTCGCCGCCGCGGCCGTCGGCACCGTCGCGGTGGCCCTCCTCTTCCAGGCCTACCCGTCCCTGTCCTGGGACCCGTGGCCCGACGCCTACATTTTCGTCGGCACCGTCGTCGCCATGTACGCCCAGGCGCGCGGCATGGTCGAGTTCTGGTTCGCCTGGCTCCTCGTCGACCTCGTGGGCGTGCCCCTCAACTTCGCCAACGGCTACGCCTTCTCCGGCTTCGTCTACGTCATCTACGGCGCGCTCGTCCTGTGGGGCATGCGCGACTGGTGGCTGCGCTCGCGCAAGGCATCGCGGCCCGTCCTGGAAGGAGCGCCCGCATGACTGCGGCACCCGTCCTGTACAGCACCGAACTGGACGACTTCACTCTCGATCCCGTCGAACAAGCCATCGCCGACATCGCCGCCGGCCGGCCCATCGTGGTCGTCGACGACGAGGACCGGGAGAACGAGGGCGACCTCGTCGTCGCCGCCGAGAAGGTGACGCCCGAGATCGTCGCCTTCATGATGAGCGAGTGCCGCGGCCTGATCTGCGCCCCCATGGAGGGCGAGGAACTCGACCGGCTCAGGCTCCCGCAGATGGTCGAGGACAACACCGAGTCGATGCGGACGGCGTTCACGGTCTCCGTCGACGCCTCCCCCGCCCATGGTGTGACCACCGGCATCGCGGCCGCCGACCGCGCGACCACGCTCCAGCTGCTCGCGAGCGGCACGGCCGAGCCCACCGACCTCGTCCGCCCCGGGCATGTCTTCCCGCTGCGCGCCCGGTCCGGCGGCGTCCTGGTCCGCGACGGCCACACCGAGGCCGCCGTCGACCTCGCCCGGCTCGCGGGACTGCGCCCGGCCGGCGCCATCGTGGAGATCGCCGGCGAGG
Organism: Streptomyces brasiliensis; assembly: GCF_014647875.1. Taxonomy (GTDB): domain Bacteria; phylum Actinomycetota; class Actinomycetes; order Streptomycetales; family Streptomycetaceae; genus Streptomyces; species Streptomyces brasiliensis. The sequence continues at coordinate 57,214 of NZ_BMQA01000002.1, read as the reverse complement.
ACGGCCGCATGCTGCGGCTGCCCGAGCTGATCCCGTTCGCCCGCAAGCACGGTCTGACGATCATCTCCATCGAGGACCTGATCGCCTACCGCCGCAGCACCGAGCCCACCGTCCGTCGTGAGGCCGAGGTCAACCTGCCCACCAGGCACGGCACGTTCACGGCGTACGGCTACCGCTCCACGGTCGACGGCGTCGAGCACGTGGCGCTCGTCCACGGCGACATCGGCGAGGGCGAGGACGTCCTGGTCCGTGTGCACTCCGAGTGCCTCACCGGAGACATCTTCGGTTCCGCCCGGTGCGACTGCGGCCCCCAGCTCGAGGCCTCCCTGGAGCGCATCCAGGAGGAGGGCAGGGGCGTGGTGGTCTATCTGCGCGGCCACGAGGGACGCGGCATCGGGCTGCTGTCCAAGCTGCGGGCGTACGAACTCCAGGAGCGCGGTCGCGACACCCTAGACGCCAACCTCGAACTCGGCCTGCCCGCCGACGCCCGTGACTACGGCGCCGGCGCGCAGATCCTCGAGGACCTCGGCGTGCGCAGTCTGCGCCTGATGACCAACAACCCCGACAAGACCGACGCCCTGCTGCGCCACGGCCTCAAGGTCACCGGACGTGAGCCGATGCCCGTGCAGGCGGGCGAGCACAACCTCCGCTACCTGCGCACCAAGCGGGACCGGATGGGGCACGACCTGCCCTGGCTGGACACACCTGCGGTGTCCACCTGCGGCAACCAGTAAGAGAAGCACGAAGGAGAGACGTGAGCGGCAAGGGTGCACCGGAACTGTCCGTACAGAACGCGAGCGACCTCAGGGTCGCCGTCATCGCGGCGCAGTGGCACGAGAAGGTGATGGACGGTCTGGTCAACGGCGCCCTGCGCGCCCTGGGCGAGCTCGGCATCGACGAGCCCACCCTCATTCGGGTCCCCGGCAGCTTCGAGCTGCCGGTGGCCGCCAAGGTCCTGGCGGGCCGCGGCTACGACGCGGTCGTCGCCCTCGGCGTCGTCATCCGCGGCGGCACCCCCCACTTCGACTACGTGTGCCAGGGCGTCACCCAGGGCCTGACCCAGGTCTCCGTCGAGACCGGCATCCCCGTCGGCTTCGGTGTGCTGACCTGTGACACCGAGGAACAGGCCCTGGACCGCGCCGGCCTGGAGGGTTCCAACGAGGACAAGGGCCACGAGGCCGTCACCGCGGCGGTGTCGACAGCGTGCACGCTCCGCTCGGTGTCCGAACCCTGGCACTGAGCCATCGCCCGGAGCGCGTAGGCTAAGGACCACCATGTCCAAGAAGACGTTCGAGGAGCTCTTCACCGAGCTCCAGCACAAGGCAGCCCACGGCGATCCCGCCACCTCCCGCACCGCGGAACTGGTCGGAAAGGGCGTCCATGCCATCGGCAAGAAGGTCGTCGAAGAGGCCGCCGAGGTCTGGATGGCCGCCGAGTACGAGGGCAAGGCGGCGGCCGCCGAAGAGATCTCGCAGCTGCTTTACCACGTCCAGGTGATGATGGTCGCCCGCGGGATCTCCCTCGACGACGTCTACGCCCACCTCTGAGCCGTACCCCCGTACAGTCCCGTACACAACGAGCAAAGGAAGCCGACCTCATGCTGCGCATCGCCGTCCCCAACAAGGGTTCACTGTCCGGCCCTGCGGCGGACATGCTGCATGAGGCCGGCTACCAGCAGCGCCGGGAGTCCAAGGAACTCCGCATCGTCGACCCGGCCAACGAGGTCGAGTTCTTCTACCTCCGCCCCCGCGACATCGCCATCTACGTCTCGACCGGGCGGCTCGACATCGGCATCACCGGGCGCGACCTGCTGATCGACTCCGGCGCGGGCGCCGAGGAGATCCTCCCGCTCGGCTTCGCCCGCTCCACCTTCCGCTACGCCACCAAGCCGGGCACGGCGAGCGGCGTGCAGGACCTCAACGGCAAGACGGTCGCCACCTCCTACGAGGGCATCGTCGCCAAGCACCTCGCCGACAGCGGCATCGACGCCTCCGTGGTCCACCTCGACGGCGCCGTCGAGACCGCCATCGAGCTGGGCGTCGCCGAGGTCATCGCGGACGTCGTGGAGACCGGCACCTCGCTGCGCAACGCGGGGCTGGAGGTGATCGGCGAGCCCATCATGAAGTCCGAGGCCGTCGTCATCCGGCGCACGGGCGCCGACACCGAGGAGCCCAAGGTCCGGCAGTTCCTGCGCCGCCTCCAGGGCGTCCTGGTCGCCCGGACCTACGTGATGATGGACTACGACTGCCGCGCCGAGCACCTCGAGGCGGCCGTCGCCATCACCCCCGGCCTCGAGGGCCCGACCATCTCTCCGCTGCACAACGAGGGCTGGGTCGCCGTCCGCGCCATGGTCCCGGCCAAGGACGCGCAGCGCATCATGGACGACCTGTACGCCATCGGCGCCCGGGCCATCCTCACCACGGCCATCCACGCCTGCCGCCTCTGATCCGAGGAGGCCGCACCCCGATGTCCGACCCGACCCCCCTTCCCGACCTGCCCGTCACCTTCCGCCCGGGCCGCACCCGCGCCGTCCTGCTCACCGCCGGCGTCGTGATACTCCTGGTCATCTCCGGGATCGCGATGCTCCTGGAGCAGCTCGGCCCGGGGGAGCGGCTGAGCTTCGTCATCACCGGCGCCCTCATCTTCTGGGTGCTGGCGCAGCTCGCCCGGGTGAAGGTCGTCGCCGACGAGTCCGGCGTGACCGTCGTGAACATCGCCAGCCGGCGGCGCCTGGAGTGGGCGGAGATCCTCCAGGTCAACCTCCGCGCCGGCGACCCCTGGGTGTTCATCGACCTCAGCGACGGCACCAGCCTGCCCGCGCTCGGCATCCAGCCGGGCATCGCCAGGCAGCGCGCCATCGCCGACGCCCGCACCCTGCGGGCACTCGCCGAGGCCCGCGCCGTCACAGATCCGGAGCGGCCTCAGGGGTGAGTGTGGGGTCGGCCACTCTCCCTCCGGCCCCCTGTCTTGATTAATCTGTTGGCGGAGGCGTTTTCACGGCGCCTCCGCCCCTGTCGTGCCTCCGGTCTTCAGAGGCCCCCTGCTACCCGAGGAGTGACTCCCTCCAGCGATGGACGGATCGTCCTGTAGTACCTGCGCCGCCCCCTCCCGACATACCGAGGCGGCGGCATGACCCTCTCTCTGCTGCTCCTGGGAGCGGCTCTCCTGCTGATCCTCGCCAACGGGTTCTTCGTGGCCGCCGAGTTCGGCCTGGTGACGGTCGAGCGCGCCGAGGCCGAGAAGGCGGCCGCCGAGGGCGACAAGCGCGCCCGTACGGTCGTCGAGTCCCTCAAGGAGCTGTCCTTCCAGCTCTCCGGCACCCAGCTCGGCATCACCATCACCTCCCTCGTCGTCGGTATGCTGGCCGAACCGGCCCTTGCCGAGCTGCTGAACGGCCCGTTCACCGCGATCGGCATCCCCGAGGGCGCCGTCTCCGGTGTTGCCGTGGTCATCGGCATGCTGCTCGCGTCGGCGGTCCAGATGGTGATCGGCGAACTCCTGCCCAAGAACTGGGCGGTGTCCAAGCCGCTGACGGTCGCGCGCTTCGTCGCCGGACCGCAGCACCGCTTCGCCCGGCTGTTCCGGCCGGTGATCGCCGCCCTCAACACGGTCGCCAACCGCCTGGTGCGCGCCCTGGGCGTCGAGCCCGCCGAGGAGCTGGCCTCCGCCCGCACACCGGGCGAACTCGTCTCCCTGGCCCGGCACTCCGCGCAGGCCGGCGCCCTGGAACAGGACACGGCCGACCTGTTCGTCCGGACGCTGTCGCTGGGGGAGCTGACCGCGCAGCACGTCATGACCCCGCGAGTGAAGGTCAGCGCGCTCCAGGCCTCGGCGACCGCCGAGGACGTCGTCAACCTCACCCGGGCCACCGGACTGTCCCGCTTCCCCGTCTACCGGGAGAAGATCGACGAGATCGTCGGCATGGCCCATCTCAAGGACGCGCTGGCCGTGCCCGCGCACGACCGGCTGCGCACCCCGGTCGGCCGCATCGCCCACCCGGCCCTGCTGGTCCCGGAAACGCTGCCCGTCCAGCCCCTGCTGGCCCGGCTGCGCAGCGAGCAGCCGATCGCGGTCGTCGTCGACGAGTACGGTGGTACGGCGGGCGTGGTGACCCTTGAGGACATCGTCGAGGAACTCGTCGGCGAGGTGCGTGACGAGCACGACCGCCAGCACCTGCCCGAACTCGCCGTCGCCCCGCCCGAGGACGGCAGGCCCGCCTGGGAGGCCGACGGCAGCTGCCGAGTCGACATCCTCAAGCGCATAGGCCTCGACGTGCCCGAGGGGCCGTACGAGACCGTCGCGGGCCTGGTCGCCGACCTGCTCGGCCGGATCCCCGCCCCCGGTGACAAGGCCGAACTGCCCGGCTGGCGGCTGTCCGTGCGCCAGGTCGGTCACTACCGTGCCGAGCGCGTCCGACTCGTCCGCACCGCCCCGGTGGCCCCTGCCGCGGAGGCCGTCCGATGAGCGTGCTCCAACTCGTCTTCGCCGCGCTGCTGGTCCTCGCCAACGGCTTCTTCGTGGGCGCCGAGTTCGCGCTCGTGTCCGTGCGCCGCAGCCAGATCGAACCCCTCGGCACCGCCCGCGCCCGCCAGGTGCTGTACGGCCTGGAGCGGCTGCCGCAGATGATGGCCGCCGCCCAGTTCGGCATCACCGTCTGCTCACTGACCCTGGGCGCGGTCGCCGAGCCGACGGTGGCGCATCTGCTGGAGCCGGTGTTCGAGTGGATCCACCTGCCGGACGGTGTGATCCACCCGCTCGGCTATGTCATCGCCCTCGCCGCGGTGGTCTTCTTCCATCTGGTGATCGGCGAGATGGTCCCGAAGAACCTCGCGATGGCGGCACCGGAGAAGGCCGCGCTGTGGCTCAGCCCAGGGCTGGTCGCCTTCGCCCGGGTCTGCAGGCCCATCACGGTGGCCCTCGGCGCCTGCGCGCAGGGGCTCCTGCGACTGTTCCGCGTGGAGCCGAAGGACGAGGTCGAGGCCGTCGTCACCAGCGAACAGCTCAACCGGCTCCTCGAGGACTCCGGCGAGGCCGGGCTCCTCGACCCGGAGGAGCGGGAGCGCCTGGAGGACGCGCTGGAACTGGGCTCGCGCCCGGTCACCGACGTGCTCCTCAAGCGCGAGTCGCTGGTGACGGTGCCGCCGTCCGTCACACCGGGCCAGATCGTGGAGCTGACCGCCCGCACCGGGTACTCCCGCTTTCCCGTGGCGACGGAGAAGGGCGCCTTCATGGGCTACCTGCACGTCAAGGACGTACTCGACCTGGAGGACTCGCAGCGGGCGGTACCGCAGCAGATCTGGCGGCCGATGACGACCCTGCGCTCGGAACTCCCCCTGGACGACGCCCTCACGGTCATGCGCCGGGCGGCGACCCACCTCGCCCAGGTGGCGGACGCGTCGGGCAGAGTCCTGGGCCTGGTCGCGCTGGAGGACGTACTGGAACTCCTGGTGGGCGAGGTCCGCGACCCGGCCCACCGGGAAACCCCGGAGCCGAAGGTCACCGAGCCGAGGGTGAGCGGGGAACCGGAACAGGCACTCGCGAGCTGAACGGTGGGGGCGCGGGATCCATGGGTCACACGGCCGGCGGATCCTGCGGCCCCCGCCCCGACAGCACTTCCCCGTACGCCTGCATCAGGTCGGGCAACCGCAGCGTCGCCAGGTCGTCGCGCGTCAGCTGCCCCGGATACCCCGACAACCGCAGATCCCGGTACGCACAGCTCTTCTCGTACAGCGTCCGCAGGAACCGCCCGTTGCCCAGTTCGTCGATCCACCCCTGGTCGACCACATGACCGGCGATGGACCGCAGCTCCTCCAGCGCCTCCTCGTCCCACGCGTCCCCGTTCTCCGCCGCCAGCACCTCACCGATCGACGTGAGTTCCAGCGGCCGGTAGGAGGGGAAGTCGACGCGCGTCGTGAAGCGGGACGACAGGCCCGGGTTGGCGGCCAGCAGACGGTCCATGCCCTCGGGGTAGCCGGCCAGGATCACCACCAGGTGGTCCCGGTTGTCCTCGGCCCGCTTGAGCAGCACCTGCAGCGCCTCGTCGCCGTACGCGTCCCCCTTGCCGTAACCGGAGTTGGACAGCGAGTACGCCTCGTCCACGAACAGCACACCGCCGATCGCGGAGTCGATCAGCTCGTTGGCCTTGACGGCGGTCTGGCCCAGATACTCCCCGACGAGGTCGGCCCGCTGCGCCTCCACGAGATGGTCGCCGCCGAGCAGCCCGAGGGCGTAGAAGACGCGGCCGAGGATGCGGGCGACGGTGGTCTTGCCGGTACCGGAGGGCCCGGAGAAGACGAAGTGTCGCTTGGGGGGCTGGACCGGCAGCCCCTGCCCGGCCCGCAGCCGAGCCATGTTCAACTGTGCCGACAGCGCCTTGACCTGGCGCTTGACGGGTTCGAGCCCCACCATGCGCTCGAGCTCGGCGAGCGCCTCCTCGAGCAGGGCGGCATCCGTCGGTCCGGCGGGCAGTGACGAGGGCACGAAGGACTTCTCGCGCACCGAAGGGGCGGTCACCGAGGGCAGGGGACCGGTCGGCGGCAGCTCGGCCTCGGACAGCCGGAGATCGCGGCCTTCGGTGCCGAACAGCGGGTCCAGGGTGTCCGGGCCGTCCACGGAGTCCCCGGCACCGATGAGCGTGATCGCCGCGAGGCCGGTCGCGTCGTCGTACCCGTCGCCTTCGGCGATCGCGGCGAGCCGGGCCGAGGTGTCCATGAAGGCGGGGTCGACGCGGTGCACCGCCCGGTACAGCGGGAGGGCCGCGGCGCTGCGGCCGGTGCCCTCGTGCGCGCGGGCCAGCCAGTAGCGCAGCTCCTTGCGCTGCGGCTGCTCGCTGCGGCAGCGCATCAGGGCCGCCGCGAGGAGCGGTTCGGCCTGGCCGTACATCTCGAGCCGGACCCTGGCCATGCCGCCGAACAGCCCCGCCTCGATGCCCAGCAGGGGATCGTTGATCAGCGGGTCGGTGTGCCGGACCAACTGCTCCCAGTCCTTGACCAGATAGGCGCGGCAGGCGTGCAGGAAGCGGACCTGCGGATCGCTGTCCACCGGCGGCAGCCCGGCGAGCGCCCGGTCCAGCTCCGGGACGTGCCGGCCGTCCAGCCAGTGCGAGGTGTGCGCGAGGAGCAGGTCGCGCGGGTTCTCGAGCACCGGCTGCACCCACCAGCCCAACCAGTACCAGGAGTTGAGGGAGCGGCGGTGCCGGGTGCGCTGCTCGCCGAAGCGCTCGCGGTGCCGGAACATCTGCAGCAGCGCGGTCGTCGTGTCGACGCGCAGCGCGTGCAGCCCGAGCCAGGCGTCGGCCATCCCGGGATCCATCCGCACCGCGGCGCGGAACTCCTCCTCCGCCTGCGGATAGGCGCCCATGGTGTAGGCGTCCACGCCTCGCAGCCAGGCGAGGTCGGCCGGGGCCTCGGGGCCCTGCGTGCCGAAGTCCATCACGTCCCCCACAAACCGTGCCCCCGTTGGTTCGCCACCGGGCAGTCGCCCGACGGCTGCCTTGGTCGAACCGCTGTGCCGCGGACCGGAGTTGCAGGTGCGCGAAGCAGCCGCTCGAAGGTCGCACCGAGGGCATCGTACCTGCGGGGTGTGTGCCCGCCGAAGGGTGTGTCACGAGCCGTTCGGCGAGGTGGGAGCAGACAGGGCACGACGCATTCGGTGACCGAGGGTGAGCGAATCGATGCGCGGGGCGCTCGTGAAGCGGGCCGAGGGCAGAACGAAGCCCCCGATCACGGGGGAACAACCGGGGGCTTCGCGTTTCTGGGCGGCACCGAATGGCCGCACATTGAGAACGTAAGTCCTGTACGGCCGCCGGGTCAAGCCGAGTTGGAGCACTTGGCCAAGTTCTCACGCAAGGCTCTTCACGGGTTCAGCACACTGCCGACGGTCCGTCACGGTGCGTGACATGCTGGTCTGGTCCAACAGTTCCCGCTGGGCCCGGCAGCATCTCGTACCCCTCGGGTGACTGCAGCACCAGAAGATCGGCGTACGGCCGCGACGGGTCCTCGGCGAAATGCCGGCGCTCCGCCTCGACCCACCCGGCCCAGAACTCCCGCTGCTCCGCCCCGTCCCGCAGCCGGCCCCGCGTCCAGGACTCCTCGTGCTGCAACTCCATCCACATCAGCCGTGCCAGATGAGGGCGCAGCGCACGACGGCCGGCGCCGACCCCTTCGACGAGGACCACGGGCACGGGCGGCAGTGCCACGGGCCGGCCGAAGCGGCGGGTGCGCCAGTCGTACGGCTCGTAGGTGGCCGGTTCGCCGTGGGTGAACGGCTCGATCACCTGGGCCAGCAGCCGGCCGGTCCACTCGAAGAGTTCGTCGTGACTGGCGATGTCGTCGAGGTGCAGCACCGGCGCCCCGTCGAGCGCGGCGGCCAACTGCCCCGCGAACGTGGACTTTCCGGATCCGGCGTGCCCGTCGACGGCGACCAGCCGGACCGGCCCGCAGGACGGGGGCAGTTCGCGCAGCCGGGAGGCGAGGACGTGAATGGCGATTCCCGGGGTGTGATGCGGTGTGGGGGCGCTTTCCGGAAACATTCTAGTAGGGGCAGCGCCGCGTACGTCCGCCGGGCGTAGGTGCCTCCTGCGTGACTGCGAGGTGTCGAACGGGACGCCCACCGGACCGTCGTGATCATTCCGGCACGGCCCCTGGCACCTGGGCCGCTGGGGCCGGCCGGCCGATCGGCCGGCTCGCTGTGACCTGGTTCCTGCTCGGCAGCCTGCTGTTCATGCTGCCGAGCAGGCCTCGCCTGTCACCGCCGACTCCTTCGACCACGCGCCGAGGACCTCGTCTGTCCGCCCGCGGAAGTGGCACCGATGTACGTCAAGCACATCCGCCGTCGTCGTCCGTAGCAGGTGGCATCAGTGGACGAGACCAATATTGCTGGCGTGGTATCGGCCGAAGTACTGGCAGGGGCATGGCGGCTGTTCCATAGTTGGCGCACAACTGCTAGGCGGGCTCGCCGAATGGGGCAGGGCTGAACGGCCCCGAAGGTGAACCGCCGCGCACCGGAACCGACTCGGACCCCTGGGGGTACTTCCGCCCATGAGCAGAGCCGAACAGCCGTCCCGCAGAACCGTTCTGGCCGCCGCGGTCGTCGCCGCCGTGGCCGGCGGCACGGGACACGCGGTCGCCGCGACCGTCTCCGACACCGCCGTCACCGGGAACACGGCCCCTGCCCGGCCGGTCGACAACCGCGCCTGGACCACCTTCACCGACTGGCGTTCCGGCACCGCCAAGGGCGTCCGGGCCGTGTCGGGTGCCCGTCCCGGTGTGGTGATCACCGCCCCGGCGGGCACCACCGACTACACGGACCCGCACACCGGCACCACGGCCGCCTGGGAGTACGCCACCTGGACCTCGCCGGTCCACCGGCTCTCCGTCCCCGCCACCGAGGCGATCGCCTCCTGGAACGCGCACACCCCGGCCGGCACCTGGATCCAGGTCGAGCTCCACGGCACGTACTCCGACGGCACGGACACGCCCTGGTACGTGATGGGCCGCTGGGCCGCCGGCGACGAGGACATCCGGCGCACCTCGGTCGACGACCAGAGCGACGGCAAGAGCAGTATCTGGACGGACACGTTCGCGATCGACGACGCGAGCACCGGTCTGCGCCTCGTGTCGTACCGACTGCGCCTGACCCTCTACCGCAAGCCGGGCACCAGGCTCACCCCGACCGTGTGGCGGCTCGGCGCCATGGGCTCCGACGTCCCGGACCGTTTCACGGTGCCCGCCTCCACACCGGGCCTGGCCCAGGAACTGATCGTCCCGCGCTACTCGCAGTCGATCCACTCGGGCCAGTACCCGGAGTACGACAACGGCGGCGAGGCCTGGTGCAGCCCCACCTCCTCGCAGATGATCATCGAGTACTGGGGCGGCCGGCTCACCCCGGAGCAGCTGTCCTGGGTCGACCCGGGCTATGCCGACCCGCAGGTCGACCACGCGGCCCGCTACACGTACGACTACCAGTACGAGGGTTGCGGCAACTGGCCGTTCAACGCGGCGTACGCGGGCACGTTCGACGGTCTGCAGGGCGTGGTCACCCGGCTCGGCTCGCTCACCGACCTGGAGACGCTGATCGCGGCGGGCATCCCGGCCATAACGTCCCAGTCGTTCCTCAAGACCGAGCTGACGGGCGCCGGTTACGGCACCTCCGGCCACCTGATGACGGTGATCGGCTTCACCGCCGAGGGCGATGTGATCGCCAACGACCCGGCCTCGCCGAGCGACGAGGCGGTGCGGCGCGTCTATCTGCGGCGCGAGTGGGAGAACATCTGGCTCAGGACCAAGCGGGTCAACGCCAGCGGCGGCGTCTCGTCGGGCACCGGCGGCGTCTGCTACCTGTACTTCCCCGCGCATCCGACCCCGCGCCAGCGCAAGGCGCTCGCGGCGGTGGGCGTGCGCTGATCAGGCCGGACGCGGCCCCCGGGGCAGGACCGGGGGCCGGGTGCCTGTGACCAACGTCTCTGCCGCAAGCGCCGCTGACGGTGGCAAGGTGGACGAAACGGTGGGGGGAGTCCATCCGTACAGCCGACCTCAGCGAGACGCCATGACCGCACACTCAGCCACCGCCGCCCGCACTCGCACCGGCGGCCCCAAGGACGACGGCCCGAAGATCCTCGAGCACGTCATGGGCTGGACCCTGGTGATGGTCGTCGCGATGCTCGTGACCCAGCTCGGCCTCATGTGACCCGACCCCGGGGTGCCGCTCGATGGCGTTCTGCCATACTGCGAGCGTCCCGCCGCCGGTTGAGACCAGGGTCCGAATTGAACATCAGTCAACAGGCTGCCGTCGTCCGTCCCCGGGCCCGCGGCACCGAGCGCTCCGTGGCACGACGCGCCGAACTCATCGCCATCGGGCGGAAGTTGTTCGCCGACACGTCGTATGACGCGCTCTCCATGGACGACATCGCCCGCCAGGCGCATGTCGCCAAGGGGCTGATCTACTACTACTTCCAGTCCAAGCGCGGCTATTACCTGGCGATCATCGAGGATTCGGTCGCCGACCTGGTCTCCTTCGCCGCGAGCGGTCTCGAGCTGCCGGCCGTGAACCGCGTCCAGCGCACCATCGACAGCTATCTGCGCTTCGCCGAGAACCACCAGGCCGCCTACCGCACCATCGTCAGCGGCGGCGTCGGCTTCGACGCCGAGGTGCACGCCATCCGTGACGGCGTGCGCGAGGCGATCGTCTCGACCATCGCCGAGGGGGCGTACGGCCGCGTCGACGTCTCACCGCTCGCACGCATGGGCCTGCTGTCCTGGGTGTGCAGCGTCGAGGGCGCCACCCTCGACTGGATGAGCCGCGACGACCTGAGCCGCGACACCATGCGCGAACTGCTGGTCAAGACGCTCGGCGGAGTCCTGCGCGCCATCGAGGAACTGGACCCCGCCTACCGGGCACCGCGGCCGGCCCGCCGCGACTCCTGACGCGGCGGGGCGGAGGCGGTCACGCCCCGCCCCTTCTCGGGCCGCCCGAAGGCTAGCTGATCGCCTTGATCAGCTCACCGTTCGCGGTGTCCCCGCTCAGCTCCCAGACGAACGTGCCGCCCAGACCCTGCTGGTTCTTGTACGTCATCTTGGTCGCGATGGTCGCCGGGGTGTCGTAACTCCACCAGTCGCTACCGCACTTGGCGTACGCGGTGCCGCCCACCGTGCCGGTCGCCGGGCATTTCGTCTTCAGCACCTTGTAGTCGTCGATGCCCTGCTCGTACGTCCCCGCCGCCGGGCCGGTCGCCGCGCCGCCCGGCGCCGCCTGCGTGACGCCGGTCCAGCCGCGGCCGTAGAAGCCGATGCCGAGCAGCAGCTTGGAGGCCGGAACGCCGAGACCCTTGAGCTTCGCGATGGTCGCCGAGGTGTGGAAGTCCGTCTTCGGGATGCCGGAGTAGGAGGTCAGCGGCGAGTGCGGGGCGGTCGGGCCGGTCGCGTCCCAGGCGCCGAAGAAGTCGTACGTCATAGGGTCGTACCAGTCGACGTACTGGGCCGCGCCCGCGTAGTCCGCCGCGTCGATCTTGCCGCCGCTCGTCGCGTCGGCGGTGATCGCCGCGGTGACCAGGCTGCCGGGGCCGAACTTCGAACGCAGCGCCGCCATCACGTTCTTGAAGGCGTCCCGCCCGCTGGTGTCGCACGTGTTGCCGCAGGCGTTCGGGTACTCCCAGTCGATGTCGATGCCGTCGAAGACGCCCGCCCACGTGGAGTTCTTCACCAGGTCGTAGCAGGACTGGGCGAACGCGGCCGGGTTCTTCGCGGCCTCGCCGAAGCCGCTCGACCAGGTCCAGCCGCCGAAGGACCAAAGGACCTGCAGACCCGGGTGCTTCTTCTTCAGCTTGAGCAACTGGTTGAAGTTGCCGCGCAGCGGCTGGTCCCAGGTGTCGGCGACTCCGTCGACCGACTCGGCGGCGGTGTAGGCGCGGTCGGTGGCGGCGTAGGCGTCACCCATCGCGCACTTGCCGCCGGTGACGTTGCCGAACGCGTAGTTGATGTGGGTCAGTTCGGCGGCCGAGCCGGAGGTCTCGACGTTCTTGACGTAGTACTTGCGGTCGTAGGTGCCCCATTCGGTGAAGTAGCCGACAACCTTCGAGCCGGCTGCCTTGGGCGCGGCCGCGTCCCGGGCGGCCGGTGTGGCGGTCGCGGTGCCCGCGCCGGCCAGCAGTCCGGCGCCGAGGACGGCGCAACAGACGGCGGAGAGCAGCGCCCGGAAGCCGCTGCGGGAATGGTGGGGGGTGTGCATCGGGTGTCTCCTCGTGGGGGAGGGGAACGCGCGCCGATTGGCATGAACGCGATCAAGCCGTGATCCGAGAGCGTAGGAGGACTAGACCAGCACGGTCAATGGTTCGGACCAATTTCGGGCGAGTGGGAGGTGCGGGTGAATTCTTGAAGTGAGCGGTCGTTAACAAGTGACTTGCTCTGCCCGATCGGGCATACTCACAGCGCAGAGCCGCTGGTCAGCAGCTTCCGCGACCCGGGAGCGCGCACCGGTCGGACTCCGCAGGACCAGGCGGCGCCGCCTCACCGAGGGCGCACGTCCGCCGATGTGCCCGACACAGGGAGGAGACCGTCGCCATGTCCGACCGCGACCAGCAGCCGGTGGAGCGCCAGCTGCCCACCGACGAGTCCCGGGACCTGATCGCGCTCGTCCGCGACATCGCGCAGCGCGAGATCGCCCCGAAGGCCGCCGAGGAGGAGGACGCCGGGCGCTTCCCGCGCGAGGTCTTCACGCTCCTCTCCGAGTCCGGACTGCTCGGCCTGCCCTACGACTCCGAGTACGGCGGCGGCGACCAGCCGTACGAGGTCTATCTCCAGGTCCTCGAGGAGCTCGCCGCGGCCCGCCTCACCGTCGGCCTCGGCGTGAGCGTCCACACCCTCGCCTCCTACGCGCTGGCCGCCTACGGCACCAAGGGACAGCAGGTCGAGCACCTGCCCGCGATGCTCGGCGGCGGCCTGCTCGGCGCCTACTGCCTGTCCGAACCGTCCTCCGGCTCCGACGCGGCGTCCCTCCGCACCAAGGCCGTGCGGGACGGCGACCACTGGGTGATCACCGGTACGAAGGCCTGGATCACGCACGGCGGGATCGCCGACTTCTACACGGTCATGGCCCGCACCGGCGAGGAGGGCTCGCGCGGGATCACCGCGTTCCTGGTGCCCGGCGACGCCGAGGGGCTCACCGGCGCGGTGCCCGAGAGGAAGATGGGGATGAAGGGCTCACCCACCGCCCAGGTCCACTTCGACGGCGTGCGGGTCCCCGACGAGCGGCGCGTCGGCGAGGAGGGCCAGGGCTTCGCCATCGCGCTGGCCGCGCTCGACTCCGGGCGGCTCGGTATCGCCGCCTGCGCGATCGGCCTGGCCCAGGCGGCGCTGGACGAGGCGGTGGCGTACGCCACCGGGCGCCGGCAGTTCGGGCGGCCGATCTCCGACTTCCAGGGGCTGCGCTTCATGCTCGCCGACATGGCGACGCAGATCGAGGCGGGCCGGGCGCTGTATCTGGCGGCGGCACGGCTGCGGGACGCGGGCCGGCCGTTCGCCAGGCAGGCGGCGATGGCCAAGCTGCACTGCACCGACACGGCGATGAAGGTGACCACCGACGCCGTCCAGATACTCGGCGGGTACGGCTACACCGCCGACTTCCCGGTCGAGCGCTATATGCGCGAGGCTAAGGTCCTGCAGATCGTCGAGGGCACCAACCAGATCCAGCGGATGGTCATCGCCCGTCATCTGGCGGGCCCTGAGGCGCGCTGAACCGGCTCAGGGCGACCGGGAGGGCCGCCAGCCTGACCCATTCCGGGTCGTGGCGGCCCGGCAGGGTGCGGCCCCGGTCGGCCCAGGTGCGCATCAGGTCGCGGTAGATGGGCGGGTCCTGGTGCTGGGGCGGCTGGACCGAGTCTCCGGGCGTGGGGACGAAGAGTCGGCGCTGACGCCCGGTTACCGAGTACGTGGGGGGCATACCTGGGCAACGCGAGCGCGCCGGACCAGGTCACCGATCAGCACAATCGGGCGTGAGTTCGCGAACGTCCGCACGCGCCCGAGGGCTCCCCGAGCGGTCTGACGTACCCTCACCCGAACGTCCCCAGGAGGTCGGCCGCCCTCGACCGTCCCGTACCGCTGGTGGGGCACCCGCCCACCGGTTGCCCCGGTCCATGCGACATGGGGCAACCGGAAGCGTGGCCAACTCCGGGTGCGGGAAGCCGAGTTCGTGGACCGCCCGGCGGCCAGGTGCCGCGCCGGGCAGGGGCCTCAGGCGGCCTGGTGGCGCATCTCAGGGACGCGCATCGGGCGCGAGCCCGGGCCTCCGACGTGCGAGAAGGGCTGCGTCCGCCAGTTCAGGCCCTGGGGAAGCGTCAACAGGAGGGCGGTGTCCTGCTCCTGCGGCTCGACGGACTCGTCCGCGGACGGGGCCTCGCTCGCGGAACGGCCTGTACCGGCACAGACCGTGAGGCCGAACGGGTTCCACGGCGAGGCACACAGCGCGTGCTCCGGCAGGACCTCCTCGTCCGCGAGCAGCGCGATGGGCTGCGCGCAGTCCGGGCAGATCACCCGGTACATCTCGAAGGTGTCGTACGCGTCGAGTTCCTCGGCCTCGTAGGCGTCGAGTTCGGCGCCCTCCGGCTCGGGCTCGACGACCGGCTGCTGCCGCTTGGACGCGGTACGACCAGGGCGCTTAAGACTCTGCATGGGATTCTCCCCCTCGGGCTGGGCCGTGAAGGCGCTGCGGCCTCGACCACAGCAAGCATTTCCCGTCCGCTCTCGGCGGTAATCACGGGAACATCACGGAGCCTGCGTGAAGGCTGTGGCGTTCGTCACATGCCGACCGCAGGTGCCCGGTGCGGCCGTTTTGTCCCCCACGCGGCTCACAACCAGCTCTCGAGCACATCACGAACCGGCTATGACCTGGGGTGCTCAGGTATCCGAGGAGATCAGGCGCACTGTAGGTTTTGGCGCCATGGAGGAGCTGGACCGTCAAATCGTGCAGCTGCTCGTCAAGGACGGGCGGATGAGCTACACAGACCTGGGCAAGGCCACTGGGCTGTCCACGTCGGCCGTGCACCAGCGGGTGCGCCGGCTGGAACAACGCGGCGTGATCCGCGGGTATGCCGCGGTCGTCGACCCCGAGGCCGTGGGGCTGGCCATGACGGCCTTCATCTCGGTGAAACCGTTCGACCCCAGTGCACCCGACGACATCGCGGACCGTCTGGCCGACGTCCCCGAGATCGAGGCCTGCCACAGCGTCGCCGGCGACGAGAACTACATCCTCAAGGTACGGGTGGCCACGCCGCACGAACTGGAGGAACTGCTGGCCCGGTTGAGGTCGCTGGCGGGGGTGTCGACGCGGACGACGGTCGTGCTGTCCACGCCGTACGAGGCCCGCCCGCCTCGCATTTGAGTGCCGGCCGCTGTGGGCGGTCGTTCCGCTGGGTGACGGGGGAGGGCGGGCACTGCCGGCAGCACCCGGTGCCGTCCTGACCGGCCCCAGGTGCGGTTCCGGCGGCTCGGCACGAGAAACTGACGTCATGAGTGAGCGCACCGACCAGCCGCAGACCGTCCTGCTCCGCCGTGGAGAGGTCCACAGCCCGGCCGATCCCTTCGCCACCGCGATGGTGGTGGAGCGCGGCCAGGTGGCGTGGGTCGGCTCAGAGGGGGCCGCCGACGCGTTCGCGGACGGCGTCGACGAGGTCGTCGATCTCGACGGGGCCCTGGTCACCCCGGCGTTCACCGACGCCCACGTGCACACCACGTCGACCGGCCTCGCCCTCACCGGCCTCGACCTGTCCGACGCGCCCTCCTTGGACGCGGCGCTGGCCCTCGTGCGGGACTTCGCCGCGGCCCGCCCCGACGACCGCGTCCTGCTCGGGCACGGCTGGGACGCCGCCCGCTGGCCCGGGGGCCGGGCACCGCGCCGGGACGAGCTCGACGAGATCACCGGCGGACGCCCGCTGTATCTGAGCCGGATCGACGTCCACTCCGCCGTCGTCACCACCGCGCTGCTGGATCTGGCACCCGGCGTCCGCGGCAAGGCCGGCTTCTCCGACGGCCTGCCGCTCACCCGCGACGCCCACCACGCCGTACGCGCCGCCGCGTTCGCCGCCGTCACTCCCGCCCAGCGCGCCGAGGCCCAGCGCGCCGCCCTCGCGCACGCGGCCTCCCTGGGCATCGGCTCCGTCCATGAGTGCGGCGGGCCGAAGATCTCCTCCGAGGACGACTTCACCGGCCTGCTGCGGCTGGCGCGGGAGGTGCCCGCACCCCGGGTGATCGGCTACTGGGCGGACCAGGACATCGACAAGGCCCGGGAACTGGGCGCCGTCGGGGCCGCGGGCGACCTCTTCGTCGACGGCGCCCTCGGCTCGCACACCGCCTGTCTGCATCAGCCGTACGCCGACGCCGACCACACCGGCACCGCCTACCTCCACGCGGCCGCCGTCGCCGCCCATGTCGTCGCCTGCACGGAGGGGGGACTCCAGGCCGGGTTCCACGCGATCGGTGACGCCGCCGTCAGCGCCGTCGTCGAGGGCGTGCGCGCCGCCGCCGAGAAGGTCGGCCTCGCCCGCGTCCGCGCCGCCCGCCACCGCGTCGAACACGCCGAGATGCTCACTCCCGAGACCATCGCCGCCTTCGCCGAACTCGGCCTGACCGCCTCCGTCCAGCCCGCCTTCGACGCGCTGTGGGGCGGCCAGGACGGCATGTACGCCGACCGTCTGGGCGCTGAGCGGGCCCGCACGCTCAACCCCTTCGCGGCCCTGCTGAGGGCGGGCGTTCCGCTCGCCTTCGGCTCCGACAGCCCGGTCACCCCGCTCGACCCGTGGGGCACGGTCCGCGCGGCCGCCTTCCACCGCACGCCCGAGCACCGGGTCTCCGTACGCGCCGCGTTCACCGCGCACACGCGCGGCGGCTGGCGGGCCGTCGGCCGGGACGACGCGGGCGTCCTGGTGCCCGGCGCGCCCGCGGACTACGCGGTGTGGCGCACCGACGAACTCGTGGTCCAGGCCCCCGACGACCGTGTCGCGCGCTGGTCGACCGATCCGCGCTCCGGCACCCCCGGCCTGCCCGATCTGACCCCCGGCCACGACCTGCCGCGCTGTCTGCGAACAGTGGTCGGCGGACGGACGGTGTTCGTAGGGCCGGGCGAGTGATCTCCCGGGGTGGCGCAGAGTCGATCATCCCGCGCCGCATCGTCGCGCGACCTGCGTATCCTCCGCGGTGACCAGGAAGGGGAGGGAATCTCCGCAGGTCAAACGGCTGTTGACAGCCAGC
Organism: Streptomyces brasiliensis; assembly: GCF_014647875.1. Lineage (GTDB taxonomy): Bacteria > Actinomycetota > Actinomycetes > Streptomycetales > Streptomycetaceae > Streptomyces > Streptomyces brasiliensis. The sequence goes on along the minus strand of NZ_BMQA01000002.1, from coordinate 39,479 downwards.
AGCAGGGGGCCGGTAGGTTCGGCCGAGTCCACCACCGGACGCCCGACCGGAGAACCTCCGCGCAACTCGTCGCAGCGCCGCTGGGTCAGGGACGGTGTGCCGCACGGGGCACCGTCGCTGGGAGCCAGGCTCAGCGCCCGCGCCGACGAGGGAAGTTCCGGCCGGTCGGGAAGGTGTGACCCGGGTGGGGCCCGGACGCTCAGTAGACAACGGCTTTCGGTCGACCCGCAGCCAGCGGGTCCCAGGTCGGCCCGAAGGGCGCCGGGCCTCCCTCCGCAGGGGACGCACACGACGAAACCGTGCACTCTTACCCCGCTCTTGCGGAATCGACACCACCGTTCGCACGCGCTGTCACGTCATCGCAGGCCGCGGCCACTATGGTGGACCCCTGCGTACGACACGAAGGGGCAGCAGTGAACGACGGCGACGGGACCCTCGCGGCACAGGACCGGGGGAGGCGGTTCGGCCCCCTCGGCACCGCCTTGGTGATCATTCCGACGTACAACGAGGCCGAGAACATCAAGTCCATCGTCGGCCGGGTGCGCAGGGCCGTCCCCGAGGCCCATGTCCTCGTGGCGGACGACAACAGCCCCGACGGCACGGGCAAGCTCGCCGACGAACTCGCCGCCGAGGACGACCACGTCCAGGTGCTGCACCGCAAGGGCAAGGAGGGCCTCGGCGCCGCCTACCTCGCAGGGTTCCGCTGGGGCCTGGAGCACGGCTACGGCGTGCTGGTCGAGATGGACGCCGACGGCTCCCACCAGCCCGAGGAACTGCCCCGGCTGCTCACCGCACTCAAGGGCGCCGACCTCGTGCTCGGCTCCCGCTGGGTGCCCGGCGGTCGTGTCGTGAACTGGCCCAGGAGCCGGGAGTTCCTCTCCCGCGGCGGCAGCACCTACTCGCGGCTCATGCTCGACGTGCCGATCCGGGACGTGACCGGCGGCTACCGCGCGTTCCGCCGCGAGACCCTCGAGGGTCTCGGCCTCGACGAGGTCGCCTCCCAGGGCTACTGCTTCCAGGTCGACCTGGCCCGCCGCGCGGTCAAGGCCGGCTACCACGTGGTCGAGGTCCCGATCACCTTCGTGGAGCGCGAGCACGGCGACTCCAAGATGAGCCGTGACATCGTAGTCGAGGCGCTGTGGCGCGTGACGTCGTGGGGCGTGGGAGAGCGGCTCACGAAGATCGCCCGCCGCCCCGGACGGCGGTAGCCGGGCCCCTTGTCCCGGACCGAGCCATGCCCAGGCACACTGGGAGCATGACGACTGGCGCTCCCACCCCTCAGCCCTCCGTCCGGCCCCGGCGCTCGCGGCTGCGTACGTTCCTGCCGCTGGGCATCGCCGTGTGGCTCGTGCTGGAGATCTGGCTGCTGACCGTGGTTGCGGGCGCGGCGGGCGGCCTGACCGTGTTCCTGCTGCTGGTGGCCGGTCTCGTCGCCGGTTCCGTGGTCGTCAAGCGGGCCGGCCGGCGCGCGTTCCAGAACCTCAACGAGGCCCTCCAGCGCGGTGGCTCCCCGGAGCGCGCGGGCGGCAACGGCTTTCTGATGCTCGGCGGGCTGCTGCTGATCATCCCCGGCCTGATCTCGGACGGGATGGGCCTGCTGCTCCTGATCCCGCCACTGCAGAAGGCGCTGAGCCGCATCACGGAACGTACCGTCGAGCGCAAGCTGCGGCAGGCGGCACCCGGCTCCCTCGGAGACGCCTTTCAGCAGGCTCGCATTCACCGTCCCGACGGGAAGATCGTCCAAGGTGAGGTCGTCCGGGACGACCGGGGCGAAGCCGGCGGCGCTCCGCGCGAGCAGCGCCCGCCGCTGACCCGCTGAGACCGGCTGCCGGGGTCGTCCTGACGAGGGCGCCGCGTCCGCGCACGACGAAAAACCGTGGGCGCCGTACGTCGGGATGACGTACGGCGCCCACGATTGATCACGCGTCGTGCAGCCGGCTCCGCGCTAGGCGCTCTTGCGGCTGTCCCGGGGGTGAACAGCGATGTTCATCGCCCCGGAGCGCAGAACGGCGAGGCGCTCCTCGAGGACCTCTTCGAGCTCCTCACGGGTGCGCCGCTCCATCAGCATGTCCCAATGCGTACGCGCCGGCTTGGCCTTCTTCTCCTCAGGTCCGTCGCCGTCCACCAGGAGTGCCTGGGCACCGCAGACCTTGCACTCCCACTCCGGCGGAATCTCCGCCTCGACCGAGAAGGGCATCTCGAAGCGGTGCCCCTTCTCGCATGCGTACTCCACGGCCTGGCGCGGGGCCAGGTCGATGCCGCGGTCCGTCTCGTAGCTGGTCACCACGAGGCGCGTACCGCGAAGAGCTCGCTCACTCATGAATCGTGCCTCCCGGGCTTGTCGCCCACAGGACAGGTGTCGCTGTCGTCGTCATCCGGTCAACGTCCGGTCGGCGGTAAAGATTCCCGTTCCGAATCCCGTTCCGGGTCATGCGTCGCCGTCGTAGCCGCCCCTTGTTGTACCCACCGGCGCCCGGTTTGTCACATCTGCTAGCAGATGTCACCCAGCGTTGCGGCATCTTTGACGCGCAGTAACGGTACGCCTGGCAGGCCAAACGCGTACACTACCGCCCTTTCGTGTTGAGCGCTAAATCAGCGCTAGATCTTCTCCGGGACGGGGTTGCCCGCGTCCCCGATCGCCCTGCGCACCGGAACCCGTGCGAGCAGCACGAACCCGATGACGAAGAAGGCCACCAGCGAGAGGATCGCGGAGCGGTAGCTACCGGTCAGCTGGTATGTCACACCGAACAGCAGCGGGCCCAGCCAGCTCATGCCGCGGTCGCTCATCTCGTACGCCGAGAAGTACTCGGCCTCCTTACCCGGCGGGACGAGATGCGAGAACAGTGACCGGGACAGTGCCTGGCTCCCGCCGAGCACCAGTCCGATCCCGGCGGCCAGCACGAAGAACCAGAACGGCGCCCCGGCCGGCAGGAAGTACCCGGCTGCCAGCGTGAGCGTCCAGGCGATCAGGGACCCGAGGATCGTGCGTTTCGCGCCGTAGATCACCGCCAGCCGCCCCATCGCCAGCGCGCCCGCGACGGCGAGCACCTGCACCAGGAGCACGGCCCCGATGAGCGTCGACTGCCCGAGGCCCAGCTCCTCCGAGCCGTAGACCGACGCCTGCGAGATCACCGTCTGGATGCCGTCGTTGTAGATGAGGTACGCCAGCAGGAAGGAGAGCGTCAGCGGGTGCCGGCGCATGTCGCGGACCGTCGCCGCGAGCTGCCGCAGCCCGGTGGCCGTCGCCGTGGCCGCCGTGGCACGCCGGTCCCGCAGCCGCCGCAGCGGTACGAGCGTGAAGGCGCCCCACCACAGACCGGCCGACGCCAGGCAGATCCGGACCGCGGCCGTCTCCGAGAGACCGAAACTGTCGTGCGCGGTGTAGAGGACGAGGTTGACGACCAGAACCAGGGAGCCGGCCGCGTAACCGAACGCCCAGCCGCGGGAGGAGACCGCGTCGCGTTCCTCGGGCGGCGCGATCTGCGGCAGATAGGAGTTGTAGAGCATCGTCGCCACGGACTGGGCCGCGTTCGCGACGACCAGCAGCACCCCGCCCAGCAGATAGCGGTCGCCGTCGAGGAAGAACATGCCCGTCGTCGCCGCGGCACCCGTGTATGCGGCCGCCCCGAGCAGAGGCTTCTTGCGTCCGGTGCGGTCGGCCGCGCTGCCCACCAGGGGCATCACCACGATCGCCACGATCACCGACAGGGACACCGAGTAGGCGAAGAAGGACCCCGCCCGGACCGGAATGCCCAGCGGATGCACGAACCCGTCCGCGTCCGCCGCCGACTTGGCCACCGACGTCAGATAGGGGCCCAGGAACACGGTCAGGACGCTCGTCGAATAGACGGAGCACGCCCAGTCGTAGAAGTACCAGCCGCGTTGCTCGCGCCGCCGGTCCGCGGTCGCGTCGGCCGCCCCCGCCCGCACGGTCTCGGTGCCCACCCCTGCCCTCGCTTCTCCGCCGATGGTGCCGTGCGAAGGCGCGGCCCCGGAGCCGGGGTTCAGACCCAGACGCCCCGGTCCTCCATGACCTTGCGCAACGTGTCGATGTGATCGGTCATGATGCCATCCACACCGAGGTCCAGGAGCCGGTGCATCCGCTCCGGGTCGTTGATCGTCCACACGTGGACCTGCAGCCCGCGCGCGTGGGCGGCGCGGACGAAGCGCGGGTCGACCACCGGGACGCCGGACTGCGACTCCGGCACCTGCGCGGCGACCGCGGACCGGCGCACCGCCGCGGGCAGCCCCCAGGAGCGCAGCCGCAGGTTGAGCACGCCACGCGTGCCGAACGACGTGGCCAGACGCGGTCCGGCCAGCCGCTGGGCCCGCAGGACACGCGCCTCCGAGAAGGAGCCGACGCACACGCGGTCGTAGGCGTCGGTGCGCTCGATGAGGTCGAGCAGCGGCCGCAGCGCGGGCTCCGCCTTGATGTCCACGTTCCAGCGCACGTCGGGGAACGTCTCCAGCAGCTCCTCGAAGAGGGGCACCGGCTCGCTGCCCGCCACGCGCGCCTGCCGTACGTCCTCCCACGGCAGGTCGGCGATGCGGCCCGCCCCGTCGGTGACGCGGTCCAGCGTCGTGTCGTGGAAGGCGACCAGCCTGCCGTCCGCCGTGGCGTGCACATCGGTCTCGATGTAGCGGTAGCCCAGGTCGACCGCGCGCCGGAACTGCGCCACGGTGTTCTCCAGCCCGGCGGCGGCACCGCCCCGATGGGCGAAGGGGATGGGGCCCGGATGGTCGAGGTACGGGTGGCGTATCAGCGTGCTCACGGACGCAGTATCGCGCGTTCGGGTGGCGCGGTGGCAACGACCGTGCTGCGCTCCGATGCAGATGGGGCGGCGAACACGCGCAGGAAGAACTGGGCGAGGGGGCCGATGGACAGCGCGTACAGGAGGGTGCCGACGCCGACGGTGCCGCCGAGGACGAAGCCGGTGACGACGACGGCGACCTCGATCGCCGTCCGTATCAGCCGGATCGAGCGTCCGGTACGGCGGTGCAGTCCCGTCATCAGCCCGTCGCGCGGGCCGGGCCCGAAGCGCGCCGCGATGTAGAGGCCGGTCGCCACACCGTTCAGCACGAGGCCCCCCAGCAGGAGCGGAATCCGTACCGCGAGGGAGTGCGCCTCGGGGAGCAGGGCGAGCGTGCCGTCCATGGCCAGGCCGACGACGAAGACGTTGGAGACCGTGCCGAGGCCTGGGCGCTGGCGCAGCGGGATCCACAGCAGCAGCACGGCGGCGCCCACGATGATCGAGACCACGCCGATGGTCAGCCCGGTCAGCTCCGCGAGGCCCTGGTGCAGCACGTTCCAGGGCTCCAGGCCCAGGCCCGCCTCGACGAGCAGTGCGGAGCTCGCGCCGTACAGCGCGAGCCCTGCGTACAACTGGATCAGCCGTCTCCCGAGACGGCGCCGTGCGGACAAGAGGTACCCCCCTGGTGGTCATGGTGGACTGATGCATGTCACTCTGTGGCTTGAGATGGAATGCCATCCATGGCCAATCCGGGGAAGGTGGACTGATCGTCATGGCGCAGTGGACCTCGGCGGTGGGTGCCGCCCAGCTCGCCCGGCTGCTCAACTCCCAGCAGGACCGCCCCGCCGGCCCCGGCACGCGCCGTCCGCCCGCCTACCGCGTGCTCGCCGACGGCATCCGGCTGCTCGTCCTCGAGGGGCGCGTGCCCGTGGCCGCCCGGCTGCCCGCCGAACGCGAGCTGGCCCTGTCGCTCTCCGTCAGCCGCACCACCGTCGCCGCCGCCTACGAGGCGCTGCGCGCCGAGGGCTTCCTGGAGTCCCGGCGCGGCGCGGGCAGTTGGACGGCCGTACCCGCCGGGAACCCGCTGCCCGCCCGCGGTCTGGAACCGCTGCCCCCCGAGGCGCTGGGCTCGATGATCGACCTCGGCTGCGCCGCCCTGCCCGCCCCCGAGCCCTGGCTCACCCGCGCCGTCCAGGGCGCCCTGGAGGAACTGCCGCCGTACGCCCACACCCACGGCGACTACCCGGCGGGTCTTCCCGCCCTGCGCGCGATGATCGCCGAGCGCTACACCGCGCGCGGGATCCCCACCATGCCCGAGCAGATCATGGTGACGACGGGCGCCATGGGCGCCATCGACGCCATCTGCCATCTCTTCGCGGGCCGCGGCGAGCGCGTCGCCGTGGAGTCGCCGTCGTACGCCAACATCCTCCAGCTGATGCGGGAGGCGGGCGCACGGCTGGTCCCGGTCGCCATGGCCGAGGGGCTCAGCGGCTGGGACATGGACCGCTGGCGCCAGGTGTTGCGGGAGGCCGCGCCCCGGATCGCCTATGTCGTCGCCGACTTCCACAACCCCACCGGCGCGCTCGCCGACGAGGACCAGCGGCGCCGGCTGGTGGACGCGGCCCGCTCGGCGGGGACGGTCCTGGTCGCCGACGAGACGATGAGCGAACTGTGGCTGGACGACGGCCTCGACGGCGCCGCGATGCCGCGCCCCGTCTGCGGGTTCGACCTTGCGGGCTCGACCGTGATCACGGTCGGCTCGGCGAGCAAGGCCTTCTGGGCCGGGTTGCGGATCGGCTGGGTGCGGGCGGCCCCGGACGTGATCCGCAGCCTGGTCGCCGCCCGCGCGTACGCCGACCTGGGCACACCGGTCCTGGAGCAGCTGGCCGTCAACTGGCTGTTCAGCACCGGCGGTTGGGAGCAAGCGGTGCAACTGCGGCGCGCCCAGGCGCGCGAGAACCGGGACGCCCTGGTGACGGCGGTACGGCGTGAACTGCCGGGCTGGGAGTTCGAGGTCCCGCAGGGTGGACTCACGCTGTGGGTCCGCGCGGGCGGTTTGTCGGGCTCGCGCCTCGCGGAGGCGGGGGAACGGGTCGGCGTCCGCGTCCCGTCGGGCCCCCGCTTCGGCGTGGACGGTGCCTTCGAGGGGTATGTGCGGCTGCCGTTCACGGTCGGGGGAGCGGTGGCGGAGGAGGCTGCGGTCCGCCTGGCGGCGGCGGCACGGCTGGTGGAGACGGGGGCGACGGGGGCGGTGGAGGCACCGAGGACGTTCGTGGCGTAGCCGCTGACACCTTTGAACGCCGGACGCCGCGCCCCGAACGCCGCCTCAGCCGCGGGCAGTCGTGCCTCCCCCAGCGCCTCAAGGGCCTGGGGGAGGCACCCGGCAAGCGCCAGTGAGTGTCCCCACCCCCCCGCCCGGCACCAACGCCCGGCGCCTACCGAACTTCGCTCATGAACTCTCCAGTGCGACAGCCTCCGCCCGCACGGTCTCCACGGATGCCCTCTCCACAGCCCCCTCCCGCACGGCTCCCGGCTCGTCCGGCGGCGCCACCCGCCCCGGCAGCAGCGCTGCCACCGCCTCCCGGTCCCCCTCGCTCGCCGCGTCGTCGTAAGGATCCGGCGTAGCAGGAACCTGGAGCCGCAGCACAGGCCCGCTGCCCAGCCGGGCATAGCCACGTCCCGGCGGCACCTGCGCGAGCGGCGTCGTGTTCGGCGGCGCTCCCAGGACGACCGCCAATTGCTCCGGCGTCGCAGGCCCGAGCACGACGCGCGCGCGTGTGTGCTGCCGTACCGCCTCGCTCAACGCGTCCGTGCCCTCGAACTGTTCGGCGACGACCACCGTGACGTTCGCCGCGCGCCCGTGCCGCAGGGGTACCTGGAGCAGGGACTGCGGATCCGCGCGGCCGTCCGCGGCAGCCAGATGGGAGAAGACGCTCGGACGGTCGAGGAGGATCCACAGCGGACGCTTCGTGTCGTCAGGCGGCGTCTGCCCCTCCTGCCGGGCCCGGTTGGTGGTGATCAGCCGCCGTTCCGTCTCGTGCGCCGCCCATTCAAGGCCGGCCAGTGCCCCGGTGAGCCCGCACTCGACCCCGAGGACACCGCTGCGGCCCGCCAGGAACGCGTACTCACCGGTGCCGCCGCCCTCGACGATCAGCACGTCGCCGTACTGGAGCGCCTGCAGGGCGATGGAGCGCAGCAGCGTAGAGGTGCCGCTGCCGGGCCGGCCCAGGGCCAGCAGATGGGGCTCGGTGGAGCGGGCGCCGGTGCGCCAGACGACCGGCGGGACGTCGCGCTGAGCCTCGCCGTAGCCGAGCGGGAGCGTGCGCTGCACCTCGGTCGGGTCGGTGAAGCCCAGGACGGTCTCGCCCGGCGCGGTGACGAAGCGCTGCGCGGCGATGTCGGTGGGCAGGGGGGCGAGGACGGCGACCGTGAGCCGGTTGCCCTCCTCGTCCCAGGTGAAGTGGTACTCGCGGCCCCGGCCGGACTTCGCGGTGAGCAGGTGCTCGATCCGCGCGCGGGCCTCGGCCTCGCCGTCCGGGAAGTACGCCGGGTAGCGGATGACGAGGTGGCCGACCCGGCCCGCCTCGTCGAACTCGTGGGCGGAGAAGGCCTTCTCCCACTCCCCGCCGTGGGCGTAGAGCGGTGCCGGGTCCTCAGGGGTCGAGAAGTACGGCACGAGTGCCTCGTACAGCGACCGGAGCCGTTCGGCCTTCGGCGCGTCGGGGCCGTCGGGCTCCGCCGCGGTGCGGTCCCGGCCGTGCCAGGCCGCCGCCGCCATCAGGGAGACGACGGCGAGCAGCGGACCGTACGGCACGAGCGCCACGACCAGGACCAGCGAGGCCACCAGGAACAGCAGTGGACCGCGCTTGTCCTTGGGGGTGTCCGCCCACTTGCGCCGCCCGGCCGAGGCCAGCCGGCGCAGTCCGCGGGTGACGGTGATCAGCGGGTGGAGGATGTCCGTGGCGCTGTCGGCCGCCGTCCGGGCCAGCTCCCGGCCCCTGGCGATCTGTGCGCTGCCGTTGCTCAGAATGCGGGGGAGCGGGCGCAGGACCACAGCTGTCTCCTGACGGTACGTACGGGCGGGAGGGGCGGCGTCAGAACTTGATGCCGCCGAGCAGGCTCGCCAGGCTCTCGCCGCCCGCTTTGATGCTGGGGGCGATGGCCGTGCTGGCGAGGTAGAAGCCGAACAGGGACGAGGTCAGGGCGTGCGACGCCTTGAGCCCGTCCTTGCGGAAGAAGAGGAAGACGACGACGCCGAGCAGGAGGACGCCTGACATGGAGAGGTTCATTTGGGATCTCCTGGTGTCGAGAGGGGACAGTCACCATGAGTACTTCCAGCATCACAGTGTGTATCCATACGATAAAAGGTGCAACTGGGTGAATTACGGAAGATTCCCCCCAGGTGGCGGAGGGTTGGCCCGGCCGGGCATCGATCCATGCGCCGGATCGCCGGTGTCACCGCGTCCGGCAGGGTTCGCGATGATCTTTACCTCGGGCGCCTCGGGTCATGTGCCGCGGTAGCGCGTACGCTGGCGATTCACCCGTACGGGCGCGACCCGGTCGCTGCCGTACGCTCTGTCAGTCCCCGAAGGGACCCCGGAAGTCGCAGGAGAGGTGGTCCGGCCGATGAACGAAGCCCCCGACCCCGAGGTCGTGGAGCTGGCGACCAAGATCTTCGATCTGGCCCGGCAGGGGCGGACCGAGGCGCTCGTCGCATATGTGGACGCGGGCGTTCCGGCCAACCTCACGAACGACCGGGGCGACTCGCTCGTGATGCTCGCCGCCTATCACGGCCACGCCGACGCGGTGCGCGCGCTGCTCGCCCGCGGCGCCGAGGCGGACCGGGTCAACGACCGGGGTCAGACCCCGCTCGCCGGAGCCGTCTTCAAGGGTGAACAGGAAGTGATCGAGGCCCTTCTGGAGGGTGGCGCGGATCCGTCCCTGGGTACCCCCTCCGCCGTCGACACCGCCCGGATGTTCGGTCGGACGGAACTCCTGGAATTGTTCGGCGCACACTGATCCCAACGTCCTGACCAGGCACGACACGGAAAACGGGGGAGGCGGTGCCGGGCCGCCGGAAATCCGGTCGCGGCAGGAGAAACCCGCGAGTCATCATGACGTCGTGATTCACGGACGCGATGGCTGGGCAGGTGTTGCCGCACCGTGCGGGCCGTGATCGGTCCGCGTGGGCCACCGACGAGAGGCAGAGGAAGATGGTCTACAGCAAGCAGAAGACGGCGGGCGCCCCGACGTTGTGTCACGCGGCCAGGTAGTGCGTGTTCCCCGGTTGCGTCGACGCTTGATGTGAGGCTGTTTCCCATGTTCGATCCGGTCATAGCGCCCAGTGGTACGTTGCTCGGCCTGCTCCAGCGGGGCCGCGGCGACGGCACACTGCACGCGCTCACCGCCCCGCGCGCCGAAGCGCTCGCGGCCCTCAACCACTGTGTCCTGCGGGATCCCCGCCACGACTGGCAGGTCGAGAACCGCTCCCTCTACTACGCCCGTCTCCATCTCGACCTGAACGGCGAGCTGGACGCCATCGAGGCCCATCTCTTCGACCCGGAGGACGTCCTCGACCCCGAGGAGTCACGCACCGGGCTCGCCCTCGCCGTCCTCGGGCACCTCGCCTCCTACGGCAGGCGCGACGCGCTCGAACTGCTGCGCAAGTACGCCGCCTCGGGCGCCAACTGGGCCTGGGCCCTCGACGAACTCGCCCTCAGGGACGACGACGCGGGCCTGCGCGCCCTGGCCGCGCCCGTCCTCGCCCGGTTCCCCACCGACCCGCAGGGCGAGGCCGAGCTGGCCGCGGCCGTGCGCGACGCCTTCGAGCCCCGGCCGTGGCGGCTGTGGGCCGAGGATCCGCGCGAATCGGTCGCCGCACGCGTGCGTACCGCCCAGGAAGCCGGCTGTTTCGACCGCTGGCAGCGCCAGATGCGACCGACCGGGCCCCGCCCCGGATGGAGCGTGCAAGCCGTCTTCGACTGGGCCCAGCAGGGCATCGAACGCGGCGCGGCCCTCCATGTCCCGGCCGCCCGCTGTCTCGTGGCCGTCGCCGGGCCCGAGGACCGGCCGGAGATCGTCCGGGCCGCCCGGGACGGCACCGAGGGAGCCCGGTGCACGGCCCTGCGCTACCTCGCCGACAGCAACGACCCAGCCGCGCTCGAGCTGATCGAGGCCGCCGTGTCCGACGGCGAGCGGGCCGTCGCGGAGGCCGCCGTCGACGCCTTCGAGCGGATGCGCAGCATCGCCGCCGTCGAAAGGGCACGGGGCTGGGCCCGTCGGCCCGACGCTCTCGGCGCCGCCGCCGGACGCATGCTCGCCTGCCGCGGCGGCACCAAGGACAGCGATCTCGTCCTCGGCGCCCTGCGCGAAGCCGTGCGGGGCGAGGGCCCCGACGCGCCGACCCTGTGGACGCTCGTCGACGGCGCCGGACGCCTCGGCATCGTCTGCGCGGCGCCGGTTCTGCGCCATGTGTACCGAGAGACGGCGTCGTCCCATCTCCGCGGCCGCGCCGCCCGCGCCCTCGCCGCCACCGATCCCTCGTTCCCCGCCGGGTTCGCCGTCGAATGCCTGTGGGACTGCGAGGAAACCACGCGCGAACTCGCCGCCCGGCACGCCGAGACCGGTGATGCCCGGGTCGTCGAACGGCTCCGCCGGCTCGCGGCCGATCCGGCCGAGGAGGCCGAGGTCCAGACGGCAGTACGCAGCCGGATCGCACCCGACGGGCCCGTCGCGTGAACATCGGGTGACTCGCGGGTCAGGAGGGCATGGACGTGGTCTGACCTGCTCGAGTGTGCAGAGGAACGCTCACGGGACGTTCCCCGTACGGAAAGATCCACGTTGACGCGGCCACGTCCAGCGCGGCGAGAACACGGGTATGCGTGTCGTCATCGTGACCGAATCCTTTCCCCCCGATGTGAACGGCGTGGCCCACTGCGCGCTCCAGACCGCCCGACACCTCGTCGATCGCGGTCACGCTCCCCTCGTCGTCGCTCCGGCCCCCGCTCCCGGCAACAAGCCGGACGCGTCCGTGCCCTGCTCTGTCGTCCATGTCCCCTCCCTTCCGCTCCCGGGCTATCCCCAGGTCCGCGTGGCTCTCCCCAGCCGGCGCCTCGCCGCCGCCATGGTCGAGCACCGCGCCGACGTGGTCCACCTGGCCAGCCCCTTCATCCTCGGCGTCCGCGGCATGGCGGCCGCCGCCCGGCTCGGCATCCCCGCCGTGGCCGTCTACCAGACCGACCTCGCGGGTTACGCCCGCACCTACGTGGGCGCGGGCGAGGCGGCGGCCTGGCGGCGCATCCGCTCCGTCCACTCCGCCGCCGACCGCACCCTCGCCCCGTCCAGCGCCTCCCAGCACGACCTGGAGTCGCACGGCGTGCCCCGGGTCAGTCTGTGGCCACGCGGCGTGGACACCGTCCGTTTCCGGCCCGGCCTGCGCGACGAGGCGCTGCGGCGTGAACTCGCCCCCGACGGCGAGGTGATCGTCGGGTACGTCGGCCGGCTCGCCCCCGAGAAGCAGGTCGAACTCCTCGCCGGAGCCTGCGGCCTGGACGGTGTGCGGGTCGTGGTCGTGGGCGACGGACCCAGTCACGCCCATCTGACCGAGGCCCTGCCGGGCGCCGTCTTCCTCGGCCGGCGCACCGGCGACGACCTCGCCCGGATCTTCGCCTCGCTGGACGTCTTCGCCCACACCGGCCCCTTCGAGACCTTCTGCCAGACCGTCCAGGAAGCGATGGCCAGCGGCGTGCCCGTCATCGCCCCCGCGGCCGGCGGTCCGCTCGACCTGGTCGACCACGGGCGCACCGGACTGCTCGTGCCGCCGCGCGACGCGAACGCCGTGCAGGAAGCGGTGCGGACCCTGGCCGCCGACGCCGATCTGCGCGCCGCGTACGGCGCCGCCGCGCGGGAGACGGTCGAGGGTCGCACCTGGGCCGCCGTCGGCGACAAGCTGATCGCGCACTACGAGGACGTGCTCGCCGCGCGCCGGACGGTGGTGGCGGCATGACCTCCCCGACCAGCCCCTCCCTGCGGATCGTGCGGCTCGCCAACTTCGTCGCCCCCGCGTCCGGCGGCCTGCGCACCGCGCTGCGCGAGCTGGGCAAGGGGTTCCGGGTGGCGGGCCACGAACCGGTGCTCATCGTGCCGGGCGAGCGCCACACCGACCGGGACACCGAGCAGGGCCGGGTCATCACCCTGCCCGGCCCCGTCCTCCCCGGCACCGGCGGCTACCGCGTCCTCACCGACAAGCAGCGTGTCGCCGCCCTGCTGGAGGACCTGGCGCCGGACCGCCTGGAGGTGTCCGACCGTACGACGCTGCGGTGGACCGGCCGCTGGGCCCGGCGCGCCCGGGTCCCCGCCGTGATGGTCTCCCACGAGACCGCCGACGGCGTCCTGCGCACCTGGGGCCTGTCGGAGAACCTCTCCCGGCGGGCCGCCGACGCCCTCAACATCCGTACTGCGCACACCTACTCGCGGGTGGTGTGCACCACCGAGTTCGCCGAGCGCGAGTTCGTCCGCATCGGTGCCCGCAACGTCGTCCGTGCCCCGCTGGGCGTCGATCTGGCCGACCGGCACCCGTCGATGCGCGACCTCGGGCTGCGTGCCCGGCACGCGCGCGGGGACGAGGCGCTGCTGGTGATGTGCTCCCGGCTGTCCGTGGAGAAGCGGCCCGGCACGGCGCTCGACGCCCTGGAGGCACTGCTGCGGCGCGGCCGCCGGGCAGTGCTCGTGGTGGCCGGTGACGGACCGCTGCGGGCGCGCCTGGAACAGCGGGCGCGCGATCGCGGACTGCCGGTGACGTTCCTCGGGCACGTCACCGACCGGGCGCTGCTCGGCGCGCTCCAGGCCTCGGCCGACGTGGCCCTGGCGCCGGGGCCCGCGGAGACGTTCGGACTCGCCGCACTGGAGGCCATGGCGTGCGGTACGCCCGTCGTGGCGAGCGCCTCCTCGGCGCTGCCGGAGGTGATCGGCTCCGCCGGTGCCACGGCGGCCGACCGCGGCGAGGCGTTCGCGGACGCCGTGGACATGCTCCTGGAGCGCCCGGAGGCGGACCGCCGGGAGGCCGCACGCGCGCGTGCGGAGTGCTTCGGGTGGGGCACGGCGGTGGAGGCGTTCCTCGCCGCGCACGACGCGGTGGTGGTGGAGCGTACGGACGGAGCGGACGTCACTCCGACGGCACAGTCCCGTCGTGCCGACGGCGATGCGCCGGCACCGTTGCGTTCCGAGGCGCTCGACGCATCGGTGGCGTCCCGTCCCGGCGTGGACGAGACGGCGCTGCCGGCCCGTCGTGCAGACGGCGACGCGTCTTCGCGGTCTCGTTCCGACGCGCGCGAGGCGTCGGCCCCGTCCCGTCCGGACGCCTACGAGGCGTCGGCGCCGGCCCGTCGCGTCGTGGCGGAGGGCGTGGCATGAGACCCGTCCGGTTCGTGGCGCTCGGTGACTCGCTGACCGAAGGCGTGGGAGACCCCGTCCCGGACGGGTGGCGCGGCTGGGCCGCGCTGCTGGCCGGCGGGCTCTCCGACGAGCACGTGGAATTCACCAACCTCGCGGTCAGCGGGGCCCAGACCCGGGACGTCCTGGAGCGGCAGACCCCGGCGGCTCTCGAGCTGAAGCCGGACGTCGTCTCCGTCGTCATCGGCGTCAACGACACCCTGCGCTACACGTTCGACATCCACGCGGTGGCCGCCCGGCTCGACCAGGTCTACGCGGCCTTCACCGCGCAGGGTGCCACCGTGCTCACGGCCTGTCTGCCCGACCCCGGCTCGATGCTGGGGCTTCCGGGCGCCCTGGCCCGCCCGCTGGCCAGGCGGCAGCGCGCGGTCAACGCGGTGGTGCATGCGCTGTCCGAGCGGTATGGCGCCGTCCACCTGCATGCCGCGGAAGCCGACTGGATCAGCGACCGCGGCATGTGGAGCTCGGACCGGCTGCACCCGGGCGAGTGCGGGCACCGGCAACTCGCCCTGCGGTTCCACGCCCTGCTCGCGCGGGCGGGCACGGCGACGGGCCCCGTGCCCTCGCCCGAGCCCGAGTTCCCCGCACCCACCAGGTCGGCCAGCCTGTGGTGGCTGGCCACCGCCGGCACCGCCTGGGTGATCCGGCGCTGCACCGACCTGCTGCCGCAGCTCCTCACGCTGGCCGTGGACGAGATGCGGCACCGCGCGCGGGGCACCAGTGCCCGCCTCGACCTGAGGACGGCGCACGCGGTCTCCGCAGCGCTCGCCGCCGTGTCGGTGACCCCGACGGAACGGCCGGACGCCGCGTGAAGGCTCAGCGACGGCGTACGGCCAGGAACCGCACCGGAGTTCCCGGCGCCGCCTGCGCGGCGGCCGGGAGGTCGGTGGCGCGGACCACCGCGATCACCGGGTAGCCCCCGGTGGTCGGGTGGTCGGCCAGGAACACCACGGGGCGTCCGTCCGGCGGGACCTGGACGGCGCCCAGCACCATGCCCTCACTGGGCAGTTCGCCGGAAAGGGCCCGCTCCAGGGCGGGCCCCTCGGTGCGCAGACCGATGCGGTTGCTCGCGGACGACACGCGATACCTGCGGGACGTGAAGTCCTGTACGGCCGCGGGCGTGAACCAGTCCTCGCGCGGGCCGAACGTCACACGCAGCACGAGTTCGGCCGGCGGACGCGGCTGCGGGGCGACGTCCACGCGCGCGTGCGGGCCGGCGGCCTTACCCAGAGGCAGCACCGTCCCGTCCGTGAGCGGCGCGGGGCCCAGGCCGGACAACAGGTCCGTGGAACGGCTGCCGAGGACCGGTTCGACGGCGATGCCGCCGGAGACGGCCACATACCCCCGCACTCCGGCCACGGCCGCCCCCACCTCGAGCAGTTCCCCGGCCGGCACCACCACCGGAGCACCCCAGGCGACCGGCCGCCCGCCCACCCCGACCGGCGACGGAGCGCCCCCGACAGCCGCGATGACCGTGGAACGCGGGCGTATGGCACAGCCGTTGAGCGTGGTCTCCAGCACTGCGGCGTCGGGAGCGTTGCCCACCAGGCGGTTGACGAGCGCCGCCGCGGGCGCGTCCAGCGCCCCGGAACGCGGCACGCCTAGGTGGGCGTGACCGGGTCGCCCCCGGTCCTGCACCGTGGTGAGCGCCCCGGCGCGCACGACGACGAGCGCGCGGTCGCTCACGCCGCACCCACCGGTACGAATCGGATCCGGGCGCCCGGTGACAGGAGGGCCGCGGGCACGCGCGCGTGGTCCCACAGGACCGCGTCCGTCGTGCCGATCAGCTGCCAGCCGCCCGGTGACGAGCGCGGGTACACGCCCGTGTACGGCCCGGCCAGCGCCACGGCTCCGGCGGGTACGGCCGTGCGCGGGGTCGCCCTGCGTGGGACGTCGTAGCGGGTGGGGAGGCCGGTCAGATAGCCGAAGCCGGGCGCGAACCCGCAGAAGGCGACCGTGAATTCGGTGGCCGCGTGGATGCGGGCCGCCTCCGGCTCGGACACGCCCCAGAGCGCGGCGACGTCGGCGAGGTCCGGGCCGTCGTAACGGACTGGGAGTTCGACGACGACTTGCGTGGACGAGGGCGTGGGAGGGATCCGGGCGGTGGTCAGTTCGGAAGCCCAACCGACCGGATCGGCCAGGCCGTCGAGGAGTACCGTGCGCGCCGCGGGGACGATCTCCCGGACGGGCAGTGAGCCCTCCGCGCGCCGGCGCAGCAACTCGGCGTGCAGGGCCTGGGCCTCGTCGACCGAGGCGACCTCGACGAGCAGCGCGCTGTCGCCGACCGGCAGCGCCTTCATGCGAAGGACTCCACCCGCACGCCGGACGCCACCAAGCGCTCGTGCACCCGGCGCGCCAACTCGACGGCGCCCGGAGTGTCGCCGTGCAGACACAACGAGCGGGCGCGCACCGAGATCCGCGCGCCGGAGCGCGCGACGACCGCGCCCGAGCGCGCCAGTTCCACCGAGCGTCGGACCACCGTGTCGGGATCGGTGACGACCGCGCCGTCCTCGCCACGCGGCACGAGCGTGCCCTCCTCGGTGTACGCCCGGTCCGCGAACGCCTCCGTGACGGCCGACAGCCCGGCCTTGTCCGCCAGTTCGAGCAGACGCGAGCCGGGCAGTCCGAGGACCCGGAGCGAGGGGTCCGCGAGCAGCACACCGTCGATCACCGCCGCGGCCTGCACCTCGTCGTGCACGACCCGGTTGTAGAGCGCGCCGTGCGGCTTCACGTAGCCGACGCGTGTTCCCGCCGCGCGCGCGAAGACTTCCAGGGCGCCGATCTGGTACGCCACTTCGGCCGCCAGCTCGGCGGGCGGCACGTCCATCGCGCGCCGCCCGAACCCGGCCAGGTCCCGGTAGGAGACCTGTGCCCCGATCGTCACGCCGCGCTCCGCCGCCAGTTCGCACACCCGCCGCATGGTGGCCGCGTCCCCGGCGTGGAAGCCGCAGGCCACGTTGGCGCTGGTGACGACGGACAGCAGCCGTTCGTCGTCGGTCAGCCGCCAGCGGCCGAAGCCCTCGCCGAGGTCGGCGTTGAGATCGATGGTGCCCATGGCTCTTCCGTGTCTCCCTGTCCCCGTGTACTTGCCGCTGTACCGCTATGCGGTTTTGTCTCTTTGCGTCCTGGCCCTCGGGTCAGCCACGCGGTACTGCTCCTCGCGGGCGTCGGTGAGGAACATCTGGCCCGGCGCGTGCGTGATGGCGAACGGCGGGCGCGAGGCCATCACCGCGGCCTGCGGGGTCACCCCGCAGGCCCAGAACACCGGGATGTCGTCGGGCGCCGCGTCCACGGGATCGCCGAAGTCGGGACGGCCGAGGTCGCCGATGCCCAGCCCCGAGGGATCGCCGCAGTGCACGGGGCTGCCGTGCACGGCCGGGAGCAGGCTGCTCTCCCGGATCGCCGCCGAGAGGCGCTCCGGCGGCACCGGACGCATCGACACCACCAGCGGCCCGCGCACCCGTCCCGCGGGACGGCACTGCCGGCTCGTCACGTACATCGGCACGTTGCGGCCCTGCTCCACGTGCCGGATCGGCACGCCCGCAGCGGCCAGCGCCCACTCGAAGGTGAAGCTGCAGCCGATCAGGAAGGAGACCAGGTCCTCCCGCCAGTGGGCGCGCACGTCCGTCGGCTCGTCGGTCAGCTCGCCGTCCCGCCACACCCGGTAGCGCGGCAGGTCGGTGCGCAGGTCGGCGCCGTCCGCCAGGACCGTCGTCCAGGAGCCGGCGTCCGTGACGTCGAGCACCGGACAGGGCTTCGGGTTGCGCTGGCAGAACAGCAGCATGTCGTACGCCCAGTCGGCGGGCACCGCGATCAGGTTGGCTTGTGTGTGGCCCGCCGCGACGCCGGCCGTGGGACCCGCCAGGCCCGCCCGGAAGCGTGCCCTGGCGGTTTTCGGGCTCCACGCGTGCGCGTGCTCGTCGACAAGGGTCAGCGGACGGTCTTGCGTACGGGGTACGCCGGTCACTCCAGCTCCTTCCCGCGCGTCTCGGGCAGCCCGAGGAGCGCCAGCGCCGCGATGCCGTACCCGATGGCGCCGAAGACCAGCGCGCCGCCCACGCCCCAGCTGTCGGCGAGGAAGCCGACCAGGGTCGGGAAGACCGCGCCGACCGCGCGCCCGGTGTTGTAGGTGAAGCCCTGGCCCGTGCCGCGCACCTCGGTCGGGTACAGCTCGCTCAAATAGGAGCCGAAGCCGCTGAAGATGGCCGACATGCAGAAGCCGAGCGGGAAACCGAGCACCAGGAGAAGGGTGTTGGCGCCGTTCGGGATGTTGGCGTAGGCCAGGATGCAGACCGCGGACAGCAGGGCGAAGAGCCAGATGTTGCGGCGCCGGCCCAGCCGGTCGGTGAGATAGCCGCCGGTGAGGTAGCCGAGGAAGGCGCCGGAGATCAGGAAGGTCAGATAGCCGCCGGTGCCGACGACCGACAGGCCGCGCTCGCTCTTGAGGTACGTCGGCACCCAGGTCGCCAGCGTGTAGTAGCCGCCCTGGACACCGGTGGACAGCAGGCCGGCGAACACCGTCGTCCACAGCAGGCCCCGGGCGCCCGCCGTGCCCGGCCGGAAGATCGCCGTGAACGAGCCGCGCTGCGCGTTCTGTTCACGTACCTCGGTCGCCTGAGGGGCGTCGTGGACGCGGCGGCGCAGCCACACCACGAGGAGCGCGGGCAGTGCGCCGGTCCAGAACATCACGCGCCAGGCAAGGTCGTCGTCCGCGACCGAGAAGACCAGCGTGTAGACGATCGCGGCCAGCGCCCAGCCCA
Organism: Streptomyces brasiliensis; assembly: GCF_014647875.1. GTDB lineage: Bacteria > Actinomycetota > Actinomycetes > Streptomycetales > Streptomycetaceae > Streptomyces > Streptomyces brasiliensis. Next base: position 20,518 of record NZ_BMQA01000002.1, on the reverse strand, counting down.
TGGCCCAGGAGCTCTGGACCGCGCCGAGCGTGCGACCCCGGTGCTTGGCGCTCGCGTACTCGGCGACCAGGATCGCGCCGACGGCCCACTCGCCGCCGAAGCCGAGGCCCTGGAGGGCGCGGAACACCAGCAGGGTCTCGTAGTCGGGCGCGAAGCCGCAGGCCACGGTGAAGACGGCGTACGTGATCACCGTGATCATCAGGGCCCGGACCCGGCCGACCCGGTCGGCGACGACGCCGGCCACGGCGCCGCCGATCGCGGAGACCACCAGCGTGACGGTGGTGAACAGGCCGGTCTGGCCGCTGTCCAGCCCGAAGTGCGCCGCGAGCGCGACCATGCTCAGCGGCAGGGTGAAGTAGTCGTAGGAATCCAGGGCGTATCCGCCGAATGCACCGGCGAACGCGCGGCGGCCGCGCGGGCCGAGGGCGTGCAGCCAGCCCAACGCGCCGTCCTGGGCGGTGCGTTCACCCACGCCGGACGACGTGTCGGCGGACAGGGCCTGCGGTGGAGGGGTCGAGCTCATGGGCACCTCGCAGATGAGGGACGGAGGGTGCGGGGACTGAGCCGTGCCGTGAGTCGTGCCGTGCGGAGCACCGTAGAGGATCGTTCAACGATCCTTCAATACCCATGTTGTTTCGTCCTTGTGTCTGCGGTTGAATTCCGGGCATGGCAGAGCAGCTGACGGGACTGGCCGACGACCGTGCCCTCCTCGGGCGCACCAGCACCGCGGAACGGGTCTCCGACATCCTCAGGAGCCGTATCGCCGAGGGCTATTTCCCGCCAGGCACCCGGCTGTCCGAGGACAGCATCGGCGGGGCGCTCGGCGTCTCCCGCAACACCCTCCGCGAGGCGTTCCGGCTGCTCACGCACGAACGCCTGCTGGTCCACGAGCTCAACCGCGGGGTCTTCGTCCGCGTCCTGACCGTGGAGGACGTCGAGGACATCTACCGCACCCGGTCCCTGGTCGAGTGCGCCGTCGTACGGGGCCTCGGCGAACCGCCCTACGCCCTGGACGAGTTGGCGTCCGCCGTCACCGAGGGGCAGGTGGCCGCCGGCGAGAATGACTGGAAAGCACTGGGTACGGCCAATATCCACTTCCACCGGGAACTGGTCGCCCTCGCCGGCAGCGAGCGCACCGACGAGCTGATGCGCAGCGTCTTCGCCGAACTGCGCCTCGCCTTCCACGTCGTCGACGACCCGCGCCGCCTCCACGAGCCGTACCTCGCCCGCAACCGCCAGATCCTCCAGGCGCTCCAGGCCGGCGACCGGGCCGGCGCGGAGAAACTCCTCGAGAACTACCTCGCGGATTCGCTGGAGCGGGTCGTCGAGGTCTACCGGCGACGGGTCGGGGAGGAGGGACAGGGCGCCGGCTGAGACCGGCGCGCCCCGCCCACCGCCCACGACGGACGGTGATCTCGATCCGCTGTGACCTCTGTCGCTTCTACGTCGTTTCGGTCGTTGTCATACCGAGGACCTAGTCTGTGCACCGTGACTTCGCCTGCATCGACGGACAGCGTTCCGCCCCAGCTCAGCGCGGGGCCGCGCCCGGCGCCGGGCCCGGCCGCCGACGAGGGGCTGGCGCGGCGGCTGCGCGCGCTCGCCTGCACGGCGCCGCTGCACGACCTCGACGCGCGCAAGGCGAACCTCGCGGGCGAGTACTCGGTGTACGGCATGGCGGAGGTGGCCCTGGCCGCCATCGACCTCGTCACGCTCAACATGGACTTCGACACGGGCGCCGACCACGACCAGATAGTGGCCAGGCTCATCCCGCGCATCGCCGCCCAGGCCCCGCGGCGCCCCGTCGCCGAGCACGAGCGCGTGGCCCGCTGGGTCCTGGAGAACCTGATCAACGTCGGCAGTGTCGACCGCGGCTTCCGCGCCGTGTACGGCACGTTCGCTCCGGACGGCACCTATGTCCGCCGTGACTACGACTTCAAGCTGATCGAGGAGGTCCCCGGACCCGGCGGCACGGTCTACCTCCGTACCACCGACGAGGCCGTCAACGTCCTGGTCGGCGCACTCGACACCGACGTCACCAGCGCCCAGATCGCCGCCGAGGTCAAGCTCGAGGTGCTGATCAACCGCGGCCGTCTCGCCGATGCCCAGCTCGCCGCGGAACAGGCCCGGTACCGCACGGTGCAGTACTCGGAGACCCTGCGCCGGGCCCTGGAGGCGACCCGGCGCAACGTCCGGGCCGTCGACTGGCTCAACACCGTGCCCGACATGATCGCCGAGGCCCTCGACCACGTCGCCGACCGGTACCGCCACGAGAACGCGATCCTCACCAACATCCGCAGGGCCCGCGACGAGTCCGAGGACCCCGAGCACAAGCGGCGCGCCGCCGAACTCGTCGACATCGTGAAGGACTGCATCCGGCGCCACACCCAGCTCCAGTCCCGGCTGCTGGAAGCCGGGCCGCTGTTCCGCGCCGAGCAGGACCGGCAGGCCTTCGCCACGCCCCTGGCCACATCGGGCATCGACCTGTACGGCCATCTGCTGGCGCCCGTCCTTCCGCTGCCCCTGGAGCGGGCCGTCCGCGTCACGGACTCCTTCTTCGCACGCGGCACCGGGCTGCGCACACCCGTCTCCGTCCGGGTCGGTGACCTCGTCGACATACTGCTCACCCCGCCGATGGAACGGGAGCATCTGGGCGCCGAGATGCCCGAGCCGGACCTGATCGCCACCCCGGACGACAGCCGGTTCAGCGACGAGCAGCTGGCCGCCGCGACGGAGCTGTTCGACCTGCCCGCCGACGCGCCGCGCCGGCTGTCCGGACTGCTGGCCGAGGCGCGGCGCCGGGACCCCGATCTGCCGTACCTGGTGGCCCTGCTGGCGGTGCACGCGGCCAGCCCGCCGGTCGGCACGGCCTATCGCCAGGGCGAGCAGAAGCTGCTGTTCGCGGTGGACGACGGGACCGAGCTGGACGACCCCGAGTTCGGCGGGGCCGACCTCGTCGTGGGGACGGCGCTGCTGGACGCGGTGGGCATGGCGGCGGACAGGACGGAAGCAGCATGAGCAGGCCAGAGCGTGACAAGGAGCCCGAGCAGTGACCGAGCACGTCGAGTGGAGCGAGCCGGAGGCCCCGGCATCGTCGGCGCCCGCCGCCGTCACCCCCGCCGACGCCGCCGACGCCGCGCGGCTCGTCGCCTTCGGGCTGCAGCCCAAGCTCCAGCCCGCGCGCGACCAGGAGTACACGGAACTGCTGCGCCGCTACCGCGAGGACCCCGCGTTCGCGCGCCTCGCGGACGCCGTGGCGACCGGGCTCGGGCTCGTCGTCCTCGAGGTGTCCCCGCGCGCGGGGATGGCCGTCACCGCCGCCGAGGACTCGGTGTTCGCCGTGCGCATGGGCGACTACGCGCGTCGTACGTCAGCCGACGGAGGCGACCGCTTCCTGCACGGCCTCGCCCATCTCGCCGTCGCCACACTGGCCTTCCCGCGCCCCGAGGACCTGGCCGACGACGGCTACATCGGGCGGGTCACCGTCAACGGCGTCGACGCCTTCGTACGGCAGGCCTGCCGCCGCCTCGAGGACCGGGCCGAGCAGCAGGGCGAGAACACCGACCCGGCCACCGACGCCCCCGGCCTGGAGGCCGCCTGGCGGATCTGGGCGCGGCGCAGCGCGACCGGCGCCACCAAGGACGCGCGCAGACTCGCAGGTTCGACGACCGGCATCGTCGGCAAGGCGGTCGCGTTCCTCACCGACTCCGGGTTCCTGCACAGAACGGGCGACGACAACGGCGGCACGTACCGCACGACGTCCCGCTACCAGCTCCAGGTGCGCGACATGGCCGGTGGCGCCGCCATGGCCGAACTGCTCGAGCTGGGCGTGGTCCCGGTCACCGACGGCACCGCCGGCCTGGTGCCCGCCGAGGACACCGAGGACCTGGACCTGGTGGCCGACGCCGCGCTGCCGTTCCACTCCTGAACCCCCCTCATCCGACACAGACTTCTGACACAGACTTACGACGAGAGTCCGCCATGTACGAGCTGTCCCGGGTCCGTCTCTACTCCATCGGTCCCGCCGGTGCGCGCTACGCCGACACCGTGCTTGACCTGCGGGGCGTGGGCGAGCCGGTGCCCGACCCCGCCCCCACGCAGGCGGAGTTCTTCGAGGAGGAGCCCGCCGGCCCGCCGCGCCGGCCCGCGCCCGCCGGCGTGCTCTTCCTGGAGAACGGCGGCGGCAAGTCCGTGCTGCTCAAGCTGATCTTCTCCGTGATGCTCCCGGGCCACCGCAACACCCTCGGCGGCGCCAGCTCGGGCGTGCTGCGCAAGTTCCTGCTCGCCGACGACTGCGGACACGTGGCCCTGGAATGGCAGCACACGCTGACCGGCGAGTGCGTCGTGGTCGGCAAGGTCAGCGAGTGGCGCGGCCGGCAAGTCTCCAACGACCCGCGGAAGTTCGCCGAGGCCTGGTACTCCTTCCGGCCCGGCCCCGGCCTCAGCCTCGACAACCTCCCCGTCGCCGAGTCCACCTCCGTGCGTCCGCCCGCGGAGGGCCAGTCGGGCGCCCAGGGGCGGCGGCGCACCATGAAGGGCTTCCGGGACGCCTTCACCGAGGCCGGCAAGGCCTACCCGCATCTCGAGGTGTACTGGGAGGAGATCCACGACCGCTGGACCGAGCACCTCGGCGACCTCGGCCTCGACCCCGAACTCTTCCGCTACCAGCGGGAGATGAACGCCGACGAGGGCGAGGCGGCCGGACTCTTCGCGGTCAAGAAGGACTCCGACTTCACCGACCTGCTGCTGCGCGCGGTCACCGACACCCGGGACACGGACGGCCTCGCCGACCTGGTCGGCGGCTTCGGCAACAAGCTGGGCCGGCGCGCCGAGCTGATCGCCGAGCGGGACTTCACCGCCGGGTCGGTCGATCTGCTCGGGCGGATCGTCGAGGCCGCCGAGGCACGCTCACGCGCGCGTGACATCCACGCCGGTGCCGAGCGCCGTACCCGCACCCTGGCGCGGCGGCTGTCCGCGCGGGGAGTGCGGGAGCGGGTGCGCGCCGCCGACCTCGCCCAGCGCGTCACGGCCGCCGCGTACGCCGTCACGCACTCCGAGGGCGCCCGCGAGCGCAGTGCGCTGATCGCCGCCGAACTCGCCTACCGGCACGCCTCGTTGGCGCTCGCCGCCGGCGAGAAGGCGGCGGCCGCGCAGAAGCGCGAGCTGGCCGACGCCCGGACCCTGCACTCCGCCTGGCAGGCTGCCGAGGCCGTGCTGCGCCACCGCGCCGCCGCCGACCGCGTCACACGTGTGGCCGCCGCGATCCAGGAGGCCGAGCGGGACGCCGCCCCCGCCCTCGCCGCCCGGGCCGAGGCCGCCGTCGATCTCGTACGGGCCCTGCATGCGGCCGCCGAGAGCGCCGAGGCCCTCGCCAACGAGGGGGAGGAGCGCTCGGCCGCGTTGCAGGAGCTGAGCGAGTCGGCGTACCGGGACTCGACCGCCGCGGCCACCGAGGCACAGCGCGCCCGAAGCGAGATCGGCCATCTGCGCCAGCGCCTCGGCGAGGTCGAGCAGGAGACCGCCGAAGCCGTGCGCGCCGGTTGGCTCGACGACAGCGCCCCCGACGCCGATCCCGCGCGGGCCGCCCTTGCGGCCAGCGACGCCGAGAAGACTGCGGTTGCCGCCTGGGACACGGCCCGCGAGACCGCCCGCAGGGCCACGGAACACGCGCGCGAGGCGGTCTCGGCCGAGTCCCGCGCGGAGCTGACGGCGGCCCGCGCGGCGGACGCGGCGACGGCGGCCGAGCGGACCCACGACGCCGAGCGCCGCCTCGCCGAGACGCTGGCCGGGGAGGAGCGACTGGGCGAGCTGCTCGGCCTGCCCGGTGCGTCGGGCGCGGCGCCGGCGGGGGTGCCCGGTCCGCGTACGGGAGCCGAGGACGGCACCGTCGCGGCCCGGCCCGTCGCCGAAGGGCCCATGACCCCCGAGGACCTCGACCGCTTCGCCGACGAACTGCGCGAACTCCTCGACGAGTCCCTCTCCTCCGCCGAGCGCCAGCTCTTCGAGTTGCGGACCGTCGCGGCCGACGACGCTCGCATCCTCGGGGCGCTCGGTGACGGCGGACTGTTGCCGCCCGGCCCCGACGTGCTGGCCACCGTCGAGTTCCTCGGTGAGCACGGCATCCCGGCGCTGCCCGGCTGGCGCTACCTCGCGCAGGCCGTCGATCCCGCCGACCACGCGCGCGTGCTGGCCGCCCGCCCGGAACTGGTCGACGGCGTGATCATCACCGATCCGGACACGCACGCGCGTGCCCGCGAGGCGCTCGGGGACGCGGCGCTGCTGCCGCGCTCGGCCGTCGCCGTCGGCACCGCGGCCGCCCTGCTCGCCCCCACCCCGGCCGCCGGGGACGTCTTCCTCGTACCGCCGAACCCGGCCATGCACGATGAACACGCCGCCGACGAGGAACGGCAGGCGCTGCGGGCGCGGGCGACCGAGCGGGACGAGGAGATCCGGCGGCTCGCCGCCCGGCTCGGCAAGGACCGGGAGCTGGCGGCCCGGCTCGCCTCCTGGCGCACGGGCTGCCCGGCGGGACGGCTCACGGAACTCGCCCGGGCCGCCGGGGAGGCGCGCGCCTTCGCCGAGGAGTCCGAGGCCGAACTGGCGGAGACACGGACCGCGCGGGCCGAGGCCGACGAGGTCGCCGCCGAGGCCACACGCATGCGCGACGAGCGGCAGGAGACCGCGCAGAAGGCCCGGCGCGCCGCCGACGCCCTCGCCGGGCTCGCCTTCCGGCTGCGCGAGCGCTCCGGCTGGCAGGCCAAGCTGCGCGAACTCGCCGACGAGGCAACCGAGTCGGAAGCCCGCGCCCAGACCTGCCTGGAGCGTGCCCGCGCCGCCGACGAGGACCGCCGTGCCGCCCAGCGCGCCGCCGACGACGCCCGCCGCACCGCCCGCACCCTGCGCGCCGAGCGCTCCGAGATCGCGGGCGCCCCCGATGACGTACCGGACGACGGCACAGACGCGCCCAAGGCGGCGCTGCCCGCCCTCCGCGAGGCCTACCGGGCCGCCTCCCAGGTGTACGAGAAGGTCGGTGTCGGCGCCGATCTGCGAGCCGAGCAGGCCCGCGCGGAGAGCGACGAGAGCGCGGCCCGCGCCGAACTCGACCGGCTCAGCAACAAGGTCCGCACGCGCGCGGAGCAGCTCCTGCAGTCGCCCGAGGGCTCGGACGGCCCCTCCCGGCAGGCCGCCGCCGCACGCGCGGAGGAGCTGGTCCAGCTCCTGGAAACCCGCATGTCCACCGCGAGCGAGCAGCTCGGGCGGCTGCGCGGCGAGGCCGAGCGGCACGCGCCCGAGGACGGGGAGGCGCACACCGAGCTGCCCGAGGAGCTGCTCCCGCGTGACGCCGAGCACGCCCAGGCGCTGCTGCGCACGGCCACCGCCGAACTCGCCTCCCGCACCGAGGCCTTGACCCGGACCCGAGCGGCGCACGCCGAACTGCTGGAGACCCACCGCGCGGCCGAGGACGCCGCCGGCGGCTTCGACGAGATCGCCGCCATGCTCCGCGACCTGCTGAGAGACCACACCCCGGACGACGACCAGGAGGAGCCGGAGCCGTACGCCGGCAGCCTGGAGGAGGCCCGGCACTCCGCCGCCGAGGCCCGCCGCTCGCTGCGCGGCTGCGCCGCCGACCTGTCCGCCGCCGAAGCGGCCGTACGTGAGGCGGGCGACGTCCTGGTCCGGCACGCCAACTCGACGCGCTACGAGCAGGTCCGTACCCCGGCCCGGCAGCAGATCCGCGAACTGCCCGCTTCCGCGCTGCCCGAGCACGCCCAGAAGTGGGCGGACGCCTTCGCGCCCCGACTACGGGTGCTGACGGACGAGTTGGCGCAGCTGGAGCGCAACCGGGACTCGATCGTGGACCGGTTGCGCGGGCTCGTCGAGTCGGCCCTGGCCACCCTGCGCTCCGCGCAGCGGCTGTCCCGGCTGCCCGAGGGGCTCGGGGAGTGGTCCGGGCAGGAGTTCCTGCGCATCCGCTTCGACGAGCCCGACCAGGCCGCGCTCACCGAACGGCTCGGCGAGGTCATCGACGAGGCGACCCGCGCCGCTGTGAAGAAGAACTCCGACCTGCGGCGCGACGGCATGTCCCTGCTGCTGCGCGGAGTTGGGGCGGCGCTCCAGCCGAAGGGCGTCGCCGTGGAGATCCTCAAGCCGGACGCCGTACTGCGCGCCGAGCGCGTGCCCGTCGGGCAGATGGGCGACGTGTTCTCCGGCGGCCAGCTGCTCACCGCCGCGATCGCCCTGTACTGCACGATGGCCGCCCTGCGGTCGAACGACCGGGGCCGCGACAAGCACCGGCACGCGGGCACGCTGTTCCTCGACAACCCCATCGGCCGCGCCAACGCCACGTACCTGCTGGAACTCCAGCGGGCCGTCTCGGACGCGCTGGGCGTGCAGCTCCTCTACACGACCGGCCTGTTCGACACGACTGCACTGGCCGAGTTCCCCCTGGTCATCCGGCTGCGCAACGACGCCGACCTCAGGGCGGGCCTGAAGTACATCAGCGTGGAGGAACACCTCCGGCCCGGGTTGCCCCAGCAGCCCCGGGCCGGAGAAGCGGTGCACAGCGAGATCACGGCGACACGGATGTTCAAGAAGCCCGAGCCGTCCACCAGTTGATCAAGAGGTTGACCAACCCATCGATCAACTGGTGATCAACTGTCCTCCGATGGGTCGTCGTCCGATCCCGTCTTCACCGTGCAGGACGGGTGGTAGACCGTGTTGTGCGTCTTGTGGATGTGGTCGAGCAGTTCGTCGTCGGACCGCACGTCCGGCCCCGGCGCCGGCTCCGCGCCCGTCCAGCCGCTCAACGCGGGCTGGGCGGCGATGCGGCGGGCCGGCTTCAGCCCGTACGTCATCACCCGCACGTCGTGCTCGTGCGTGAAGTACCGGGGGCCCACCTTCGGCTTGTCCCGGTAGTCGCGTGTCCTGAGCCGCACCGTGCCGCGCACACCTGCCCGGAGTGCAGGAACACGGCGGTCAGCGCCATGTCGACGGCCGTGTCGAAGTCGGCGTCCGCGAACACGATGTCGGGGTTCTTGCCGCCGAGTTCGAGCGCGACCTTCTTGACCGTTCCGGCCGCGGCCGCCACCAGCCGGCGCCCGGTCCGCAGCCCGCCCTGCCGGCGGCCTCATGGCCCAGCAGGAACGGGAAGTCGTCCGCGACCGCGCCCTCGCGGTAGTGCAGATCCGTGTGGCAGACCCCGCAGGCCTGCACGGGGAGGAGGACCTCTCCGGGCCAGGGATCCGGGACGACGATCGTCTGCACCTCGACGGGCGCGCCCTTCTGCGTGGCGACTACGGCACGGACCTCGTGTGGCACGACAAGCTCCTCTGCTGTTGCGCATTGCACGATGGGTTGCGCGATGGGGAACATATTGAGAACGGCGTCACGGAGCCGTCAAGAGGTGCGCGTTCACCCTTGGCAAAAGGAACCTGTGGGACGGAACCTGTCGGACACACGGCGGTGCGGGCCAGCAACTTCCTGGTCCCGCACCGCTGTTGCCGTGTCGCAGGGCGCCTTCGTCCGTGCCCCCGTTCGCCCGGGCGTCCGCCCGGCCGTCGCTCAGAAGCCGTAGCCCATACGGCGCGACAGCTCGGCCCCCGCCGCCACCGTCCGCTTCGCCAGCTCCGGCAGCCGGTCCGCGTTCAGCCGGTACACCGGCCCCGAGACGCTGATCGCCGCGATCACCTTGCCGTCGTGCGCCCGGATCGGCGCGGCCACGGCCGAGAGGCCCAGCTCCAGCTCCTCGACGGTGATCCCGTAGCCCTGCTCGACCACGGCCTCCAGCTCGGCGCGCAGCATGCTCGCGCCGTTGATCGTCCGCTCCGTGAACCGCGACAGCGGGCGTGCGAGGAGGCCCTCGCGCAGGGTCGGCGGCATGTGCGCGAACAGTACCTTGCCGCTGGAGGTGGCGTGCAGCGGGGTGCGCCTGCCCAGCCAGTTCTGCGCGGTCACCGAAGCGGTGCCGCGGGCCTGCATGATGTTGACCGCCGCGTCGTCGTCGAGCACGGCGATGTTCACGGTCTCGCCCAGCTCGTCGGCGAGTTCCCGGCAGACCGGGACCCCCTCCTGCGAGATGTCCAGCCGCACTGCCGCCGCCCCCGCGAGGCGCAGTACGCCGGCCCCCAGGTAGTACTTGCCGCGGTCCTTCGCCTGGGCCACCAGGCCGCGGTTCTCCAGGACACCGAGCAGCCGGAACGCCGTGGACTTGTGCACGTCCAGCTTCTCGGCGATCTCGGTGACCCCCGCCTCGCCGTGCCGCGCCAGGATCTCCAGCACGCTCACGGCGCGGTCCACCGACTGCACGGCGCTGGCCGCTCCCCGGCCGTTCGGCCTCTCCGTGGTTCCCGGGTTGTCCGGGGTTCCGGCGTGCTCCTCGCTCCGGTCAGCCTTCTTCTGCGTGCGGGTCATGGCTCAACTCTCACCACCTGTCGGCCCCTGTTTGGGCCGCATCTGCGGGAAGCCCTTGATGCGACAGTCGTCCCGCGCGATTCTGTTGCGTATAGCGCTCGCTCGTGCGTCATACGAAACATCATGTTACCGAAGCGTCCGGATCCCGGAAGGGGACGAGTCCCGTGACGGGACCGGACGACCTGGACCGATGGCGGTCCGCCTCACTCCTTCACCACCGCACCGCCCGGGCCGGGCACGGCCCGGACTTCCCGACTGCATGCACCAAGCAGGTCCAGGACCGAGTGTCCCGGACCGAGAGGGGGCCCGTGATTCCCGTCTGCCGCCTCGAAGACCTTCCCAAGGGCGAGTCCGTCCGCGTCGACAGCACTCCGCCGGTCGCCGTGTTCCACACCGACGAGGGCGACTTGTGCGCCATCGACGACACCTGCACCCACCAGGACGCCTCCCTCGCCGAGGGCTGGCTGGAGGGCTGTCTGGTCGAATGCCCGCTGCACGTCGCTTCATTCGATCTGCGCACGGGGGGAACCGACCTGTCTCCCGGCGCGCCGCTCCGTCCGCACCCACCGCGTCACCGTCGACGACGGCGTGATCCACGTCCACCTCGTCGCCGAGGAGGGAACGGCTGCATAAGCACGATGCCGGTGCGACATACGGCCATTTCCGCGACAGCCCCTCTCATGACACCGGGCGCCGTTCCGGGTACGCGTCGTCGTCCCGCGCCGCCCGAGACGAGCCGTACCGCATGAGGACCGTGACCGTCGTCGGCGCCTTCCTCTCCGGGCTGCACGCGGCCCGTGAGCTGCTCGCCGGACGCACCCTCGAGACCGCGCGATCGGTGCCGTACTTCTGGTCCGACCAGTACGGCGCCCGCATCCGGTTCGCCGGTCGGCGCCGGGACGGCGACGCCGTTCGCGTCGCCGAGAGTGAACTCACCGGGGACGAACTCGCCGAGGGAGCGCTGGGCGAGCGGGCTCAGGGCGAGACCGGCTTCCTCGGCCGGTACGAACGCGACGGCCGTACGGTCGCGGTGCTCTCCGTCGACCGCCGCCGCCCGTTCGTGCGGGCCCGACGCGAACTCGCCCGCCGGGAGAGCCCGGTGGAGCCGGCCGCGCTCTGACCGGCCTGCCCTCTCAGGGGTGCGACAGCTGCCCGGTGCCGCCCCGCCGCCGTATCCGCTCCCGCTCGCGCTCGGCTGTCCGGGCCTGCCGCCGGGCGGCGCGCCGCTCACGGCGCAGCGCCCGCGCCGTACTGCTGGGCACCGACACGACACCGTTGCGCTGGTTCCACACCTGGCGGGTCACCCAGACGTCGAGCACACCCCATGTGGCCACCACTGTGCCGGCCACACTGCTGAGCACCATCGGGAACGCCAGCCATGACCCCGTCAGCGTGCACAGGAAGGCGACCATGGCCTGAATCAGAGTCACGGAGATGATGAGGACCGCCCGCACGGCCGCCGTACGCACCGGATCGGGCATCCTGCGCCGCCGCGCGGGCTCCTCCACCCACAACGGTCGAGAGGACGGCCGCCCAGAGGATCCGGTGACGGCTTCCGCATCGCGTCGTTGCGCCGGAATGTCGTGATCCGGTGCCCCTGGGCCCCGCCACACCGTATGGCTCCCCGTCACGCCGTCCCCCGCTGTGTCGCGCCGCTCCGCTCCGCCGTGCCCATCAATGTGTCACTCCCCACCGCCAGCAGACCGCTCGCCCGGTGTCCGACGACACCGTCTCCCCAGTGGCTGCCCGGCTTGCGCTGTTTTACGCCGCCGAGGTGCGGGATATGGCTCCTGTGGCCGATTCCGCCCCCGTTCCCGTAGTGAAGGACGAACGAAGCGTCACGAAGATTCCCAGCCGGCGAAAAATTCCGGCCAACCGGTGCTCCCGGTCAATCCCGCCCACCCCGGCCGCGGGCGACGGAATCGGGGTGGCAATCTCCTCCAATGCCCGGACAACTCGGCATGTCTTGCCGCCGTTGCGGAAGTTCAGCCTCCGGACGGGTCTTCGAGTTGACTGTGTGACGGTAGTAGGCTCGCGCCGTTTGTTGACGCACATGTGTACCCCCGTCCGGAGGGGGTCGAGCTGGGGGAGGCCATGCGCTTTCGCGGGAAGTCCGTCCGCAGGAAGATCGTGACGCTGCTTCTCGTGCCGCTGGTGTCCCTGACCGCCATCTGGGGCTTCGCGACGGTCATCACAGGGCGGGAGGTCACCCGGCTCTTCCACGTGTCGCACATCGTGGAGGACATCGGCTACCCCACCCAGGACACGGTCCGTGTCCTGCAGCAGGAACGCCGCCAGTCCCTCGTCTACCTCGCCGACCCGCGCGCCTCCGACGCACTGGCCGCACTGCGCCGCACCCGGACCGTCACCGACGAAGCCATCGTCGAGTTCCGGAAGAACGCCAAGGACCCCGACGTCCGCGGCGACATGGACACGGACGACGGCGAACGTCTCACCGCGGTCCTGGACGCCTTCGGCGGCATCGACTCGCTGCGCCGCAGTGTCGAGGAGGGCACGGTCAGCCGCGCCCAGGCACTGGACCTCTACAACCGCGTGGTCGACCCGTGCTTCGCGCTGCTCGCGAGCCTCGACGGCATCGACGACGTGGACATGGACCAGGAGGCCCGTGCCCTCGTCAACGTCACCCGGGCCCGCGAACTCCTCTCCCGCGAGGACGCGTTGCTCGGCTCCGCCCTGGTGGTCGGAGAGCTCTCCGGCGACGAGACGCGCGACATCTCCGACCTCGTCGCCCAGCGCTCCCTCCTGTACGACATCAACCTGCCGCTGCTGCCCGCGTCGGAACGCGAACGGTACGAGCGCTTCTGGAAGAACGCGTCCACCGCCCCCCTGCGCGTCGCCGAACAGGCCGTCATCGGCACCGGATCCGGCACGCCGCACGGTGTCGACGCGAAGAGCTGGGACACAGCCGCGGGCAATGCGCTCGACGAACTTCGCGCCCTTGACGACCAGGTCGGCGACCGCTATCAGGACCGCGTCCGGCCGACGGCCGTGAGCGTGATCGTCCAGGCGGCCGTCGCCGGCGTCCTTGGACTGGTCGCCGTCCTCCTCTCCGTCGTCCTGTCCGTACGCGTCGGCCGTGGCCTCATCCGCGACCTGCGGCAACTGCGCCTCGAGGCGCACGAGGCCTCCGGCGTCCGGCTGCCCAGCGTGATCCGCCGGCTGTCCGCCGGTGAACATGTCGACGTCGAGACCGAGGTCCCGCGCCTGGAGTACGACAAGAACGAGATGGGCGAGGTCGGCCAGGCCCTCAACACCCTGCAGCGCGCGGCCGTGGAGGCCGCGGTCAAGCAGGCCGAACTCCGCGCCGGGGTCGCCGACGTCTTCGTGAACCTCGCCCGGCGCAGCCAGGTGCTGCTGCACAAGCAGCTCACCCTGCTCGACACCATGGAGCGCAGGACCGAGGACACCGACGAACTCGCCGACCTCTTCCGCCTCGACCACCTCACCACCCGTATGCGCCGACACGCCGAGGGCCTCGTGATCCTCTCCGGTGCCGCCCCTTCCCGGCAGTGGCGCAAGCCCGTCCAGCTGATGGACGTCGTGCGCGCGGCCGTCGCCGAGGTCGAGGACTACGAACGCATCGAGGTCCGCCGACTGCCGCGGGTCGCCGTCACCGGCCCGGCGGTCGCGGACGTCACCCACCTGGTGGCCGAACTCCTCGAGAACGCAACGGTGTTCTCGCCGCCGCACACCGCCGTACAGGTCCTGGGCGAACGCGTCGCCAACGGCTTCACCCTGGAGATCCATGACCGCGGCCTCGGCATGGCGGCCGAAGCTCTGCTGGACGCCAACCTGCGGCTCGCCGAGACTCCGGAGTTCGAACTCTCCGACACCGACCGGCTCGGCCTGTTCGTGGTCAGCCGCCTCGCCCAGCGGCAGAACGTCCGCGTCTCGCTGCAGCCGTCCCCGTACGGCGGCACCACCGCGGTCGTCTTCATACCCGACGTGCTGCTCAGCGACGACGTCCCCGACACCAATGGCGTCGGCTTCCGCCTGGACCGCGAACGGCCCTCGAAGGAGGGCGAACTGGCGGAGAGCGGCACCAACGCCCTCGCACAGGTGCCCGTGCCGCTGCCGGGCCTGCCAGCCTCCCTGCTGGACGGGCCGATCGAGCTGGATGCCCTGGACGACTTCCCGGGCGCGCTCTCCGACGAGGACAGCGAACGCGGCGGACTGTTCCGCCCACGCCGCTACCGCGCCGATGACGAGGCACCGTCCCGGTTCGGTGAGGTTCATCAGCAGGGCTCCGAACCGGCGGACGGTGCGGGTGCCGAAGACCGCGAGGGCGCACCGGTGCCGCTGCCTCGCCGCCATACACCCAAGCTGGTCAGTTCGCACGGTCGGCCCGTCCCCGAACAGCGCTCCCGGCGGGCCGAGGCGGACGCGGAACCTCCGGTGGACCCGCGCCGCTCCGAGCAGGACACCCTCGCGCCGTTGCCGACCCGTCGCCGCGGCGAGATCTCTCCGCGCCCCGGCACCGGACTCGGCAACCACCTCGACGAGCGCACCGGGACTCCGTCCGAGCCGGCCGAGCCCTCCGTGCTGCCCGGCCGCGCCCGGCAGTCCGGGATCTCGTCCGACGGCCCGGGCAGCGACACACCGACTGCCGGCAGCGCCCCCCAGGCACTGCCCAGGCGCGTACGGCAGGCCAGCCTGGCGCCGCAGCTGCGCAAGGACCCCGAGCCGCGCCGCGCGCGTGACGCGGAGCCCGTCGAGCGCGACGCCGACCAGGTACGCAGTCGCATGGCCTCGCTCCAGCGTGGCTGGCAGCGCGGCCGTGAGGAGAACGCCGCGGGCGACGACGCCCACAACGGCACAGCACAAGGAACGACTAAGGGAGACGGTCGATGACCGCACCGAAGGCGACCGGCCACACCAGCAACGGCGAGCTGAACTGGCTCCTCGACGATCTCGTGGACCGGGTCGCCAGCATCCGCAAGGCCCTCGTGCTGTCCGGCGACGGCCTGCCCACGGGCGTGTCCAAGGACCTGACCAGAGAGGACAGCGAGCACCTTGCCGCCGTCGCCTCCGGCTTCCACAGCCTTGCCAAGGGCGTCGGCCGACACTTCGAGGCGGGCAGCGTGCGGCAGACGGTCGTCGAGCTCGACGAGGCCTTCCTGTTCGTGACGGCTGCGGGCGACGGCAGCTGCCTGGCCGTGCTCTCCGACGCGGACTCCGACGTCGGCCAGGTCGCGTACGAGATGACGCTCCTCGTGAAGCGGGTCGGAGTACATCTGGGCGCCGCTCCGCGCACCAATCTGCCCGCGGGTGGGTAGTGGGATGGCATGAGCGGAGAGGGGCAGGGAAGCAGCCGCTGGTTCGACGACGAGGCCGGGCCGGTCGTCCGTCCGTACGCCATGACGCGCGGCCGCACCTCCAGTGCGGCCCAGCACCGTCTCGACCTGATCGCGGTGGTCGTCACGGAACCCCACGTGGACGACCCGGAGGCGGACCAGACACTGTCGCCGGAACACGTCGACATCGTCGAACTCTGCCGTGACGTCCCGCAGTCGGTGGCCGAGCTGGCCGCGGAACTCGATCTGCCCGTCGGAGTGGTGCGGGTCCTCGTGGGGGACCTGGTGAACCAGGAACTCGTCCATGTGACGCGTCCCGTACCCCCGGCGGAACTCCCCGACGAGAGTATTCTGCGCGACGTGATCAACGGCCTCCGGGCGCTGTGAGCGGCGCGGAATCGGAGTAGTGACGTGACAGGCTGGCAGTTCTGGGTCGACCGGGGCGGTACCTTCACCGACATCGTCGCGAGGCGCCCGGACGGCCGCCTGCTCACGCACAAGCTGCTGTCCGACAATCCCGCCCGGTACGCCGACGCGGCGGTCGCCGGTGTCCGCGAACTCCTGGACGGCTCCCAGGAGCCCGTCGAGGCCGTCCGCATGGGCACGACGGTCGCCACCAACGCGCTCCTGGAACGCAAGGGCGAGCGCACCCTCCTCGTCATCACCCGCGGTTTCCGCGACGCCCTGCGCATCGCCTACCAGAACCGCCCCCGCATCTTCGCCCGCCGCATCGAACTGCCGCAGCTGCTGTACGAGCGCGTCGTCGAGATAGACGAGCGGATCGCGGCCGACGGCACCGTGGGGCGCGCACCCGACCTGGACGCTCTCCGGGGCGCGCTCCAGGAGGCGTACGACGAAGGGATCCGCGCCGTCGCCGTCGTCTGCATGCACAGCCATCTGTACCCTGCCCACGAGCAGGCGATCGGTGACCTGGCCGCCCGCACCGGCTTCCCGCAGATCTCGCTGTCCAGCGAGGTCAGCCCGCTGATGAAACTCGTCCCGCGCGGGGACACCGCCGTGGTCGACGCCTACTTGTCGCCCGTGCTGCGCCGC
The DNA here is from genome assembly GCF_014647875.1 of Streptomyces brasiliensis. Lineage (GTDB taxonomy): Bacteria > Actinomycetota > Actinomycetes > Streptomycetales > Streptomycetaceae > Streptomyces > Streptomyces brasiliensis. Next base: position 3,743 of record NZ_BMQA01000002.1, on the reverse strand, counting down.
TACGTCCAGCACGTCGCCGACGAGCTCCAGGGCGTGCGGCTGATGTTCATGCAGTCCAACGGCGGGCTCGCCGAGGCAGGGCAGTTCCGGGGCAAGGACGCCATCCTGTCGGGACCGGCCGGCGGCATCGTCGGCATGGCCCGGATGTCGCAGCTCGCCGGCTTCGACCGGGTCATCGGGTTCGACATGGGCGGCACCTCCACCGACGTCTCGCACTTCGCGGGCGAGTACGAACGCGTCTTCACCACCCAGATCGCCGGCGTCCGGCTGCGCGCCCCCATGCTGGACATCCATACCGTCGCCGCGGGCGGCGGCTCCGTGCTGCACTTCGACGGCTCCCGCTACCGGGTGGGTCCCGACTCCGCGGGCGCGGACCCCGGTCCGGCCTGCTACCGCGGCGGCGGCCCTCTCGCCGTCACCGACGCCAACGTCATGCTCGGCCGCATTCAGCCCGCCCACTTCCCCAGGGTGTTCGGACCCGACGGAGACCAGCCCCTGGACGACGCGCTCGTGCGAGACCGCTTCACCGCCCTCGCCCACGAGATCCGCGAGCGGACCGGTGACGACCGCACCCCCGAACAGGTCGCCGAGGGCTACCTGCAGATCGCCGTCGCCAACATCGCCAACGCCGTGAAGCGGATCTCCGTCCAGAAGGGCCACGACGTCACCCGCTACGCCCTGACCACCTTCGGTGGCGCGGGCGGGCAGCACGCGTGCATGGTCGCCGACTCGCTCGGCATCCGTACCGTCCTGGTGCCGCCGATGGCCGGTGTCCTGTCCGCCCTCGGTATCGGCCTCGCCCACACCACGGCGATGCGCGAACAGTCCGTCGAGGCCCCTCTGGAGGCCGCCTCGATGCCAGCCGTCCGCAAGACCGCCGACGACCTGGAGGGCGCCGCTCGCGCCGAACTCCTCGCCGAGGACGTCCCGGAGGACCGTATCGAGGTCACCCGCCGCGCCCAGCTCCGCTACGACGGCACCGACACCACCCTCACCGTCGAGCTGGCCGAGCCCGACACGATGAGGCACGCCTTCGAAGAACGTCATCGCGCCACGTACTCCTTCACCCTCGACCGCCCGGTCGTCGTCGAAGCCCTCTCCGTCGAAGCCACCGGCATCACCCAACCCCCCGATCTCTCCGCCCTCGCCACCTACGAGGGCCGCGCCGCCGCCCCCGAGACCGTTCGCCTCCACACCGGCGGCGTCTGGCGCGACGTACCCCTCCACCGCCGCGAGGCCCTGCCTCCCGGCGAAACCGTCACGGGCCCCGCGATCATCACCGAGGCCAGTGCCACGACCGTCGTCGACGAGGGCTGGCGGGCCGCGACGACCGACGACGGGCATCTGGTCATGGAACGCGCGGCGATTACGCAGAGTTCCGATCTCGACACGGAATCCGATCCCGTTCTGCTCGAGGTCTTCAACAACCTGTTCATGTCCATCGCCGAACAGATGGGCGCACGGCTCGAGTCCACGGCCCAGTCCGTCAACATCAAGGAACGCCTCGACTTCTCCTGCGCCCTGTTCGACCCGGACGGAAACCTGGTGGCCAACGCCCCGCACATCCCCGTGCACCTGGGTTCCATGGGTACCAGCGTCAAGGAGGTCATCGGGCGCCGCGCAGGCTCCATGCGGCCGGGGGACACGTACGCCGTCAACGACCCCTACCACGGCGGCACCCACCTGCCCGACGTCACCGTCATCACCCCCGTCTTCGACACCGAGGGTGACCGGATCCTCTTCTACGTCGCCTCCCGAGGTCACCACGCCGAGATCGGCGGCATCGCACCCGGCTCCATGCCGGCGAGCAGCCGCACCATCGAGGAGGAGGGCATCCTCTTCGACAACTGGCTGCTGGCGGAGAACGGCCGCTTCCGCGAGGCGGAGACGCTCCGCCTGCTCACCGAGGCGCCGTACCCCTCGCGCAATCCGAAGACCAACCTCGCCGACCTGCGTGCCCAGATCGCCGCCAACCAGAAGGGCGTCGACGAAGTCGGCCGCATGATCGGGGACTTCGGACTCGACGTCGTCCAGGCCTACATGCGGCACGTCCAGGACAACGCCGAGGAGGCGGTCCGCCGTGTCATCGAGGCGCTCGACGACGGCGAGTACGCCTACGAGACCGACTCGGGCGCCGTCATCCGCGTACGCGTGCGCGTGGACCGCGCCGAGCGGCGCGCGACCATCGACTTCACCGGCACCTCGGCCCAGCTGTCCACGAACTTCAACGCGCCGTTCTCGGTCGTCAATGCCGCCGTGCTGTACGTGTTCCGCACCCTGGTCGCCGACGACATCCCGCTGAACGACGGCTGTCTGCGCCCGTTGGACATCGTCGTGCCGCCCGGCTCGATGCTGGCGCCCGAGTCGCCGGCCGCCGTCGTCGCGGGCAACGTCGAGACCTCCCAGGCCATCACCGGAGCCCTCTACGCCGCCCTCGGCGTCCAGGCCGAGGGCTCCGGGACCATGAACAATGTGACCTTCGGCAACGAACGCCACCAGTACTACGAGACCGTCGCCTCCGGATCCGGCGCCGGGGACGGCTTCCCCGGTGCGAGCGTCGTGCAGACCCATATGACGAACTCGCGTCTGACCGACCCGGAAGTGCTGGAGTGGCGACTGCCCGTGCAACTCGACGAGTTCGCCGTCCGGCAGGGCAGCGGTGGCGCCGGTCGGTGGCGCGGCGGCGACGGCGCGCTGCGCCGCATCCGCTTCCACGAGCCCATGACCGTCTCCACGCTCTCCCAGCACCGCCGTGTCCCGCCCTACGGCATGGCGGGCGGCGAACCCGGCGCACTCGGTGCCAACCGTGTCGAACGGGCCGACGGCACCGTGACCGAACTCGGCGGAAGCGACTCGGCGGACGTCGGCCCCGGAGACGTACTCGTCATCGAAACCCCGGGCGGCGGCGGTTACGGGCCGCCGTCCTCCGACCACCGTCAAGCAGGAGAAGAGACCGATGACCTTCGGGCGTTCTGAGCGCGGCAAGCCCCCGGTCGAGCCTGTCACGCTGAAGATCCTCGTGGCCGGCGGCTTCGGGGTGGGCAAGACCACCCTCGTCGGTGCGGTCAGCGAGATCCGGCCGCTGCGCACCGAGGAACTGCTCACGGAGGCCGGGCGTCCGGTCGACGACACGAGCGGTGTCGAGGGCAAGCACACCACGACCGTGGCCATGGACTTCGGTCGCATCACCCTGCGCGAGGACCTGGTGCTGTACCTCTTCGGCACGCCCGGGCAGGAGCGGTTCTGGTTCATGTGGGACGAGCTGTCCGAGGGCGCGCTCGGCGCCGTCGTGCTGGCCGACACCCGCCGCCTGGAGGACTGCTTCGCCGCCGTCGACTACTTCGAGCGGCGCTCCATACCCTTCCTCGTCGGTGTCAACTGCTTCGAGGGCGCGGCCCGTTATCCGGAGGATGACGTGCGCAGGGCCCTCGACCTCGATGCGGACGTGCCGCTCGTGCTCTGCGACGCCCGTGACCGCGCCTCGGTCAAGGAGGTGCTCATCGGTGTCGTCCAGCACGCGATGGCCTACGCGACCGACCGGCGGCAGACCGTCACGACCTGAGGCGCGGGCACGGCTCGTACCCCCGCCGACCGGGTACGAGCCGTGTTCCCTGCCGAGACGCGCCACGCACGCGCAGGCCCTCGTAGGCCGCACGCGTGCGTGGCGGACGCCTTCCGGGCTTCTAGTAGGGCTTTGTTAGGTACCCCGATTGATCATCGTCAGTTAGATTGTGATCTTCTGT
>NZ_BMQA01000001.1 GCF_014647875.1 Streptomyces brasiliensis | reverse complement strand
GGGTCAGCTGGTCGGGGTCACCCGCGCCGATACCGATGACATGAATCCTTCGCACCCCCCCGAGTCTGCCGTATGCCACTGACACCCCCTACGGCACCTCCACCCGGCCGCCGCTACGACGCCTCACGCCCACGCAGGCGAGGCGCCACCTCCCCGGCGTCGACCGCACCGCCACGCTCCACCGCGTCCGCCAACTCCCGCGCCCACACCACGAGTCCCGCGAGATCCATCCCGTACGGCCGCGACTCCCCCTGCCCCGCCGCCCACTCCGCCACGGCATCCGCGCCCCGCCGCAACAGCCGCGCCCCGCCGGCGAGATTGCCGCGGGCCGCGTGGGTGAGTCCCACGGCCAGCTGGGCGAGCCCTCGCCACAGGGTGCGCTCGCTGTCCGGACCGGTCTTCCAGGCGTCCTCGAACACCTCGTGCGCATGGAACGGTTTCCCGCCGTCCAGCAGCTCCTGTGCCTCCGCGACCGTCTCCAGCGGCGTGCGGACGACGCCCTCGGGCTGCCGCGCCACGCCCTGAGCGTCGTACGGCAGGGGCCGCCCGAGTCCGTCCCGGGGCCGCGCATTGCGTGCCCGGCCCTCCTGGTCCCGGTCCCGTCCCGCCACCGACCGCTTCGAAGACGCGCCACCACTTCCCATACGACCGATTGTGCCCCGGCCGGGTCGGACCCGGCCGGGTCCGGCTTCGGTGTGGTCCGGCACGTGGGGTAAAGTTCTGTTCGCGCGATCACACGGGTCACCGTGGGTGAGCGCACCGGGACGTGGCGCAGCTTGGTAGCGCACTTGACTGGGGGTCAAGGGGTCGCAGGTTCAAATCCTGTCGTCCCGACCGCGAGTTTTCGCAGGTCGGAGGCCGTTTCCGTCGATATGGCGGGGACGGCCTTCTCGGCATGTCCAGGGGTGGTGGTCGCGAGCGCGTCGGTCGCCTGGTGGTCCGGGGTGGGGGGTCTGGATCCCCAATATTGCAGTGCTGCAGTGGGGTTGGCGATTCGCCGTGTCTGGTGTCCCGGTGACGATCGCGGGCGCCGGGTGGCCGGAAGGGTGATTGCAGTTCTGTGGGACGCCGTCGACCTGAGGGCCGGCGACGAGGGTGTGGTGGCACGCAGTCGGTGTTCGCCGCGTCGTTCACCACCAAGCGCGTGGAGGAGGATATTCCGGTCATCACCGTGAAGTCCGACAACGTGGCAGTCGAGGCAGTTCGGGCCGCAGGCACGGTGGAGGCTCTCGCGGTGACCTTCGCCGACCAGGCCACCGGCACGAAGGTCGCCGGCCGCACGGCGCGTGAGTCGACCGGCCGGCCGGAGCTGACCGAGGCCGCGGTTGTGGTCTCCGGTGGCCGTGGTGTGGGCGGCTTGGAGAGCTTTGCGCTCATCAAGTCAGCTACGCCATCGGCGGCGACGTCGCTCCCCTGCGGGTGAGCGAACGCACGCTCCTGGCCCAGGCACTTCCGCGCACCGGGTGGCCCGCGCTGCACCTGGGCTGCCGCCCCGGCGAACTCACCCGCTGTGCAGCCATGCCGGGCCAGCCTGGTTGCTCGTTCAAGGGCGCCGGCCGGCCGTACTCCTTCGTCGCCGCTCTGGAGACCGTCCGCACCTCCTGGTGCGCACTGCTGGACGCCGTCCGCCTGGGCCCCGCGGACGATGCGACCGCGGTCACCGCCGCCCAACTCCGCGCTGTCGTCGAGCGGTTGACGCGCGCCGGGCAGTGGCGGCCAGCAGACCCGCCCATCCTGGACGGATTCCGGCTACGACGTCGCCTGCCTCTCCCACGCCCTGGCCGACCTGCCGGTCGTCCTGGCCGGGCGCCTGCGCTCGGACCGCGTGATGCTCCGCGACCACGGACCCGCCCGGGTTGGTCCCCGGAGCGGACGGCCGCGCCGGCACGGCGGCGTCCTCGCCCTCGCCAGGCCCGACACCTGGCACCAGCCCGATGCCACCACCGCCGCCGACACCATCCGCTAGGGCACGGCCGAGACCGCACGTCCGGTTCAGGCCGACGGCTCAGGGAGACGGAGCGGCGGCAACGCCGCCACCGCGCCCTGAGCTGACCGCGCAACCACCCCCTCCGCATGCCCTCGATCAGGAAGGCGCCGCCCGTGAGCCCCGGCTCGGGCTCCACCGGGTCGTGACCGCCTGGGCGGAGGACCGGCTCGCTGACCCGGTCGGAGCAGCCGGACCGGTCGTTGCCCGCCGCCGAACGTAGCGTGAAACCGGAGGCAGTGACCCGACGGGAGGAGTGGGTCGGATGCGGATCGTTGTGGACCTCAACCGTTGTCAGGGCTATGCGCAGTGCGTGTTCTTCGCCCCCGATCTGTTCGAGCTGCATGGTGAGGAGGCGCTGCTGTACGACCCCGCCGTGCCCGAGGAGCGACTGGAGGCCGTCCGGCAGGCGGCGGCGGCGTGTCCGGTGCAGGCGATCCTGGTGGGGGAGGAGGTGAGCAGCCGTGTCCGATGATCTGCGCGAGGGCCGGATCGTGATCGTGGGCGCGTCGCTGGCCGGGCTGCGGGCCGCCGAGACGCTGCGCGAGGAGGGGTTCACCGGTTCGTTGACCGTGGTCGGCGACGAGCCGCATCCGCCGTACGACCGGCCGCCGCTGACCAAACAGGTGCTGCTGGGCAAGGCGGCGGCGACCGCTGTCGGCCTGCCGATGCGCCGCGACCCCGAGGCGGAGTGGCGGCTCGGAGTGCGCGCGAGTGGGCTTGACACGGTGGAGAAGCAGGTGCTGCTGGCCGACGGAGAGTCGCTTCCGTACGACCGGCTGCTGATCGCCACCGGGACCCGGGCCCGGCCGTGGCCGGATGCGGAGCAGGGCGCCCTGGACGGGGTGTTCACCGTGCGGACCGTCGACGACGCGGGGCGGCTGGCCGAGCGGCTGGATGCCGGGCCGAGCCGGGTGCTGGTGATCGGCGGCGGGTTCACCGGCTCCGAGATCGCCTCCGCCTGCCGGGAGCGGGGCATCGAGGTCACGCTCACGGAGCGCGGCGCCGCACCCCTGGTGGGCGCGCTCGGCGGGGTGCTGAGCATTTTCGCCGACAGGCTGCAGCGCCACCACGGTGTGGACCTGCGCTGCGGGGTGACGGTGACCGCGCTGCGCGGGGACGGCCATGGCCGGTTCACCGGAGCGGAGCTGTCCGACGGCAGCCAGGTCGAGGCCGACATCGCCGTGGTCGCCCTCGGAGCGGTGCGCAACACCGAATGGCTGGCGGACTCCGGTCTTGCCGCGGGCCCGCGCGGGGTCGCCTGCGACGCGGGATGCCGCGCCTTCGACATGTACGGGATCGTCACCGACGACGTCTTCGTGGCCGGCGATGTCTCCCGCTTCCCCCATCCGCTCTACGAGTACCAGATGATGTCCCTGGAACACTGGGGCAACGCGGTGGAGCAAGCGAAGGTGGCGGCCCACAACATGGCCAACCCGGGTCCGCGGCGGCGCCCACACCTGTCGGTCCCGACTTTCTGGTCGAGCCAGTTCGGACTCAACATCAAATCCGTCGGCGTACCCACCTTCTCCGACCATCTGGTCATCGCCCAGGGCTCGCTCGAACAGGGCCGCCTGGTGGCGGTGTACGGCTACCGGGGCCGCATCACGGCCGCGGTCACCATCAACATGGCCAAGTGGCTGGAGTACTACCGGCATCTGATCGAGACGGCCGCTCCGTTCCCGCCCGCGCCCGAGGCGGCCGACCGCTCGGCGGCGGCGAGCTTCCCGATCCATTCCGACGTGCCTGACCCGGCGGTGCTCTCGCACGGCCCCACCGTCACCCTCACCGGGCACCTGCCGGACCGCCGGCTGACCAGGGTCTGGCCCACCGGCTGACCCCTATCTGTCGACGAGGAGCCCCTCGATGACCACGGAAACCCTGCTGGAACGGATCACCGACTACGCCAGCCGGCCCAACCCTTTCCCGCTGTACGCGGAGCTGCGCGAGGCGGGCGGTGTGGCGCGGCAGACGGATGGCAGCTATCTGGTCGGTACGTACGACGAGATCAACGCCCTGCTGCACAACCCGCGGATCAGCTCCGACCGTCGCAACCTCACCGTGCCCTACAGCGGTGTCGCGGAGGGGGAGGAGCAGCTGCCAGCGTCCTTCATCCGGTTCGACGACCCCGAGCACCACCGGCTGCGCAGCATCGCGACGCGGCCCTTCGGCCCGCCGCACAGCGCCGGCCGGGTCGCCGGCATGCGGGACGAGATCGCCGAGATCACCGAGGAGCTGATCGACGCCTTCAGGGACCGCAAGCGGGTCGACATCGTGGACGACTTCGCCTACCCGCTCCCCGTCACGGTCATCTGCCGGCTGCTGGGTGTGCCGCGCGAGGACGAACCCACCTTTCGCCAGTGGTCGGAGACCATCATCGAGGGCGTCGACATCAGGGCCGGCGAGGACCCCACCGAGCGCGTACGGGCGGGGGAGCAGGCCCGGACGGCGATGGGCCGGTATCTGCTGGACCTCGCCGAGCAGCGCCGTGGCAACCCTGGCGACGACATGCTCTCCGCGTTCGTCAACGAGAAGGACCCGGCCGCCCGCCTCACCTCGGAGGAACTGATGGGCACCGCCGCTACCCTGCTCGTCGCCGGGCACGAGACCACCGTCAACCTGATCACCAACGGCATGCTCACCCTGCTGCGCCACCCCGACCAGCTGGAACGCCTGCGCCGCGAACCCGACCTGATGCCCAGAGCGGTGGAGGAACTGCTCCGCTACGAACCGCCCGTCCAGATGCTGGTGCAGCGCACGCCCCTGGCCGATGTGGAGGTCGCGGGCACCACCATCCCCAGGGGCGCACCCCTGGTGCTGGTGCTGGCCTCCGGCAACCGGGATCCGCAACGCTTCCGCGACCCGGACCGGTTCGACCCGGCACGCGAGGACAACGAGCACTTCGGCTTCGGGGGAGGCGTCCACATCTGCTACGGCGCAGCGCTGGCCCGGCTGGAGGCGCAGATCGCGCTGGCCGCGCTCCTCCGCCGCCTCGGCAGCCCGCGGCTGGTCGAGGACCCGCCCCCGTACCGGAGCAGCGCCGTCCTGCGCGGCCCCCGGCATCTTCCGGTGGAGTTTTCCTGATCGGCGGCCGCACGCACGGCAAGGCCACGGCGGAGGTTGCCCGTGCCGCGAGCGCACGGGCTGCCCGGTAGGCGTCCTTCCGACAGTGAGCGCCCGCTGGGGACGCTCGGTTGAACGATGGCCGGGCTGGTAGTCGCCTCCGGGCCGCACCTGCGCCTCGTGTCAGGCGACCGCGTCCTCGATCAGGCGTCGGGCGGCCGCGTCGGTCCGCGCGACGTCATGCGTCACCAGACGGTCCTGACACAACCCGCGCAGCCCGGAGACGATCAGCGTGGCCCTGGCCCGCGCCTGCTCCGGCGGGTGTCCCAGCCGGACGTACGCGGTGGCGATCGGGCCGACCATGACCTCGACGGTGTCGGCGGCGATGCTGCCGTACTGCTCCGGATCGGTGACGGCCAGGCTGAGCAGTTGCAGCAGGACACGGATCGCTCGGGACTGCTCCCCGACGGTGATCGCTTTCCAGAAGGCCTGCGCGGCCTCGCGCAGGCCGGCCACGTCGTGGACGTCGTCGAACATGGCGTGAGCGTCGGGGCGGCTGGCGGCCAGGGCCTGGGTCAGCAGGTTCTCGCGGCTGCCGAAGTAGTACAGGAGCATGCGCTTGGTGGTGCCGATCGCCTCCGCGAGCGGGCTCAGCGACATCTGCGCAAGACCGTGCTGCTGCAGGTAGTTCACCACCTGCTCCAACAGTTCGGCCCGCTTCTCGGCATTGACGGGGCGAGGCACGTCTTTGACTGTACCGGTCGGTACGCGTAAGGTCCAGGCGTAGATGTTCCGATTGGTACATTAACGAGCCTCGGAGGCGGCGGCCGGGCGCGAGCGACGGAGAGTGGATCTGTGACAGACCGGATCGAGCGTCCCCGGGGCATACACCCCGTCAGGACTCTGGCCGAGGCCCTGTGGTTTCCGGCCGCACTCTTCCTCGGCTTTCTGTTCTGTTTCGCCCCGGCCCTGCACGCGCCCCAGCCGCACCACGCGAAGGTCGTGGTCGCGCACCGTGCGACGGAGCGAAAGGTCGACGCCGCTCTGCAGCGGCGGTATCCCGACGGGTTCGACGTCACCGCGGTGGCGGACGCCCGGGCGGCCCGCAGGGCCGTGCTTGACCGGGACGCCGTCGCGGGCTACGTCGCCGGGCGCCGGCACAGTGTGCTGTACGTCGCCAAGGCCAACGGCATGTCCCTGGAGCAGGCGCTGACCAAGGACTTCTCCGCACTCGTGGCGCACGACCACGGGAAGCTCACGGTCACCGAGGTGGCGCCCACCGTGTCCGAGGACCAGATGGGCACGACCCTGGTCTACTTCGGGCTCGCCTGGAGCATCCCCGGCTACATCCTCGCCACCACCCTGCTGCGGGCGGTGACCTTCAACCGTCGCAGGAAACTGATGACGATCGTGGGCGTCGCCGCACTCTTCAGCATCGCGGGTTTCCTCGTCGGCGTCCGACTGCACTACATCCCCGACGAACCCTCGGCCCTGGGGATCGCCTTCCTGCTCACCACGGCGGTGGCCACGTTCGCCTCCGGCATCGCACCCTTCGCCAGGCAGTACTTCCCCGCGGTGGGCATGGGGCTGTTCATCGTGCTGAGCGTGCCCACCAGTGGCGTGGCCGCCGCTCCCCTGCTCCCGACGTTCTTCCAGTACGTGAACGCCGTCATGCCGCTGGCCAACGCGGTGGACGCCCTGCGGGGAGCGGTGTACTTCGACGGCGCCGGAGTGCTCAGGCCGGTCCTCGTGCTCTGCGCGTGGCTCGCGACAGGCATGGCTCTGCTGGGCCTGGACGCATGGCGCCACCGTCGTGCGACCGTACGGAGTGGCGCGGAGGACGAGGCGAACGGGATGGACGATATGGACGACATCGTGGAGCCGCCGGTGGAGGACCCGGCCGTGGAGACGCCCACGCCCACCGCGCTTCCGGTCCATCACCACCACTTCGGCGAGCCGGTGCCGATGCTGACGGGGGTCGTCCGCGATGCCGAGCACCGACCCGTCCACCATGCCGCGGTGACGGTCATGGACACCGGCGGACGGCAACTGGTGCGAACCATGACGAACGCGCACGGCGAGTACGCAGTGACCGGCCTGCCCGAGGGCCACATCAGTGTCGTCGTCTCGTCCAGCGGACGAAGCCCGGTGGTCCACCAGAAGCTGCTGCGATCCGGCGCGGCAGCACGGGCCGACTTCACCATGCACGACCGCCCCGACGGGGAGACGTCTCGCGTGCGCTCGAACGCAATGACCTGACCGCTCGGCCGCCCTGTCACACGGCCCTGCCCCGGCCGGTCTTTGTGGTGTGAGCCTGCGAGCAGGGGGACATGCGCGTTGTTTCTGTCCGGCCGGGGTGGGGAACGGGCGCCTCGAGCAGGGCGGTACGTGTCACAGATGGGACCGCTGCCGCGTCGTACGAAGTGCAGGCCGCTCGGACGAAGGGGTTTCTCCATGATGGTGCCGGGACCGGGCTCGTTCTTCCCTGGAGCAGACCATGGACGCGAGTGACGAGGTCGCGCGCGGACTGACCGACATCGAAGGGTTCCTCTACCAGGAGGCTCATCTGGAAGCGGCACGTCGGCGCGTGGCGGATTTCACCGCACGCTCGCCGGGGCTGACCGAGCAGCAGAAGACGGACATCGAGCGCTGGTACGTCGCGGAGCAGAAACATGTCGCCCGCCTGGTGACCGAGCACATCGCCGACAGCATCCGCGCGGCGGAGGAGCAGCACCGTATCGGCTTCGGGCGATGGCTGCGAGGAACACTGATCGCGATGGTCCTGATCACCGTTGCCATGGGAGTGTGCGTGACCGTGGTCCTCGGAACACTGGGCTGAACCGGCGCGGCCGTGTCGTCAGGAACGCTTGGCGCAGGCCTCGGTCGGTGTTCGCCCATGTCACATATGGGCCGCCCATCGGTCTCAGCTACGAGAGGCGTGAAGCGTTCCCTACGGCGAGGAGGCTTCCCTGGGCCGGCGGGTGCCGGAAGCGTTTCGGTGCGCAGTAGGGGCCGAGCACCGGATGCTCGGACCAGAGCGTGGTGAACTCTGGGCTGACCGTGCGCAGCGCGTCGACGAGTTCGCCGGTGCGTGCGTCACCGCTGTCACTCGCGTAGGCGCCGTAGAGATCCGCCTGCCATGGCACGGTCCTGATCGGTCGCAACGGAGGTGTGAAGGATGCGGTCGCCTCGGACGGCCGCGAACGTGACGCCGGTGAGACGCTCGGCGGTCTCCCGGAGCCGGGCCGCGTCGGTCGCGCTCTGGGCCGACAACTGTCGGCCGTACCGGCCGGGAGGCCCAGGCTCACCGACATCGCACGGCGCCTCGCAGCACCTGACGCACATCCGGCCACGCTGCCTTACCCCGCCGTGGCCGGACGCGCCCGTCGCCCGAGTACCCTGGGCGCGCACGTCGAAGAGCGCCCCGTCGCGCGCTTGCGGAAAGGATCTGAGCATGGCCGACGTCTCGGAGCTCGTCTCCCGCCTGGGCCTGCGTCCGCACATCGAGGGCGGCTGGTTCAGGGAGACCTGGAAGACGGCCGCCGAGGCGCAGCCCGGTTCGTACGACGGTACGCGCGCCTTCGCCACCGGGATCTACTTCCTGCTGCACCCGGGCGAGGTGTCACGCTGGCACCGGGTCCGCTCCGACGAGCTGTGGCTGTGGCACCGGGGCGGGCCGCTGCGGATCCGGCTGGGCGGGGACGGCGCCGCTCCCGACGAGGCGGCCGCCCGACCCGTGGTGCTGGGCGCCGGCGTCGAACACGGCGAGACACCGCAGTTCGTCGTCCCGGGCGGTGTGTGGCAGACCGCCGAACCCGCCGGCGACCAGCCGGTGCTCGTGACCTGCGTCGTCGCACCCGGATTCGACATGCGGGACTTCGAGATGCCGTGACGCGCCGCTCGGTCGGCGGGCACGAAGCGAAGTGCGGGCTCCGGGGTGGTAGAGAGGTGACCATGAGCACCTCGTACGACACCACCACCGCGGCCGGTGTCCGATGACCGCCGGGATCGACACCCCGGACCGCCGGGGCCGTACCGGACTCGACAGGACCGGGCTGGACCTCCGCCGCAATCCGCGGGTCAGGGTCCGGGACGTGCGGCTGTTGTCCAGCCACTGGTACGTGGAGCGCGCCACCACCTTCGACCTCCGGCGCGCCGACGGGACCTGGAGCACCCAGCAGCGCGAGACGCACGACCGGGGCAACGGCGCCACGCTCCTGCTCTACGACGCCGAGCGCGAAACCGTCCTGCTCACCCGGCAGTTCCGCTTCCCGGTGTACGTCAACGGCCACCCCGACGGCATGCTGATCGAGACCCCGGGCGGAGTGCTGGACGACGAAGACGAGCACCCGGAGATCGCCGTGCGGCGCGAGGCCGTGGAGGAGACCGGGCACACCGTCGGCGACGTCCAGCATGTCTTCGACGTCTACATGAGTCCGGGCTCGGTGACCGAGCGCGTCAGCTTCTACGCCGCTGCCTACGGCCCGGCCACCCGCACCCACGAGGGCGGGGGGCTGGACGAGGAGGGCGAGGACATCGAGATCCTCGAACTGCCCTTCCGCCGCGCCCTGGAGATGATCCGCACCGGGGAGATCGCCGACGCCAAGACCATCATGCTGCTTCAATGGGCCGCTCTGGAGGGGCCGTTCGCACGCCCTTGAGGAGAAGCTGCTTCGAGCGGACGGCGGTCAGGCGGGGCGCCGGTCACCGAGTGCCCCGCCCGCCGTACCATCAGCCCTTGTTGGAGCCCAGGGTGAGTCCGCTGACGAACTGGCGCTGGAGCAGGAAGTACACGATCAGCGTCGGGACCGCGGTGAGCAGGGCGCCGGCCGCGACCAGGTTCGGGTCAGTGAAGTACTGGCCGGAGAGGTTGTTCAGGGCCGAGGTGATCGGCATGTTCTCGCCGGTCGAGATCAGCACGATGGCCCAGAAGAAGTCGTTGTAGATCCAGATCGACAGCAGGGTAGCCAGGGCCGCCATCGCGGGCTTGCACAGCGGCAGGGTGATCTGCCAGTACAGCCGCCACACCGAGGCCCCGTCCACCAGCGCGGCCTCGGTCAGTTCGTGCGGCAGCGACCGCATGTAGTTGCTCAGTACGAACGCGCAGAACCCCGACTGGAACGCCACGTGGATGAGGACCAGGCCGAGCGCGGAGTCGTACAGCTTGCCGCTGACCGTGATGCCCGGCAGGTCGATCAGGAGGTACATCCGGTACAGGGGAGTGATGATGACCTGCTGCGGCAGCAGGTTGCCCGCCGTGAAGACGAGCAGGAGCGACAGGTTGAGCCGGAAGTCGAAACGGCTGACGTAGAAGGCGACACAGGAGGACAGGAACAGCGTCAGCAGCACGGCCGGCACGGCGATCAGCAACGTGTTGCCGAAGTAGTGCAGCATGTCCGACTGCTCGAACGCGTTCTTGAAGTTGTCCAGGTTCAGCTTGTCCGGCCAGGACACATAGCCCTTGTCGCTGGTCTCGCCGTACGGGCGCAGCGCCGCGTAGACCGCCCACAGCAGCGGGGCGAGCCAGGCCAGGGCCGTACCGGCGAGGAAGACGTGCAGGAGGACCCTGGCCGGGCGGACGGGGGTGCGCCTCTTGAGGGCGACGGTGGTGCTCACGCGCGCCGCTCCTTCCGGAAGGTGGCCACCAGATAGGGGATGATCACGGCGAGCGAGATGACCAGCAGGACCACCGCGATCGCCGAGCCGTATCCGATGCGGCTCGACTCGCCGATGATGTTGTTGGTCACCAGGATCGACAGCAATTCGGTGCCCTGGGCGCCCTTGTTGAAGACGAAGACCAGGTCGAAGGCGCGCAGGGCCTCGATGATGGTGACGACCAGGACGACCGTGTTGGTCGGGCGCAGCGTCGGGAAGATGACGCTCTTGAACGTCTGCCACTCGTTGGCGCCGTCCAGCGCCGCGGCCTCCCGCAGCGACGGGTCGACGCTCTTCAGGCCGGCCAGGTACAGGATCATCATGTAGCCGGTGTGCCGCCAGGACGCGGCGATGAGGATCGCCCAGAGGTTGAGGTTCGGGTCGCCGATCCAGTCGATGTAGTGGCCGGGTTTGTTGGCCCCGATGACGCTGTTGATCAGGCCCGTGTCGGGGTTGTAGATGAGCTGCCACACGAAGCCGATGACCGCCAGCGACATCACCACCGGCAGGAACAGGGCCGTCTGGTAGACCCGGCTGAACCGGATCCGCTTGTCCAGCTGCACGGCGAGGAACAGGCCGAACGGTGTGGGCAGGAGGATCAGGACGACGAACCAGATGACGTTGTGCTGGACGGCGGGCCAGAACTGCGGGTTGTTGGTGAACAGCTCCTTGAAGTTCTCCAGGCCCACCCATTTGATCGAGTCGAAGCCGATGCCGTCCCAGGTGGTGAAGGCCAGCGCGATCGAGGCGAGGGCGGTGACCCAGACGAGGGCCACGTGCAGGATCGTCGGCACGCCCGCCATGACGGCGAGCGTGATCCGGTCGCGGCGGGTCAGCAGACGCCGATGGCTCTGCGTGGCCCGCTTGTTGTCGTCGGACGCCGCGCCCGGAGGCGGCACGGCGGCCGCCCCCGGGGTCGTTGTGGTGGTGTCGGTGCTCATTCCGCCGCTCACGAGGATGCGAAGATCGTCTTCTTCTGGCGCTCGATGGACGTCAGTTGGCTGTCGATCCCCTTGGGGTCACGGACGAACTTCTGCAGCGCGGGCTGCATCACCGTGGAGGTGAAGTCCGGGCGGCTGTCGCGGTCCATGAACTGGGTGAGGTTCTTGGCGCCACTGATCATCGTGTACGCCTTCTTCTGCAGCGCGGTGTACGTGGAGGTGTCGGCCTTGCTGGAGGCGGCGACCACGCTGGAGTCGGCCTTGAGGTACACCGCCTCGGCCTCCGGGGTGCCCAGGTACTCCAGCAGCTTCGCGGCGGCCGACTTGTTCTTCGGGGCCTTGCTCAACATGAACCCGTCGGTCGGCGCCTCGACGGTCTCCTGGCCGTAGGCGGGGTTGATCTCCGGGAAGGCGAAGAAGTCAAGGTCGTCCAGGTCGGCCTTGTTCGTGAACTGCTGTCCCACGAAGGAGCCCAGCAGATACATGCCGGCCTTCTTCGACACCAGCGTCTGAGCGGCGTCCTGCCAGGTGCGGCCGACGGCGCCGTCCTGGTGGTAGGGGAGGATCTCGGTCCAGTGGTCGAAGACGGCCTTGACCTTGGCGTCGGTCCAGGAGGCCTTGCCCGCCATCAACTCGACGTGGAAGTCGTAGCCGTTGAGCCGGAAGTTGATCTGGTCGAAGGTGCCCATCGCGGGCCAGGCGTCCTTGTCGCCGAAGGCGATCGGCACCAGGCCGTCCTTCTTCATCTGCTTGCACAGGGCGACCAACGCGTCCCAGGTGGTGGGGATTTCGTAGCCGTGCTGCTGGAACACGCTCTTGCGGTAGAAGACCGCCCACGGGTACGTGTACAGCGGAACGAAGTAGTACTTGCCGTCCTCGCCCTTGCTGAGCTGCTTCATCGCGTCGGGGAAGTTGTCCCCGATCGTCTGCCACACGTCGTCGATCGGGGTGGCCAGCTTCTTCGCCGCGAAGAACTGCATGCGGTAGCCGGCGAACCAGGTGAACACGTCGTCCGGCGTGCCCTGGAGGTAGGAGTTGATCTGCTCCTGGAAAGTGTTGTGGTCCTTCGTGTTCACATCGACCGTGATGCCGGACTGCTTCTTGAAGGACGCGTAGATCTCCGCGAACGCCTTCTTCGGCACCGCGTCCGAGGCGTTGGAGCCCAGGGAGACCGTCTTCGGGTCGGAGGACGAGCCGCTGCCGCCGCAGGCGCTCAGCAGGGGTATGCCGGCACCGGCGAGAAGGGCCGCACTGCCGGCTCCTCGGAGCAGGGATCGGCGGCTGGGATCCGGGACGGAGAGACCGGAGGGGGACAGGCGCATGGCGGCTCCTGAAGGCAGGGGTTCGGCCAAGGGGAGAGATGGCCCCCAAAAGGTCGTCGAAACCGATCAGAAACCAACTCGACCGAACATCGTGGCGTAATAACAGCCCCATGTCCGCGCACGCGTCAATAGCTCCCGACCGTCTCTTGCCCGAAACGTAATCGACACGATCATCGGCGAGTTTCGTTCACAAACCGACGACCCGAGAACCCGCACGGCGGGTGGACCGTGCGGGTGGGTGGAGCGTTTTCCTCCGGTTACGGCCTGACCAGCAACTGGAAGTCGAAGGCGTACCGGGAGGCCCGGTAGATGTGCGTCCCGTACTCCACCGGGCGGCCCGTGTCGTCGTACGCCGTGCGCTGCATGGTCAGCAGGGCGGCGCCTTCCTTCTCGTCGAGGCGGCTCGCCTCCTCGGCGGTGGCCGAGCGCGCGCCGACGGTCTGCCTGGCGCTGTGCAGGGTGATGCCGGCCGAGCGCATCATCCGGTACAGACCCGTCGACTCCAGCCGCTCGGTGTCGAGTTGGAGCAGCGTCGCGGGCAGGTAGTTACACAGGAACGCCACCGGCCGGCCGTGCGTGAAGCGCAGCCGCTCCAGGAGCGTGATCTCGCCGCCCTCCGGCACACCCAGCGCGGCCGCGACGTCGGCGGTCGCCGGCACGCTCTCGTTGCGCAGCACCCGGGTGGTCGGGTCCTGTCCCGCCGACTCCAAGTCGTCGTACAGGCTGCTGAGTTCGAGCGGGCGTCTGACCTGACTGTGCACCACCTGGGTGCCGACGCCGCGGCGGCGGACCAACAGCCCCTTGTCGACCAGGGATTGGATCGCCTGGCGGACCGTCGGCCGGGACAGACCGAGCCGTACGGACAGGTCGATCTCGTTGCCCAGGAGGTTTCCCGGGGCCAGGGTCCCGTGCTCGATGGCCGCTTCCAGCTGCCGGGCGAGTTGGTAGTACAGCGGCACCGGACTGGTGCGGTCCAGCGCGAAGTCCAGGGAATCGAGGGCCGAGACGGGCACGGCACGCGCGCGGTCACCGGTTCTCGCCACCGGGGCACCTCCTTTCACCGACTGGGAGTCAGGGTCTGGTGCGGTCCATCGTGATCAGATCGTAGGTTCGCCGCGGCTCCGTCATGTGCGGTGCTCCATAGGCTGTTCCCCCAAGCTGTTCCTCGGACGGGCCGACGCCTCTCAGGTGTAGATCCGCAGGGGGCCCGCTGTCAATGGTTTGTACTTACATTCGGACCTGATTGTGAAATGATGTCTTAACAAAGCATTGACAGCGGGCGTCGCAAGGGCTTGGATCGCGTCCCAGCACACAGCATCCTTTCCCCCGTAGCACAGTGAGGTGCCGGAAAGATGGACCGCTCTTCTCACTCCCGTTCCCGCAGACTGGCCCCCGTCGTGGCCGTCGCCGCCGCGGCAGCACTGACCCTCGCCGGCTGCTCGAGCAGCTCCGGCGGAAAGAAGTCCGAGGAGGGCGGCTCGAAAGCCTCCGCGGGCAAGGCGACCACCCCCCGTATGACGGTCGCGCTGGTGACGCACCAGGCACCGGGCGACACCTTCTGGGACATCGTCCGCAAGGGCGCCGAGGCGGCCGCCGCCAAGGACAACATCAAGCTCGTCTACTCCGCCGACCCGAACGCCGGCAACCAGGCCAACCTGGTGCAGAACGCCGTCGACCAGAAGGTGGACGGCATCGCGATCACCCTCGCCAAGCCGGACGCCATGAAGGACGTCGTCGGCAAGGCGAAGGCCGCGAACATACCCGTGGTCGGCCTCAACTCCGGTGTCAGCGACTGGCAGAAGCTCGGCCTGATGGAGTTCTTCGGCCAGGACGAGACAGTGGCCGGCGAGGCGCTTGGCAAGAAGCTGAACGAACTCGGCTCCAAGAAGGCCGTCTGCGTCATCCAGGAGCAGGGCAACATCGGCCTGACCCAGCGCTGCGACGGAGTCAAGAAGACCTTCTCCGGCACGACCGAGACCCTGTACGTGAACGGCACGGACATGCCGTCCGTGAAGTCGACGATCACCGCCAAGCTCAAGCAGGACAGCGGGATCGACTACGTCGTCACGCTCGGCGCCCCCTTCGCGCTGACGGCCGTGCAGTCGGTGTCCGACGCGGGCAGCAAGGCGAAGATCGCCACCTTCGACCTCAACAAGGACCTGACCGGCGCGATCTCCAAGGGCACGATCCAGTTCGCGGTGGACCAGCAGCCGTATCTGCAGGGCTACCTGGCGGTCGACTCCCTGTGGCTCTACAAGAACAACGGCAACTACAGCGGCGGCGGTGAGCAGCCGGTACTGACCGGGCCGGCCTTCGTGGACAAGACCAACGTCGACACCGTCGCCCAGTTCGCCGCGAAGGGCACCAGGTGATGAGCATGGCCCAACAGGCTGAGCCGGCGGTGGGGACACCGCCGGCCCCCGGCCGCAAGGAGACCGACGGCCGCACCGCCGAGCGCCCCCTGGTGCTCCGGCTGCTTGCCCGCCCCGAAGTGGGCGTCTTCCTGGGCGCGGTGGCCGTCCTCGTGTTCTTCCTGATCGCGGCACCCGCGGTCCGCCAGGGCGGCTCGATGGCCACGGTGCTCTACCAGTCGTCGACCATCGGCATCATGGCCCTCCCGGTGGCCCTGCTGATGATCGGCGGCGAGTTCGACCTGTCCTCCGGCGTCGCCGTGATCACCTCGGCGCTCACCGCGAGCATGCTCAGCTACCAGCTGACGATGAACGTGTGGGCCGGTGTGATCGTCGCCCTGATCGTGTCGTTGGCGATCGGCGCGTTCAACGGCTGGATGGTCGTCCGGACCGGGCTGCCCAGTTTTCTCGTCACCCTCGGCACCTTCCTGATCCTGCAGGGCGTCAACCTCGCCGTCACCAAGCTGATCACCGGCAACGTCGCCACCGACGACATCAGCAACATGGACGGCTTCGACCAGGCGAGGAAGATCTTCGCGTCGTCGTTCGACGTCGGCGGCGTCCAGGTGAAGATCACCGTCGTGTGGTGGCTGGTCTTCGCCGCGATCGCCACCTGGGTTCTGCTGCGCACCAAGTACGGCAACTGGATCTTCGCCGTCGGCGGCAACAAGGACAGCGCCCGCGCGGTCGGTGTCCCGGTGAACTTCACCAAGATCACCCTGTTCATGACCGTCGGCTTCGGCGCCTGGTTCGTCGGCATGCACCAGCTGTTCTCCTTCAACACCGTGCAGTCCGGCGAGGGCGTCGGCCAGGAGCTGATCTACATCGCCGCGGCGGTCATCGGCGGCTGTCTGCTCACCGGCGGCTACGGCTCCGCGATCGGCCCGGTCTTCGGAGCCTTCATGTTCGGCATGGTCAACCAGGGCATCGTGTACGCCGGTTGGAACCCCGACTGGTTCAAGGCCTTCCTCGGCGTGATGCTGCTCGGCGCCGTCCTGATCAATCTGTGGGTCCAGCGCACGGCGACCCGGAGGTGACCCGATGACAAGCAACGGAACCGGAACCCACGGCGCCGTCCTCCCGGACACCGCCCCCGACAGGAACGGCCCGATCGTCGAACTGCGCGGCGCCGGCAAGTCCTACGGCAACATCCGCGCCCTGCACGGCGTCGACCTCGAGGTCCACCCCAGCCAGGTGACCTGCGTGCTCGGCGACAACGGCGCCGGCAAGTCCACCCTCATCAAGATCATTTCCGGGCTGCACCAGCACACCGAGGGCGACGTCCTCGTCGACGGCGAGCCGGTGCGCTTCACCACCCCGCGCGAGGCTCTCGACAAGGGCATCGCCACCGTCTACCAGGACCTGGCCACCGTGCCCCTGATGCCGGTGTGGCGGAACTTCTTCCTCGGCTCCGAGATGACCAAGGGACCCTGGCCGATCCGCCGCCTGGACATCGCCCGCATGAAGGAGACCGCGGACCAGGAACTGCGCAACATGGGCATCGTCCTGGACGACCTGGAGCAGCCCATCGGCACGCTCTCCGGCGGCCAGCGCCAGTGTGTGGCCATCGCCCGCGCCGTCTACTTCGGCGCCCGTGTCCTGATCCTGGACGAGCCGACCGCCGCCCTCGGCGTCAAGCAGTCCGGTGTGGTGCTGAAGTACATCGCCGCCGCCCGTGACCGCGGACTCGGCGTCATCTTCATCACCCACAACCCGCACCACGCCTACATGGTCGGCGACCACTTCAGCGTGCTGCGTCTCGGCACCCTCGAACTCAGCGCCGCGCGCTCCGAGATCACCCTCGAGGAGCTGACCAACCATATGGCCGGAGGCGCCGAACTGGCCGCGCTCAAGCATGAGTTGGCGCAGGTCCGGGGTGTCGACGTGGAGGAGCTGCCCGAGGCGGAGGACCTCACCGCGCCGGTGGCGACCTCGCCCTCGTCCGAAGGGACCTCCTGACCATGGTGAGCGCCCTCGACCGCGCATCCGGGTCGGCTCGGCCCCCGACTCCTGGGGCGTCTGGTTCCCCGACGACCCGCGGCAGGTGCCCTGGGCGCGCTTCCTGGACGAGGTCGCCGAGGCGGGCTACTCCTGGATCGAGCTGGGCCCGTACGGCTATCTGCCCACCGACCCGGCACGTCTCACGGAGGAGGCCGCCCGGCGCGGGCTGCGGGTGTCCGCCGGCACGGTCTTCACCGGGCTGCACCGCGGCCCCTCCGTCTGGGAGTCCACCTGGGAGCACGTCGGCCGGGTCGCCGAGCTGACCCGGGCCATGGGGGCGAAGCACCTCGTCGTCATCCCGTCGTTCTGGCGCGACGACAAGACCGCCGAGATCCTCGAACCGCCGGAGCTGACCGGCGCGCAGTGAGCCCACCTCACCAAGGGCATGGAACGGCTCGGCCACGAGGTCAGGGAGACGTACGGCCTGGACATCGTGGTGCACCCGCACGCGGACACGCACATCGACACCGAGGAGCACGTCGAGCGCTTCCTCGACTCGACCGACTCCGACCTCGTCAACCTCTGCCTGGACACCGGGCATTACGCCTACTGCGGCGGCGACAGCGTCAAGCTCATCGAGACGTACGGCGAACGCATCGGCTATCTGCACCTCAAGCAGGTCGACCCGGGGATCCTCGCCGACGTGCGGGCGAACGGGGTGCCGTTCGGGCCCGCCGTCCAGCGCGGAGTCATGTGCGAACCGCCATCCGGTGTACCGGAGTTGGAGCCGGTCCTGGTCGCGGCGCAGCGGCTGGGCGTGGAGCTGTTCGCGATCGTCGAGCAGGACATGTACCCGTGCGAGCCGGACAGGCCCCTGCCCATCGCACAGCGCACGCGGCGGTTCCTGCGGTCCTGCGGGGTCTGACGGGCGCGTCGGGGGAGGTGCGGTACGGGCGTCGAGCCCGGTGAGGGGCTCGGGCTCGCTTCGACAGGCGGCCCCGTGCGGGCGCTCCTATCCTGGATGAACCGAGCCAGCAGGTCTTCGGGCCCGCCGCCTTCCACGGCGTCCACGGGCCTGTTCCAGTGTGTCCTCATGTGGGAGAGAACCCATGTCGCACACGTCAACACGGTTGCGCAGGGGGGCCGTCGTCGTCGCGGCGACGGGGATGCTGGTGGTGCCGGCCGCGGGCGGGACCGCGGCCGCGGCACCTCCCTCCGGCGCCGTCACCGCCACCGAGCCGCCCTCGCCCTCGAAGGCCGAGGTCCGCAAGCTCACGCCCGCCGTGGAGCGCCAGATCGACGCCACCGTGCGACGGGTGATGAAGGAGGCGAAGGTCCCCGGGGTGACCGTCGGCATCTGGATGCCCGAGCAGGGGCGGTACGTGAAGTCGTACGGCGTCGCCGACAAGGCCACCCGCAGGCCGATGGACCCGGACCTGAACATGCGCATCGGCAGCGAGACCAAGACGTTCACGGTCACGGCGCTGCTCGAGCTGGTCGACAAGGGCGCGGTGAGCCTGGACGACCCGATCGGCAAGTACGTCAGCGACGTACCGAACGGGGACTCGATCACGCTGCGCCAGCTGGCCGGGATGCGCAGCGGGCTGTTCAACTACACAGAGGACGACGACTTCTTCAAGGCCCTCACGTCCGACCCGCAGCGGCCGTTCACCCCGCAGCAACTGCTCGACTACTCGTTCAAGCACCCCGTGCTGTTCCCGCCCGGCGAGAAGTTCTCCTACTGCAACACCAATCTGATCCTGCTGGGCCTGGTGGTCGAGGAGGCCAGCGGCCGGCACCTCGGTGACTATCTCAAGCACAACGTCATCGACCCGGTCGGCATGCCGGACACCTTCCTCCCGGTCGGCAACGAGTTCCCGGCCCCGCGCGCGCAGGGCTACACCGACCAGACGGCGACCGGGAAGGTCGAGGACGCGACCGACTGGAACCCCTCCTGGGCCTGGGCGGCCGGCGCGATGATCTCCGACCTGGAGGATCTGCGGGCGTGGGCGCGCACAGTGGCCACCGGCATCCTGCCCAACGGCGACAGGCTGATCAGCCCCGCCACGCAGAAGGAGCGGCTGACCACACCGCCGGCCGGCATGCCCGGCGCCGGGTACGGCCTCGGCATCTTCGACGTGCAGGGCTGGATCGGGCACAACGGCTCCCTGCCCGGCTACGAGTCCCTGACCGTCTACCTGCCGTCGGCGGAGACGACCCTGGTCGTCGTCCTGAACACCGACATCGACCACAAGGGCACCGAGCCGAGCACCCTCTTCGGTGAGGCCGTCACGAAGATCATCTCTCCGGGGAACGTCTTCGACCTGCCGGCGGAACCAGCGGCGCGGTGAAGACGTTCAGATGAGACAAGGGCGTGCGCGGAGCGCGCGATGGGGAGGCCGGGATGATGCGGACGACGCAGACACACAAGGACGAGCGGACGGCGGACAGCGCGAAGGACGAGCGGACGGCGGAGAGCCTGCGTCACGCCCGCTTCGCCACTCTGCCCGAGCGCATACGCCCGGAGGACACGGTGGAGACCACCCCGGCCACACCGCACGACCCGGCCCGGGACGCCTACGACTCCCATGAGTGGCTGGTCCGCTACTGCCTGTGAGGGCCGGCTGAACGGGGCGCAGCCGTCGCCGTACTCCTCGAGGCCGGGGACACCGACGGCTCACTGAAGACAGGCGTCGACGCGGAGGACGTACTCCTGCAGCTCAGCGCCCTGTGGCACATCGACCCGGCCCGCGACGGCGAGGCGCGGGCGAACCGGATCCTCGGCCTCGTCGTCGACGGGCTCCGGCCCCAGCCGTCTCAGGCCCCGCGCACCTCCTCGATGGTCACCGGCCGGTGCTCGTGCAGGGACAGCGTGCAGGCCTCCGCGATCCAGCCCGCCTCCAGGGCGTCCGCGACCGTGCAGGGGGACGGTCGGGTGCCGGCCACGACCTCCGTGAACGCCGTGAGTTCGGCGCGGTAGGCCGCCGTGAAGCGGTCCATGAAGAAGTCGTGCGGAGGGCCCGACGGGAAGGTGACCCCGGGCTCGACCGAGCGCAGCGGCAGCTTGTCGTCCAGGCCGACGGCGACGGAGTCCTGGAAGCCGTGCAGCTCCATGCGCACGTCGTAACCCCGGGCGTTGTGGCGGCTGTTGGAGACCACCGCGATCGTGCCGTCGTCCAGCGTCAGGATCGCGCCGGTGGTGTCGGCGTCGCCCGCCTCCCTGATGTAGTCCGCCCCCCGGTTGCCGCCGACGGCGTACACCTCGGTCACCTCACGGCCGGTCACCCAGCGGATGATGTCGAAGTCGTGCACGGAACAGTCGCGGAAGATCCCGCCGGACGCGGCGATGTAGGCGGCCGGGGGCGGGGCCGGGTCCAGCGTCGTCGAGCGGACCGTGTGCAGCTTGCCCAGCTCACCGCTCCGTACGGCCTCGCGCGCGGCGACGAAGCCCGCGTCGAAGCGGCGGTTGTAGCCGATCTGGATGGGTACGGCGCTGCCCTCGACGGCCTTGAGCACCTCGACGCCCTCGGTCATGGTGCGGGCGACGGGCTTCTCGCAGAAGACGGGGACGCCCGCTTCGACGCCGGCCAGGATCAGGGACGGGTGGGCGTCGGTCGCGGCCGCCACGACGAGGCCGTCCACGCCGGCGGCCAGGACCGCCTCGGGCGAGTCCGCGACCTCGGCCCCGAACCGGTCGGCGGCGGCCTTGGCCGCGTCCGTGAACGGGTCGGCGACGACGAGGGACTCGACGGCGTCCAGTCCCGAGAGGGTCTCGGCGTGGAAGGCGCCGATGCGGCCGAGGCCGAGGATTCCGATGCGCAT
Organism: Streptomyces brasiliensis; assembly: GCF_014647875.1. Taxonomy (GTDB): domain Bacteria; phylum Actinomycetota; class Actinomycetes; order Streptomycetales; family Streptomycetaceae; genus Streptomyces; species Streptomyces brasiliensis. The sequence goes on along the minus strand of NZ_BMQA01000001.1, from coordinate 755,964 downwards.
GGGGGTGCTGCTCCTTGGGGTGCGGAGGTCGTACGAAAGGGAGGTCAGTCCAGGCCGCCGAGCACGTTCTGGTCCCAGTCGATCACCGAACCCGTGACCACCCCGGACCGCTCGGACAGCAGGAGGGCCACGAAGTCGGCGATCTCGTCCGGTCGGCCGAGCTTGCCCATCGGCAGCCGGACCGCGGCCTGTTCGCGCCAGTCGTCACCGGCGCCGTGGAAGGCCCGCTGTGTCGCGTCCTCGCCCTCGGTCGCCGTCCAGCCGATGTTCAGGCCGTTGATCCGGATCCGGTCCCAGCGATGGGCGTGCGCGGCGTTGCGGGTCAGGCCGATCAGCCCGGCCTTGGCGGCGACGTACGGGGCGAGGAAGGGCTGCCCGCCGTGCGCCGAGGACGTGATGATGTTGACGATCGTGCCCGGCGCCTTGCGTGCCACCATGTCGGCGACCGCAGCCTGCATCGCGAAGAACGGTCCCTTGAGGTTGACCGCGATGTGCGCGTCGAACAGCTCGGGCGTGGTGTCCAGGAGCGTGCCGCGGGAGGTGAGCCCGGCCGAGTTCACCAGGCAGTCGATCCGGCCGTACGCGTCGACCACCGCGGCGACGGACGCCTTGGCCTGCTCGGCGTCCGCGAGGTCGGCGCGGACGTACATCGCCTTGCCCCCGGCCGCCGACAGCTCGGCGACCAGCGCCTCGCCGGGCTCGGGGCGGCGGCCCGTGACCGCGACCACGGCGCCCTCGCGGACGGCGGCCCGTGCGCTCGCCGCGCCCACGCCCTGGCTGCCGCCGTTGACGAGGACGATCTTGTCCCGGAGGAGTCCGTCGTGAAGTCCCATGAATGTCCTGCCCCTTCAGGTCTCGCGCCGGCCGGCACCGGCCCGCAGTTCGTGGCGCAGCGCCCGCGGACTCCATCCCTCGCGCAGGGCCCGCCGTACGACGTCCGCCTGCGAGGGCGGGGCCAGACCGTCGACAGGCGGGTCGCTGTCGAGGTTGGTGGGGAACGGATAGCTCTCCGCGCTCGCGGCGATCACGTTCTCCAGCCACTCCTCGCCCACGCCCTCGGCTCTGCGCCGCAGCAGCACCGGGAAGACCGCGCCCGCCACCGCCTCCCGGTCCACCGTCTCCATGGCGCGCCCGAACGCGGACGACACCTGGAGCAGGTTGGCCATCCGGCGGACGTCCGCGGTGTGGTTCGAGCCGGCCGCGTGGAACAGTGCCGGGTTGAAGAAGGCCGCGTCACCCTTGGCCAGCGGGAGTTGGACGTGGTGCGCCTCGAAGTACGCCTGGAACTCCGGGAGTCGCCAGGCCAGATAGCCGGGCTCGTACTGCTGGGAGTACGGCAGGTACAGCGTCGGCCCCGACTCGACCGGCATGTCGCAGTGGGCGACCGCGCCCTGGAGCGTGAGCACGGGGGAGAGGCGGTGCACATGCGCCGGATAGCGGGCGGCGGCCTCGTTGCTGAGGAAGCCGAGGTGGTAGTCGCGGTGCACGGTCTGGCCGGCACCGCCCGGGTTGACCACGTTGATCTGCGAGGTCATCTGGTAGCCGGGGCCGAGCCAGGCAGTCGAGACCAGGGCCAGGATGTCGTTGGCGTAGTAGTCGGCGAACGCCTCCGGGTCGTACAGCGCCGCCTTCTCCAGCGCGTTCCACACCCGGTCGTTCGCGCCCGGCTCGGCGAAGTGGTCGCCGGCCGTGGCTCCCGAGGCCCGCTGCTCGGCGATCAGTGCGACGAACACCGCGGTGGCGCGGTCGACGACCGACGGATCGGGAAAGGCGCCTTGGAAGACCACGATGCCGGGGCCGTCGGTCAGTGCGCGGACCAGTTCGGCCTGCACCGCACGGCGGTCGGTGGCCGCCCGGAGCCGCTCGCTGTCGTAGAGGAGGACGTTCCGCTCCACCGACACGGCGTGCGGGTGGTCGGCGAGGTGCGTGGTCCGCCCGACCAGGGTCCGGAACGTGTCCAGGTCGCAGTCCTGCTCGGTCAGCCAGGCACGGCCCTGTGCGGTGGTGAGGGACATCGGCGTCCTGCTTTCGGTCACGGAGGTGACGTACTTCCGGTCACGGAGGTGACGTGGTGCTGTCATTCTTGTCATTACAAACCCCTCGAACAACCAGCAGGAAGCCATCAAAAACCCCTCAAGCAGCCGAGGAGTCCCGTCCCATGGGCCACCCCTTCCCGATCCGGGAGATCGCACGTCAGGCCGGTCTGAGCGAGGCCACCGTGGACCGCGTGCTCAACGGCAGGGGAGGAGTGCGCGTCAGCACCGCGCAGGAGGTGCAACGGGCCATCGCCGACCTGGACCGCCAGCGCACCCAGGTCCGTCTCGTCGGCCGCACCTTCATGGTGGACATCGTGATGCAGTCGCCCGAGCGGTTCAGTAGCGCCGTACGGGCCGCCCTGGAGACCGAACTCCCGTCGCTGCACCCGGCCGTGCTGCGCTCCCGCTTCCACTTCCGGGAGACCGGACCGGTGGCCGAGCAGGTCAGGACCCTGGACCGGATAGCCCGCCGGGGCTCGCAGGGTGTGATCCTCAAGGCTCCGGACGTCCCCGAGGTGACCGCCGCCGTCGGCCGCCTCACCGCCGCCGGCATACCCGTCGTCACCCTGGTCACCGACCTGCCCGCCAGCGGCCGGCTCGCCTATGTCGGCATCGACAACCGGGCCGCCGGCGCCACCGCCGCCTACCTCATGGGCCAGTGGCTCGGCGACCGGCCCGGCAACATCCTGACCAGCCTCAGCAGCGGCTTCTTCCGCAACGAGGAGGAGCGCGAGATGGGCTTCCGCAGCGCGCTGCGGACCCTGCACCCCCAGCGCACCCTCGTCGAGATCGCCGAAGGGCAGGGACTGGACGCCACTCAGTACGACCTCGTCCGGGCCGCCCTGGAACGCGACCCGGAGATCCGCGCCGTCTACTCGATCGGCGGCGGCAACATCGCGACGCTGAAGGCCTTCGCGGACCTCGGGCGCGAGTGCGCCGTGTTCGTCGCCCACGACCTCGACCACGACAACACCCGTCTGCTGCGCGAGCACCGGCTGTCCGTCGTGCTCCACCACGACCTGCGCCACGACATGCGCGAGGCCTGCCACCTGGTGATGCGCGCCCACGGCGCCCTGCCGCCCGCGGGGCCTGCCGTGCCGTCCGCGATCCAGGTGGTCACCCCGTACAACATGCCTATGACACCGCTACGTTGACCCACGCGCCGCTCTCCGCGGACCGCGCCGTCGCGTCCAGGACGGCGGCGCTGTGCACCGCGTCCGCGAGCGTGGCGCCGTACGGCGTGCCCTCGGCGATCGAGCGCAGGAACCGGTACGCCTCGATCACCTTCAGGTCGTCGTAGCCCATGGCGTTCGCCGCGCCCGGCTGGAAGGCGCCGAACTCGCCGTCCCCCGGGCCGGCGTACACCGTGCTGACGGGCTGGTTCTGATACGTCGTGCCACGGCTCACCGCCAGCTCGTTCATCCGGCGGAAGTCCCAGAACACCGCGCCCTTGGTGCCGTGCACCTCGAAGCCGTAGTTGTTCTGCTCGCCGACCGAGACCCTGCAGGCTTCCAGGACACCGCGGGCACCGGAGGCGAACCGCAGCAGGCAGTTCACGTAGTCCTCGTTCTCGACCGGGCCGGGCTCGCCGCCGGAGGCGAGCGCGTGGCCCGCGGTGGCGCCGGTCGGCCGGGCCCGCTCGGGCACGAAGACCGCGGTGTCGGCGGTCAGGGACGTGATGTCGCCGAGCAGGAAACGGGCCAGGTCGGCGCCGTGCGAGGCCAGGTCCCCGAGCACCCCGCTGCCGCCCCGCTCGCGCTCGTACCGCCAGGTCAGGGCGCCGTCGGGATGGGCCGCGTAGTCGCTGAACAGCCGGATGCGGACATGGGTGACCGCGCCGATCTCACCGGAGGCGATCAGTTCGCGGGCGGTCTCCACGGCAGGCGCGTTCCGGTAGTTGAAGCCGACCGTGCCCTGGACGCCCGCCTTGGCGACGGCGTCCGCGACCGCGCGGGCGTCGTCGGCGCTCAGGCCCACCGGCTTCTCGATCCAGATGTGCTTGCCGGCCTCCGCCATCGCCACACCGATCTCGCGGTGCAGGAAGTTCGGAGCCGTGATGCTCACCGCCTGGACACGCGGGTCCGCGGCCACCTCGCGCCAGTCACGGACCGCCCGGGCGAACCCGAACTGCGCGGCCGCCTCCTCGGCCCGGCCGGGCACCTCCTCGGCGACCGTGACCAGGCGCGGCCGCAGCGGGAGCCGCGGATAGTGGTGCGGGAGACGGGCGTACGCCTGGGTGTGCACCCGGCCCATCCAGCCGAACCCGACGACGGCGACACCGAGCGCTTCCACCATGCCAGCCCCTCTTTGGACCGTTCCACGACCTGTCCAGGTCACCATGTGAGGCAGGTGTTCCCATGTCAAGCCCTGTACCCACCCTTTGACATGCCGCCGACCGCGTGGAACGGTCCAAGCCATGAAACCGCCGACGATCCGCGACGTGGCCGACCGGGCCGGAGTCTCCAAGTCGCTGGTCTCGCTGGTGCTGCGCGGCTCCGGGCAGGTGCGGCAGGAGAAGCGTGACGCCGTACTGCGGGCCGTACGGGAACTGGGCTACCGGCCGAACGCCGCCGCGCGCAGCCTGAGCGAGCAGCGCACGCTCCCCCACTCCCGGCTCCGTTCGCGCGGGGGGACCCCCATGGTCGGCGTCCTCCTCAACGACCTGCGCAACCCCTGGTACGTGGACCTGCTCGACGGCCTGAACTCGCTGCTGCACGACAACGGCCTGCACATGCTGCTCGCCGACGCGCGCCTCAACCGCCGTGCCGGCCACGACCTCACCGGACCGTTCCTGGACTTCGGGGTGGACGGCCTGGTGGTGGTCGGCACCCTGCCCGACCTGGGCGTGCTGGGTACGGTCGCCGAGCGGATCCCGGTCGTCGTCGCGGGCGCCCGCGAACCGGAACTGCCCGGCGTGGACGTCGTGGCGGGCGACGACGAGGCCGGGGCCCGCCAGGTCACCGAGCACCTGCTCGGGCTCGGCCACCGCCGGATCGCACACATCGCGGGATACGGCGCCGTCGGCGAGCTGCGCCGGCGCAGCTTCGAGGCGACGATGCGGGCACACGGGGCCGAGGCGCTCGTCGAGGCCGGCGACATGACGGAGGAGGGCGGCTACCGCACCACCGTCCGGCTCCTGAGCCGCCCCGACCGGCCCACCGCCGTGTTCGCGGTCAACGACATCTCCTCGGTCGGCGCGCTGTCGGCGGCCGAGGAACTGGGGCTCCGCGTTCCGCGCGACCTCTCGGTGACCGGCTACGACAACACGAGCATCGCCCGGCTGCGGCACGTCTGGCTCACGACGGTCGACACCGCCCCGCACGAGATCGGCCGGCGCGCCGCACGCTGCCTCCTCGACCGCTTCGAGCGGCCCGGGACAGCGACGCGGACCCAACTGGCCGTACCGACGCTGGAGGTGAGGGGCACCACGGCGGCGCCCCCGGACCTCACGGGCTGATCGCCCGCGCCCCGCACAGCGTCTCGCCGAGCCGTTGAGCACCGCGAACACCTCGACCGCCGGGCCGCGCGAAGTGGCGTCGGCACCGAGTGCGGGTGATCGTTGAGGGCATGCCCGACGTCACGGCGGCCGCACCCGGGCCGGACCGGCACGACGCCACCCGTGAGGCCGTCCTGTTCGGCGGCGTCTACGGTGCCGTCCTGACCAGCTCGATGGTCGCTGCGCTCACCATGCACGGGCACAGCGCCGCTGCCGACCGTCGCTACGACGCTCTCCCGGCACCCCGGCGGGCCCGCTTCGACCTGGAACCGGAACCCGCGCGGCGACGTGTGCCGCGCTCAGCGGGCGGCTGCGCGCACGCCGTCGAGGGCGATGGCCAGGACACGGTCGCGCTGGGCGTCGTCGTCGAAGGACGTCGCCGTGACCCCGGCGACCATCCGCAGCAGATCGCTGAACGTCATGTCGGTCCGGGCCTCTCCCGCGCGCTGCGCCCGCTCCAGCAGCGGGCCCCCCGAGGAGTACATCGACTCGCGGCAGGCCTGGAAGATCTCCGACTCGTCGTTCAGGGCCTCGCGCACGGCCCGCTTGGTGACCATGTACCCCGTGAACCGCTCGAGCCAGGCCGTCAGAGCCTGCCACGGCGGCAGGTCGGCGACGTCCTCGGCGACCCGGCACAGGGCGTTCACCTCGCTCGCGTAGACGCTCTCGAAGAGGTCGCGGCGAGTGGGGAAGTTCCGGTACAGCGTGCCGATGCCGACGCCCGCGCGGCGCGCGATGTCCTCCAGGGAGGCCTCGGCGCCCTTCTCCGCGAACGCCTCGCGCGCGGCCGCGAGCAGGGCGTCGTAGTTGCGGGCGGCGTCCTTACGGTGCGGCCGCTGGGACGCGACGATCTCGCTGACGGGGAACGGCGTGGCCGTCACTGGTGCCTCCCGGGGAGCGGCTCGGTTGAAGCGGAGGTATGCCTCCGCTACAGTGGAGGGGTACCTCCACTTTAGCAGTACGGGGTGGCTTCGCCCTGGGCAGACGTGTCTGTGCCGCGACGCCCCCGTACCCGTACGCCACGGGCCTGCGCCGATCGCACCGCTCGCCCCCCCACGACACCCACCCTCCGCGTTCGTCTTCGGAGAGGCTTCTTCATGCCCCGCAAGTCCACCCGCCTCACCTTCGCGGTCCTCGCGACCGGTGCGGGCGTGTTCTCCATGCTGCAGTCGCTGATCGCGCCGGCCCTGCCGACCGTCCAGCACGCGCTGCACACCTCGCAGTCCACCGCGACCTGGGTGATGACGGCGTATCTGCTGTCCGCCTCGGTCTTCACCCCCATACTCGGCCGGGTCGGCGACCTGGTCGGCAAGAAGCGCACCCTCGTCGCCGTCCTCCTGGCCGTGCTCGCCGGTTGTCTCGTCGCGGCGCTCGCGCCCAGCATCGGCGTGCTGATCGTCGCCCGGATCGTCCAGGGCGTCGGCGGCGCCCTGTTCCCGCTGTCCTTCGGCATCATCCGGGACGAGTTCGTGCCGGCCCGGGTCAGCGGCAGCATCAGCAACCTGTCCGCCGTGATCGCGGCCGGCGGTGGTGTCGGCATCGTGGCCGCCGGTCCCATCGTGTCCGCGCTCGACTACCGCTGGCTGTTCTGGATCCCGGTCGCCATCGTCGCCGCGACCACGCTGATCGCCTTCCGCTATGTGCCCGAGTCACCCAAGAGGGCCGCGGGCAGCGTCAGTTGGCTCGGCGCCGTGCTGCTCTCGGCGTGGCTGGTGGCGCTGCTCCTGCCGCTCAGCCAGGCGGGGCAGTGGGGCTGGGGTTCGCCGAAGGTGATCGGGCTGTTCGCCGCAGCCGTGGTCCTGTTCGCGCTGTGGCTGTTCGCCGAGGCCCGCTCCCGCAGCCCGCTGATCGACCTCCGGGTGATGCGGCTGCCCGCTGTGTGGACCACCAACTCCGCGGCCCTGCTGTTCGGTGCGGGCATGTACGCGATCTGGTCCTTCCTGCCGGGGTTCGTGCAGACGCCCCGCTCGGCCGGGTACGGCTTCGGGGCCAGCGTCACCGCGTCCGGACTGCTCATGCTGCCCATGCTGCTCGCGATGTTCGTCTCGGGCGTGCTCGGCGGCCGTCTCGCCCCCGTCATGGGCCCCAAGGCCCAGCTCACCGCCGGCGCCGCGCTCGGCGCGATCGCCTGCGGCATCCTCGCCCTCTGGCACGACGAGCAGTGGCAGATCGCCGTCGTCTCCGGCGTGTTCGGCCTCGGCATCGGCCTGGCCTTCGCCTCGATGGCCAACCTCGTCGTGGGCAGCGTCCCGCCCGAGCAGACCGGCGCGGCGACCGGCATGAACGCCAACATCCGCACCATCGGCGGCTCCATCGGCGCGGCGCTCACCAGCGTCCTGGTCACCGGTCATCTGCAACCGTCCGGTCTGCCCCACGAATCCGGCTACACCCACGGTTTCACGCTGCTGGCGCTGCTCCTGCTCGCCGCGGCCGGCGCAGCCCTCCTGGTCCCGGCCCGCCGCACAGACCGCCAGACCGAGCCGGTCGTGCAGCGCCCGGCACCGGCACCGGCACCGGCACCCGCACGCGTGCGGTAGAGATCGCGCGGAACACGACGCGGGGCACGGCGCACAGGGTCCGCACGGACGAGAGCCCGTGGGGACCCTTTCCCCTGTGCGCCGTACCTGTGGCCGGGACGCGCGGCGCCTGGGGAGGCGCTCTGATCCGCGCCGTACGGCATTGTCCCTGCGCGGCTGCTCAAGTCGGCGTCAGTGACGGCCACATGAGCTGGTGGTGAACTGTTTCCGGATCTCTTACGGATCGTCCGGAGCCACCCCCAGAATCGCGCCGTGATCCGACTTCCCCTGACACGTTTGCGTGCGCTGATCCTCGTCTGCCTGGGAGCCGCGGGGCTGTTGCTGTCCCCGAACGCGGTGGCCGCCACGGCGACCCGGTCCGACGAGGCACGGTCGCAGGACGCCCACCCGCCCTACTCGCTCCTGCAGATGAACGTCTGCTCCAGCGGATACGCCGGCTGCTACGCCGGCACCGAGTACCCGAAGATCGTCGACGAGGTCGTGGACCGCATCCAGGCCGACGACGTCAACGCGGTCACCCTCAACGAGGCGTGCAGCGGGGACGTGGCCGACGTCGCCGCGCGCACCGGCTACCACTACCGCTTCGCCACGGTGATCTACCGCGGCGCCCCGCTGCCGTGCAAGTCGCCCGACGGGCGCGGCGAGTTCGGGAACGCCGTGCTGACCAAGGAGGCGATCCGCGCCTCCGAGGACGCCTCGTACTCCGTGTTCAGCGGAGTGGAGCAGCGACGCTGGATCTGCGTGACGACCGCCCGCGGGCTGGACGTGTGCACCAGCCACCTCTCCACCGACGGCGAGGCCCCCGGCACCACCAACTCCGTCCAGTGCGCCGAGCTGGCCCAGGTGCTCGCCTCCCGGCACCGGCCGACCCTGTTCGCCGGTGATGTCAACCGGCACGCCTCGTGCGCGCCCGCGAACTTCTGGACGCTGACCGATGCGGCCGCCACGCAGGCTCCCGGCATCCAGCACGTCTACGGGAACCTCGCGGCGCCGACGCTGGAGATCGAGCCGACGACCTACACGGACCACGACGCGCTCGTCGTCCGGGCCGGGATACGGAACTGACCTGACGGCTGGTCCGCGGCGCCGGGCCCGGACCAGCCGTATCCGCCGTGTGGTGGACCTCCTCGCGCCGGCAGGGCGCACCGACCGCCCCGGCGCTCCGGTCGCAGGGCACGCGGCACCGGCATCCGTACGCGTGCGGTAGGGTTGGGCTGCGTGATCACGCGGCACACAGCGCGTGGCACCACACCGGGACGTGGCGCAGCTTGGTAGCGCACTTGACTGGGGGTCAAGGGGTCGCAGGTTCAAATCCTGTCGTCCCGACGGTGTCGACCAGCGGGCCTGCCGGAACCGGCAGGCCCGCTGGTCGCGTTCGTACGGCCGTACCGACCACGGAACTGGCCCGCAGCACGGGCATGTCCCCGCCACCGCCGGCTACCGCGTCACGGTCCTGCGGGACGCGGGCCTGCTCAGCACCCCACCGGCAGGGCGGCGCCGTCCTGCACACGCCGACGCCGCTCGGGTCCGCCCTGCTGGAAGGACGGGGCCGGTCGGTGGCGTGATGCGCGGCGAGGACCCTGGAAGCGGTGTCAGTCCCGCGCCGCCCACAGGCCGCGGACGTGGCCGAGGTGGCGGGTCATGATGTCGCGTACGGCCCTCTCGTCGCGGTCGAGGAGAGCGTCCAGGAGTTCCAGGTGTTCCTCGGCCGAGGACAGCAGGCGGCCCGCCTTCACCAGCGTGGTGAGACCGTACAGACGGGAGCGGCCGCGGAGGTCGGCGACCACCTCGACCAGGTGCGCGTTGCCCGCCAGGGCCAGCAGACCGAGGTGGAAGCGGGTGTCCGCCTCGACGTACGCGATGAGGTCGCCCGCCACGGCCGCCGTGACGATCTCCCGGGCGGCCGGGCGCAGCGCCTCCAGCGAGACCCGGTCCGCCGTCCGGGCCAGCTCGGTGACGGTCGGGATCTCGATGAGCGCGCGGATGTGCGTGTACTCGTCGAGCTGCTCGTCGGAGACCGCGGTGACCCGGAAGCCCTTGTTGGGCACCGTGTCGACCAGGCCCTCCTTGACCAGGTCCAGCATCGCCTCGCGCACCGGCGTCGCCGAGACCCCGAAGCGGGCGGCGAGCGAGGGCGCCGAGTAGACCTCGCCCGGCCGCAGTTCGCCCGCGATCAGCGCGGCCCGCAGGGCGTCGGCGACCCGCTCCCGGTAACTGCTCCGCCGACCGCCGAGCCGGGGGAGCTCGGGGCCGTCCGCCTGCTGCGGTCGCTGTGCCATGTCACGCATCATTGAAGTCTAGAGCCTCGGAAGAGCCTGGTCGGAAGCTAGAGCACGAAGCCCTCGGGGAAGGGGTCGGTCGGGTCCAGCAGGTACTGGGCCGTGCCCGTGATCCACGCGCGGCCGGTGAAGCTCGGCAGTACGGCCGGGATCCCGGCGACCTCGGTCGTGCCCAGCAGCCGGCCCGTGAAGTGGGTGCCGATGAAGGACTCGTTCACGAACTCGGTGTGCAAAGGCAGTTCACCCCGCGCGTGCAGTTGCGCCATGCGCGCGCTCGTGCCCGTACCGCAGGGTGAGCGGTCGAACCAGCCGGGATGGATGACCATCGCGTGCCGCGAGTGCCGGGCCGTGGAGCCGGGTGCGTAGAGGTGGACGTGGTGGCAGCCGTGGATGGACGGGTCCTGCGGGTGGACCGGTTCCTCCTTGGCGTTGATGGCCTCCATCAGCGACAGACCCGCCGCGAGGATGTCGTCCTTGCGAGCCCGGTCGAAGGGCAGCCCGAACTCCTCGAGAGGAAGGACGGCGTAGAAGTTCCCGCCGTACGCGAGGTCGTACGTCACCGTCCGCCCGTCGGCGAGTACGGCCTTGCGGTCGAGGCCGACGGAGAAGGACGGGACGTTCTGGAGCGTGACGTTCCTGGCGGCGCCGTCCTCGACCTCCACCTCCGCCACGACGAGCCCGGCCGGAGTGTCCAGACGGATCGTGGTCACCGGCTCGACGACCTCCACCATGCCGGTCTCGACCAGCACGGTCGCCACCCCGATCGTGCCGTGCCCGCACATCGGCAGATAGCCGGAGACCTCGATGTAGACCACGCCCCAGTCGCAGTCGGGGCGGGTCGGCGGCTGCAGGATCGCGCCGCTCATCGCGGAGTGCCCACGCGGCTCGTTCATCAGCAACTGCTTGATTCCGTCGTGGTGTTCACGGAACCACAGACGGCGCTCGTTCATGGTCGTGCCCGGGATGGTGCCGATCCCACCGGTGATCACCCGGGTGGGCATGCCCTCGGTGTGCGAGTCGACGGCGTGCAGGACGAGTTTGCTGCGCACGGTACGGCCTCCTTATCGGGCGAGTCCCGCGGCGAGGGCCTTCTCGGTCGCCGCACGTACTTCGGCCTCCTGGTCGGGCAGCAGCGGGACGCGCGGCGGCCGCACCGGGCCGCCGTACCGGCCGGCGATGTCCATGGACAGCTTGATCGCCTGCACGAACTCGACCCGCGAGTCCCAGCGCAGCAGCGGATGCAGCTGCCGGTACAGGGGGAGCGCGGTGGCGAGATCCCCGGCCACGGCCGCCCGGTACAGCTCGACGGAGGCGGCGGGCAGCGCGTTCGGATAACCGGCCACCCAGCCCTTGGCCCCCGCCACGGCCAGCTCCAGCAGGACGTCGTCGGCACCGACCAACAGGTCGAGGTCCGGGGCGAGTTCGGCGAGCCGGTAGGCGCGGCGGACGTCGCCCGAGAACTCCTTCACACCCTGCACGTACCCCTCGCCGTGCAGCCGCGCGAGCAGTTCGGGCACCAGGTCGACCTTGGTGTCGATCGGGTTGTTGTACGCGACCACCGGCAGCCCGGCGCGGGCGACCTCGGCATAGTGGGCGAGCACGGACCGCTCGTCGGCGCGGTACGCGTTGGGCGGCAGCAGCATGACCGAGGCGCAGCCCGCCTCGCCCGCCCGCTCGGCCCAGCGGCGGGCCTCGGCGGAGCCATAGGCGGCGACGCCCGGCATCACGCGCGCGCCGCCGATCGCCGCCACGGCCGTCTCGACGACCCTGGCGCGCTCCTCGGGCGTGAGCGTCTGGTACTCGCCGAGCGAGCCGTTCGGTACGACGCCGTCACAGCCGTTCTCGACCAGCCAGGAGCAGTGCTCGGCGTACCTGTCGTGGTCCACGGTGAGATCGTCGCGCAATGGCAGGGCGGTGGCGACCAGGACGCCCCGCCAGGGGCGGTGCTGCGGGTCGGACATGAGAGCTTCCCCCTCCAATAGGGTGTGACATATTACTGATGTCCTGCGGCTTGCGGGCTTGCAGAGGCTCAAGGGCTTTCAGGGGCTACGGGGGCCGACGGCCTCCCGCGACGGCCGACTGCTGCGCCGGCTCACTCCAGGTCTTCCTCGGACAGCGCCGGGAGTCCCTCCTCGGACACTCCCGCGAGCACGCCCAGCGGCACCGGGCGGGCGAGCGGTCGGCGCGGCGTGGTGAGCGTGCAACCGGAGACTCCGGCGACGGCGGGGCCGCACATCCGGCCCTGACACCAGCCCATCCCGGCCCGAGTGAGCAGCTTGACTGTGCGCAGGTCACCGGCGCCGAACCCGCCGACGGCCGAGCGGACTTCACCGGCGGTCACCTCCTCGCAACGGCACACGACCGTGTCGTCCGTGGCCTGCTCCACCCATCCGACGGGCGGAGCGAAGACGGCGTCCACGGCCGCGAAGAACGTACGGAGCCGTGTCCGGGCCCGCGCCGCCGCGGCCCAGGTGCGCGGATCGGGGGCGCTCCCGTGCAGGCGCGCGGCGATCGAACGCCCGGCGATGTGTCCCTCGGCCAGCGCGAGGGCCGCGCCACCGATCCCGGTCGCCTCCCCGGCCGCCCAGACGCCCGGTACGTCGGTGCGCTGCTCGTCGTCGACGCGCACGTCCGTCCCGTCCAGTGCGCACCCCAGCGTCTCGGCGAGGTCGGTGTGCGGCAGCATGCCGTGTCCCACGGCCAGGGTGTCGCAGGGGATGCGGCGTTCGCTGCCGGGCCGGACACGACCGTCCGTGCCGAGAGCGGCGACGGTCACCGACTCCAGACGGTCGGTGCCGTGCGCCTCGACCACCGTGTGCCGGACCAGGGCGCGTACGCGGTGCCGCAGCAGCCGGGCGGTGTACCGGGCGCCCTCCGTGAGCTTGCCGGGCTGCGCGGCCAGGGCCGACGAGTGGCGCAACAGAGCCCGGGGGTCGGCGGACTCGACGAGCGCGGCCACGTGCGCACCGGCCGTCGCGAGCCCCGTCGCCACGGGCAGCAGCAGCGGCCCGGTTCCGGCGACGACGACCGTACGGCCGGGCAGCACGAGGCCGCCCTTGAGCATGGCCTGCGCACCGCCCGCGGTGACGACGCCGGGGAGCGTCCAGCCCGGGAACGGGAGCACCGTCTCGTGGCCACCGGTGGCCACGAGCACGGCGTCGGCGCGTACCACGACACCGTCGTCCTGCATCGGACCCACAAGAGCGTGCACGCCGAAGCCGCCGTCCCCGGACTCCCGCTCCACGCACCACACATGATGATCGGGCAGATGGCGAATGCGCCCGGCGGCGATCTGCCCGTCGAGCCCGGTGCGCAGCCGCTCCCATGTGCGCCACTGATGGTGCAGGGTCTGCGGGCGACGCGCCCCGAGCGCGGCGGCGGGCTGCCGGTAGAACTGCCCGCCCGCCTCCGTACCGGCGTCGACCAGGGTCACGCGGACGCCGTGTACGGCCGCCGCGAGTGACGCGGCCAGCCCTGCCGGGCCCGCCCCGATCACGGCCAGGTGCGGTCGCTCAGCCATCGTGGCCCGTTCCCTCCTGCGTGCGGATCGTGTCGCCGGGTCGTACGGGAACCAGGCAAGCCCGTTGGTTCGGGAGGTCGTTGACGGTCACCAGACAGTCGAAGCACATCCCGATCCCGCAGAACACCCCGCGCGGGCGGCCCGCGCCGCGTGTGCTGCGCCAGGCCGTCACGCCCGCCGCCCACAGCGCGGCCGCGACCGTCTGACCCGGCAGCGCCTCGATCGTCCGGCCGTCGAAGGTGACCGTGAACGCGGGGCCGGGCTGCGCGTCGGCCAACTCGAGCGGATTCAAGGGGAGTTCACCTCGTCTCCCGAGAAACGGTCCGGGCGGAACGCCGTGAGGTCCAGGTCCGTGGTCTTTCCGCCGAGCGCCTGGGCGATCAAGTGCCCGGTGCCGGTGGCGAGTCCGATGCCGGCGCCCTCGTGACCGCAGGCGTGGAACAGTCCGGGCACGCGGGGGTCGGGGCCGATCGCGGGCAGGTGGTCGGGGAGGTAGGGCCGGAAGCCCACGTACGTGCGCAGCGCTCGCACCCGCTCCAGGAAGGGGAACAACCGGGTGGCCCCGAGCGCCAGGGACCGTACGACGGGAAGCGAGAACGACCGGTCGAAGCCGACCCGTTCCCGGCTCGCGCCGATCAGAACCGGGCCGGCGGCCGTGCCCTCGACGACCGGTGAGGTCTGCAGCGCGGCCGAGTCGCTCGCCACGTCGGCCACGTAGTCCGCCGCGTACACCTTGTGCCGGACCAGCCGGGGCAGTGGCTCGGTGACCAGGACGAAGCCGCGCCGGGGGAGTACGGGCAGGTGCGCGCCCGCCAGCGCGGCCACGTCGCCGCCCCAGGTGCCGGCCGCGTTGATCACCGCCGGTGCGTGGATCTCCCCGTCGTCCGTCCGGACGCCGCGCACCGCGCCCTCCGCCGTGCGCAGCACCCCGGTCACGGTGCGGCCGGTGCACAGCCGGGCACCGGAGGCGCGTACGAGGTGTGCGGCGGCCAGTGCGGGCATGACCTGGGCGTCCTGGGAGTAGAGCACGCCACCGGCGAGACCGGGCGCCAAATGGGGTTCGAGAGAGCGGACTTGATCCGCGTCCACGACTTCCGTCATGACCCCGGCGGCGTGCTGCGCGGCCGCGAAGTCCTTCAGCGAGGCCAGCGCTTCGGTCGTGGCGGCGACCACGACACCGCCCTTGGGCTCGTACTCGACCGCGGAACCGAACTCCTCGGCCAGCTCCGCCCACAACCGGGCCGAAAGCAGGGCCAGTTCGAGCTCAGGGCCCCGTTCCTTGTCGGAGACGAGCAGATTGCCCTCGCCCGCTCCGGTGGTGCCTCCGGCGACCGGGCCGCGGTCCACCACGACGACGTCGAGACCCGCCCGCGCCGCGTACAGGGCGCAGGCGGCGCCGACCATCCCGGCGCCGACCACCACGACATCGCAGGTCAGCCGCTTCGCCACGCCAGTACTATGTCACATGTTTCTGTCCTTGGGGAGGGCGCGTGCGGGCCGGGTCAGAACCGAGGCGTCAGTCGAACTCGCTCGGATGCGGCGACGGAGTCTTCCCGGCGAGTACATCCTTGAGGCGCTGCGCGCCGTGCTGCGCCGCCCTCTTGGTGCTGTCGTGATCTGCGCCGGAGAGACCGCCGTTGGTGACGACGGCTCCGGAGGCGCCGACTCGCAGTGCGGCGATGTCCACGGTGAGCGTGGTCGGGTCGCCGTTCGCGGTGCCCTGCACCCTCACCGTCAGGCCTTCGCGTGCATCGCCCGCCTTGGGCAGCGAGGACTGGACGACCCGGACCGTCCGCTTGCCACCGTCGGAGCCGGTCGCGGTGAACTGGGCGCACTTCTGCGGGAGGCTCTTGATCCAGGCGAGCGACTTGTCCATCGAGGCCCTCCCGTAGTCGCCGGCCTGGTAAAGCATCCGGGCGTCGCCCGCGGTGAACCCGGTGAGCGCCGAGGCGCCGACCGCGCGGCCCAGCAGACTGTCGGAGTAGAGGCTGTTCAGGAGCTTCTGGCAGTCGGCGGCGTTGGACTTCGTGTTCAGGAAGGCGGCGACGTCGACCTTGCCGATCAGCAGCTTGTCCCGCCAGGACGCCGCGTTGTTCGCCTGCGTCCAGTCGTCCTCGATGTCGGCCTCGGTGATCAGCGCGGCCTTCGCCCCGGTGCGCGTGAGAGCGGGTGTCGAGGTCGGGCTGGGTGTCACGGTCGGGCTGGGGGTGTCCTCGGCCATGGGTGAGGCGGACACGGCGTCGGCGGCGTTCCCGCCGTCCGAACAGGCCGCCGTGGCCAGCAGCGTCCCCACTGCGAGGGCCGACCCGAGAATACGCACAGGACGGGACGGACGGTTCATCGCGACTGCCTCCTCGGAACGCGGTACGTCCTCCCACGCCACCACCGCCCACGCCGCCGGACCAGCGCAGCGGGGCGTTCGGGTGACGGGGGCGAAGTCGCGTCGCGCCGGGTCCGTTCCCGGCAGCCAGGTGGTGCGGAACCCTTCAGGCACCGCGACCAGCCCGCCCGCGCCCCGCTCGCCCGGTGTCCCGGGCGTGGACGCCCCCTTGACGTCGGGCGCAGCCCGATCGACACTCCAGACTGGAATCCTAGTGAAAAGGTAGGGAATCATGGGGCGCCCAAGGACAGGCACCGCCCGTACGGGCCGTATGCCGTCGTCGCCCCTGCTGACCTCCCGCCGTCACATCGATCTGCAGCGCGTCAGCAGCGCCATCGACCCGCAGCGCTGAGCCGGGCCCCGCACGCCGGCCCTTCGACGACGCCACGCCCTCCACCGACCGACGACGCTTCCGTCGCGCGTACGTCCGCGCGCCCGCCCCTGGGGAGACGCATGTCCATCACTCAGCTCGCCGCCGTCCCGTCCACCCACCCGCAGGTGCCCGCGTTCCGGGGCAGGATCGGCCGGGACGCGCACGGCGGTCACTACGCCGTCCCGCGCCGCTACCGCCTCCACCTGACGACGGCCTGCTCCGACGGCCTGCGCATCGCGGTCGTCCACAGCCTGCTCGCCCTCGACGACATCTGTCCCGCCACCTTCCTCCCCGCCGTCCCGGACTGTCCCGGCGGCGGCCACTCCGCGCTGCGCCCGCTGTACGAGGCGAGCGCACACCGTTACTCCGGACCGGCCCTCGCGCCGGTCCTCAGCGACGCCTGGTCCGGACGCATCGTCAGCAGCCGAACCCCGGACATCCTGCGCGACCTGGACCGCTGTTTCGGCGACGATCGCAGCTCGCTGTACCCGTGCGGCGCCGAGGCCGGCATCGAGGAGATCGAGCGGCTGTGCGCCGAGGGCGTCGAGGAGGCCGCCCAGCGTGCCGGACGGGCCGGCGCCGACGAGGCCGAGCGCGCCTCCGCGCTCGACGTGCTGCTGGGCACGCTCGGTGAGCTGGACCGGCGGCTGACCGGGAGCGAGTACGTCCTCGGCGGGCAACTCACCGCCGCCGACGTTGAGTTGTGGGTGACCCTGGTCCAACTGGACATCGTGCACCGCCAGCACCTGGACGCCTCCGCCGTGCACCGCATCGCCGGACATCCCGCCCTGTGGGCCTACGCCCGGCGGCTGGCCGTCCACCCAGCCTTCGGCCGCCACCTCGACCTCGACGGCATCTCCCGCCGCCACCAAGCCCGTTGCGAGGGTCTGGAGGCGGCCGGCGCGGCCGTCCGGATACTGGACTGGGAAGCCCATGTCACAGAGGCTCCTGACGCTTCGCGCAGGTGAGTGGGGACATGGCCGTCCCAGTCCATGGACGGGCGTTGACATTCGAACGGTCAACTGCCTTACTTACCGCTCAGAACGGTCATGAGCGTCAGCGACAAGCCCTGGCTTGCTGACCGGCAACCCTCGCACCGCGGTGGGGTGCCCCAGGTGACGACCGGACCGGATGACGTTTCGGTAAGCGCGAGGGCCCACGGGCCCCGAACAGTGACGGGTGACGCCATGGACGCAGCTCTCAGGACGGCCGCCGGCCGCCCCCAGGGCTGCGTGCCACCGTACGCCGGTCTGCTCGTCGCCGACCGAGCCGTCGATCTGCTCCGCGTGAACAGCGCTCTCTGTACCGCATCGGGCCGTGCCCGCTGTCGGGGCTGACGCCTTCTTCCAGCCCCCGCGTTCCTGACGAACACCGCACGCGCGGTGTGCCGTCGTCCGCCCAGCCCCCGGTCACCGAGCGTTCCCATGCGTCACGCCGCGCCGTCGTGGTGACGCATACCCGGCTCGCCGCGGTCCGGGGTTCCGACTCCCGCCGGAGCCCACCATGACTGAACCCCCAGGCACCGTGTTCCTCGCCGCGGCACCACCAGCCGACGCACCATCAAAGGTACTCAGCGCTCAGCGAGTTCAGCCGCTGCGCCGTCCCGGGCGGTGGATCCTCACCGCCGTCGTGCTGGTCCTCTCCGCGCAGATCGTGCACGGACTGGCCACGAACACCTTCTACCAGTGGGACCGCTTCGGCTACTGGTTCCTGCGCCCCACCCTGCTCGACGGGCTGCTCATCACCCTCGAAGTCACCGCGCTCAGCGCTGCGCTGGGCCTGTTCGGCGGCATCCTGCTGGCGCTGGCCAGGCTCTCCGGCAGCCCCGTCCTGCGCGCCGCGAGCTGGACGTACACCTGGCTGTTCCGTTCCGTGCCGCTGATCGTCGTCCTGATCTTCCTCTACAACTTCAGTGCCCTGTACCAGACGTTGAGCCTCGGCATCCCCTTCGGCCCGGCGTTCGTCACCTTCGACGAGTCCCGGCTCGCCACCGACATGACGGTCGCGGTCGTGGGCCTCAGCCTCAACGAGGCGGCGTACGCCTCCGAGGTCGTCCGCGGCGGCATCCTCTCCGTCGACCAGGGCCAGCACGAGGCGGCGGACGCGCTCGGCCTGCCCAAGCGCTACCAGTTCACCCGGATCGTCTTCCCGCAGGCCCTCCGGTCCATCACCCCGAACTACGTCAACCAGCTCATCGGCCTGATCAAGAGCACGTCCCTGGTCTTCTACGTGTCGCTGCTCGACCTCTTCGGCACGGCGCAGACGATGGGCGCGACCTACCCCGGCGACATCGTGCCGCTGCTGCTCGTGGTCACCGTCTGGTACCTGATCCTCACGAGCCTCGTGTCCGTCGTCCAGTTCTACGTCGAGCGGTACTACGCCCGGGGCGCCACGCGCTCCCTGCCGCCGACCCCACTGCAGAAGTTCCGCACCGCCCTGCGCGGCCTGCGCGAGCGCGTGCGCAGGGAGGCCGCCGTATGACCACCGGAGCGCTCACCGTCCCGCAGGCCGTGCCCGCCGCGGTCGAGGTGCACGACGTGCACAAGTGGTATGGCGCCCACCGGGTCCTCGACGGGGTCCAGCTGACCGTCCGGCCCGGGGAGGTCACCGTGATCCTCGGCCCGTCCGGCTCCGGCAAGTCCACCCTGCTGAGGGTCATCAACCACCTGGAGCGGCCCGAGATCGGGTACGTGAGCGTCAACGGCGAGCTGATCGGCGTGAAGCGCAGCGGGGACCGCCTCAAGGAACTCAGCGAGCGCGCCATCCTGGCCCAGCGAAGCCGCATCGGCTTCGTCTTCCAGAACTTCAACCTCTTCCCGCACCTGACCGTGCTGGACAACGTGGCTGCCGCCCCCGTGGCGACCCGCAGGCTGGCCAAGCCCGCGGCCCTGGAACTGGCCCGCGAACTCCTCGGCCGCGTCGGACTCGCCGACAAGGCCGGCGCTTACCCGCGGCAGCTCTCCGGCGGTCAGCAGCAGCGTGTGGCCATCGCCCGCGCCCTCGCGCTGCGCCCCGGGATCATCCTCTTCGACGAGCCGACCTCCGCGCTCGACCCGGAACTCGTCGGCGAGGTGCTCTCCGTCATCAAGGACCTGGCGACCAGCGGCACCACCCTCGTCATCGTCACCCACGAGATCGGCTTCGCCCGCGAGGTCGCCGACCGGATCGTCTTCATCGACGACGGCCGGATCGTCGAACAGGGCCCGCCCGCCCAGGTGCTGGACAAGCCGCAGCACGAACGGACCCGGGACTTCCTCAGCAAGGTCCTCTGATCCGCCCCACGACTGTCCCCCCACGCCGTTCCTCACACCCGCTCCCAGCCACGCGAAGGACGACCATGTCTGCCCACTTCACCCGACGCAGCCTGATACGCGGCATCACCGCGGCGACCGCCGTCGCCACCCTGGCCACCGGCCTCGCCGCCTGCGGCGGTGACAGCGACGCCGCGACGAAGACCGACGCCGCCGCCTCCGGCAGCGTGAGCGTCGGCCAACTCTCCAACGGCGCCGCGAAGGAGACCGCCCTGAAGGTCTCCGAGGTCAAGTCCATCAGCGCGCAGTTGCCCGAGTCCGTACGCAAGAGCGGCAAGCTCGTCATCGGACACGGCGCCCTGCCCGCCGGCTTCGCGCCGCTGGACTACGTGGGCAGCGACCAGAAGACCCTCACCGGCTCCGAGCCCGACCTCGGCCGGCTGGTCGCCGCGGTCCTCGGGCTCAAGGCCGAGAACAAGAACTTCACCTGGGAGAACCTCTTCGTCGGCATCGACAGCGGCAAGGTCGACGTCGGTTTCACGAACATCACCGTCACCGAGGAGCGCAAGCGGAAGTACGAGTTCGCGTCCTACCGCAAGGACGACCTCGGTTTCGAGGTGCCCAAGGCCAGCACGTGGAACTTCGACGGGAACTACGAGAACCTCGCGGGCCTGACCGTCTCCGTCGGCTCCGGCACCAACCAGGAGAAGATCCTCCTGGAGTGGAAGAAGAAGCTGGAGAGCGAGGGCAAGAAGCTCACCGTCAAGTACTACCCGGACCGCAACGGCACCTATCTCGCGCTCAGCAGCGGCAAGATCGACGCGTTCCTCGGCCCCAACCCGGGCATCGCCTACAACATCGCCAAGACGGCGAACACGCCCAAGGCGACCCGTAGCGCGGGCACCTTCTCCGGTGCCGGCGAGACGCTGCAGGGCCTGATCGCCGCCACCGTCAAGAAGGACAGCGGCCTGGCCGGGCCCATCGCCGCCGCGATCAACTACTTGATCGAGAACGGGCAGTACGCCAAGTGGCTGGCCGCCTGGAACCTCTCCAACGAGGCCGTGGCCAAGTCCGAGGTCAACCCGCCCGGGCTGCCGCTCGACAATGCGTGATCAGCTGTCGCGCGGTTTCGCGCGGCAGGGAACAGACGGGTCGGGCGCGGTGTTCGCACCCACGACGAGATGTGCGCCGCGCTCGCCGTTCGGCCCGACGCGCCCGACGAACGGAGGAGAGGACATGACACGTATCCGCCGTGCCGTCCGCCTCCACTCCCGGTCCCACATCGATCTTCTGCGCGTGGCCGGCGCGCTCTGTTGCTCCTGACGCTGCCCCAGCCGCCGGGCCCGCCCTCCCGCGCGGGCCCGCGTTCTCGTACGGACATCCAGGAAGGCACCCTCGTGTCGTCATCTTCTTCCGCATCCGCGCCCCTGCATCTCGCCGTCGCCCTCGACGGCACCGGCTGGCACCCGGCCTCCTGGCGCGAGCCGGTGGCCCGGCCCCGGGAGCTGTTCACCGCCGCTTACTGGGCCGATCTGGTCACCGAGGCCGAGCACGGTCTGATCGACTTCGTGACCTTCGAGGACGGACTCGGCCCGCAGTCCTCGCATTTCCTCGAACCCGACGAGCGCACGGACCAGGTACGCGGCCGGCTCGACGCCGTCCTTGTCGCCTCCCGCGTTGCGCCCCTCACCCGGCACATAGGTCTGGTGCCGACCGTGGTGGCCACACACACGGAGCCGTTCCATATATCCAAGGCGACAGCCACCCTCGACCATGTGAGCGCCGGCCGTGCCGGGCTGCGCGTCCAGATCGACGCCCGCCCGAACGAGGCCGCCCACTTCGGCCGCCGCACGATCCCCCGGATCGAGGCGTACGACAGCCCGGCCGCGCAGGACCTGGTGGTCGACCTGTTCGACGAGGCCGCCGACTACGTCGAGGTCGTGCGCAGACTCTGGGACAGCTGGGAGGACGACGCGGAGATCCGGGAGGTCGCCACCGGCCGCTTCATCGACCGCGACAAGCTGCACTACATCGACTTCGAGGGCCGTCACTTCAGTGTCAAGGGCCCCTCCATCACGCCCCGGCCGCCGCAGGGGCAGCCGGTCGTGACCGCGCTGGCCCACCAGACGGTGCCGTACCGGCTCGTGGCCCGGCAGGCGGACGTCGGGTACGTCACCCCGCACGACACCGACCAGGCCCGCGCGATCGTCGCCGAGATCCGCGCCGAACAGGCCGTGGCCGGACGCGCCGACCAGCCCCTGCACGTCCTCGGCGACCTCGTGGTCTTCCTCGACGACGACCAGGCCGGGGCGCGGGCGCGCCGGGAGCGGCTCGAGGCCCTCGCGGGGGAGCCGTACACGAGCGACGCCCGGATCTTCACCGGAACGCCGGTCCAACTCGCCGATCTTCTGGAGGAGTTGGCCGAGGGCGGCCTGACCGGGTTCCGGCTGCGGCCGGCCGTGGCCGACCATGACCTGCCGAAGATCACGCGCGGCCTGGTGCCCGAACTCCAGCGCCGCGGCCGCTTCCGGCACGCCTACGAGGCCGACACCCTGCGCGGGCTTCTCGGGCTCGACCGCCCCGCCAACCGCTTCGCAGCCGCCTGAGCCGGAGGGACCGCACCGATCATGAGCAAACGGCAGAAGCAGATCCATCTGGCCGCCCACTTCCCCGGCGTCAACAACACCACCGTGTGGAGCGACCCGGCCGCCGGCAGCCACATCGAGTTCAGCTCCTTCGCGCACTTCGCGAAGACCGCCGAACGCGCCAAGTTCGACTTCCTGTTCCTCGCCGAGGGCCTTCGGCTGCGCGAACAGGGGGGAAAAATCTACGACTTGGACGTGGTGGGCCGCCCCGACACCTTCACCGTGCTGGCCGCGCTGGCAGCCGTCACCGACCGCCTCGGCCTGACCGGCACCATCAACTCCACCTTCAACGAGCCCTATGAGGTGGCCCGCCAGTTCGCCAGCCTCGACCATCTCTCCGGCGGACGCTCCGCCTGGAACGTGGTCACCTCCTGGGACGCCTTCACCGGCGAGAACTTCCGGCGTGGCGGCTTCCTGCCGCAGGAGGAGCGCTATTCCCGCGCCGAGGAGTTCCTGACCACCGCGAACGAACTCTTCGACTCCTGGTACGGCGACGAGATCCTTGCCGACCAGGCCACCGGCACCTTCCTGCGCGACGCCAAGGCCGGCGCCTTCGTCCACCGGGGGCGGCACTTCGACATCCACGGGCGGTTCAACGTCCCGCGCTCCCCGCAGGGCCGTCCGGTGATCTTCCAGGCCGGCGACTCCGACGAGGGGCGCGAGTTCGCCGCCTCGAGCGCCGACGCGATCTTCAGCCGGTACGCCACGCTGAAGGAGGGCCAGGCGTTCTACACCGACGTCAAGGCACGTCTCGCCAAGTACGGCCGTGCGCACGACCAGTTGCTCATCCTGCCCGCGGCGACCTTCGTCCTCGGCGACACCGACGAGGAGGCCGCCGAGCTGGCCCGCGAGGTCCGCCGGGCCCAGGTCAGCGGGGCCACCGCCCTCAAGCACCTCGAGTTCGTCTGGAACCGGGACCTGTCGTCGTACGACCCGGACGGCCCGCTGCCCGACATCGACCCGAACGTGAGCGCGGAGCACATCTCCCGCGGTCGCGCCCAGGTCCGGATGTACCGTGACCCGCTCGCCATCGCCCGTGAGTGGCGCGAACTCGCCGCCGCCAACAAGTGGTCCATCCGCGACCTGGTCATCGAGACCGGCAACCGGCAGAACTTCGTCGGCGCTCCCGCCACCGTCGCCCGGACGATCAACGAGTTCGTCCAGGCCGACGCCGGCGACGGATTCATCCTCGTCCCGCACATCACCCCGGGCGGCCTCGACGTGTTCGCCGACAAGGTCGTCCCGCTGCTCCAGGAACAGGGCGTGTTCCGCGCCGACTACGAGGGCACCACCCTGCGCGACCACCTCGGCCTCACCCACCCGGACGAGGCGCGCACCGACCGGGTGGCGTCCTGAGGTTCCTCGCCATCACCCTGATCGTGCACCGCCCGGACCCGGTCATGGGCGTGGAGAAGTCCACGCACGAGCGTTTCCGGGAAGTCGTCGACAACGTGCTGCTCGCCGAGGAGCTGGGCTTCGACGGTTTCGGCGTGGGGGAGCGGCACGAGCGTCCGTTCATCTCCTCCTCGCCGCCGGTGGTGCTCAGTCATCTCGCCGCGCTCACGAAGCGCATCAGGCTCTTCACCGCCGCGACGACCCTGAGCCTGCTCGACCCGGCCCGCGTCCCGGCAGGCCGGACAGGACGATGAGCATGGCCCCATCATCCTGGCCTCGGCCGACCCTGGGCGGGTGGGTCTTCACGCGGTTGCAATGCTCCCGCACGGTTGCGGCAGTGAACCCCTGCCTGCCGTGGGAGAACGGACATGAGGCGCCGGCGTGGCCGGGCACGTTTCCCTCCCCCGAAGGCAACGTGCCCGGCCGCTCCCCCGGCGCCGGACAGGTGGTCTCAGCGCCCGCGTGCCGCGGCCCGTGCTGTCACCAGCACATGACGGCCGTTTCGCCCGAACCCCAGGCGGAGTACAGGCGGACGCGGACGAAGTAGCGGCGGTCCTTCACGAGCCGGACCTTGAGTGTTGCGTCGTGCGGTGTGCCTCCGTCGTCATGACCCGCGAGGAAGCGCGGTTCCCCGTCGCGTTCCTCGAAGATCACGACGACCCGGTCGCCCTCGCCGAAGGCGCCCACCGTGTAGGTGCGGGTCTCCGGTGGCTCGATGGTGAAGTCGGCCTGTCCGCCCGGGGCCAGGCGCAGCGGCGCCGACCGGAACGGGGCCAGCCCGGCCGGTTCGACGGGACCCCGGGGCGGGTACCAGCGGAGCGCGCACTCCTTGTCCGCCGGGGACAGCGTGCCCGGCGGGTGGAGGCCCCCGCGGTACTGCTCCGGCTCCAGGATCAGACCCGGTGCGAAGGGGTACTGCATGATCGACTGCGGGTCCCACACCGAGCCGTTGACCTCGGACGGGTCCAGCTTGCGCAGGACGTTGTCGTACGTCCGCTCCCGGCCCCAGAAGTTCGGTGGGCCCGCCAGCTCGGCGTACACGGCCTCGTCGTCCCAGTGGAAGCCGGAGAACGGGCTCTGGTGCTCGTGCAGCAGCCCCAGCGCGTGGCCGATCTCGTGCAGGGCCGTTCCGTGTCCGCCCGGCGCGGTCAGGTCCCAGCCCAGGTTCATCGTGCGTTCGTCCAGGCCGGCCGAGAGCGCGTCGCGGCCCACCGCCGACCAGGAGCCGTCACCGGGCTGGAAACCGATGCGCAGCTCTGCCTCGCGACGGTCACCGACCTCGGCGAACCGCAGGCCGATGCCCAGCTCCTGCCACTCGCGGAAGCACTCCCGTACGACGTCCTGCTGCTCCTTGGCACCGGCCCACGGCATCCGCCGCAGTTCCCCGGTCCCCGGCACCGGTATCACAGAGGTGTCGTCGGAGCCGTCCTCGGCGTCGAAGAAGTAGTAGTGCAGGACCGTCCCGTTGATCCACATGCGCCGTCCGCTCAGCAGCGCGCTCAGCCGCTTCGCGGTCAGCCCCGGTGCGTAGGAGGGGGCCGACTGCCGCGGGAGCGAGCAGTAGCGCTGAGTCATAGCCCCAGCCTGCCGTCGGGCCCACCCCTGGCGCCTGAGTCGGGGGCTACTCAAGTCGCCCTGTATCAGGAGTGAGTAGGCGGGCTCTTCATCATGTGACGACTTACTCCCAGGAGGCGAAGACCCTCGAGCTGCCGTGGCCGTTCACGGGCCGGGACGAGGAGCTGGCGCTGATCCGCCGCTCCCTGGCCGCCGGACGGCACGGCATCGTGGTGACCGGGCCGGTCGGCTGCGGCAAGACCCGGCTGGTCACGGAGGCCGTGCGCGGCACCGACTGCGCCCGCGTGACCGGGCTGCCCGAGGCCGGCGGG
Source organism: Streptomyces brasiliensis (assembly GCF_014647875.1). Taxonomy (GTDB): domain Bacteria; phylum Actinomycetota; class Actinomycetes; order Streptomycetales; family Streptomycetaceae; genus Streptomyces; species Streptomyces brasiliensis. Next base: position 730,166 of record NZ_BMQA01000001.1, on the reverse strand, counting down.
CTGCCCTTCGCCGCGTTCGCCCATCTGCTGCCCGAGACCGTATCGCTGCACCGCGCCGTCCAACTCCTGTCCGGTGTACGGCTCCTCGTGGTCGACGACGCCCATCTGCTCGACGAGGCCTCGGCCGCTCTGGTCCACCAGCTCGCCGCGCACGGCCGCACCCGCCTCGTCGTGGTCGCCGCCGACGGCGCACCGGTACCGGGCGCCGTGTCCAGGCTGTGGGCCGGCGAGCTCCTGCCGCGCCTCGCCCTGGAGCCGCTGCCCCACGAGGGGGTGGCCCAACTGCTCACCGCAGGGGGCGCGTTGGAACCGCTGACTGTGAACCGCCTGCACCGGTTGTGCCGTGGAGACCTGAGGCTGCTGCGCGACCTGCTCGGCGCCCTGCACGAGTCCGGACAGCTCACCCGCCTTCCCGACGCGGACGAACGGGCGTGGCGCGGCCCGGTGCCGGTCACCGCCACCGTGCGCGAGCGCATGGCACCGGTGTTGGACCGTTCCGGGCCCGAACGCGACACCCTGGAACGCCTGGCCTTCGCCGAACCCCTCCCGCTGCACCTGGACGGCCTCGACCTCGACGTGCTCGAACGCCTCGAGGCCGACGGTCTGCTCCACGTCGACGACCACGGCGCCGTCCGCCTCGCCCACCCCCTGCACGGCCCGGCCCTGCGCGCCACCGCCGGCCGGCTGCGGGCCCGCCGTCTGGCCCGCACACCGGAGCGGTGCGGCCCGGCCCTGGCGGCCGAACAGCGGGTGCTGGCGCGGCGGATCGAGGAGACGGACGTACGGCCGCTGCCGACGCCGGTGGGGGAGTGGCTGGCGGGGGAGGGCATACCCGTACCGGCCGGATACGCGGCCGTACGGGCCAGGTTCTCGCGGCTTCGGGGGGAGCTGCGAGAGGCGGCGGCGTGGGCGAGGGAAGGTCTGCGGGAGGCGCCGGGGGACGCGTCCTGCCGGATCGAACTCGCCCTCGCCGCCGCGCAGTCGGGGGAAGTGGCGGCCATGGGGACCGACACGGGCGCGGGGGACACGGCCGTGGAGGGGGACGGCGCCGGCTTCGAGGCCGTGGTCCCGATGGGCTCCGGCATGGTGACCGGCGAACCTCGCTCGTCCGCGGACGGCACGGCCGTCTGGACAGCCGCCGCGCGCGGTGACCTCGACGGTGCCGTACGAGCTCTCGCCGAGGACGGCTTCTACGCCCTGTACGACGCCGTACGCCTCGGTGTACCCGAGCGCGCCGTCGGACGGCTGCCCGCGGGCGGGCCGCTGGCCCGGCACGCCGACGCGCTGGTCCGCGGCGACGGACCCGCCCTCGACCGGGCCGCACGGGCCCTGCAGGAGCGCGGCTTCCTGCTCTTCGCGGCCGAGGCCCACGCCCAGGCCGTACGGGCGCACCGCGACCCGCGCGCCGCCCGCACCTCCCGTACCCGAGCGGTGGCTCTGGCCCGTCGCTGCCAGGGCGCCCGCACCCCGGCACTGTCCGGACTGGTCCTCGGTGAACTCACCGCCCGCCAGCGCCAGATCGTCACACTGGCCGCCGCCGGTCTGAGCAACCGGCAGATCGCGGAGCGGCTCACCCTGTCGATCCGCACGGTCGGCAACCACCTGTACAGCGCCTACGCGCGCCTCGGCGCCAGCGACCGCGGCGCCCTGCCCTGGCTGGTGGAACTGCCGGACTCGGCCTCCGCGTAACGGGAGCGGCCTCGCGTGCACCTCACGTCATGCCGCGCCGAACGCCGTGAACGCCCAGCCCGTCGCCTGGTGCACCGCGTCGTCCGGCACCGCGGCGCGGGCGTCGCGCAGGGCCTCGGCCAGGGACAGCCCCGTGTCGAGGCCCTTGTGCAGGGCGAGCATCAGCGGCACCACCGCGGCGTCGTTGACCGGTGCGCTCGCCGCCACCACGCCCGCCGTGCCCAGCGGGAGCAACGCCGTGACCAGACCGAGCAGTTCGTCCGCGCCCACCGAGGCCAGACGGGCGGTGTCGCAGCTGGAGAGGATGATGCGGTACGGACTGCGGTCGAGCCGCTCGAAGTCGTGCACGATCAGCGGACCGTCGGCCATCCGCAGCGACGAGAACAGCGGGCTGTCCGCGCGGAACGTGCCGTGCGCGGCGATGTGCGCCAGCGCCGCCCCGTCCAGTTCCCGCAGCACGCGCGGCACCCGGGCGTCGTCGTGGGAGAGGACCGTCGCCGCGCCGTACCGGTCGGCCACCTCGGGGACCTCGGCGCCGCCCGTGGCCAATCCCGGTCCCCGGACGAGGACATGGCGCCCGCCAGGCGGCGGCTCGGTCTCCCGCGCCCGCAGCCAGCTGCCCGCCGACGGCGACACACTGAGCACCCGGTCCCGCAGCGAGGGCAGCAGCGCCCAGGGCACCCGGTGCAGCGCGCCGGGCGGCACCACCACGACCGGTCCCTCGCCCAGGTGCGCCACGGCGCCGCCGAGCAGCAGCTCCTCCAGCCGCCGCCCCGCCGCCTCCACCAGCGGCAGCCGGGCCTCGGCCCCCGGGTGCGCAAGACGCCGTAGCCCCGCTTGTACGTGCTCGGCCTCGGCCACCGCCTCCGCCAGCGACCCTCCCTCGAACCGCCGTACCCGCCCCTGACCGCACAGCAGCACATGCACCCGCCCGTCCAGCACGGCGAGTTCGACCAGCCGCCCCTCACCGAGCCGTTCCAGCAGCCGTGCTGCGTCGAAACGGCGGCCGTCGCCGGGGGAGTCGCCGCGCATGTGATGGGTGCGGGAGCGTATCTCCCGTTCCCGGCGCCGCTGTTCACGCTCCAGGGCGGGCACCGGCCGCCCCTCCGTCCGGGCCTCCTCGGCGCGGGCGGCGATCTCCCGGAACGCGGTGAGCGCGCTCAGCAGCACGGGGTCGGCGGGCGGCCGGGTCGGCGGCGCGGACAGCACGGTGGCCCGCCAGCGCTCGCTCCACTCCAGGAGCCGACGCGGTCCGCCCCCGGCCAGGGACGCCTGCTGCGCCAGCGCCGCCAGTTCCGCGCCCTGTGCCGTCGCCCGGGCGCGCAACTCCGAGGCGCCCAGCGTCGTCCGGTGGTCGTCGAGCACGTCGAGCCCGCGCCGACAGGCCTCCAGCACGCCCCGCGTCGAACCGGCGGCCCGCGCGCGCAGTGCCTGCGCCGCCCAGCCCGTCATCCGGGCCAGCGGCGGGCCGACCGATCTGCTGCGCGCGGCCACCGTCAGATGCCGCTCCGCGTCCGCCGTCCAGCCCAGGTCCAGCGCGATCCGGCCCGCCAGCAGCGATGCCTCCGGGGCGGCGGGCGAGCCGAACGCCGAGAGCCGGTCGGCGACCGCGGCCGCGTCCGCGACCAGCCGCCCCGAGGACCGCCCGGTCGCCACCCGCGCCTCGAGCACCACCAGCCGGGCGTGCGTCTCCCACCAGGTGCGCCGCTGCCCCGCGAACAGCCGTACGGCGAGCGCCGCGCGGGCGATCGCCGTGTGCGGGTCGCCCGCCGAGCGGGCCGCCCGCGCCGCGGCGAGCAGCAGTTCGGCCTTGCGGGTGGACTGCCCGCCGATCCGGTCGAGCACCGCGATCGCCGCGTCCGCCTCGGCCAGCGCCTCCGGGGCGAGACCGGCCGCCATCAGCACCTCGCAGCGGCGGATGGACAGCATGAAGGTCGGCGTGCCGAGCTTGGCGTACCGCTCCTCGGCCTCGTCGAACAGCCGCAGCGCCGCTGGGATGTCGCCCGAGCGGAACGCTGCCAGGCCCCGGCTCTCCACCGCGTCGGCCTTGTCGTGCTCCTGGCCGGTGGTCTCCCACAGCCGCTCGGCGGCGGCGAAGTCGGCGTCCGCCCGCTCCACCGCGCCCAGTGCCAGATGCACCGTGGCCCGCAGCGTCAGCGCCCGCGCCGTCCAGATCACGTCGTCGGCCTGTCGCAGCACCGCGATCGCCCGCCGTACGTCCTCCAGAGCCTCCCGGTGATGCCCCAGCACCCACCACACGTAGGCCCGCCGGTACAGCACCCGGGCCCGGGTGTGCCCGGTGCCGCGTGCGACACCCCGTTCGAACGCCGTCAGCCCCTGCCGGGTGCGCCCCGCGTGCACCAGCGCGACCCCCAGCGTGGCCAGGACGTCCGCCTCGCGCTCGGCCGACTCCGCGTGGGCCGCGAGATCCCGGGCACGCCGCAGATGGCCCAGGGCGATCCGCATGTCGCCGAAGTCCCGCTGCCAGATGCCGATCACCTGATGGGCGACGGACGCGTGCAACGGGGGCGGGTCGGTCTCCAGCACCCGCTCCGCCCTCGCGAGCGCGTCGCCCGGGGCGGCGAACACCATGGGCAGCAGTTCGAGGACCGAGTCGCTTCCTGCTGTCACCTCTCGGATGGTAGTGGCCTCGGGATTTGCGTCACACGGGTTTGGCACGGCCCGTCGCGGCTGTATCAACGGGACGCTCCGAGGCTCTGATTGACGACCGCCGCCCCAGTGGGAGGACACCCCATGGCACCACAGCGATTCCACGAGCAGTTCGACCAGATCCAGCGCTCGCTGTCCGACGTCCCCCTGGCGATGGGGCCCGACGACTCGGCCGAGTTCATCTATGAGAAGGGCGTCGTCCTCGCCCGCGACGGCGAGGAGGCACAGGTCGTCGAGGAGACCGTGCGCGCCCACTTCACCACGGCTCCCGACCTGGTCGCGGACCATGTGCGACGGGTGAGCCCGGAGACCAACCGGACCGGCGTCACCCGGATCCAGGTCGGCGACCCGGGGCAGGGCGACCGCAGCGGTGACCCGGCCGTCGGGCGCGCGCTGCGTGCCCTGCGGGAGGCGGAAGGCCGTCGGGGACGCCGGCTGGCCAGCCGCAACCACGTGGTGTCGATCGCGGTCAACGCCTGCCCCGGTGACGAGCCGGTCCCCGCTCCGAGTTCCGAGCAGCCCAACCCGGCCGCGGCCGAGGCCGGTTACGATCCGGACACCGCCGTCGGTGTCCTCGTCGTCGACACCGGCCTGATGCACGACCACGGCTCCTACGCACTGCTCGCCCACACCCGGGGCGACGCGCAGATCCGCGAGACCGACGACCAGGGCGTCCTCCGGCAGTACGTCGGACACGGCACGTTCATCGCCGGGCTGGTCGCCGCCGTCGCGCCCAACACCGACGTCACCGTACGCAACACGCTCAACGACGCCGGGGCGATCCTGGAGTCCGAGTTCGGCGGGAAGCTCTTCGAGGCCGTCGACCGGGACGGCTGGCCCGACATCATCAGCCTCTCCGCGGGCACCTCCAACGGCCGCACCGACGGACTGCTCGGCCTCGACGCCTTCATGAGCGAACTGCGCGACCAGAACACCCTGCTGGTGGCCGCGGCCGGCAACAACGCCAGCGCCACGCCGTTCTGGCCCGCGGCCTACGCCACCCTGCCCGGCTACGAGGACGCCGTGCTGTCGGTCGGCGCGCTGCGCGGCGACGGCGAGTTCGGCGCCTGCTTCAGCAACCACGGCCCCTGGGTGCGGGTGTACGCCCCCGGAGAGCGCCTCACCAGCGCCCTCACCGGCTTCGAGGCGCCCGTGCCGTACGTGTACCAGCACTCCACCTACGACGCTTGCCGCTTCGGCTTCACCTACGCCTGCACCTGCCAGTCCCCGCGGCACACCGGTGTGTTGAGCGAGGCGCGGGAGGCCACCGCCGGCAAGCCCGACCAGGTGATGTTCGAGGGCTTCGCGCAGTGGAGCGGCACCTCGTTCGCGACCCCGCTCGCCGCCGGTCACGTCGCCGCCCACATGACGGCGCACAAGGAGTCCGACCCGCGCGCGGCACGCAGGCAACTGCTGGAGATCAACACCGGGTTCGCCGAGGTGCGTGGGGCCCACGTGCCGGCGCTCAGGCCGGCCACCTGGCGCCCGGTCCCGGTCGTGCGACTCGGTCCTGAGGCGTGAGGGCCGGAGCTGCCCCCTCCACGGCGTACGATGTCATGCCGTACACGAGGGGTGGGGCCGTGGACCGAACAGAGGTCGGCGCGCTGGTCAGGGCCGCGGTCGACGGTGACGCGGCTGCCTGGAAGGCGCTGGTGGAGGGGCTGAGCCCGCTGGTGTGGTCGGTGGTGCGCGCGCACCGGCTGTCCGACGCCGACGGGCACGAGGTGTACCAGACCGTGTGGTTCCGCTTCGCGCAGCACCTCGGCCGGATCCGGGAGCCGGAGAAGGCCGGGTCCTGGCTGGCGAGCACGACGCGGCACGAGTGCCTGAAGGTCATCAAGGCGCTGGCACGGCTGATGCCGACGGACGATCCGCAGGTGCTCGACCGGGTCAGCGAGGACCGTACGCCGGAGCAGACGGTGATCGACTCGGAGGAGGCCGCGGCCGAGTCCGAGCGGATCCGGCGGCTGTGGCAGGAGTTCGAGGAACTGGGCGAGCGCTGCCGTCAGTTGCTGCGGGTCCTGATGGCCACTCCGCCGCCGAGCTATGTCGAGGCGTCCGCGGCGCTGGGCATCGCGGTGGGCAGCATCGGCCCGCTGCGCCAGCGCTGTCTGCGACGGCTGCGGGCACGACTGGACGCACGGGGGGCGGTGTGAGGGACATGAGCGACATGAACGACATGAACGGGGCCCGGTTCCCCGACGACGGGGCCGAAGGGGACGAGGGCGTCGAAGAGGCCTTCGTCGACGCGGAGTTCGACGCCGGGCTGCTGGAGGAGGAGCTGCGCCGCGCGGCCGCCGTCCTGGATCCCGTACCGGCCGAGCTGCGGCGACTGGCCGTCGAGGCCTATGCCTTGCACGACCTGGACGCCAAGGTCGCCGAGCTGACCTTCGACTCCCTGGTGGACGCGCTGCCGGTGCGTGGAGCGACGGACGTGCCGCGGATGCTCACCTTCCGCGCGGGCGAGCTGACCGTGGACGTCGAGGTCACCGGCCAGGGCCTGATGGGACAGGTGCTGCCGCCACAGTCGGCCCGGATCGAGGTGCTCGGCGGCCCGCAGGCGGCGGCCCCGGTCCCGGTCGACACGCTGGGCCGCTTCACCAGCGACACACCGCCGTCCGGGCCGTTCGCGCTGCGCCTGCGGACCGGCGGCGACGTGATCGTCACGGAGTGGCTGCGGGCCTGAGCCCGGCCGCGGACCCTGCCGTCCGTCACCAGGTGACGGACAGGGCCCGCGGGCCGCGGATCATCGTCCCGCGACGCCAGGCCACCTCGTGGACCGGGACGGCCAGGCGCAGCCCGGGCAACCGCTCCGGCAGCGTGCCGACTTGCAGCTCGGCAGCCGGCCGAGGAGGGCACCGGTGCAGTGGCGCGGACCGTGGCCGAAGGCGAGGTGCGGACGCGGGGCGCTGTCCGGGGCGATGCGGTCCGGGTCGGTGAAGACCTCGGGCTCGCGCTTCGCGGCGCTCGCCTGCGCCCTCCGGCCGTCCCGTGGCTCCACGTCCTCCAGGGCGATCCGGGCCAGGCCGACCGCGCTGCGGTGCGGGATGCGGGGCAGCAGCTCGTCGAGGACGGCGCCGCGGCTCTCGGGCCGGGTGAGCGGCCGGGCCGTCAACCCGGGCCGGGTGGGCAGCGAGGGGCATCTGCACGGTGATGTGGGTGAGGGTGCCATGTCCTCCGTCAGGACCACCGCCCTGGGGAGGAACCCGCGCCTGTCCTGCCGGGTGCTCCGCCGGAGGTCAGTGGGCGGCGCCGTCGACTCCGTCGACCAGGGCGGCCAGGGCGGAGGCGAGCCGGGACACTCCCGGCCCGGCCGGACCGCCGGGCTCGCTCATGTACGTGTTCCGGCGGATCTCCACCATGAGCGCGCCGACCCTGGCGTCCGTGCCGTAGAACTCGAGAGGTACGTACGCCCCGGCGAAGGGGCTGTCGAGTCCCGTCTCCCCGCACCGGGCGAACGCCTCGCGGGCCAGGCCGGCCAGCTTCTCCGGGGTGTGGAAGGCGTCCGTGCCGATGCACACGGCCGGCCGCGGGCCCGCGCCGTGCAGCTCGTAGGGCAGCCGCTTCGTCGGATAGGAGTGGATGTCGATCACGACGGCCCGGCCGGTCGCGTCGAGCCTTGCCCGCACCGCCTCGGTCATGGCCTGGGCGTACGGCCGGAAGTACTGTTCGAGCAGCGGCTCGGGATCGGTGTCCGCGGGCCGCAGCGGCTCGCCGTGCGTGGTCCGCGTGTATACGGCGCCCATCCCCACGGCGAGCATCTCCTCCCGTTCGTCGGGGAACCGCTCGGGATCGACGACCAGCCGCGACATCCGGTTCACGAACCGCCAGGGCCTGAGCCGGGCCAGCCGGGCGGCGGCCTCCGCGATCCGTGCGGTGTGCGCGTCGGTGATGTGGTCCAGCTCCCGTTCCAGCGAGGCGGTGTCCAGGACGATCCCCGCGCGCACCGCGTCCGGGATCCTGCGCGCGGAGTGCGGCACATGCAGGATCACCGGGGAGTCCTCGGCACCGGGCAGAAGCTCGAAGGGCGTTGCGGCTGGGGCCATGGGGCTTCTCCCGGGGCGTCGTCAGTGGCGTGGTGCAGGATCAAAGGTGCCACATCGACCGACCTGCTCGCCCCGGAGCATCTCCACCGTCGGCGGTGACGTGCGGCGTCGGCAACTCCCGGACGAGAGTGGCGATTCGCTCCGTCCGGATGAGGAATCCCGGCCCCGCACGCGAAGATGCCCCCGCCCGGCGGGGGCGGAGGCATCTCTCAGTGGGCCGTGGGCGTCAGCTCAGCGACGCGAGGGCCTCGTTCCAGGTGGCCGACGGGCGCATCACCGCGTCCGCCTTGGCCTTCTCCGGCTTGTAGTAGCCGCCGATGTCGGCCGGGGAGCCCTGCACGGCGAGCAGTTCCTCGACGATCTTCTGCTCGTTCGCGGCGAGGGTCTCGGCGAGCGGGGCGAGGGCCTTGGCCAGGTCCGCGTCCTCGGTCTGCGCCGCAAGCTCCTGCGCCCAGTACAGGGACAGGTAGAAGTGGCTGCCGCGGTTGTCGATGCCGCCCACGCGACGGGTCGGCGACTTGTTCTCGTTCAGGAAGGTCGCCGTCGCCCGGTCCAGGGTGTCGGCGAGGACCTGGGCGCGGGCGTTGCCCGTGGTCTTGGCGTACTGCTCGAAGGACGGCACCAGGGCGAAGAACTCACCCAGCGAGTCCCAGCGCAGGTAGTTCTCCCTGACCAGCTGCTGGACGTGCTTCGGCGCGGAGCCGCCGGCGCCCGTCTCGAACAGGCCGCCGCCCGCCATCAGCGGGACGACCGACAGCATCTTGGCGCTGGTGCCCAGCTCCAGGATCGGGAACAGGTCGGTCAGGTAGTCGCGCAGCACGTTGCCGGTCACGGAGATGGTGTTCTCGCCGCGGCGGATGCGCTCGATCGACAGCTTCGTCGCCTCGATCGGGGAGAGGATCCTGATGTCCAGGCCCTCGGTGTCGTGCTCCGGCAGGTAGCGCTTGACCTTCTCGATGATCACGGCGTCGTGACCGCGGTTCTCGTCCAGCCAGAAGACGGCCGGGTCACCGGTGGCGCGGGCGCGGGTGACGGCCAGCTTGACCCAGTCGCGGATCGGGGCGTCCTTGGTCTGGGAGGAGCGGAAGATGTCACCGGCGGCGACCGGCTGCTCCAGGACGACGGTGCCGTCCTGGTCGACCAGGCGGACCGTGCCCGGGACCGGGATCTCGAAGGTCTTGTCGTGGGAGCCGTACTCCTCGGCCTTCTGCGCCATGAGGCCCACGTTCGGGACGGAGCCCATGGTGGCCGGGTCGAAGGCGCCGTTGGCGCGGCAGTCGTCGATCACGGCCTGGTAGACGCCGGAGTAGCTGTGGTCCGGCAGCACCGCGAGGGTGTCGTGCTCCTGGCCGTCCGGGCCCCACATGTGGCCGGAGGTGCGGATCATGGCCGGCATGGAGGCGTCGACGATGACGTCCGACGGGACGTGCAGGTTGCTGATGCCCTTGTCGGAGTCGACCATCGCCAGCCGCGGGCCGGCGGTGACCTCGTCGTCGAAGGACGCCTTGATCGCGTCGCCCTCGGGCAGGGAGTCGAGGCCCTTGAGGATGGCGCCCATACCGTCGTTCGGGGACAGGCCGGCGGCGGCCAGCGTCGCGCCGTACTGCTCGAACGTCTTCGGGAAGAACGTGCGCACCACGTGGCCGAAGATGATCGGGTCGGAGACCTTCATCATCGTGGCCTTCAGGTGCACGGAGAACAGGACGTCCTCGGCCTTGGCGCGGGCGACCTGGGCGGCGAGGAACTCGTTGAGCGCGGCGGCGCGCATCACGGAGGCGTCGACGACCTCGTCCTTGAGGACCGGCACGGACTCGCGCAGCACCGTGGTGGTGCCGTCCTCGCCGACCAGCTCGATGCGGAGCGCGCCGTCGGCGGCGATGACCGCGGACTTCTCGGTGGAGGCGAAGTCGTTCTCGCTCATCGTCGCCACATTGGTCTTGGACTCGGAGGTCCAGGCGCCCATGCGGTGCGGGTGGGTCTTGGCGTAGTTCTTGACCGAGGCGGGGGCGCGGCGGTCGGAGTTGCCCTCGCGCAGGACCGGGTTGACGGCGGAGCCCTTGATCTTGTCGTAGCGGGCGCGGATCTCGCGCTCCTCGTCGGTCTTCGGGTCGTCCGGGTAGTCCGGCAGCGCGTAGCCCTTGCCCTGGAGCTCGGCGACGGCGGCCTTCAGCTGCGGGATCGACGCCGAGATGTTCGGCAGCTTGACGATGTTGGCCTCGGGCGTCTTGGCCAGCTCGCCCAGCTCGGAGAGGGCGTCGGCGATGCGCTGGTCTTCCTTCAGGTACTCGGGGAAGACGGCGATGATGCGGCCCGCCAGCGAGATGTCGCGGGTCTCCACGGCGACACCGGCCTGCGAGGCGTACGCCTGGACCACCGGCAGGAACGAATGCGTCGCCAGGGCCGGGGCCTCGTCTGTGTAGGTGTAGAAGATGGTCGAGTCAGTCACCGGGTGCTCCGCTCCACGTCTGCAACATTGCTCGACATCAAGATATCTCGTGACCGACCCCGGTTCGACAGGGGTCCGCGACTCGGAAGATCGCGGGACGGGGTTGCTCGGACGCGTGCGCTGCGGGGCCGGCACGTTCCGTGGACAAACCGGCAAACCGCCACCCATCGGCCGGAACGGGACCGGCCCGCGCGGGGCGCGCGAGCCGGTCCGTGTCCGCTGCGAGGCCGGCTCTGCCGGCTCCCGCGCGGCCGGTCCTCGGGGTCGAGCCCGCGTCAGTCGCGGTGCGTGGCGCCCGTGTCGTCCCGCTCGTTCTCGGCGGCCCGCTGCTGCGGGATCACCACCGTGCCCTGCTGGAGCGCCACCGTGCGGGCCGGGGAGGGGATGCGGATGCCCTCCTCGCGGTAGCGGCGGTGCAAGCGCTTGATGAATTCGTGCTTGATCCGGTACTGGTCGCTGAACTCGCCGACACCCAGAATCACCGTGAAGCCGATGCGGGAGTCGCCGAAGGTGTGGAAGCGGATAGCGGGCTCGTGGTCCGGGACGGCGCCGGTGATCTCGGTCATCACCTCGGTGACCACCTCGGACGTCACGCGCTCGACCTGGTCCAGATCGCTGTCGTAGCTCACGCCGACCTGCACCAGGACCGTCAACCGCTGCTCGGGGCGCGTGAAGTTGGTCATGTTGGTCTTGGCGAGCTCCCCGTTGGGGACGACGACCAGGTTGTTGGAGAGCTGGCGGACCGTGGTCTGGCGCCAGTTGATGTCCACGACATAACCCTCCTCACCGCTGCTCAGCCGGATGTAGTCGCCGGGCTGGACGGTCTTGGACGCGAGGATGTGGATGCCCGCGAACAGGTTGGCGAGGGTGTCCTGGAGGGCAAGGGCGACGGCCAGACCACCGACGCCCAGTGCGGTCAGCAGGGGCGCTATGGAGATGCCCAGCGTCTGCAGCACGACCAGGAAGCCGATCGCCATCACCAGGACCCGGGTGATGTTGACGAAGATCGTGGCCGATCCGGCGACACCGGAGCGGGAGTGGGTGACGGACTGCACCAGCCCGGCGATCACCCGGGCCGCCGACACCGTCACGGCGAAGATCAGCAGCACCTCGAGCGTCTGGTTGGTGTGGTGCTGCACGGTCCGGGTCAGCGGCAGCACCGCCGCCGCGGCGGCACCGCCGGCCGCGATCGCCCCCCACGGGACGGCGGTCCGCAGCGCGTCCACGATGACGTCGTCGCCGCTCCAGCGGGTGCGCTTGGCATGTTTGGCCAGCCAGCGCAGCAGCGACCGCGACAGGAAGGCCGCCACCAGTCCGGCCGCCACCGCGATGCCGGCGAGGATCAGGTCGTCCAGGGTGAGAGCGCGGTTCACCGGTCACCTCCGGGGAGACGAAGTGCGGCGTGCTGCGCCGCCGACGGCCGGATGTGGAGTCTCGTCACGTGTGTCACCTGCTCGTTGCCGGGATGTGCGGTCGGGCCGGTCGTACGACGCGTCGACGACCGGCCGCGACGGCTCATCCTGCCGTACGGGAACGTGAGTTCGTGCCCAGGCGGGTGCGGTCGAGCCCGCGCGACTCACACGTCCGTGAAGGAACCGTGCCGGCCCGCGCCCCCGGCGAAGCGTGCCGCGCCTTCCAGACCTTCCGCCAACACGCCCATTCCATGGCGGAGTTCGCCCCGCAGCGCCGCCTGCTCGGCCAGGCCGTCCTGCTCCAGCACCGAGGCCCGGTCGCCGCGCAGACACGCCTGTGGGAATTGTGCGATCGCCGCGGCCAGTTCCTCGGCCTCGGCGCGGGCGCTGCCGGTCGGGACGACGCGGTTGGCCAGGCCCATCTCGTAGGCCTCGCGCGCCGGTACCGGGCGGCCCGTGAGGATCATGTCCAGCGCGCGACTGGTGCCGATCAGCCGGGGCAGCCGTACCGTGCCGCCGTCGATGAGCGGCACGCCCCAGCGGCGGCAGAACACGCCGAAGACCGCGTCCTCCTCCACGACCCGCAGATCGCACCACAGGGCCAGCTCCAGGCCGCCGGCGACGGCGTGCCCGGAGACCGCGGCGATCACCGGCTTGGACAGCCGCAGCCGGGTCGGCCCCATCGGGCCGTCGCCGTCCTCGGTGACCCGGTTGCCGCGATCGGACCCCATCGCCTTCAGGTCCGCGCCCGCGCAGAACGTGCCGCCCTCGCCCCACAGCACCGCCACACGGGCGTTGTCGTCGGCCTCGAACGCCCGGAAGGCGGCAGCGAGTTCGGCGGCCGTCGGGCCGTCCACGGCGTTGCGGACCTCGGGACGGGACAGCACGACCGTGGTGACATGCTCCTGGTGCTCCAGCCGGACCGGCATGGCCGGCTCCTCTCCTCGGACGGACGACGGACCGAGGAGCCACTGTGCCATCCGGTCGGGCGGGCGACCTGACCGACGGGTCACTGTGCCGTCCGGTCGGGCGGGCGACCTGATCGAGGAGCCACTGTGCCATCCGGTTGGGCGGGCGACCTGACCGACGGGTCACTGTGCCGTCCGGTCGGGCGGGTGACCTGACTGAGGAGTCGCTGTGCCGTCCGGTCGGGCGGGCGACCTGACCGACGGGTCACTGTGCCGTCCGGTCGGGCGGCGACCTGACCGAGGAGTCGCTGTGCCGTCCGGTCGGACGGATGACGGACCGAGGAGTCGCCGTGCCATCCGGTGCTGCGGACGACCGACCGAGGGGCCGCCGTGTCGTGCGCGCGGGCGCGGTCAGATGACCTTCAGCCGCACCAGCGCGCCCAGCGTGAGCGCCCCAGGTACGAGCGGCAGCCAGACCGTGATGATGCGGTAGGCGAGCACCACAGCCGTCGCCACCGCCACCGGACTGCCTGCCGCCACCAGCGCAACGACCAGCGCCGCCTCCACGGAGCCGAGCCCGCCCGGCGTCGGCACCACGGCCACGGCGACCGTCGCGGCCAGATAGGCGACGGCCATGTGTGCGGGCGGCACCGGCAGCCCCAGGGCGAGGCCCACCAGGACCAGCCCCGCCGCCTGGAGCGCGGGGAAGGCCAGCGAACCGCCCCACAGGGCGAGTGCCCGCGCCGGCCGGGTGTGCACCAGGCGCGCCTCGCCGAACGCGGTGCGCAGGAAGGAGAACACGGCCGTCCGCAGCCGCCGTACGAGCAGCAGAACGGCGGCCGCCACGGCCGCGGCCACGCCGACGCCGGCCAGCAGCGGCCCGCCCACGCCGTCGGGCAGCAGGCTGCCGAACCGCAGCGCGTGCGGGAACACGGTGAGCAGCACGGCCAGCATGCCCACGCGGGCGACCGACTCGGCGAGCAGAAACAGCGCGAGCGCGGCCGAGGACCGGGCCAGCGGCACCCCGCACACCGTCATGAACCGCAGATTGACCGCGCCGGCGCCCAGCCCGGTCGGCAGCAGATGATTGGCGGCGCCCGCCGCCAGCTGGGTGGCCAGCAGCCGGCGCCGGGGGAGCCGTTCCATGACCGCGCCCTGCCGGGTGAAGGCGGCCGCGACCCAGGTCAGGCAGGTCGCGGCGGCTGCCGCCAGCAGCCAGGGCCAGTCGGCCTCCCGCAGGTGCCGGAAGCCCTCGCTGAGCACGGGCCAGTGCTGCGCCGCGATCACGGCGACGAGCGCGACCGGGAGCAGGCACAGGATCGGGCGCACGGGCAGGCGCCGCAGGAGCCGCCGTCCCGGGCCGGAGTCGGGGAGTCGTACCGCTGTCACGTTCGGAGAGGTTTTCCGCGCCGTACCAACAGCGGGTTGCGGGATACGGGACGGCTGTTTACAGATCGGAAGCGGTCGCACGTTGACCTCAACGACGCTCGAGGTTCTACGTTCTTTCCATGAGCATGGAGACCACAGCGTGGACACAGTTGCACAGCGTCATGACCGCCCAGCAGGAGCGCCGCCCGTTCGCCCGCGCGACACTGCGCCGCATCGCCGCCTTCGCCCGCCCGCACCGCCGCCGCATCATCCACTTCGTGCTCCTCGGGGTGATCACCGCGCTGCTCGCCGTCGCCACGCCCGTGCTGGCCGGCCGCGTAGTGGACACGATCGTGTCGCACGGTGACGAGGGTACGGTCGTGCGGCTCGCGGTGCTCATCGCCGTGCTCGCGGTCGCGGAGGCGGCCCTCGGCATCCTCTCGCGCCGGCTCTCGGCGACGCTCGGGGAGGGACTCATCCTCGATCTGAGAACGGCCGTGTTCGATCATGTGCAGCGGATGCCGGTCGCCTTTTTCACACGTACCCGTACAGGGGCGCTCGTCTCCCGACTCAACAACGACGTCATCGGCGCGCAGCGCGCCTTCAGTAACACCCTCTCCGGGGTCGTGAGCAACTTCGTCACACTGCTGCTCACCCTCGCCGTCATGCTCACCCTGTCCTGGCAGATCACCCTGCTCGCCCTGGTACTGCTGCCGGTGTTCGTGATCCCGGCCCGCCGGATGGGCAGCCGGATGGCGCGGATGCAGCGGGAGGCGGCCGCGCTCAACGCCGCGATGGGCACCCGGATGACCGAGCGCTTCTCCGCCCCCGGCGCCACCCTGGTGAAGCTGTTCGGCCGCCCCGACGAGGAGTCGGCGGAGTTCGCGGCCCGCGCCGCCCGCGTCCGGGACATCGGTATCCGCACGGCCACCGCCCAGTCCGCGTTCATCACCGCCCTGACCCTGGTGTCCTCCCTGGCCCTCGCCCTGGTCTACGGGCTCGGCGGCTGGTTCGCGCTGCGCGGCACCCTGGAGGCGGGCGCCGTCGTGTCGCTGGCGCTGCTGCTGACCCGGCTGTACGCGCCGCTGACCGCGCTCGCCGGGGCCCGCGTCGAGGTGATGAGCGCGCTGGTCAGCTTCGAGCGCGTCTTCGAGGTGCTCGACCTGACACCGCTCATCACCGAGAAGCCCGACGCGCGCGAGCTGCCCGAGGGCCCGGTCGCGGTGGAGTTCGAGGACGTCCGCTTCGGCTACCCGTCCGCCGACAAGGTCTCCCTGGCCTCGCTCGAGGAGGTCGCCACCCTCGACACCCGTGGCGGCGCCGAGGTCCTGCACGGCATCTCCTTCCGCGCCGAACCCGGCGAGACGGTCGCGCTCGTCGGCTCGTCGGGCGCCGGGAAGTCGACGATCGCCGGACTGCTGCCGCGCCTGTACGACGTCGACGCGGGCGCCGTCCGCATCGGCGGCACCGACGTCCGTGACCTGAGCGCCGCGTCGCTGCGGGCCACTCTCGGCATGGTCACGCAGGACGGCCATCTGTTCCACGACACCGTCCGCGCCAACCTGCTGCTGGCCCGTCCCTCGGCGAGCGACGACGAGCTGTGGGCCGCGCTGACCCGGGCCCGCCTCGAGGAGGTCGTACGGTCCCTGCCCGACGGCCTGGACACGGTGGTCGGCGAACGCGGCTACCGCCTCTCCGGGGGCGAGCGCCAGCGCATGACGATCGCCCGGCTGCTGCTGGCCCGGCAGCGTGTCGTCATCCTCGACGAGGCCACCGCGCACCTGGACAACACGTCGGAGGCGGCCGTTCAGGAGGCGCTCGCCGAGGCGCTGGAGGGGCGGACCGCGGTCGTGATCGCGCACCGGCTGTCCACGGTCCGGGCCGCGGATCTGATCCTGGTGGTCGAGGACGGCCGGATCGTGGAACGGGGCACCCACGACGAACTCCTCGCGGCGGGCGGCCGGTACGCGGAGCTGCACCGCACGCAGTTCGCCGAACGGGACGGCGAGGTGGCGGCGGCCTGAGCCCCAGGGGTGGGAGGGGGTGGGTTGCGGCCCGCCCCCTCCCACCCCCTTGACGCCAGTGGTCCGGACCTTTAACTTCACGCCTTAAACAAAGACTCCGGATGCACTCAACACCCAGGAGACACGGGTGTGTTGGGCCTGCTCTCCGGCTCCCCCCACGCGAAAGGCCGCCGCAGATGGCCAGACCACTCCCCGCTGTCGTCTCGCTCGCCGACGGCAACCCGGTCGCGGGCGCGAGCGTCGACGTGTGGCAGGCCGACGCGGACGGCTACTACGACGTCCAGCGGCCCGGCGAGGTCCCGGACCGCAATCTGCGTGGCCTGTTCACCGCCGACGACGAGGGCCGCTTCCGGTTCCGCACCATCGTGCCGCGCCACTACCCCATCCCCGCGGACGGCCCGGTCGGCGGCCTGCTGAAGGCGACCGGACGCCACCCCAACCGCGCGGCCCACATCCACGTCGAGATCTCCGCGCCCGGCGTCCGCACCCTCACCACGCACCTCTTCGTCGCCGGGTCGCCGTACCTGGACTCCGACGCGGTCTTCGGCGTCAAGGAGAGCCTGATCCGTACGTTCGCGCAGGTCGACGACCCGGCCCTGGCCGCCGAGCACGGGCTGCCCAACCCCTTCCGCCACGTCGACTTCCCCATCACCGTCCAGCGAGGTGGCCGGCCGTGATCGAACGTCCGCGAAGATGGTGCTCGACGAACTGCTGCTTGTCGGCGTCCCGCTGACCCCGCCGCAGGCCCCCCACCGAGCCACCGGAGGTGCCCACCATGTCCGAGCCCGTCACCGAGCACGTGACCGTGCACGAGACCCTGCCCTCCCGGGTCCTCGTGGGCCGCGGAGCACGCCACGCGATCCCCGAGGAGACCGAACGCCTCGGCTCGCGGCGGGTCCTGCTCGTGTCGACCCGGTCGGCGAAGCCGGCCGCCGACGAACTCGCCGCCGCCCTCGGCCTCCGCCTGGCGGCGCTCGTCGACCGCCCCGTCGTGCACACGCCGGTGACGGTCACCGAAGAGGCGCTGGAGATCCTCCGCGAGCGGAACGCCGACAGCCTGGTGGCGCTCGGCGGCGGCTCGGCCGTCGGCCTCGCCAAGGCTCTGTCCGTGCGCACCGGCCTGCCGCAGATCGCCGTACCGACGACGTACGCCGGATCCGAGGTGACGCCGGTACTGGGCGAGACCCGCGACGGAGTGAAGACGACGCGCCGCGACCCGGCCATCGCGCCGGGCACGGTCGTCTACGATCCGGACCTCACCCTGACGATGCCGCCGGGGCTCACCCGCACCAGCGCCCTGAACGCCCTGGCGCACGCGGTCGAGGCACTGTGGGCGCCGGACGCGACCGCCGCCACCGACGCCCTGGCGACCGAGGCGGCCGACGGCATCCTGACCGCGCTCCCGGCGGTGCTGGCCGACCCCACCGCGCTACCCGGCCGCGAACGGCTCCAGGAGTGCGCCTGGCTGGCGGGCCTGTGCCTGGCCCGGACCCGCATGGGCCTGCACCACCAGCTCGCCCACGCCCTCGGCGGCACCTTCGACCTGCCGCACGCGGAACTCCACGCCCTGCTCCTGGCCCACGTCCTCGCCTTCAACCTCCCGGCGGCACCGAAGGCCGCCGCGCGCCTGAGCCGTGTCACCGGGGGAGACCCGGTGGAGGCGGTCGGCCGTCTGGCCCGCGGCCACGACGGCCCGACGACGCTCCATGAGCTGGGGGTACCACGTGACGGTCTGCGCACGATCGCCGAGCGGATCGCGGCGGAGCCGTACCCGAACCCGCGCCGTCCGGACGCGGTTGCGCTGCTGGGTCTCCTGGAGGCGGCCTGGTAGCCGGCCGGGAGGGCGCTCAGGCGTTCAGAGGCGGCTGTACTGCTCGATGTCCTCGGTGAACTCGTCGATCGCGCGGGCGGTGAGGGTGGGCCGGGTGTCGGCGATGGCGCTGAGGTAGTCCTCGGTGGTGGCGGGCCGGCCCTCGCGATGGGCGACCTCGTGCTCGAACGCCAACTGCGCGGCCTTGCGGGCCGCGAACTCGATGTCGGCCGGGGTGAACAGCTCACTGGCCGCGACCAGCCGGGCCAGATCCACCGAGCCCGCGGCCGCCCTGAGATACCGGGTCCAGATCGCCGCGCGGGCGGTGTCGTCGGGCGGTCCGATAGGGATGACGTAGTCGAACCGGCCCGGCCGCAGGAAGGCCGGATCGAGAGACCGTACGGAGTTGGTGGCGCACGTCAGCAGCCGGGCGTCGTGCTCGCGGAAGCCCGGGATGAGTTTCAGCAGTTCGTTGGTCACCCCGTGCCCGGGGTCGACCGCCTTCCCGGACCGCACACCGGCGATCTCCTCGACCTCGTCGATGAACAGCACCACCGAGTCCAGTGCCGCGAGGTCCGCGAACGCCTCACGCAGTGCCGCGGCGAGCCCGTCGTTCGTGGCGGCCGCGAGCCGGGACGGGAAGAGTTCGACGAAGGGCCAGCCGAGCCGCGAGGCCACGGCCTTGGCGAAGCTGGTCTTCCCGGTGCCGGGCGGGCCGAAGAGGATGACCGCCTTCGGCGGGGCGACGCCGTACCGGTCGGCCAGCGTCGGCTCGGCCAGCGGAAGCACGACACGGCGTTCGACGACCTGCTTCTCCTGCTCCATCCCGGCCATGGCGTCCCACAGCCCCTCGGGCATCATGCGCCCGCCGAGATCGGCCAGAACCGCCGTGTTGGAGGGCTCGTGCGGTTCGAGCTTCTCGTAGTAGATCAGGTCGTCGCGGGACTGGTAGCCGCAGTTCTCGAGGGCCTTGGTCCCGGCGGCGGCGCCCGGCAGCAGAGCACTGATACGGCGCACGCCCAGCGCCCTCAGCCGCCGCTCCAGCTCGGCGAGGAGCGCACTGCCGATGCCACGTTCACGCCACCGTGAGGCGAGCGCCATCAGCAGGACCCACCCCCGGCGGCCGTGTGCCTGTGCCACGGCCATCCCCACCAGCTCGTCCCCGACCACGGCGACGACGGCCGTCTGCCCGACCCGCGCCTCCGCCATCACCTCGGACACGGGAAAGACGGGACTCTCGTCGCCCCGCCGGCTCTCGTCCCAGATCTGAACAGCCTGATCGAGATCGTCATCACGATAGTCACGCAGATGCCATGCGGGCATAGCATCACCTCACGGGTCCCGGGTCTGCCATTGTCCCCGCGGGGGCGCGGGGCGGCGAGCGCAGCGGACGCCCGCGCGGGCGGGGCGGGACACCGGCCGTTCCGCCTACGGGAGTTGAGCCCGGGCCTAGCCGCCCGGAAGCGGCCGCTGTACGCTGACGGTAGGCTTTGACCTGCAGGAGCAGGCAGGGAGCCGAAACCCAGGAGCGGTCCATAGTCCATGAGCGCGATCGGCAGCTCGGCGGACAACGCACTCGCCGAGTCCTTCAACGCCACGTTCAAACGCGAGACGCTCCAAGATCGCAGGCACTGGTCCAGCTAGCGCGAAGCCCGCCTCGACGCGTTCCGCTGGCTGCACCGCTACAACACCCGACGTTGTCACTCCCGCCTCGGACATCGCAGCCCGATCGCTTACGAGACAGCGTCCGAAACGACATCAACGACGCTGGCACCAGCCTCATAACCAGTGTCCTGGACTCAGGGTCAAGGCCCCTGTACTGGCCCCTGTACGACTGATGTCCGTCCGCACCGACTGCGAGAGCAGGAAATAACCCTTCGCTCCGTCCTGGACGGCCGGGTAATCCGTCAAGCCGTCGGCGAGGCCCGTTCACTGCCCGGTGCGTCCCATGACGCCGGCCAGGACGTACTCGGTGAGTTCGTCCAGCAGCGGACTGTTCTCCTGGTCAGCGTCCAGCCCGAGGAGCAGCTCGTCCAGTACGGCGGCCGACAGCACCATACCGAATGTGAGCCGCACGGTCAGCCTGGCGTTTGTGGTCTCCTGGTCGTGGTCCCGCCGGCCGGAGGCGACTGCTTCCTCGAGGGCGGGGAACAGCCGGTCCAGTGGGCCCTCGGAGAACAGTTCCGGGTGGTGTGCGCGCATGGTGAGCAGGGTGAGGAGGTCGCGGCGGTTCTCCCGCAGGAAGGTGAAGAGCATGGTGACGTAGTCGCGGGCCAGCTGCTCGTCGCTCAGGCCACGTTCCGAGCGTTCCTCGAACTCTGTGAGGAAAATGGCCACCACCTGGGTGAAGGGTTCGAAGACCGACTGCTGGAACAGCTCTTCCTTGGTGCGGAAGTGCCGGTACATCATCTGCTCGGTGGCGTTGGCACGCTCTGCGATCTCGCGGGTGCGGGCGCCCGCGTAACCGCGTTCACCGAAGACCTGACGGGCCGCGTGCAGCAGATCCGCACGCACGGTGGCGCTGCTGCGACGAGTCCGGCCTCGGCCGAGGGCCCCGGTGCCGGGTGCGGTGCGTCCAGTCATGCGCTCATGCTATGCGGGGGTCCGGTCCGCCCGGTGGGCGGACCGGACGGCACCGGCTTCCCCGCTGTCAGGCAGGTGCGATCTTCGCCAGAACGTCTCCGACCTGGTACTTGGTCTCGACTTCGCCTATCAGCCGGATGGTGCCCGCGGCCGGGGAGTCGATCTCGTGCTCCACCTTGTCGGTGCCCAGCAGGTAGATCGGCTGACCGGCCTCCACGGTGTCTCCGTCCGAGACCAGCCAGTCCACCAGCTCTCCCTCCTGCATGGTCAGTCCGAGCTTGGGGAGTTTGACGAGGACGGTCACGCTCATGCCATCGACTTTCTGATCGCGCTCTCCACGTCGGAGATCTGGTAGAGGTACTTGTCTTCCAAAGGCTTGGAGAAAGGCACTGGGGCGTTCGCCGAGGTCACCCGGACCACCGGCGCCGCGAGCTGTCCGTGAAGCTCCTCGCTGATGCGGGCGGACACTTCCGCTCCCACCCCGAACTGGCCGACCGCCTCGTGGACGATGACGGCGCGGCGAGTCTTGGCCACCGACTCCAGGACGGTGCGCTCGTCCAGCGGCGAGATCGTGCGCAGGTCGACGACCTCGACATCGATGCCCTCGCCGGCCAGTTTCTCGGCGAGCTCGAGCACTTGGCCGACGGGCCGTCCGTAGGTGATGACGGATACGTCGGAGCCCTGGCGGGCGATGTTGGCCTTGCCGAGAGGGATGCGCAGCCCGGGCTCAGGGGCCTCGCCCTTGGTCCAGTAGAGCTGGGTGTGCTCGACGACCACGCAGGGGTCGTCGTCCAGCACGCTGGACAGCAGCAGGCCCTTGGCCTCGGCAGGGGAGGAGGGGACGACCACCTTGAGCCCGGGCACGTGCGCGAGCCAGGCCTCCAGCATGTCCGAGTGCTGGCCTCCGGTGCCTCCTCCGGCGCCGGTGGCCGTGCGCACGGTCAGCGGGACACCGGTGCGTCCCCCCGACATGAACCTCAACTTGGCGGCATGGTTGACCAGTTGGTCCAGTCCCAGCGTGATGAAGTTCATCAGCATGATCTCGGCGACCGGGCGCATGCCGGCCACCGCAGCGCCGACGGCGGTGCCCACGATGGCCTGCTCGGATATCGGGGTGGACCGAACCCGGTCGGTTCCGTACTTGGTGGACAGACCCGAGGTCACCTTGAAGGTGCCGCCGCCCTCGCGGTCGGCAACGTCCTCGCCGAGCAGGAAGACCGTGTCGTCGGCCGCCATCGCCTCGTCCAGGGCGATGGTGCAGGCCTGCTGGAACGTTATCTTCCTGGCGCGCTCCTTGCGCACGGTCCGGTCGGTCATGCGGGCACCTGCTCACGGTAGATGTCGAGGCGCAGTTCGTCCGCACCGGGGTAGGGGCTGTCGGAGGCGAAGGCGATCGCGTGCTCGACCTGGCCGGCGATCTCCTGCTCCATGGCGCTCAGCTGTTCCTCGTCGGCCAGACCGCGTTCGCGGAGCAGCGCGCGCAGCGCGGGAACGGGGTCCGCGGCCAGCGCGGCCTCGTACTGGGCACGGTCCATGTAGGTGCCGGGGTCGCCGAAGTAATGACCCATGAAGCGGTAGGTGACCGCTTCGACCAGGGTGGGGCCCTCGCCGGCCCTGGCCCGGTCAAGGGCCTCGGTGAAGGCGTCGAGGGCGGCCTCGGGGTCGTTGCCGTTCACGGTCACGCCGGGCATGCCGTAGCCGGCCGCGCGGTCCGCTATGTGTTCGGCGGTGGTGCCGTTGGCGTAGGCGGTGGACTCGGCGTACAGGTTGTTCTGGCAGACGAAGATGACCGGCAGCTTCCACAGGGAGGCCAGGTTGAGTGACTCGTGGAAGGCGCCGATATTGCTGGCGCCGTCGCCGAAGCAGACCACGGTCACCCGGCCGTCCTTGCGGATGCTGGATGATGTGGCCAGTCCGACGGCGATCGGCATTCCACTGCCGACGATGCCGGTGGTGACCATCACCCCGCTGTCGGGGTGGGTGACGTGCATGGGGCCGCCCTTGCCCTTGCAGGAGC
This sequence comes from Streptomyces brasiliensis, assembly GCF_014647875.1. GTDB lineage: Bacteria > Actinomycetota > Actinomycetes > Streptomycetales > Streptomycetaceae > Streptomyces > Streptomyces brasiliensis. The sequence continues at coordinate 707,193 of NZ_BMQA01000001.1, read as the reverse complement.
CGGTGGCCTTGCCGAAGATCTCCGCGATCAGTTCGTCCAGCGGCATGCCCTTGGCGATCTGGTCGTGGATGCCGCGGTAGGTGGTGACCAGGTAGTCGTCGCTGGTCACTCCGCTGTGGGCGAGGGTCGCCGCGAGAACTTCCTGGCCGCGGGGGGAGTAGTAGGCGGCGGCGAGTTCGCCGGAGGTGAGCATGCCGCGCATGCGCTCGTCGACGCGGTGGATGAGTGCCGCGGTGCGGTAGATCCGGACCAGTGGGTGCTCCGCGGGTGCGCCCGCGGAGGGTGTGGTCTCAGGCAACGGACTTGCTCCTAGCTGTGTTGTCGATCATGTGGTGGGTGGCCAGCCAGCCGAAGACGAATGACGCGGCGATGCTGGCGCCCGCGCCCGGATAGGTACGGCCCATGACGGATGCGGTGCAGTTGCCCGTGGCGTACAGGCCGGGGATCGGTTCGCCGCCGTCCCGCAGCACCCGGCCGTGTTCGTCCGTCAGCAGACCCCCCGCGGTACCGACGTCACCGGGGTAGAGGGCGACGGCGTAGAAAGGTGCCTTCTCGACCGGTGCCACACAGGGGTTGGGCTTGACCCGGTGGTCGCCGTAGTAACGGTCGTAGGCACGCTCGCCCTTGTGGAACTCGGGGTCCCTGCCGTCGAGGGCCGAGGCGTTGTAGCGGTCCACCGTGGCGCGCAGCCCGGCCGGGTCGATTCCGCACTGCTCAGCCAGGCCCTCGAGGGTGTCGGCCTTCTTCATGTAGCCGGATTCGATCCACTTGCGCGGGGTGATGCCGCCGGGGCTGGTGCCCCACATGTAGCGCCCGCGGTGGCGCGCGTCCATGATGAACCAGCTCGGCACGGCCCCCACTTCCTTGTGCCGCGCGTACATCGCCTGGCCCACCTCCATGTAGGAGGCGGCCTCGTTGACGTACCGCGAACCGGTGGCGTCAACGAGCATGGAGAACGGCTTGGAGCGCTCGTACACCGCGAACAGCGGGCTGCCGTCGGGCAGGACCGAGGAGGGGATCCACCAGGCCTCCTCCATCAGGTCCACGGCGGCGCCGTGCCGCATCGCGGCCTCGATCACCTCGCCGGTGTCGCCCTCGTTGGCAGAGGTCCATTCGGCGGAGGCGGGGGAGGGCCCGTACTTCTCCCGCATGGCCGCGTTGTGGGAGAAGCCGCCCGAGTTCAGCAGCACGCCGGCACGTGCTCGGACCCGGACCCTGCGCCCGTCCCGCTCCACCTCGACACCCAGGACCTTGCCGTCCTCGACGATCAGGTCCACGACGGGTGTGCCGGTCCAGATCGGCACCTCGGCCCGCAGCGCGGCCTGCAGCATCCAGCCCTGCAGGGCCGCGCCCGTTCCCCGCATCTCACGGCCGGTCAGCTTGGCGGCGATCATCCGTCCGGCCAGCTTCGCCACCGTGGCCGCCCCACGCAGGGAGCGGGGCCCCAGGGACATCGGCGAGACCTCGCCGGTGTACAGCGGGATCGGAGGCATGTCCATGCGCGCACGGAACTTCTCGCGCCAAGGGCCGAGTTGGCGCAGATTGAAGAGCTCGGTCTCCAGCGAGCGGCTGCGTGCCTTGCCGCCCGGCAGCTCGTCGTAGTAGTCCGAGTAGCCCTCGCAGTGCCGGAATGGCACACCATGTTCCATCAGGAACCCGGTCATCGGCTCGACCGCGTTCAGGAAGGCCTCCACCCGCTCGGGGGAGGTGGACGGGCCGACATCGCCGACCGCCGACGCGAAGTAGGCGCGGGCGTCCTGGGGACTGTCCTCGACGCCTGCGCTGCGTGAGACCGGGTTGTCCGGCAGCCAGAGCACACCGCCGGACATCGCCGTGGAGCCGCCGACCACATCGGTCTTCTCGATCACGAGGGGCTCCAGACCACCCTGGCGGGCGACGAGGGCCGCACACAGTGAACCGCCGCCGCTGCCCACCACCACCAGGTCGGCCACAGCGTCCCAGCCTGCTTCGGGTTCATGCTCGGTCATCGGCGCACCTCCGTGTCCTTCGCGGTGCGCTCCGGCGTCGTGCTCGCGGCGTCGGCGGCCCGGTAGTAGTACTCGTGCAGCACCCGGTGGAAGTTGCTGATCGCCATCTCCTGGCGCGGGCTCGGCCGGGCCCCCGGGAAGCCGCGGGACTTCATGCCCTGCTGGACGGCGTCGAGGTTCTCGAAGTCCTGCTCGAGGATGCGGCCCCAGTCGTCGTGGTCGCGCCAGTCGGTGTAGAACTCGCGCTTGAGCGGGGGCTCGGCACCGGGGGCGTATCGCATGAGGGACCAGATGTCGAAGACGCAGCTGTCGGGGTCGTCGCCGTTGGGGCGGACGCGGTACCACAGAGCGCCGTCGGGGTAGGGCAGCACGATCAGGTTGGGGAAGATGTGCCAGTCCTGGCCGGCCCGGATCAGGTTCTCGGCGGTGAGCTTCGGCCAGCCGGCCCCGTCCTTCTCCGCCTCCTCGGCGGAGAACGCCATCAGAGCGCCCAGCACCCGTGCCGGGTCCGCGCCGTCCTTCTCGTCCAGCTCAGTCTCGAGGCGCCGCGCTGCCGTCAGGTCCCGGGGCGTCCAGATCGCCCGCAGCTGGTTCTCCAGCAACTCGATGAAGCTGATCACGCCCGGGCGCAGGTCCTTGGGGAACGGCTGGCCCAGCCGTCGGGAGGGCGCACCCAGCGGCCAGTTGTCCTCGGCCCCGGCGAAGGTGGAGTGCTTGCCGAAGCGGCTGCTGTTCGTCATGTCGTCGTTGAACCGCAGCAGCTGGGGGTGTGTGGTCTGGACGTGGTAGCCCTCGTTGAAGGCCTCGAGCGCGGTCTTCCAGTTGCAGGGCAGGACGACCGTCTTGTACCAGCGGTAGCGGAACTTCTCGAACTCGAAGGGGTCGAACACCTCCGGGAGGGGAGCGAGATAGTCCAGCAGCGGTTCGGCGTCCGGGTTCATGGTGACGAAGACGAACCCGCCCCAGGTGTCCACCCGGGGCTCCTTCAGGCGCAGTTCGTCGTCGGTGAGCCTGCCACCCCAGTCGTCGCGGTCCACGACCTCGCGCACCGTGCCGTCCAGGTTCCAGCGCCAGCCGTGGTACTGGCAGAAGAAGTGGTGGGCGGTGCCGCAGCCTTCGGTGAGCCGGCGCCCGCGGTGCTGGCATGCGTTGTAGTACGCCTTGACGGAGCCGTCGGCGAGGCGGATCACGATGATCGACTCGTCGACGATGTCGAACGTGACGAAGTCACCGGCGTTGGGGATCTCCTCCTCCCGGCAGGCGACTTGCCAAACGTCCGGCCAGAGCCGCTCCTTCTCGATCCGGACGTAGCGAGGGTCGATGTAGTCGTCCTTGGGGACGAAGTCCTCGCGCACCGGGCAGTCCGGCGGGAAGGGAGGTTGCTCCGGTTGTCCGTGTACCTCTTGCCCCTGTGCGCCAGGGAGGTCGACTGTTGTCACGTTGGTGTCCCTTCCATGTGTCCCGTTGGGTCCAGCAACATGTCAAGAGAGTGTTTGCTCTCTTGGCATGTTCGTCAATATCCACGCGCACACGGGATCGAGGCTCCGCGGGGCGCGGACCTAGATCTGTGCGCGCCTGTCGTTCGCCCACCCGGGGTCGCCCGGACGTCAACCCGGAAGCCGGACACCGCGTATGAGAAAATAAGTTATACCTATAAGATGATCTCACTCTTCGCTATACACTGCTCGGCAGAAGATGCCTCGGTGCGGCGCCGGGTCCAGGCGGCTCGGCACCGGAGATGTGGCGGAGGAAGAAGGTTCGAGCGCGGCCGAGCATCCCTCGCCCCGACCGACAACGTCGAGAACTGCCGTGTTCATGAAGCAGGCAGGCACCCGCTGGTACAGGAGATCTCCATGCCGCCGCACCCGACCAGGACGATCCGTCTCACCGAAGCGCACCGGCCAGCTGACACTCGCCCGACCTGTGGAAGATCCCGGTCGGCGAGCTCCTGCTGCGTAACGCCGCCGCCCATCCCGAAGGGCTCGCCGTCCAGGTGCCCGCCGACGCCGGTCTGGAGAGGAAGCGCAGTGGAAATCGCAGAGCTCCTGGCCGAGCGCAGGGCGGGCGAAACCCGTGACGACGTGATTGATGCGCTGCTGGCCGCCGAGGTCGACGGCGCGGCAACGCCCCTGGCGTGGCAGCGCAGTCGATTGCGCGCGGCGCCCTCACCAAGGGCGTCAATCTGCTCAAGCTGCCCTCCAACGACCTGTTCAGCGCGACCGCGATCCTGCGCACCATGGCCAAGGTGGCCCCGGGGCACCCGGTGGTGCGCTCCTTCTCGGCCGCGTACTGGCGAGGCGGGGACACGAGCGTGGAAAGTGTGCTCTTCCGTGCCCAGTTCTTCGACAAGCTGGTCGCCTGGGGCGGAGAGGCCACCATCCGTGGAGCCCTGAAGTATGTCGGTCCGGGATTCGAACTCGTTTCGTTCGATCCGAAGACGTCCATCTCGGTGATCGGCCGTGAGGCGTTCACCTCTGACGAGACGCTCGCGCAGGCCGCGGAGGCGGCGGCGACGGACGCCACGTTCTTCAACCAGCAGGCGTGCGTGTGTAGCCGCTTTCAGTTCGTCGAGGGATCCGACGAGGACGCGGACCGTTACGCGGCGGTGCTGTGCCAACGGCTGGGGATCGCCCGCGACTTCGCCTCCGCCGGCGGCCCGAAGGTCCCCGCCGATCTCCGTGAGGAGATAGACGGTCTTCGTGCCCTGGCTCCGGACTACCGGGTGTGGGGAGGATACGACGGACACGGCCTGGTGGTCCGCTCGCCCGAGCCCGTCGACTTCCACCCCGACGGCAAGATCGTCAACGTGGTCCCGGTCGCCTCGCTGTCCGACGCCGTCGCCTTCGCCGGTGTCGCCACACAGACGGTCGGCGTCTACCCGGACAAGCGCAAGGCGGAACTGCGCGATGCCCTGGCCTGCGCCGGGGTGCAGCGCGTGGTGTCGCTCGGCGCCGCGGGCGGCATGCCCCCGGGCATGGCCCACGACGGCTTCTATCCGCTGCAACGTCTCATGAGGTGGGTGAACGACGAATGAGTCGACACTGGCTGATCACCGGGGTGTCAGGAGGGCTCGGCCGGGCCCTGGCACGCGCGGTCCTCGACCGCGGTGACGTCGTGGTGGGAACCCTGCGTGACAAGACCCAGGTCGGGGACTTCGAAGAACTTGTCCCCGGGCGGGCCTTCGCTCTGGTGCTCGACGTCACCGAGGCCCCGCAGGTCGTCGAGGAGCGAGTGGCCGAGGCCGTGCGGCGGGCCGGGCACATCGATGTCCTGGTCAACAATGCCGGCTACGGACTGCTCGGCGCCGTCGAGGAGGTGAGCGAGGACGAGCTGCGCCACCAGATGGAGACCAACTTCTTCGGCCCGCTCAATCTGATTCGCGCGCTCGTACCCCACCTGCGTGAACGCGGCAGGGGCCATGTCGTCAACATCAGCTCCATCGCCGGCTTCCGCGGTCAGCCCGGCCTGGGCCTGTACAACGCGTCCAAGTTCGCGTTGGAGGGCCTGTCCGAGGCGCTCCAGCATGAGCTGAAGTCCTTCGGTATCGCGGTCACCATCGTCGAACCCGGCGCCTTCCGCACCAACTGGGCCGGCAAGGGGCTGCGCCGGGCGGACAGGCACCTGCCTGAGTATTCGGTGCTCGAGGCGATGAGTGCGGCGATGGAGCAGTCCGCCGGAACCCAGCAGGGCGACCCCGACCGGGCCGCCGCCGCGGTGATTGCCGCGGTCGAGGCGCCCAGGCCGCCCCGCCGCCTCCCACTCGGCGACGACGCGGTGGAAGCCGTCCGCAGCAAGCTCTACGGTGTAGGGCGGGAACTCGACGCCTGGGAGGACGTCGCACGTTCGACCTCGTACGAGAACCCTGCCGGGGCCTGAAGGCACGGGCAGGGGGAGCCGGCAGCGCGTGTGCAGGCCGCCCGGACGACCACATGTCGTCCGGGCGGCCTCGTCGTATCCGTAGTCCGTACCGGACGCCAGGACCTGTGAGCCCGGCCCGGTGGCGCCCCCGGTCACGTCTAGGTGCAGCGCGTCAGCAGCCTGAGCACAGTGGCGATCAAGAACGGCACGACAGGAGAACTCCTCTTCGTGACCGTGCGACCGCCGCGGCGACAACACGTGCCTGGTCGAGGAGCAAGACATCGTCTACCGGTCCGGGCGAAGTTCGGCACAGCACCCGCAGGACCTCGACACCGCGGCCTCGCCGCGTTCCGACGAGCCCTGGAACATCCCCCTGCAACCGGACCCCGCGCTGCTGTTCCGCTTCAGTGCCCTTACCGCGAACGCGCACCGTATCCACTACGACGCTCCGTACGCGCAAGGAGAAGAGGGCTACCCGGATCTCGTGGTCCACGGCCCGCTCCTGGTGCTCACGATGCTGGACCTGGTCCGCCGCAACGCCTCGGACCGCCGGGTGCAGTCGGTGTCCTACCGGCTGCGGCGCCCGGCGTTCGCACGCGAGCGCCTTCTGGCGTCCGGCATGCCCGTGGACAACAAGGCCATGCTGCGGGTCGGGACGCATCGCGAGCAGCGCCATGCAACAGCCGAGGTGATCTTCGCATGACAGTGTCCAGAGACCAGATTGAATCCGCTTGCAGTCTGCTGTTCGTCCCAGGTGACCGACCCGACAGATTCGCCAAGGCCGCCGACTCGGGCGCCGACTTGATCATCATTGATCTCGAGGACGCCGTTGCTGAGCTGGACAAGCCGTGCGCGCGAGAGAACGCGGCCGAATGGCTCGCCCAGGGCCACGGCGCCCTGATCCGGATCAACCCGCCCGGTACCCCGGAGAGCGACGCCGATGCCGAAATGGCCGCTCGATACGCCGCGCCGGTCATGGTGCCCAAGAGCGAGGACTCCGCCGTGCTGGCCGACCTGGTCCGCCGTACGGCCGGCAGAAGCCCGCTGATCCCTCTCGTCGAGACGGCCGCCGGCGTGGAAAGAGCCATGGATGTGTGCGCTGCGGCCGGCGCCGTCCGAGCAGCCCTCGGCAACGTCGACCTCGCCCGTCAGCTCGGCGTCGCCCACGACGACCACCTGGCACTCGCCTATGCCCGTTCCAAGGTGGTCTCCGCTGCGGCCGCGGCGGGCATGTGCCCACCGGTCGACGGGGTGACCACCGGAATCCGGGATCTGGAGGCGCTCACAGCGGATATCGCGCTTGCTCGGCGACTGGGCTTCACCGGCAAACTGTGCATCCACCCTTTCCAGATCGCCCCTGTCGCCGCCCACTTCGCTCCTTCAGAGAACGAACAGATGTGGGCACGCTCCGTGCTCGCCGCAGGGGACTCGGTCACGCTGGTCGATGGACACATGGTCGACAAGCCCGTGCTGGAACGCGCGAGACGCATCCGGGACGCCGCGCTTCGTTCTTCGGCTGTCCCGCGATGAAGAGAACGGGCCGCTCGCGGCGCCGCAGGCAGCGTCGCGAGCGGCTTCGTCGGCGCGTCGCGCCCGGGCGGAGCTTGAGCGAGAGGTGGGTCGCGCAACTCGCCCCGGCCAGTACCGGTCTCAACCGGTAGCCCTCGGCGGGCCGGAGCCAGGGCCGTCCAGCGGCGGGTACTGCCATGCCCATGCCGGTACGCCGCTCAGATATCCGTGATGCGGATACCGGCGTGGGCCTTGTATCGGCGATTGACGGAGATCAGGTTGGCGCCAAGGGCTTCCACCTGGTGTGTGTTGCGCAGTCGTCCCCCGAACACCCCTCGCATGCCAGGGATGCGTTCGGCTAGCGCCTGGACTGTGTTGGTGGCGGTGCGGTTGTCGCCCAGTACAAGGACGTCGGTGTTGATGCGGTCGACGTCCTGGTCGAGCAGCAGGACTGCGGACAGATGGTGGAAGGTGGCGGTGACCTGGGAGGCGGGCAGGAGCGCTGCGGCCTGTTCGGCTGCGCTGCCCTCCGGAGGCCTGTGAGCGAAGGCACGCGTTTGTCGAAGCCCAGGGGGTTGACGCAGTCCACCACGATTTTGCCGGCGAGCTCGTCGCCTTGAGCCCCAACTTCGGTGCCTGGCGATATACCCAGCTCGTCGACATGTTCAGCATGGCGGCGGTTAGCTGGACGTCCAGGAGGACGGAGTTTGCGTCCACTTCTGTGCCCCTCTTCCGTGAGACCAAGTGTGATCAAGTTCGTCAATGTGTGGCCAGAGTCCCGGCACGGTTCGATTTGGTGAGGCCGCTGATTTGGAGTAGCGCCGGGCTGTCGTTCTTGGGGCGGACGCACGCTGAGCGCACGGCGGCACGTGGTCACTCTCCTTAGCCTCGCCTGGCGCGCACCCCTCGTCCGCTCTCGGGGCACTGGGTGCCACATCCCGGTTGGGTCAAGTACCGTGTACGCGTCCCGCGAGCAGGGTGGAAGGCAGCCTCAGCGCCTCTGCACTTGTCTGGCGGGGTGTCAGAAAAGTCAGCATTCGGTCAGCATCAGTCCTGCAAAACCTTGCTGAAGCTGCCCATAGATGCGACTCGGACGACGGCGGGAAGACCGCCGCTGGCCTGTAAAGTGCAGGTCAGGAGGGTTCCTCGGGAGGGGCCACATGCTTCGCCAGATGTTCAAGTCCAAGATCCACCGAGCCACCGTCACCCAGGCCGACCTGCACTACGTGGGATCCGTGACCATCGACGCCGAGTTGCTCGACGCCGCCGATCTGCTGCCCGGCGAGCTGGTTCACATCGTCGACGTCACCAACGGTGCCCGGCTGGAGACGTACGTCATCGAGGGTGAGCGCGGCTCCGGTGTCGTGGGGATCAACGGGGCCGCCGCCCATCTCGTCCACCCCGGCGACCTGGTGATCATCATCAGCTACGCTCAGGTGACCGACGCCGAGGCGCGGACGCTGCAGCCGCGGGTCGTGCACGTCGACCACGACAACAGGGTCGTGGCTCTCGGTGCCGACCCGTCCGAGCCGGTGCCCGGCTCGGCGCAGGAGCGCAGCCCGCAGGCCGTGCCGGCCTGACCCGACCGTCAGGAGCGTGCCCATGAGCGACCTCGAGATCCGCGACGACCGGGCGGCGGGCCGTCTGGAGGCCGTGGCCGACGGCGAAGTCGTCGGCCACATCGAGTACTTCGTCCTCGAGGCTCCCGGGCGCGCGCTGGTCGCCGTCCACACGATCGTGGACCCTTCCCACCAGGGGAGGGGCATCGCGGGCTCCCTGTCCCGTGAGCTGTACGCCGTCGCCGCACGCGAGGGCATCGCGGTGGTCCCGCTGTGCGCGTACGTCGTGAAGTGGGCCGAAGGGCACCCCGAGGAGGCCCCGGCCGCCGACCCCGAGCTGCTGCGCGCGGCGAAGCGGTGGCTGGTGGCGCATCCCGAGCGGTTCTGAGAACGTACGGCCGACCTCGCCGCGTGGGTGCTCCCTCGCCTCGTGGCTCACGTGCCCGGAAAGGACACAGCCGACATGCTCGCCCTGCTCCACACCTCCCCGACGCACGTCCCGGTCTTCGACGCCCTCCGCGACGAGGACCACCCCGGCCTCGAACTGCGGCACTTCGTCGACGAGGAGCTGCTGGAGCGAGCCGGCCGGGAGGGGCCCGAGGCGGTGGCGGAGGAGGTCCGGGCTCTCCTCGACGAGGCCGTCGCCGGGGGCGCGCGGGCCGTGCTGTGCACCTGCTCGACCATCGGTGCCGTCGCTGAGTCGAGTCAGGTGGGCGTGCCGGTGCTGCGCGTCGACCGTCCGATGGCCGCCGCCGCGGTGGCCGCCGGACCGCGCGTCGTCGTGGCCGCGACCGTGGAGAGCACCCTCGAGCCGACCGTGGCCCTGGTGGAGGAGGAGGGCCGCCGGGCGGGGCGCGTCGTGACCGTGCGCACGCTGCTGGTCGAGGGCGCCTGGGCGCGTTTCAAAGCGGGGGACCACCAGGGCTACGCCCAGCTCGTCGCCGCCGCCGTGGACACGGTCACCGACGCCGACGCGATCATCCTCGCCCAGGCCTCCATGACCCCGGCGCAGCCGCTGACGTGTACCAAGGTGCCGGTGCTGTCCAGCCCGCGCCCCGGCCTGTCCGCAGGGGCGGAGGCCGCGGCACGGGTCCGATGATTCATGTCAGGGGCGGTCCCGGTTCCGGGCTCGGGACCGGCTCCGGGCCCGGAGGAATCGGAGACGGGGAGGGCTCCGGGGGCGGACCCGGATGTGGGGCCGGGGCCGGGGGCGGAGTCGGGACAGGAGCCGGCGGCGGTTCCGGAGGCGGGACCGGGTTCGGATACGGCTCAGGGTGCTGTGGGTCCGGACCGGGCGTCGGTCCGGGCCGTACGGGGTCCGGGTGCGGGTCACTCATGGTGTCCTCCGGCCAGTCGCGAGACATCGCCTCAGGACTACTACTACTCCATCACCTACCCGACCCGGGCACACTCCAAAGGGCCGCGGGACGGTGAGGACATGCGGCGAGGGAGACGCCACGAAGGGGCGCGGGGAACTGCGCGACCAGCCACGACTCACCCGCACCCGCTCCGCGACACCGATCACCCGAGTCATCGGGCGCCCCTCGACGCACCCGGCACCCAAGACCCGGCCGGAGCGCCGGAGGCCTACGCGGTGACCTCCGACCGGTCCCCGCCCCACAGCGTGTGGAACGACCCGTCCCGGTCCGCCCGCCGATAGGTGTGCGCACCGAAGAAGTCCCGCTGCCCCTGCGTGAGCGCCGCGGGCAGCCGCTCGGCGCGCAGCGCGTCGTAGTACGCCAGCGCCGCCGCGAAGCCCGGCGTCGGCACGCCCTGGCGGGTCGCCGCGACCAGCACCTCGCGCCAGTCGTCCTGCGCCGCCGCGATCTCCTGCGCGAAGGTCTCGTCGGACAGCAGGCTCGGCAGATCCGGCCGGGCGTCGTACGCGGCACGGATCCGGTCCAGGAACGCGGCGCGGATGATGCAGCCGGCGCGCCAGATTGCGGCGATGGCACCGTGGTCGATGTCCCAGCCGTACTCCTCGCCGCCCGCCGCGATCTCGTGGAAGCCCTGCGTGTACGACACGATCTTCGACGCGTACAGCGCCTGCTCGACCTTGTCGGCGAAGGCCGCCGCCTCCGCCTCGGACAGCGGAGTGGGCTTCGGACCGGCCAGCCCCCGGGACGCCTCCCGCAGCGCCGCGTGACCGGACAGGGACCGCGCGAACACCGCCTCCGCGATGCCCGACACCGGCACGCCCAGGTCGAGGGCGATCTGCACCGTCCAGCGGCCCGTGCCCTTCTGTTCCGCCTGGTCCACGACGACGTCCACGAACGGCTTGCCCGTCGCCGCGTCCACGTGCGACAGCACCTCGGCCGTGATCTCGATCAGATAGGAGTCGAGGCGGCCCGTGTTCCAGGTGCGGAAGATGTCCGCGATCTGGGCGGGGGAGTACCCGGCGACGTCCCGCAGCAACTGATACGCCTCGCCGATCAGCTGCATGTCGGCGTACTCGATGCCGTTGTGCACCATCTTCACGAAGTGCCCGGCGCCGTCCGGCCCCACGTGCGTGACGCACGGCGCGCCGTCCTTCGCCTTCGCGGAGATCTTCTCCAGCATCGGGCCCAGGGACTTGTACGACTCCTTCGAGCCGCCCGGCATGATGCTCGGGCCGTGCAGCGCGCCCTCCTCGCCGCCGGAGATGCCCGTACCGACGAAGTGGATGCCCTGCTCACGCAGCTCCCGCTCGCGGCGCCGGGTGTCGGCGAAGTGCGCGTTGCCGCCGTCGATGATCATGTCACCGGGCTCCAGGAGCGGGGCGAACTCCTGGATGACCGCGTCGGTGGGGTCACCGGCCTTCACCATGATGACCAGGCGGCGCGGACGCTCCAGCGCCGCGACGAACTCCTTGGCCGTCTCGGCCGCGATGAAGTCGCCCTCACTCCCGAACTCCTCGACCAGCGCGTGCGTCCGCGACGCCGTCCGGTTGTGCACCGCGACCGTGTAGCCGTTGCGCGCGAAGTTCCGGGCGAGGTTGCGGCCCATGACCGCGAGACCCGTGACGCCGATCTGGGCTGAAGTGTTCATTCGGTTGACTCCTAAGCATCCTGGTAATCGGTGGTGCCAGTTCTGCCCGCCAGTATTGCCCCTGACCATCCTGACGTGCCGGTAGGCCGACCGCATGTCCGGTTTGTGCCGGTCCGGCGGAGGCCTGTGCAGGCAGATACGCAAGGACAACCCCAGATGCCTCACCCGTAATCCAAGTGGGACCGGATTCCTGGTCCCTTGTGAGCCGACGCGGCCGATTGCCGCCTTGTCATGGCCTGTTCGCGGCCCTTACTTTTGCCCCTCCTGACGCATGTGGAGGGGGCTCTCCATGGCCGTACGCGGCCGGCACCGCCGGTATCAGCCGAACAGGATCAACCGCGCCTCGCTCACCGTCACCGCGGGCGGCGCGGGCCTCGCGATCCCGCTGATCGGCGCCGGAACCGCCCACGCGGCCGACTCGGCCACCTGGAACAAGGTCGCCGCCTGCGAGTCGAACGGCGACTGGAGCGTCAACACCGGCAACGGGCATTACGGCGGGCTCCAGTTCACCCGGTCCACGTGGGAGGCGTACGGAGGCGCGAAGTACGCCCCGCGTGCGGATCTGGCCACCCGTGACGAGCAGATCGCGGTGGCCGAGCAGGTGCTCGACGGACAGGGGCCCGGCGCCTGGCCGGTGTGCTCGGCGCGGGCCGGTCTCACCCGCGGTGGTGAAGGCACGTCCGGCGTACGTACGGACAGCGCGGCGACCCGGCCCGCCAAGAGTGCCGTACGGGACGTACAGCCCCAGACCCCGCCACAATCGCGGGCGGGCCGGGCGGAGATGTACACGGTCGTGCACGGCGACACGCTGTCCGGGATCGCCGAGGAACGGCAGGTCCGCGGCGGCTGGCAGGGGCTGTACGCGGCCAACCGCGCGACGATCGGCTCCGATCCCGACCTGATCCTGCCCGGCCAGCGCCTCGACCTGCGTGCCGGTGCCGCGTCGGTACCGGACCGGCACGCCACCCCCAAGCGGTCGGTGAAGAAGGCTTCGGAGAAGCGGGAGGCCAAGAAGGGGACGAAGAAGCACTCCTCCGGCACCCACGTCTCATCCACCGGCAGCCACTCCCACTCCCTCGTCGCCCCCGTGAACGCCTCGACCGGCACGCCGTACCACGCGGCCGGCTCCCACTGGTCGAAGGGCTACCACACCGGCGTCGACTTCCCCGTGCCCACCGGTACGTCCGTACAGGCGGTCGGCGCCGGGCACGTCGTCGAGGCCGGCTGGGGCGGGTCGTACGGCTACCAGGTGGTGATCCGGCACGCCGACGGGCGCTACTCGCAGTACGCCCACCTCTCCGCGATCTCGGTGAAGGCCGGGCAGCCGGTCTCCGGCGGTCAGCGGATCGGGCGCTCCGGCTCCACCGGAAACGCCACGGGCCCGCATCTGCACTTCGAGGTGCGGACGGGGCCCGGTTTCGGCTCGGACGTCGACCCGGTCGCCTATCTCCGGGCCGGCGGGGTCAGGATTTGACCCTCGTGCCAGGTCGGTCGGGGACCAGCAGAGGGACATAGATGCCGGTGTAGAACGGCGAGTACGAGGCGGTGAGGGGATACGGGTCCGTGGTGGGGCCTTCTCCTCCGTCCTCCCGCCCGCCCTCCGGAGCGAGCTCTCCGTCCGACGTCGGTGCGAGGACGTCCTCCAGTACGGTGTCGTCCGCGTCCAGGATCGTCCGCAGGGCCTTGCTCTCGAGGGCCACGGAGGTCACGAGGTCCACGGCGTCCGCGTCTTCCACGGCGACCCGCTGCTGCGGAACGCTCACCTGCGGCTCGGGCTCGATCCGCTCCGTCGTCAGCAGGATCAGTCCGCCCGCCGCCACCACACCGCAGCTCAGGGCGAGCGCGGTGCCCGTGGTGCCGTAGCGGAAGGTCTCGCCGAACATCGTGATGCCGACGGCCGCTGCAAGCACCGGGTTCACCACGGTCAGCGTGGCCAGCGGTGCCGCCAGACCGCCGCCGCGGTACGCGGCCTGCGACAGGAGCACGCCGCCGACGGCAAAGGCGCCGATCACCGCGAGGGCCGGCAGGTCCGCCGCGGAGACGCCGCCGGTCCAGTCGACCGCGACGGTCTTGGTGAACACCGACGACATGCCGAAGGCTATGCCGGACGCAGTGGCGAGCAGCACGCTGCGCACGGCCGGGTGCCGGTGGGCCGCACGGCCCGCGATCATCAGTGCCGCGACCGCCCCGCCGGTGACCAGCGCCACGCCCACGCGCTGGGCTCCGGCGAGCGAATGGCCGTCGGAGGTGCCGACCAGGGACAGCAGGCCCGCGAGGCCCACGGTCGCCATGATCGCGCCGCGCCAGGCCGTTTTGCCGGCCCCGCGGCCGACGAACAGGGCTGCCATCGGAAGTGCGAACACGATGGTCAGGGCACCGAGCGGCTGCACCAGGCTGAGCGGGCCGTAGGCCAGCGCCGCCACGTGCAGGAGTCCACCGAGTCCGTTCAGTGCCACGGCCGCCCACCAGCTCGGCCGGCGCAGCGGCGCGTACTGCTCGCCGGGGGAGGTCACCGCGACCTGCTCCTGCACGATCGCTCCACCCGCGTAGGCGATGGCGGAGACGAACGACAGCACCACGGACAACGCGAGGGCACTCACGAGCTGCTCCCCTGCGTGAGGCGGGGGCGTTGGGCCCGTCGCGGCGAACGGTCGGCTTTCATGGCGAACACTCTGCCCGTCCGGATGCTTCCCGTCGTCGTACCTGAGCAGGCAATGGGTCCTACTGCCGATGGAGTACGCCCCCCGTCCCATCCTCCCCAGGGTGGGCGACAGCGGGTGGAGTCCCGCTCGCCCCGGCCTCCGGCGTTTCTGGTACTACTCGCGATCGTGGACCTCGCCCCCGATCTCGCCGCACTCCGCCCGCTCGGCGGCTTCTTCGTCCTGCGGACGACCGGAGCGACCGGAGCCCGGCGTGAGCCGCCGGGCGGTCCGCTGCCGACCCTCGCGGAGATCTACGAAAATCCGGGGTCGGATGTTTACGGGAGGTCCCTTGCTTTCCGCGTCGAACTGGTCGCTGATCGTATTCGCGCAGCTGAGCTGCGAGTTTCGGTCTCCGTCGCCCAGCAGGCGCTCGCGGCCCGGCTGTGGTCCGTGGCCCTCGGCTGCGCCGCCCTGTACGGCCGTGTCCCCGACCTCGCTCCGCGTCTGCTGCGCTGGGACCCGGCCGCCACTGCCCCGGAGGACCTGTGGCTGACCGAGGTTCGACCGCTGCCCGGCGACGCGGCCACACTCGTGGACACCGTCCTCGCCGGGCACCTCGAACCGCTCGTCGAGGCGCTGCACACCCGCTACGGCGTCGCGACCGGCCTGCTGTGGGGCAACGCGGGTTCCGCCCTGGCCGGGGCCGCCCGCGAACTCGCCCGCTGGGCGCGCGCCCACGGACGTGCCGACGTGGCCCACCGGACGCGCACGCTCACCGCCGACCTGTTCACCCACCCGCTCCTGAGCGGCACCGGAACCTTCACCGGCACCGCCTTCCGGCGCCGCAGCTGCTGCCTCTACTACCGCGTCCCCGACGGAGGAGTCTGCGGAGACTGTTGCTTCACACGGCCCCCACGCTCTTCCCCGCGCGCCCCGTCTGGGTGACCATGGGGACCGGCGCCAAGACCAGGGGGTTACGGGTGCGAGTAGGACTGCTGAGCCGGGAGTACCCCCCGGACGTGTACGGCGGCGCGGGCGTCCATGTCGAGTTCCTCGCCCGGGAGTTGACGCCCCTGGTCGACCTCGAGGTGCACTGCTGGGGCGAGGGTCGCGGCGTCGGCGTCGTACGCCACCGCCCGTGGTCCGCTCTCGACACCGCCAACGACGCGCTGCGCACCTTCTCCGTGGACCTGTCCATCGCCGCCGCGCTCGAGGGCCGCGAACTCGTCCACTCCCACACCTGGTACGCCAACCTCGCCGGGCACTTCGCCAAGCTCCTGTACGGAGTCCCGCACGTGATGACCGCCCACTCGCTGGAGCCGCTGCGTCCCTGGAAGGCCGAGCAACTCGGCGGCGGATACGCCCTGTCCGGCTTCGCCGAGCGCACCGCGATCGAGGCCGCCGACGCGGTGATCGCCGTGTCCGGGGCCATGCGCGAGGACATTCTCGGCTGCTATCCGGCACTGGATCCCGCCCGGGTGCACGTCGTGCACAACGGCATCGACACCAGGCTCTACCGGCCCGATCCCGGTACCGACGTCCTCACCCGTCTGGGCGTGGACCCGGGCCGCCCCTACGTCCTGTTCGTCGGCCGTATCACCCGCCAGAAGGGCGTGCCTCATCTGCTGCGCGCCGTACGGGACATCGATCCGGCGGCCCAGGTCGTGCTGTGCGCCGGAGCCCCCGACACCCCGGAGATCGACCGGGAGTTCCGCGACCTGTTCGAGGAACTCAGCCGGGCCCGCGAGGGCGTGCACTGGATCCCGCAGATGCTGCCGCGCGCGGACGTCATCCAACTCCTCACCCACGCCTCCGTGTTCGTCTGCCCCTCGGTGTACGAACCGCTCGGCATCGTCAACCTGGAGGCGATGGCCTGCGGCACGCCCGTGGTGGCCTCCCGGGTCGGCGGCATCCCCGAGGTCGTCGCGGACGGCGAGACGGGCCTCCTGGTCACCCTGGACGAGGACTTCGAGGCCTCCCTCGCACGGGCGCTGGACTCCGTGCTCGGCGACCCGGTGAGGGCACACCTGATGGGCGAGGCCGGACGGGAGCGCGCGGTGGGGGAGTTCGGCTGGGACGCGGTCGCCCGCCGCACGGTCCGGCTGTACGAGGAGATCCTCAAGGCTTAGCCCGTGCCGCACAGGGGCATCCATCGGGCACAACCAGGGTGAGGGGAGCGGCCATGCGTGGTGGTGGTCCTTCGGTTCTCGGGATCGTGCTGGCGGGCGGCGAGGGGAAGCGGCTGATGCCGCTGACAGCGGACCGTGCCAAACCCGCGGTCACCTTCGGCGGCACGTACCGCCTCGTCGACTTCGTCCTCTCCAACCTCGTCAACGCCGACGTGCTGCGCATCTGCGTGCTGACGCAGTACAAGTCGCACTCGCTGGACCGGCACATCACCACCACCTGGCGGATGTCCAGCCTGCTCGGCAACTACGTCACCCCGGTCCCCGCCCAGCAGCGGCTCGGCCCGCGCTGGTACCTGGGCAGCGCCGACGCGATCCTGCAGTCCCTCAACCTGATCTACGACGAACAGCCCGACTACGTCGCGGTGTTCGGCGCCGACCACGTCTACCGCATGGATCCGCGGCAGATGCTCACCCAGCACATCGAGGGCGGCGCGGGCGTCACGGTAGCGGGCATACGGGTGCCCCGCTCCGAGTCCTCCTCGTTCGGTGTGATCACGCCGGGCTCGGACGGGCAGACCGTCGAGCGCTTCCTGGAGAAGCCCGCCGATCCTCCGGGCCTCCCGGACGCCCCGGAGTGCGTGTTCGCGTCGATGGGCAACTACATCTTCACCACCAAGGCCCTGATCGAGGCGCTCCAGCGGGACGCCGAGGACGAGCAGTCCGTCCACGACATGGGCGGCTCGATCCTGCCCCAGCTCACCGGCCGCGGCGAGGCCCAGCTGTATGACTTCAGCAACAACCACGTCCCCGGCGAGACCACCCGCGACCAGGGCTACTGGCGCGACGTGGGCACCCTCGACGCCTACTACGACGCCCACATGGACCTGATCGCCGAGCGGCCCGCGTTCAACCTGTTCAACCGCAGCTGGCCCATCTACACCCACTCCAACCAGCTCTCACCGGCCCGGTTCAATGCCGGCGGCATCGCGAGCGAGTCCATCATCAGCGCGGGCTGTCTGATCCGCGGCCAGGTCACCCGGTCCGTGCTGTCCCCGGGAGCCGTGGTCGACCCGGGAGCCGTCGTGCAGGGTTCCGTGCTGCACGACAACGTCCACATCGGCCGGGGCGCGGTCGTGCGCGGTGCCGTCCTCGACAAGAACGTCGAGGTACCGCCCGGCGCGACGATCGGCGTCAACCCGGAGCGGGACGCCGAGCTGTACACGGTCTCCAAGGGCGGCGTCATCGCACTGGGGAAGGGCCAGCGGGTGCCGTGACGAAGGGCCGGCGGGTCCTGTGACGCCGTGCCGGCCGGCCTCGCGAGGTCCGCCCCCGTACCGCCGCGCCCGCGACGCGCACCGCGCCGACGCGCCCGGTTACCGGGCTTCACGCCCCCGTGACCTCAGGATGCAGACACATACGTCGAGCTCCGGAGGTCATCAGAGATGAGACGGACCCGTCGTCCGCGCCTGTGCCTGGCCGGGGTGCTGGCAGCGTCCGCGCTGCTGGCCGCGCCGACCGCACGGTCCGCCGAGCCGACCGACGGTCACCTCACCGATCTGGTCAACCCGTTCATCGGCACCCGGAACGAGGGCAACACCTTCCCCGGCGCGGCCGTGCCCTTCGGCATGGTGCAGCTCTCGCCGGACACCGGGCACAGGACCGGATACGACTACGCGGACAGCCGTATCCGCGGCTTCTCGCTGGTCCACCTCTCGGGCGTCGGCTGCCGGATCGGCGGCGACCTGCCCGTCCTGCCGACCACCGGCGAGGTCACGCAGACGGACAACGCGCGCTACGCGTCCGGCTTCCGCCACGAGGACGAGGCGGCGAGCCCGGGCTACTACCGCGTGGGCCTGTCCTCCGGGATCGACGCCGAACTCACCGCGACCGCGCGCACCGGCGTCCAGCGCTACACCTTCCCCGCCACCGACAAGGCCAACGTCCTGCTGAACGCCGCCCAGTCGCTGCACAAGGCGGTGGGCAGCAGGGTCGAGATCCTCGACGACCGGACCGTACGCACCGAGATCACGGGCCGCGGCTTCTGCCGCGACACCCTGCCGTACACGGTGTACACGGTCACCCGCTTCGACCGGCCCTTCACCGCGTACGGCACCTGGGACGGCAAGACCGTCAGCCCCGGTTCGCGGACCGGACCGGGCGGCGCCTATGTCCGCTTCGACACCACCCAGAACCGTACGGTCACCGCGACCACCGCCCTGTCGTACGTCGACGCGAAGGGCGCCGGGACCAACCTGCGGGCGGAGGGCGGCCGTTCCTTCGACGCCGTCCGCGAGGCGGCCCGGCGCGCCTGGGAGGAGCGCCTCGGCGCCGTCCGCGTCCAGGGCGGCGGCGACACCCTGCGCCGTACCTTCTACTCCTCGCTGTACCGGTCCTTCCTCGCGCCCGACGTCGGGAGCGACGCCGACGGCCGCTACACCGGCTGGGACCGGAGGGTGCACCGCGCCGAGGGCTTCACCTACTACCAGAACTGGTCCTTGTGGGACACCTACCGCACCCAGTGCCAGCTCCTCGCGCTGCTCGCGCCCCGCGAGGCCCGCAACATGGCGATCTCGGTCGTCCGGGTCGGCGAGGAGGGCGGCTGGCTGCCCAAGTGGGGCTACGGCACGGTCGAGACGAACATCATGACCGGCGACCCGGTCACCCCGTTCCTGACCACCGCCTATCACAGCGGGCTCCTCGACGGGTATGAGGAGCGGGCGTACCGCCTGCTGCGTCAGAACGCCGACGGCGTCCCGCCGGCCGACGTGCCGACGGCGGGCCGGGAGGCCAACGCCGAGTACATCGCACGGGGCTGGGCGCCCTACGTCAAGGGACGCCCGCAGACCAAGCTCGGCGACTCGGACTACCACCAGGGCGGCTCGGTGACCCTCGAGTACGCCCTGTCTGACGCGATGCTCGCGCAGATGGCCCGCAGCCTCGGACACACGGCGGACGCCGACCGGTACGCGGCCCGCGCGCGCAACTACCGCAACGTCTTCGACCCCTCGACCGGTTTCTTCCGCGCCCGGGACGCCGCCGGCGCCTTCGCCGGACCTGCCGACCCCGCCCACAGCGTGGGCTTCCACGAGGGCACCGCCTGGCAGTACCAGTGGCTGGTGCCGCAGGACCTGCCCGGCCTGGTCGGCCTGATCGGCGGCGATCGCGCCGCCAACGACCGGCTCGACAAGTTCTTCGCCTACGACCGGCTGCTCGCCGACCCGGCGACGACCGCGCGCGAGGTGTGGGTGCACGGCAACGCGTACGCGTACTACGACGCCGCCACCTACAACCCGCAGAACGAGCCCGACCTCATCGCCCCGTACACCTATCTGTCGACCGGTCAGCCCTGGAAGACCACGGACGTCGTGCACGCGGCGCTGACCCTCTTCACGGACACGCCGACCGGCATGACCGGCAACGACGACCTGGGCACGATGTCCGCCTGGAACGTCCTGTCGTCCATCGGCCTCTTCCCCGTCCAGCCCGGATACGGCACCTGGGGCCTGACCACGCCCGTCTTCGACCGCGTCGACCTCACCCTGGACCGCGCCCACTGGCCGGGCGGCGGGCTCACCGTGACCGCGAACGGCACCTCGGCCGCCGACCGCTACGTCCAGTCGGCCCGCGCCGACGGAGTGCCATACGACCGCACGTACCTGACGACCCGTGCGCTGCGCTCCCTGCGCTCGCTCGACTTCACGGTCGGCCCGCGCCCGTCGGAGTGGGGTACGTCACCCCGAGCGGCGCCACCGGCACTGAAGTGACCTCAGGCACCTCACCCCCTTTCGGCGAGGTGGGACTTAATCTTGCGTTAACTGAGCGTAGCCTGATCGTACTTGACCGTAATCGCCTCACAGGGGTTGACTGCTTTGCCCCACCCACCGTCGACGCGAGGCAAGCCATTGACTTCTGACCTGCTCGCTCCCCTCGACCTTGCGTTCTGGCACATCGAGTCCGACCGGCACCCCATGCACCTCGGCGCGCTCGGTGTCTTCTCCGCGCACTCGCCCACCGCCGGCGCCCACGCCGCCGACCTGCTCGCCGCCCGCGCCGCCGCCGTGCCCGGGCTGCGCATGCGCATCCGGGACGTGTGGCAGCCCGTCGGCTCCCCGCTGGCGCTCCCGCTCGCCTTCGGCGGCGCCGCCCGCGAACCTGATCCGGACTTCGACCCCATGAACCACGTACGGCTGCATGCGCCGACCGGCGACTTCCAGGCCGTCGCCGGCCGGCTCATGGAGCGCCCGCTGGAGCGGAACCGGCCGCCGTGGGAGGCCCACGTGCTGCCCGGCGAGGACGGTGTCTCCTTCGCCGTGCTGTTCAAGTTCCACCACGCGCTGGCCGACGGCCTGCGCGCGCTCAAGCTCGCCGCCGGCGTCCTGGACCCGGTGGACCTGCCCGAGCGCGGCCCCCGCCCGGTCGAGCCGCCGCGCGGCCTGCTGCCCGACGTGCGCAAGCTGCCCGCTCTGCTGCGGGGCGCCCTGTCGGACGTCGGCCGGGCCCTCGACATCGGCGCCTCCGTCGCCCTCTCCACGCTCGGGGTGCGCTCGTCCTCGGCTCTGACCTCCGAATCCAGCGGCACCCGCCGCACCGCCGGGGTCGTCCTCGACATCGACGACGTGCACAAGGTCCGCAAGGCCGTCGGCGGCACCGTCAACGACGTCCTCATCGCCGTCGTCGCCGGCGCTCTGCGTCGCTGGCTCGACGAGCGCGGCGACGGCAGCGAGGGCATCGCGCCGCGCGCCCTGATCCCCGTCTCCAAGCGCCGCCCGCGCAGCGCCCAGCCACAGGGCAACCGGCTCTCCGGTTACTTGATACGGCTTCCCGTCGGTGACCCCGACCCGCTGCGCCGCCTCGACACGGTCCGTACGGCGATGGGCCGCAGAAAGGACGCCGGGCCC
Organism: Streptomyces brasiliensis; assembly: GCF_014647875.1. GTDB lineage: Bacteria > Actinomycetota > Actinomycetes > Streptomycetales > Streptomycetaceae > Streptomyces > Streptomyces brasiliensis. The sequence goes on along the minus strand of NZ_BMQA01000001.1, from coordinate 685,583 downwards.
AACCGGGGCGCCGGTGCCGTCGCCCTGCTCGCCGACCACGTGCCCGCGCTCGGGCACCGGCTCGGCGGACCGCTGGTCGGCCAGGCCGCCCGGCTCTGGTTCGACATCCTGGTGACCAGCGTCCCGCTGCCCGGCCTCGGCCTCAGGCTCGGCGGCCACCCGCTCACCGAGGTCTACCCCTTCGCCCCGCTCGCGCCCGGCCAGTCCCTGGCGGTCGCCATCTCGACGTACCGCGGCCGTGTCCACTACGGCCTGGTCGCCGACGCGCGCGCCGTCCCGGACCTCGACCGGCTCGCCCGCGCGGTCACGGACGAGGTGGAGACCCTGATCACAGCCTGCGAGTCCGAGTAGGGCCGGGTTTGGCCATGTGGCCCGGCGCTCCGTAAAATTCCGCGTTCGAAGCGGGTGCGACCGGAGCGCCGCGCGGGTGATCAGGGAAACGGCAGCGCAATGACGGTGACAGAGGACGGCCCGACGACGGCCATCGACGAGACGGCCGGCGAGTCCCATGGTCCCGGAATCGACCCCGGGCGCCTCGCGGTGTGCCTCAGTGTGCTGGCGGAGCTCGACGAGCTCGACGTGGACCACCCCGACGCGATCACGGTGCGCCGGGCCACCTCGCACCTCTACCGCACGGTCAAGCAGCGCCGCCGCCAGGAGCGGCGCGCCGCCAAGACCGCGCACGACAAGGCGGTCACGGAGGCCACCGCGACCGGCTCCGCACAGCGCATCGACGACGAGACCGAGGGCATCCTGCCCTCCTCGGCGACCGGCGAGGGCCAGATCGCGGGCATACTCCAGCGCCCGCGCTCCTGCTACATCTGCAAGCAGCGCTATGTCGAGGTCGACTACTTCTACCACCAGCTCTGCCAGAAATGCGCCGCCGAGAACCGCGCCCGCCGCGACGCCCGTGCCGACCTCACCGGCAAGCGCGCGTTGCTCACCGGCGGCCGCGCCAAGATCGGCATGTACATCTCGCTCAGGCTGCTGCGCGACGGCGCCCACACCACGATCACGACGCGCTTCCCGAACGACGCGATCCGCCGCTTCAAGGCCCAGCCCGACAGCGCGGACTGGATCCACCGGCTGAAGATCGTCGGCATCGACCTGCGCGACCCCGCGCAGGTCGTGGCGCTGGCCGACTCGGTCGCCGCCGAAGGTCCGCTGGACATCCTGATCAACAACGCGGCACAGACCGTACGGCGCTCCCCGGGGGCCTACAGCGAGCTGGTCGCCGCCGAGTCGGCGCCGCTGCCCGCCGGTGAGCTGCCCGCCGCCGAGGTCATCGGCACGTTCGGCTCCGGCGCGGTCGCCGCTCTCCCCGTCGCGGGCGGCGGCGCACTGACCGCGCAGGACGTCACGGACCTGGCGCTGGTCTCCGGCTCGGCGTCCCTGGAGCGCATCGCGGCCGGTACGGCCATCGACGCGGGCGGCCTCGTGCCCGACCTGCACCACACCAACAGCTGGATCCAGTCGGTGGACGAGGTCACGCCGGTGGAACTGCTCGAGGTCCAGCTGTGCAACTCCACGGCACCGTTCATCCTGATCAGCCGTCTGCGGGCGGCGATGGCGGCCTCCCCGGCCCGCCGCACCTACATCGTGAACGTCTCCGCCATGGAGGGCGTCTTCAGCCGCGGCTACAAGGGCGCCGGCCACCCGCACACCAACATGGCCAAGGCCGCCCTGAACATGCTCACGCGCACCAGCGCCCAGGAGATGTTCGAGAAGGACCGCATCCTCATGACGGCCGTCGACACCGGCTGGATCACCGACGAGCGCCCGCACCCCGACAAGGTCCGCCTCGCCGAGGCGGGCTTCCACGCGCCCCTGGACCTGGTCGACGGCGCGGCCCGGGTGTACGACCCGATCGTGCGCGGCGAGGAGGGCGAGGACCTGTACGGCGTGTTCCTGAAGGACTACGCACCGGGCAAGTGGTGACACCGGCGCCGGGCCGCGGGCGACAGGTCGCCGGTGCGCGGGTCACCGTCTGATGACGGACCCTCAGTCGACCGCCCCCAGGCGGGAATTGCGCGCCGCCACCAGTTCCAGGACTGTACGCCAGTCCTCCAGGACCCCGGCGTCGAAACCGGCGAACCGGCCCTCCTCGGTGGCCTGGCGCAGACGCAGCAGGTCGTCGTCCGTGGCGGGGCCGTGGTGCCGCACCAGACGGTGGACCCGCTCGCCGAGCAGGGGGCGCACGGCCTCGGCCGCGTGTTGCGCGCGATCGGCCCCGCCGCCGGGGCCGAGCAGTTCCCCGATGCCGTGCACCAGCCCCGCCACCTGGAGTTCCTTGTCGGCGGGGCGGGTGCGGCGCAGCAGCGCGGCGGTGCGCAGCGCGTGCTCGTGGGGGCAGGCGTACAGCAGGTCCATCAGCTCCTCGACGCTGCGCAGCTCCATGCGTCAGTCCTCCCGCGAGACAGCCGTTGTCTGATGTCAGCAGATCATGAGGAGCTTGCGACGCGGCCAACGGCACTTGAACTGCGCGACGTCGACGCCCAAGTGTTCGGCCATGTAGGCCAAACGGGTGCATCCAGACAGCGCACCGCGTAACAAACCGGTGCAGACTGGCTTGGGTGAAGTACGGAGTGACTCGGGAAAGTTACGGCTTGTTTGCACTCCCGATCGAGCGGACCCCCGCTCATTTGGTTAATCTAAGGGGTGGCGGACAGCATTACGGGTCCCACCCACACCCATGGTCCGTCCCGGGACTCGCCGGTCACAACGGCCTGCTCTCGTGAGAGGTACCGGCGCCACCGCGTCCGAACTGGCCTTCCATCCAGACCCGAGCGGGTGTCCGGCGCCGGAGTACAGGCTGTCCGACAGACCCCGAGGGTGACCCGACACATAAGGAGTGCGCGGTGACACCGGAGAAGACGAATCGCGATCAGCGCCCCAAGGAACGGACGGAGCGCACGGGCCGCCGGCCCGGACAGCTCGGCAGTCTGGACGTGTGGGCCCGGTCCGCCCCGATCCGCCTCGCGGGCTACGAGGACGACCTGGCCGAACCCCACATCCTGCCCAGCGTGGACTGAGCCGACCGGTCCCGCCGCGTTCTCCTGAGGCATGGGCGTGCGAGACTCACGCCCATGCTGATCAGACAAGCCGTGGCCGACGACTGGCCGCGGATCTGGCCGTTCTGGCACCGGATCGTCGCCGCCGCCGAGACATACGCCTGGGACCCCGGCACCTCGCAGGAAGCGGCCCGGGCCCTGTGGACGGGCCCTGGCAAGCGGGTGTACGTGGCCGAGGACGCCGACGGCACCGTGGTCGGCTCCGCCTACCTCACCCCCAACTACGGGGGTCCCGCAGCGCAGGTCGCGAACGCCGGCTTCATGGTCGACCCGGACCAGGGCGACCGCGGTATCGGCCGCGCCCTGGCCGAGCACGTTCTGGCTGAGGCGAGGGCTCACGGTTACCGCGCGATGGTCTTCAACGCGGTGGTGGAGACCAACCCCGCCGTCGCCCTCTGGACGTCCCTCGGCTTCACGATCGTCGGCACGATCCCCAGGGCCTTCGACCATCCCCGGCACGGCCCGGTGGGGCTGCACATCATGTACCGCGCGCTCGACGAGGACTAGCTGCTCAGTCGAGCGGTGCCGTGCGGTGCCACGGGTGCAGGGACTCCAGCTGTTCCGCCAGGCCCAGCAGGGTGGACTCCGCGCCCGGGCGGGCCGCGAGCTGTACGGCGCAGGGGGCGCCCGACGGGAGCGTGCCGAAGGGGACGGACATGGCCGGCCAGCCCGTGAGGTTCCACGGGGGCGTCAGAGGCGAGTAGTTGGTGTTGGCAAGGATGTTGCGCAGCCAGCCGCGCTCGTGCCACGGCCCGGCCGTGGGGGAGCGGCGGGCGAGGGCCGGGGTGAGCAGCACGTCGTGTTCGGTGAAGAAGGGGGTCAGCCGGGCGCGCAGCCGCTCGCGCCGGTCCCCGGAGCGCACCGAGCCCAGGAAGCGGCGGCCCAGCGCCGCGTGCACCCGGGTCCGCCGGTTCAGTCGCGCCGGATCGAGGCCCTCGGCGTCCATCGCCGTGCCCGCCGTCCAGTGCTGCAGCGAGGTGAGGCCCAGCGAGAGCGGATACGGCGGCTCGGCGCGTCGCACCTGGTGCCCGGCCCCGGTGAGCAGCCCGGCCGCCTCCCGGACCGCGGTCGTATACGATCCGGCGATCGTAACCCCGGCGAGCGGGCTGCGCAGGGACACCGCGATGCGCAGCTGGTCCGGCTCGTCCCGCCGTACGAATGCCGTGTCCGTGTCGGCGAGGAGGGACAGCGCGAGCCGCAGATCCTCGACGGTGGTGGCCAGCACCCCGTTCTCGGCCATCCCGAACCAGTCGCCGTGGCCGATCCCCGCCGGCACCACTCCGTGTCCCGGCTTCAGCGTGACCAGCCCACAGTTCGCCGCCGGGATGCGCAGCGAGCCCATGCCGTCGTTGCCGAGCGCGATCGGCACCAGGCCGGCCGCCACCGCCGCCGCGCTGCCGCCCGACGAGCCGCCCGCCGTGCGCGCGGTGTCCCAGGGATTGCGGGCGGTGCCGTGGACGCCCTCCGTCGTGCCGAAGACGCACAACTCGGGCACGTTCGTCAGCCCCACGACCACCGCGCCCGCCGCCCGCAGCCGGGCCACGGTGGGATGGTCCTCGGCGGCGGGCGTGTCCGGCGTCGCCGCCGAGCCGTTCCGGCTGGCCTCGCCGCGCACCGCCAGGTTGTCCTTGACCGCCAGAGGCACACCCGCGAGCGGCAGCCCGGCCAGGTCGGTACGGGCGGCCACCTCGTCCGCCTCCGCGAGCGCCGCCGCGGCCCGCACCGTACGGAACGCGCCGATCCGGCCGTCGAGCCGCTCGATCCGGGCGAGATGCCCGGCGACCACCTCCCGGGGCGTGACCCGCTTCTCGCGTACGGCGGCGGCGATCTCGACGGCGGTCCGGCCGACCCAGCTGGTCACGGGCGCTCCTGGGGAAAGTACGAGGGCGGCGCGCGGGTGCGTACCGGTCGGTAGGTCCCGTGCGTAGGAGCACTGTGCCCCTTGGCGCGCGCCGCGTCGAGAGGCGGTCGGCCCCTTGGACATTCGCTCCACCGCTCTTGCGGGCCGGCCGGCCGCACCGCCGGGTGCGGTCAGCCGGCCCTCACCGGCCCTGTGCTGTCCCGCTCGATCAGGCGCGGCACCGGCACCTGGACCGTCCGTGCCGGGCCGCCGTCCAGGAGGGCCAGCAGTTCGCGTGCCGCCGTCGAGCCGAACTCCACGCTGTCCCTCGACAGTGCCGACAGCCACGGTTTGACGATGCGGCACAGTGCCGAGTCCTCCCAGGCCACCACCGACAGGTCCGCCGGTACCGAGACGCCGAGTTCGGACGCGGCGGCCACGCCGGCGACCGCCATCACGTCGTTGTCGTAGACCAGGGCCGTCGGAGGAGTGGCACCCTGCAGGACCCGGCGGGTGACGGCGGCGGCCTCGCTGTCCGAGTAGTCGGTGGTCACCGACTGCACCTCGGCCAGCCCCCGCCGCTCGGCCTCCGCGCGCAGGGTGCGGATACGGCGCTGGGTGTGCGCGAGACCGGGCAGACCCGCGATGTGCACGATCCGGCGGTGACCCAACGCCGTCAACTCGTCCACGACCGAGGCCATCGCCCCTGCGTCGTCGGCCCAGACGGTGGACAGGCCGGGGTGGCGTTCGTCCGGGGCCCCGCCGATCACCACGGCGGGCAGGCCCAGTTCGTCCAGCAGGTCGGGACGCGGGTCGTCGGCGCGTGGGTCGACGACCAGGACCCCGTCCACCCGATGCTCCGCCCACCAGCGCCGGTACACGGCGCACTCGTCCGCCACGTTCTCCGCCACCTGGAACAGCAGGCCGAGATGACGCTCCGCCAGCACTTCCTGGATACCCGAGACGAGTTGCAGGAAGAAGGAGTCCACCCCCAGCGTGTGGGCCGGGCGCGCCAGGACGAAGCCGACCGTCGCCGCGCCCTCCCCGGACAGCGCGCGGGCCGCCGTGCTGGGGCGCCAGCCCAGTTGCTCGGCGACGCGGCGCACCCGGTCCCGCGTCACTTGGGAGACCCCGGGCCGCCCGTTGAGCGCGAAGGAGACCGCGCTCTCGGACACGCCGGCGCGCCGCGCGATGTCCTTCATCGTCGGCCGACGCGCGGGCGACCGCTTGCCTGACACCCCTGCTCCCCATTCCGTAGAGACGATCTGTCGAGGTGATCTGCCTGACGATCTACTAAAGCGCTTGAGTTCGGCCATCCTAAAGCGCATTAGCGATCGTGGCAATACTGCGATTATGCGGCTGTGACCTGGGGGTTCGTGCAACTAATTAATTTAGCTGGAGTGAATCCATTGACTTGCCCGACAAACGGCGGGCATGGTCTGGCCGGGCCGCTCGGCCCACCCCACGCAAAGGAGCCACGCATCGTGCGCATCTCCCGCAGAACCTTCGCGGCCGTTGCCGCCGCCGCCCTCTTCCTGCCGCTGAGCGCCTGCGGTTCGGGGGACGACGGGGGCGGTTCGACCGACGCCTCGGGCAAGATCGAGGGCGACATCACCTTCCAGACCTGGAACCTGCGCGCCAACTTCAAGCCGTACTTCGAGGGTCTGGTCTCCGGCTTCGAGAAGAAGTACCCGGGCACCCATGTGAAGTGGATCGACCAGCCCGCCGAGGGGTACGCCGACAAGATCAGCGCCGACGCGGCCGGCGGCACCCTGCCCGACGTCGTCAACGTCTCGCCCGACCTCGTCGCCCCGCTCGCCAAGGCGGGCCTCGCCCTCGACCTCGACAAGACCGCCGCCAAGTACAAGCCCGAGTACCTGGAGGGTGCCTGGGCCAGCCATCAGATACCGGGGCTGAGCGGGACGTACGCCTTCCCCTGGTACCTGAACACCGGGCCGATGTTCTACAACAAGTCCCTGTTCAAGAAGGCCGGACTCGACCCCGAGCAGCCCCCGAAGACCTACGACGACCTCTTCACCGACGCCCTGCAGATGGCGCAGCAGAGCCACGGCAAGGTCGCCACGCTGGCCAACGTGCCGACCATCGAGGACTTCGGACGCTACGGCGCCGAGCTGATGAACAAGGAGGGCACCGGCTTCGCCTTCAACGACGCCAAGGGTGTCGAACTCCTCACCAAGTACAAGGAGTTGTACGACGCCAAGGCCCTCGACCCGCAGGCGCTGACCGCGACCCCGGAGTCCACCGGCAAGAAGTTCCTCACCCAGGCCGTCGCCATGAACCCCGGCAGCGCCCTCGACCTCGGCAACTTCAAGAAGAACGCGCCGGGCCTGTACAAGAACATCGGCATCACCGACCAGATCACCAGCACCGGGCACGTCAACATGTACGTGATGGGCGTGATGGTCAACTCCCGCACCAAGCACACCGCCGCCTCGGTCGCCTTCGCGCACTATGTGACGGACGCGGAGAACCAGATGTCGTTCGCCAAGCAGGTCGCCATCTTCCCGAGCACCGCCGGCTCCCTCGACGACCCGTACTTCACCAAGGAGGACGGCACCGACGAGACCCGCGTGCGGATCGCCGCCGCCAAGTCCCTGAAGAACGCGGTCAACTACACGCCCGTGCTGTTCAGCGAGCAGATGAAGACCGCGCTGCGCAACGAGGTCGCCAAGGCGCTGCAGGGCAAGGAGAGCCCCAAGGCGGCCCTCGACAACGCTGTCAAGGCCAGCGACCAGCTCCTGAAGCAGCAGGGCTGATCCGGCATGGCGAATCTCACGGTGCGGTCCCGGGTGCGGCGCCAACTGCCCACCAGCCCCTGGCTGTTCGCCGCGCCCGGGCTGCTGGTCACCGGTGTCTTCGTGCTCTACCCGTTCGTCTCCACGCTGGTGAACTCCTTCACCGACCGGCGCACCCTGATCCCGGGCCGCTTCGTGGGCCTCGCCAACTACCGCGAGCTGCTGCACGACGACATGTTCTGGACCGGGCTGCGTAACAGCACGCTCTACGTCCTCGGTGTCGTCCCCGCGCTGGTGATCCTGCCGCTGCTGCTCGCTCTGCTGGTGCAGAAGAACATCCCCGGCATCACCTTCTTCCGGTCCGCCTTCTACACCCCGGTCGTCGCCTCGATCGTCGTGGTGGGCCTGATCTGGGTGTGGCTGCTCGACGAGCGAGGCCTGGTCAACTCCCTGCTGGAGGCCGTCGGCGCCGGCCGGGTCGGCTTCCTCAGCGACCAGTGGCTGCTCCTGCTGAGCGCCATGGCCGTGACCGTCTGGAAGGGCCTCGGCTACTACATGATCATTTACCTGGCCGCGCTGGCGAACGTACCCCGGGAACTGCACGAGGCCGCCGCCGTCGACGGCGCGGGCGCGGTGCGCCGCTTCGTCACCGTCACCGTGCCCGCCGTGCGCTCCACCATGGTCCTGGTCGCCGCGCTCGCCTCGGTCAGCGCGTTCAAGGTGTTCTCCGAGGTGTATCTGATGGCGGGACCGGCCGGTGGACCGGCCGGCGAGGACACCACCCTCGTCATGCTGGTCCAGCGCACCGGCACCGGCCTGACCGGACGCGTCGGCTACGCCTCCGCCCTGTCGGTCGTGGTCTTCGTCGTGACCGTCGGCCTGATGCTGCTGGTCCTGCGAGCCGACCGGAGGGACGAGGCATGAGCGTCATCGAGAAGGTACGGCCCGCACGGACGCCGGCCCCCGCCCCGCGCCCGCAACCCCGGATCACCGACGAGCACGGCCGCCGTATTCCGGTGTGGGAACTGGCCCTGCGCTACCTGCTGCTGCTCATCGTCCTGGCCCTGACCATCGGCCCGTTCCTGTGGCAGCTGTCCACCTCGCTCAAGGGTCCCACCGAGGACATCTTCAGCTCCCCGCCGAAGTTCCTGCCCGGCCGTCCCACCCTGCACAACTACGACCGGGTCGCGCACACCATCCCGGTCTGGGACTACGCCCTCAACTCGCTGAAGGTCGCCGTCGCCAACGTCGTGACGAACTGCGTCGGCTCGGCCCTCGCCGGGTACGCCCTGGCCCGGCTGCGCTACCGGGGCCGCGGGGTGACCGCACTCGTCTTCGTGCTCGCGATGCTCGTGCCGGCGGAGGGCATCGTCATCGCCCAGTTCACCACCATGCGCGACCTCGGCCTGAACAACACGCTCGTCGGTGTGCTCCTGCCCGCCTCCATCAGCTCGTTGAACGTCCTGCTGATGCGCAACGCCTTCCGCAATCTGCCGTACGAGATCGAGGACGCGGCCTTCGTCGACGGCGCCAACTCCTGGCAGCGGTTCTATCGGATCGCGCTCCCGTCGGTCAGGGGAACCCTCGCCGTCGTAGCGATCTTCGCCTTCATGGGCGCCTGGGACGACTTCCTGTGGCCGCTCATCGTGCTCAGCGACCCGGACAAGTTCACGCTCACCATCGGACTCAACTATCTGCACGGCACCTTCGCCAACGACGAACGCCTCGTCGCCGCCGGCACCGTCATCGCCGTCGCACCGCTGATCGCCCTGTTCGCCTGTCTCCAGCGGTACTTCTTCCGCGGGGTCGGCGAAGGCGCCGTCAAGGGCTGACCGACAACGGGCGACCGTCAAGGGACGGACCACCCGCACACGCACCTCCACGTACGCACTACAGAACCAGGAACTCCATGCCTTCTGCCGTGCGCTTCGGCGTCAACTACACCCCGAGCGAAGGGTGGTTCCACCACTGGCTCGACTTCGACCTGGATTCCGTACGCGCCGACCTCGACTCGATCGCCGCGCTCGGCCTGGACCACATCCGGGTCTTCCCGCTGTGGCCCTACTTCCAGCCCAACCGCGCCCTGATCCGCCCCCGCGCGGTCGAGCAGCTCGTCACCCTCGCCGACGCGGCCGCCGAGCGCGGCCTCGATGTCAACGTGGACGGTCTGCAGGGACACTTGAGCAGCTTCGACTTCCTGCCCGCCTGGACGCGGACCTGGCACCGGCGCAACATCTTCACCGACCCGGACGTGGTCGAGGGGGAGGCCCGCTATCTGCGCACCCTCGCCGCCGCGCTCGCCGACCGGCCCAACTTCATCGGGATGACGGTCGGCAACGAGGTCAACCAGTTCGCCGCCGGGCCGCACCCCGACCCCGACCGCATCACCCCCGCTCAGGCGGACGCGTGGCTGACCCGGCTGCTCACCGCCTGCGCCGAGGGCGCCCCCGGGCGACTGCATCTGCACGCCTCGTACGACGCCGCCTGGTACCAGGACGACCAGCCCTTCACCCCGGAGCACTCGGCCCGCCGCGGCGACCTCACCGCCGTGCACTCCTGGGTGTTCAACGGCACCGCCCAGCGCCACGGCCGGACCTCCGTGCCGAGCGAGCACCACGCCGCATACCTCGTCGAGCTGAGCAAGGCCTGGGCCGACGACCCGCACCGCCCCGTCTGGCTCCAGGAGGTCGGCGCCCCCGCACCCCTGATTCCACCGGCGCACGCGGCCGCCTTCACCGAGGCGACCGTCACGCACGCGCTGGACTGCCCCGACCTGTGGGGCGTCACCTGGTGGTGCTCCCACGACGTCTCCCGCGACCTCGCCGACTTCCCCGAACTCGAATACGGCCTCGGCCTGTTGACCAACGACCGGCGGCCCAAGGACCTCGCGCTCGTGCTGGCGGACGCCGCCCGTGGACGCCGTACCACCCCCGCGACCCGCGGCACCGCACTCGTCGTACCCGCCGACCCCGCCGTCCGCTCCCGGTGCGCACCCGGCGGGCCCGTCTTCGACGCCTACTTCCGGCTCGCCGCCGACGGCGCCCGCCCCACCACCGTCCTCGACACGCGCGCGGACGACAAGGAACACCTCGCCGCACGCGGCATCACCGAAGTGGTCACTCCCGACCAGGTACTCCCCACTCCCCAAGGAGGCACCCGCTCGTGAACCCCACTAGACGCACCGTGCTCATAGCCGCCACCGCGGCCGCACTCACACCCGCCCTGCCTGCCGCGGCCGCCGGCCGGAAGAAGCCCGCCGCCGCGACCCCGGCGTACGCCTCCTACTGGTACCCGGACTCGTTCCCGTCCGGCAGCCCGGGCGCCGGCATCACCTGGCGCAGCCTGAAGGCCTGGCGCGCGGACACCGACGCCGACCTCGCCCTCAACGCCTCGACCGTGCCGCTCGCCGCCCGTTTCACCCCCACCCCGGCCAACGCGACCGCCTGCACGGACCAGGCCCGCATCCAGTCGCTGGTGTCCTTCGGACCCACCTCGAGCAACCCCTCCCAGGGCTCGGCCACCGCCGACTACTACGCCCTCACCCACTGGGCCTACATCGACGAACTGGTCTTCTGGGGCGGCTCGGCCGGGGAGGGCCTGATCCTCGCCCCGAACGCGCCGATCGTGGACGCGGCCCACCGGCACGGCGTCCGCGTCCTCGGCAACATCTTCCTGCCGCCCGTCGCCTACGGCGGACAGCTCCAGTGGACCCGCGACCTGGTCCAGAAGGACACCACCGGGCACTGGCCGCTCGCCGCACAGCTCGTCGCGGTGGCGGCGGCGTACGGCTTCGACGGCTGGTTCGTGAACGCCGAGACCGGCGGCGGCGACAGCGCGCTCGGCGCGGACATGCTGGGCTTCGTCCGGGAGCTGAAGAGCCTCGCGGCGGCCCAGGGACAGCGGGTGACCTGGTACGACGCGATGACCGTGAACGGGTCGGTGAGCTGGCAGGGGGCGCTCGACAGCCAGAACCAGGCGTTCTTCCAGGCCGCCGACGACATGTTCGTGGACTTCCGGTGGAGCGCGAGCAGCCTCGCCTCCTCGGGGACTCAGGCCGTCGAGCTCGAACGCAGCCGCTACGAGTTGTGGGCCGGGGTCGACGTCGAGTCCAACGGCTCGAACACCACCGTCAACTGGGACGCGATCGTGCCGAGCGGCTCGCCGCACATCACCTCGGTCGGCTTCTACCGGCCCGAGTGGACCCGCAACCACCTGCCCGCGGGCCGCACCCCCGGCGACTTCCACGCGGCCGACGACCGGTTCTGGACCGGCCGGTCGCTGGATCCGTCGCGGCCGGACGGCGCCGATCCCTGGCGGGCGCCGGCCGTGTCGGTCGCGGACCGGTCGACGGTCTCCGCACTCCCGTTCGCGAGCGTCTTCAACACCGGGCATGGCCTGCGGTGGTTCGAGGACGGGGCGGTCGCCTCGGACGCGCAGTGGAACCACCTCGGCCTCCAGGACCGGCTGCCGTCCCGGCGCTGGGTGGTGCGCACCTCGGGGGCGCGGCCGGCCGTCACCTTCGACTTCGCCGACGCCTGGCGGGGCGGCAGCAGCGTGCTGGTGGACGGTGAACTCGATCAACCGGTGGTGCTCGACCTGTACGCGACACGGCTGCCGATCACGGGTGACACGGTTGTCGAACTGACGCATCGGACCGACGCTGGCACTGTGAACGTCGAGCTCGCTGTCGCCACCGCCGAACCGAGCGGCGCCGGTGCGACACCGCCGTACACCTATCTGCCTGTGAACTCGGTCAACACGAGGGGCGGTGGGCATGCCGGTGCCCGTGTGAAGTCGGTCAACGGCTGGCAGACCACGACCGTACGGCTCACAGGGCTGTCCGGCACCGTCCACGCACTCGGCGTTCGGCTCACCGCGACCTCCGGCCCCGTGCGCTGGCGTCTCGGTGGACTCGCCGTCCACGACAACACCCCGGCCCCGGCCGCCCCCGGCGACGTACGGATCACCGCCGCCACCGGCGGCGACCTGCGCTTCGCCTGGAACGCGGCCCCGGGCGGCGTACGCCACTACGAACTCCACCGCCTCCTGCCCGACGGCACCCGGCGCTTCCTCGGCGGCACGGGCCAGCGCGCGTTCTTCGTGGCCGGCCTGCAGCCGGAGCAGGGGGAGAAGACGGCACGGTTCGAAGTGCGCGCGGTAGGGGAGCTCTACACCGCGTCGGCCCCCGTGACCGTCACGCACACCTGGTAACCACCCGCGACCCGCAACGGAGCACCCCGCATGCATGACGACCGCAGCCTGGTCGAAGCCCGTCTCAAGCGCGTCCTCGACGAGCGCATCCGCCCCGCCGTGTACCCCGAGTCCGTGCCCCTCGAGGTCGCGGTCTGGCACGCGCCCGGCGAACCCGTGCCGGTGGAGGAGGGGCTCGCCGCCGAGCCCGAACCGATCGAGGTGGGCGCCCGGTGGGGTGCTCCCTGGGGCACCAGCTGGTTCCGGGTCACCGGAACCGTCCCCGAGGCCTGGGCCGGGAGGACCGTCGAGGCGATCCTGGACCTCGGCTTCGACGAGAACATGCCCGGCTTCCAGTGCGAAGGCCTGGTCTACCGGCCCGACGGCACCCCGGTGAAGGGTCTCAACCCGCGCAACCAGTGGGTGCGGATCGGCGCGCCTGCCGAGGGCGGCGAGGAGGTACGGCTGCACGTCGAGGCCGCGTCCAACCCCGTCATCCTCGACTACCACCCCTTCCGGCCCACGCAGCTGGGCGACAAGGAGACCGCGGGCAGCGAGCCGCAGTACACCCTCACCCGCATGGATCTCGCCGTCCTCGACGAGACCGTGTGGCAGCTGGTGATCGACCTGGAGGTGCTCGGCGAGCTGATGGCCGAGCTGCCCGCCGACGCGCAGCGCCGCTGGGAGATCCTGCGCGCGGTGGACCGGGCGCTCGACGCGATCGACCTGCAGGACGTGGGCGGCACCGCGGCGAGGGCCCGTGCACAGCTCACCGAGGTGCTCTCCGCCCACGCCGTTCCCTCCGCCCACCGGATCAGCGCCGTCGGTCACGCGCACATCGACTCGGCCTGGCTGTGGCCGCTGCGCGAGACCGTACGCAAGGTGGCCCGCACGACCTCCAACATGACCGCCCTCATCGAGGACGAGCCCGACTTCGTCTTCGCCATGTCCCAGGCCCAGCAGTGGGCGTGGGTGAAGGAGCACCGGCCCGAGGTGTGGGCGCGGGTGAAGAAGGCCGTGGCGGAGGGCCGGTTCGTGCCGGCCGGCGGCATGTGGGTCGAGTCGGACACCAACATGCCGGGCTCGGAGGCGATGGCCCGGCAGTTCGTGCACGGCAAGCGGTTCTTCCTCGACGAGTTCGGCATCGAGAACGAGGAGGCGTGGCTGCCCGACACCTTCGGCTTCGCCGCCGGGCTCCCGCAGATCATCAAGGCGGCCGGTTCGAAGTGGCTGCTCACGCAGAAGATCTCCTGGTCCCAGACGAACAAGTTCCCACATCACACCTTCCAGTGGGAGGGCATCGACGGCACCCGGATCTTCACGCACTTCCCGCCGATCGACACGTACAACTGCTCCATGCGCGGCAGCGAAATAGCGCACGCCGTCCGCAACTTCAAGGACAAGGGCCATGCCCGCCACTCCCTCGCGCCCACCGGCTGGGGCGACGGAGGCGGCGGCACCACCCGCGAGATGATCGCCAAGGCCGCCCGGCTGCGCGACCTCGAGGGCTCGGCGACCGTCGTGTGGGAGACGCCGCAGAAGTTCTTCGAGAAGGCAGAGGCCGAGTACGCCCATCCGCCGGTCTGGGTCGGTGAGTTGTTCCTCGAGCTGCACCGCGCCACCCTCACCAGCCAGGCCAGGACCAAGCAGGGCAACCGCCGCAGCGAGCACCTGCTGCGCGAGGCCGAGCTGTGGGCGGCCACGGCGGCGGTCCGCACCGGATTCCCGTACCCGTACGAGGAGCTGGACCGCATCTGGAAGACCGTCCTGCTGCACCAGTTCCACGACATCCTGCCCGGCTCGTCCATCGCCTGGGTGCACCGGGAGGCCCGGGCGACGTACGACCGCCTCGCCGCCGAACTGACGGGGATCATCGACGCCGCCCAGCGCGCCCTGGCCGGCGAGGGCACCTCCGAACTGGTCTTCAACGCCGCACCGCACGCCCGCGCCGGCGTCGCCGCGGGCGCGGCCGGCGTACCGCGGACGGACGGCGAGACGACGCTCGCCCCGCGCCCCGGTGGCGGACACGTCCTGGACAACGGCGTGCTGCGGATCCAGATCGACGCCGCCGGACTCGTCGTCTCGGCGTACGACATCGCGGCCGACCGCGAGACGATCGCCCCGGGCCGGGCCGCCAACCTGCTCCAACTGCACCCGGACTTCCCGAACATGTGGGACGCCTGGGACGTCGACGCCTTCTACCGCAACACCGTCACCGACCTCACGGACGCCGACGAGGTGACCGCGGGCGAGGACGGCGCGTCGGTGCGGATCGTCCGGTCCTTCGGGGAGTCACGCGTCACCCAGATGCTGTCGCTGGCGCCGGGAGAGCGGCGGCTGGTCCTGGACACGGAGGTCGACTGGCACGAGACGGAGAAGTTCCTCAAGCTGGCCTTCCCGCTCGACCTGCACGCCGAACGGTACGCGTCCGAGACCCAGTTCGGGCACTTCCACCGCCCCACCCACACCAACACCTCCTGGGAGGCCGCCAAGTTCGAGGCCTGCAACCACCGCTTCGTCCACCTGGAGGAGCCCGGCTTCGGGGTCGCGATCGTCAACGACTCGACGTACGGCCACGACGTGACCCGCTCCGTCCGCACCGACGGCGATCTCGGTACGACCACGACGGTCCGGGTGTCCCTGCTGCGCGCCCCGCGCTTCCCCGACCCCGAGACCGACCAGGGCGTCCACCGCTTCCGGCACGCCCTGGTGCCCGGTGCGGCGATCGGGGACGCGGTGCGCGAGGGCTGGCGGATCAACCTGCCCGAGCGGCGGCTGACCGGCGCCCACACGGTCGAACCGCTGGTCACGGTCGACGAGGACGCCGTGGTCGTCACGGCGGTGAAGCTCGCCGACGACGGCAGCGGTGACGTCGTCGTCCGCTTCCACGAGGCCCACGGCGGACGCGCCCACGCCACGCTGACCGCCGGCTTCGAGGTCGCGGACGTCACCGTGACCGACCTGCTGGAGCGCCCGCTGGAAGAGACGGCGGCACCGGAGCGCGACGGCGGACGGATCGCCGTACGCCTGCGCCCGTTCGAACTCGTGACGCTGAGGCTGCGGCGGGCGTAGCGCTTGGCGGACCCGGCAGCACGGCCGACGAGACGGACCACGGCCCCACCAGGGGATCGCGGTCCGTCTCGTCGCCGGTGTCCGGTCGGACGCCGGGACGGGCCGCGGCCCCCCCACGCCCCCCAGGGACCGAACTCATGGCCCCGGACCGCGCCGCCGCGATCCTCCAGGCCCGCCGAGCGGGCCTCGGCGACCCCTGACGGACGGGGCGCCGCTTCGAGAAGGACGCCGGGCCGGCCAGGCGTTCGGGCCGGACGAGCCGCCTCCTACCCCCCGAGCTGCGCCCGGAGCCACTCCTCGACCTCGCCCACGTGGGCCGCGGCCGCCGCGCGGGCCGCTTCCGGGTCGCGGGCCGCCAACGCCCGGTGGATCGCGGCGTGTTCGCGGCGGGTGCGGGTGAAGGCGCCCTCCTCCTGGTAGCCGCGCCAGACACGGGCGCGGAACGTGCGGGAGGACAGGCCCTCCAGGATGGCGGCCATGGCGTCGTTGCCCGCTGCGGCCGCGATCTCCCGGTGGAAGGCCAGGTCGTGGGCGAGGATCTCCTCCGGGTCCTCCGTCGCGTTCATCGCCGTGAGGTGCCGCTCGACCTCGGCCAGCTGGTCCGGCGTGATCCGCGCCGCCGCCAGCGCCGTCGCCGTCGACTCCAGGACCCGGCGCACCTCGAGGAGTTCCACCAGACGCGGGCCGCGCGACAGATCGGCGACCACCCCGAAGGTCTCCAGCAGGTCGCCCGCCTCCAGCGCCGTGACGTAGATGCCGGAACCGTGCCGCGCCTCCAGCACCCCCATCACCGTCAGTGCGCGGATGGCCTCCCGCATCGAGCTGCGGGAGATACCCAGTTGGGCCGCGAGATCCCGCTCGGTCGGCAGCCGCTGGCCCGGTTCGAGGCTTCCCTCGCCGATCATCGCCTTGATCCGCTCGATGGCGCGCTGCGTCACGGTGCCCTTCTGCGGGGCCGTCCCGGCCACACCCGTCTCGTCCACGCCACTCCTCCAGCCGCCGGTGGGCCGCAGTCTAATCCGGGATGTGGTCGGACCACTATGGCTTCATGACGGCCTTCTTCGCGGAAAATCCGCGTCCTGAGGGTGTTCCACGCGCCAAGTGGTCTGATAAGTATGCGGACATCTGCTCGCACACGCTCGATGAGGAGCTGCCAGATGCCCGGCGCAACACTGCGGACACCGAGGAAACGCAACCGGTCCCGGATCATCGGCGCGGCGGCCCTGGCCGTCGGTGCCTCGCTCGTGCTCGCCGCCTGCGGCAGCACCAAGGACGGCGCGAGCGCCTCAGGTGGTGGCAGCGGCAAGGTCGGGGTGATCCTGCCGTTGCTGACCTCGCCGTTCTGGCAGTCGTACAACGACTACGTGCCCAAGATGGCGAAGTCCGAAGGCGTCGACGCGCTGAAGACCGTCAACTCCAACAGCGACCCCTCGCAGCAGATCACCGACATCAACAACGAGTTGAACCAGAGCGTCAAGGGTCTGGTCGTCGCCCCGCTGGACAGCGCCGCCATCGAGGCCGGCCTCGATCAGGCGGAGCGCAAGGGCGTGCCCGTCGTCGCCGTCGACGTCGCGCCCGACAAGGGCAAGGTCGCCATGGTGGTCCGCGCCGACAACGTGGCGTACGGCCAGAAGGCCTGCGACTACCTCGGGCAGCACGTCAGCAGCGGCAAGGTCGTGCAGATCATGGGCGACCTCGCCTCGGTCAACGGCCGTGACCGCTCGGAGGCGTTCCGCTCCTGCGTCAAGGAGAAGTACCCGAAGCTCAAGGTCCTGGAGATCCCAGCCAAGTGGGAGTCCGACACCGCGGCCTCCAAGCTCGACACCCTCCTGAACGCCAACCCCGACATCAAGGGCATCTACATGCAGGCCGGCGGCGTCTACCTCGCGCCCACGCTGCAGACCCTCAAGTCCAAGAACATGCTGAAGACGGAGGGGCGGAGCGGCCACATCGTCATCGTCTCCAACGACGGCATCCCGCAGGAGTACGACGCCATCCGCAAGGGCCAGATCGACGCCACCGTCTCCCAGCCCGCCGACGCCTACGCCAAGTACGGCATGTACTACATCAAGGCGGCGATGGAGGGGAAGACGTTCCAGCCCGGACCGACGGACCACGACTCCACGATCGTCAAACTGCCCAGCGGCATCCTCGAGGACCAGCTGCCCGCGCCCCTGGTCACCAAGGAGAACGTCGACGACCCCAAGCTGTGGGGCAACACGGTCGGATGACTACGCCACTTGTCCAAGCGGAGGGCATCGTCAAGCGGTACGGCCCCACGGTCGCCCTCGCCGACGGCCGCCTCACCGTCCTGCCCGGCGAGTCTCACGCCCTCGTCGGCCGCAACGGCGCGGGCAAGTCCACCCTGGTCAATGTCCTCACCGGACTCCAGGCCCCGGACGAGGGCACCGTCCACTTCGACGGCCGGCCCGCGCCCCCGCTCGCCGACCGCGACGCCTGGCGCCGCACGGTCGCCTGTGTCTACCAGAAACCCATGGTCGTCCCCGAGCTGACCGTCGCCGAGAACCTCTTCGTCAACCGGCAGCCGCTCCACCGCGGGTTCATCAGCTGGCGCAGACTGCGCAGCGAGGCCGTCGCGCTCCTCGACACCTGGGACGTCCATGTCGACCCGGACGCCCGCACCGCCGAGCTCAAGGTCGAGGACCGCCAGATGGTCGAGATCGCACGCGCGTTGAGCTTCGGCGCCCGGTTCATCGTCCTCGACGAGCCGACCGCCCAGCTCGACAACCGGGAGATCGAGCGGCTGTTCAGCCGGATGCGGGCGCTGCAGGACTCCGGCGTCACCTTCCTGTTCATCTCGCACCACCTCCAGGAGGTGTACGAGGTCTGCCAGACCGTCACCGTGCTGCGTGACGCCCGCTGGATCACCACGGCCCCCGTCGCCGAACTGCCCAGGGCGGCGCTGGTGGAGGCCATGGCGGGGGAGTCGGCCGCCGGCCACGGGCCGGCCCGCGCCACGGCGGCGAGCGCGGACGCCCCGGTCGTGCTCGACGTGCACGGGCTCACCTCCGCCCCGTTCCAGGAGGTCGACCTGACCGTCCGCCGCGGCGAGGCCGTCGGACTCGCCGGAACCAGCGGCAGCGGCAAGATCGAGCTGGCCGAGACCCTCGCCGGACTGCACCGCCCCACCGCCGGATCGGCCCAACTCGACGGGAGGAGGCTACCGTTCGGCGATGTGCGGGCCGCGCTGGAGGCGGGCGTCGGCTGGGTGCCCCGCGACCGGCACGAGCAGGGCCTGGTCTCCGGCATGACCATCGGCGACAACACCACCATGAGCGTCCTGGACCGGCTCGGCCGTTACGGCTTCGTCGGCACCGAACGCAGGCGCGGTGTCGCCGCCGAGCTGATCGAACGCCTCGACATCCACACCGAGGGCCCCGAACAGCCCGTCTCCGATCTGTCCGGCGGCAACGCGCAGAAGGTCGTCATGGCCCGCGCCCTCGCCTCCGACCCCCGGCTGCTCGTCCTCATCAACCCCACCGCGGGCGTCGACGTGAAGTCCAAGGAGTCCCTGCTGGCCCGCATGGACAGTGCCCGCGAGGACGGCACCGCCGTACTCGTCGTCTCGGACGAACTGGACGACCTGCGCCACTGCGACCGCGTCCTCGTCCTCTTCCACGGCCGCGTCGTCGCCGAGCACCCCGCCGGCTGGCGCGACCACGAGCTGATCGCCTCCATCGAAGGAGTGGACCATGGCTGACACCAAGGCTCCGCCGGTGACGCCGGTACCCGCCCCCGACGGGCGTGCCGCCCGGGCGGTCCTGCTGCGCAGGGCACGCGAACTCGCCCTCGTCCCGGCCCTGTTGCTGCTGATGGTGCTCGGCACGGTGGTCAACGACTCGTTCCTCACCGAGCGCAATCTGATCTCCATCCTCGGCGCCTCGGCCGCGCTCGCCATGGTCGTGCTCGCCGAGTCGCTGGTGCTGATCACCGGTAAGTTCGACCTGTCCCTGGAATCGGTCGTCGGTATCGCGCCGGCCGTCGGAGCGCTCCTGGTGCTGCCGTCCGCCCAGTCCGGCTGGGGCATCGAGTTCCCGGCGCCGCTCGCGCTCCTCGCGATCCTCCTGGTCGGCGCGGCGGTGGGCGCCTTCAACGGCATCCTCGTCGTGAAGTTCAAGCTCAACGCGTTCATCGTGACGCTGGCGATGCTGATCGTGCTGCGCGGTCTTCTGGTCGGCGCCACCAAGGGCAAGACGCTCTTCGGCATGCCGGACAGCTTCTACTCCCTGGCGACCACCACCTTCCTCTCCGTCCCTCTGTCGGTGTGGCTCGCGGCGATCGCCTTCGCCGTCGCCGGACTGCTGCTGCGCTACCACCGCGTCGGCCGCGCCCTGTACGCCATCGGCGGCAACGCGGACGCTGCCCGCGCCGCCGGCATCCGCGTCGAGCGCGTCATGCTCGGCGTGTTCGTCGTCGCCGGCGTCCTCGCTTCCGTCGGCGGGATCATGCAGACCGGCTACGTCGGCGCGATCAGCGCCAACCAGGGCAACAACATGATCTTCACGGTGTTCGCGGCCGCGGTGATCGGCGGCATCAGCCTGGACGGCGGCAAGGGCACCATGTTCGGCGCGCTGACCGGCGTGCTCCTCCTCGGCGTCGTCCAGAACCTGCTCACCCTGGCCCAGGTGCCCTCGTTCTGGATCCAGGCCATCTACGGCGGAATCATCCTCGTCGCCCTGATGATCGCCCGGGTGACGACGGGCCGCGCCCAGGACTGACCCCACGGCTCACCGGGTTCACGCCACCGACCGAAAGGCCCTCTGTGACACCGACCTCCCCGACACCCTTCCGTATCACCTCAGTCGACACCTACGACATCCGCTTCCCCACCTCGCGCGAGCTCGACGGCTCCGACGCGATGAACCCGGACCCCGACTACTCGGCCGCCTATGTCGTGCTGCGCACCGACGCTCCGGACGGACCCGAGGGGCACGGCTTCACGTTCACCATCGGGCGGGGCAACGAGGTACAGGTCGCCGCGATCCACGCTCTACGGCACCATGTGGTCGGGCGGTCCGTCGACGAGCTGTGCGCGGACCCGGGTACCCTGAACCGCGCGCTGATCGGCGACAGCCAACTGCGCTGGCTCGGGCCCGAGAAGGGTGTGATGCACATGGCGATCGGGGCCCTGGTCAACGCCGTGTGGGACCTCGCCGCCAAACGCGCTGGGAAACCGCTGTGGCAGCTGCTCGCCGACGCCGAACCGGAGTGGCTCGTACGGCAGATCGACTTCCGGTACCTCACGGACGCGCTCACCCCGGCGGAGGCGCTGGAGATCCTGGCCCGCGGCCGGGCGGGCAGGGAGGAGCGCCGGGTCCGGCTCCTCGACCGCGGCTACCCCGCCTACACCACCTCCGCAGGCTGGCTCGGCTACGACGACGAGAAACTGACCCGGCTCGCCGCCGAGGCGGTCGCCCACGGCTTCCGGCAGATCAAGCTGAAGGTCGGCGCCGACCTGGACGACGACATACGGCGCTGCCGCGTCGCCCGCGCAGTCGTCGGACCGGACATCCGGCTCGCCATCGACGCCAACCAGCGCTGGGACGTCGACGAGGCGATCCGCTGGACCAGGGCCCTAGCCGAGTTCGACCCGTACTGGATCGAGGAACCCACGAGCCCCGACGACGTCCTCGGCCACGCCGCGATCCGCCGGGCCGTGGCCCCGGTCAAGGTCGCCACCGGCGAACACGTCCAGAACCGCATCGTGTTCAAACAGATGCTCCAGGCCGGCGCGATCGACGTCGTGCAGATCGACGCGGCCCGGGTCGCCGGCGTCAACGAGAACCTCGCCATCCTGCTGCTCGCGGCCAAGTTCGGCGTCCCCGTCTGCCCGCACGCGGGCGGCGTCGGGCTGTGCGAACTCGTCCAGCACCTCTCGATGTTCGACTACCTGGCCGTCTCCGGCACCACCGACAAGCGGGTCATCGAGTACGTCGACCACCTCCACGAGCACTTCCTCGCCCCCGTGGTCGTCCGCGAGGGCCACTACACGGCACCCACCGCGCCGGGCTTCTCGGCCGCCATGCGGCCCGAGTCCATCGCCCGGTACACGTACCCCGGCGGCACCTTCTGGGCCACCGACCCCGACACCCGGAAGGGACAGGCGGCATGAGCGACTTCGAGGGCCTCAGGGCCCTGGTGACCGGCGGCGCGTCCGGGATCGGCCGGGCCACCGCCGAACTCCTCGCCGGGCGCGGCGCCCAGGTCGCCGTCCTCGACCTCGACCCGTCCAGCGTGGACAAGCCGCTCCTCGCCTGCCGGGCCGACGTCACCGACGACACCTCGGTGCGCGAGGCCGTGGCCGCCGCCGTGGCCGGCCTCGGCGGGCTCGACGTCCTGGTCAACAACGCCGGTATCGGCGCCCAGGGCACCGTCGAGGACAACGACGACGCCGAGTGGCGCCGCGTCTTCGACGTCAACGTGCTCGGCATGGTCCGTACCGCCCGCGCCGCCCTCCCGCACCTGCGCGCCTCCGCGCACGCGGCGATCGTCAACACCTGCTCGATCGCGGCCACCGCCGGCCTTCCCCAACGCGCCCTCTACAGCGCAACGAAGGGCGCCGTGTACTCGCTGACCCTGGCCATGGCCGCCGACCACGTCCGCGAGGGCATCCGCGTCAACTGTGTCAACCCCGGCACGGTGGACACCCCGTGGATCGGCCGACTGCTGGACGCCGCCGACGATCCCGGCGCGGAACGCGCCTCCCTGGAGGCCCGCCAGCCCACCGGACGCCTCGTCGCCGCAGCCGAAGTCGCCGGCGCCATCGCCTACTTGGCGAGCCCGCTCTCCGGCGCCACCACCGGCACCGCGCTCGCCGTCGACGGCGGCATGCAGGGCCTGCGGCTGCGCCCGGCCGCCCGGTGACCGCCCTCGGCCGCAGCGGCGTCGAGGTCAGCGCCCTGGCCTTCGGCGCCTCCGGGATCGGCAACCTGTACACCGAGGTCGGCGACGAGCAGGCGTACGAGGCGGTGACAGCCGCCTGGCAGTCGGGCGTCCGCTACTTCGACACCGCCCCGCACTACGGCCTCGGCCTGGCCGAAACCCGACTCGGTGCCGCCCTGCGGGAGTTGCCCCGGGACGAGTTCACGGTCTCCACCAAGGTCGGCCGCCGGCTGGAACCGTCGGACCAGGGCGGCGACGACCTCGCCCACGGGTTCGCCGTACCCGCCCGGCACCGCCGCGTCTGGGACTTCAGCGCCGACGGCATCCGGCGCACCCTCGAGGCCAGTCTGGAACGCCTCGGCCTCGACCGGGTGGACGTCGTCTACCTCCACGACCCCGACGACCACGCCGAACAGGCCTTCCGCGAGGGCTACCCGGCCCTGGAGAAGCTGCGTGCGGAGGGCGTGGTACGAGCCATCGGCGCCGGCATGAACCAGGCCGCGATGCTCACCCGGTTCGTCCGCGACACGGACGTCGACGTGGTGCTCTGTGCCGGCCGGTACACCCTGCTGGACCGGAGCGCGGGGGCCGAACTGCTGCCCGCCGCCGTGGAGCGGGGCGTCCCGGTGGTCATCGGCGGCGCCTTCAACTCCGGTCTGCTGGCCGATCCGCGGCCCGGAGCGACGTACAACTACACGGAAGCACCCGCCGAACTGCTGGACCGGGTCCAGCGCATGCGGGCGGTCGCCGACCGTCACGACATCACGCTGCGCGCCGCCGCGCTCGCCTTCTGCTCCGCGCACCCGGCCGTCGTCGCAGTCCTGGTCGGTGCCCGCTCGGCGGCAGAAGTACGCGACTGCGCCGAACAGTTCGGGACACCGGTCCCGGCCGCCTTCTGGCAGGAACTGCGCGAAACCGGCCTGCTGCTCCCGGAGGAACCGAGATGAGAGTCGCCCTGCACACCAGGGTCCGCGCGAACCACATCGCCGAGTACGAGGCCGCCCACCGCGAGGTGCCGAAGGAGCTGACGGCCGCCATCCGCGCGGCCGGCGCCACCTCCTGGACGATCTGGCGCAGCGGAACAGACCTCTTCCACCTTCTCGAGTGCGAGGACTACGGCCGCCTCCTCGCAGAACTGAACGAACTGCCCGTCAACGTCGCCTGGCAGGCCCGGATGGCCGAACTCCTCGACGTCGTGCACGACTACTCCGACGAGGGCGCGGACGCCGGGCTGCCCGTCGTATGGGAGCTGCCATGACGGTGGACGCCCACCACCACGTGTGGGACCTGTCGGTACGGGACCAGGACTGGATCACGGGACCCGAACTCCAGCCCCTCCGGAGGAACTTCACGACCGCCGACCTCGCCCCCGAGGCCCGCGCGGCCGGGGTGGACCGTACGGTCCTCGTGCAGACGATCACGGTGCCGGAGGAGACCCCGGAGTTCCTCGCCCTCGCCGCCGCGCACGACCTGATCGCGGGCGTCGTCGGCTGGACCGACCTCACCCGTCCCGATATCGCCGACGAACTCGCCCGGCTGCGCGAACTCCCCGGCGGCCGGCACCTCAAGGGCATCCGCCACCAGGTCCAGGGCGAACCGGACCCCGAGTGGCTGGTGCGGCCGGACGTCCGCCGGGGCCTGGCCGCGGTCGCCGACGCGGGCCTGGTCTACGACCTCGTGGTCCTGCCGCACCAGCTCCCGGCCTGCGCCAAGACGGCCGACTCGCTTCCTGAACTCACCTTCGTTCTCGACCACTTGGGCAAGCCGCCTGTCGCACGGCAGGAACGCGAACCCTGGGAGACGGCCCTGCGCACCCTCGCCGCCCTCCCCAACACGGTCGCCAAACTCTCCGGCCTGGTCACCGAGGCCGACCCCGCACGCTGGACGACCGACGACCTGCGCCCGTACGCCGAGGCCGCCCTCGAGGCCTTCGGCCCGGGCCGCCTGATGTTCGGCTCCGACTGGCCGGTGTGCACCCTGGCGGCGACGTACGGCGAAGTGCTGGACTTGGCCCGGGAGTTGACGGCTACCCTCGGCGAGACCGAGCGCACCCAGGTCTTCGAGGCCACCGCCACCCGCGTCTACGACCTCTGAGCCGCCCTCGCCAGCCGGGTCGGCGGCATGTACTCCCGGACGTACGTCCGCTCCCAGCACGCGCCCGTCTCCCGCAGCTCCCGCCAGGTCGTGTAGCGGTAGCGGAAGAGACGGGCGCGGACGTAGCGCGGGGGTTCGCCGGGCGGGAACGGGGAGCGGCGCAGGAGCCTGAGCGTGTCGCGGTCCTCCTCGAGCAGCCGCTCCATCAGACCGCCGAACCATTCCCCGGCGTACGCGGGCGACAGCCCGGCGAACCACATCAGCCAGTCCAGCCGCAGATGGTACGGGGCGAACTGGCGCGGCCAGTGCCGTGGATCGCCGGGCTTGCCCTTGAACTCGTACTCCCGCCAGTCCGAGTCCTCGCGCGGTACGTCGTCCAGCGTGCCCTCGACCACCACCTCGTAGCGGAACCGGCTGACGCTGCCGAACGCGCCGTAGGTGTTGACGAGGTGGAGCGGGTCGAAGGAGCGGTTCATGACCTGGCGGCGCGAGACCAGGTTCACCACCGGGTGGTAGCTGAGGTACCCGAGCAGGGCGGCCACGGCCAGGACCACGACCTCGTACCACAGCGGCGTCGGGGGCACCGACGGCGCGCTCCCCGGCAGACGCAGCGCCGACGCGGCCAGCACGATGGTGATCCAGTTGAGCCAGGAGAAGTTGCCGGACAGCACCAGCCACAGCTGGGTGACGATCATCAGGGACGCGGCGGCCGTCGCGATGGGCTGCGGGGTGAACAGCAGCACCGGCACCACGAGTTGGGTGAAGTGGTTCGCCGCCACCTCGACCCGGTGCAGCGGCTTGGGCAGGTGATGGAAGAACCAGCTCAACGGTCCCGGCATCGGCTGGGTCTCGTGGTGGTAGTCCAGGCAGGTGAGCTTCCGCCAGCAGGCGTCCCCGCGCATCTTGATCAGACCGGCGCCGAACTCAACCCGGAACAGGATCCAGCGCAGCAGGAACAGGACGACGATCGGGGGCGCGACCTCATCGTTGCCCAGGAACGCGGCCAGAAAGCCGACCTCGAGCAGCAGTGACTCCCAGCCGAACGCGTACCAGGTCTGGCCGACGTTGACGATCGACAGATACAGCGCCCAGGGGACCAGCCACAGCAGGATCCCGCCCCACAGTGGGACGTGGGAGTCGAGCCCCGCGAACAGCGCCGCCGACACCGCACAGCCCGCCCACGAGCAGGCCCCGAAGAAGCGGTCCGAGTAGTGCAGTTGGAACACGCTCGGCGCGCGTCGGAACGACACCCGTGCGACGAACCGGGGGATGGGCAGCATGCCTCGCTCGCCGAGCAGGGCGCGGAACTGCAGCGCCGCCGTCAGGAAGGCGACGAGGTACAAGCCGGCGAGAGCCCGCTGGAAGACCAGTCGGCTCCACCAGTACTCGGGTGCGATGAACCAGTCCACGGCCGTGCGCTCCTGCCTCCATTGTCACGCCGCACGCCTGCGCCACTGTCCGTAGCGGGCCGCTCCGCTTGCGTGACCCAAGTGAGTGAAGCAGACAATAGTGGCGAACTACCCGACATGACGTGGGAGAACGCGGTGCAGATACCCAGCGGAAGCATCGTCACGGCCTGTGTGCTCGCGGTGCTGCTGCTCGTGGCCGGATGCGCCGGCGGAGCCACGGAGACGCGAGTGAGCCGGGACGTCCTGCTGCAACCGGTCGACGCCCGGGGCCCCGACCCCTTCACCGACTCCACGGCCACCGGCCCGGGCCTCCCGCCCCCGGTCACCCGTACGGCCGTACCGGCGATGCCCGCCGCCGACACCCGCACCGCCTCCGCGCCCCCTAGCGCGGCGCGCTCCCTCTCCGGCGGCACGCCGGGCCTGTACGGCGGCACGGCCGGGGTCGCGAGCTGCGACGTCGAGCGGGAGATCGGCTACCTCACCGCCGACCCGGCCAAGGGCCGCGCCTTCGCACAGGCCGAGGGCGTCGAGGAGGCGTTCCTGCCCGGATATCTGCGCGGGCTGACCCCGGTCGCGCTGCGCGCCGACACCCGGGTCACCAACCACGGCTACCGCACCGGGCGTGCGGCCGGATTCCAGTCCGTCCTCCAGGCCGGCACCGCCGTCCTCGTCGACGCCCGGGGCGTGCCCCGTGTCCGCTGCGCCTGCGGCAACCCGCTGCTCCCCCCCGACCTGGCCCGGGACGACGCCGGCACGAGCGGAAGTCCCTGGTCGGGCTACCGGGCCGCCGACGTGATCGTCGTGACCCCGGCGCCGCGTGACGTCACCGGCATCACGATCCTCGACCTGGAGACCCGCATCTGGATCGAACGCCGGGTCGGCCAGGACGTCGGCCAGGACCGCCCCGTGGCGCCACCGCCGGGGGAGACCCAACACCCGCCGACAGCACCGCCGGTCCCACCGGACACCGCCTCCAGCGCCTCCGCGGGCGGAACGACGACCGACTGCGACACGCCGCCGACGCTCCCGCGCACCACACCGATACCGACCGCCCCCGCGGTCAGCGTCACCCCGGCCACAGGTGATGAAGCAGCCCCGGTCCGGCCGACGACGCCACTCACGGACTGCGCCTCGACGACCGACTGCGGCACGGCGCCGCCGGCCGCCCCCGCGGTCACCGCCGCCCCGGCCATGGCCGAGGCGGCGCCTCCCGCCCGGCCGGCGGTGCAGCCCGCGGACTGCGCCACGACCACCGTCCCGACGGACACCACGCCCCCCGGAAGCACCGTCTCCGAAGGCACGCCGGCCGACCGTCCCACCGGCACGCCGTCACCCGCTCCGCCGCCGCAGAGCGCCACGCCCGACGCCACCCGGATCGACCCCGGGACCGCCCCCGGCAAACCCCACCGCCCCGACACCGCCACTCCGATCCCAGACACCCACCCGGCCGTCGACAGCATCTTCGACAGCCCCACCGACGTCTTCGGCGGCTGAGCCCGCGCAGCGGCCCGGCACCGGTCGAAGAATCGGACGACTCCTGGCAAGGTGGCTCCATGGCTGATCGGGGAGCGAGCACCCAGTCAGTCCCGGACGACTGGCCCGCCCACCCGGACCCGATCCTGGCGCTCAACCGCATGGGCAGCTTCGACTGGGACCTGGACGCCGGTCTGTTCCAGATGGACGCCCAGGCGCACGAGGTGTTCGACATCCTCCCGGAGGAGTTCGACGGGCGCCCCGAAGGCCTCGCGATCCGGGTTCCGCAGCCGGAGGGCAGCCGACTCGACGCCGTGGTCACCCGCGCCATCAAGGACGGCAGCGAGACGTACGGGGCGTACTTCCGCATCCGCCGCCGCAACGGCACCCGCCGCTGGACCCACACCCAGGGCTACATCCGGCGCGACGAGGCGGGCCGGCCGCGCCGGATCATCGGCATCGTCCGCGACGCCACCGAGGAGCTGGCGGACGCCGAGGCACGCAGCGTGCGCGCCGCCCGGGACGCCGCGTTCCGCCAGCAGACAAACGTCGTCGAGGTCATCACGGCGGCCCTCTCGCACGCCCGCGGCGTGCAGGACGTGATCGACGTCCTCAAGGACACCCACGGCGTCCGCAACATCGGCGCCGCGAGTCTGGTGATGGGTCTCCTGGAGGCGGGCCGTATCCGGCTGGTCGCCGAGGGCCCGGAGGGCAGCTTCGTGCCCGGCACCCGGGTCACCCGGATCGACGAGCCGTACCCCATGGGCGAGGTCGTGCGCACCCTCAGCCCACGCTTCATCGAGTCGCCGGAGGAGTTCGCCGAGGGCTACCCGATCCTCTGGCCGCACATCACCGGCCTCGACATCACCTCCGCCGCCTATCTCCCGCTCATCGCCCAGGCCCGCCCGATCGGCGCGATGGGGCTGCTCTACAGCGACCGGCGCGGGTTCTCGACGGAGGAGCGGGCCGTCCTCGTCGCCCTCGGCACCAGCATCGCGCAGAGCCTGCAACGCGCCATGCTCTACGAGCAGGAGAAGGACCTCGCTCAAGGGCTCCAGCAGGCGATGCTGCCGCGCACCATCCCCAGCGTCCGGGGCGCCGACGTCGCCGTCCGCTACCGCGCCGGCTCCGCAGCGGGCTCGCCGGGCCGGGACATCGGCGGCGACTGGTACGACCTCATCCCGCTGCCGGGCGGCCGCGTCGGCGCCGTGATCGGCGACGTCCAGGGCCATGACACGCACGCGGCAGCCGTCATGGGCCAGCTGCGCATCGTGCTGCGCGCCTACGCGGCCGAGGGCCACATGCCGGCCACCGTGATGGCCCGCGCCTCCGTCTTCCTGCACGAACTCGACACCGACCGCTTCGCGACCTGTCTGTACGCGGAGGCCGACCTGACCACCGGCGTGGTCCAGATGGTCCGGGCCGGGCACATCGACCCGCTGATCCGGCACTCGGACGGCGGCTGCCGGCGCGTCTGCGTCGACGGCGGACTGCCGCTCGGCCTGTCCGCCGATTTCGGGCGGCTCGAGTACCCGGTCACCACCGTCGAACTCGGCCCCGGCCAGACCCTGCTGCTGTGCACGGACGGACTGGTGGAGCAGCCCGGCGCCGACCTCGACGACGGCATTCGGCTGCTCACGAGACTCGTCGCCGACGGCCCGGACGACGTGCGCGGTCTCGCCGACCGGCTGATCGAGGTGGCGGAGAAGCGCGGCGGCGACGACGACGTGGCGCTGCTCCTGCTGCGCCGCCGCACACTGGACTCGGTGCGGTCCGGCGGCCGGCTCCAGCAGCACGTGGCCCCCGGCGATCCGGACGCCCTCACCCTGGCCCGGCACATGATCCGCGCTGCGGTCCGCGCCTGGGGCGCCCGGACCCGCGCCGACGAGATCGAGCTCGTCGCCGACGAACTGATCACCAACGCCCTGATGCACACCGAGGGCTCCGCGATCCTCACCCTGCGGGTCCTCACCGGCAGCGACCGCAGACTGCGCGTCGAGGTCGAGGACTCCTCCAGCGCCCTGCCGCGCCGCCGTGAGGCGGGCGAGAACGGGGTCTCGGGGCGCGGCCTGCTCCTCGTCGACCGGCTCACCGACGTGTGGGGCGTGGAGGCGCGCGGCGGCGGCAAGTGCGTGTGGTGCGAGTTCCAGATGGCGCAACGCACGGGACACACCTGACACGCGGGTCCCGGATGGCACCCTGGACGTATGCCGGAACTGCCCGAGGTGGAAGCGCTCAGGGACTTCCTGACCGAGAACCTGGTAGGCCACGAGGTCGTACGCGTGCTGCCTGTCGCGATCAGCGTGCTGAAGACCTACGACCCGCCGCTCACCGCCCTCGAGGGCCACGAGGTGACCGCCGTGCACCGGTACGGCAAGTTCCTCGACCTGGAGACGGACGGCGGCCCGCACTTCGTCACCCACCTGGCCCGCGCGGGCTGGCTCCAGTGGAAGGACCGGCTCCCCGACGGTCCGCCCCGCCCCGGCAAGGGCCCTCTCGCCCTGCGTGTCGCCCTGGAGACCGGTGCGGGCTTCGACCTCACCGAGGCCGGAACGCAGAAGCGCCTCGCGGTGTACATCGTCAACGACCCGCAGGAGGTGCCCGGCGTCGCCCGCCTCGGTCCCGACCCGCTCGCCGCCGACTTCGACGAGGCCCGCTTCGCGGCGCTGCTCACGGACGAGCGGCGCCGGCTCAAGGGCGCCCTGCGTGACCAGAGCCTGATCGCGGGCGTGGGCAACGCGTACAGCGACGAGATCCTGCACGCGGCGAAGATGTCCCCGTTCAAACTGGCTTCGTCGCTGACCCCGGAGGAGACCGGGCGGCTCTACACGGCGCTGCGCACCACCCTCACCGAGGCGGTCGAACGCTCCCGGGGCGTTGCCGCCGGGCGGCTCAAGGCGGAGAAGAAGAGCGGTCTGCGCGTCCACGGCCGTACCGGCGAGCCCTGCCCGGTGTGCGGCGACACCGTCCGCGAGGTCTCCTTCAGCGACTCCTCGCTGCAGTACTGCCCGACCTGCCAGACGGGCGGCAAGCCCCTCGCGGACCGCAGGATGTCCCGGTTGCTGAAGTAGCGGGCTATCCGGCGTCGAGGGTCACCAGGTGGGCGCCGTCCTGGGTGCGCACGTCGTAGTGGTCGATCTCGTCCGGACGCAGGGCCGCGCTGCCGTCCACGGTGTCTGTCCCGGCGTGGCCGCTCACGGTCCAGCTGGCGACGACCTGTTCCGTGCCGTCGCGGCCGACGGCGACGAGGCGGCAGGAGCGGGGCCCCGCCGCGTCCTTCACCCGCAGCTCGACATCGCTGCCCCAGTCCTTCTCCCACGTCCTCGCCCGCGCCCACACGCCCGACGTGGCGTCGGTCGCCGTGATGACCCGCGCCACAGGACTCCCGTGCCCCGCGGTGTACACGGCGATCCCGGGACCGGCCACGGCGAACACCACCGAGGCGGCCAGCCCGTACAGCAGACGCCGCCGGCGCGCCCGGTGCCGGGCGGTGACCTCGCCGAGCAGACGGTCCAGGAACCGGGGACCGGGCTGGGTCATGGGGTGCACGAAGCGCGGAGTGGCCCGCCGGTACAGCAGCAACTGCCGTGCCGCGGGCCCGAATTCGGTCACGTGGGCCGCGCAGCGGGGGCACTCCATGAGGTGGTCCTCGAAGCGGAAGGCCTCCGCCTCGTCCAGCACGCCGAGCGCGTACGCGCCGACGTCGCGATGCCGTTCCTGGGACCTCATGCCGAATCCTCGTGCCGTTGGGTGCGGGTGGGGTTACTCCTTGCTCCCACCGGTACGCACCGGACAGCCGAATCACTCAAGACACCGGCAGAATCGCGACCAGGGTGTTCGGAGCCGTGGGCCCCGCGGATTGGTCCCGATTCAGAAAAGATGGATCGCGAGATGTCCCAGGGGCAGACCGAGCTGCCAGGCGGGCGTCCACACCTTCGGCCCGTCGTCCTCGCCGACCACCAGCCCGCCTCCCGGCACCGCGTCCAGGTCCGGCGCGAGCAGCTCGGTCTCCTGCAGCCAGCGCCACGCCTCGGCCGCCAGGTCCAGGTCGGGCGACGGGGTCCGCGACCGGACCGTCTCGGCGGCGACCTGGGCCATCCGCCGCCGCACCCAGTCCTGCCACGGCTGGTCGTACGCCGTCAGCGACAGCCACGTCTCCAGCTGGGAGACGACCCGGATGCCGGACAGCTCGCCGTCGGTGTCGGACAGGAAGACGGTCAGCGCCAGCGCGTCCCGGCCGGCCCGGAACTCGAAGGACGTGGGCGGCATCAGGTCGCCGGTCCGCAGCAGCTCGTCGGCGATGTACTCGGCGTAGAGCCAGGCCATGGGGACGGTCAGTTCTCCGCCGCCGGTGCCGTCCGTGCTCTCTTGACCTCTGTGCAGCATCCCTTCCTGCCTTCCTCCGGTGCGTGCGCGTCGCCCGAACCCGAGCCCCCGGTCCGGAACGCGGATGAAGACAGCTGATTGCTCAAACATGGTCGTCAGCAAGGCGCTTTGCGAAGGCTTGACCCGGCCCCCGGTTTCACCGCAGGTCGGCCGCGTAACCCGGAAGCACCCGGCGCAGGGCGCGCAGCGCGTAGTACGCGCGCGACTTCACAGTACCGGGCGGAATCCCCAGCGTTTCCGCGGCTTCCGCCACACTCGCCCCCTGGAAGTACACCAGCACCAGGACTTCACGGTGCTCCGGAGTGAGTGTCTTCACAGCCTCCCGGACGTCGAGCATCGCGGCCGACCGCTCGGCGTGGTCGGCGCACACCCGCGCGTTCTCCAGGATCGCGTCGCCGACCTCCGGCGGGCGCGCCTGCCGGGCGCGCCGCGCGTCGATCGCGAGCCGCCGGCCGACCGTCAGCAGCCAGGGCCGTACGGAGTCGAAGTCGTCGGCGCGCAGCGCCTCGGGATGCTGCCAGGCGCGTACGAGGGTCTCCTGCACGAGGTCCTCGGCGCGCTGCCGGTCCCCGTCGCACAGCCGCAGCAGCAGCGCGAACAGCGGGCGGCCGTGCTCGCGCTGCAGCGCGGCGAGCTCGTGCTCGGCGGTCGTCGTCCCGTGGGCGAGGGTGGTTCCGGCCGTCATGGCCGTATGGCACCTCAAGGCGCGCCGGGGGGACAGGGCGCGCACAGGGGTCTGCGCCGGACGGTCGATCGTGTCGGCGAACGGTACGACGAACGGTCCGACAGGTCCCGTCCGCGACACCGGACGGGTTAATGAGAAGGCCGGGACCGTTTGCGAGGCGAGTCGGATTCGTACCCATGTGGTCGTACATGAGACTTTCCATACATACGACAAATCTGGGGTGAGCTGATGATCGCACGCAGACGACAGGTGGCCCTGGCTCTGACCGCCGTTCTCGCGGCGGGCGCCGCCTGTCAGGCCGAGAACCGGCAGGAGCATGCCACCGGACGCCCGGCTCCCGCCTCCACCGCCCGCGGCTTCACCCTTGTCGCCTCCGGCGACGTCCTGCCGTCCGCCTCGGTCATCGAGCGGGCCAAGTTCGACGCCGGCGGCAAGGGCTACGACTTCCGCCCGATGCTGGCCGGGATCGAACCCGTCGTCCGCCGGGCCGATCTGGCGCTGTGCCACATGGAGACGGCGTATGGCGCGGACGGCGCCTACACCGGCTCCCCCCTCTTCAAGTCCCCGCCGGAGGTGGCCACCGCCCTCGTCACGACCGGCTACGACGGATGCTCCACCGCCTCCGAACACGCCCTGGACGACGGGCCCGCCGGTATCGCGCGCACCCTGGACGCCATGGACCAGGCGGGCCTCGGACACGCCGGCACCGCGCGCACCGAGGAAGAGTCACGCACCGTCACGATCCTCCAGGCCGGTCCGGCCCGCGTCGCGTACCTGTCCTACACCGACAACACGAACGCGGACGCGATCCCGACCGATCAGCCCGCGGCCGTCAACCCGCTCGACCTGCGGCGCATCGTCGCCGACGCCCACACCGCCCGGCAGGCCGGGGCCGACGTGGTCGTCGTGTCCGTGCACTGGGGCACCGCCTGGCAGGACGCCCCCGAACAACGGCAGCTCACGCTCGCCAAGCAGATCACCGCCGCGCACACCGGGGGCCGCCCCGACATCGACCTCGTGCTCGGCACCCACGGCCAGGCCCCGCAGCCGTACGAGAAGGTCAACGGCACCTGGGTGGTCTACGGCCTGGGCGACCAGATCTCCGGCGAGCCGGCGGACGGCCAGGGCGGCCAGGACCCGCGCGGCAACCAGTCCACCCTCGGCCGCTTCACCTTCTCCCCGCCCGCGACACCCGGCGGGCGCTGGCAGGTCACCCGGGCCGAGTTCGTCCCGCAGATGTACGACCTCGACGCCGGCCGGGTGGTCGACCTCAACGCGGCCGTCGCGAACGGCGCCGAACTGGCCCCGGTCCGCGACCGCATCCGGGACGTGGTGTTCAGCCGGGGCGCCGCCAAGGACGGGCTCTTGATGGGGAGTTGAGGCCGAGAGCCGCTAACTCCGCGCCAGCGCCGACCGCTTGTACGAGTAGCCGAAGTAGATGGCGCACCCGATCAGGAACCACACGGCGAACCGCATCCAGGTCTGCCACTGCAGGAACGTGATCAGCCAGATCGAGAAGACGACACCCAGCGCAGGCACGAACGGCATCCACGGCGTGCGGAAGGTGCGCGGCAGGTCCGGCTGCCGGTAACGCAGCACGATCACCGCCGTGCACACCACGACGAACGCCAGCAGGATGCCGATGTTGGTCAGTTCGGCCGCCTCGCCGATCGGCAGGAACCCGGCGATGGCGGCCGACGCCACCCCGACGATCCAGGTCACGCGCGTCGGCACATGCCGCGTCGGGTGCGTCTTCGCGAACCACTTGGGCAGCAGCCCGTCGCGGGACATCGAGAACCACACCCGGGTCACGCCCAGCATGAACGTGAACATCACGGTGAGGATGCCGATGATCGCGCCCGCCGCGATGAGATCCGCGAGCCTGGTCAGACCGACCGACTTGAACGCCGTCGAGAACCCGCTCTCCGGGTCGATCTCCGTGTACTTCTGCATGCCGGTGAGCACCAGGCAGGCCGCCACGTACAGCACCATCGAGATGGCCAAGGAGTAGATGATCGCCTTCGGCATGTGCCGCTGGGCGTCCTTGGACTCCTCGGCCGCCGTGGACATCGCGTCGTACCCGAAGACGGCGAAGAACACCGTCGCGGCCCCCGTGAACGCGCCGCTGATGCCGAACGGGAAGAACGGGTGGTAGTTGGCGGTGTCGATGTGGAACACGCCCACGCCGATCACCAGCAGCACCACCAGTACCTTCAGCACCACGACGAACGTCTCGAAGCGGGCCGCGCTCTTGATGCCGAGGTTCAGCAACCACGCGATCAGCAAGCACAGGACCGCCGCGAACAGGTCGACCCGGTGCCCGCCCCCGGTACCCGGCGCGCCCAGCATCCAGGCGGGCAGGTTCGCGCCCGCGTCCTCGACCAGGAAGCTGAAGTAGCCAGAGATGCCGATCGCGACCACCGCCACGATCGCCGTGTACTCGAGCAGCAGGTCCCAGCCGATGAACCAGCCCGCGAACTCGCCGAGCACCGCGTAGCCGTAGGTGTAGGCCGAGCCCGCCTTCGGGATGAGCCCGGCGAACTCGGCGTACGACAGCGCGGCGGCCGCGCTCGCCACGCCGGCGATGAGGAACGAGACCAGTACCGCGGGCCCGGCCGTGCCGTTGGCGACCGTCCCGGCCAGCGTGAAGATACCGGCGCCGATGATGCCGCCCACGCCGATCGCGGTCAGCTGCCACAGACCGAGCGATCGCTCGAGCCGTGGACCCTCCGCCACCTCGGTGTCCTCGATGTGTTCGATGGGTTTGCGGCGGAGAACGCCTTCACCCATTCGGAGCTTGGCCATACGCCTCACCTCTTCACCGACGGCAAACGGCTGACGGCCGCTCATGATGACTCAGGCCCGTCCAGGACGGAAGACGTCACGCATGGGCCCGCGGGGCCACGAGGGCGCCCATGCCCCGGCATCCCACTGCCGCCGCGTGAGCGCACCGCGGCCTCGGCTTCCGTCGCGCGAGGGCACCGCCTCGGTCACGGCACCACCGTCACGGGCCACCGCCCCGCCTTCACCAGCCGGATCGCCACGGACCCGATGATCCGGTGCCCCGCCTGCTCCGAGGCGCCCACCACCACCGCGTCCGCCTTCAGCTCGTCCGCGGCCTTGACCAGGCCGTTGTACGGGTCGCCGCGGAACGTGTGGAACTCCCAGCGCAGATCGAATATCCCCTTGACCCGCTCGGCCGCCTCCCGGATCAAGGCGATCAGCTGCTCGGCGATCTCGTCGGTCGTCTCCGCCACCGGCGCACCGAGCGCCGCCCCCGCGGCCAGCACCGGCTGCACGTACACGACGGCCAGCAGCGCGCGCTGCCTTCGGGCCAGGCCCCCGGCGTACGACGCGGCGCGCAGCGAGGAGTCGGAGCCGTCGACGCCGACCATGATCACCTTCGGCCCGTCCGTGCCCCGTTCGAACTGGTGCGAGTGCTGTTCCGTCACGGCCGTGAGGCTATCGGAATCTCCGGTTCCCGCTTCCGGCCGGGACCGCCCGACGGGCGAGCGGCCCGCGGTCTTCCTAGAGTCGTAACATGAGCGCCACCGTGGAGTCCGCCCAGGGGAGACAGGGCGCCACGGGCCCGCCACGACCGGCCCCGGGCGGCCGCCTCGGACACGTGCCCGAGATCTTCGGCGGGTTCTTCGGCACCCTCGGCGTGCTCTGCGCCCTGCTCGCCGTCATCCCCCCGCTGCGCGTCCTGCTCCGCCCGGTCGTCCGCGTCCTCGACCAGCTCATCGTGCCGGTCAGCGCCAACCTCGCCTACGCCGTCTTCCTGTTCCTGCTGGCCGCCGCGACCGCCGCCCGCAAGAGGATCGCCTGGTGGCTGGTCGTCGTCTATCTGGGCCTGCTGGTCATCAGCGACGCCATCGGTGTGGCGCTCGGCCTGTACGTCCAGTCGCTCCCGTCCCTGGTGGTGTGCGGCCTCGCCCTGGCCGTCCTGGTCGCGGCCCGTCGGGAGTTCTACGCCGTCTCCCGCCGCGGTGCCGTCCGCCGTGCCATCGCCGTCCTGGTCGCCGGGCTCGTGGTGGCGATCCTGGCCGGCTGGGGGCTCGTCGCCCTGTTCCCCGGCACCCTGCCACACGGACAGCACCTGGCCTGGGCGGCTGACCGGGTCCTGGGCGGCCTGGTGTCCGAACGCTCCTTCGACGGCCGCCCGCCGCACGAGATCACCTTCCTGCTCGGCCTGTTCGGCGCCCTCGCGCTGCTCAACGCGGCCGCCACCCTCTTCCGCTCGCAGCGCCTGGAGGCGGCCCTGCACGGCGACGAGGAGGCCCGCATCCGCGCCCTCCTGGCCGCGTACGGCGAGGACGACTCCCTCGGTTACTTCGCCACCCGGCGCGACAAGGCCGTCGTCTTCTCGCCCAGCGGCAAGGCCGCCGTCACCTACCGCGTCGAGGCCGGCGTGTGCCTCGCCGCCGGCGACCCCGTGGGCGACCGGGAGGCCTGGCCGCACGCCGTCGCCGCCTGGCTGGACGTGGCCCGGCGGCACGCCTGGGCGCCCGCCGTGATGGGCGCCTCCGAGTCCGGCGCCCGCGCCTACGCCCGCGCCGGACTCGGCGCGCTCCAGCTCGGCGACGAGGCGATCCTGCACGTGCCCGACTTCGACCTGGGCGGCCGGGACATGCGCGTCACCCGTCAGGCCGTGCACCGGGTCCGCCGCACCGGCGCCACCTGCCGCGTCCGCCGCCACGCCACCCTCAGCGAGGCGGAGATGGAGGAGGTCGTCGACAAGGCCGACGCCTGGCGCGACACCGAGACCGAACGGGGCTTCTCCATGGCCCTGGACCGGCTCGGCGACC
Organism: Streptomyces brasiliensis; assembly: GCF_014647875.1. Classification (GTDB taxonomy): domain Bacteria; phylum Actinomycetota; class Actinomycetes; order Streptomycetales; family Streptomycetaceae; genus Streptomyces; species Streptomyces brasiliensis. The sequence goes on along the minus strand of NZ_BMQA01000001.1, from coordinate 647,896 downwards.
CCGCCGACGGCGACTGCCTCCTGGTCGAGGCCCTCGGCGAGGACGGCGGACTCCTCGCCCTGCTCTCCTTCGTGCCCTGGGGACGCGACGGCATCTCCCTCGACCTGATGCGCCGCGACCGCGCCGCCCCCAACGGCGTCGTGGAGTTCATGGTCGCCGAACTGTGCGCCGCCGCCCCGAAACTCGGCGTGCGCCGCGTCTCCCTCAACTTCGCGGTGTTCCGCTCGGTGTTCGAGGAGGGCGCCCGCATCGGCGCCGGACCGGTCCTCAGGCTCTGGCGGCGCCTGCTGCTGTTCTTCTCCCGATGGTGGCAGCTGGAGGCGCTCTACCGCTCGAACGCCAAGTACCACCCCGAGTGGTACCCGCGCTTCCTCTGCTACGGCGACGCCGCCTCCCTCGCGCGCATCGGCCTCGCCTCCGGGATCGCCGAGGGCTTCGTCGCCGTACCGTCCCTGCGCACCCTCTGGGGCAGAGGGCACGCGAGGCCCGGGCAGCGACCCGTAGGCACCCAGCCCCTGCCGTCCCCGGCCGTGCCCGGTCCCGGCGGGGAGCACGCGGCCGGGCCCGCCGCACCGGACGCCGGCCTGCCCGACCAGGTCCGCGTGCGGCTCCACAAGCTCGACCGGCTGCGTGCCTCCGGCACCGACCCCTACCCCGTGGGCCTGCCACCGCCGACCCACGCCCTCGCCGACGTCCCCGAGGGCGAGGAGGTCACCGTCGTGGGCCGGATCATGCTGGTCCGCGACTTCGGCGGCATCGTCTTCGTCGTCCTGCGCGACTGGTCCGGCGACGGTCAACTCGCCCTGACCCGCGACCTGTCGGGCCCCGGACTGGACCGTTTCACCGCGGACACCGACATCGGCGACATCGTCACCGCGACCGGCCGCGCCGGCCGCAGCGCGAAGGGAGAGCCGACCGTCTTCGTCACCTCCTGGCGGCTCGCCGGCAAGTGCCTGCGCCCCCTGCCCGACAAGCACCGCGGCCTCGCCGACCCCGAGACCCGCGTCCGCATGCGCTACCTCGACCTGGCCACCCGCCCCGCCGCCCGCGACGTGATCCGCGCCCGCTCCACCGTCGTACAGGCCCTGCGCCAGGGCCTCCTGGACCGCGGCTTCCTCGAGGTCGAGACCCCGATGCTCCAGCAGATCCACGGCGGCGCCACCGCCCGCCCCTTCACCACCCACGTCAACGCCTACGACCTCGACCTCTACCTGCGCATCGCCCCCGAGCTCTATCTCAAGCGGCTGTGCGTCGGCGGCCTGGAGAAGGTCTTCGAACTGGGCCGCACCTTCCGCAACGAGGGCGTCTCCTACAAGCACAACCCCGAGTTCACGATGCTGGAGGCATACCAGGCCCACGCGGACTACGACGTGATGCTCGACCTCGCCCGTGAACTGATCCAGGGCGCCGCCATCGCCGCCTTCGGCCGCCCGGTGGCCCGCAGGGACGGCGAGGAGCACGACATCTCCGGGCCCTGGCCGGTGAAGCCGGTGTACGTCGCGATCTCGCAGGCCCTGGGGGAGGAGATCGGCCCCGGCACCGGCCTCGCCGTGCTGCACCGGCACTGCGACCGGGCCGGCGTTCCCTACACCGCGGACGACGGACCCGGCGACGTCGTCCTCGAGATGTACGAACGCCTCGTCGAGGAGCGCACCCGGCTGCCCACCTTCTACAAGGACTTCCCGACCGACGTCTCCCCGCTCACCCGGCAGCACCGCACGGACCCGCGCCTGGCCGAGCGCTGGGACCTCGTCGCCTTCGGCACCGAACTCGGCACCGCCTATTCCGAACTGACCGACCCCGTCGAACAGCGCCGCCGGCTCACCGCCCAGTCACTGCTCGCCGCCGGGGGAGACCCCGAGGCGATGGAACTGGACGAGGACTTCCTCGACGCCCTCGAGTACGCCATGCCGCCCACCGGCGGCCTCGGCCTCGGCGTCGACCGGCTGGTCATGTTCCTCACCGGTCTGACGATCCGGGAGACACTGCCGTTCCCGCTGGTCCGCCGCCGCTGAGCAGGCAGGGCACTGGGCCGGGCGGGTGCTTTCCCGCCGCCGCACCGGTGGCTGAGTGATGCGCCGGTGCCCAGCGGGGCGACTCATAAGTCATGAAGAAGTATCAGTTGCTCACGCGGCGCCGGGCGTTGCTCGCCGGCGCCGCCGCGGTGGGGGCGGCGGGCACCACCGCCGGCCTGCTCCTGTCCCACACCACGGACGCCACGCCCGCGTCGCCGAGCGCACCCGTCGCAGGTCCCCCGGCACGCTCGGCGCTCGGCTCCTCCGCCTACCGGCTCAGTCCCGTCGCCGGTGACGTTCCCCCGCGTGCCACCCCCGGACGCACACCAGTGCGGCACGTGCCGATCATGCGCATGTCGGGGACCGGCCGGCACATGCTGCTGACGTTCGACGACGGCCCCGATCCCGCCTACACCACGCACGTCCTGGACACCCTCGCCGAGTACGACGTCCGCGCGACCTTCTTCGTGTGCGGCGGGATGGCCAGCCGGAGCCAGGACCTGCTGGCCCGGATGGCCGACGAGGGCCACGTCGTCGGCAACCACTCCTGGAGTCACCCGCAGCTCAACCTGCTCAAGCGGTCCCGGATCCGCGACGAGATGGAACGCACCAGCGACGTCATCGAGAAGGCCTACGGGGACCGCCCCCAGTGGTTCCGCGCGCCCTACGGCGCCTGGAACCGGAACGTCTTCCAACTGGGCGCCGAGATGGGCATGGAGCCACTGGCCTGGACGGTCGACAGCCTCGACTGGACCGACCCGGGCACCCGCACCATCGTCGACCGCGTGGAGAACGGCGCCGCCCCCGGCGTCGTGGTGCTCTCCCACGACGCCGGGGGCGACCGCTCCCAGACCGTTACCGCCCTGCGGCGCTACCTGCCCAAGCTCCTCGACTCCGGCTACCACCTGACCGTCCCGAGGCGCCGGCTCAGCTGACCATCCCCCGCCCGCCGGGCCGCGGCACGCTCAGCGCGCCTCGACCAGGCGGGCGAACACGACGACGTTCCCCTCGTAGCCGTTCTCCTTCGAGAAGCCGCCGCCGCACGTGATGACCCGCAACTCGGGTGTGCCCTTGGAGGCGTAGACGCGGTCGCCGGGGAAGTTGCTCTTCGCGAAGACCTCGATGCCGTAGATCTCGAACACGGCGGTCTTGCCGTCCTTGCGCCGCACCTCGACCTGGCTTCCCTTCTTGAGCGCCCCGAGCCCGTAGAACACGGCGGGGCCCGACTTGTTGTCGACGTGGCCGACGATCACGGCAGTGCCCTTCTCGCCGGGCGAGACGGCGCCGGTGAACCAGCCGGCCAGGTTCGGGTCGTCCGGCGGCGGTGCGGCCACCCAGCCGTCGGTGTCCAGGCCGACGGGCGTCACGGGGGCGTCCACCCGGATCGAGGGAATCCTGACCCGCTCGGGGGAGGAGAACGGCAGCGGCTGTGGGGCCTTGGTGGACGTGGTGCCCGGTACGGCGTTCTCGGCCGCGGCGGCCTGAGCCGGCTGCGGCGGTCCGACGTCGAACTCCCCGGATCCGTTCCGGATGAGAGCGAGTCCGGTCAGCAGAACCAGCGCTATCACGCCCCACGGGGCACGCTTCCTCTGCCGCTCCTCCTCTTCGGCAAGCTCGGACAGCCCGGACGCAAACATTAGCCATCCCCTCTCGACACGGCCGTCGCCGCGTCCATCGCGCATACGAGAACGCTAAGTCCCGTTCGGGCCCGCTGCGATCGGAGGCGGGCGCGAACGGGTGGCCCGGAGGCCTTTTGGTGCGCCATCCGAGTTGCCACCCACAGGATTTTTTCTGACGGTCCGTGACCTGCGGTAATATCCGATTGTGCGCTTGTCTGACGGCGTGTCTGATCACCAGGACGGACCATTCTCGAAATGCGGGCGTGTTCCGCGCATCTGAGGGTCTTTCCGGGAGGTGCTTTCTCGCCGATAGACCGGGGACGGGACCCGGGGCACCTCCCGCGGAGGATCACATGGGAAACACACGCGCCCTGGCGGCCGTGGCCGCCGCGGTCGCCGCACTCGGGCTCACCACCCCGGTAGCCGTGGCCGACGGCATGGGCAACGGGGGCGGCACCGACGTGGGCGGCGTCGCCATTGTCCCCGGAGGCAACGGCGTCCTGCCCGTCCCCGTCCCCGGGGGCATTCTGGGCAACAACGGGTTCCTGCCGGGCTTCAACAACGGGTTCAACAACGGCTTCGGCAACAACGGCTTCAACAACGGGTTCCGACCGGGCTTCAACAACGGGTTCAACAACAACGGGAACCGCCCGGGCTTCAACAACGGGTTCAACAACAACGGGAACCGCCCAGGCTTCAACAACAACGGGAACCGCCCGGGCAACGACAACGGGTTCAACAACAACGGGAACCGCCCGGGCAACGACAACGGGTTCAACAATGGGTTCAACAACGGCCTCGGGCTGGGAAACAACAACGGCCTCGGGCTGGGAAACAACAACGGCCTCGGGCTCGGAAACAACAACGGCCTCGGGCTCGGAAACAACAACACCTTCGGGCCCGACAACAACCTCGGGAACTTCGCGCGGAACATCGTCATCCAGCCCAGCGTGGTCGCCGGCGGCGGCCGCATCACCATCACCGTGGACGGCTGCCGGGGTGGCGGCAACGCGTCCTCGCGCGCGTTCCGCACCCTCCCGCTGGTGCCGGTCAACGGCAACAGCGACACGGCCAGGGGCGTCGCGACCATCGACAACAACGTCAGGCCGGGCCCGTACGACGTCACGGCCGACTGCAACGGACGCACCCTGACCCGACCCAACGCCTTCACGGTGCTCGGCGGTGTGCACGGCGGCGTCGGCGGCAGCATCTCCAACGGGGCGACCCCGACGGACATGGCCATCGGCGGCGGTCTGGTGTCGTCGGCCGTGGTCGGCGGCTGCGTGTTCTGGCTGCGCCGCCGGCTCGAGAAGCGGATCTGACCCGGCGCCCCGGTGCCTGGCATTCCCTGTTCCGAGAACACATCGCACGCCGAACGGCCTTCGCCCCGATTCCCTCGATTCCGTCGAGCGAGAACCGGGGCGAAGTCCTGTGCGGCTCTCGGCGGCTGTGCGTACGCGAGTCATGGCGCGGCCTACGCGTCGGCCTCGGCGCCGCTGTCCCCGCGCGTGAGACGGTACGCCGCGCCGAGCACGCCGGCCACGAGCGCGACCCCCAGAGCGATCTCCTTGAGGTCGAACCCGGCGAGGCTGCCGCCGCCGTCACCGGCCTGGACGGGGCCTGGGACCTGCTGGAACGGTTGGAGGGGTTGGCCAGGTTGGTCCGGCTGGACCGGCGTGACTGGCTGGACCGGCGTGACTGGCTGGACCGGCGTGACTGGCTGGACCGGATCGACCGGCGTGACTGGCTGGACCGGCTGGAGCGGCGGGACTGGTTGGATCTGCTGGACCGGCTCGGGCAGCAAGCCGCCCGGCTGCCGGCTGCTCGCCACGGTGAAATCGGTGGAGCCGTACAATCCGTCGCAGTCGAACGTCACGCGGTACGGGGACCCGGACCGTGCGTCCCGGCGGACGGCGGCCGTTGCCGACGAACGCCCCTGTGGGATGCGGACCGTGTCGAAGACACCGGAGGAGGCCGTCGCGAAGCCCTTGCAGGCGCCGCCACGGTCCGGATACAGCGTCACCTTGCCGCCCACCGCCGCGTTCTGCGGCTCGACCCAGAAGCCGTACGGCGTGACGTGGCGGCCGCCCCCGCCGTCGTCCGCGTCGGCGGCCGGAGCGGACAGGGTGAGGGCTACGGCACCGAGCAGGACGGCCGAGGCGACGCGTATCGGGCACATGGTGTGTTTCCTCCGGTCACCGAGGAGCAGCCGCGGACCTTGTTCCGCTCGTGCTGGAAATGCCCTCGATGACCGGAACGCTAGGAAACCGCGCGCACCGGCGCGATCGGGGTAGCGCGAACGGGGCACATGCGTGGGCCGCACGGGCGACATCGGTGCCGCGGACGGGGGACGCGCACGGCGTGTCGGTGTCGTTCCCCCGGGGCTCGCGGCGCGTCAGCGGCGGTCAGCCCTTGATGTGCGGGAAGAGATACAGGAACGGCTGGGCCGTGGCCCGGATGCCCCGGCTGTAGGGGGCGTCGAAGTCCCAGATCAGGAACAGCATGAACGCGATCGTCGCGGAGAACAGCCCGGCGAGGACCAACTCCCGTTTGGTGCGCCGGATCTGCAGGGCGAAGACCATGCCGACGGTGATCGTTGCCCCGGCGATCAGCCCGAACCACACGAAGCCCGGCATCGTGGCCCCGGTCGAGTCGCCGCGGGCGCTGCGCGCCTGGTCCACCGCGGCCACCTGGTCGACGAGCGGCTGGTAGGCCTGTGCCTCGAAGTCCGACCGCGGCTGGTAGTCGGTGACGTCGCGACGGATGCGGGCGAGGAGTTCGGTGCCTTCCTGCGTGAGGTGGCCGCGTTCCGTCATCGTCCGCCACTCCATGTGCACGACGTGTCCGACATAGGCGTTGACATCGGCCCGAATGCCGTCACGGACGTCCGGTGGATAGACCCGGACCCGCTCCGAGATCTCGTGCAGCGCCTGGGCCTCCGTCTGCACATGGTCCTGGGCGGCGCTGCGCGCCTCCCACACCCCCGCGACGGCCAGACCCAGCACGATGGCGTACACGACGCCGATCCACATCGTCATGTACTCGATGACGTCCGGTGTCTCGCTCGGGTCGTCGTCGTCCGACGCCGTGCGGTGCCGTACGAGTGTGATGACGACCACCACGGCACAGGCGGCGAGCATCGCGAGGACGAGAACAAGCCAATCCGACAACAGGTGCCTCCAGGAACGGGCGAATCGACGGTCACCGCGGCCGCAGGGCGGCGACGGCGGCGATCGCGGGGATGGTGATGAGCAGGACGTAGGCGACCGGAGACGTACGGCCGTGGGCCGGGGCGGCAGCCGGCTCGGGCTGATACCGCGGGTACTTCACCGGGGTCGCCGTGTGATGCGGGGCCGAGCGTGGAGTCGGCTTCGGCGGCGGGGACGGTCTGCCGGGGGGCGTCGGGGCCGGCTTGCGTGTCGGTGTCGTGACCGGAGTGGGGGCCGGTCGTGCGGGGGGCTGGGCGCGCGGCGGGGGTGGTGTCGGTTTTGGCGTGGGTTTCGGTGTGGGCTTGGGCGGGGGAGACGGGGTGGGTGTGGGCGGGGGAGACGGGGTGGGTGTCGACGAAGGGCACGGTGGAGGCGTGGGGCAGGCCGGGGACGCCGGCCAGGAGTCCCCTGCCACGGCCACCGCCGTGATGCCGTCCGGGCCCGTCGAGGCGTACGCGCAGGCGTCGGCCCGCGCCGTGCCGATCGGGCAGCCCACGAGGATCCACGTCAGTGTCACGAGGGCCAACACCCTCGTGACCGGCGGGAATCGGATCGGTTCTGGTCCATGCACGACCGAGATCCTGGAGCGCGCGGAGGCACACCATGCCGCCGAGCCGGGTGATTGATCCGAAGGAGGGACAGCCGGTGAACGGCACCTTGACCCGCGGGGACGGGGCGGGAGTGGCACAGGATCCGGAAAGAAATCCGCGCGAGCGTTGAACGCATCGCCCCGTCACGTCCGTACCCAGTGTCGTCCGGCAGCGCAGCAGTTGCCGCAACATCCAGGCGATAATGGGGAGTTGACGATGAAGACCTCCTGGCGGACCGCCTCACTGGTGGCGACGGCCGCTTCGGTGCTGGCACTGACCACGGCGTGCGGTCAGGACAATGCCACCACCCCGTCGTCGGCGGCCCAGAACGTCGGTGCGACGGCCGCGGCGGGCGGCTACGGGACCGGTGCCGGCAACGGGTACGGCGCCGACGGCAGCCAGGCCTCCCCTTCCCCGGCCACGGTGAGCCCCGCGGGGCAGCTGTCCGTGGCCGCCAACCCCGATCTGGGCAAGGTGGTGAGCGACGAGTCCGGTCTCACCCTCTACCGTTTCGACGCGGACACCGCCCATCCGCCCAAGTCGAACTGCGACGGCGACTGCGCCACCACCTGGCCGCCGGTTCCCGCGGACGACGCCACGGCCGGCGCTGGTATCGACAAGGCGCTCCTCGGTGAGGTCACCCGGGCCGACGGCACCAAGCAGCTGACCGTCGGCGGCTGGCCCGCCTACCGTTACGCGAAGGACCTCGACGCCGGCGACGTCAACGGCCAGGGCGTGGGCGGCAAGTGGTTCGCGCTCGCCCCCGACGGCAAGAAGGCGAAACTGTCCGGCCTGCCCGGTCTGTCGACCCGCAAGGACCCCGAGCTCGGCGAGATCGTCGTCGACAAGAACGGCATGACGGTCTACCGGTTCCTCAAGGACAAGGCCTGGCCCGAGTCCGTCTCGAACTGCACCGGAGCCTGCCTCGAGAAGTGGCCGGCCGTCGCCCCGGTGAACGCGAACGACACCAAGGGCGTCGCCAAGAAGGGCCTGATGGGCTTCACCCGCCCCGACGGTGCCAAGCAGATGACGGTGAACTGCTGGCCGATCTACACCTTCTCCGGCGACACGGCTCCCGGAGACACCAACGGCCGGGGCGTGGGCGGCACGTGGTACGCCGTCACGCCCGACGGCAAGCCGGTCGACGCGCCCAAGTAGAGAGCGCCTCCCCAGGGTTCGTCCATACGAGGCGTACGACCACCGGTCCGCCCCCTCCGCTGCCATGCGGAGGGGGCGGACCCATGATCCGACCGCTCCGTGACCGGGAACGGACGGCCAATTTCCGTTTCGGGTCGCTCCATTGGCGGACGATCAGTAGCCTCGGCTCGAACACCGGATCGTCTGTCCCTGTCGGCTACGCCTCGGAGCGATGCATGGAACGTCCCGCCTGGGCTCCACGGAGCATCGACATCTCGGTGCCCAGCGTTTCGCGTATCTACGACTACTACCTGGGCGGTTCGCACAACTTCGAGGTCGACCGCGAGGCGGCCCGCAAAGCCATCGAGTTCATGCCGGGGCTTCCGAAGATCATGCAGGCGAACCGGGCGTTCATGCGCCGCGCGGTGCGCTTCGCGGTCGGCGAGGGCATCACGCAGTTCCTCGACATCGGCTCGGGCATCCCGACGTTCGGCAACGTCCACGAGGTGGCCCAGGCCGAACAGCCGGGCGCCCACGTCGTGTACGTCGACCACGACCCGGTGGCCGTGGCGCACAGCGAGGCGGTCCTGGACGGCAACGACGACGCGGAGGTGGTCGCGGCCGACCTCCGCAAGCCCCACGAGATCCTCGCGAGCCCTCAGGTCGAGCACCTCATCGACCTGAATCGGCCAGTGGCGCTGCTTCTCGTTGCCATACTGCACTTCGTGGAAGACGTGGACGACCCGCACGGTGCGGTGGCGCGGCTGAGCAAGGAACTCGCGCCCGGCAGCCTCCTGATCCTCACGCATGCCTCGTACGAGGGAATCCCCCTGCCGCCGGAGCGGGCCGAGGGCACGGTGGACGTATACAAGGACATTCGCAACCCGCTGATCATGCGCTCGCGCGACGAGATCGCGCGGTTCTTCGAGGGGTACGACATGGTGGAGCCCGGGTTGGTGCCGATGCCGCACTGGCGGCCTCAGACGGCGCCGGAGGACGAGGACCCTTATGCGTTCTCCGGGTTCGCCGGCGTGGGGCGTACCGCGTGAGCGCGGAGCCGGACGGGCCGGAGGACAGACTGCGCCGGTTCGCGACGATCTGGAGCCGGGCCGTGTTCCCGGTGACCTCCACGTCGCTGACCCGGCCGGAGCTCGAGGAACAACTACTGCCGCTCGCACGCCGGTTGAGCCGGGCGCTGCTACGGCGCGGCTTCGACGCCGGCGAGGCGAAGGCGGTCGGCGCCGCGCTCGTCGATGCGCACTGCACCGACCCCGAGGCGCTCGGCCGCACCCTGGACTGCGTCGACGCCTATCTGGTGCTCTACTGCGGCGAGGACGGCCCCCAGGACGAGCTGCGGGTGCGCTCCTCGCGGCTGCAGCACGCCATGGCCGCCGGGTTCGCCGAGGCGCTGCGCGACCGCACGCTCGCCGAGCAGGAGTCCATCGCCCAGGCCGCGCTCAGGGCGCAGGGCGTGGTCGCCCAGGCGCTGCACGCCAGCGAGGCCCGCTTCCGCGCGGTCTTCGAGGGCGCTGCCATAGGGATCGGCATCGCGGACCTCGAGGGCACCGTGCTCCAGGCCAACGGGGCGCTGCTGCGTATGTTCGGGCTCTCCGAGCAGTCGCTGCGCGGCCGCCGGGTGCCGGCCTGGACGCACCCCGACGACGCTCCCCAGACCTGGCGGCTGTACGAGGAGCTGGTGCGCGGCGATCGCGAGCACTACCACGTCGAGAAGGCGTTCAACCGCCCCGACGGAACGGTCCTGTGGACCAATCTGACGGTGTCCCTGCTGCGTGACGCCGACGGAAACCCGCAGTACCAGCTCGCGCTCATGGAGGACACCACCGAACGGCGGCTCCTCAACCTCCGGCTGCGCTACGAGGCCACGCACGACGCGCTCACCGGACTGCCCAATCGCACCCTGTTCTTCGAGCGCCTGGAGAAGGCGCTGGCCGCCGGCGAGGGCCAGCGCTTCGGGCTGTGCTACCTCGACCTGGACGGCTTCAAGACCATCAACGACAGCCTCGGCCACGCGGCGGGCGACCGGCTGCTCGTCGAGGTCGCCGACCGGCTGCAGGCCTGCGCCACCGCCCCCGGCGAGATGGTCGCCCGGCTCGGTGGCGACGAGTTCGTGGCGCTCACCACCGGGCCCGGCACCGAGCGCGAGGTCGACGAGCTGGCCGAGCGCATCATGAACGCGCTCGTCACCCCCGTCAGCATCGACGGCCGCGAACTCCTCGTGCGCGGCAGCATCGGCATCGTCGAGGGCCCCGCGGGCGAGCGCACCCCGGCCGAGGTGCTGCGCAGCGCGGACATCACCATGTACCGGGCCAAGTCGGCGGGCGGCAACCGCTTCGAGCTGGCCGACCCGGAGGCCGACGCCCGCGCCATCACCCGGCACGGGCTGACCACGGCGCTGCCCGCGGCCCTGGACCGGGGCGAGTTCTTCATCGAGTACCAGCCGCTGGTCCACCTCGGCGACGGCAGCGTCCGCGGCGCCGAGGCCCTGGTGCGCTGGCTGCACCCGCAGCACGGCGTCCTCGGCCCCGACCGGTTCATCCCGCTCGCCGAACACACCGGTCTGATCGTGCCGCTCGGCCGCTGGGTCCTGGAGGAGTCGGTGCGCCAGGCCCGCGAGTGGGGGGAACGGTACGGCGACGGGACGGCCGACCGGCCCCTGCGCATCAATGTCAATCTCTCCCCGTGCCAGCTCAGCCACCCGGGACTGGTCCAGGACACGGTGGAGATCCTCGAGCGCACCGGCGTCCAGCCGGACTCGCTGTGCCTGGAGGTCACCGAGTCGGCGCTCATCGGTGCCGACAACGACCTCCTCAAGCCGCTGCGCCGGCTCGCGGAGATGGGCGTCGACATCGCCCTGGACGACTTCGGCACCGGCTACTCGAACCTCGCCAACCTGCGCCGCCTGCCGGTGAGCATTCTCAAGCTGGACCGCTCCTTCACGCAGAGCATGCAGCGCTTCCCGGCGGACCCGGTCGACCTGAAGATCGTGGAAGGGATCGTTTCCCTCGCCCACAGCCTCGACCTCGCCGTCACCGTGGAGGGCGTGGAGACGGGCGCCCAGGCCGAACAGCTGCGGATACTGGGCTGCGACACGGCCCAGGGCTGGTACTACGCCCGCCCGGGCCCGCCGGAGCGGCTGCACGAACTGGCGCTGGTGGACGCGACGGGCTGAGCGCTGAGCGGGGCGACGTGCTCGCCCTGCGGTGCCGGTACGGGCCTGGCACCGCGGGTGCCGGGCTCGTAGGGTTTTCGCTCGCGCCCCGCTCTCCCCATTCCAAGGAGCCGATGTCATGGGCAATGAACTGCAGGGCAGGACCGCCGTCGTCACCGGCGCCAGCAAGGGCATCGGACTGGCGGTGACCGAGGCTCTGGCCGGCGCCGGAGCGGCCGTGGTCGCCGGATCCCGCACGTCGTCGAAGGACCTCGACGAGCTGGTCGAGCAGGGCTCGGTGACCTGGGTGCCCGTCGACCTGAGCGAGCCCGCGGCGGCCGAGCGGCTGGTCGAGGCCGCCCGGGGGCGGGTGGACATCCTCGTCAACAACGTCGGAACGGCGCCGCCCCGCACCGGAGGCTTCCTCACGGTGACCGACGAGGAATGGCGGCGCACGCTCGACCTGAACCTCCTCTCGGCCGTACGGGTCACGCGGGCCGCACTGCCCGTGATGCTCGAGGCGGGCCGGGGCTCGGTCGTCACGATCGCCTCGGTCAACGCCACCCTGCCCGACCCGCTGGTGATCGACTACAGCGCGGGCAAGGCCGCCCTCGTCGCCTTCTCCAAGGCCCTGTCCAAGGAGGTCGGCCCGAAGGGCATCCGCCTCAACACCGTGAGTCCGGGTCCGGTGGAGACGGATCTGTGGCTCGGCGGGGGAGGGGTGGCCCACACGGTGTCGGCCGCGGTGGGCGGCACCCCCGAGGAGATCGTGGCCGAGGCGAAGTCGTCCATGGTCACCGGCCGCTTCACCAAGCCCCGGGAGGTGGCGGAGCTGGCCGTGTTCCTGGCGGGCGACCGCTCCGCCAACATCACCGGCAGTGATTTCGTGATCGACGGCGGTCTGATCCCCACCTGGTGATCACCGCTCGAGGAGCGTCCGCAGCAGCTTCCGGGTGCGCGCGGGGCAAACCCGATGATCACCGCCCCGGCAGCATCCACCGCGCCTCCTTGCGGCTCGCGGAGGCGCCACGTCGTCCCGGACCTGCTGATCGGCGCTCCCGCAGCATCCACTGCAGCTTCCTGGAGCGCGCCAAGGCGCCACGTCGCCGTAGACCCGGTGGTCACCGTTCCAGCAGCATCCGCTGCAGTTCCCTGGCCGCCCGTGGCGGTGCCACATCGCTGCGGTGTGCCAGGGCGATGGTCCGGTACAGGCCCGGTCGGGCCAGCGGGGTGACGCGCAAGCCGCGTCCCGAGCGGGTCGCGACCATGCGCGGGACGACGGCCACGCCGAGACCCGCCCGCACGAAGCCCAGGACGGCGTCCATCTCGCCGCCCTCCACCGCGAAGTCCGGCTCGAAGCCCTCGGCGCGGCACGCGGCGACCGTCAGCTCGCGCAGGTCGTAGCCGTGCCGGAACATCACGAGCCGTTCGCCCTCCAGGTCGGCGATCCGCACCTGCCGGCCGTCCCGTCCCGGTGCCGGCGCCTCCGGTGACGACACCACCACCAGATCCTCACGCAGCAGTTCCACCGTGGTCAGCGCCGGGGACGGGGTCGGCAGGGGGAGGACGACCAGGGCCAGGTCCAGCGCGCCGCGGGCGAGTTCGCGGACGAGGTCGTGCGAGCCGCCCTCCTCGATCAGCAGCCGGATGCCGGGGTAGCGGTCGTGGAAGGCGCGCAGCACGTCGGGCAGCAGACCCGTGCACAGACTCGGCGTCGCGCCCAGCCGGACCCGGCCGCTGCGCAGCTGCACCAGCTCCTGCACCTCCTGCCGGGCCGTGTCCGCGTCGGCCAGGATCCGCCGGGCCAGCGGCAGCAGCGCCTCGCCGGCGTCGGTGAGCGTGATGTTGCCCCGAGCCCGCAGGAAGAGATCCGCCCCCAGCTCCCGCTCCAGCGCCTTGATCTGCTGGGACAGCGAGGGCTGGGCGACATGGACCACTTCGGCGGCCCGGGTGAAGTGCCGGGTCTCGGCTACCGCCACGAAGTACTGGAGCTGCTGGAAGTGCACCCGGCCATCATAGGCCCGGGCTATCGAAACGAGGGATTCCATGTCTTGGACCGATAGGGTCGTTCGGCCCTAGCGTGCTGAGCCATGGCTCTGGCAACGCGGACGGACCGACGGCCGTCCATGGCGCGCACGATGTGGGACAGCTCCGTCGGCAAGAAGACCGTGATGGCGGTCAGCGGACTGATCATGCTGCTCTACCTGGTCGTGCACATGATCGGCAACCTGAAGATCTACTTCGGAGCGGGCGAGTTCAACCACTACGCCCACTGGCTGCGCACCATCGGCGAACCGTTCATGCACTACGAGTGGACGCTGTGGCTCATCCGCGTCGTCCTGGTCGTCGCCGTGGTGGCCCACGCCACGTCCGCCTACCAGCTCAGCCGGCGCGACATCAAGGCGCGCCCCAGCAAGTACGTGCACAGCAGGCCCCGGGCGAGCTACGCCACGCGCACCATGCGCTGGGGCGGGATCATCCTCGGCCTCTTCATCGTGTGGCACATCCTGGACCTGACGACCGGCACCGTGCACTCCGGTGGCTTCCAGGAGGGCCACCCGTACCAGAACGTCGTGGACACCTTCTCCACCTGGTACGGCAACGTCATCTACATCGTGGCGATGCTCGCCCTCGGCCTGCACATCCGGCACGGCTTCTGGAGCGCCGCCCAGACCCTCGGCGTCGGCAGCCGCACCCGCGACCGCGCCCTGAAGACCGTCGCCGACGTCCTCGCGCTGCTGCTCACGGCAGGCTTCATCGCCGTACCCGTGGGCGTCATGACCGGAGTGGTGAGCTGACATGACTTCCTACGTGGACTACGAGACCGGCGCGCCCGTCGGTGACGGCAAGGCGCCCGAGGGACCGATCGACGAGCGCTGGGACAAGCGCCGTTTCGAGGCCAAGCTGGTCAACCCGGCCAACCGGCGCAAGCACACCGTGATCGTCGTCGGCACCGGCCTCGCGGGCGGCTCCGCGGGTGCCACCCTCGCCGAACAGGGCTACCACGTCGTCCAGTTCTGCTACCAGGACTCCCCGCGCCGCGCCCACTCGATCGCCGCGCAGGGCGGCATCAACGCCGCGAAGAACTACCGCAACGACGGCGACTCCGTGCACCGCCTCTTCTACGACACGGTCAAGGGCGGCGACTTCCGCGCCCGCGAGTCCAACGTCCACCGACTGGCGGAGATCTCGGTCGAGATCATCGACCAGTGCGTGGCGCAGGGCGTGCCGTTCGCCCGCGAGTACGGCGGTCTTCTCGACACCCGCTCCTTCGGCGGCGTCCAGGTGTCCCGCACGTTCTACGCCCGCGGCCAGACGGGCCAGCAGCTGCTGCTGGGCGCCTACCAGGCGCTGTCCCGGCAGATCGCCGCCGGGAACGTGGAGATCCACCCGCGCACCGAGATGCTCGACCTGATCGTCGTCGACGGAAAGGCGCGCGGTATCGTCGCCCGCGACCTGATCACCGGCAGGATCGACACGTACTTCGCGGACGCCGTCGTCCTCGCCAGCGGCGGCTACGGCAACGTCTTCTACCTGTCGACGAACGCCATGAACTCCAACGCGACCGCGATCTGGCGGGTGCACCGGCGCGGCGCCTACTTCGCCAACCCGTGCTTCACCCAGATCCACCCCACCTGCATCCCGCGCACCGGCGACCACCAGTCCAAGCTGACGCTGATGAGCGAGTCGCTGCGCAACGACGGCCGGATCTGGGTGCCGAAGGCGAAGGGCGACACCCGGCCGCCGAACCAGATCCCCGAGGACGAGCGCGACTACTACCTGGAGCGCATCTACCCGTCCTTCGGCAACCTGGTCCCGCGCGACATCGCCTCCCGCGCCGCGAAGAACGTCTGTGACGAGGGCAGGGGAGTGGGCCCCGGCGGCCAGGGCGTCTACCTCGATTTCGCCGACGCCATCGAGCGGATGGGCCGTAAGGCCGTGGAGGCCAAGTACGGCAACCTCTTCGACATGTACCAGCGGATCACCGACGAGGATCCGTACGAGGTGCCGATGCGGATCTACCCCGCCGTGCACTACACGATGGGCGGCCTGTGGGTCGACTACGACCTGCAGACCTCGATCCCGGGCCTGTTCGCGATCGGCGAGGCCAACTTCTCCGACCACGGCGCGAACCGGCTCGGCGCCTCCGCGCTGATGCAGGGCCTGGCGGACGGCTACTTCGTGCTGCCGGCCACCATCAACGACTACCTGGCGCGCAACCCGCACCAGGAGGCGGTGACCGCGGGACATCCCGACGTGCGCGAGGTCGTGGCCGAGACCGAGGGGCGCCTCGAGAAGCTCCTCGCCGTCGACGGCGACCGCACCCCGGACTCCTTCCACCGCGAACTCGGCGAACTCATGTGGGAGTTCTGCGGCATGGCCCGCTCCGACTCCGGACTGCGCAAGGCCCTGGAGCGCATCCCGCAGATCCGCGAGGAGTTCTGGCGGCGCATCAAGGTCCCCGGCACCGGCGAGGAGTTCAACCAGTCGCTGGAGAAGGCCAACCGCATCGTCGACTACCTCGAACTCGCGGAGCTGATGTGCCTCGACGCGCTGCACCGCAGCGAGTCCTGCGGCGGCCACTTCCGCGAGGAGTCCCAGACGCCCGACGGCGAGGCCGCCCGCAAGGACGACGAGTTCTCCTACGCGGCCGCCTGGGAGTTCACGGGCACCGGCGAGGCGCCCACCCTGCACAAGGAAGACCTGGTCTTCGAGTACGTCCACCCCACTCAGCGGAGCTACGCATGAAGCTCACCCTGCGCGTCTGGCGGCAGCAGAACGCCGACGCCGACGGCGCCATGTCCACGTACGAGGTGGACGGCATATCCTCCGACATGTCCTTCCTGGAGATGCTCGACACGCTCAACGAGGAGCTCATCCTCAAGGGCGAGGACCCGGTCGCCTTCGACCACGACTGCCGCGAGGGCATCTGCGGCGCCTGCTCGCTCGTCATCAACGGCGACGCGCACGGGCCCGAGCGCACGACCACCTGCCAGCTGCACATGCGGTCCTTCAAGGACGGCGACACGATCGACATCGAGCCGTGGCGGGCCTCCGCGTTCCCGGTGATCAAGGACCTGGTCGTGGACCGGTCCGCGTTCGACCGGATCATCCAGGCCGGCGGGTACATCACCGCTCCGACCGGCGCCGCGCCGGAGGCCCACGCGGCGCCGGTGCCCAAGCCGGACGCCGACTTCGCCTTCGAGCACGCCGAGTGCATCGGCTGCGGGGCGTGCGTGGCGGCGTGCCCCAACGGTGCGGCGATGCTGTTCACGTCCGCGAAGATCAACCACCTCAACGTGCTGCCGCAGGGTGCGCCCGAGCGCGAGACCCGTGTCCTCGACATGGTGGCGCAGATGGACGAGGAGGGCTTCGGCGGCTGCACGCTGACCGGCGAGTGCGCCACCGCGTGCCCGAAGGGTATTCCGCTCATGTCGATCACCAGCATGAACAAGGAGTGGCTGCGGGCCACCCGCAAGGTCGCCAAGCGATAGCGCCGTCGGGAGGGGGCGCGCGGTGGCTGGTCGCGCCCGCGCGGCGGAGCCGCACATCGATGCAGCCCGGCGCCCCTCGGGGCGCATCAGTGAACGTTCGCCGACTCCGTGCGGACGGGCGGGGCCGGGAGTGGTGCTCCCCGGCCCCGTCTCGCTTTTCCACGGCACCTCAGCGCAGGAAGTCGCGCCGGATCAGGGTGCTGCCCAGGGCCGCCGCCGCCGCGCGGACCGCCGTGACCTGGCTCTCGGGACGGAACCTGCTGGTGGGGCCGGCCACGCTGATCGCCGCGAGGGGCTCGTCCTGGCGGCCCAGAACCGGTGCCGCCACACACACCAGCCCCACCGCCGACTCCTCCCGTTCGAACGCGACCCCCGTCTCGGTCACCCGCTGCAGCTGACGGCGCAGGATGCCCGGTGCCACCACGGTGTGCGGGGTACGGCGCTCCAGCGGCCCGGTCAGCACCGCGCGCCGCAGGTCCGCGTCCGCGTGTGCGAGCAGCGCCTTGCCGATCGCGGTGCAGTGCAGCGGCATCCGCCCGCCGGTCCGCGAGGGCACCCTGGCCTGGCGGTGTCCGCCGATCTTGGCGACGTACACGACGTCATGGCCCTCGCGCAGCCCGAGGTGCACGGTCTCGTGGGTGCGCTCGTACAGGTCCTGGAGGAACGGCATCGCCACCTCCAGCAGGCTGCGCTCCAGGGAGGCGAGCATGCCGAGTTCGAACAGGCCGCCGCTGAGCCGGTAGCCGCCGTCGGCCCGCTCCAGCAACCGATTGGCGACCAGTTCGCCGGACAGCCGGTGCACCGTCGCCTTGTGCAGACCGGTGCGCTGCACCAGTTCGGCGAGGCTCACGGCCTGGTCGTCGGGCCGGAAGGCACGCAGTATCGTCACCGCCTTGCCCAGCACCGTGTTCAGGTCGACCGTGTCCGTCATGTCCGCCAGCGTATCGCTGAGCGAGACGAAGTGCTGGTTCGGTGTTCCGCCCGACCGCACAGTGAAGGCGTGAACGAAAGCAACCGGCTCGCCACCCCGAGCCCCTCCGACATCGCGGCCGCGGCCGAGCGCGTCGCCGAGGCCTTCGCCTCCGGCGTGCCGTGCGCGCCCGTGCGCGACCTGATCGGCCGCGACGACCTGGGCGCCGCGTACGCCGTGCAGGCCGCGCTCACCGAGCGCCGGCTCGCCGCCGGCGCGTCGATCGTCGGCCGCAAGATCGGTCTCACCTCCGAGGCCGTGCAGCAGCAGCTCGGCGTCGATCAGCCCGACTTCGGTGTCCTCTTCGACGACATGGCGTACGCCGAGGGCGACACCATCCCCTTCGAGCAGGTGCTCCAGCCGCGGGCCGAGGCGGAGATCGCGTTCGTGCTCGGCGCCGATCTGGCCGACGGGCCGCTCGACCGTGAGCAGGTCCGCGCGGCCATCGCGTACGGCGTGCCCGCGCTGGAGATCTGCGGCAGCCGGATCGCCGGGTGGGACATCAGCTTCGGCGACACCGTGGCCGACAACGCCTCCGCGGGCGCCTACGTCCTCGGCGCCGAGCGCCTCGAGCTCGACGAGTTCGACCCGGTGGCGGTCGCCATGTCGATGACCGTCAACGGCGAGGAGGTCTCCACCGGGTCCGGAGCGGCCTGCCTCGGCGACCCGGTCGAGGCGGTCGTCTGGCTGGCCCGCACCGCCCGCGAACTCGGCGAGCCGCTGCGCGCCGGCCAGGTCGTCCTCTCCGGCGCCCTCGGCCCGATGCGCCCGGTCGCCGCCGGTGACACCGTCACCGCCACCCTGTCCGGCCTCGGCGCCGTGACGGTCCGCTTCAGCGAGGGAGCAGCATGAGCAGGACGAAGGTCGCGATCATCGGCTCGGGCAACATCGGCACCGACCTGATGATCAAGGTGCTGCGCGGGTCGCAGCACCTGGAGATGGGCGCCATGGTCGGCATCGACCCCGCCTCGGACGGGCTGGCCCGCGCCGCCCGGCTCGGCGTGCCCACCACCCACGAGGGCGTGGACGGGCTCATCGCCCTGCCGGGCTTCGACGAGATCGAGATCGTCTTCGACGCCACCTCCGCCAAGGCCCACGAGACGAACGCCGCCAAGCTGCTCCCGCTCGGGAAGCGGCTGATCGACCTGACGCCGGCCGCGATCGGCCCGTACGTCGTCCCGGCCGTCAACCTCGACGAGCATCTCGACGCACCCGACGTCAACATGGTCACCTGCGGCGGCCAGGCCACCATCCCCGTCGTCGCCGCGGTCGGCCGCGTCGCGCCGGTCGAGTACGCCGAGATCGTCGCGTCGATCGCGTCGAAGTCGGCGGGCCCGGGCACCCGCGCCAACATCGACGAGTTCACCGAGACCACCTCGGCCGCCATCGAGCGCGTGGGCGGAGCCCGCCGCGGCAAGGCGATCATCGTCCTCAACCCGGCCGAGCCGCCGCTGATGATGCGGGACACGGTCTTCTGCCTCGTCACGGCACCGGACCCGGCGACCCACGACGAGATCCGCCGGTCGGTGGAGAAGATGGTCGCCGACGTCGCCGCGTACGTCCCCGGCTACCGCCTCAAGCAGCAGGTGCAGATCACCGAGATCCCCGCCGACCAGCCGGTGGGCACCCTCCTGCCCGACGCCGGCGCCCGGCCCACCCACCAGGTGTCGGTCTTCCTCGAGGTCGAGGGCGCCGCGCACTACCTCCCGGCCTACGCCGGCAACCTCGACATCATGACCTCCGCCGGCCTGCAGGTCGCGGAGCGCATCGCAGCACGGAAGGCGGGCCGCTGATGGGCACCCCGATCTTCGTCCAGGACGTGACCCTGCGCGACGGCATGCACGCCGTACGGCACCGGATCACCCCCGAGGACGTCAAGCGCATCGTCGCCGCACTCGACCGGGCGGGCGTCGACGCGATCGAGGTCGCGCACGGCGACGGCCTCGCCGGCGGTTCGGTCAACTACGGCCCCGGCTCGAACACGGACTGGGAGTGGATCGAGGCGGCGGCCTCCGTGCTGGAGCGCGCTCGCCTCACCACCCTGCTGCTGCCCGGCGTCGGCACCATCCACGAGCTGAAGCGCGCCTACGACCTGGGCGTCCGCTCGGTCCGCGTCGCCACGCACTGCACCGAGGCTGACATCGCGGCCCAGCACATCGCCGCGGCCCGTGAACTCGGCATGGACGTGTCCGGCTTCCTGATGCTCTCTCACATGGCCCCGCCCGAGGAACTGGCCAAGCAGGCCAAGCTGATGGAGTCGTACGGCGCGCACTGCGTCTACGTCACCGACTCCGGCGGCCGGCTCACCATGAACGACGTGGCCGCGCGCGTACGGGCCTACCGCGATGTCCTGGACGCGGAGACCGAGATCGGCATCCACGCCCACGAGAACCTCTCGCTGTCGGTCGCCAACTCCGTCGTGGCCGTGGAGAACGGCGTGCGCCGGGTCGACGCCTCGCTCGCGGGGCACGGCGCGGGCGCGGGCAACTGCCCGCTGGAGGCGTTCATCGCGGTCGCGAACATCTCGGACTTCGAGCACGGCTGCGATCTGTTCCAGCTCCAGGACGCCGCCGACGACATCGTCCGGCCGCTCCAGGACCGTCCGGTGCGCGTCGACCGAGAGACCCTCACGCTGGGGTACGCCGGTGTCTACTCGTCGTTCCTGCGGCACGCGGAGGCCGCCGCCGCGCGGTACGGCATCGACGTCCGCGACATCCTCATGGAGTGCGGCCGCCGCCGTCTCGTGGGCGGTCAGGAGGACATGATCGTCGACGTCGCGCTCACGATCGTCGCCGAGCGCGAGGCGCAGGCCGCCTGAGGGTGCGTCAAGTGCCGTCCGCCTCAGCGGGCGGCGAGGAGGGACTCGCCGAGCGCCACCGTGGCGTCGGCGAGTTCTTCCATGAACTGCGAGAGCGGCTTGCCGTCCGCAGACTGGAAGGACACGAAGGCGCCGTCGAACCCGCCCATGCAGAAGTGGGCGAGGGCGTCCGCGACCAGATCGGCGGCGGCCTCGCCCTCTCCCGCGAACGCGGAGCGGATCATGTGCTGCATGTACACGCGGCCCTCGTCACGGACCGCCTGCACGGTCCGCAGCGCCTCGGGCGCCTCGGCTGCCTCATGACTCATCACCAGGACCAGGAGCAGCCGCAGGAACTCCTCGCGGTTCTCGATGACTTCGCCCGTCCGCCCCAGGTACCAGCGCATGCGCTCGCGCGGCGTGCCGCCCTCGGGCGGGTCGCGGTGGGCGTCGCGCATGGCGCCGAAGAACCCGTGCGCTCCCTGGACCATGACCGCCGACAGCAGCCCCGCCTTGGACTCGAAGTGATGGTAGAAGGCGCTCTTGGGCAGGCCCGTCTCCTTGACGAGCGTCGACATCGACGTGCCGGCGTAGCCGCGCACGGACATCACGCGCGCCGCCGCGTCGAGGATCTCCTGGCGCGATCGGCGGCCGCGACGGTTGCTGGTGTGCGCTTTCGGCTCGGACGTCTCCACCTGCCGAATTCTAGGCGGCACCTCCGGATGCGGTGATCCACCCCCGGTCCGGGCCGTCCATCCCTGTCACAAGATCTTGCAATAACCCTTGACATGCCGCCGTGGCGAGTTGTTAACCTCCCCCACTATTGGACCGACCGATCGGTCCAAAAGTTCCGCACCGAGGCGTGCGGACGGGACAACGGAGTCTGTGCATGACCCAGAGCTACGACGCGGATGTCGCGATTGTCGGGTACGGCCCGACCGGCGTGATCGCCGCCCTCACTCTCGCCCGTTACGGCGTCTCTGCCGTCGCCGTCGAACGGGACAAGGACCTTTACCCCCGGGCCCGCGCCGTGACCGTCAACGACTGGACGATGCGGATCTTCCAGGACCTCGGCATCGACGAGCGCATCGACAAGAAGATCGACCCGCAGCGGGCCCTGCGCTGGATGACCTACGACGGCACGGAGATCATGCGGATCGAGCACCCGCCGTCGACGCTGGGCCGCAAACCGCGCTTCTACAACATCTACCAGCCGACGATGGAGGCCGAACTGCGCGCCGCCGCCGAGGAGTACGGCGACCGCATCACCGTCCACTACGGCGCCGAGGTCACGGAGATCGACCAGGACGAGGACGGTGTCACCCTCACCGCGAAGGACACCGAGACCGGAGAGACCCGCACGCTCCGCGCCCGGTACGCGATCGGCGCCGACGGCGGCTCCAGCGCCACCCGCGGCCGGATCGGCTGTCAGCTGGACGGCGACACCAACCACGTCTCCTGGGTGGTCGTCGACTGCCGCGTCAAGCGCTGGTGGCCCGACCGCGACTTCCTGACCTTCTGGTCCGACAAGGAGCGCCCGGTCGTCGACATCGCCCTGTCCGCGGGCAACCACCGCTGGGAGATCCCGCTCAAGCCCGACGAGTCCCCCGAGGACTACCCGACCAGCACCGAGGTGTGGCCGCTGCTCAAGGCGCTCGGGGTGACCGAGGACGACGTCGAGATCCACCAGCACGCCTTCTACCGGCACCACGTCCGCATGGCCGACACCTGGCGCCGGGACCGGGTCTTCCTGGCCGGCGACGCGGCTCACCTGATGCCGCCGTGGGCCGGCGCCGGGATGCAGACCGGGATGCGCGACGCCCACAACCTGGGCTGGAAGCTCGCCCGCGTCATCAAGGGCGAGCTGCCCGAGAGCTGGCTGGACACCTACGAGGCCGAGCGGCGCCCGAACGCCGCCTACTACACCGGCCTCGCCGTCGGCCTCGGACGCGTCATCAAGCGGGAGGCCTCCGAGGAGGAGCAGGCCGCGATGAACGCGGTGCCCGACAACCCCGTCACTCCCTACGAGCCGCCGCTGACCGCCCCGCCGGTGCTGGAGGGCGGCTGGCTGCGGGGTCCGCTGGGCGACGCCAGCATCGTCGGCCGGATGGTGCCGCAGCCCACCGTCGGCGACACCGTCGGCCGGATGGCCCGGCTGGACGACCTCCTCGGCCACGGCTTCGTCCTGCTCGGCGACGACGTCGACCCCGCGACCCTGCTGACTCCCGAGGAGAAGGCCGGCTGGGACGCGCTCGGCGCCCGCTACCTCGCCGTACGGCCGAAGACGGAGTACACGCAGGGCCCGGACGAACTGGTCGACCTCGACGAGGCCCTGCTGCCGTGGCTGCGCCGGTACGGCGCCCGCGCCGTGGCCCTGCGTCCCGACCGGTTCGTGGCCGCGGCCGATGTCAGCGGCCTCGCCGTCCCCACGATCTGAGAAGCCCGAGAGCCCGAAAGAAGGAGAACGGACATGTCCGGAGTAAAGGAACTCGGATACGTCGTCTACGAGGTCAGCAGCCTCGCCGACTGGGAACACTTCGGCGTCGACCTGCTGGGCATGCAGTACGGCGAGAAGACCGCCGACGGATTCACCCTGCGCACCGACGAGAAGGCCCACCGCTGGGTGGTCACCGAGGGTCCCGTCGACGACCTGGTCGCCACCGGCTACGAGGTCTCGGACGCGGCCGCGCTCGACGCGCTCGTCGCGAAGCTGCGCGCCGCCGGGACCGAGGTCGCCGAGGGCGACGACACCCTCGCCGCCGCCCGCAAGGTCGACCGGATCTTCGTCACCGCCGACCCGATGGGCAACCGCCTCGAACTGGTCACCGGCCTGGCCGACGCCCCCACCCCCTTCGAGTCCGCGAAACTGCTCGGCGGGTTCGTGACCGGCGCCGGCGGCGCGGGACACCAGGTCCTGCTCGCCCACGGCGTCTCCCGCGAGACCTACCTCGGTTTCTACGTCGACCTGCTGGGCTTCAAGATCAGCGACATCATCGTCGAGGAGCTGGCCCCGGGCGTCGTGGCCGACCTGATCTTCCTGCACTGCAACGGCCGCCACCACACCGTGGCCTTCGGAGATCTGCCCTCGCCGAAGAAGACCCACCACTTCATGGTCGAGGTCACCGACATCCGCGACGTCGGCCTCGCCTACGACCGCTGCATGGACGCCAAGCAGCCGTTCGAGATGACCCTCGGCATGCACCCCAACGACCAGATGTTCAGCTTCTACGTCTTCACGCCCTCGGGCTTCAGCGTCGAGTACGGCTGGGGCGGTCTGATCATCGACGACGAGACCTGGGAGGTGAAGACGCTCGACCGGCTGCACAGCTGGGGCCACCGTCCCCCGGGCGTCGTCGCCGACCTGCTCGCCGCCGCCCCCACGCCGAACGGAGAGGCCCACTGATGACCCTCGACCCGAACACCATCGCCCGCACCGTCCAGACCGCCGACTGGAAACTCCGCTACTACGAGGCGGGCTCCGGCCACCCGGTCGTCCTGCTGCACGGCAGCGGGCCCGGCGCGACCGGCTGGAGCAACTTCGCCGGCAACATCGAGGCACTGGCCGAGCACTTCCACGTGTACGCCGTCGACATGCCCGGCTGGGGCGAGTCGTCCGCGGCCACCGTCGACCAGCTCGACCACGTCACGGCGGCGATCCAGTTCCTGGACGCCCTCGGCATCGACAAGGCCGCGTTCGTCGGCAACTCGATGGGCGGCCAGACCTCGCTGCGGCTGGCCACCGAGCACCCCGAGCGCATCTCACACCTGATCACCATGGGCCCGCCCGTCGGCCGGATGCCCACCCTCTTCGGCGCCGGCGACGGCCCCTCCGAGGGCCTCAAGGTCCTGATCCAGGCCTACCAGGACGCGAGCCCGGAGAACATGCGGCGCCTCGTCGAGATCATGGTCTACGACAAGGCCCGGTTCGCCACCCCCGAGCTGTGCCAGGCCCGCTCGGACGCCGCGCTGGGCCGCCCGGACCATCTGCGCAACTACGTGGACGGCCTGCCCAAGGGCGCGCCGCTGCCGAAGTGGGTCAAGCCCGAGCTGCTGCCGGCCATCCAGGTGCCGGCCCTGCTCATCCACGGCCGGGACGACCGCGTCGTCTCCTACGAGAACTCGCTGTACCTGCTGGCGAGCATCCCGAACAGCCGGCTGGTGGTGCTCAACCACTGCGGTCACTGGGCGATGATCGAGCACGCCGACGAGTTCAACCGGTTGGTCGTAGACTTCGTCACGAACAACTGACCTGCGGTTACTGAGGGTCCCTGGCGCACCCCACCCGTTCAACAACCGCACATCCGCTCTCCTGGCACAGGTCACGCGCGCGCCAACCGGCGTCGGAAGAACTGGGGTTGTCCCCGACGTCGCCGCACCGGCCCGTGACCAGGAGAGAGCCATGACCGGCGTTTCCACCCTCGACCGTCCCCCGCAGCCCGCCGCGCCCACCCGCTACACCGTCACGCTCGCCCGTGACGAGGCCGACGTGCGGGCCGCGCAGCGGCTGCGGCACGACGTCTTCGCCGGTGAGATGGGCGCTCTGCTGTCGACCCCGCAGCCGGGCCACGACATCGACCCCTTCGACGCGTACTGCGACCACCTGCTCGTGAACGACACCCTGACCGGGCAGGTCGTCGGCACCTACCGGCTGCTGCCCCCGGAGCGCGCGTCCGTCGCCGGGCGGCTCTACTCCGAGGGCGAGTTCGACCTCGCCGGACTCGACCCGATCCGCCCGGGTCTGGTCGAGGTCGGCCGCTCCTGCGTGCACCCCGACCACCGCGACGGCACGGTCATCGGCCTGATCTGGGCCGGAATCGCCCGCTACATGGTCGACCGCGGCCACGAGTGGCTGGCGGGCTGCTGCTCCGTCCCGCTCGCCGACGGCGGCGCGCTGGCCACCGGCACCTGGGAGCGCGTGAAGGACAAGCACCTGGCGCCCGAGGAGTACCGGGTACGGCCGCTGCTGCCCTGGATCCCCAACGCCGAGGCGCCGGCCGGACGCACCGAGCTTCCCGCCCTGCTGCGCGGCTATCTGCGGCTGGGCGCCTGGGTCTGCGGCGAGCCCGCGCACGACCCGGACTTCGGCGTCGCCGACCTGTACGTGCTGCTGTCGATGCGCCGGGTCAACCCGCGCTACCTGAAGCATTTCCTCTCCCTCGTACCGGCTGCCTGATGAGCGTCTGGCTGCCCAGCGCGCCCTGCACCCCAGGGGCGTGCGTGGAGCCGACGGGGTCCGCCACGGCCGTACCACGTGCGGTGCTGCGGCTCGCCGGGGTCGCGGTCCTCGTCCTGGCCGGGGCCGTGCTGCTCCCGCTCGGCGGGAGGATCCCCGCCGGGCTGGTCGGGCGGTGGTGCCGGGCGATCGTGCGGGCCGCCGGGGTCCGGGTGCGCATCACCGGCACCGCCGCGCCCACGGGCGGTCTGCTCCTGGTGGCCAACCACATCTCCTGGCTGGACATCCCGCTGCTGGCCGCGGTGCGTCCGGCGCGGATGCTCGCCAAGACGGAGATCCGCGAGTGGCCCGTGGCCGGTGCGCTGGCGGCCGGCGCGGGCGTCCTGTTCATCGAGCGGGACCGCCTGCGCGCGCTCCCGGACACGGTCGCGCGCATCGCGGGAGCCCTCCGGGGCGGCGCGGCCGTCGTCGCGTTCCCCGAGGGTAGCACCTGGTGCGGCCGCGCCCACGGCCGCTTCCACCGGGCGGTCTTCCAGGCCGCACTCGACGCGGGCGTCCCCGTCCAGCCGGTCCGCCTGCAGTACCGCGTCGAGGGGGGAGCGGCCAGCACGGCCCCCGCCTTCGTGGGCGAGGACACGCTGTTCGCCTCCCTGTGGCGGGTGGCGACGGCGCGCGGCCTGGTGGCCGAGGTACAGGTCCTCCCGGCGATCGCGCCGGGCACCCACCCGGACCGCCGAGCCCTGGCCCGGGCGGCACAGCCGACGGGAGGCGAGCCGGGCTGGACCCACGCGGCGCTGGTGCTCGACCACGTCCACGCCGAGGCTCCGGCGTTCAGCGGCACTGCCCGGGGCGCGGCCTGAGGGGCCACGCTGTCACGGTCGGCCGGTGGGGGCCCGGGGCCGGGCGGACACAGCGGTCGCCGCTCGGTGTGGGGCCCGAGGATGCCGTGGGCGTCGACCGGTGCCGGGCCCGCCGGGTCGATGCGGTGACCGCCACCCGGCGCGCGACACCCGCCGTCCGTCACGCGCGTCGAGCGGGCCCACCGCCCGGCCGCCGCCAGGCGTCGCTCGCGTGGCAGACCGGTCGGCGGTCCCGCGGCCGGCCGACGGCGCTCACCCCATGATCCGGGCCAGATACGGTGCCGTGGCGCTGCCCACGGCCCGCGCCACCTCCGCCGGAGGCCCCGCCGCCACGATCCTGCCGCCCTGGTCACCGCCGCCGGGACCCAGGTCGATCGCCCAGTCCGCTTCCGCCACCACCGTCATGTCGTGTTCGACCACCACGACCGTGTGACCGGCGTCCACCAGGCCGTGCAGTTGGCGCATCAGGACCTGGACGTCGGCCGGGTGCAGGCCCGTTGTCGGCTCGTCGAGCAGGTAGAGGGTGTGCGCCCGGCGGCCGCGCTGCAACTCGCTCGCCAGCTTGATGCGCTGGGCCTCCCCGCCGGACAGCTCGGTCGCGGGCTGGCCGAGGCGCAGATAGCCGAGGCCCACGTCGAGCAGGGTGTCCAGGCTGTGGGCCACCACAGGGGTGTCCGCGAAGAACTCCGCCGCCGCTTCCACCGTCAGGTCGAGCACCTGCGCGATGTTCCGTCCCCGGTACGTCACCCGGAGCGTCTCGGGGTTGTAGCGCGCCCCGCCGCAGTCCGGACACGGCGCGTACGTGCTCGGCAGGAACAGCAGCTCCACGCTGACGAAACCCTCGCCCTGGCAGGTCTCGCAGCGCCCTCCGGCCACGTTGAAGGAGAATCGCCCGGCACCGTAACCCCGTGCCCGGGATTCGTCCGTCGCCGCGAACACCTTGCGCACCACGTCGAACAGGCCGGTGTACGTGGCCAGGTTGGAGCGCGGAGTGCGCCCGATCGGGCGCTGGTCCACCGAGACCAGCCGCCCCACGCCCGCCAGCTCCTCCGTGATCTCGCCGATCAGGGTGGACTTCCCGGAACCGGAGACCCCGGTGACCGCCGTGAACACGCCCAGCGGGAACTCGGCCGTGACCGCGCGCAGGTTGTGCCGGGTCACCGGACCGACGTTCAGCCACCCGCGCGGCGTGCGTGGTTCCCGCACGGGGGCAGGCGCGTGGTCGAACAGGAAACGGGCCGTCGCCGACTCCGGGACCGAGGCCAGGTCCGGCACCGGCCCGCTGTGCAGCACCTCGCCGCCGTGTTCACCCGCACGCGGGCCCACGTCCACCACCCAGTCGGCGCCGCGCACCACGTCCAGATGGTGCTCCACCACGAACACCGAGTTGCCCGCCGCCTTCAGCCGCGCCAGCACCGTGAGCAGCGCCTCCGTGTCCGCCGGGTGCAGCCCGGCCGACGGCTCGTCGAGGACGTACACCACCCCGAACAGCCCGGAGCGCAACTGCGTGGCCAGGCGCAGCCGTTGCAGCTCGCCCGCCGAGAGGGTGGGTGTCGCACGGTCGAGACTCAGATAGCCGAGGCCCAGCTCGACGACCGGCGCGATCCTGGACCCGAGGTCCTCGGTGAGGACCCGAGCCGTCTCGGGCGCGCCGTCGAGCCGGCCGGCCAGCTCCGCCAGCGGCAACGCGGCCAGTTCGGCGATCGTTCGGCCCGCGAAGGTCACCGCCAGCGCCTCGGGCCGCAGCCTGCTGCCACCGCACACCGGACAGGGCGCGCTCGTCAGGAAGCGTTCGGCCTTCGCCCGCAGGGTGGGGCTCTTGGAGTCCGAGAACGTCTTCATGACGTACCGCCGGGCACTCATGTACGTGCCTTGGTACGGCCGTTGGATGCGATCGGCGTCCCGCACCGGGTGCACGGTGACCACCGGCTGCTCGTCCGTGAACAGGATCCACTCCCGCGCCTCGACGGGCAGTTCACGCCACGGCCGGTCCACGTCGTGGCCGAGCGCGTCGAGGATGTCGCGCAGGTTCTTGCCCTGCCAGGCCCCCGGCCAGGCGGCGATCGCGCCGTCGCGGATCGACAGGGAGGAGTCGGGGACCAGCAACTCCTCGGACGTGCGGTGCACTCGGCCGAGCCCGTGACACCCCGGGCAGGCACCGGCCGCCGTATTGGGGGAGAAGGCGTCGGAGTCGAGACGCTCGGCGCCCGTCGGGTAGTGGCCGGCGCGCGAGAACAGCATGCGCAGGGAGTTCGACAGATTGGTGACCGTGCCGACGGAGGAGCGGGAGGTAGGGGCCGAGCGGCGCTGCTGCAGCGAGACGGCGGGCGGCAGCCCGGTGATCTCCCCGACCCGCGGCGCGCCCACCTGGTGGATGAGCCTGCGGGCGTACGGAGCCACCGACTCGAAGTAGCGTCGCTGCGCCTCGGCGTAGATCGTGCCGAAAGCGAGCGACGACTTGCCGGACCCGGACACCCCGGTGAACACGGCCAACGCGTCCCGGGGGATGTCGACGTCGACGCCCTTCAGATTGTGCTCACGGGCACCACGGACGCGGACGTACGGGTCATGGGGGCTGGGCATCGGGGAAACCCTGAATTCTCGACGGGCCGGCCGGGTGGGACAAACCCCGCGATTCTAGCCCCTCGTCCCGCCCGCGGCCCCGCTGACCTGCTGGTCACGGATGCGGAGGGGTGTCCCGCTCCGAGCCGCCGAGTTCGTCCTTGAGCTTCTGCTGGGCGGTGTCGACCTGCGACTGGTACTTGTTGCCGGTCTTCTGGTCGACGTAGTCGCCCCCCTTGTCGATGCCCTTGCCGGCCTGGTCCTCGTGGCCCTTGAGCATGCCCTTGATCTTGTCCATGAAGGACATGGCAACCCTCCTCACAGATAGAGGCTCCATTTCCCAGGGTCACCGTCCGGGGCCCGGTTCGCATCTCGGCGGGCCCCGGATTCAGGCCCCGGCCCGCCCCAGTCCCGCGATCCGGGCGAGCCGCCGGTAG
Source organism: Streptomyces brasiliensis (assembly GCF_014647875.1). GTDB lineage: Bacteria > Actinomycetota > Actinomycetes > Streptomycetales > Streptomycetaceae > Streptomyces > Streptomyces brasiliensis. The sequence goes on along the minus strand of NZ_BMQA01000001.1, from coordinate 617,863 downwards.
GAGTCGCGGAGGGCCGTACGGTCGTACGTACTGGTCGTGACCAGCACTTCCTCGGCACCCGTCTCCTTCAGCACCGTCTCCAGCTCGTCGGCGACCTGCTCCTCGGTGCCGGCGACATGGCCGGCGAGACCGGCTTCGAAGAGACCGCGCTCCTTGGCGGTCATGGCCCGGGCCCCGGCGTCCTCGGCCGGCGGCAGCGGCGGGAACGTGCCGTGGGTCCGCGAGTACGCCATCGACCAGGCCTCCGGGACCAGCAGCCGACGGGCCTCCTCGGGAGTGGCGGCGACGGCGATCGTGCCCGAGATCACCACGTACGGCTCCGGCGCCCAGGGGGACGGGCGGAACCGGGCCCGGTAGTGGTCGACCCCGCGCAGCATCTTCTCGCGGTTCCTGAGGTCGCCGATGACCATCGGCAGTCCGGCGCGGGCGGCGATCTCGGCGCCCTCGCCCATGGCCAGCACGAAGGGCGGGACGTCCAGCCCCTCCGCGGGGCGCGCGTGCACGCCGGTCGCAGAGGGGCCGCGGAACCAGCCCAGGAGCTCCTCGAGCTGGGCCGCGAAGTCCTCGGCGTCGTCCTTGTCCCGGCCCAGCGCCTTGCGGACCCCGCCGGTGAAGCCCACGGACCGTCCGAGTCCCATGTCGATCCGGCCCGGGAACAGCGACTCCAGAACCCCGAACTGCTCGGCCACGACCAGAGGCCGGTGATTGGGCAGCATGACACCGCCCGTGCCGACCCGGATCGTGCGCGTCGCCCCGGCCACGGCGGCGGCCAGGACCGTCGGCGCGGAGCCCGCGACCCCGGGCACGCCGTGGTGCTCGGAGACCCAGAAGCGGTGGTAGCCGAGCGCCTCCAGCTCCCGGGCCAGCGCGACGGTGTCGCGCAGCGCCTCGGGGTGCGTGTGCCCCTCGCGGGTGCGGGAGCGGTCCAGTACGGAGAACCGGGTCCGATCGATCAGCGAACTCACGCAAGGTTCAACACCGGCGTCGGCCCGGGATTCCCGTGTTCACCGATCGTTCGCCCCCGGGCACCGCGCGTGTGCCTTCTTGGCCGCCCGAGCGCCAGGACCCGTGGCAGGAACCACTCACAAGGCTGACGCGATTTGCGATCGTGGCGCGGGAGTTGATCGAACCTGCGTAGTATCCGGGCTGCGCGCAGACACATGAAGGAGGTCCGGATGGCCACCTGCCGAGGCGTGGACGTGTCCGCCTATCAGGGCACCCAGGACTGGGCCGCCCACAAGTCCGACGGTGTGGTGTTCGCCTTCGCCAAGGCGTCCGAGGGGCAGCACAGCCGGGACACCAAGTTCGACACCCACATCACCGGGATCATCAAGGCCGGGCTGGTGCCCGGCGCCTACCACTTCGGGTGGCCCAACCAGGACGTCGACCTGGAGGCCGCGAACTACATCGGCGCCGTCAAGCCGCACGCGGGCAAGGGGTTCACGCACTGGCTCGACCTGGAGCGCTACAGCGACGGCCGCAACTACAGCGGCCGCAGCGCCGCCCAGATCAAGGCCTGGGCCACCGCCTGGATCAAGGCGGTGCGGGCCGCGTTCCCGGGGCAGCGCGTCGGCATCTACACCAGCGCCTCCGACATCGCCGCCGGACACATGCCCGCCGGCGTGCCGCTGTGGTACCCCGCCTATCCCTGGGGCGCCGCCGACTACAGCAGGGCCGAGGCCACCGCGCGGCCCGAGCCCGGCGGAGTGGCCCCGCTCATCTGGCAGTTCACCAGCCGGCCCATGGACCGATCCATCGCTTACCTGTCCGCGTCCGGTCTGCGTGCCTGGGCCGCGGGCGACGCCGAGGAGGACGACATGCCGCAGTACGTGAACCTCGGGCTGGACAAGCCCTACACCCTCAACCCCGGTGTCTGGGACTCGATCGAGTACACCCAGGAATGGACCGACGAGACCGGTGACCACGCGAACGACGGCAGCGTCTTCGCGCGGGGCGCGGCCCGCTTCACCGGCAGCATCAGCCTGTCCGTCACGGGGCTCCCGGTCGGCGCCGTCGTCCAGGCCCGCATGTCCGAGTACGAGGGCGACACCCACCGGGCCGACCACCCCATCCACGAGATCATCGGCACCCCCGGCGGCGCCTTCGCCGTCCTGCCCCTGACGAAGCGCCTCGCGAAGGGCCGCTTCATGCGCGTTCGGCTCCTCAACCAGGCCGACACCAAGGTCACCATCTCCAGTGCCGTCCTGACCGCGCTCGTCTGGAAGGAGAGCTGAACCGGCTGGAGTCCGGGGCGGATCGCCGCTCCGGACGCTCACCGGGGTGGGTCGCGTGACGGAGAGCAGCGGGCGGCCGGTCGTCGTGTTCGATCTCGACAACACCCTCGCCGACACCGCGCACCGGCAACGGTTCCTGGAGCGGAAGCCGCGGGACTGGGACGGTTTCTTCGCCGCAGCCCCGCAGGACCCACCGCTCGCCGAGGGCGTCGCGCTCGTCAAGGAGAGCGCCCGGGAGTGTGAGGTCGTCTATCTCACGGGGCGGCCCGAGCGCTGCCGGCGCGACACACTGCACTGGCTCGCGGCGCAGGGGCTGCCCGCGGGGCGGGTCTTCATGCGGAGGGACGCAGGGTGGGCGGGCGGGGGAAGAGGTGATCGGCGTCCCGCGCGGCACACCAAGCTGGAGGTGCTGCGCCGGCTGGCCCGCGATCGCGAGGTGCGGCTGCTCGTGGACGACGACGAGCAGGTGTGCGAGGCGGCCGAACGGGCGGGGTTCACCGTCCTCCGGGCCCGCTGGGCCGAACGGTCCGCGGCGCTGGAGGACGCGCAGCAGCGTGAGGGGCGTACCTGAACACGGTCGGGGCGTATCCGACCCCGGTCCGCAGAGGCGTCAGGTCTCGTCCTCGATGCGGAAGCCCACCTTCATACACACCTGGTAGTGCTCGATCTGCCCGTTCTCGAGCTGGCCCCTGACCTGCGTCACCTCGAACCAGTCCAGATTGCGCAGCGTCTGGCTCGCACGTGAGATGCCGTTGCGGATGGCCTGGTCGATGCCCTCGTGCGATGTGCCGACGATCTCCGTGACCCGGTAGGTGTGGTTGGACATGCGGGTGCTCCTCTCCGCCGTGACGGGTGCGTCACGCGTCACTCCACGGTGCCGTACGCGGGGACGGAGCGCGAGGCGTCGAGGACGATCTGCCGACAACCCTTGACCCTCCGCATTGGTACATACCAAAATCCAGACACCCGTGCGAGCGCTCGCTCGTCCCCCCACGTCGGGCCCCTTCCGCTGTCCGCCAGACAGAACAGGACCCCTCGTGAGACAGGTACATGCGCGTCGTCGTCTGCTCGCCCTCGGCTGTGTGTCGGCCGTGCTCGCCGCCGGATGCGGGGTGCTGCCCGGCGGGAAGGAACGCCACACCGTCACCGTGTGGCTGATGAAGGACAGCGCGTCCGGGGACTTCCTGCGCAAGTTCACCGAGGACTTCGAGCGCGGCCACGACGACATCCGGCTCGACATCCGCATCCAGCAGTGGACGGGAATCGTCGACAAGGTGCAGAAGGCTCTGCGGGCCGGCCCCGCGGACGCCCCCGACGTCATCGAGGTGGGCAACACCCAGGTCCCGCAGTACGTCGAGGGCGGCCGCCTCACCGATCTGACCCTGGAGTCGCTGCGCGACTGGGACATGGACAAGTGGCTGCCCGGCCTGGCGGAACCCGGCCGGGAGGGCACGCAGCAGTACGGCATTCCCTGGTACGCCGCCAACCGCGTCGTGATCTACCGCAAGGACCTCTTCGAGGAGGCCGGCATCACGGCCCCGCCGAAGACCCGCGAGCAGTGGCTCGCCGACACCGAGAAGCTCAACTCCGGCGGCAACCAGGGGATCTACCTCGCGGGTCAGGACTGGTACACGCTCTCCGGGTTCATCTGGGACGAAGGCGGTGACCTCGCCCAGGAGTCCGGCGGTATCTGGCGGGGCAGCCTGGACAGCCCGGCCGCGCTGCGCGGCATGGACTACTACCGTCGACTACAGGCGCTCGGCAACGGCCCCGTGGACGCCGACGAGGAACACCCGCCGCAGTCGGGCCTGTTCGCGGACGGCAGGGTGGCCCAGATCGTGGCCGTGCCCGGCCTCGCCCAGGCCATCGTGCAGAAGAACCCCGAACTGGCCGACGAGCTGGGCTTCTTCCCGGTCCCCGGCCGAACCGCCGAACGGGCGTGTGCGGTCTTCACCGGCGGCTCCGACCTGATCGTCCCGCGCAACACCGACGAACGATTCCGTGCCGTATCGGTCGTCGCGGCGCTCACGGGGGCCAAGTGGGACACGGAACTTGCGCGCACCATGAGTTACGTCCCCCACAAGACGACGCTGGCGAGCGCGGTCTCCGGCGAGGAGGGCGCCGCGGCGATGGCGGTCGGCGCGGCCCACGGCCGGGCGACCCCGAGCACCCCCCAGTGGACGGCGGTCGAGGCGGACAACCCGATCAAGGAGTACATGTCGAAGGTGCTGGGCGGAGCGGACCCGACGACCGAGGCACGGCGCGCGTCACGTCGGATCACGGAAGCGCTCGATCCGAACGTGACGTGAGCCGACGGTGACCAAGGGACGCCGACGCGGGGTGAGGACCGGGCCGTGGGACTCGATGAGCAGCCCCCACCGGACCGTCCTCACCCCGCCGGCCTCACCGGACCGAACTCAGCGACAGTGCGAAGCGCCCCTCCCGGTCGGTCCACCAGTGCGTCAACTCCAGCCCAGCGGCGGCAAGTTCAGTGCCGACCCCTTGCTTCCTGAACTTCGCCGACACCTCCGTCCGCAGGTCCTCACCCGCCGTGAAGTGGACCGCCAGGTCGAGCGCCGGCACCTTCACGGTCTGCGCCGCGCGCGAGCGCAACCGCATCTCGATCCACTCGTTCTCCGCGTCCCACAGCGCCACATGGTCGAAGGCGCCGGGATCGAAGTCGGCGCCCAGTTCACGGTTGACGACGGTCAGCACGTTCTTGTTGAACTCGGCCGTCACCCCGGCCGCGTCGTCGTACGCCCGGACCAGGACCGTCTCGTCCTTGACCAGGTCCGTGCCGAGCAGCAGGCTGTCGCCCGGTGTCAGCAGGGCGCGCACCGAGGACAGGAACACGGCCCGTTCCGCGGGCAGCAGGTTGCCGATCGTGCCGCCCAGGAACGCCAGCAGCCGGGGTCCGGGCGTCGCCGGCAGTGTCAGCCGGGCCGTGAAGTCGGCGATCAGGGCATGTACGGACAGCCCCGGCCGCTCGTCGATGAGCGCCTGCCCGGCCTGGGTGAGGGCACTCTCGCTCACGTCGACCGGGACGTACGTGTCCAGATCCGTGAGCGCGTCCAGCAGGTAGCGCGTCTTCTCCGACGAGCCCGAGCCCAGCTCGACCAGCGTGCGGGCGCCGCTCGCCGCGGCGATCTCGCCGGCCCGGCCGGCGAGGATCTCGCGCTCGGCCCGCGTCGGGTAGTACTCGGGCAGTTCCGTGATCTGCTCGAACAGGTCGCTGCCCCGGGCGTCGTAGAACCACTTCGGCGGCAGCGTCTTCGGCGTTGCGGTGAGTCCGTCGCGGACGTCCGCGCGCAGCGCGGCCTCCGTGGCGTCCTCGGGGAGGGTGCGGGTGACGTGCAGGGGACTCACGTACAAGGCTCCTTCGGTGCGGGTGCCTGGTCCTTCAGCGCGGTGAGCCGGACGCCGGTGCGGTCCGCCGCCAGCAGGGTCCGGTCGGGGACCTCCTGCCAGCGCGGATCGTCGTCGTACGGCTCGGAGGCCACGACCGTGCCGCGGCCGGGCTCCGCCAGGTACCAGAGGGTGTCGCCCCAGGTGGTGGCGGCGATGGTCTCGCCGTCGGTGAGCAGCAGGTTGAGCCGGGAGGCGGGCGCCGCCTCCGCGACCTCGCGGACCGTCTCGGCCAGCGCCCGGCCGGCGTCGTCGTCCGCGCGCAGCCGGTGCAGGACCAGCGCCCAGACGAACGCCGAGTCCGTGCGGGCCTCCATCGACAGGAGGTCGACGGGGGGCAGGCCCGGCACCAGCGGCGCCGCCGACTGCGGCCAGCCCGCCACCGCGCCGTTGTGGCTGAACAGCCACCGGCCCGCGGCGAACGGCGCTGCCGCGGCCTCCCCGTCCGCGCCCGGCAGGGTCGCGTCGCGCACGGCCGCGAGCAGCGCGCCGGTGCGGACGACCCTCGCCAGGTCGGCGAAGGAGGGGTCCGCCCAGATCGGCCCGGTCCGCCGGTAGCGGGCCGGCGCCGGATCGCCCGCCGCGTACCAGCCCACACCGAAACCGTCGGCGTTGACCGTCCCGTGCCGCTGCCGTCGCGGTGCCCACGACTGGCGGTACAGGCCGTGCGGGGGATCGACCAGCAGCCGGCCGAGCGGTTCATCGGGGCCGAGATACGCCAGATGCCGGCACATCAGACGTCCGCCGAGCGGGCGGTGCGGAACCCGGAGAAGATCTGCCGCCGTATCGGGTAGTCCCAGTTGCGGAACGTGCCCCGGCAGGCCACCGGGTCCACGGCGAACGAACCGCCGCGCAGGACCTTGTACTCGGACCCGAAGAACACCTCCGAGTACTCCTTGTACGGGAACGCGGTGAACCCCGGGTAGGGCAGGAAGTCGCTGGCCGTCCACTCCCACACGTCGCCGATCAACTGCCGTACGCCCAGCGGCGATTCACCGGCCGGGTAGCTGCCGGCCGGCGCCGGGCGCAGATGCCGCTGGCCCAGGTTGGCGTGCTCGGGCGCCGGATCGGCGTCGCCCCACGGGTAGCGCGTCGAGCGGTTGTGCACCGGGTCGTGCCGGGCGGCCTTCTCCCACTCCGCCTCGGTGGGCAGCCGCCGCCCGGCCCAGCGGGCGTAGGCGTCCGCCTCGTACCAGCACACGTGCAGCACCGGCTCGTCGGGCGGTACGACCTCGGTGACGCCGAAGCGCCGCCGCAGCCACTGCCCGCCCTCCCGGCGCCAGAACAGCGGCGCGGTGATGGAGTGCTGCCGGATGTGCGCCCAGCCCTCGGGCGTCCACCAGCGCCGGTCGTCGTAGCCACCGTCCTCGATGAACGCCTGGTACGCGGCGTTCGTCACCGGCGTGGTGTCGATGTGGAAGGCGGCCACCTCCCGCCGGTGCGCCGGGCGTTCGTTGTCCAGCGCCCATGGCTCGGTGGAGGTGCCCATGGTGAACGGGCCGCCGGGGACCAGGACTTCGGCCGGGCCGGTGAAAGGCGGCACCGGGTCCGGGGCCGGGGCGGTCAGGGCCTGCGGGCCCTTGCGGAGCTGATGGGTGATCAGCATGGTCTCGTCGTGCTGCTGTTCGTGCTGCGCGATCATCCCGAACGCGAAGCCCGCCTCCGTGAGCCGCGTGCCGTGGAACGCCGAACTCTCCAGCAGGTCCAGGGCGCGTCCGCGTACCTCCGCCGCGTACCTGCGGGCCTCCTCCGGCGGCAGCAGCGGCAGCCGCGGCCGTTCGGCGCGCGGGTGCTCGAAGGCGTCGTAGAGGTTGTCGATCTCGGGGCGCATCGCCTCGCGCCCGCCGACCGTCCTGAGGAGCCACAGCTCCTCCTGGTTGCCGATGTGGGCGAGGTCCCACACCAGCGGGGACATCAGGGGCGAGTGCTGTGCGGTGAGGTCGGGCTCCTCGACACAGGAGGTCAGCAGCGTGGTGCGGTCGCGTGCCGTGGTGAGCGAGGCCAGGGCGCGCTCGCGGACGGCCTCGACGTCGATCTCGGGGGCGGTCATGTGCGGATGTCCTTCCCGTGGGCGCCGGTGGTTCCCCCGGCCGGGTGAATCAGGGGCTGGGGGCCGACCGGGCCGCGCAGTTGGTCGAGCAGGTCGTCGGCGGGGCAACGGCCTTGGGTGACGTAGCGGTCCAGATACGCCGCGACGGCGTCCCTGACCTCGGTGGTGGCGCCGATCCGCGGCAGGGCCTCCAGAGCCGCCCGGAAACACAGGACGGCCGCCTCCCGCAGTTCCTCGTCGGCCAGGCCGACGCGGGCTGCGTCGGCCCACAGCGGGTTCTGCGGCGCGGGCAGCGAGAGCGAGCGCTCGGCCAGCGGTTTCACCGCCCGGTAGGCGGTCTCCGCGGCCTGCGGGTCGTCGAACAGCGCGGCCGTCACGGCGAGCGGCACGATCCAGCCGTCCTCGCCGGGCTGCGCGTCGATCATGCGCAGTTCGAGATGACCGCGCGGTCTGACCGGCGGGAACAGCGTCGTCAGGTGGTAGTCGAGATCCTCCCGGGTGGGTGGCCGCGGCGCTCCGGACCGGGTCCACTCGCGGAAGGTCAGCCCGTCGGGCACGTCCCACGGGCCGCTCTCGCGCCGAATGCACATCACCGGGGAGTCCATGACGTGCCGGGCCCACGCCGCGCGCGGGTCGCCGTCCAGCGGGGGAGCGCCCGCCCGGGCCGGGCCTATCTCCATCCACGCCAGCTGCCGGGTGGATTTCCAGCCCGTCGGCCGCAGCCCCACCAGCGGGGAGTTGGCGAACGCCGCCACCAGGACCGGGCCCAGCTGGTGCGCCAGCCACCAGCGGCGGCCGTGGCCCAGCGGCCCCGGCTCCTCGTGCCCGGCGTCCAGGCACACCTGGACGGAGGCCGAGGCGCACATCATGTGGCGGCCGGCCCTGCCGGTGCGGTCCAGGCTGGTCTCCAGGGCGTCGTAGCGCGGTTCGCGCAGGAAACGGCGCGGTGCGTGCCAGGGATCATGGCCGACGCCGACGAGGCCCAGGCCGTCGGCGGCCAGGACGGCGCGGACGGCGTCCAGATCGGCGGAGACGGTACCGATGCACTCCATCAGGGAGCCGGCGGGCGGCGAGCTCAGCTCCAGCTGACCGCCGGGTTCGACGGTGAGCGCCGACTTCAGGGGCACGGTACGCAGTGCGGCGTAAGCCGCTTCGAGTCGTTCGGTTGTCACGGGGAGCTGCGGCTGCCGCAGCTCGTGGACCAGCCATTCCACCTCGACACCGAGGCTGCTGGGCGGTCCGGTCTTGAAGCAGATGCCGTGGACCAGCGCCTCGATCTCTGCTTCCGCGAGCACCGTACGGGGGTCCGTACAGTCACTCGCACCAGTACTCGAGGAATCGGACATGTAGGGATCCTCCTGAGATTCCACCAAGCCAGCGGCCCGGTTCGTGTCGTTCCGGGCAGGTGGCTCGTCCCACCCAAAACCCTCGGGCCGATTCGCACAAGGGTACGCAACGGCGCGTTCCGGATCGGTAATCTCCGTTTCCGTGCTGGTTTCCGGGACGTTCCGGCGGGCCGGGAAACTCCATTGCGACGACTCCCCAGCATCGCTCAGGATTCCTCCATGAGCACGACGGGGGAGAGCGCGCGGCGCGCGGTCAGGGCGCCCACGGGGGAGGCGCCGTGAGCGCGCGCCTGCGGGGGATCGCCCAGGAGACGAGCGGAGCGTAGCCGGAGCGAATGGGGGTCCCCCCGTGCCCGAAGGGCTACGGGGGAGGATCGTGGCTGCGGGGGCCTACCGTGCCGCCGACGGACGCGAGGTGTTCCTGGCGGCGGCGATCGAGGCCGCGCGCGCCGGCACGCGCATGCACGGCCCGGGGCCGGTGGACGTGCCCGCGATACCGCCCTCGGACCTGTTCGTCGAGGTCACGGGCGAGAGCAGCCTCGAGGCCGCCCGCCGCCTGGCCGGCGCGGGACCGGTGGCCGTACTGAACTTCGCCTCGGCCCGCAACCCGGGCGGCGGCTTCCTGAACGGCGCACAGGCCCAGGAAGAGGCCCTGTGCCGGGGCTCCGCGCTGTACACCTGTCTGCTGCGGTCCCCGCAGTTCTACGACCACCACCGGGCCCACCGCGACCCGTTCTACACCGACCGGGTCATCCACTCACCGGCCGTGCCCGTCTTCCGCGACGACAAGGGCCGCCTCCTCCACGAGCCGTATACGGCCGGATTCCTCACGTCGGCGGCTCCGAACGCGGGAGTGGTACTGCGGACGGCCCCGGAGCGCGCCGCCCAGCTGCCCGGCGCCCTCGCCGTACGGGCGGAGCGCGTCCTGGAGACCGCGGCGGCGCACGGCTACCGGCGCCTGGTGCTCGGCGCCTGGGGCTGCGGGGTGTTCCGCAACGACCCGGCGCAGGTGGCGGGCGCCTTCCTGGGCCTGCTCGGCCCCGGCGGACGGTTCGCGCGGTCCTTCGAGCACGTGGTGTTCGGGGTGTTGGACCGTACGCCGGGAGCGGTGGTCAGGGAGGCGTTCGCAGAGGCGTTCACGGCGGCACAGCGCCGGCCGTAGCGATCGCACGGCGCTCTGGCGTCCCATCCGCCGGCTATGGCGTTCGTCCGGGCGTTCCCGGCGCCTCAGCGCCAGCCGTACCGTTCCCGCAGCCGGTGCACGACCAGGTTGAACCGCATCCGGTCCAGCGCGCACGCCTCGCGGCGCATGCCTTCCTCGTGCAGCCGCAGCACGCGGTCCACGTCCACCCACGAGTCGCGTCCCGAGCGGTCCCACGGCCCGCTGCCGATCGCCACCCACTCCCGGTCGCCGTCGTGCCGCTTGCTGGACAGTCGTACGGCGAGGAAGGTCCCCGCGGCCTCCCGGGCCACGACGAGCACCGGCCGGTCCTTGCCACGGCCGTCGTTCTCCTCGAACGGCACCCAGGTCCACACGATCTCGCCGGGGTCCGGGTCGCCGTCGTGCGCGGGGGAGTACTCGGTCCGCACCCGGCCCACGTCGCGCGGGTCGGTCTCGGTGGTGGCCGTCGGGCCGAAGCGACCGGGGACGTCTTCATCGGTAAAGGCAGTCACGTGAGGCACCCTAGAGCCTCGCCGTCCGGGCGCGGACAGCGGGCACTGAGACGTCAACTGCCCTGTGCGCTCCAGGCGATCGCCGGTGGCACCACCCGCGCGCACAGCGGATGCCCGCGGGCGTCCGTCAGCCCGAGGCGGCCGACCAGCAGTCCGGTGCGTACGGCCGCGTCGAGCACGTCGGCCGGGACGGCACCGAGCATCAGCTTGGCCCGCCGGAACATCGTGAACGCGCCCGACGCGTCGACCGTGCCCCACGACAGATAGACGAAGCGCTCGCCCGGCCGGCCCTGGACGTACGGGCCCGTCACATCACCACCCGCCGAGGAGCACTCCAGTGTCCAGGTCGCGGACGGGGCGTCGCCGGGCTGCGGATCGAGGAGTTCGGCCGGACGGCCGCGCCGCTGCACGGCCACATGGATGTTCTCGTACGCCGCACCGTCCGGCGCGGGCCCACAGCTGAGGCCGGGCAGGTCGACGCCGTCGATGCGGATGCGCATGCCGACCATCATGGCCCCCTGCGCACCGGACGGCACCGGGACCCCCGAAGCCGGAGGTCCCGGTGCCGTCCTGTCAGGTGATCAGTCCCCGTCCTTCTCCACGGGCACCTTCTGGGCCGTGGGGGTCGTGAACCCGTTCAGGGACGGTGAAGCCCCGTTCGGGTTCTGACCGTTCTGATTCATCGAGGCGAGTAGCTGCCGGGCCAGGCCAAGACCGGTGCCGCCCATGGTGAGCGCCTTGGCGAACATGTCGGCCATGCCGTCCGCGCCGTTGAGCAGCACCATGTTGTCCACGTTGCCGAACGCGGACGCACCGGCCTTCACGATCTCCGGCCAGTTCTCGGCGAGTTGCTGGGCGACCACGGCCTCCTGGTTCTCGGCGAGGGCCGCGGCCCGCGCCTTGATGGCCTCGGCCTCCGCGAGACCCTTGGCCCTCGCCGCCTCGGCCTCCGCCAGGCCCTTCGCCTGGGCGGCCGCCGCCTCCGCCTCACCCGTGGCCCGGGTCGCGGCCGCCGTGGCCGCACCCTGGGTCTTCGTCGCCTCGGCCTCGGCACCCGCGGCCGTCTTGACCCGCGTCGCCTCGGCCGCCGCCGCCAGCTCCGTCTCCTTGGCCTTGGCCTGCGCCGCGGAGATGCGCGCGTCACGCTCGGCCTCGGCCAGCGTCCGCTTCTCGTACGCCGTGGCATCGGCCGGCTTGCGCACATCGGCCTGGAGCTGCTGCTCGCGGCGGTGGGCCTCCAGCTCGGCGACCCGGGTCTCCTGGACGACGACCTCCTGCCGGGCGGCCGCATCGGCGAGCGGACCGGCCTGACGGGCCTTGGCCCCGGCCTTGTCCCGCTCGGCCTGGTAGCCGGCCTGGAGGATCTCGCTGTCCCTGGTGGCCTCGGCCATCCGCGCGAAGGCCTGCTGCTCGGCCTCCGTGGCGAGCCGGTTCGCCTCCGCCTGCGCGATCCGCGCGTCCCGCTGGACGGCGGCCGCGTGCGGCGCCGCCAGGTTCTGGATGTACCCGGTCGGGTCCTCGATCTCGTGGATCTGCAGCGAGTCGACGATCAGGCCGAGCTTCTCCATCTCCGTACCGCAGGCGGCGCGGGTCTGCCCGGTGAGCTTGTCGCGGTCGCGGATCATGTCCTCGACCGTCAACCCGCCCACGATGGACCGCAGATGACCCGCGAACACGTTATGCACGCGCTCCGACATCATCCGCTGCTGGTCCAGGAACCGGCGGCCCGCGTTGGCGATCGACACGAAGTCGTCGCCCACCTTGAAGATGACCACACCCCGGACCTTCAGCGGGATGCCCTGGTGGGTCACGCAGTCCACCGACAACTCGGTCTCGTTCAGGTCGAGGGAGAGCTTGCGCACCGCCTGCACACCGGGCAGCACCAGGGTGCCGCGCCCGGTGACGATACGGAATCCCATGCCCTCCTCGAGACCCTCCATCCGGTGCTTCGAACCGGAGATGATGAGCGCCTCGTTCGGCTCCGCGACCCGCCACATGAGCTTGAACAGACCGATCAACACGGCAGCGGCGACGACCACCGCTCCCGCAACGACGCCGATGACCATCGGCATACGCCCCCTTTGCATGGTGCCCTTTCGGCACCGAACGAAGGGAGTGTGCTCCCGCGCAAGCTTGCGGTGAAGACGCTGACGGATCCTTGTTGCAATCTTGACGTGAGCCGCCCTCACCTGGGGCGGAGCACGCTCAACTGTCGTACGCGGCCGTGACGTAGACCGTTCTGGGCGGCAGGTACTCCACCACCATCACCACCGTGCCCGGCGCGATCCGGCCCGTCCCGTCGGCGGCGTACGCGAGGAAGTGCTCGGCGCCCCCGCGCACCCGGACGATCACCTCGCCGACGAGCCCGGGCCCGATCGTGCCGGTGACCCGCCCCATCAGCCCCACCATCGACGCATCGTCCATGGCCACAGGGTACGGGCGGATCGCGCTCACGCGGCCGGGGAATCCGCGACGGCGTGCCCGGGCGGCCACCGCTCGTGCCGGCGCAGCCGAGCCTCCAACTGGGCGGCGAGCGAGATCAGCAGCGCCTCGCTGTTCGCCGGGCCGAGCAGCTGGGCGCCGACCGGGAGCCCGCCGTCGACGAATCCGGCGGGCACGTTGACACCCGGCCGGCCGAGCACGTTCCACGGCCAGGCGTAGGGACAGGCGGCGATCATGGCCCGGTCGGTGGCCGGCCCGTTGAGCGGGAGCAGGGCGCCGATCCGGGGCAGGGTCCGCTCGACGAGGGCCCGTGAGGTCGCCTCCCCGTCGGCCAGCGCGCGAGCGGTCTCCGTCAGCCCTGCGGCACGGTCGAGCGACATTGCGGGACACCTCCGGGAGCACGTGGTCTACCGAACGGTGACGTCCGGACGGGCCGGGGCGTGGAGGTTTCGCCCAGGTGAACGGCGCGGCCGGCCGTGCGCCGGGGCTGTCAGCCGCCGTGTGTGGAGCCGCTGCGGTAGTCCGTGTACGTGTACGGGTTGTCGAGGACCTTCGTCTCCGGCACGTCAGGGTTCATGCCCTTGAGCCAGCCCTCCTCGCCCAGCGAGGAGCGCAGGTGCTCCACCGTGCGCTCGATCTCGTGGCGCGCGGCGGCCAGGTCGACGCCGACGAGACGATGGTCGTGCTTGACGACGCGGCCGCCCACGACGACGGTGTGCACGTCGCCGCGCTGGGCCTGGAACGCCACGTGGCCATAGGGGTTGAGCAGCGGGAACGACACCGGCGAGTGCTCGTTCTTGATCAGCACCAGGTCGGCCTTCTTGCCGGGCTCCAGGCTGCCGAGGTCGTCTCGGCCGAGCGCGCTCGCACCGCCGCGGGTGGCCCAGGCGACCACCTGGTCGGCGCGCAGACTCGCGTGGGTGACGGTGTCCCCGTTCGCCTGGGCCTGCAGGTGTTCCCGGGACCGGTCGGCGCCGAGCGTGGTCCGCATCGCGGAGAACAGGTCGCCGCTCCACCAGACGCTGGTGTCCATCGACAGCGACACGGGGATGCCGTGGGCGCGGATCGCCCAGGTGGGAGGGTAGCCCTGGCCCGCGCTCTGCTCGCTCTCGGTGGAGACGGAGACGGAGCCGCCGGTCGCGGCGATGCGGTGGTACGAGTCCGCGGACAGCGACGCGGCGTGCACATAGACCGTCTCCGGGGTCATGAACCCGTGGTCGTGCATGAGCCGGATGCCGTCGTCGCCGGTGGCACCCCACACACCGGCGTGCGTGGTGACCGGCACGCCGAGTTCCCGGGCCACCTCGAACGCGGGCTTCTCCGGGAAGGCGGGGTCGCCGGTGACGTCGAAGGCGAGCTGGAAGCCGAGCATGTCGTCACCCGTGATCCGGCGGCTCACGAAGTCGCGGAACTCGGGGGTGCCGGTCCATTCGGCGGGCGGCTGCTGGATGTTGCCGTAGGCGAGGACGAACCGGCCCGGCACGGACTGCAGGGCGTCGACCGCCGCGTCCGCGTGGTCGACGGTCTGCAGCCCGTGCGACCAGTCCACCACCGTCGTGACACCGGCGTCGATCGCCTCGATGGCGGCCAGCAGATTGCCGGCGTGCACGTCCTCGGGGCGGAAGAGCTTGCCGGACTCCAGGTAGTACCAGACGAAGTACTGGGTCAGGGTCCAGTCGGCGCCGTAGCCGCGCATGGCCGTCTGCCACATGTGGCGGTGGGTGTCGATCATGCCCGGCATGACGATGCCGTCCGTGGCGTCGATGACGGCGGTGCCCTCCGGCACCTCGAGGTCGTGTCCGACCGCGGCGATCCGGCCGTCGACGACGAGCACGTCGGCGCCGGTGAGCACCTGGCGCGTCTCGTCCATCGGCAGCACCGTTCCACCGCGCAGGAGCAGCGGTTGCCCCGGCCGGAACTCGCTCGACTGGCTCATCAGAGGACTCCTTCATGCGGGTACGACCACCGCGGCACCCATCAGAATTCCGGACGAGCGTCCGCCATGCGGTCGGATATCGATTGCTGTCACTCTCGGAGGGTCCGGGGGCCGGTGTCAAGAACGTGCGCGGCCCGAATCTGGCGATCCGGCGGGCAACTATTGCAGCTGGGCGTCCGTATGCCGGTCGATGCGTCAGGTTGGCACATTCGCTCGGGGGGCGTCGACACTCTGAGCGCGCCCTTCCGATCACCTTTGACCTGGGATTACCCTCACAGAGGCAAGTGGTGCTCCCGTCGGGCCCGCTTCAGGGACATCCGTCCGGCAGGCGGACAAGTGCAGTAGGGTGGCGCCGCTGAACGTCACCGCGCCATCCAGGAGGAGCTGCCATGCCGCGCGAAGGCACCGGACCGGATTTCATCGAGGCGCTGGCCCGTGGCCTGGAGGTCATCACCTCCTTCGCGCCGCACCGGCCCGCCATGTCGCTGAGCGAGGTCGCGACCGCTACCGGTCTGGCACGGCCCACGGCCCGGCGGATCCTGCTCACCCTGCAGGAGCTTGGATACGTGCGGGCGGACGGGCAGGGTTTCGCGCTCACCCCGCGCGTCCTGGACCTGGGCGTCGCCTATGTCCGGTCCATGGGCCTGTGGGACGTCGCCCGGCCCCACATGGAGAGGCTGTCGGCGCAGACGGACGAGTCGGTGTCCGTCGCCCAGCTCGACGGCTCGGACATCGTCTACGTCGCGCGTGTCTCCGTGCCGAAGATCGTCTCCCTCGCCGTGCAGATCGGCACGCGCTTCCCGGCCCTGCAGACGTCCCTCGGCAAGGTGCTCCTCGCGGCTCTCGACCCGGCCGAGGTGAGCACCGTCCTGGCCGAGCCGAGCCGGTCCGGTCTCGTGCCGCTCTGGCAGCCGGGCGACGCCGAGCGCGACACGGAGCTGCGTGAGGTCCGGGCGCGCGGCTGGGCGCTCACCGACGAGCAGCTCACGCGCGGCATCCGCTCGGTCGCAGTGCCCCTGCGCAACGGATCGGGGCGCGTGATCGCCGCGCTGAACGTCAACGCCCACGCCGCCGAGACCTCCGTGGAGCACCTTCTCGACCGTCATCTGCCGCTGCTGCTCCAGGCCGCGGGTGAGATCAGCGCAGACTTCGCCCGGCTGGAGAGCGTCCCGCACGTGGTCAGGACCTGACCTGCGCGCCGCTGTCGGCCGGCTCGGCACTTGACGCATGCCGTGAGCGTGCCAGAATCGATCAGCGGACGATCGTCCGTACAGCGGACGAAGCAAGGAGGCGGTCCCTGATGACAGACGGAACCGGAGTGGACCGGGCAGCCGGGAGCGGCCCCTTGTCGGGCGTGCTGGTGGCCGACTTCTCCCGGATCCTGGCGGGTCCCTACGCCACCATGCTCCTGGCGGACATGGGCGCCGACGTCATCAAGGTCGAGGGTCCGCGCGGTGACGACACCCGCACCTGGATGCCCCCCGTGCGCGACGGCGTGTCCACGTACTACCTGGGCGTCAACCGGGGCAAGCGCTCGATCGCGCTCGACCTGCGCGAACCGGAGGACGCCGCCGCGGCACGCGAGCTCGCCCGCCGCGCGGACGTCCTGATCGAGAACTTCAAGCCGGGCGGCCTCGGCCGCTACGGACTCGACTTCGCGTCCGTGCGGGAGGCCAACCCCGGTGTCGTGTACGCCTCGATCAGCGGCTTCGGCGCCGGCGCGGGCCGGCACGTGCCCGGCTACGACCTGATGGTGCAGGCGATCTCCGGGCTGATGAGCCTGACCGGTGACCCGGACGGGCCGCCGTACCGGGCCGGCATCTCGGTCTTCGACGTGATGGCCGGCAACCACGCCGTCATCGGCATCCTCGCCGCGCTGCGCCACCGCGACGCCACCGGAGCCGGCCAGCACGTCGAGGTCAACCTGCTGTCGTCGGCGCTGACCGGACTGGTCAACCACAGCTCCGCCTACGCGGCCGGCGGCGTGGTGCCGTACCGGATGGGCAACGCCCATCCCAGCGTCTTCCCGTACGAGCCGCTGCCCACCGCGGACAACGACCTCATCGTCACCGCGGCCAACGACGGCCAGTTCCGCAAACTCTGCGAGGTGCTCGGTATCCCCGAGATCGCCGACGACCCGCGGTTCGCGCGCAACGCCGACCGCACCGAGCGGCGTGCGGAACTGCGCCCGATCCTTGTCGAGCGGCTCGCCGAGCGCGGTGCCGTCGAGTGGTTCGACCTGCTGGTCGAGGCGGGTGTGCCGTGCGGCCCGATCAACACCATCGACGGCGGGTTCGCGATGGCCGAGCGCTTCGGGCTCGAACCGATCGTGGAGGTCGGCGAGGGCGGGCGCGCGGTGCCCACCACCCGGCACCCCATCCGTTTCTCCGAGACGCCGGCCGACCACCGGCTGCCCCCGCCCGAACTCGACGAGCACGGCGCCGAGATCCGCGCCTGGCTCAAGGCCCCGCAGGAGGACGGCGATGACTGACAAGGACCCGGACTACCCCACCGCCCTCGGCGCGTCGTCCCTGGAGTCGATCACGCTGCTCGGCCACGACCTGGCCAAGGATGTCATGGGCCAGGTCGGCTTCGGTGAACTGGCTTTCTGGCTGGCTACCCAGCGGCGGCCCACGGCGGGCGAGACACGGGTGTTCGAGGCCGTACTCGCCGCCCTCGCCGACCACGGCTTCACGCCGACCGCGATCGTGACCCGGCTGACCTATCTCTCGGCGCCGGACTCGGTGCAGGGCGCGCTCGCCGCCGGACTGCTCGGCGGCGGGTCCCGCTTCCTCGGTGTGACCGAGGACTGCGGCCGGTTCCTGCACGACGTGCTGACCGGCGTCGACGGACCGCTGCCGACGGACGACGCCGGCTGGGACGCCCTGGCGCTGCGGACCGTACAGGCCCAGCGCGAGGCCCGCCGGTTCATTCCCGGCCTCGGCCACCACGTCCACAAGAACGGCGACCCACGCACCCCCCGGCTGCTCGAGATCGCTGAAGAAGAAGGGCAGTTCGGACCGCACCTCGCCCTGTTCGCCGCGATCGGCCGGGTCCATCCGCAGGTGCTCGGCCGTACCCTTCCCCTGAACGGAGCGGGCGTCTGCGGAGCCGCACTCGCCGACCTCGGCCTGCCGATGGAACTCCTGCGCGGCTTCGCGCTGCTGGCCCGCACCGCCGGCCTGATCGGACAGCTCGCCGAAGAGCTGCGCAACCCGGTCGCGAGCGACGTGTTCCTGTCCGTCGACCTCAACAACCGTTCCGTCGCCCCTGATCCCTACACCCCCGAGCCGCTCGGGCCCGAGCCGCACATGCCCACCAACGGAGGTTCGCATGGCTGAACTGGTCGCGGTGATCGCGTCCACCCATCACCCCTTCTACTACCGTGCCAGCACGGCCACCGGGGAGGACCGCCCGCCGTTCGCGGACGAGTGGGTGCGCAAGGTGGAGGCGTTCCGCGAGACGCTGACGAAGGCACGTCCGGACGTGCTGGTGATGGTGGGCTCGGACCACTTCCACCAGCTGTGGCTGGACAACATGCCGCAGTTCCTCGTCGGCAAGGCGCCGGTCTACGACGCCAACTTCTACAACGAGGAACGGGAGTTCGGCCTCCCGCGCATGGTGCTCAAGGGCCAGGAGGACCTGTCGGCACACATCCTGCGCGGCGGCCTGGACGCGGGCTTCGACCTGGCGTTCTCCAACGAGCTGCGGATCGACCACTCCATCACGTGCCCGATCATCACGCTCCGCCCGCAGAACGACCTGCCGGTCGTGCCGATCTACACCAACATCTTCGCGCCCCCGCTGCCCCGGCCCCAGCGCTTCATCCAACTCGGCCAGGCGATCCGGGAGCTGGTGGAGTCCTGGCCCGAGGACAAGCGGGTCGCGGTGATCGGCACCGGGCATCTGTCGCTGGAGCTGGGCGGACCCCGGCAGTTCGGGCCGACCGGTCCCGACCCGGAGTTCGACCGCAAGGCCGTCGAGTGGATCGCCTCCGGTGACATCGAGGGCTGTCTGTCCGAGGTAACCCTGGACAGCCTCCACCTGCCCGGCAACGCCACCCACGGCTTCATGGACTTCATGCTGATGATGGGCGTGGCCGGCAACGGGCAGAAGGCCGACTACGTCGACACGTACGACCTCTTCCACACGATGGAGGCGTACTTCACCTGGTACCCGAAGGGCGGTCGGGCGTGAGCAAGTACCTGCTGAACAAGTTCCTGTTCACCGTCGACCGGGACCCGGAACTGGTCGAGGCCTATCGCGAGGATCCCCGCGGCACGGTGGCGATGTGGGAGGAGCAGTACGCGAACCGCATCCTGAACTGCATTTCCGGCGAGTCGTCCACCTGGCTGACGTTCGACGACACCGAGCGGGAGGCCCTGGCCACCCACGACTACGTCAAGCTCTTCGAGCTGGGCGCGCACCCGTTCCTGACGCTCACCCTCTTCATCGGGATGTTCGAGCGGGACCACCCCCCGATGGGCTTCCAGACCGAGTACGCGCGCAGGCTGTCGCACGTGACGATGCCCTACCCGGACATCGCCACCTGACGACACGGGTTCTCACTCGTCGGCGCCGGTGAGCGGCTGGTCGGAGGGGGCGATCAGCCGCGCGGTGAGATCGGGGCCGGGCATACCCGGGTCGAAGGGGAACATCGGCCGGCGGATGCGGTGGTGGCCGAGCCGCGCCAGGTCCTGGTCGACACCGCCCGGTGTGAGGGCCATCTTCCAGTCGGCGGCCATGGCGTACAGCTCGGGCTCCAGATAGCCGATCTTGACGAGGACGACGTCCGCCTTCCGGGGCGCCAACTCCAGCCGGGTGAAGTCGTGTTCGTAGTGGTACGGCTTCCGCAGCCGCGTCACGATCACATACACGCTTCCCACCCGCAGCACGACCTCCGTCACCGCGTCCCGGTCGCCGTGCCGGACCGCGTGGACCACGCCGGTCATGGTGAGCGGTCCGGAATGCCGGTCGTCCACCTCGGCCCCCGCGGTGACGGTGACCGTCGCGCCGACGCCCGCAGCCACCGCCGTGTCGACGGCGGCGGGCCCCGGCACCGATGCGTAGATCACCACAGGCCCGGACGGATCCTTGAACTCCGGCCGCGACAGCACCTGTTCGAGACCCCAGGTGACGTCCCCGGCACCGCCCGCGGTCGGGTTGTCGCCGGTGTCGCTGATGAAGTACGGGCGGACTTCGGACGCCAGCGCCTCGTCGAGACACTCGTCGAGCGTGCCCGTCGGCGCGACGAACGCGAAGTCGTGCCGTGCGTCCCAGAATCCGCGCGCGAGCCGTTGCGCACCCCCGGCGACCGCTTCGGCGTCCGGACCGGTCACGACCACCGCGGCCCGGTTGCGCGGCTCGTCGGCCCAGGCGTACCCGACCCAGATCGCGGCATCCGTGACTCCGGGCAGCGACTCCACCTCCGCGACCGCCGCGTACACGCCCTGGTCGGCCTTCTGCTGGCCGTACCGCTCGGCATGTGGCAGGCGGTGCGGCGCAACAAGCCGGTGGACTACGTCATCACCACGCTGAGCTTCGTCGCGTACGCGACGCCCGTGTACTTCCTCGGTCTCGTACTGGTCCTCGTCTTCACCCAGACCCTGCGCTGGTTCCCCTCCCAGGCACCCCAAGGGGACACCCTGGCCCAGGTGTTCGCCGACCCGGTCGCCCTGGTGCTGCCCGTCGTCACCGGGGCCGCCTCCATGATCGCCGTGTTCAGCCGGTACATGCGGGCCGCCACCCTGGAGAACCTGGACGAGGACTACGTCCGCACCGCCCGCGCCGGTGGCTCCCGGCCCCGCGCGATCCTGTGGCGGCACGTCTTCCGCAACTCCCTGACCCCGGTCGTCGCCATGCTCGGCTACTACGTGCCGGTGCTGTTCGGTGGCGCGCTCGTCGTCGAGCAGCTCTTCAACTACCCGGGGATGGGGCTGCTGTTCTGGAGCGCCGCGCAGTCCTCCGACTATCCGGTGCTGCTCGGCTGTGTCCTCGTCATCTCCGTCGCGACCGTTGTCGGCACACTGCTCGCCGACATCGTGCAGCGGATCGTGGATCCCCGAGTGAAGGCGGGCCGGTCATGACAGCCGTCGCACAGGCACCCACCCTCGAACCGGTCGCCGGCCACCGTCTGTCGGTGCGCCGCTTCGCCCGCAACCGTCTGGCGGTCGCCGGACTCGCCGTGGTCGTCCTCTTCCTGCTGTTCTGCTTCGTCGGCCCGCTCCTCCACTCCACGGACCAGACCCACACCGACCTCACCCAGGTCAACCTCGCCCCGAGCGGCGCCCATTGGCTGGGCACCGACGCCGTCGGCCACGACGAACTCGGGAGGCTCATGTACGGCGGGAAGGTCTCGCTGCTCGTGGGGCTCGCGGCCGGAATCCTCGCGACCGTCATCGGCACGCTGTGGGGCGCGGTCGCGGGGTACGCCGGTGGATGGGTGGACGCGGTGATGATGCGGGTGGTCGACGCGGGCATCGCGATCCCGGCCCTGTTCATCCTGCTGGTCGTCTCCGCGATCACCTCGCCGGGCACCGGCGGGCTGATCGTCATCCTCGGCCTGGTGTCGTGGCTGGTGCCCTCCCGGCTCGTGCGCGCGGAGACCCTCACGCTGAAGAACCGGGACTACGTCCTCACCCTGCGCGCCATCGGCGGCACCCACGGCCGGGCGATCCTGCGGCACATCCTGCCCAACTCGGTGTCGACGATCGTGGTCGCGGCGACGTTCCAGGTCGCCGACGCGATCCTGCTCGTCGCCTACGTCTCGTATCTCGGCCTCGGCGTCCAGCCGCCGTCGACCGACTGGGGCGGCATGCTCTCGGCGGGACTGACGGTCGCTTACTCCGGGCGCTGGTGGCTCATCGTTCCGCCGGGCCTCGCGATCATCCTCGTCGTGTGCGCGTTCAACGCGATCGGCGACGGGCTGCGCGACGCCTTCGACGTCAGGGGACGCGGATGAACATCCTCGAACTGGAGGGCCTCTCGGTCACCTTCGCGACCGACACGGGCGACGTGCCCGCCGTCCGCGACGTGTCCCTGCGCGTCCGGCCCGGCGAGACCCTCGCACTGGTCGGCGAGTCGGGCTCCGGCAAGTCGACGGTGGCGCTCGCCGCCATGGGGCTGCTGCCGGGCAACTCCCGTGTGTCCGGCCGGGCCTCGCTCGACGGCACGGAGGTCGTCGGCGCGAGCGAAACGGTGCTGGCGCACCTGCGCGGCCGTACGGCCTCGATGGTGTTCCAGGAACCGGCGACCGCGCTGGACCCGCTGACCAGAGTCGGCAGACAGATCGCCGAGGTCATACGCAACCACCGCTCCGTCTCCGCGAAGGAAGCAGCGGCGGAAGCGGTCGACCTGCTGCGCCGGGTGGGCATCTCCGAGCCGGAGCGGCGGGCGTCCGCGTTCCCCTTCCAGCTGTCCGGAGGGCAGCGGCAGCGGGTCGTCATCGCCATGGCCATCGCGAACTCCCCGAGCCTGCTGGTCGCGGACGAGCCGACCACGGCCCTCGACGTGACCGTGCAGGCCGAGATCCTCGATCTGCTACGGCAGTTGGCGGCCCGCTCCGGCACCAGGGTACTGCTCGTCACCCACAACATGGGCGTCGTGGCGGACTTCGCCGACCGGGTGGCCGTCATGCTGCGCGGCGAGATCGTGGAGACCGGCACGGTGGACGACGTACTGCTGCGGCCGGCGCACGAATACACCAAGCTGCTGCTGGACGCGGTACCGCGACTGGCGGTGAGCGGTCCAGAGGAGAGCGATGCCGTGCCGGAGCCCGCTCCCCGGGAGCCGGTCGTCCGGCTCCAGGACGTCTCCGTGTCCTTCGGCCGGGTACGCGCCCTGCACGAGGTGTCCCTGACCGTCCGGCCCGGCGAGACCGTCGGCCTGGTCGGCGAGTCCGGGTCCGGCAAGTCGACGGCCGCCAGGGTCGCGCTGGGCCTCATCGCCCCCTCCGACGGCACGGTGTCCCTGTTCGGCACCGACCTGCGGCGGGCGCGCGGCCGGGCGCGGCGCAGGCTGCTCGCCGGTCTCGGCGTCGTCCTCCAGGACCCGGTGGCCTCGCTGGACGCGCGGATGAGCGTGGCCGAGTGTGTGGCCGAACCGCTGCGGGTGCACCGGAGGGACATGCCGGCGGCGCAGCGGCGCGCGAGGGTCGGCGAGGTGCTGGAACTCGTCCGGCTGCCCAGGGAGTTGGCGAGCCGAGGGCCGCGCGAGCTGTCCGGCGGGCAGCGGCAGCGGGTCAGTCTGGCGCGCGCCCTGGTCCTCGAGCCACGGCTGCTCGTGGCGGACGAACCGACCAGCGCGCTCGACGTGAGCGTGCAGCGGACAGTCCTCGAGGTGATCGAGGAGTTGCAGCGGGAACTCGGCTTCGCATGCCTGTTCGTCTCACACGACCTGGCCGTCGTCCAGCGGTTCGCCCAGCGGGTGGTGGTGCTGCGGTCCGGCCGGGTCGAGGAACAGGGGCCGACCGCGACCACCCTGCTGCATCCGGACACGGAGTACACGCGCCGGCTCATCGCCGCCGTGCCCGTACCGGATCCGGTGCTGCAGAGAAGCCGCCGCGCCGAGCGCCGGACGTCCCTGACCACCGGCGGACAGGGGGCCACCGCGTGACGGGGGCACCCGGGACGGTCGCCGGGATCGACATCGGCGGCACGACCACCCAGGCGGTCCTGTGCTCACCCGACCTGGACGTCCTCGACCGCACGGAGCTGCCGACCCCGGCCGCCGAGGGCGGGCGGGTGATGGTCGCCGCCGCGCTCGGGGCGCTACGGCGGCTGCTGGACCGTACGCCCGCACGGCTGCTCGGCGTCGGGATCGGCGCGGCCGGTGTGGTGGACCCGCGGGCCGGGCGGGTGCTCGTGGCCAGCGACTCCTTCCACGGCTGGGCGGGTTTCCCGGTCACCGAGACCGTCGAACAGGCCCTGGGCGTCCCGGCGTTCCTCGACAACGACGTCAACGCGTTCCTGCGCGGCGAGGTGGCGCGGGGCGCCGTCGCGGGCGCGACCCATGTGCTCGGCATGACGCTGGGCACCGGGGTCGGCGGCGCGCTGTGGCTGGACGGTGCCCTGTACGACGGACCGCACGGCGCGGCCGGCGAGATCGGCCACGTGCCCGGCTTCGGCGACCTGCCCTGCACCTGCGGCGGGCGCGGCCATCTGGAGACCCTGGCGTCGGGCCGCTCCCTCGCCGCCCGCTACGCCGAGCGCACCGGGCGCCTGGACACCGCACGTGAGATCGCCGGGGCGGCAGGGCGGGGCGACCCGGACGCGCTCGCGGTGTACGAGGCCGCCGGTGCCGCCGTCGCCCGGGCGCTGCTGCTGACGGCGGGCCTGCTCGACGTCACCACCTTCGTGATCGGCGGCGGTGTCGGCGGATCGTGGTCACTGCTCGAACCCGCCCTGTTCAAGACCCTCGCCGCGGAGCCGCCCGTGAGCGGCCGGCCGCTGCACGCGCTGCCGTCCCGGCTGGGCGGGGACGCGGTGGCCCTGGGGGCGGCGGCCCGCGCCCGGGCGGCCCTGACATGAGCGCCGCCCGGTCCGGGCGGGTGGACGGTCGGACCGGGCGGAGTCGGTCGGTGTCAGTGCGTGCCGGTGCGTTCCTCGATGCGCTGGAGGGCGCGCTTGAGGTACGGGGCGAAGCGCGGGTAGTTCTCGCTCATCGGGAAGTGACCGATGTCCTTCATCTCGATGAACTCGGCGCCGCGGATCTGCTTGGCGGTGCGTTCACCGTCCTCGGGGGTGGTCAGGTAGTCGTAGTCGCCGGTCAGCATGACGACCGGACAGCGTTCGCCGTCGATGTCGCCGAGCCGGTCGCGCAGGTCGTGGTCGACGGAGTAGAAGTACAGGTCGCCCTTGAAGGACTCCGAGCCCTGGCTGTAATAGAACCAGGTGGCCCAACGGTCCTTGTCCGGGGACTGCGGAGCCATCAGGTCCCACTCCCGGCACCGTCACCGGCCCCGGCGGTCTAGTCCCGGGCCCGGTTCTCACGGGCCGTCCTCGTCCTGCTCGGGCTACGGGTCTTCGGACTCGGTGGTTTCCGGCGCGGCGTTCAGGGGCCGTGCTCGTGCCACTCGCGCGACCCGTCCACGGACCCGGCAGTCCCCGGCCCGACCCTCACCGGCCGTTCTTCTCGCGCTCGCGCAGCCAGGTGTCGAACTCGGCGGCGACGATGCGCTCGTCGTGCACTCCGGCGGCGGCGTCCGACGCCAGCCACACGATGGGCGGGCCCATGACCGACGGCTCGAGGAACGCGACGCCCTCGGGCGCGGCGTCGAGGGGCAGCATGCCCGTGACGGTCGCGCCACCCGGCAACAGCAGATTGACCGTGACGCCGGTGCCGTGCAGGTCGGCCGCCATGATCCGGGACAGCGACTCGGTTCCGGCGCGCGAGGGGCCGTACGGGACGAAGCCCGCTCTGCGCATTGTCGTGTCGTTCACCGAGATGTTGACGACCCGGCCGCCGCCCGCGGCCAGCATTCGGGGAGTGACCTCGCGGGCCACCAGGAAGTAGCCGGTCAGGTTGGTGTCGATCACCGCCCGGAACCCGTCGGGCGGCACCTCCCAGAAGCCCCGAGGATCGGTCATGAACCGCGGGTTGACGGTGCGCATGCCGATCCCGGCATTGTTGACCAGCATGTCGATGCCGCCGAGCCGCGACCAGGCCCGCTCCACGGCCCGCGCCACCGACGCCTCGTCCCGCACGTCCAGCTCGA
This sequence comes from Streptomyces brasiliensis, assembly GCF_014647875.1. Classification (GTDB taxonomy): domain Bacteria; phylum Actinomycetota; class Actinomycetes; order Streptomycetales; family Streptomycetaceae; genus Streptomyces; species Streptomyces brasiliensis. The sequence goes on along the minus strand of NZ_BMQA01000001.1, from coordinate 592,062 downwards.
GGCCCAGCGCTCCCGGCAGTCCGGCCGCCACCGCCTCCGCGCGGGCAGCGCTGCGCCCGGTCAGCGCGACGCTCGCACCCGCCTCGGCCAGGGCGGTGGCCATGGCCAGCCCCAGCCCGCTCGTCCCGCCGGTCACCAGCACCCGCACCGGATCACGCTCCGGCAGCGTCGACGACGTACTCATACGCGTGACGCTAGGCCGTGGAGCGGACTCGAAGTCAAGCCGCCGCGGCTCCCGGAGGCCTCCGCTCGGCGCGCGCGATCCGCCGGGAGCTGGTCTGCTGGTCTCTGGGGCTGTCCGTCGTTCCGTATCGCTTAGCCGGAGAGACCATGAGTAGCTATCGAGTCGCGCAGGTGACCACGTCCGGCGGACCGTTCGAGATCGCGGAGCGCGAGGTGCCCCGACCGGGCCCCGGGCATGTACGGATCGCCGTGGAGGCCTGCGGGGTCTGCCACAGCGACGCCCTCTTCGTGAACGCCGGGGTGCCGGGCATCGAGTTCCCCGTGGTACCCGGGCACGAGATCGCCGGGCGCATCGAGGAGATGGGCGAGGGCGTCGAGGAGCGGGGCTTTCGGGTCGGCGACCGTGTCGCGGTCGGCTGGTTCGGCGGCAGCTGCGGCCACTGCAAGCCGTGCCGCCAGGGCGACTTCATCGTGTGCGAGAACCTGAAGGTCCCCGGCTGGGCCTACGACGGCGGCTTCGCCGAGAAGGTGATCGCGCCGGCCGACGCGCTGGCCCGCATCCCCGACGGGCTGACGGCCGCGGACGCGGGACCCATGGCCTGTGCCGGCGTGACGGTCTTCGACGGACTGCGGCGCAGTTCCGCCCGGCCCGGTGACCTGGTCGGGGTGCTCGGCCTCGGTGGCCTCGGTCACCTCGGAGTGCGGTATGCGGTCGCCATGGGCTTCGAGACCGTGGCGATCGCCCGGGGGCCCGAGAAGGCCGACTTCGCCAAGCAGCTCGGCGCGCACCACTACATCGACAGCACGTCGGGCACTCCGGTCGCCGACGCGCTGCGTTCCCTCGGCGGAGCCAAGGCGGTAGTGGCCACGGCGGGCAACTCCCAGGCCATCACGGCGGTCGTGGACGGACTGGCGCCCCGCGGCGAGCTGGTGGCCATCGGCGCGGTTCCGGAACCCCTGGGAATCAGCCCGGTCCAGCTGCTGATGAGCGGCCGGATCGTCCGGGGCCATCCGTCCGGCACCTCCCAGGCCGTGGAGGACACCATGGCCTTCAGCGCGCTGCACGGCATCCGCCCGATGATCGAGACGGTGCCGCTGGACGAGGCCGACGCGGCGTACCGCAAGATGATGACGGGCGGCGCCCGCTTCCGGATGGTGCTCACCAACGGCTGACGCGTCGACTGCCGTACGGCCGGCCGGAGAACGGGCCTGGGTTGACTTGGAGAGCGCTCGAAGATCTAGCGTCCGCATCGTCGATGGAGATCCGGGCGGAACGGAGACGGCCATGCGGGTCGGCGTGCACATCAACCGGTTCGATCACCCTGGGGGAGGGCCCGCGCTCGGCGCCGAACTCGCCGCAGCGGGCGCCGCGGCCGAGGCGGCGGGCGTGAGCTGGCTGTCGGTGATGGACCACTACTTCCAGATGGAGTTCAACGGCGGCGCCGAGGACCCCATGCTCGAGGCCTACACCACCCTCGGCTACCTCGCGGGCCGCACCTCCACCGTGCAGCTCGGCGCCCTGGTGACCGGAGTGACGTACCGCCATCCGGGACTGCTCGCCAAGATCGCCACCACACTCGACGTGGTCTCCGGCGGCCGGGCCACGCTGGGCATCGGGGCGGCCTGGTACGACCGCGAGCACCACGGCCTCGGCGTGCCCTACCCGCCGCTCGCCGAGCGGTTCGAACGGCTCGAGGAGACCCTACGGATCTGCAAGCAGATGTGGGACCCCGAGAACAACGGCCCCTTCGAGGGGCGGCACTACCAGCTCGCCGAGACGCTGTGCGTACCGCGGCCGGTGAGCGCCCCGCACCCGGAGATCATGATCGGCGGCGGGGGCGAGAAGAAGACCCTGCGGCTGGTCGCGCAGTACGCGGACGCCTGCAACCTGATCCCCTCGTCGCCCGAGGAGCTGCGGCACAAGCTCGACGTCCTGCGCGGGCACTGCGACACCGTCGGCCGTGACTACGACACGATCCGCAAGACCATCGCCTACACCGGCGACTCGGCGACGGACGGCGAACTCGACGCCTTCCTGCGGGACATCGAGGGGTACACGAAGCTCGGTGTCGACACCGTGATCGTCGGCCCGCGCCTGGGCGAGACGTCCGGGTGGATCGAGAGCTTCGTCGCCCCGGCGGTGCAACGGCTGGCCGGGCTGGACTGAGCCGTACCTGCGAAGGGGGGGCGGAGCCCGCACGCCGCACGGCTCCGGCCCCCCTTCGCACGGGGTGGTCAGGCGACCTGGCCCACGTTGCCGTGGATGCGCGCGATGACCTCGGTCAGCTGGGCGACGACCTCGGCGTCGTCGGCCGGGTGGGTCTCGGCGAAGCGGGTCACGGAGCCCGGGATGGACAGCTTGACGTCCTCGAGCACCTTGCCGCCGGCGATGCCCACGGCCTTGCGGGCCTCGTCCTGCGCCCACACGCCGCCGTACTGGCCGAAGGCGGTGCCGACCACGGCGACCGGCTTGCCGGCGAAGCCGCTGTTGCCGTAGGGGCGGGACAGCCAGTCGATGGCGTTCTTCAGGACGGCCGGGATGGTGCCGTTGTACTCGGGGGAGAAGAAGAGGAACGCGTCGGCGGCGCCGGCGGCCTCGCGCAGCTTCGTCGCGGCGGTGGGGACGCTGCCCTCGACGTCGATGTCCTCGTTGTAGAAGGGGATGTCGGCCAGGCCCTCGAACAGCACGATCTCCGCGCCCTCCGGAGCGTGCTTGACGGCCGCCTCGGCGAGCTGACGGTTGTGCGAACCGGCGCGAAGGCTGCCGACGAGCGCAAGGATGCGGACAGACATGGGAACTCCAAGGGGCTGAAACACTGCCGTTACGATCCGGACCGGGGTCCGTTTAATTTTCTACCACCCTAACCGGACCGCGGTCCAATTTCTTCCCGATGCTTTACGCTGTGCTCATGTCCAGCGTCCTGCCGCCCTTCCCGAAGCCCCAGGAACCCATCGACACAAGCCAGTTGCTCGAACTGGGCGCAGGCGAGGACGAGTCCTGCCTGCGGGCGGACGCCGCGCGCAACCGTGCCCGGCTGCTGGAGGCGGCGGCCCGGCTGGTCAAGGAGCAGGGTGCCGCGCAGCTGACCATGGAGGCGGTGGCGGTCGCCGCCTCGGTGGGCAAGGGCACCGTCTTCCGCCGCTTCGGCGACCGCATCGGGCTGCTGACGGCGCTCCTGGACCACTCGGAGAAGAAGTTCCAGGCCGCGTTCCTGAGCGGCCCGCCGCCGCTGGGTCCGGGGGCCGGGCCGGTCGAGCGGCTCCGGGCCTTCGGCGTCGAGCTGCTGCGGCGGACGCACGACGAGCTGGACCTGCAGCTTGCGGCCGAGCCCAGCGCGGACCGCCGGTTCTCCCTCCCGCCGCGCCGTGTGCAGCACAGTCACGTGGTGCTGCTGCTGCGGCAGGCGGTCCCGGAGGCCGACAGCGAACTCCTCGCGCACACCCTGATGGGTTATCTCAACCCCGTTCTGGCCCACCATCTGACGCGGCAGTGCGACATGCCCCTGGAGCGGCTGGAGGCGGGCTGGCTCGACCTGGTCGCCCGTGTGACCTGTACCAAGCCGCCCCGCTGAGCGCGCCGGCCGCTCAGTCGTGGGCGGCGAACTGATCCAGCAGACCCTGTGGGGCGTCGGCACGGAACAGCATGGCGCCGCTGAGCGCCGACCCGGACGCCGAGCTCTCGCCGCGAGGGAACATCCGCTCCTCGTAGGCGGTCAGCGCTGCCTCGACGTCTTCCGGGTGAGCCGCGATCGCCAGTCCCAGCTCGGCACCGTCGAGCAGCGCGAGGTTCGCGCCCTCGCCCGCGAACGGCGACATCAGATGGGCCGCGTCCCCGAGCAGCGTGACACCCGGCACCCGGTCCCATCGGTGACCGACCGGCAGCGCGTGGATGCGCCGGGGCACCAGGGCGCCGTCCGCGTCCCCGACCAGCGCCCGCAGGCTCTTGTCCCAGTCCGCGAAGTGTCCGAGGACGGCCGCCTTCGCGGCCTCGGTGTCGGTGAAGTCGATGCCGTCGAGCCACTCCTCGGCGGTCTCCAGCGCCGCGTACACGTGCAGACTGCCGTCGGACTCGCGGTGCGCCAGGAAGCCCCGGCCCGCGCCGAGCGCGAACAGCATGCCGCCGCCGACCACCTCCGCGCTCACCGGATGGCGCACGTCCGCCTCGATCAGATCCGCCTCGACGAACGACACGCCGGTGTAGGCGGGCCGGGCGGCGGACAGCAGCGGGCGGATCCGTGACCAGGCGCCGTCTGCGCCGACCAGCAGATCCGTGGTGACGCTCCCGCCGTCCGCGAACGTCACCTCGTGCCGGCCGTCACCGAGCGGGCGGGCGCCGGTGACCTTGGCGCCCCAGCGGACCGTGCCGTCGGGCAGCGAGCCGAGCAGCAGGTCGCGCAGCCGGCCGCGGTCGATCTCGGGGCGGCCGCCGGTGCCGTCGTCCGCGTGTTCCATGCGGACCGCGGCGTCCTTGTCGAGGATCCGCGTCGCCTGGCCGCCCGCGTGGACCCGGGCCAGGAACTCCTCGTGCAGTCCGGCGGCGCGCAGGGCCTCCTGGCCGGAGTCGTCGTGGATGTCGAGCATGCCGCCCTGGGTGCGCGCGGCGGGGGAGTCGTCGAGGTCGAAGACGGCTGTCTCGATGCCGTTGACGTGCAGGACCCGGGCGAGCGTGAGCCCGCCGAGTCCGGCGCCGACGACGGTTATGGGGTGGTGGGGTGTGGTCATGGCGCCCTCCTGGGAGTAGGACGGTCTCGTCGGTCGGGTACGGCGGTTCAGCCGGGTACGGCGGTCCGCTCGATGCCGTTGATCAGTGCCTGGAGGGCCCACGAGAGGCGGGCCTCGTGCGCCCCCGCCAGCAGCTCGCCCGCGGACGCCCTGATGTGCGGGTGGGTGGTCCCGGACGTGTCGCGCAGGGCGGCGCCCAGGGCGTCCCACTCCTGCTGGGCGGTGGGGGAGTCGTCCTGTCCGGCGTGCTCGGCGGCCATCGCGGTGGCGTGCTGGAGCAGCAGGTCCACGCCCCACGCGGCCTGCGCGCGCGGCACCCCGCCCTCGTCGAGCAGTGCCAGCAGCGTCTCGATCAGGTTCAGGTAGTGCGGGCCCGACGGGCGGGCCGTCAGCGCGGAACGGGCGAGGCTCGGATGAGCCAGGAGCATCTCCGTGTACGCCGTGAGCACCTGCTCGAGACGCTCCCGCCAGGAGCCCTCGGCCGGCGCCGGCCCCACCGTGCCGAGCAGCTCGTCCAGGACGGCCGCGTGCAGCTCGTCGGTGTTGCGGACGTAGACGTACAGCGAGGCCGGGCCGGTGTCGAGCTCCTGCGCCAGGCGCCGCATGGTGACCTTCCGCAGGCCTTCGGCGCGCAGCACGCCGAGAGCCGCGGCGACGATGCCCTCCCGGGACAGGGCGGGCTTGGCCGGGCGTTCCCGGCGGCTGCGAGGGGTGTCGGGGCGAGCTGTCATGCGTCGAGGATAACGAACATGTTCGCTCCGAACAAGTTCGTTACGAACATGTTCGTCGGCCGCACCCTCGATCCGCCCGCATCGCGGCCGAATTCGTCGAACCGTGAACCACCTTCCCCCGGCTGCAGGGGCCTGCCCGGCCTCTGCCAGGATGCGGTACGTCATGGTGCAGATCCCGAACACGCCTCCGCCCGCGTCGCCCGCACCGCGCTCCGTGCCCACGAGCGCCGATGTGGCCCGCCTGGCCGGTGTCTCGCGCGCGACCGTCTCGTACGTCCTGAACAACACCAGCGCGGTGCGCATCAGTGAGCCCACGCGCCGCCGTGTCCACGAGGCCGCCGAGGAACTCGGGTACGTCCCGCACGCGGCCGCCCGCACTCTGCGCGCCGGACACAGCCGGATGGTCCTCATGCCCGCGCCGGCCGTCCCGGTCGGGCCGCTGTACGGCCAGTTCATCAACGAACTCCAATGGGCCCTCGGCAGGCTCGACTACACGGTGGTGCAGCACGGCAGCGTAGGACTGCACGGCGACGAAGCCGCCCGCGCCTGGGCCGAGTTACGCCCGGTCGCCGTCCTCGTGCCCGGCATCGGACTCGGCCCCGAGGGGGTCGCCGTGCTCAAGCGGGCCGGTGCCCGGGCCGTGGTCACCGTCGGCCCCGCACGTGTCGAGGGCGCGCATGCCCTGCTGATGGACCACGGCAGCGTCGGCCACTGCGCCGGGTCCCACCTCCATGCCCGCGGCCGCCGACGTATCGGCGTCGTCGTCCCCCAGGAGCCCGGGCTGGAGGCCTTCTCGCGGCCACGCCTCGACGGCGTGCGCCGGGCCCTGTACGGCACGGACGCCTCGGTGGCCGAGCTCCCCCTCGCCTTCGACGAGCGGGCCGCCGCGGAACTCGCCGCACGCTGGCGGGAGTTGGGCCTCGACGCGGTGTTCGCGTACAACGACGAGTACGCCATGCTCCTGATGTGCGCTCTCCAGGACGAGGGCATCCGCATCCCCGACGACACCGCTGTGGTCGGCGCCGACGACCTGATGATCGGCCGGCTGCTGCGGCCCCGGCTCAGCACCGTCCACATCGAGCTGCCGTCCGGCCGCGATCTCGCCGACCTCGTCGACCGCGCGGTGCGCGACCCCGACGCCACACCCGAGGCCCACAGGGTGCTGGGCGCGTCCGTGGTGGCCCGCGACTCCAGCTGAGCCGTACGCCCTGCGCACCCTTGCGCGCACCGGCGCTCAACCGCCCCTGCGCGCCTAGGATGTTGCACGCTCGATCAACGGCTCGCAGTTGCCGTGAGCCGTGCAGCCCCGGTGATCGATCGGAGAGCCGTCATGCCGCTGCTCGACCCGAAGACCTGGCAGTCCCGTGCCCTGTCGGGCCCCGAGTACACCGTCATCGAGCCCGCCACCGGCGAGGCGCTCGGCACGGTCACGCTCGCCGCGCCCGAGGACGTCCACAGCGCCGCGCGGGACGCCCGAGCCGCCCAGCGCGCGTGGGCCCTCGCCCCGCACTTCGCCCGGGCCGCCGTGCTGCGCAGGGCCGGTGATCTGTTCGCCGCGCAGGCAGGCGAACTGCGCGAGTGGATCGTCCGCGAGTCCGGCTCGGTTCCGGGCAAGGCGGACTTCGAACTGCACGTCGCCGCCCAGGAATGCTACGAGGCCGCGGCCCTCGCCTCCCGCCCGGCGGGCCAGGTCCTGCCGAGCGAGGCGCCCCGGCTGTCGTACACCCGCCGGGCGCCCGTGGGCGTCGTGGGCGTGATCTCGCCGTTCAACGCACCGCTGATCCTGTCCATCCGCTCGGTCGCCCCGGCCCTGGCGCTGGGCAACGCGGTCGTCCTGAAGCCGGACCCGCGCACCGCGGTATGCGGCGGGCTGTCCCTGGCCGCCGTGTTCGCCGAGGCGGGCCTGCCGGAGGGCTTGCTGCATGTGCTGCCGGGCGGTGCCGAGGTGGGACAGGCACTGGTCACGGACCCGCAGGTGCCCGTCATCTCCTTCACCGGGTCCACCGCCGCGGGCCGCGCCGTCGGCGAGCTGGCCGGACGTCATCTCAAGCGGGCGCACCTCGAACTCGGCGGCAACTCGGCCATGATCGTGCTGGCGGACGCGGACCTCGACGCGGTGATCTCCACGGCAGCCTGGGGCTCGTTCTTCCACCAGGGCCAGATCTGCATGACGACGGGGCGGCACCTGGTGCACGCCTCCCTCTACGGGGAGTACGTCGAGCGGCTCGCCGCCAAGGCCGACTCGCTCGCCGTCGGCGACCCGCACCGCGGCCAGGTGCACCTCGGTCCGGTCATCGACGAGGGTCAGCTGGCCAAGGTGCACGAGCTGGTCGGGGCGAGCACCGCCGCCGGCGCCAAGCTGGCCGCCGGCGGCACCCACGACCGGTTGTTCTACCGGCCGACAGTTCTCGCCGGCGTCGACGACGACACCCCCGCCTACGCGGAGGAGGCGTTCGGGCCGGTCGCACCCGTGCGTTCCTTCACCACCGCCGACGAGGCCGCCGCGCTCGCCGCCGACAGCCCCTACGGACTCTCCCTGGGCATCGTCACCCGGGACGCTGCCCGGGGCCTCGACCTGGCCGAACGCATCCCGACCGGCATCGTGCACATCAACGACCAGACGGTGAACGACGAGGCCGTGGCGCCCTTCGGCGGGGTCGCCGCGTCCGGCACCGGCGCCCGCTTCGGCGGTGAGGCCAATGTGGAGGCCTTCACCGATGTGCGCTGGACGACGGTGCGCCCGGACGTGGCGCCGTACCCCTTCTGAGAGGTACCCCTTCCGCGTGACCAGCCGCATCTGCGGGGCCGGCCGCCGGGGTTACTCGCCCTCGGCCTGTGCCTGCTGGGCCGCGACCGCCTTGCGGACCTCGTCCATGTCCAGCTTCCGGGCCTGCCCGATGACGTCCGTGAGGGCGGCCTCGGGCAGGGCGCCCGGCTGGGCGAACACGGCGACCTGGTCCCGGACGATCATCAGCGTCGGGATCGACTGGATACCGAAGGCGGCCGCCAGTTCGGGCTGTGCCTCGGTGTCCACCTTGCCGAACACCAGGTCCGGGTTGTCCTGCGCGGCCTTCTCGTAGACCGGGGCGAACATACGGCACGGCCCGCACCAGGACGCCCAGAAGTCGATCAGGACGAACTCGTTCTCCGTGACCGTCTGGTCGAAGTTCTCCTTGGTGAGCTCCACGGTGCTGCTCATGGGTGATTCCCTCTTCCTGATGTGGGAGCGAAGCCGTGGGCACAACACGGCCGCCCGGGTACGTATTCCGCGCACGTACCCGTGTGGCCACCGGGCACACCACCCACCAGACTGATGCCATGACGGAAACGGAAACCATCGCGTACGACGTCGTGGTGCTGGGGGCGGGGCCCGTGGGGGAGAACGTCGCCGACCGCACCCGTGCGGCCGGCCTCGCCACCGCGGTCGTGGAGAGCGAACTGGTCGGCGGTGAGTGCTCCTACTGGGCGTGCATGCCCAGCAAGGCGCTGCTGCGCCCGGTCATCGCCCAGGCCGACGCACGCCGCCTGCCGGGCCTGCGCCAGGCCGTGCAGGGCCCCCTCGACGCCGCCGCGGTGCTCGCACGCAGGAACTACTTCACCTCGGACTGGCACGACGACGGCCAGGTCCAGTGGCTGGACGGCATCGGCGCCGACCTGTACCGCGGCCACGGCCGCCTCGCCGGACCCCGCCAGGTCACCGTGACCGGCCCCGACGGCGACGTCACGACCCTCACCGCCCGGCACGCGGTCGTCGTCGCCACCGGCAGCCGCGCGCAACTGCCGGGGCTGCCCGGGCTCGCCGACGTCAAGCCCTGGACCAGCCGGGAGGCCACCAGCTCCCAGACCGTCCCCGGCCGGCTGATCGTGGTGGGCGGCGGTGTGGTCGCCACCGAGATGGCCACCGCCTGGCAGGCCCTCGGCTCCCAGGTCACCGTCCTGGTCCGCGGCAAGGGACTGCTGTCCCGCATGGAACCCTTCGCCGGTGAACTGGTCGCCGAGTCGCTCACCGAGGCGGGCGCCGACGTACGCACCGGTACCTCCGTGGAGTCGGTGACCCGTGAGAACGGCACCGTCGTGGCCGTCACCGACGCGGGCGACCGCCTCGAGGCCGACGAGATCCTGTTCGCCACCGGCCGCGCCCCTCGCACCGACGACATCGGCCTCGAGACCGTCGGCCTGGAACCGGGCTCCTGGCTGCCGGTCGACGACAGCCTGCGGGTCACCGGCATCGAGTGGCTGTACGCCACCGGCGACGTCAACCACCGTGCCCTGCTCACCCACCAGGGCAAGTACCAGGCGCGCATCGCGGGCAACGCCATCGCCGCCCGTGCCTCCGGCGTCCCGCTCCTGGAGACGGACCCGTGGGGCGCGCACGCGGCGACCGCCGACCACCACGCCGTCCCCCAGGTCGTCTTCACCGACCCGGAGGCCGCCGCCGTCGGCCTCTCCCTGGCCGAGGCGGAACAGGCCGGACACCGGGTGCGGGGCGTCGACGTCGAGTTCTCCTCCGTGGCCGGCGCCGGACTCTACGCCGACGGCTACAAGGGGCGCGCCCGTATGGTCGTCGACCTGGAGCAGGAGATCCTGCGCGGGGTCACCTTCGTCGGCCCGGGCGTCGGCGAGCTGATCCACTCCGCGACCGTCGCCGTCGCCGGACAGGTCCCGATCAGCCGACTGTGGCACGCGGTTCCGTCCTACCCGACGGTCAGTGAGGTGTGGCTGCGGCTCCTCGAGGCCTACCGGGACCAGTGATCCGGCCGGTGCGGTTCCCCGCGCGCGGCACAGGAGCGCGCGCGGAACCGCACCGGCGGCCCGGGCTCCAGGGCTACGACAACTCGACGGCCTCGGCGGCTACGGCAGCTCGAAGTCCAGTGCCGTCGCGGCCTGTTCGGGGGTCGGCTGGGTCCAGAACTCCGCCATGGCCGCGTTCGACGACAGCGAGCGCAACTCGGCGCGGTCCAGATAGAGCATCCCGTCGAGGTGGTCCGTCTCGTGCTGGACGATGCGCGCGGGCCAGCCGGAGAACACCTCGTCCACCGCGCGGCCCTGCTCGTCCTGGCAGCGCAGCCGCACCTGGGCGTGCCGGGCCACCACGGCCTGCCAGCCCGGCACGCTCAGACAGCCCTCGAAGAACGCGGCCCGGCCGCCGCCGACCGGTTCGTACGACGGATTGACCAGCACCCGGAACGGCTGCGGCACCCGGCCGCGGGCCTCCCGCACCTCGTCCGGCACCGGCGCCGGGTCCTCGATCACCGCGATCCGCAGCGCCACTCCGACCTGCGGCGCGGCAAGCCCCACTCCCGGTGCCTCGTGCATGGTGCGGCGCATCGCCTCGACGAACCGGGCCAGCAGCGCCGGCTCCAACTGACCGTCGTACGGCTCGGTGCCGCGCCGCAGTACCGGGTCGCCGGCCGCGATGATGGTCAACGGGCCGTCACCGGCGAGGAGTTCCTCGACGCGTGCGGCAAGGGGCGTGCGATCACTGGGGGATGCCATCGCGTCAGCATGCCATGCCGCCGCCCACGGCCTCGAAGAACCGTGTGCCGCAGCGTGTTCCGGCACGGCACCGCCGGAGGACAACCGGTTGCGTCGTCGCCCTGCCGCCGACCGGCACGGCCGCATGACGAGGGGCCCGGTTCCTCCCGGAACCGGGCCCCTGGGCTGTCGCCGCTCAGGCGTCCTGGAACTCGCCCGCGAGCGCGGAGGCGATCTTCAGATGCGACTCCGCCTCCTCGTGCCGGGCCTGACGCTGCAGCGTGCGGCCCAGCATCAGCCGGGCGTAGTGCTCCACCGGGTCGCGCTCGACGATGACGCGCAACTCTGCCTCGGCGCGAAGCAGTTGGGCGGAGTGGTAATAGGCCCGCGCCAGCAGCAGCCGGGGTCCGGTCTGCTCCGGCACCTCCTCGACCAGCCCGACCAGCACGCGCGCCGCGCCCGCGTAGTCCTTGGCGTCGAAGAACTGCTGCGCGCGCTCCCAGCGCTCCGCCGCGGTTCCGTGGTCGTAGTACGTCATGTCCACTCGTGACCTCCTTCGACGCGAACAACGGAACCCGTTGGTTGAATATTCCACTACCTGTCGGGCTTCCAGGGCCGCCAGTTCGGCGTCGGCGCGCTCCGTGACGAGGGCCGGCACGCGGCCCATGACGGCCCGGTCCTGCTCGGAGATGCCCGCGTAGATACGGGCGGTGACCGGCGCGGTCGCGGTGGCGACCCTGGCGTACAACTCGCGCCCGGCGTCCGTGATGCCCAGGCCGGACGGCTCGTGAGACACCAGCAGGCCCGCCGTGATCAGTTCCCCGACGGTGCTCTCGACGTCGGCGGGGTCGGCCTTGAGGGCGGAGACGACTCCGGCGACGAGTTGCGCGCGCTCCACCGGTCCGTCCGCGACGGCGGCGAGCCGCAGGGTGACGTTCTGCTGGAAGGTGAGGCCGTACGACGCCAGCACGCGCTCCAGGACCGCGTGTGACGCGTAGTGGGCCAGGGCGATGACGCGGGGGTCGACGACGGGTGCGGTGGTGGTCGTGACTGCTCCGTCTCGCTGTCCGTCGTGCCGAACGGATCGAGTGGTGCGTCGAGCAGGGTCGTGAGGTCTCGCATGAACTCCCGCGTCCGCGCGCTGTCCAGTCCGCCGAGCGGCGCCAGGAGCTGCTGGAGGAGCCCGTGCACGGCCTCGATCGCCCGTCGGGTGAGCTCGCGGCCCTCCTCGGTGAGTGCGAGCTGCACGGCGCGCGGATCGCGCGGGTCCTTGGTGCGCTCGAGAAGGCCGGCGGACTCCAGGCTGCGGGCCAGCTTGGAGACGTACAGGGCGTCGAGTCCGGTGTGGTCGGCCGGCCGCCGCTGGCTGGGCTGCTCGCCGGAGCGCTGCATGCCGTACAGCGACGCCACCAGTGAGTACTGCGCGTGCGTGAGACCCGGCGGGGCCACCGCGCGGTCGACGGCGACCCGCCACTTCATCGACAGCCGCCACACCAGAAATCCAGGCGTGGCCCCTTCGGAAACCTACGTGATCCTGGTCAATGCGAGGCAGGTCAAGAACCTGCCCGCCGCAAGACCGACGTTTCCGATGCGGCCTGGCCGGCCCAGCTCGGCGCCCAGGGCTTGGTCAGGCCGTCGTTCGTGCTGACCAGCCTGCGTGCGGGGGGTGCCTACGGTCCGCCGGACGTGCAGTGGGCGGCTGCGGCAAGGAGCCGGTCACCACCTGACGGGGAGGGTGAGCGGTGACTTGCTCGGTGACTCGTCCTCCCAGATGGGGTGGTGGTCTTCGGCCAGGCGCAGGTTCGGGAGGCGGTCGAACAGTGCCTCCAGGCACACGGCCATCTGGGCCCGTGCCAGGTGGGAGCCGATGCAGTTGTGCGCTCCGCGGCCGAAGGTGAGGTGCGGGTTGTCCGCGCGGCACAGGTCGAGCCGGTCGGCGTCGGTGAACACGTGCTCGTCGCGGTTGGCCGCGGCGAGCACGGGCAGCACGGCGTCGTCGGCGCGGATGGTCCGGTCGTGCAGCTCGATGTCCTCGACGGCCTGGAGGACGACGACGCCGTTCAGCACCGGTACATAGCGCAGGAGTTCCTCCACCGCGCCCGGCATGAGGTCGCGCTGGTCGCGCAGGCGTGCGTACGCGCCGGGCAGGGCCAGCAGGGTCAGCACGGCGTCGGCCAGGAACATGGTGCTCGTGCGGTAGCCGGCGACCAGCATGGACAGCCCGAAGCTCACCGCGCTCTCGTGGTCCAGAGCGCCGCGCTCGCACTCGTCGACGAGCCGGGTGAGCATGTCGTCGCCGGGCTCGCGCCGCTTCCGGTCGAGCAGTGAAGTGATGTACTCGCGCAGTTGGGAGGTGGCCTCGCGGCCCTCCTCCAGCGTGAGGATGGCCCCGAGCGCGGCGTCCGCCCTGGGCAGGAAGTAGTCGCTGTCCTCGTAGGGGATGCCGACGAGATCGCACATCACCATGACGGGGAAGGGCTCGAGGAACCGGACGACCAGGTCGCCGGGCTGGTCGCTGCCGACGAACGGATCGAGCAGCCGGTCGGCCGACCGCCGGATGCGCGGCAGCCGGCTCCGCACGGACCGCACGCTGAACGGCTCGCTCAGGGCCCTGCGCAGAGCGGCGTGCCGGGGGCCCTCCAGTTCCATCATCGTGACCAGGCCCGGTTCGTCACCGGGGACATGGCCGGGGCGGGGCGGCCAGTCGGTGATGCTCGGCCTGATGAGCCGGGCGTCGGCGATCAGTTCCTTGACGTCTTCGTAGCGGGTGGCGTACCAGGCGGTGGCGCCGAACGGCAGCCTGACCCTGGCCAGGGGGCACTCCTGGCGCAGCCGGCGGTACTCCTCGGGCGGGCCCATGGTGCCCGGCGGCGGGAGCGGCAGTTCGATGACGGGCACGTCGGGCATGTCGACGACAGGTTCCGGCGTTGTGTTCACGGGTGTACCTCCCCTGGTGCCTGCGGGTCGGCTCACCAACTGACCGGGAGGGTCAGTGGTGACTTGGTGACGGACTGGTCGTCCCAGAGGGGTTCCTGCCCCTCGGCCGGACGCAGTTGTGGGAAGCGGTCGAGCAATGCCTCCAGCCCGACGGTCAGTTCGGCGCGAGCCAGGTGCGCGCCGACGCAGTTGTGGGTTCCCCGGCCGAAGGCGAGGTGGGGGTTGTCCGCGCGGCACAGGTCGAGCCGGGCGGCGTCGGCGAACACGCTTCCGTCGCGGTTGGCGGAGGCCAGCACGGGGATGACGGCGTCGCCCTCGCGGATGGTCTGCCCGCCCACCTTGATGTCCTCGGTGGCCAGCAGCAGCACGGTGCCGTTCATCACCGGCATGTACCGCAGGAGTTCCTCCACCGCGCCGGGCATGAGCTCGCGGTGGTCGCGCAGGCGGGCCCACTCGTCCGGCCGGTGCAGCAGGGTGTGCACCGAGTCGGCCAGGAAGAAGCCGCTGATGCCGAAGCCGACCGTGAGCATGGACAGCCCGAAGGCCGTCACCTCCTCGCCGGTCAGTGTCCCGTCCTCGCACTGGCGGACCAGCAGGCTCAGGACGTCGTCTCCGGGCCGGCTCCGCTTCCGCGCGATCAGTTCGGCGACGTACGCGCGCAGCAGGTCGGTGACCCTGCGTCCCTCCTCGACGGTCACCATGCCGTCGAGGGCCGCATCCAGGACCGGCAGGAACCAGTCTTGGTCCCGGGAGGGGATGCCCACCAGGTCGCACAGCACGAGCAGCGGGAACGGCTCGGTGAACCCGGCCACCAGGTCGCCGGGAGGACCGCTTTCCGCGAACTCCTCCAGCAGCCGCTCGGCGAGTCCGCGGACGCGCGGCAGCCGGTCTCGGACGGCTCCGGAGCTGAACGCCGAGGCCACGGACCTGCGCAGCGCCAGGTGCCGGGGGCCGTCCAGTTCCGCCATGGTGACCAGGCGCGGCTCGTCGTCCGCGGCCGGGCCGGGCCGGGGCGGCCAGTCGTTGATGGTCGGCCTGATCAGCCGGGGGTCGGCGAGCAGCGTCCGGACGTCCTCGTACCGGGTGACGTACCAGGCGGTCGCGTCCATCAGCAGCCCGACCCTGGCCACGGGGCGGCCCTCGCGCAGCCGCGCGCACGACTCAGGCGGCCCCATGGTGCCCGGCGGCGGGAGCGGGAAGTCCAGGACGTCCGCCTCGGGGCCGGGTGCCCGCGCGCCGGGTGGCTGTGGGGTCATGCTCGCTCCTCCGCTGAGGTGGCGTTGACTACGGGCGCTCGACTACGGGCGCTCGATGTAGCCGGTGGCGTAGAAGTACTCCAGGTAGCGGTCCAGCAGTGCCGCGTCGACGGGCGGGCAGCGCAGCCCGGTGCCGGCCAGGTCACGCTCGACGTGGTCCCGCCCGACGGCCGGGAAGGTGCCCTCGAAGTACATCTCCTTGACGGACATGTCCGCCTGCTTGCAGCGGTCCACGCACAGGGAGACGAACGGGGCGGTGGGGCTCGTGGGGTGCTGCGCGACATGGCGGACGAGGTCGTCCACCCACTCCTCGTAGGGGAGCCGCCGGATCCGGTGCCCGCCCGCGTCCATCCGGTCGAGCATGTCGCGCAGGCTCGCCGGGCGGGGGTTGGTCATGTGGTAGGTCCGGTGGGTGGCGCGGTGCGCGGTGGCGATGTGCACCACCGCCTCGGTCAGGAAGTCCACCGGGACGAAGTCCAGCGGCAGCGGGATGTCGGGGGCCAGCCCGGTCTCGGTGATCGTTTTGAACAGCGAGCAGATCGCGGTGTCGGTGTTGCACGCGCCGGTGCGCCGGTCGCCGGTGATCTCGTACGGCCGGTGGACCGCCACCGGCAGGCCCTGCCCCGCGGCGTCGCGCAGCACCTCCTCGGCCACCCACTTGCTCTCGGCGTAGCCCATGGTGAGCTGGTCGGCGTGGTCGAGCGGCAGGTCCTCGTCCACGTGCCGTACGCCGGCGGTGCCGAAGCCGGCCAGCACCGCGATGGTGGAGAAGAAGTGCACGGGCACGGCACGTTCGGCCGCCAGGCGCACGAGCTGCCTGGTGCCCTCCACGTTGGTGCGGCGCAACGCCTCGTACGGGTAGAGGAAGTTGACCTGTGCGGCGGCGTGGATCACCAGGTCGAGGGCGTCGGCCAGCTCCTCGGCGCGGCCCGGTTCCAGACCGATGCCGGGCTCGGCGAGGTCCGCGGGGAAGCACACGACACGGTCGGCGGCCTCCCTGGTGGCGAGGCCGAAGCGGGCCAGGTTCCGCATCACCTTCTGCCGGGCGTGCGCGGCGTCGCGGCTGCGCACCGGGCAGTGCACCCGGGCGCCGGTGCGACGCAGCAGGCGGTACAGCAGGAAGGCGCCGAGGAATCCGGAGGCGCCGGTCAGCAGCACCTCCCGGGGGTGCCGCCAGTCCGGTTCCGGACCGCGCGGCGGCGGCAGGACGAAGCCCAGCCGCGACTCGGCGCGGAAGTCCATGGCGCCGGCGTCGGGGGCCGCCTGAGCCCGCCGGTCCTCGACGGAGGTGAGGGCGGCGACGGCGGCGGTGAAGTCCTCCAGGATGGGGGAGCGCAGCAGACTGTGGACCAGGGTGCGGCCGTGCCGGGGGTCGAGGTGGAAGGCGGCCAGTGTGCGGGTGACGACCTCGGCCGCGAGCAGGGAGTCGCCTCCGATGTCGAAGAAGCTGTCACCGGGCGCCGGGCGTACGCCCAGCACGACCTGCCACACCTGCGCCGGCGACTCCTGCGAACCCGGGCCGGTGCGCTGCCCGCGCGCCGGGGCGGTGTCCGTGGCCGCCTGCAGGCGCAGCTGGCGGCGGTCGACCTTGCCCCCCGCGGTCACCGGGAACCGCCCTACCTCCACCAGCCGTGCGGGCACCGCGGGCGCGGGCAGCCAGGCCGTGAGACCGCCGCGGATGCGGTCCAGCGGCAGCGCCGGGCCGGGCCGGGCCGGTGTCACGTACCCGATCAGGCTGTCGCCTTCCAGTTCGACGACGGCCTCGCCGACCGCGTCGTCCGCCCGCAGCCGCGCCTCTATCTCGTCCGGTTCGATGCGGTGCCCGCGCAGTTTGATCTGCCGGTCCACCCGCGCCCGGTACTCCAGCACGCCGTCCACGCGCCGGACCACCCGGTCGCCGGTGCGGTAGAGCCGCGTACCGGGCTCGAAGCGGTTCTCGACGAAGCGCTCCGCGGTCAGCTCGGGGTCGCCGAGATACCCCAGTGCGAGCCCGTCCCCGCCGACGAGGAGTTCGCCCTCCTCACCGGCGTCCGCGAGCGAGCCGTCCGCCCGCACCACGTAGCAGGTGGAGTTCTCCAGCGGCCGGCCGATCGGCACCGCCGTCGCCTCGGGAGGCAGACCTTCCACCAGGTGCGCGGTGGAGACCACGCTGTTCTCGGTCGGACCGTAGAAGTTGACCACGGTGGTGTCCGGGCAGGCGGCGAGTATCGCGCGGGCCAGCTCCGGGTCCATCGCCTCGCCGCCGGCCGAGGCGAACCGCAGGGACCGCAGCGCCGACGGCCTGGTGCGCCCGATGTGGTGGAACACTCCAGTGGTCAGGTAGGCGATGCTGACCCGCTCGGACAGCAGCCGGGACTCCAGGGCGGCCGGTGACAGCAGCTCCTCCTGATCGGCGATCACCACGCAGGCACCGGCGAGCAGCGAGGACCAGATCTCTATCGTGGAGGCGTCCGAGGAGAGGCCGTAGGCATGCAGCACCCGCTCACCCGGCCGCGGCCGCTGCCACACCAGATCGGAGGCGGCCAGACGGACCACGCCGCAGTGCGGGACCGCCACGGGTTTGGGCCTGCCGGTCGAGCCGGAGGTGAACATCACGTAGGCGCAGTCCCCAGGCAGTACCCCGGTCCCCGGGAGCGCGACCGGCGCGGCCGGCGCCGACCCGTCCAGGGCGATACGGGTACGCACCCGCCGGATGCGGCAGAGACTGCCGGGCAGCGTCACCACGGTGTGGACTCCGGCGTCCTCCGCCATCGCCTGTAGCCGCCCGGGCGGGGAGGCGTCGTCGAGCGGGACGTACGCCGCACCGGTCTTGAGGATGCCCAGAAAGGCGACCAGCGCTTCCGGCGACCGGCCCCCGCACACGCCGACCCCGTCACCGCGCCGCACCCCGGAGCCGAGGAGCCGGGCGGCCAGCGCGTCGGAGCGGTCCTTCAGCTCGCCGTAGCTCATGCTGCGGCCGTGCTGTACGGAGGCGTTCGCCCGCGGGCGCAGCGTGGCCTGGGCGTCGAACAGCTCATGCAGACAACGGTCGCGGGGGTACCACACCGTCCCCGCGTTCCACGCCGGCGCCATCGGAAGCGTCACCGTGTCAGTGACCATCGGGATGTCCTGTCGGTGCTGCACGTGAACCACCCGCCGCACGGAGGACTAGGTGTCGAACTCCGCGGCGAAGGCGGAGAAGTCGGCTGTCCTCCACCTCTGGGGGCGCATGCGGATGAGGATGTCGTCGGCCAGTTGCTCCTGGTTGGCCGCCAGGTACGCCGTCGCGGCGTCCGCGTCCAGGTACCGGTGGGCCAGCGCCTCGCGCTCGGCCGGGGGCAGCGGATCCTCCAGGGCCACCACCGGCCCTTCCACGCTCACATAGCGGTACGGAGCCGACTCGTCCTGCACGCAGAGGCTGAACCGCCCTGCGTTGCGGATGAGCCGGGCCTTCAGCGTCTTCCGCCCGGTCTCGATCGCCACCAGCCCACCTGGCCGGTAGGAATACCAGAGAGGCACCAGCAACGGCCCACCCCCGTAGCGCGGATCATCCAGCCCCAGGATTCCCACATGCAGGCCGGCAAGGAATGCTTCCCTGTCTTCAACCGACATCCTGAGATCCACGGGAACCACCTCGATCAGGCAGAAATTCGCGAACGGTGTTGGTCCTGCTGTGGGGATGTGGGCCGATCAGGTGACGTCCGGCCGATCCGGGCCGGCCGCCGGGTCGGGGCCGGGCCCTCTTCCAGGCTTTCACCAGATCCGGCCGGTTCGCATCCCGGGCGAGTGTGGGGGCGCGTGGTCCGGCGGGCCGTTCCCCGACGGGAAAGCAGAATGAGAGGGGCGCTGTCAATGGTGGGCCGCCGCGCTTGATCGGTAGGCGGTCAGGAGAAGGAAGAGGCGCATGAGGGCAGCCATCCGAGCCGTGGGCCTGGTGAAGACCTTCGGCGACATACGGGCTCTGGACGGGGTCGATCTGGACGTGCCGGAAGGGGCGGTGCTGGGCCTTCTCGGCCCCAACGGCGCCGGCAAGACCACCGCGGTGCGGGTGCTCACGACGCTGCTGCGGCCCGACGCGGGCAGTGCCGAGGTCGCGGGGGTGGACGTGCTCCAGCACCCCAACCGCGTCCGCAGCCTGATAGGCCTGTGCGGCCAGTACGCGGCGGTCGACGAGTACCTCACCGGCCGGGAGAACCTCCGGATGGTCGGCGAGCTCTACCAGATGCGGGCCAGGGACGCTAAGGCGCGCGCCCGGGAGTTGCTGGAGTGGTTCGGCCTTGCCGAAGCGGCCGACCGGCTGGCCAAGACCTACTCCGGCGGCATGCGCCGCCGGCTCGACCTGGCGGCGGCACTGGTGGCGCGGCCCCCGGTCATGTTCCTCGACGAGCCCACCGCCGGCCTGGACCCGCGCCATCGGCTGGCGCTATGGGAGCTCATCGAGACGCTGGCGGCGCAGGGGACCACTCTGCTGCTCACGACCCAGTACCTCGAAGAGGCGGACCGGTTGGCGTACGACATCGTTGTGGTCGACCATGGGCGGGTGATCGCACGCGGCTCGGCCGACGAGCTCAAAGCGAGGATCGGCGGCGAGCGGGTGGACGTGGTGATCCACGACCGTGCGTTGATCGGCGCGGCCGTGGCGGCGCTCGCTCCGTATGCCGCGGGCCGGGCCGACGTGGAGCAGCACCCCAGGCGGATCACCGTGCCGGTGAGCGGGGGTGCCCGGGTGCTCGCCGACGTCATCCGCGAGCTGGACAGGCGGGACATCCTCATCGACGACATCGGCCTGCGCAGGCCCACCCTCGACGATGTCTTCCTCTCCCTCACCGGCCACGCGGCCGAGGAGGGCGACCCTGGGAAGGACGCATGACCATGGCGATCGCCACCAGCGGAGTGGGGGGACATGCGACTCCGCAGCCTCGCGGCGGAGTCGTCCAGATGGCGCGCGATTCCTGGGTGGTCGCCCGGCGGAACCTGCGCCGCATGACCCGGATACCCGAGATCGTGGTCTTCGGACTGATGCAGCCGGTGATGTTCGTGCTGCTCTTCTCGTACGTGATGGGCGGCGCGATCAAGGTGCCGGGCGGTAGCTACCGAGAGTTCCTGATGCCCGGAATCTTCGCCCAGACGGTTGCCTTCGCGGTGGAAGGGGCCTCGGCCGGCATCGCGGACGACATGGCCAAGGGTCTGGTGGACCGCTTCCGCTCGCTGCCCATGGCACGCTCGGCGGTGCTCGCCGGGCGGACCCTGGCCGACTTGGTGCAGAGCGCCTTCGTCCTTCTGGTGCTGGCGATGGTGGCGCTCCTGGTGGGCTGGCGGGTGCACCAGGGGGTACCCGAGGCGCTGGGTGCCTTCCTGCTGCTGCTCCTGCTGGGCCACGCCTTCTCCTGGATCGGGACGCTGATCGGCTTGTCGTTGCGCACCCCGGAGGCAGCCACCTCGGCGGGCCTGATCTGGCTCTTCCCGCTGACCTTTCTCTCCAACGCCTTCGTCCCGGTGAACACCATGCCAGGCTGGCTGCAGGCGATCGCGTACTGGAACCCGTTCAGCGCCACCGTGCAGGCTTGCCGGAACCTGTTCGGCAATCCCGGGGCAGAGGGCGCGCATGTCTGGCCGATGCAGCATCCGGTCGCGGCTTCCATGCTCTGGTCCTTGCTGATCCTGGCGCTGTTCTCCTGGTTGTCGGTGCGCAAGTACCGCAACGGTGTCGGCTGACCGGACGAGGTGAGGCCGAACGACTGCGGCTGACCGTTGGGAGTGGACACCCTGACAATGGATCCTGAAGGTCCAGGAAGGGATGTCCAGGTGGGACGCCAGTCTGCGTACCCGGAGGAGTTTCGGAAGGACGCTGTCGCGTTGTACCGAGCCACCGGTGGCAAGCGCACGTACGCGGCGGTGGCCGCGGAGCTCGGGATCACCGGGGAGACACTGCGCACGCGGGTCCGCAAGGACACCGACCAGCACACGTCCGAGCGCCCCGTGGCCGGGGCCGGTCAGGGTCCGGCTGAGGAACTGGCCCGGCTGCGGGCCGAGAACGCCCGCCTGCTCAAGGCGGAGAAGGAATGGCAGCTTGAACGCGCGATCCTGCGCCGGGCAGCCGCCTATGTCGCTCGGGAGGTGAAGTGAGCCCCCGCCGCTGGGACTTCATCTCCGACCATCGCGCCGACCTCGGTGTCAAGCGGCTGTGCCGGGTCCTTGGGTGTCCCGCTCCGGCTGCTACCGGCACCAGGCCACCGCACCGGCACGCGCCGAGCGCCAGGCGGCCGAGGACCGGGCAGTCGCTGAGATCCGCGCCATCCACGCCGGACACCACGGCGCCTTGGGCTCCCCGCGTGCGCATGCCGAACTCCGCTCGCGCGGGCGGAGGATCAACCGCAAGCGGGTGGCCCGGCTGATGCGCGCCGGCTCAGCGCACTCGTGCCCGCGGCTTCAGCGGCACAACGGGCAGCTCTGGCGCAGGCAGTGGATCCCCGTCATACCCCTTCACAACCCCAAATCTCAATCCGCTCATCCAGTCTTGTCGGGCTCGTTCGATATCGTCCTGCGTACGGCCCACGAAGTTCCACCACATGATCAGCTCCTCCTCGAACGGCTCGCCGCCGAGCAGCATGAGGCCGGCGTCCGACTCGGCGCGCAGCGGGAGTTCGGAACGGCCGCAGCCGAGGTAGAGCATCGAACCCGGCAGTACCGGCACCCCGTCGACGTGTGACTCGCCGGACATCGCGAGCACGCCGTACTCGAAGTCGGGTTCGAGGGGCAGGCGGACGTCCGCGCCGCGGGTGAGCGCGAGGTCGGCGCCGACGATCGGTGTGTACGCCGTGCCGGGTGAGACCGACCCGTCGAGGTCGCCGAGGATCACGGTCGCCGTGAGGCCGGGTGCCGTGACCGTGGGCAGGTCGGGGTGGTGCTCGAACCCGGGCTCGGTGTGGCGGTGGGTGTCCGGGAGGGCGACCCAGAGCTGTGCTCCGTGCAGGAAGCGGGCGTGCGACCGGGGGCTCTCCTCGGAGTGGCTGATCGCCCGGCCCGAGGTCATCAGGCCCAGCTCCTTGGGCCGGATGGTCTGCAGGCTGCCGAGCGAGTCCCGGTGCAGCACCTCGCCCTCGTGCAGCCAGCTGACCGTCTGCAGCCCCATGTGCGGATGCGGCGGGACCTGCATGCCGGGCTCGTCGGCGATGTCGTCGGGGCCGTAGTGGTCGACGAAGGCCCAGGCGCCGATCATGCGGCGCCCCAGGTTCGGCAGCAGCCGGCGCACCTCGGTCGACTCGCCGAGCCGCACCTGACGGGGGCTCAGCAGCTCGCGGACGGGTTCGGCGACAACGAATCCGCGGCCGCCGCACACATTCGGTTCGGGCGCGCGGTCAAGGTTGCTCATACCGCCCAACCTAGCGGTCACGGGACCTCGGTGCCGGGCGCTCGGCGGGTCGTCGTGAAACCGCCAATGACGTTGACGGAACCCGCGGCGCCGAGGTTCGCGCACGTGTCCGGACCGACCGTCGCGGGTCGGCCCCCGAGAGCCTGAACGGCCGTTTTTTCGTGGGGTGCTGAGGCTCCGCATGTGTCGAACCCCGCACTCCGCGGCCATCCGATCCAATTCTCCTTGCTTAAGTCAATCAACTTGACTTACATTCTCAGGGACCGTGCAGATCCGAGTGCCCCTACGGAGGCCTGACCATGTCCCAAGCACAACCCCGGTCCGCGGAGGCGGTGGAGGCAGGGGAGTCCGTCGCGCCGCGGACGAACCTCGTCGTCGCGGTGCTGGCCTTCGGCGGGATCGTGGTCTCGCTCATGCAGACCCTGGTGATCCCGATCGTTCCCGAACTGCCGAGCCTGCTCCACGCGTCGGCGTCGGACGCGGCCTGGGCGGTAACCGCCACCCTCCTCGCGGCCGCCGTCGCCACGCCCGTCATGGGGCGGCTGGGTGACATGTACGGCAAGCGGCTGATCCTGCTGACCAGTCTCGCCATGCTGGTCGCCGGATCGGTCACGGCCGCGCTGAGCGACACGCTCGTCCCGATGATCGT
The DNA here is from genome assembly GCF_014647875.1 of Streptomyces brasiliensis. Classification (GTDB taxonomy): domain Bacteria; phylum Actinomycetota; class Actinomycetes; order Streptomycetales; family Streptomycetaceae; genus Streptomyces; species Streptomyces brasiliensis. Next base: position 568,758 of record NZ_BMQA01000001.1, on the reverse strand, counting down.
CGGACGGGCGCTGCAGGGCATGGCGGCGGGTGTCATCCCGCTCGGCATCAGCATCATGCGCGACGAACTGCCCGCCGAACGGCTCGGCTCCGCCACCGCCCTGATGAGCGCTTCCCTCGGCGTCGGCGGCGCCCTCGGCCTGCCCGCCGCCGCGCTCATCGCCGACCACTTCGACTGGCACGTGCTGTTCTGGACCTCGGCCGGGCTCGGCGCCGTGGCCGCCCTGTTCGTCCTCGCGCTCGTGCCCGAGTCGAAGGTGCGCTCCGGCGGCCGCTTCGACCTGCTGGGCGCCCTCGGCATGGCGGCGGGGCTCGTCTGTCTGCTCCTCGCGATCTCCAAGGGCGCCGACTGGGGCTGGGGCAGCGGCACGACGCTCGGCCTGTTCGCCGCCGCCGTGGTCGTCCTGCTCGTGTGGGGCGTCTACGAACTGCGCGCCAAGCAGCCGCTGGTGGACCTGCGCACCACCGCCCGCCGCCAGGTGCTGGTGACCAACCTTGCCTCGGTCGCGTTCGGCTTCTCCATGTTCGCGATGTCCCTGGTGCTTCCGCAGCTCCTGCAGTTGCCCAAGGCGACCGGTTATGGCCTCGGTCAGTCCCTGCTCGACGCCGGTCTGGTCATGGCGCCGGCGGGCCTGGTGATGATGGCGATGGCACCGGTGTCCGCCTTCATCTCCCGGACGTGGGGCCCGAAGATCACCCTGATGTGCGGTGCCGTGATCGTGGCCGCTGGCTACGGCCTCAACATCGTGCTGATGGACGCCGTCTGGCAGCTCGTCGTCGTGTCCTGCGTAATCGGCGCCGGCATCGGCTTCGCCTACGGTGCGATGCCCGCGCTCATCATGGGCGCCGTGGACCCGTCCGAGACGGCCGCGGCGAACAGCCTCAACACCCTGATGCGGTCCATCGGCACGTCGACGGCGAGCGCGGTCGCGGGTGTGATCCTGGCCCAGCTGACCACCAGGTTCGGGTCCGTCGCGCTGCCCTCGGAGAACGGCTTCAAGGTGGTCATGGGCGTCGGTTCCGGGGCGGCCGTCATCGCGCTCCTGGTCGCGTCGTTCATCCCGCGCCGACGGGTGGCGGCGCCCGCGTCCGTCACGGGGGCGGTGGAGTCGCCCGCGCCCACACCGAGTCGGTGACGGCGCCGGTCGTGGCGGAGGCCGCGGAGCCCGTTGCCTCGGCCGCGGCCGACGCCGGCATCGCCGTGCCGGGACATGTGCGCGGCGCCGAGGGCGCGCGCCGGCACAGGCTGCCGCCGTCACGCTGATCACGCTGGAGGGACGGCAGTTGGGCCGGTCGCTCGCCCGAGCGGACGGTTCCTGCGCCGTCGCCGCGCCGGGGGAGGGGACGTACGTCCTCATCGCCTCCGCCGACGGCTGCCGGCCGCAGGCGACCACGCCGGCGGTCGGCACCGAACCGGTGACCAGCGACCTGCTGCTCAGCGGCACCAGCGGGCCGGCCGGCGCGGTGCGCTCCGCGGACAGCGGCGCGCCGGTCGCCGATGCCGTACTCGTCGTGGTCCGAGGGCCTGGGCGGTTCCGGCCCGTCAGGGCCCGAGCGGACCATCCGCTGGATACGGCAGGTCCGGAAGGCGTCGTCGCCCACGCGAGCCCCGTCGGCGCGGTCGGCGGCCCGGAACTCCTCGGCCGTCCGCGCATAGGCGGCCCGGCGGGCGTCGTCGAACCGGTAGAGCGTGGGCCATGCCTCCGTCATCGCGTCGTAGAGGCGGCGGCGCGCGTCGTGCGGGGTGGCCGTGAGTGTCCCGCACGGCAGCCGGCCGCCCCGGTCGCGCTCGGCCACCCCGAACCCGACGGGCAGCAGCACGATGTCGGGATGCGCCTCGACCGCCCGCTCGGAGTCCGCGCGCACCTCGGCGGGGAACCGGGCGCCGGCGTACGCGAAGCTGCGCAGGGAGAGCTTCGTCGCCCCGGCGAACAGGCCGTCCACCCGGTCCGGGTCCGGGCCGCGGGATCCTGCACGGCCATGCCGAAGACCGGACCGCGCAGCGCGATGTGCGGACAGCGGAGCGAGGCATCCACCGCATCGGCCTCCGCCACCCAGCCGGCGGGGTCGTCGCGATGCGCCAACCCCGTGTGCAGCGAGTCGAGTTGTCGCTTCCAGCCATTGTTCGTGCGCACATTGTGGCCGCCGGGCGGGAGGTGCCCGGCGGCAATGTCACAACTGATCAGAAGCGTTCGCACTGTTCACCGGGCCGTCACACCCGCTCCCACCTCCACTCCTGGGCACGCGTGTCGCTCAGGGCCCGCTGCACCACCGCCGCGCCGGCAAGCTCGAGGGCCTTGCCGCTGTCGCAGTTGACCAGGCGGTGATGGCCGTCGCCGGCCGGTCGCACGGTCCACTGCTGGACGGGGGTGCCGTCGTGCGCGCCCTGGGTCGCGGTGCCGTCCGCCGCGGCCTCGAGCAGCTTGCCGAAGGCGAGGTCGGTCAGCCGGGTACGGCCGCCCGACGTCGTCGCGATCCAGCGCTGCTCGGCCCCGGCGCGCGGGGAGCGGGCGATCACCGTGTCACCGTGCGCGTCCAGCGCGAGGCCTGTCGCCCGGTTGAACAGCCGGAACGTGCCGCTGGGCGCCGGCGCCGCCGCCCGTTCGGCGCCGCGCAGCACATTGCCTTCCGTGGTGAGGTAGTTGACGGCGTAGTCGAAACGCGGGGTGCCCGACCACAGCAGGTAGAAGTACTTCATGTTCTCGGAGAACCAGTAGCCGGGCGTGAGGTCGCCCTTGGTCGTCGGGCTCGTCGTCATGTCCTTCACGACGGTGCAGCCGTTCGCCACCTTGCAGTGCTTCTGCTGCGCGTCCCACAGCCACCTGGCGCGCTCCCGGTAGACCTCCTTGCCGGTCAGCAGCCACAGGAACAGCGCCGAGTCCGCGTACTCCGGCCGGAGCCGGTACTCGGTGCTCGCCGCGGTCAGGGTCACGTAGTCGATCCGCTCCGGCGGCAGCCTGAAGCGCCCGAGCGCCGCCGCCCAGGAGGCGTGGTACGACTCGCCCTCGCTCAGGTTCCCGCCCTGCGCGAGCAACCCCGCGTAGAACGCGGTGAGTTCGGACTGTCTGCGGCCGGTCACCGCACCCGTGTCCATGTGCGCCGACCTGAACCACAGCCGCCTGTCGTGGGTCTCGGCGAGATGCCGCAGCACTCCGGAGGTCAACGTACGGTACCGCCGCTGGATCTCGTTGTCGCCGAGGAACTGGTACGCGTCCCACAGGTACTCGAAGTACGAGTCCACGGGCGGATCGACCCGGGCGGTCGGGTCGGTCCAGCCACCGGTCTCGACGTCGAGCGTCGTCCCGACCAGATCCAGCGCCGAGCGCCGGTCGTACGGTGCCTTCAGCGCTCTCCTCGCCGCGTCGAAGTACCGCTGGTCACCGGTGAGTCGGGTGAGCAGGCCCAGTTCGGTGATGTTGCTGCCGATCTCGGCGAGCGGCACCCGGCTGCCGTGGACCGTACCCGTGCGCAGGTTGACGTACCGGTACGGCGCGCCCGTCGGCGAGGACGTGAAGGCGGGCAGCAGCCGGTCGGCGAGGTCGCGCGCCTTGGCCAGCAGGACGGCCTCGCCGGTGCAGTGGTGGCCGGAGAGCAGTCCGCCGACCAGCCGGATGATCGTCTCGAAGACCTGCACGCTCGCGTCGCGGTCGAAGTCCAGCCGGTCCTCGATCCAGCCGATGGCGGCGTCCAGTTCGCCGTCCAGCTCCATCAGGTACAGCGTGTCCAGCGACTCCACGACGGTCAGCCCCAGTGAGACCCCGTCGATGAAGAAGTCCGAGCCGGTGCCGCTCACCGGACGCAGTTCGTCCCGGCCCCAGGCCAGTCGCCGGTAGGCGGTCCAGGCGGTGAGGAACTCCTGGCGCACGGCCTCGGCGAGGGAGAGGTCGGGCGGACCGGGCGCGGCGGACGCCGGTGCCGATGCCGGGCCACCGAGCGTGGTGAGCGAGGCCGCCGCGCCGGCCGCGGTGCGCAGCAGGGAGCGTCGGGTGAGCGGGGCCGGGAGGCCGGGGGAGGGGATCGCCGTGCGGCGCGGCAGGCGCGCGGACGGACGGGGGTGCGGGAAAGGCATGGGCATGCCGATACCGCCGTGCGAAGCCCCGGACGGCCGTGGCGCGCTCGCGATCCGGCCGGGTTCACCTGATTGGCGGCGCCGAACCGGCGGGCAGACGATGGAACGGTGGGGTGCGGTCGCCGCCGGAGCGCCGGTGCCGCCCGAGGTCGCCGGGAGACGGAGACCGGCCCCGGCCGTGCTGAGCGGCCGGAAGGGAGGACACCGTCATGCTGGAAGTGAAGACGGTCGACAAGCCGGACGAACGGCGCGACTTCCCCCGCGGCCATCTCGAAGCCGTCCACCTGACCGGGCTCGACTTCGCCGTGGCCACCTTCGAGCCCGGCTGGCGCTGGTCGGAGTCCGTGGCGCCGCTCGCGGGCACCGAGAGCTGCCTGGTCCACCACAACGGCTTCGTGGTGCAGGGCCGTATGCATCTGCGCATGGACGACGGCGGTGAGGGCGAGATCGGCCCCGGTGACGTCTTCGTGCTCCCGCCCGGGCACGACGCCTGGGTCGTGGGCGACGAGCAGGTGGTGCTGTACGACTTCGCGGGCGGCATGGCCCAGGACTATGCGAAGGCGCAGGGAACATAGCGACACGGCGACAGCCCGACCGAGGACGAGGAGTGCCCCGCGGCGCGCGTCACCGCGGGGCATTCGCAGGCCCGGTCGACCTCGTCACACCGTGACGACGACCTTCCCGCGCGCGTGCTCGACCTCCAGATACCGGACGGCCTCGGACGCCTCGGCGAGCGGGTACGTCCGGTCGATCACCGGGGTGAGCTTCCCGGACTCGGCCAGCTCCCGCAGCGCCACCAGGACCTCCTTGCTCGGGGCGGGCCCGACGAGCGGGAGCAGGCGCTGCCGGACGAAGGGGGCGAGAGGATGACGCCCTTGAGTGTGAGCGCTGCCGCCCCGACGAACCGGCCCGGGGCGCCACCGCCCGCCAGGACGAGCGTCCCGGCCGGTGTCAGGGCACGCCGCAGTGCGGTGATCCCGCGGGTTCCGACGAGGTCGAGGACGACGTCGTACCGCCGCCCGGAGCGCGTGAAGTCCTCCCGCGCGTAGTCGACGACGTGGTCCGCGCCGAGCGAGCGGACCAGCTCGGCGTTGCGCGCGCTGCACACACCGGTCACCACGGCGCCGAGCCCCTTGGCGATCTGCACGGCGAAGGTGCCGACGCCGCCCGAGGCGCTGTTGACGAGCACATGCTGCCCCTTGCGCACGCCCGCGGTGTCGCGCAGCCCGCGCAGCGCCGTGTTCCCGGCCAGCGGCAGGGCAGCGGCCTGCTCGAAGGTCAGATCGGCGGGCTTGCGCTCCACGGAGGCGTCCGGGACGCAGACGTACTCCGCGAACGTGCCGTCGACCTCACCGAACACCTCGTCGCCCGGCCGGAGTTCGGGCACGTTCCGCCCCACGGACACCACCTCGCCCGCGAAGTCCCGCCCTCGGACACGGGCCTTGGGTGCGCGGAGACCCAGCGCCAGCCGGGCCACGTACGGGTCGCCACGCATGAGATGCCAGTCGTAGGCGTTGACCCCGGCCGCCCGGATCCGCACCAGCACCTGGTCGTCGGTGGGCACCGGCCTGTCCACGTCCCGCAGTTCGAGCACGTCCGGCGGGCCGTACCGGTCCTGCACCACTGCCTTCATGGGCCGTCCCCCCAGCGGCGTACCGGCAGAGTAGGGCCGAACACGGCGGACGGACATCGGGGAGGCGCCGTAATCCTGGGGAAGGAGCGGCGACTTGGCGGTGACCGGTCGGGCGCCGTCAGCCTTCGTACGCGGTGGCACCCTCCTCGGCGTACGCCACGGCCTCCGTGTGCCCGAACAGGCCGGGCAGCCCGCCGGTGTGCACGAACACCGTCCGCTCGCCCGGCCGGACGTCCCCGTCCCGGACGGCCGCGATCAGGCCGGCCATCGCCCGGCCCGTGTAGGTGGGGTCGAGGACCAGGCCCTCGGTGCGGGCCGCCAGCCGCAGTGCGCCGCGCACCGGCTCGGTCAGCGCCGCATACCCGGCGCCCACCTGGTCGCGCCGCACCCGCAGCCGGTCCGGGGCGAGCGCCGCACTTGTGAGCGGTGCCGCGAACCGTACGACGGCATCCGCCGGATCGGCCAGCGCGCCCACGTCGACGCCCAGCACCGCCGCCGACCCCAGCGAGGCGACCAGCCCCGCCGCGGTCCCGCCCGAGCCGAGCGCCACCACCGCCGTCCGCAGGTCCGGCACCTGCGCGCGCAGCTCCTCGCCGCAGCGCACATAGCCGCGCGCCCCGAGCGTGCTCGACCCGCCGAAGGGGATGAGCGCAGGCCGGGCCCCGCCCTCGCGCAGCCGTTCGCAGACCTCGGCCGCCGCCGCGTCGAGGCCGGTCTGGTCCACGTCGCCCGCCCAGGCCAGCCGCGCCCCGAACAACCCGTCCAGGGCCAGGTTCCCGGACCGCGAGGCGCCCGGCGAACCGCGCAGCACCAGCACGGCCTCCAGGCCCGCGCGGGCCGCCGCGGCCGCCGTCAGCCGTGCGTGGTTGCTCTGCGGGGCACCCGTGGTGACCAGCGTGTCGGCTCCCTCGGCGAGCGCAGCGCCGACGGTCCACTCCAGCTTGCGGATCTTGTTGCCGCCCCCACCCAGACCGGTCAGGTCGTCGCGCTTGATCCACAGGTCGTCCGGGCCGAGCCCGATCGCGGCGGCCAGCCGGGGCGCCGGTTCCACTGGGGTGGGGAAGGTGGCCAGTTCCACGATCGAGTCGCTCATGTCGTTCGTCCTCGGGTGCGTGCGGATGTACGGCAAGTCGACCACACGGGCGCGCCGCCGGTCACACCGGGAGCAGCCCCGCGACCAGGTCGCCGAGCTGCCGCGCGGTGCGGCACTCGCGCATCTCGACCAGCTCCGCGTAGACGGGCGCCGCCGAGTCGCCCGTGCCCCACAGGGCGCGCTGCTCCGGATTCAGCCAGTGGACCCGACGGGCGCGCTCCGCGATGTGGCGAACGGCGGGCAGGTTGGGGTCGCTCATGTTGGTACGGGCGTCACCCAGGACGAACACGGTCGTGCGCGGGCCCACCGCATCGCCGTACCGCTCCGCGAACTCGCCCAGCGCCACGCCGTAGTCGCTGCTTCCGTGCCAGCCGGTGAGCGTGGCCCCGGACCGGATCCGGGCGCTCAGCCCCTCCGGATCGGCCCGCCCGTGGTCGAGAAGAGCGGTCACCTCGTCGATCCGGTTGACGAAGGCGAACACCCGCACCTTGCTGAACTGGTCGTGCAGCGCCTGCACCAGCAGCATCGTGAAGTCCGAGAACCCCGACACCGAGCCCGACACGTCGCACAGCAGCACCAGTTCGGGCCGCACGGGACGGCGTCGGCGCAGCACAGGCCGCAGCGGCACACCGCCCGTCGACAGCGAGCCGCGCAGCGTACGCCGCAGGTCGATCGTGCCGCGCGCGGCACGGCGGCGGCGCGCGGCGAGCCGGGTGGCCAGCTTCCGGGCCAGCGGCTGGACCGTCCTGCGCAGTTCGGCCAGTTGGGCCCGGTTCGCGAACAGGAAGTCCACCCGGTCCGCGGTCGGAGCCACCGCCCGGCGCGCGATCTCGTCCCGATCGCGCCGCTCGGCGACCCGCCGCCGCGCCTCCGTCGCCACCAGTCCGCGGAAGGCCTCGATACGGCGCCGGATCTCGTCGTCCAGCAGCCGGTCCGCGAACCCCACGCCCCCGTCCCGCTCCTGGACGCTTCCACGCACCCGGGCCAGCAGGGTCTGCGGCCGCAGCCGGTCGAGCGTCTGGTACGACGACCAGCCGTCCGACTCCGGTGAACTCCCGTACCCGCCGAGCCCGTCGACCGCCTCCGCCGCCAGCCGGGCCAGCGCCGCCCGGTCGTCGTCGGCCAGCGCCGCCGCGAGCCGGTCCCGCAGATCGCCCCGGTCCGCCGGCTCGCCGTCGGGCGCGCCGACACCGCGCGGGAAGTACAGGTCGAAGACCGGGTCGAAGACCGCGCGCTGGCCGGTGCCGTGCAGCAGCGTCGCGGCCAGCCCCTCGCGCAGCAGCTCCCGGTCCGCGAGGCCGAGCGCCTCCACCGCGCGGGCCGCGTCGACGGTCTCCCCGGTGCCTACCCGGACGCCGTGCGCGCGCAGCGCCCCGACCAGACCGGTCAGCCGCTCGGTGACACCGGCCGGGGTGCTCACAGACTGTCCAGGTCGAGCTTGGCCGCCGCCTTCAGGACGTCGTCCTGATGCTTGAGGATCACGCCCAGGCTGTCCCGTACGACCGTCTCGTCCAGGGTGTCGGCGCCCAGCTCGAGCAGGGTGCGCGCCCAGTCGATCGTCTCGGCGACCGACGGCACCTTGCGCAGGTCCATCGCGCGCAGCGCGCCGATCACCCGTACGACCGACTCGGCCAGCGCCTCGCCGAGACCCGGCACCTTGAGCCGGACGATGCGCCGCTCCAGCTCCTCCTCGGGGAAACCGATGTGCAGGAACAGACAGCGGCGGCGCAGCGCCTCGGACAGCTCGCGGCCGGCGTTGGAGGTGAGCACGACGAACGGCTTGCGCGTCGCGGTGATCGTGCCCAGCTCCGGGACGGTCACCTGGAAGTCGCTGAGCACCTCCAGGAGCAGCCCTTCCATCTCGACGTCGGCCTTGTCGGTCTCGTCGATCAGCAGCACCTTGGGCTCGGCACCCCGGATGGCGGTCAGCAGCGGGCGGGGGAGCAGGAACTCCTCGCCGAAGATGTCGGTGCGGGCCTCGTCCCAGGTCTCGTCGCGGCCCGCGCTGATGCGCAGCAGCTGCTTGGCGTGGTTCCACTCGTACAGCGCCCGGGACTCGTCGACGCCCTCGTAGCACTGCAGCCGGACCAGCCGGGAACCGGTGACCTCGGCGACGGCCTTGGCCAGCTCGGTCTTGCCGACGCCGGCGGGGCCCTCGACCAGGAGCGGTTTGCCGAGGCGGGCGGCCAGGAAGACGGTGGTGGCGACCTGGCGGGAAGCGAGGTAGCCGGTCTCGGCGAGGCGTGCGGAGACGTCGTCGACGGAAGGGAACAACGGGGGCCTCCGGCGGGGTCGGGGATCGGCGTCCGGTCCTATCTAAGCGCTTGTTCAGCGCCGCTGTCACGCGGGTTCCTGGGAGCGCGACTGTGCGTGTCCGCGGAGTACGGGGCGTAGACCGATCGGTTTTCCCTCGCCCGTCGGACGGTGCCCTCGGCGGTATGGCCCCCATGGACAAGGCGTCCCCCCGGACCGGCTGCTCGACGCCGCCGCTGAGCTGTTCTACCGCGACGGCGTCTCGATCGGCGTCGGGGCGCTGTGCCGTACGGCGGGTGTGCCGAAGCGTCGACGTACCGGCTCTTCGAGAGCAAGGGCGAGGTGCCGGCCGCGAGTCCGGAGAAGCAACGGCCGTCGATCGAGGCCGAGTTCGCGCCGGCCGATCCGGAGGGTATGACGCCGCGCGAACGGATCACGCACGTCTTCGAGCGGCTCGAGCAGGTCTCGCAGGCGCCTTCGTACCGGGGCTGCCCGTATCTGGCCGTGCTCGTCGAGCTGAAGGACCTCGACCATCCGGCGAGCGCGGTCGCCCGTACGGTGAAGCAGCGCATGGAGTCGACGTTCCGCACCCAGGCGGAGCGGGGCGGCGCCGCGGACCCGGATCTGCCGGCCCGCCGGCTGATGCTGGTCTACGACGGCGCGAGCGCCCGCGCCGGGTCCGGGGCGGAACGGCTGGACGACGGGCTGACGAGGGCGACGGCGGGGGGCGCTGCTGGACGCGGCGGGGGGTGAAGTGACCGGCCTGTGGGCAAAAGGGGCGGACATGGAGCGGCGCCCCCGGACCGCGTGGTCCGGGGGCGCCGTGCGGTGAGCGTCAGACCAGGTCGAACCGGTCCAGGCTCATGACCTTGACCCACGCCGCGACGAAGTCGTTCACGAACTTCGCCTTGGCGTCGTCGCTCGCGTAGACCTCGGCGAGCGCGCGCAGCTCCGAGTTGGAGCCGAAGACCAGGTCGGCACGGGTGCCGGTCCACTTGACCTCGCCCGAGGAGTCACGGCCCTCGAACGTGGTCTGGTCCTCGGACGTGGACTTCCAGGTCGTGCCCGGGTCGAGCAGGTTGACGAAGAAGTCGTTGGTCAGCCTGCCCGGGGTCTCGGTGAAGACGCCGTGCTTCGACCCGTTGTGGTTCGCGCCCAGCACCCGCAGACCACCGACCAGGACGGTCGTCTCGGGGGCGCTCAGCGTGAGCAGGTTCGCACGGTCGAGTAGCAGGTACTCGGCCGGCAGGCGGTTGCCCTTGCCGACGTAGTTGCGGAACCCGTCGAACGCCGGCTCCAGCGCGGCGAACGACTCGGCGTCGGTGTGCTCGTCGGTCGCGTCGACACGGCCCGGTGCGAAGGGCACCTCGACGTCGACGCCGGCGTCCTTGGCCGCCTTCTCCACGGCCGCGCTGCCGCCGAGGACGATCAGGTCGGCGAGGGAGACCTTCTTGGCGCCGGAGTTGAACTCGCCCTGGATGTTCTCCAGGGTGCGCAGGACCTGCGCGAGCTCGTCCGGGTTGTTGACCTCCCAGCTGCGCTGCGGCTCCAGGCGGACGCGGCCACCGTTGGCGCCGCCGCGCTTGTCGCTGCCGCGGAAGGTGGAGGCCGACGCCCACGCGGCGCCGACCAGCTGCGAGACCGTCAGGCCGGAGCCGAGGATCTTGGCCTTGAGCGCCGTGACGTCCGCGGCGTCGATGGCCTCGCCCTCCGCCTCGGGCAGCGGGTCCTGCCACAGCAGGGTCTCCGCCGGGACCTCCGGGCCGAGGTACAGCGACTTCGGGCCCATGTCACGGTGAGTGAGCTTGTACCAGGCGCGAGCGAACGCGTCCGCGAATTCCTCCGGGTTCTCGTAGAACCGGCGGGAGATCGGCTCGTAGATCGGGTCGACCTTCAGGGAGAGGTCGGTGGTGAGCATCGTCGGGCGGTGCTTCTTCGACGGGTCGAAGGCGTCCGGGACGATCTCCGGGGCGTCCTTGGCCACCCACTGGTTGGCGCCGGCCGGGCTCTGGGTCAGCTCGTACTCGTACTCGAAGAGGTTCTTGAAGAACCCGTTGCTCCACTGGGTCGGGGTGGTGGTCCAGGTGACCTCGAGACCACTGGTGATGGCGTCCTTGCCCACGCCCGTGCCGTAGGTGCTCTTCCAGCCGAGGCCCTGCTGCTCCAACGGGGCGCCCTCGGGGTCCGCGCCGACGTTGTCCGCCGGGCCGGCGCCGTGGGTCTTGCCGAAGGTGTGACCACCGGCGATGAGGGCGACGGTCTCCTCGTCGTTCATCGCCATCCGGCGGAACGTCTCACGGATGTCGCGGGCCGCGGCGATCGGGTCGGGGTTGCCGTTCGGGCCCTCCGGGTTGACGTAGATGAGGCCCATCTGGACCGCGCCGAGCGGGTTCTCCAGCTCGCGGTCGCCGGTGTAGCGCCGGTCGTCGAGCCAGGTGGTCTCGGGACCCCAGTAGACGTCCTCCTCGGCCTCCCACACGTCGGCGCGGCCGCCGCCGAAGCCGAAAGTCTCGAAGCCCATCGTCTCCAGCGCGACGTTGCCGGTGAGGACCATCAGGTCGGCCCAGGACAGGCTCTTGCCGTACTTCTTCTTGACCGGCCACAGCAGGCGACGGGCCTTGTCCAGGTTGCCGTTGTCCGGCCAGCTGTTGAGCGGGGCGAAGCGCTGCTGGCCGGCGCCGGCGCCGCCGCGGCCGTCGCTGATGCGGTAGGTGCCCGCGCTGTGCCACGCCATACGGATCATGAGCGGGCCGTAGTTGCCGAAGTCGGCCGGCCACCAGTCCTGCGACGTCGTCAGCAGCTCGGCGATGTCCCGCTTCACGGCCGCGAGGTCGAGGGACTGGAACGCCGCCGCGTAGTCGAAGTCCTCCCCGAGCGGGTTCGCCACGGCGGGGTTCTTGGCGAGGATCTTCAGGTTGAGCCGATCGGGCCACCACTGGCGGTTTCCGCCGCCCTGCGTCGGGTGCGGGGCGCGCCCGTGCGCGACCGGGCAGCCACCTGCCTCCGTCGCCGCTGCTTCGACTGCTTCTTGGTTCTCAGACATGGGAATCCTTCCCGACTTGGCGGATCTAGGTGCTCAAGAACTACGCGCGGTGGAACATTCTGGACACAGTCCCCAGTAGATGACCTCGGCCTCGTCGATGGCGAAGCCGTGGTCCTCGGAGGCGGTCAGACAGGGGGCCCCACCCGTGGCGCAGTCGACGTCGGCGACGGCGCCGCAGGAGCGGCACACGACGTGGTGGTGGTTGTCCCCGATGCGCCCCTCGAACCGGGCCGGACTGCCGGCCGGTTCGATGCGGCGTATGAGCCCGGCCGCGGTGAGCGCGTGGAGGGCCTCGTACACGGCCTGGAGGGAGATATGACCCACGCGGTCGCGCACACGCGTTGCGATCGCCTCGACCCCGAGGTGGTCGCCACCCCGGACGGTCTCGAGCAGCGCGACACGGGCGGCCGTCACCCGCAGGCCGGCACCGCGCAGCTCAGCGGCGGTGGTCGGAGTCTGGGACGAGGTCACGCGGCAGAACCTACTCGCACAAACACGAACGCTACAAGAAAACGAGAGGTTCAATTTTTATGTCGCGACGGTGGCACACACGTCGGAAGGGGCGGTCGCCGAAGCGGCCGCCCCTTCCCCTCTCCGGCATGTCCCACCAGGTCACGCCACCGTGGCCACCGCCGCGACCGCCGGAGTCCGCAGCGCCCGCCGGGCCGTACCCAGGCTCGTCCCCAGCGTCACCGCCGCGGCGACCGACGACACCGCGAGCCAGATCCCGGGGGCCTGGCCCGGCAGTACGCCGTCCGTGCGGACCATGGTGAACGGGACGATCCCGGCCAGCGCCGCCACCGAGCCCAGCAGCACACCGACCGCCGTCAGCACGGCCGTCTCCACGCCCACCGTGCCCAGCACCTGCCCCGGCGTCGCGCCCGCCAGCCGCTGCCGGCCGAACTCCCCGCCCCGGTAGGTCGTCGCCGCGTACAGCGAGTTGACAAGCATCACGCAGACGAACACCGCGATGATGCCCACGACCGTGAGGTTGAGCGTCTCGAGGTTCTTGGCGTCGACGGACTTCCGCAGTCCCGAGGCCGCGACCGCGTCGGACTCCACCGACTGCATGGTCAGCGTCGCCGTGCTCACGGCCGTGAACAGGACGAGCGACATCAGGATCCCGGAGACGTGCTCGACCCGCCGGCGCAGCGTGCGCACCGCGAGCCAGCCGCTCGCCCCGGTCAGGGACAGCCCGGCCAGCAGACCGTTCAGCAGCCGGGGCGCGAGCATCGCGAGGCCTACCGACAGCAGGATCGCCCCGTACGCGGGCGCCGCCATCAGCGCCGCGTCCGTCGCCGAGAACGCGAACGTCGTCGTCACCGACACGGCACCGGCGACCAGCGCGCCGTACGCCAGGAACGTCCGCGCCCGGCCCCGCCGCACCGCCGGACGCGTCGCCCGCCGTACCGCGAGGAACGCCGCGCCCGCCGCCGCGACCAGCGTGATGTCGACGCCGGAGACGAGTGCGACGGGACCGAACGCGTAGTCCACCGAGTCGGCGACCTGGCCGCTGTCCTGGAACACGCCGAGCAGCGCGTGTCCGCCGAGCATCGCAGGACCGATCGCCAGGGCCGCGCCGGCCAGGGCCACGACCACCGCCTCGCCCACCACCATCCGCTTGATCTGCGCCGGAGTCGCCCCCGAGCAGCGCAGCAGCTCCAGTTCGGCCGAGCGCTGACGGACGTTGACCGTCAGCGTGGAGGCGACGGCGAAGAAGACGAGGAGGGTGCCGTACCCGCCGACGACGCTCGCCGACGTGGTCAGCGTCTCGGCGCTCACCGAGTCGACACCCGGCTGTCCGGCCGTGTCGTGCAGCGAGTTGAACGTCATGATGATCGCCGCGCCCAGGAAGGCGGACAGCAGCGTCGCGAGGAGGCGTCCGGGCCGTTGCCGGACGGACCGCAGGGCCAGTACGAGCATCGGTCACACCCCCGCCGGCACGTCGTCGCCCAGGTGGGCCAGCCGCTCGGCGACCGCGTCGGCGGTCGGCGCATGCAGATGTCCGGCCAGGCGGCCGTCGGCCAGGAACAGCACCGAGTCGGCGTACGAGGCGGCGACCGGGTCGTGCGTGACCATCACCACGGTCCGGCCGTGCACCCGCACCGCCTCCTGGAGCAGCCGCAGCACCTCCCGGGCGCTGCGTGAGTCCAGCGCGCCGGTCGGCTCGTCCGCGAAGATCACCCGCGGTTCGGTGACCAGTGCGCGGGCGATCGCCACCCGCTGCCGCTGACCGCCGGACAGCTGGTCGGGCCGGTGGCCCAGCCGGTCGCCGAGGCCGACCGCCGTCAGGATCTCGCGGGCCCGCCGCCGGTCGACGCGCCGGCCCGCCAGCTTCAGCGGCAGCACCGTGTTCTGCACGACCGTCAGCGTGTCGAGCAGGTTGTACTGCTGGAAGACGAACCCCACCCGGCTGCGCCGGAACCGCGTCAGCTCGGCCTCGCCGGACCCCGTCATCTCCGCGCCGTCGACCACCACGATCCCGCTGTCGGGCCGGTCGAGGCCGGCCGCGCACTGCAGCAGCGTCGACTTGCCCGAACCCGACGGCCCCATCACCGCGGTGAACGAACCGCGCGACAGGCTGAGCGTGATCCCGTCCAGCGCGGTCACCTCGCTGTCGCCACCGCCGTAGGTCTTGGTGACCTTCACCAGACGCAGCGCCTCGGCGGCGGGTCCCGTGTCGTGCGTACCCCGCGAACCTGTCCGAAACATCGTCGTCACCCTCCGTCCGGGCACCCCCTGTGCCCCACCGACGAAGCTACGGACCGGTGGCGTCCGGCACATTGGGCGCAGAACCCGTATCGGAGGGTGGGGTCAGCTACACCCCGGACGGGCCACCACAACGAGGCGGCCCGCTCGACCGCCCGGTGCAATGGACCCGTGACCGCGCCGCCGGACGACTGCCTCGCCCGCAACGAGTGGATCTGCGGTGAGTATCTGAGCACCCGCCGCCGGATCCTGCTCGACGCGGTCCTGCAGCACCTCCAGCTGACGACGGTCTCGGTGCTGATCGGCCTCACCCTCGCGGTCCCGCTCGCGGTGCTGGCCCGCCGCTGGGGCTGGGCCGCCGGACCCGTCCTCGGCGTCACGACGATCCTCTACACCATTCCGTCCCTGGCGATGTTCTCCCTGCTCCTGCCGGTGTACGGCCTCTCGGCCACGCCGGTGGTCGCCGGGCTGGTGCTGTACTCGCTCACCCTGCTCGTGCGGAACATCCTCGCGGGCCTGAGCGCGGTCCCCGAGGAGACCAGGCAGGCCGCGCGCGGCATGGGCTACGGCCCGATCCGCCTCCTGCTCACCGTCGAACTCCCCCTCGCCCTGCCCGCCGCGATGGCCGGGCTGCGCATCGCCACCGTCTCGGCGGTCTCCCTGGTGACGGTCGGCGCGATCGTCGGCTTCGGCGGGCTCGGCAACCTCATCTACGCGGGCATGAACACCTACTTCAAGGCCCAGGTCCTCACCGCGTCGGTCCTGTGCGTGGTGATCGCGGTCGCCGCCGACCTTGTCCTGCTCGGCGTGCAGTGGCTGATCACCCCCTGGACGAGAGCGGCCCGCGCGTGAGCACCCTCGCCGGCGCCTGGCAGTGGCTCACCGATCCCGCCCACTGGGCCGGGGACGACGGCATCCGGCACCGGCTGCTGCAGCACCTCGTGCTGACCGTCGTCTGCCTGGTCATCAGCTGCGTCATCGCCCTGCCCGTCGCCCTGGTCCTCGGCCACCTCGGCAAGGGCGGCGCGCTGGCCGTCAACATCTCCAACGTCGGCCGGGCGGTGCCCACCTTCGCCCTCCTGGTACTGCTGCTCCTCACCCCGATCGGCACCTGGGGCGAGGGCCCCACGGTCGTGGCGCTGGTGCTGTTCGCCGTGCCACCGCTGCTCACCAACGCGTACGTCGGCATGCGCGAGGCCGACCGCGACGTGGTGCGGGCGGCCCGCGGGATGGGGATGACCGGTCGGCAGACGCTGTTCCGGGTCGAACTGCCCCTCGCACTCCCCATGGTCATGACCGGGGTGCGGATCGCCGCCGTCCAGCTCGTCGCGACCGCCACCATCGCCGCGCTGGCGGGCGGCGGAGGGCTCGGCCGCATCATCACGGCGGGTTTCAACCTGGCCAGCACACCTCAGGTGGTGGCAGGCGCGGTCCTCGTCGCCGTGTTCGCGCTGATCGTCGAGGGGATCTTCGAGATCGCCGAACGGCTCGCGCCGCGCTGGGCGAGGGGGACGCGATGAGATGCCGTACGGCGCTGCTGGCGGCCGTGTTCGCCCTCGCCGGCTGTACCACCGGCCCCTCCCTGGAGGACCGCGGCGAGGTCACCGCACCGCCCGGCGACAGCCACCGTCTGACCATCGGCTCCGCCGGATTCACCGAGAGCGACCTCCTCGCCCGGATGTACGCGCTGCTCCTGGACCAGGCGGGCTACAAGACCTCGATCCTGACCGTGGCCAACCGCGAACTGTACGAACCCGCCCTGGAATCCGGCCAGATCGACGTCGTGCCCGAGTACGCCGCCACCTTCGCCGACTGGCTGGGCGCCAAGACCAACGGGCCCGACGCGCCACCGGCCGGCTCGCCCGACCTCGGCGCCACGATGACGGCCCTGCGCAGGCTCGCCACGCCCCGCGGTCTCACGGTCCTGGACCCCGGCAGGGCCGTCGACCAGAACGCCTTCGCGGTGACCCGGGCCTACGCCGACGCCCACCACCTCAAGACCCTCAGCGACCTCGGCGCCTCGGGACTGAAGGTACGGCTCGCGGCGGGCGACGAGTGCGTGCAACGGCCGTACTGCGAGCCGGGGCTGAAGAAGACCTACGGCATCGACATCACGGGCGTCGACCCCAAGGGTGTGGGCACCACCCAGGCGAAGCGGGCCGTGCAGAGCGGTGAGGACCAGATGGTCCTCACCACGACGACGGATGCCACCCTCGACACGTTCGGCCTGGTCCTCCTCGCCGACGACAGGCATCTGCAGAACGCCGACTACATCGTCCCCGTCGTCAACCGCTCCCGCGCGGGCGGCGAGCGCGTCACCAAGGCGCTCGGCAGGCTCAACGACGTCCTCACCACCGCCGACCTGGCCTCCATGAACCAGCAGGTGGACGGCTGGCGGCGACTGCCGCAGGACGTGGCGCGCACCTGTCTGGAGGACAAGGGCCTGATCAAGTGACGGCCGGCTCAGGCGTGGGACACCGAGTCGAACGGTACCTGACCGCGCGCCACGCCCCGCGCGTCCGCGTCCACCGAGCGGCGCAGCGCCTCGTGCAGCTTGGCCGGAGTCAGCACACCGAGGAAGCGCGCGCCGTCCAGGACCGCGACCCACCCGGCGTCGTACTGCAGCATCACCCCGAACGCCTGCTTCAGCGGCGCGCCCACCGGCACCCACGCCGTCATCCGCCGCGCCAGGTCGCCGATCGTGCCGCCCGCCGCGAGGTCGTCGACGCCGACCCAGCCGTGCAGATCGCCGTCCTCGTCCAGGACGACCGCCCACCGGGCACCGTCGGCCCGCATCCGCTCCCGGGCCAGCTCGGCACTCTCGTCCGGGCGGGCCACCGGTGGCTGCTCCAGGTCGTCCGGCTCGATCGCGGTCACCGACAGCCGCTTCAGACCCCGGTCGGCGCCCACGAACCCGGCCACGTACGGCGTCGCGGGCGTGCCCAGTACCGCCCCGGGCGTGTCGAACTGCTCGATGCGCCCCTTCCCGTACACCGCGATGCGGTCGCCGAGCCGTACGGCCTCCTCGATGTCGTGCGTGACCAGCAGCACCGTCTTGCGCACCGCCGCCTGCATCCGCAGGAACTCGTCCTGCAACTGCTCGCGCACGACCGGGTCGACCGCGCCGAACGGCTCGTCCATCAGCAGCACCGGCGGGTCGGCCGCGAGCGCCCGCGCCACGCCGACCCGCTGGCGCTGGCCGCCGGAGAGCTGGTCCGGATAGCGCGGCCCGAACGTGGCCGGATCCAGGCCGACCAGTTCGAGCAGTTCGGCGGCGCGCGCCCGCGCCTTCGGCCTCTTCCAGCCGATGAGCGCCGGCACGGTCGCGGTGTTGTCGAGCACCGTGCGGTGCGGGAAGAGGCCGGCCTGCTGGATGACGTATCCGATACGGCGGCGCAGTCGCACCGGGTCGACCGTGGCGATGTCCTCGCCGTTCACGAAGATCCGGCCGGAGGTCGGGTCGATGAGCCGGTTGACCATCATCATGGTCGTCGTCTTGCCGCAGCCGGAGGGGCCCACGAGCGTCACGAGTTCGCCCTCGGCCACCTCGAAGGAGAGGCCGTCAACGGCGGTCGTACCGTCCGGATAACGCTTCGTGACGTGCTCGAACCGGATCATCCCCTCACGCTAGGAGCCCCCGCCGCGCCCCGCACACCGGCGGACCACCAGATGCGCGGCGCCCGGTGCGCTCAGGGATGCCAGTGCTGGGGCGCCAGTTCCGCGGGCGACATCTGGGCGCGCCGCGAGCCGGAGTCGCCGAACGACATCACCCACATGTTCGTCGTGGCGGTGGTGTACATCGGGTGGGAGTGCTCGTAGCGCTCACCCGCGCACGTGACGACGACGCGGAGCAGCCAGCGCGTCACCCGCAGGTCCGTGGTGAGTGCCGCGAGACGCAGCGACCTGATGGGCGCGCGGCTGTCGAGCGGCGGGGCACCGGGCAGCAGCCGGATCTCGGGCGGCGACGGGTCCAGGTACACCTCCAGCTGCGGACGCCAGGCCTCCATGTACTCCTCGGCGTGCACGTTGTGATGCGATGCCGGGAGCCGGTCGGTGACCTCGACGGCGAGGCCCGTGATCGAGGCGTCGTACGGGCCGGTGGGCCGCACCTCGACGACCACACCGTGTCCGGTCAGCCCGGCATCGACCGGGTGCGGCCCGACGACCGGTCCCGGATCCAGCCGCAGGCCGTGGGTGCGGTGCAGCTGCACCTCGAAGTCGTACGGCGGTTGGTTCACAAAGGCTCCTCCCTCTGCTGCGGAATGTGGTCGAGATACGTCGTGGTGAGGAACCTGATGTGCCGCGCGCTCACCGACACCGCGTGATGTCCCGAAAGCGGCCGGGCCGGTGCATCGGGTCCCGGCCGGTACTCCAGGGGTGCGACGAGGACGAGTTCACGGTCGCCGGTCTCCTCGGCCTGATGGGCGAAGTTCTTCAGGATTCCGCCCAGGTAGGCGCCGCCCTCCAGCTCGCAGCCCACGTACACCGAACGCGCCCCGACATCACGTGGATAGCTGTGGAACAGCAGCCACCACGACGACTCGACGGCGAGCGGACCGGGCCCGCGGGGCAGCAGCCGGGCGGCACCGAGCGCCGCGGCGGCGGCCAGCACCAGGAGCCCTGCCGACCAGAGCGCGAGCGGCCCGTAGTGGACCCGGACATAGCCCCAGCCGTCGCGGACGAGCGCGCCCGTGTCCGGGGTGGACGCCGGGGCGGCGGTGCGGACCAGCGCGAACACGGCCAGCGCGAGGCCGTCGAAGGCCAGGCTCGCCAGGACCACCCGGGTGGTCTCGCGGAACGCGGAAGAGGTCCGCTCGGGCAGTCGGGTGTCTCGTGCCGCCGCGTAGACGAAGCCCGGCACGAGACAGACCACGAACAGGAACAGGCCGAGAAAGCTGCTGGGCACCGGTGCGCTCAGCCGCCCTGGCCGTCGGACGCCGCGTCCTCGCCGGCCGAAGGCGGCTGGTCCGGGACGGTGGGTCCGGGTGGCGCCGCCGGGCGCTCCGACACGGGTCGCGGAACCCGTCCGCCGACGGCCATCGCCTGGCCGCCGCGCTTCTCGCCGTGGAGGAGGATGTCCCGGACGGTGCGGGGGCGTGGCCGCCCTGCACGCTCTTCCTCCGGCTGCTCGGCCCGGTCCTGGTCCGCTGTCGGTGGGGACTGTGACGGGGTGTCGTCCTCGGTGCTCACCCGGTCCTCCTCGCTCATGGTCCGGTGTGGATGAAGGGCGTCCAGCAGATCAGCTCCATGCCGGGCTCCCGGCGCAGTTCGCGCACGGCCTCGTGCAGCGCGAGCGCCGTGCGCTCGGCGTCCAGCGTTCCGTTCGCGACGACCGAGGCGTACACGTGGTCGGCGATGTACGTGGCGAACCGGTCGTAGACCGACCACAGGGTCGCCACCACGTGCCGGTAGCCGGCGAAGTGCAGCGCGGCCGAGATATGGATCGCCTCGTCGGGGAGCCCGAAGTCGCTGACCGCCGTCCGGCAGCTCGGCAGGAACGCGAACTCCGCCTCCTCCAGATCGAGGCCCGCGATGTCCCCGACCGTCAGACGCGCGTCGTACAGCTCGATGCCGCTGTCCGACGGGCTGCGGGGCGCCATGTCGCCGTGGCAGCAGAAGTGCGCCCAACTGTGCCCGCCCAGCTCGCCGAGCACCGCGGCCCGCGACGCCTCGGGCCCCGACCGGACGGTGCAGGCGTCGGCGAAGTGGGCGCGCACCAGGCGCAGTTCGTCCCGTGCGTGCGGCAACGACCGCATACCAGGAGTCTGTTCCATGGCGACCATCAGCATCCTCCGCCGCCCGGACCCGGGCGGTCTCCGGTCACGGCTGCGTACCAGCGCCCGCAGCGTCGGTGTGTACGAGGAGACGACGCGGTCCAGGACGCAGGTTCCCGGCGGTGCGCCCGGCGCGTGGAGGCCCATGGCGTGGAAGGGCAGGAAGGCGAGCGGTCCGGTGGGGCACCACCACACCCGGGGCCAGGAGTCGTTGCCGGGAGGCGAGTTGAGACCCAGGGCGTCCAGGACGGGCGAGGCGACCGCCTCCCACATCCGGGCCAGCACCGACTCCGTGGTTCGGCCCAGCCGGTCGTAGTCCTCCTCGGTGGCGTCCGGCTGGTCGCATGCCTCGAGATCGGAGACGTAGTCGGTGGCCGCCCGGGTGATCTCGGTGCCGGTGATGTCGAGCGGAACCGTGCGGACCCCGGTGCGGGTGACCGCCAGGGCGTCACAGCGCCGACCCGCGACGTTGATCAGGACGACGGGGCCGCGGTCGGCCGCCCGGCGCAGCTCGCCGAAGCGCGGTGGCAGCAGGAAGTCCCGGAATCCGGGCACCTCTTGTCTGACCCGCTCGGTCAGTTCGTCCCACTCGCGGGCCAGCGCCATCCTGCGGTCCGCGGTCTGTGAGTGCGGTGTGTACGGAGTGCCGGATCCCGTGTCCAGCGCTTGGAGCTCCGTACGAGTGCGCGTGAGACGGGCCGCGCGTTCCGGCTCCGCCCGGCTCAGGGCCGTCATGTCCGCGGCCAGGTCCAGCGCCTGGTTCCACAGCACCGTGCGGCCGTGTTCCAGCAGCTCCACCGCCCGCTCGGGGCGTCCGGCGTCGAGCGCGGCAGCGGCGGCGTTCTGAGTCAAGGCGCTCAGCTCGCGCAGCAGCCGCTCCCGGTCGGTCCGGCTCAGACCGTGCCAGGCGAGCAACGGCACGCAGGCGACAGCCCGTTCGTAGTCGGCGAGGGCGGCGGCCGGGTCCTGCTGCCGCTGCGCCCGGTACTGGAACGCGTCCAGCCGAAGCATGGGCGGCGTTCCGGCCGAGTCGGCGACCAGGCCCAGGGCCTCGTCCGCGGCGGCACGGTCGGCGGCGCGGGCAGCGGCGGAGCGGCCGGCGACCGCGGAGCGGGCGCTCTGGAGAAGCGCGAGCTGGTAGAGGTGCCTGGCATGGTCGGGATGGTCGGCGGTGACCTCACCGAGGGCGCCGTGCACGGCGGTGATCGCGTCGTTCAGGTCGGGGAGTTTGCCGGTCTCGTCGGAGCGCGCGGACAGGCACATCGAGAGGTTGGCGAGGATGCCCGCGCGGCGCGGGTGCCCGGGGGGGAAACATGCCGGCGGCCGCCCTGAGCGAGTCGATGGCGGCGTCGATGTCGGCCCTGCGGCGAGCCTGCCGGTAGCGCGTCCACTGCGTGAGGCCGAGATTGGACAGGACCGTTCCGTACTGCGAGTGGTCGGTCGGGATGGACTCGGCCGCAGCCGTGGAGGCGTCCACCGCGCTGTCGAGGTCGGCCGGGTCGCCGAAGAAGATGTAGCGGTTGCGCAGGGCGATGCCGGCCAGGTTCAGGGCCGCATGGCGCTCGCTCGGCAGCATGCGGGCCGTCGCGGCGCGAGCCAGGTCCACGGCTTCGTCGATGTCGGCGCGGGCTCCCAGTCGTTCGAAGCGGTGATTGAGGGTGACTCCCAGGTCCACCTGCGCCTGGGCCGTCGCGGTACCGCCGGACGCCGAGGCGGAGACGACCCGTCCGCGCTCCGCGGCGACCGCGGAGTCCAGGTCGCCGGGATGGGAGAAGTACAGCGCGCGGGCGCGCAGCGCGTGGGCCAGAGTCCCGTGTATCACCGGGCTGTTGACGTCGCCGTCGGGGAGCAGGGCGACGGCCTCGGTCGCCATGCGAACCGCCTCGTCCAGATCCTCGCGGGAACCGGTGACCTCCGAACGGTTGACGAGTGCCATTCCGAGCAGGTGGAGGTCGAGTGAACGGGCACCGGGCCGCCCGGTCACCTCGGACAGCCGCACGGCCTCTCGCCCGAGCGCCACGGCACGGTCGATGTCGGAACGCGACGAGGTCAGCAGATGCCGGTCGACGAGCGCCTCGATGAGCGTGTGGAGGACACCGCCCGGACGTACGCCGCCGGACGCGGCCGGGCGGCGCAGTGACTCCACGATGGAGATCGCCTCGTCGAGGTCCGCCACGCTGCCGGAGAACCGCTGTCGCTGAACGAGTATGCCCGCGAGCAGGAGTTGGTACTTCCCCCGGTCCCCGCGCACTGCGGACTCCGGCAGGGCGAGAGCGGCCCTGACCATGCCCTCGGCCGCGACGAGGTCCGCCTGCTCACCGTCACGCCGGAAGCGGTCGAAGAGGGCGGCCGCGAGGAGCGGAGCGGTGGCGGCGCGCAGGCGCCCGGCGGCGGGCTCCGGCCACGCGCCCTCGTGGACGGTGCTCAGGAGGGAGACGGCCGTGTCCAGGTCCTTCGGCCGGCCCTTCGGCGTGCCGTGCCGCCGGTAGTGGGCATGGCCCAGGTTGACCTGCTGCTCCGCCTCGATGGCCGTCCCCCGCGGGGCTGCTGCGACGACCTCGGTCAGCTGGTGCACCGCGTCGTCGAGGGCGCCGGACAGCAGCAGCGCGACGCCGAGGTTCTGGGCGGTGACGAGCCAGTCGCCGTCGTCGGGATCCAGGTGGGCGAGCGCGGTGCGCAGGGCGGACACGGCCGTGTCCGAGTCCGCTTCGGTTCCGTCGCGTTGGCGACGCAGAAGCAGTGCGAGTCCCAGACCCGCGTACCAGTGCCCGAATCCCTCGGGTCCGCCCGGAGCGGCGTCCACCGCGGCCTGGAGCACGGTGATGGCGAGGTCCAGATCCGCGCCGTCCCGCCGCCGTTCGAACCGGACGCGCAGCAGATGACCCCACAGGAACCGGAACCAGGGGCGTTCCGGATCCCCGGGTGTCTCGCCCGCCAGCAGCTCCGCCCCCGCCAGCAGGTCGACGGCCGCGTCCAGCGTGCCGGGAGCGGGGTCCGCCTCCGCCTCGGCCACCAGCCGGTGGGCGTCGTCAAGCGTGAGGGAACGGGCGGCGTACCGGGCGTCGAGCACGGCACGCAGTTCCGGGGGGATCGGGGTGTCGGGCGCTGCCTGCCCGGCGACCAGGAAGAGCTGCACGGCGATCTCCGCGCACTCCCGCCCGTCGTCGGGATCGCTGGTCTCCCGCTGCCGGTACCAGTGGAACCAGGCGAGCGCCGTCACCGTCTCCAGATCGTCGCGCTCCACCACGTCCAGCAGGGCGTCGGCCGCCGCCCGCGCCCACGGCGTGAGCACCGCCAAGCGGTCGGCTCCCGTCGCGTAGTCGTCCACCACCCGTCGCAGAGTGGCGAGTTGACCCTGCCTGCCCGTCCGGTCCATCCATACCCCAGCCGTCCCCCGTCCTTGTGGACGAAGCTAACAGGGGTCGTCCGGCCCGGACCCGCTTTCCACCAGAACCACCTCAAGTGTGCGCGGGCCGTGCACCCCTTCCACCCGGTCGAGCTCGATGTCGCTGGTCGCCGACGGGCCGGAGATCCAGGTCAGCGCGCGGGTCGGGTCGAGGCGTTCGAGGGCCTGGGGGACGGAGGAGACGACCTGGTCGGGGACGCGGACCACGCAGATGTGGTGGTCCGGGACCAGGGTGACACGGCGGCGGCCCTGGTCCGGGCCGCCGTCCAGGACGATGGTGCCGGTCTCCGCGACGGCGACCGCGCAGGCCGTGACCACACTGTCGACCCGGTCGAGTTCCTGCGGGGTGCTCTCGGGCCGGTCGGCGACCCGCGTCACCTCCGTCGCGGCCAGCCAGTCCTCGTCCAGACCCGGCGGCACCAGCACCGACGTCGCCTTCCGGTCGGCCAGCAACCCGGCGATCACTGTGGGCAGTTCACCGGCCGCGCAGCGGTGCACGAGCGCCCGGTAGTCCGCGAGGTTCTCGGCCAGCAGATCCACCGTCTCCGCGACACGCCGGGCACCGTGCTCGCGTAGATAGTCGCGCGGAATCGCCTGCTCGTACGGCGTGTCGTCCTGTGGTACGTCCGCGAGCGCGCGCTGCACCCGGCCCAGGATCCGGTCCCTGCTGCTCACTTGGCGGCCCCCTTCGATCCATGTGTGCGCTGCCACCAGTCGCGGAACGGCTCCGCCGGCAAGGCGGGCAGATCGCGCGTCCCGCTCCACGCCCTGCCGGGACCCGGCAGCGAGCGCGGATGCAGCCGGCGGGTACGTGAGGCGAGCCGCTGCCCGCCGCGGAGGGCACCCGGGTGTGTGAACGCCCAGCGCGCCGCGCGCATGGCCGCCCGCTCGGCGGCGTGTCCCTTCGCGGGCTGCAGGACGACCTTGTTGCCCTCCCGGACGACCTCGCCGCCCTCCGCGACCCGTTCCCTGAGGTGCACCAGCACCTCGGGGATGTCGATGGCGACCGGGCACACCTCGTAGCAGGCCCCGCAGAGCGAGGAGGCGTACGGCAGCGAGGCGTCGATCGCGCTCTGCGTGCCCCGGAGCTGAGGGCTGAGGATGGCTCCGATGGGGCCCGGATAGACCGAGCCGTAGGCGTGGCCGCCCGCCCGCTCGTACACCGGGCAGACGTTCAGGCATGCCGAGCAGCGGATACAGCGGAGCGCCTGCCGGCCGACCTCGTCGGCGAGGGTGTCGGTGCGGCCGTTGTCCAGGAGGACCAGGTGGAAGTTCTGTGGCCCGTCGCCGTCCGTGGTGCCGGTCCACATGCTCGTGTACGGGTTCATGCGCTCGGCGGTGGAGGAGCGGGGGAGTGTCTGGAGGAACACTTCCAGGTCGCGCCAGGTGGGCACGATCTTCTCGATACCGACGACCGAGATCAGCGTCTCGGGGAGGGTCAGGCACATCCGCCCGTTGCCCTCCGACTCGACGACGACGAGCGTGCCGGTCTCGGCGACCATGAAGTTGGCGCCGGAGATGCCGACCTTGGCGCGCAGGAACTTCTCCCGCAGGTGCAGCCGGGCGGCCTCGGCGAGCTCGGCGGGCGTGTCGGTCAGGCCCTCGGGCGCCGGGCGGCCCCACTCGCCCATCTCGGAGCGGAAGATGTCGCGGATCTCGCCGCGGTTGCGGTGGATCGCCGGCACCAGGATGTGCGAGGGCCGGTCCTTGCCCAACTGCACGATCAGCTCGGCGAGATCGGTCTCGTAGGCGTGGATCCCCTCCGCCTCCAGCGCCTCGTTGAGCCCGATCTCCTGCGTGGCCATCGACTTGACCTTCACGACCTCCGACTCGCCGGTCTCCTTGACCAGGTCGGCGACGATCCGGTTGGCCTCGTCGGCGTCGGCCGCCCAGTGGACGGTGCCGCCCGCGGCCGTGACCGACGCCTCCAACTGCTCCAGATACCGGTCGAGATGACGCAGTGTGTGGTCCTTGATCCGCTTGCCGGCCTCCCGCAGCTCCGCCCAGTCGGAGACCTCGGCGACGGCCTTCGCGCGCTTGGCGCGAATGGTGTGCGTGGCGTGGCGCAGATTGCCGCGCAGCGTCTCGTTCGCGACCGCCTCGTGCGCCGCCACGGGAAACGCCGGCATCCCCAGATACGTCCCGCTCATACGGCCGTCTCCTCCTCCGTGCTCGCCAGGATCTCGGCGATGTGCACCGGCCGCATCCCGGTCCGCAGCCGGGCCATCGTCCCGCCGATGTGCATCAGACAGGAGTTGTCGGCCGCGCACAGCACCTCCGCGCCCGTCGACTCGGCATTGCGCACCTTGTCCGCGCCCATCGCCGCCGAGACGTCGGAGTTCTTCACCGCGAACGTCCCGCCGAACCCGCAGCACTCCTCGGCACCCGGCAGCTCGACCAGTTCGAGTCCCTTCACCGCCCGCAGCAGCCGGGAGGGACGGTCGCCGAGGCCCAGGCTGCGCAGCCCGTGGCAGGTCGGGTGGTAGGTCACCTTGTGCGGGTAGTACGCCCCGACGTCCGTCACCCCCAGCACGTCCACCAGGAACTCCGTGAGTTCGTACGTCTTCGGCACCACCGGCGCCAGCGTTGCCGCGAGGGTGTCCCCGCGCCCCTCGGCCCGGGCTCGATCGCCCATCCGCGGATACAGCTCCCGCACCATCGCCCCGCACGAGCCGGACGGCGTCACGATCGCCTCGTACTCCCCGAAGACATCGGAGAAATGCCGGGCCAGCGGCTCCGCCTCATGCCGGTATCCGGTGTTGTAGTGCGCCTGTCCGCAGCACGTCTGGGCCATCGGGAAGTCGACCTCGACGCCCAGTCTGGTCAGCAGTTTCACCACGGCTCGGCCGGTGTCCGGATAGAGCGTGTCGTTGACGCAGGTCAGGAACAGGGCGACACGCATCGCGGCTCCTTGTCGTCGATCATCGGATGAGTGCAGGGTACTGGGGTGCAATCCCGTGGGGGAGCCCCCGGCTCACCGCTCGGCGAGCCGTGCCTGGGCCGTCCGCCAGGGCGCGGTGGTGCCGCGCGGTTCGTACCGCGTGAGCGGCTGGGTACGGGCCAGCAGGCCCCGCAGATCGGCGCGGTCGCCGACGAGGCCGTGGGCGCGGGCCTGGATCAGCACGTTTCCGAGTGCCGCCGCCTCCGTAGGCCCCGCCACCACCGGCAGGCCGCAGGCATCCGCGGTGAGCTGGCACAGCAGCGCGTTGCGGGTGCCGCCGCCGACCACGTGCACCACGTCGACGGGGTGATCCGCAAGATGCTGCGCGTCCTCGACCGCGCGGCGGTGGGCGAGGGCGAGGGAGTCGAGGATGCAGCGCGTGGTCTCGGCGGGGGAGGCGGGCACCGGCTGCCCGGACGCCCGGCAGGCCTCGGCGATCCGCTCCGGCATCCGGCCCGGCGCCAGGAACGCCGCGTCCCCCGCGTCCACGACCGACCGCAGCGCCGGTACCTCGGCCGCGTCCCGCAGCAGCCCGCCCAGGTCGGGCTCGCCCCAGGCCCGCAGGCACTCCTGGAGCAGCCACAGCCCCATGATGTTGCGCAGGTACCGGACCGTGCCGTCGATGCCCAGCTCGTTGGTGAAGTTGGCCGCCCGGCTCTCCTCCGTCAGCACGGGCGCGTCCAGTTCCAGGCCTGCCAGGGACCAGGTGCCGGTGCAGATGTAGGCGAACCGCTCGCCCACGGCCGGGACGGCGGCGACGGCGGAGGCGGTGTCGTGCGAGGCGACGGCGGTCACCGGCACGGGCCCGGTCAGCCCCGTCTCCTCCAGCACCTCCGGCCGCAGCACGCCCGCCGGGTCCCCCGGTTGCCGCAGCGGCGCGAACAGGCTCAGGTCGATGCCCAGCCGGGCCGCGACGTCGTACGACCAGTCACGCGTCCGGGGATCGACGAGCTGGGTGGTGGAGGCGTTGGTGAGTTCGGTGCCCGGCTCGCCCGTGAGCCAGTGCGTCAGCAGATCGGGGATGAGCAAGAGGCGCTCGGCCTGGGCGAGTTGACGGGTCAACCGGGCGGCCGTGAGCTGATACAGGGTGTTGAAGGGCGCGTACTGCAGTCCGGTCGCCGCGTACAGCTCCGCCGCCGGCACACTCGCCCACACCTTCTCCGCGACGCCCTCCGTGCGGGCGTCGCGATAGTGCACCGGATTGCCGAGCAGGGCGCCGTCCGCGTCCAGCAGCCCGTAGTCCACCGCCCAGCTGTCGATGCCGACGGAGTCGACCTTCCCGGCGGCCCGCAACCCCTCCAGAACGCCCGCGTACAGCGCCAGGATGTCCCAGCGCAGCCCCTCCGGGACCCGCACGGGCCGATTGGGAAAGCGGTGTGCCTCGCTCAGCTCCAGCGAGTCGGGCCCGACGCGGCCGACCATGACACGCCCGCTGGAGGCGCCCAGGTCGACCGCGGCGTACGACTTGATCTCGGCGCTCATCGCAGGAACGCGGCCGCCACACCCGCGTCGACGGGGATGTGCAGTCCCGTGGTGTGCGTGAGGTCCCCGCCGGTGAGCGCGAACACCGCGTTCGCGACGTGCTCCGGCAGCACCTCCCGCTTCAGGATGGTCCGCTGCGCGTAGAACT
Source organism: Streptomyces brasiliensis (assembly GCF_014647875.1). Classification (GTDB taxonomy): domain Bacteria; phylum Actinomycetota; class Actinomycetes; order Streptomycetales; family Streptomycetaceae; genus Streptomyces; species Streptomyces brasiliensis. Next base: position 540,208 of record NZ_BMQA01000001.1, on the reverse strand, counting down.
CGCCCAGCTTCTCCTCCTCGATGCCGTAGGTGGCCGCGCGCTGGGCACCCCAGCCGCCGGCGAAGATCCCGGACCCGCGCACCACGCCGTCCGGGTTGATGCCGTTGACCCGGATGCCGTGCTCGCCCAACTCGGCTGCCAAGAGCCGCACTTGATGAGCCTGGTCGGCCTTGGTCGCGGAGTAGGCGATGTTGTTGGGTCCGGCGAACACGGCGTTCTTCGACGCGATGTAGACGATGTCCCCGCCGATCCCCTGGTCGGTCATCACCCGGGCCGCCTCCCGCGAGACGAGGAAGGAGCCGCGGGCCATGATGTCGTGCTGGAGGTCCCAGTCCTTCGCCGTCGTCTCCAGCAGGGGCTTGGAGATGGAGATCCCCGCGTTGTTGACGACGAGGTCGATCCCGCCGAACGCGAGCACGGCGGCCTTGAACGCGGCGGCGATCTGCTCCTCGTCGGTCACGTCCACGGTGACGGCGACGGCCTTGTCCGGCCCGCCCAGTTCCTCCGCCACAGCCTGGGCGTTGTCGGTGTCGAGGTCGGCGACGACGACGCACGCGCCCTCGGCCACCAGCCGGTGGGCGATCGCCTTCCCGATCCCGCTGCCCGCGCCGGTCACCAGCGCCACCCGGGTCGCCAGCGCCTTCGGCTCGGGCATCCGCTGGAGCTTGGCCTCCTCGAGGGCCCAGTACTCGATACGGAACTTCTCCGACTCCTCGATCGGCGCGTAGGTCGACACGGCCTCCGCGCCCCGCATCACGTTGATGGCGTTGACGTAGAACTCGCCGGCCACCCGAGCGGTCTGCTTGTCCTTGCCGAAGGAGAACATGCCGACACCGGGCACGAGCACGATCGCCGGGTCGGCGCCGCGCATCGCGGGGGAGTCGGGCAGGGCGTGCCGCCGGTAGTAGGCGGCGTACTCCTCCCGGTAGGCGGAGTGCAGTTCCTTCAGCCGGGCGATCGCCTCGTCGAGCGGGGCGGTGGGCGGCAGGTCCAGGACGAGCGGCCGTACCTTGGTCCGCAGGAAGTGGTCGGGGCACGAGGTGCCGAGCGCGGCGAGCCGCGGATGTCCGGCCCGCGCCAGGAAGTCCAGGACGACGTCGGAGTCGTCGAAGTGCCCGACCTGGGCGCGGTCCTGGGAGGCGACGGCGCGGACGTACGGTGCGAGGGCGGCCGCCCGCTCCCGCCGCTCGCCCTCGGGCAGTGCCTCGTACCCCTCGATCACGGAGCCGAAGGGCTCGGCCTTCCCCCGCTCGGCGAGGAAGGCCTCGGCGGTACGGATGATGTGCAGCGAGTTGCGCTCGCACTCCTCGGAGCTGTCACCCCAGGCCGTGATCCCGTGCCCGCCGAGGACGCACCCGATGGCCTGCGGGTTGGCCTCCTTGACGGCGGCGATGTCCAGCCCGAGCTGGAACCCGGGCCGCCGCCACGGCACCCACACCACGGTGTCGCCGAAGCACTCGGCGGTCAGCTTCTCCCCGTCGGCCGCACAGGCCAGCGCGATACCGGAGTCGGGGTGCAGATGATCGACGTGCGGGGCGTCGACCAGCCCGTGCATGGCGGTGTCGATCGAGGGCGCGGCCCCGCCCTTGCCGTGCAGGCAGTAGTCGAACGCGGCGACCATCTCGTCCTCGCGCTCCACACCCGGGTACACGCCGGTCAGCGCACGCAACCGGTCGAGCCGCAACACGGCGAGCCCCGTCTCGGTGAGCGTCCCGAGGTCGCCCCCGGACCCCTTGACCCACATCAACTCGACGTCACCACCGGTGACGGGATCGATGTCGGTGCCTTTCGCGGAGGCGTTCCCGCCGGCGTAGTTGGTGTTACGGGGATCAGCACCGAGCCGATGCGACCGGGCGAGGAGGGCGTCGGCTTCGGGGTGAAGTGCCATGAAGATTCGGTCCTTACTGAAAAGAGGGAAGTGGTAGCGCCCCGAAGGGGCGCGGGGCCGTATCGATGTGCGGCTCCGCCGCGTGGGCGTGACAAGTCACGTACGACCCGCAGTCCGCAATCGGCATGACCCGGCAGACGGGATCCGAAACTCAGGCCCCCCAACCCGCCTGCTGTCCACCGACCCGCTCAGCCACGATCTTCTCGGCCCACCCGGACCGGGCATACGCCGCCGGCGGATCGGCGTCCAGCCCCATCTCCTCCCGCACCTCACGAAGCAACGGCCGCACATCGGTGTTGTACGCGTCCATCAGCACCGCGTTCGCACCCAGCACGTCACCCGAGGCCTGCGCCCCGGCCAGCGCAGCCCGGTCCACGAGCAGAGCCTTGGCGGTCGCCTCCTGCACGTTCATCACGGACCGGATGATCGCGGGTATCTTCGCCTCGATGTTGTGGCACTGGTCGAGCATGAACGCGACGTCGGCGGTGAACCCGCCCCCACGCACGACCTCGTACATGATCCGGAACAGCTGGAAGGGATCCGCCGCGCCCACCATCAGGTCGTCGTCCGCGTAGAACCGCGAGTTGAAGTCGAACGCGCCGAGCTTCCCCTCCCGCAGCAGCGTCGCCACGATGAACTCGATGTTGGTGCCGGGCGCGTGGTGCCCCGTGTCGACCACGACCTGTGCCTTCGGCCCCAGCTTCAGACAGTGCGCGTACGCCGTGCCCCAGTCCGGGACGTCGGTCGTGTAGAACGCCGGCTCGAAGAGCTTGTACTCCAGCAGCATCCGCTGCCCGTCCCCGAGCCGCTCGTACACCTCGGCCAGCCCCTCGGCCAGCCGGTCCTGCCGCGCCCGGATGTCGTCCTGACCGGGATAGTTCGTCCCGTCGGCGAACCACAGCTTCAGATCGGCGGAGCCCGTCGCGTCCATGATGTCGACGCACTCCAGCAGATGATCGACGGCCTTGCGCCGCACCGCCGCGTCGGGATGGCAGATGCTGCCCAGCCGGTAGTCGTCGTCCTGGAAGGTGTTGGAGTTGATCGCGCCCAGCTTCACGCCCCGTTCCTCGGCGTACTTGGCCAGCGCGGCGTAGTCGTCGACCTTGTCCCAGGGGATGTGCAGCGCGACGGTCGGCGCGACCCCGGTGAACGCGTGCACCTGCGCCGCGTCCTGAAGCTTCTCCCGCGGAGTGCGTGGCACGCCCTGCTGGGCGAACACCTTGAAACGGGTGCCCGAGTTCCCGTACGCCCACGACGGCGTCTCGACGGCCTGGGTCTTCAGCGCGGCTTTCACCGCGGCAAGGTCGGTCACTTCAGGGCTCCTGTGGTGTCGGGTCGAACGACCGAATCCGTGAAACGATTCAGAACGGCAAGCTATGAGCCCTCCGAAGGGGTGTCAAGGCCTCCGGGCAAGCCTGTTTCTCGTGACTTCGCCGTGACCTTCGGAGATTGAAACTTTTTCGACACGAACCCATTGACGCGACATGCTCGCCATGTCTAACGTCCCGGCAATCCAGTTGAAACCTTTCACGACGCCGTGAGGGCCGTCCCGCCGGCGTCGTCGAGGAGCCTCCATGACCCACCCGTCCGACACGGGACCGGCCCCGGTGCTGGCGCTGAAGGACGTCTCCAAGTCCTTCGGCGCCGTCCGCGCGCTGCGGGACGTCTCCCTGGAGCTGTTCCCCGGCGAGGTGCACGCGCTCGCCGGAGAGAACGGCGCGGGCAAGTCGACGCTGATCAAGACCCTCGCCGGCGTGCACCGACCGGACGCCGGTCAGGTGCTGCTCGACGGCGAGCCCGTCGTCTTCCACGGCCCCGGCGACGCCCGCGACGCCGGGATCGCCGTGATCTACCAGGAGCCCACGCTCTTCCCCGACCTGTCGATCGCCGAGAACATCTTCATGGGCCGCCAGCCCCGGCGTGCCCTCGGCAGGATCGACCACAAGGCCACCCACGCGGCCACGGCCGCCCTGATGAAGCGGCTCGGCGTCGCCCTCGACCCCGACCGTCCCGCGCGCGGCCTGTCCATCGCCGACCAGCAGATCGTCGAGATCGCCAAGGCGCTGTCCTTCGACGCCCGCGTCCTGATCATGGACGAGCCGACGGCGGCCCTGACCGGCAGCGAGGTGGCCCGCCTCTTCGGTGTGGTCCGCACCCTGCGCGACCAGGGCGCCGCCGTGCTGTTCATCTCGCACCGCCTCGAGGAGATCTTCCAGATCTGCCGGCGGGTGACCACTCTGCGGGACGGCGCCTGGATCGCCAGCGAGCCCCTGGACGGCATGACCGAGGACGACCTGGTGCGCCGTATGGTCGGCCGCGACCTCGACGAGCTGTACCCCAAGCAGGACGTCCGCCCTGGCGAAGTGGCGCTGAGCGTACGGCGGTTGACCCGCGAGGGCGTCTTCACCGACGTCTCCTTCGAAGTGCGGCACGGCGAGATCGTCGGCCTCGCCGGACTCGTCGGCGCCGGCCGCACCGAAGTCGCCCGGTCCGTGTTCGGCATCGACCGCTGGGACGCAGGGGAGGTCGAGGTCGAGGGCCGCAAGCTGACCAACGGCGCGCCCTCCACCGCGATGGCCGCGGGCCTGGCGCTCGTGCCCGAGGACCGGCGGGCCCAAGGCCTGGTGATGGACATGTCCATCGAGCGCAACATCGGTCTGACCGGGCTGCGTACGACCGTGAAGGCGGGGCTGGTCGACCGGGGCGCCGAGCGCAGCCGCTCCCTCGACTGGGCGGTGAAGCTCCAGGTGAAGTACGCCCGGATCGCGGACGCCGTCTCCACGCTGTCCGGCGGCAACCAGCAGAAGGTCGTCCTCGCCAAGTGGCTGGCCACCGGCCCGAAGGTACTGATCGTCGACGAGCCGACCCGCGGTATCGACGTCGGCACGAAGGCCGAGGTGCACCGGCTGCTCAGCGAGCTGGCCGCCGACGGCGTCGCCGTCCTGATGATCTCCTCCGACCTGCCCGAGATCCTCGGCATGGCCGACCGCGTGCTGGTGATGCACGAGGGCCGGATCACCGCCGAGATCCCACGCTCCGACGCCACCGAGGAAACCGTGATGGCCGCAGCCACCGGGAGGGCCGTCGCATGACGGTGACCACCCCCACCGAGACCCCCGTGGCCGACGTGCCGAAGTCCAGCGGCACCCGGCTCGTCGACCGTGTCTTCAAGATGCGCGAACTCGCCATCCTGATCGTCTTCCTGGTGATGATCGCCGTCACCCAGGCGGGCAACAGCGAGTTCCTGTCCGAACAGGGCATCAAGGACCTGCTGCTGAACGCGACCATCCTGGTGCTGGTCGCCACCGGCCAGTCCCTGGTCGTGATCACCCGCAACGTCGACCTGTCGGTCGGCTCGACGCTCGGCATCAGTGCCTTCGCCGCCGGCACCTATCTGCACGGCGGCGGCAACGCGGTCGTCGCGATCGTCCTCGCGGTCCTGCTCGGCATCGGCTTCGGGCTGCTCAACGGGCTGCTGGTCAGCCTCGGTCAGGTGCCCGCCCTCGTCGTCACCCTCGGCACGCTTTACATCATCCGCGGCATCGACTCCATCTGGGTCGGCTCCCGGCAGATCACCGCGGCCGACCTCCCGGGCGGATTCGTGGACTTCGGCTCCGGCGGCCTGTCCGCTGTCCCGTGGCTCGCCCTCATCGCGGTCGCCGTCCTCATCGCCACTGCCTACTACCTCAAGCACTTCGGCAGCGGACGCGAGCTGTACGCCCTCGGCTCCAACCCGGAGGCCGCCCGGCTCGCCGGCATCCCCGTCCGCAAGCGGATCCTGCTCGCGTACACCTTCTGCGGCGCCCTGGCCGGGCTGGCCGGTGCGATGTACCTCGCCCGCTTCGGCAACGTCGACTCCGGCACCGGCAACGGCTATGAACTCACCGTCGTCAGCGCGGTCGTGGTCGGCGGCATCGCCTTCACCGGCGGCTCCGGCAGCGTGTACGGCGCAGCGCTCGGCGCCCTCCTGCTCACCTCCATCAACAGTGTGCTGCCCGCCCTCGGCGTCAGCTCGGTGTGGGTGCTCGCCATCAACGGCGTCCTGCTCCTCCTCGCCATCGCGGTCGACCGGATCGTCGCCCTGCGCGTGGCCTCAGCACTCAAGAAGAAGTCGGCGGCTCACCGGTCGGCGCCCGCCGGCACCGCCGCCACGAAGGGAGACGCTCCCGATGCCTGAATCGCTCACCCGGGCCGTCCGCTGGGACACGGTCGTCGGCGTCCTCCTGATCGTCCTGCTGCTCCTGTCGTTCGGCTTCGTGGACGGCTTCGGCAATGCGCTCAACCTGTCCTTCCTGATCGGCAACACCCTTCCGATCGCCCTCATCGCCCTGCCGATGACTCTTCTCGTCGTCTCGGGCGAGATCGATCTCTCGGTCGCCTCCACGGCCGGTCTGTCCGGTGCAGTGATGGGCAAACTGTGGAACGAGGGCATGACGATCGAGACGATCATCCCGATCTGCCTGCTCCTCGGCGTGGTGTGCGGGCTGGTCAACGGGCTCCTGGTCACCCGCCTCGGGCTGCCCTCCCTCGCCGTCACCATCGGCACCCTCGCCGCCTACCGGGGCATCGCACAGATCGTGCTCGGCTCCGACGCGGTGACCGACTTCCCGTCCCAGTACCTGGACTTCGCGGCCGGACGCCTCGGGAACACCTTCCTCCCGCAGGCCTTCCTGCCCTTCCTCGCCCTCCTGGCCATCGCCGTCGTCGTCCTGCACGCCACCCCGTTCGGCCGCTCGCTCTTCGCGGTCGGCGCCAGCGAGGAGGCCGCCCGGTTCGCCGGCATCCGCGTCAAGCGGGCCAAGCTGCTCCTGTTCACCGCGACCGGGTTCATGGCCTCCCTCACCGGGATCTTCTGGGCCCTGCACTACGCCAGCGCCCGCTACGACAACGCCACCGGCCTCGAGCTCTCCGTCGTCGCCGCCGTGCTGCTCGGCGGCATCGACTTCGACGGCGGCAAGGGCACGCTCGGCGGCGCCGTCGCCGGGGTGTTCCTGCTCGGCGCGCTGCAGAACGTGATGAGCCTGCTGAACGTCTCCGCGCAGTCGCAGATCGTCGTCACCGGCGTCCTGCTCGTCGTCTCCGTGCTCGGCCCCAGGGTCGCGCGCCAGATCTCGGTGGCACGGGCGGGCCGCAGAGCCGCCGCCGCACCGACCTCCTAACACCGCTCACCCTCTTACCGAACCCCAAAGGACCTTCCATGTCGAAGTCGTCGATCCGCCGTACCTGTGCGGCCCTCGCCGCCGCCACCTCCCTCGCCCTCGCCGTGACCGCCTGCGGCGGCACCACCAAGAACGACGTCAAGAGCGAGGACAAGGGCTCGGCCGCCTCCGCCGGCAAGGCGGACCCGAACGCCGCCCTCAAGAAGGGGCTGACCGTCGGCTTCCTGCCCAAGCAGGTCAACAACCCGTACTTCACCACCTCCGACAAGGGCGGCGAGAAGGCGCTGACCGAACTGGGCGAGAAGTACAAGGAGGTCGGTCCCTCCAGCGCCACCGACACCGCCGGGCAGGTGAGTTACGTCAACACGCTCACCCAGCAGCAGGTGAACGCGATGGCCGTGTCCGCGCAGGACCCCGGCGCTCTGTGCACCGCGCTGAAGCAGGCCATGAGCAACGGGATCAAGGTCGTCACCTACGACTCCGACACCAACCCGGACTGCCGCAACGCCTTCGTCTCCCAGGCCAGCGCCGAGGACCTGGGCCGGACCGAGGTGCAGCTGCTCGCCGAACAGATCGGCTACAAGGGCGAGATCGCGATCCTGTCCGCCGCGCAGACCGCGACGAACCAGAACACCTGGATCGGCTTCATGAAGGACGAGCTGAAGGACCCCAAGTACAAGGACGTCAAGCTCGTCAAGATCGCGTACGGCAACGACGACGCCCAGCAGTCCTTCCAGCAGACCCAGGGCCTCCTCCAGGAGCACCCGAACCTGAAGGGGATCATCTCCCCGACCACCGTCGGCATCAAGGCAGCCGCCCAGTACCTGTCCGGCTCCAAGTACAAGGGCAAGGTCAAGCTGACCGGCCTCGGCACGCCCAACGACATGCGCAAGTACGTCAAGAACGGCACCGTCGACGGCTTCGAGCTGTGGGACCCGGCCCAGCTCGGCGACCTCGCCGCCCGTACCGCCGTCGCGCTGGCCTCCGGGCAGATCACCGGCAAGGAGGGCGAGACCTTCAAGGCCGGCGAGACGTCGTACACGATCGGCAAGGACGGCGTGATCAACCTGGGCAAGCCGACCGTGTTCGACGCGAAGAACATCGACCAGTTCAACTTCTAGTCCACGGAGGGTTGTTGATGCAGCGCGTGTGCTTCCTGCTGAAGGTCAGGGCGGACCGCCTCGACGAGTACCGCGAGCGGCACGCCGCCGTGTGGCCGCAGATGCTCGAGGCGCTCTCGGCCACCGGCTGGCACAACTACTCGCTCTTCCTGCGCGAGGACGGCCTGCTCGTCGGTTACCTGGAGACCGAGGACTTCGCGGCCGCGCAGGCCGGCATGGAAGCCACCGATGTCAACGCCCGTTGGCAGGCGGAGATGGCGCCGTTCTTCGAGTCGCTGGACGGCGCCCGGCCCGACGAGGCCATGAAACCGCTCACCGAAGTGTTCCATCTCGCCTGATCCGGAGGTCCCGCTCGTGAGCAGGCACACGGTTCCGGTGACGGCCTCGCTTGCCGCCGCCCTCCCGGGCACGGCACGGCGGCCGTCCCCGGCCGAGCGGTGGTCCCGCTCGGCACTCCATGTGGTGGACTTCGCACTGCCTGCGTGACCGGTCCGTTGTGGGGCGCGGTGACGGTAACGTGAAGCCTTCCCGCCGCCCCCCGTCTTTCTGGAGGTCCCCGCCCGATGGCCCAGTCGGTGGGTATCAAGGACGTCGCCCGCGCCGCCGGAGTCTCGGTGGGCACGGTCTCGAACGTCATCAACCGCCCGGACACCGTCGCCAGCGACACCCGGGCGCGTGTCCTGTCGGCCATCGACCGGCTCGGCTACGTCCGCAGCGAGTCCGCGCGGCAACTGCGCGCCGGCCGCAGCCGGATCATGGGCCTGCTCGTCCTCGACATGGGCAACCCGTTCTTCGTCGACGTCGCCCGCGGCGCCGAGCGGGCGGCGCGCGAGGCGGGGCTCGGCGTGATGGTCTGCAACAGTGCGCAGAACGCCGCGGAGGAGGCCGACTACCTGGCGCTCTTCGCCGAGCAGCGGGTGCGCGGCGTCCTGCTCACCCCGGCCGACGCCACCGGCCGGAACATCGACGCGCTCCGTCGGCACGGCATCCCCTTCGTGCTCGTCGACCGGGTCGCCGAGGGCACCACCGAGTGCTCGGTCTCCGTCGACGACGTGGCGGGCGGCGCGCTGGCCGTACGGCATCTGGTGGACGCCGGGCACCGGTCGATCGCGTACGTCAGCGGGCCGCCCGGACTCAACCAGGTGCGCGACCGTCGCACCGGCGCCCTGAACGCGCTGGCCGAGGCGGGGCTCGGCCCCGAGGCGCTGCGTGAGCTGCCCACCGAGCGGCTCGACGTCGCCGCGGGCCGGGACGCGGGCGCCCGCCTGCTCGGCCTCGCCGACCGTCCGACCGCCGTGTTCTGCGCCAACGACCTGCTCGCCCTCGGCGTACTGCAGGCCGTGTACGCGGCCGGCGTCGTCGTCCCCGACGACCTCGCCATCGTGGGCTACGACGACATCGAGTTCGCGGCGGCCGCCGCCGTCCCGCTCACCTCCGTGCGCCAGCCCGCCGTCACCATGGGCGCCCTCGCCGCGGAGCTGCTCCTGGAGGAGACCGAGGCGCAGAACGCGCCCGGGACGCACGAGCACCGGCGGGTGGTCCTCCAGCCGGAACTGGTCGTGCGCCGCTCGAGTCTTGCTTCCCGCTGATCCAGGATTCAGTACGGATTCATGATCCCGGGTCTTAGGCCGTACCGGGCCATGTGCTGAACTGGGACGCGACCATCCGTCCGTCCCGGGAGACCTGTTGAGCCACAGTTACCGCCAGCCCGGCGTCGTCCTGACCGACCGCCGCTTCACCGTGCCCCTGGACCACGCGGATCCCGAGGGCGAGACGATCGAGCTGTACGCCCGTGAGGTCGTCGCGAGCGGCAAGGCCGGCGACGACCTGCCCTGGCTGGTCTATCTGCAGGGCGGCCCCGGCTTCGGGGCGAACCGTTTCATCGGAAAGCAGGCCTGGCTCGAACGTGCCCTGAACGAGTACCGGGTCCTGCTCCTCGACCAGCGCGGCACCGGCCACTCCACGCCCGCCAACCGCCAGACGCTCCCGCTGCGGGGCACCCCGGCCGAGCAGGCCGACTACCTCACGCACTTCCGCGCCGACTCGATCGTCCGCGACTGCGAGCTGATCCGACCGCGGCTCACCGGCGGCGCCCCCTGGACCGTCCTCGGCCAGAGCTTCGGCGGCTTCTGCGCGGTGTCCTACCTCTCCCTGGCACCCGAGGGCGTCGCCGGCGCCGTGATCACCGGCGGGCTGCCCTCCCTCGACGCCCACGCCGACGACGTCTACCGGGCCGCCTACCCGCGCATCGAGCGCAAGGTCGGCGCGCACTACGCCCGCTATCCGCAGGACGTCGAGCGGGCCCGCCGTATCGCCGATCACCTGCTCACCCACGACGTGGTCCTGCCGAACGGCTACCGGTTCACCGTCGAGGCCTTCCAGTCCCTCGGCCTCATGCTCGGCATGAGCGACGGCAGCCACCGCCTCCACTACCTCCTGGAGGACGCCTTCGTCCGCACCCCGGCCGGCCCGGAGCTGTCCGACGCTTTCCAGGAGGCGGTCCAGGGCCTCCTGTCGTACGCGGACCACCCGCTGTACGCCCTCCTCCAGGAGCCGATCTACGGCCAGGACCCGCGCCCCACCGCATGGGCCGCCGAACGGGTCCGCGCCGAGTTCCCGCAGTTCGACGCGGCCAAGGCCCTCGCGGGGGACGCGCCGGTCCTGTTCACCGGCGAGACCGTCCACCCCTGGACGTTCGACACCGACCCGGCGCTGCGCCCCCTGCGCGAGGCGGCCGACCTGCTTGCCGCCCGCACCGACTGGCGGCCCCTGTACGACCCGGCGCGGCTCGCCGCCAACGAGGTGCCGGTCGCCGCGGCCGTCTACCACGACGACATGTACGTCGACGCCGCCCACTCGCTGCGCACCGCCCGCGCGATCCGCGGCCTGCGCACCTGGGTCACCGACGAGTTCGAGCACGACGGCCTGCGTACCGGGGCGCCCCGCGTCCTGGACCGGCTGCTGGCCCTGGCCCGCGACGAGGGGTGACACCGCAGACCGACCGAACGGGGGAGTACATGAACGGCACGCACGACACCGACCTGCTGGCCGAGCGCTTCGAGGAGCACCGCGGACAGCTGCGCGCGGTGGCCTACCGCATGCTCGGCTCGCTCGCCGAGGCGGAGGACGCCGTCCAGGAGACCTGGCTGAAGCTGAGCCGGACGGACGCCGCCGCCATCCAGAACCTGGGCGGCTGGCTCACCACCGTCGTCGGCCGGGTCTGCCTCGACATGCTGCGCTCGCGCACCGCGCACCGCGAGGAGCCGCTGGACGATACGTTCGTCCCGGACCCGGTGGTCCGGCCGCTGTCCGGGATCGATCCCGAGGAAGAGGTGCTGCAGGCCGACTCGGTCGGCCTCGCGCTGCTCGTGGTCCTGGAGGCGCTGGAGCCCGCCGAGCGCCTCGCGTTCGTGCTGCACGACATGTTCGCCGTGCCCTTCGACGACATCGCGCCGGTCGTGGAACGCAGTTCGGCGGCCACCCGGCAGCTCGCGAGCCGGGCCCGTCGCCGGGTCCAGGGCGCCACCCCGGCGGCCGATCCCGATCTCGGCCGGCAGCGCGAGGTCCTGGAGGCCTTCCTGGCCGCCTCGCGCGGCGGCGACTTCGAGGCGCTCGTCTCGCTGCTCCACCCGGACGTGGTGCTGCGCGCCGACTCGGGCGCGCTGGTGCGGGGCGCCGCCGTGTCCAAGCTGGTGCGCGGGGCCCGACCGGTGGCCGAACAGGCCTTCATGTTCCGGCAGTTCGCGAAGTTCTCCCGGCTCGCGCTGGTCAACGGCGCGCTGGGCGTCATCACCCTGCACGAGGGGGCGCCGCCTGCGGTCATGTCGGTCACGATCGCCGAGGGCCGGATCACCGGCATGTACATCCTGTCCGACCCCGACCGGCTCGCCCGCATCGGCCTGCCCGGCCCGGGCGAGTGACGGTCAGGCGGCCACGGTCAGCGGACCGAGGGCGCGGTGCGGTCCGACGGTCCGCCCGTCGGGCAGCACCTCGCCGGTGTCGTCGAAGACGATGGTGCCGTTGCACAGCAGGCTCCAGCCCTGTTCGGGGTGGGCCGACACGATGACGGCGGCATGGTGGTCGGGGCGGTCGGCGCTGGGGCACGGTGGCTGGTGGCTGCACATGATCCGTCTCCTGGGGTCGGCCGGCTCCTGACTTCGTCGGCTGCTGTCTCCGTGATACCCGGACTTGTTTTCCGTTGCATGAGGAGACTCCCACAACCCAGGAAACTCATCGGTGAGTTCGTGCTCGTCCGCCGAGCGGGTCAGTCCACGGCACGAGGCCACAGGGGTGCCGGCACGGTTGCGCCGATCGGGCCGTCCCACCGGTTGCGGCTGGACACTTCGTGCACGGGCCGTCGGTTCGCGGCGACACCCCAGCGGCCGAGCGGGTAGCCGAGCGCCAGCATGGCGTTCATCCGCCAGCCGTCCCCGGTCGGCACACCGAGCAGTTCGTGGACGGACTTCTCCTCGTACCGCAGCATCGTGGTGATGACACCGCCGACGCCCTCGGCCCTGGCGGCGAGCAGGATGCTCCAGATGGCCGGGTAGATGTTCGCGCCGCCGTGGTCGTCGATGGAGAAGACGAACAGGAGCAGCGGGATGTCGGTGAAGTGCTCCGTGAAGTACTGACCCGATGCCTCGACCTTGCGCAGCGTGGCCGCGTGCGCCTCGGGGTCGTGGATCGTCCTGGCGAGGGCACCCTCAGCGATCTCCGCGTACTCCCGCTGCCGGGACGTCCGGTAGAGCGCGGCGAGTCGTTCCTTGAGCGCGGGATCGTCGACCGCGAGGAAGTGCCGGCGCTGGGCGTTGCCGCCGTTCGGTGCCCTGATGGCGGCATCGATCCATTTCAATTACAGTGAGTTTGTGTAATGTAATTACATCAGGGCCGAGGGGCAAGGCCTACCCGCCCCGCCGTCAGCCCGCGGACCCGACGGCGATGGCCGGCCAGATCGTGGCGACGACCTGTTCCGCGAGACCGTCGGGGACGTCCCGGCCGGTGCGCAGGTAGTCCGCGAAGTAGCTGCCGAAACACAGCGTCACGACCATGTCGAGGTCCGCGTCCTCGCGCACCGCACCGCGTCGCTGAAGCGAGACGAGGGTCAGCAGCAACTTCTCGCAGCGCGGGCGGACACCGTGTTCCCGCAACTGCTCCAGCAGTCCGGGTACCCGTTCCACCTCGGCCATGAAATTGCCGTGCAGCGCCATGGCCCGCTCGTTGTGGTAGCGGGGGTCCAGCCGTCGTACGGCCTCGGTGAAGGCTTCGCGGGGCGCCAGGCCGTCCATGTCCAGCGGCGGATACGCCTCGCGCTGCTTGCGCAGCCCGTCCTGAAGAGCGTCGATGACGAGCTCGTACTTGTTCGCCCAGCGCCGGTACAGAGTGGGGCGGGTGACCCCGGCGTCGGCGACGATGTCGCCGATCGTCATCGACGCATATCCGTCGGTGGCCAGCCGTCGGCGCGTGGCCCGGATGATCGCCTCCTCGATCGCCGGGTCACGCGGCCGGCCGCCGGAGGCCGTCGCCGGCTGCGCGTCCGCGCCGCCCGCGTCCTTGCTCTTCCGGTCACCACGGCCGGCCGCGTTCGCCCTCGTCATTCCATGTCCTCCCCGACGTGCAGGTCAGTCCCGGGACATTCCTATCGTGCCCGCGTCGGGAGCGGTGGCGGCCGGTGGCGGTCAGAGCAGCTGTCCCACGGCGTCGTCCGCCAGCTGTTCGAACCGCTCCGGTGGCAGCAGGCCCGAGACCAGCCGCCCGGCGACCAGCCAGCTGGGCGTCGCCCGGACCCCGAACTCGGCGCCCAGCGCCTCCACCTGGTCGAGATCCCGAAGGGCGCTGCCGTCCTCGAACGCCCCGTGCAGCGCGTCGAGATCGATGCCCGCCTCGACGGCATGACGGTCCACTGTCGCCCTGTGGCCCAGGTCCTCGCCCAGCGCGAAGTGGGCCGCGAAGAGGGCGCCGATGAACCGGTCCACGGCATCGGGACGGTGCAGACGCGCCCATTCCACCGCCGCCAGGGCCATCCGCGTGTTCGGGAGCCGTGACGGCCAGTCGAGCGTCAGGCCGGCACGGACCGCCTCCTGTTCGAGTGCGGTGTACATCGCTCCCTCCCGCCGTCCGGCCTCGATGCCGCGGGGCGGGATCTCCGGGTGGATCTGGAACGGCAGGTGCACGACGTCCAGTCCGTGCGCGGCGAAGATCTCGTTCCTCTGCCGGCCGACGTAGCAGAAGGGGCACATGAGATCGAACCAGTGCAGGATCCTGCGTGGGTCGGCCGCGACCGTGGAGTGCACGTCCGTCATGTCGTCCGTCCTACTCGGGCCAGGCGGAGTTCTGGATGACGTCCACGAAGTCGATACGGTGGAATCCGGGGACGAAGTGTTCCAGGACGTCCGCGTTCACCGTGCCGAACGTGGTGTCGGGGCGGTGCTTGAAGCCGTCCGTGAACGCCTGGAGGATCTGCCGCTTGAAGTCCGGGCGGGGGTGCGCGGCGGTGACCTCGTCGATCTCGGCCTGGCTGATGTTCGCCAGGTGCATACCGAGCACGTCGGTCTCGACGCCCGCGGTGGTGGCCGCGATCTCCGGGGCCAGCTTGTACGGCACCTCCGGGGTGGTGTGCAGGGCGATGGCCGTCCACACGGTGTCGGCCGCGCCGTCCACGACGTCGTGGCTGAGCAGGAACGCGCGCGCCTGGTCGGCACCGTCCATCTCGAAACGCTGGTCGTCGCTGCGATAGGGCGGCACCAGGCCGGTGTCGTGGAACAGGGCCGCCACGTACAGCAGTTCCGGATCGGGCGTGATGCCGAGCGCCCGCGCCTGGAGGCTGCCGAAGAGATAGACCCGCCGGGAGTGGTGGAAGATCAGCGGGGGTGTGGTGTCGCGGATGAGGTCGGTGGCGTCCTTGACGAGCTTGCTGTCGGGGATCTCGATGCCGGCGATCTTCTCGGTCATGTCTGCCTCCTGGGAGAGCTTCGAACGATGTGTCCAGTCTCCGGTGGGTGCGGCTGCCGCGTCCGCTACGCGATGGCCAACACGTCCTCGAAAACGGTCATGCCTTCTCCTCGATGTCACGCTCCGGGCGGGAAGCGGGCCGTGTGGTGGCGAAGCGGTGCTGGTAGCGGGTGGGGGAGACGCCCAGGTGCCGGACGAAGGCGCGCCGCAGGCTCTCGTAGCTGGGGAAACCCGACAGGGACGCGGCCTCGGTGGCGGTGTGCCCGGAGTCGAGGAGCGCCTTGGCCCGGTCGAAGCGGATCAGCTCCACGTACTTCATCGGCGTGGTGTCCAGTTCGGCGCGGAACATTCGGGTCAGATGCCGGGGGCTGACCCGCACCCCCGCGGCCAGGGAGTCCAGGCTGTGGTCGGCCGAGGGGTCGGCCTGCACCAGGTCCTGGACCAGCCGCAGCACCGGGGTCCGAGGGGCCGGGCCCTGGAGCGAGGCGGAGAACTGCGACTGCCCGCCGGACCGCTGCATGAACACCACCAGCGAGCGCGCGACACCGCGGGCCAGGTCGGGACCGTGGTCCTCCTCCACCAGCGCGAGCGCCAGGTCGATGCCCGCGGTGACGCCGGCCGAGGTGTAGGTCGTGCCGTCCTTGACGAAGATGGCGTCGGGCTCCACCCGCATCGACGGGTAGCCGCGGGCCAGCAGCGTGGTGTGCTGCCAGTGCGTCGTCACGCGCTTGCCGTCCAGGAGTCCCGCCGCGGCCAGGATGAACGCGCCTGTACAGATCGACGCGACCCGTCCGGCCCGCTCCGCGAGTCTCTTCGCGGCCGTACTGAGATCCGGATCGACGGGGAAGCCGGGCAGCAGGTCGCCGCCCACCACCAGCAGGGTGTCCGGTTCGGAGACCGATGCCGCGTCCGTGTCCACCGGCACCCGCAGGCCGATGGAGGTGCGCACCGGGGCCCCGCTCACCGAGACGACCGTCAGCCGGTAGTCCGCGCCGAACCGGTTGGCTTCGCTGAAGACCTCGGCAGGACCGGACAGATCGAGCATCTTCATGTCGTCGAACACGAGAACGCCCACGGTGTGCGGCTTCGGTGTCACTCGCTGCTTCGCTTTCTTCCGACCGGCTCGGGCTGCGGACACCATCATGCGCTCGCCAGTGAACGACCCCGGCCGCACCTACAGCAGATCCTCGATGGCGATCGGCAGCTTCCGGACCCGCCGTCCGGTCGCGTGGTGGACGGCGTTCGCGATCGCCGCCGCGACCCCGACCTGCCCGATCTCGCCCACACCCTTGACGCCCAGCGGATTGACGACGCTGTCCTCGACCTCGACCAGCTCGACGTCGACGTCCGGCGCGTCCGCGTTAACCGCGACCAGATACTCACCCAGGCTCGCGCCGGCCCAGCGGCCGGTGCGCGGATGCATGTGGTTGGCCTCGAGGAGTGCCTGTCCGAGGCCCCAGAGCATGCCGCCCATCAGCTGGCTGCGTGCCAGCTTGGGGTTGAGCACCCGGCCCGGGGCGAAGGCGCCGGTCAGGCGCCGCACCCGGACCAGCCCCAGCTCGGCGTCCACCGCCACCTCGGCGAACTGGGCGCCGAAGGTCATCATCCCGTACCCGGGATCGCCGCCCGGCGGACTCCATGTGCCGGTCGCCTCGGCGTCCGGCTGGACATCGCGCTGCAGCAACTCGGCGTACGACTCCCGCGCGGTCCCGGCCGTCATCACTCCGTCCTGTACGACGACGTCGACCGGATCCGCCCCGTACAGCGGCGAGTTGCTGTCGCCGGTCGCCTGGGCGATGAGCTGGTTGCGCAGTGCGGTGGCGGCGCTGTGCACGGCGGCACTGATCATGCCCGAGCCCGCCGATCCCACCGCGGCAGCGATGTTGGGGAGGTCCGTGTCCCCGTTCTCGAAGCGGCAGCGGTCCAGGGACATGCCGAGGGCGTCGGCGGCGACCTGCGTCATCACCGTGGCGACACCTGTGCCGAAGTCGGGGGTGGCTGCCTGCACGACGGCGGTGCCGTCGGCGTACATCCGGGCCCGCGCACGCTGGGGGTTGGGCGGCAGGACGACCGGATAACCCGCGCTGGCCATGCCCGTCCCGATCAGCCAGTTGCCCTCGCGGCGCCTGCCCGGCCGGGGGTCGCGGCCCTCCCAGCCGAAGCGCTCGGCGCCGCGCCGGTAGCACTCGAGCAGACCGCTGCTGGACCACGGCCGCCCCGAAGAGGGGCTGACCGCCGAGAGGTTGCGCTCCCGCAGCTCGATCGGATCCATCCCCAGCTCACCGGCCAGCTCGTCCATGGCGCACTCGAGGGCGAACATCCCGCTCGCCTCACCGGGCGCCCGCATGAAGGTGGGGGTCATGGTGTTGGCCCGGAAGATCCGGTAGACACCGTCGAAGTTCGGGCAGCCGTAGATCTCCGGCGAGACGCCCAGACTGGGCTCGGCCCAGTCGTCGAAGTGCGAGGTGGGCGACAGCTTGTGATGCCGGATCCCGGTCAGCCGGCCGTCCCGCGTCGCCCCGAGGGTGATCCGCTGTTCCTGCTCCTCCCGGTGCCCGACCGACGTGAACATCTGCTCACGCGTCAGGACGAGCTTCACCGGCCTGCCGACCTCGCGGGCGGCCAGCGCGGCGAGCGCAGCGTGGTCGTGGATCATCGCCTTGGAGCCGAAGCTGCCGCCGACGTAGTGACCGATCACCCGGATCTTCGACAGGGGAATGCCCAGTTGGCGCGCCACGGTGATCTGTGTGGCGTTGACTCCCTGGGTGGCGTCGTGCAGCAGCACTTCGTCGCCGTCCCACTCGGCCGTCGTGCCGGACGGCTCGAGGGGGTTGTGGTTGTTCGCGGCGTAGCTGAACGTCGTGTCCACCCGCACGTCCGCCGCCGCCAGGCCGGTCTCGATGTCCCCGCGCGAGACCCGGCCGGGCAGCCAGCCGCCGAAGACGCGGTCGGGTACGTAGGCCTGGTCGCGTCCCTGGTCGAGGGTGACGAGGGGTGGCCGCTCCTCGTACGAGACGCGGATCAGGCTCGCCGCGTACTGGGCCCGCTCCAGGGTGTCGGCGACGACGATCGCGATGTGCTGGCCGGCGTAGTGGACGACGTCGTCCTGCATGGGGAAGAACGTCTGCCCGGGTGCCGCGGTGCCGCCCAGCGAGGGGATCAGCGGCGGCTGTTCCGCGATGCTCGGCAGGTTCTCGTGCGTCAGGACGGCGAGTACACCCTCCTCGGCCCGGGCGTCGCCCGCGTCGATGCCGGTGATACGGCCGTTCGCGATGCGGGAACCGACGAGAACGGCGTAGGAGATGCCGGGGATCGGGGTCTCGGCGAAGTAGCGTGCGCTGCCAGTGACCTTGGCCCGGCCGTCGACACGGTCCAGAGACTGTCCGATTGCCGGTGCGATGGTCGTCATGACGCGCTCCTGCCAGGGTCGCCGGTGAGTGTGTCGAGGGCGCGCACGATCGTGCGTTGCGCCAGTTCGGCCTTGAAGGCGTTCATCGGGGTCGGCCTGGCCTCGATGAGTTCGACCCTGGCCGCCTGCTCGAAGTTGCTCCGCACCGTACGGGCGCCGATCAGGAAGTCCTCGACGCGCCAGGCCCGCCACGGCTTCGTGGCCACGCCGCCCAGAGCCACGCGCACATCCGCGATCGTGCCGTCCACCACGGACAGCGCGGCCGCCACCGAGACGAGCGCGAACTCGTAACTCTCCCGGTCCCGGACCTTGAGATACAGCGAGTTGCGCGCCACCGGTGCCGCGGGGACCTCGATCGCCGTGATCAGCTCGCCGTGGGCCATCGGATGCTCGCGGTGCGGGCTGTCGCCCGGCAGCAGGAAGAAGTCGTCGAAGGCGTACGACCGTTCGCCCGACGGCCCGAGTGTGTGCACCGTCGCGTCCAGGGCCATCAGCGCGACCGCCACGTCCGAGGGGTGGGTGGCGATGCAGTGCTCACTCGTGCCCAGCACGGCGTGCCCCCGGCTGAACCCGTCGATCGCGGAGCAACCGGCGCCCGGCTCACGCTTGTTGCAGGGCGACTCGGCGTCACGGAAGTACGAGCACCGCACGCGCTGCAGCAGGTTTCCGCCCATGGACGCCATGTGCCGCAGCTGCGCCGAGGCGCCCAGCTCCAGCGCCTGACTGATCAGGGGATAGCGCTCGCGGACGACGGGTGTCGCGGCGACCTCGCTCATCCGGGCCAGGGCACCGATGCGCACACCGCCGTCCGGCAGCAACTCGACACCGGTCAGCGGCAGTTGATTGATGTCGACGAGCCGCCGCGGATGCAGGACGTTCTGCCGCAGCAGATCGATCTCGGTGGTTCCGCCCGCCAGGAAGTCACTGGTCGGATCCGCACTGACCGCGGCGACCGCGGTGGCGGTGTCGGTGGCCCGTGAGTAGGTGATCGGCCGCACGGCTCACCTCACTGTGCTTCGTCGCGGACGGCACGGATGGCGGCGCGGATATGGGGATAGGCCGCGCAGCGACAGATGTTGCCGCTCATCCACTCCTTGATCTCGGCATCGTCGTGCGCGTGGCCTTCCTTCAGCAGGGCCACCGCGGACATGATCTGGCCGGGGGTGCAGAAGCCGCACTGGAAGGCGTCCTCGGCGATGAAAGCCCGCTGCATGGCGTGCAGTTCCTCGCCGTCGGCCAACCCCTCGACGGTCGTCACCTCGTGTCCCTCGCACGTCAGCGCCAGGGTGAGGCAGGACAGCACACGGTTTCCGTCCACCCACACCGTGCAGGTGCCGCAGGTGCCCTGGTCGCAGCCCTTCTTGGCGCCGGTCAGATCCAGGTGCTCCCGCAGCGCGTCGAGCAGGCTGACCCGTGGCTCGATCTCCAGGGAACGCTCGGTGCCGTTGACCGACAGCACCACCGTGACCGGACCGGGGCCTCGCTCGTCGAGTGCTTGCCCACGCTCGGTGAGGTCCGAACTGCGTACAGACATGAGTTACCTCCTATAGCGGCACTTTCATCCTCATACCGCCACATGAGGGGCGCAACCGTACGATTCTGGTACTGCGTCGGCAGTCCGCGAGGCGGTGACCGTGGTCTTCACCTGGGAGGTGAAGTCCGGGCACGAGTCGGATTTCGAACGATGGGCACACGGGATGGAGCGGGAGGCGGCCGCCTTTCCCGGCCATGAGGGGGTCACCTGGCTGCGGCCGGAAGGAGAAGGCGCCCGGTATCACGCGGTCGTCCGTTTCGCGGACACCTCCGCCCTGGACCGCTGGATGACCTCGCCGCAGCGGGCCGAGTGGCAGCAGAGTGCCGCGCCGCTCGTACGGCCCGTACGGCCCCATCTGGCCACCACCGGCCTGGAGACGTGGTTCAACGTGCCGGGCATCTCCGCGAAGCCCCCGGCACGATGGAAGATGTCGCTGGTGACGATCCTCGCCGTCTACCCGTTCGCGCTGCTCTACGACGGTCTCGTCGCCGAACACTTCCACGGCTGGGCCCTGCGCTGGCGCACCGCGGTCTTCCCGATCATCCTGGCGCCGCTGCTCACCCACGCGGTGATGCCCTGGCTCAGCAGGGTGTTCCGGCGACGGCTCTCCCCGCGGTCCTAGGAGGCCGATCCGCGGTCTCTGACCGCGAATTGCGGACGTCACCATCGCCTCGCACCGGACGTCAGTAGCGCGCCGTGCTCTCCAGCAGCGGCGGATACACCGCGCTGGGCACACCGTCGACGGTGGCCCCGGCGTACTTGAGCATCGCGCCCACCTGCCGGTTGAGGTCGTACGGGAAGTCGAGGACCGGGGCCGACACCTCGTCCAGCACCGCCGTCTGCTCCGGGGTCAGCCGTACCTCGAGGCCCGCCAGGTTGGCCTCCAGATGCTCCACCTTCCGCGGGCCGATGAGCGTGGAACTGACGGCGGGACGGCCCTGCACCCAGGCCAGCGCCACCGCGGCGGGGCTCGCGCCGGCCTCCTCGGCGACGCCCGCGAGCGCCTCGATCACGGTGAACTGGGCCTCGTCGGGCTGTCCCAGTGCGGCCGACCGCCGGGTGTCGGCGGGCGCCGTCCGCCCCTTGCGGTACTTCCCCGAAAGGAACCCGCTCTTGAGCGGGCTCCATGGCAGCAGCCCCATTCCGGCGTCCTGGGCCAGCGGCACCAGCTCGCCCTCGATGGTGCGCTCCAGCAGCGAGTACTCCATCTGCAGTGCCGTGACCGGCGTCCAGCCGCGCAGCAGAGCCATGGTGTGTGCCTTGGCGGTGAACCAGGCCGGGGTGTCGGAGAAGCCGACGTAACGGATCTTGCCGGCGGTGACCAGGTCGTCCAGTGTGCGCAGGGTCTCCTCGATGGGTGTGGACCAGTCGTGGTTGTGCAGCCAGTACAGGTCGATGTGGTCCGTCCGCAGGCGGCGCAGCGAGTCCTCCAGCTGGCCGATGACCGCCTTGCGGCCGGCGCCGCCGCCGTTGGGGTCGCCGAGGTGGAGGTTGCCGAAGAACTTGGTGGCCAGCACCAGCCGGTCGCGCAGGCCAGGGTGGGCGGCGAGGAAGTCGCCGAGGATCGCCTCGGAGTGGCCGTTCGTGTAGAAGTTGGCGGTGTCGACGAAGTTGCCGCCGCGGTCGAGGTAGGTCTGGAGGATCTTCTCCGACTCCTCGACGTCGCAGCCGAAGCCGCCGTCTTCGCCGAAGTTCATCGCGCCGAGGCAGAAGGGGCTCACCTTGAGCCCGGACCGGCCGAGACCGACGTACGAGTCGAGTGCCATGAAACTGCTCCCTGTTCATCTCGGAGGAATCTCGCTTCTTCGATGAAATCAACGTGAGCAGTTCACTTGTTAGAGCGATCGAACCGATGACATGCACGATCCTCTCCGGTTCCGCATGCGACGCCCGGCGCGGCGGACCCGTCGCGGGCCAGTAGGCTGGTCGGCATGCCAGATTCGACGGCCATGCGCCCCGAGTTGCGAGGGGACTGCGCGCAGTGCTTCGGGCTGTGCTGTGTCGCCCTGCCCTTCGCCACCTCCGCCGACTTCGCGCTCGACAAGCCCGCGGGCACGCCCTGCCGCAACCTCCGGGACGACCACCGGTGCGGCATTCACACCGAATTGCGGCAGCGGGGGTTCTCCGGCTGCACGGTGTACGACTGCTTCGGCGCGGGCCAGAAGGTCTCTCAGGTCACCTTCGGCGGGCAGGACTGGCGCACGGGTTCGAAGGAACACGCCCGCCGGATGTTCGAGGTGTTCCCGGTCGTGCGGCAGTTGCACGAACTGCTCTGGTACCTCGACGAGGCCCTCGGCCTGCCCGCCGCCCGTCCGGTCCACGCCGACCTGCGCGCCGCCCGGGACACGACCGAGCGGCTGACCCGGCAGACCGCCGGGGAACTCGCCGTGCTCGACGTGGCCGCGCACCGCCAGGAGGTCAACGTCCTGCTGCTGCGCACCAGCGAGTTGGCGCGGGCCGGCGTACGCGGCCGGAAGAAGGACCGCAGGGGCGCCGATCTCGTCGGTGCCCGGCTGAAGGGTGCCGATCTGCGCGGCGCGAGTCTGCGCGGCGCCTGTCTCATCGCCGCCGATCTGACCGGCGCCGATCTGCGCGGCGCGGACATGATCGGGGCGGACATGCGTGACACCGACCTCACGGACGCCGATCTGACCGGCGCCTTCTTCCTCACCCAGCCACAGATCGACGCGGCGCGCGGCAGTGCCGGCACCCGGCTGCCGGGGTCAGTCACCCATCCCGTGCACTGGGCAGCGGCCCGCTGACACGGCATCCTGCGGGGCGGTGAGCGCAGCGGCGGCCTGCGCGGGAGCGGTGCGCCGGCCGAGCCTCAGCCGCAGGCCGTCGGGCATCAGGGTCAGGCGTTCCGTCACCCGCAGTCGGTAGCCCGGGTCGGCGCGGAGGTCGTAGCGGCGCAGCAGCAGGCCGAGGACCAGCGTCGCCTCGTGCAGCGCGAACTGGCGGCCGATGCAGGCCCGCGCCCCGGTGCCGAACGGCTTGAAGGTGTGCGGTGCGCGTCCCCGGACAGCCTTCGCGTCGAAGCGGTCCGGGTCGAACTGCTCCGCGTCCGCGCCCCACACCTCCGGATCGCGGTGCAGCATCGGCGTCAGCACCAGCGCCCAGGCGCCGCGCCGCATCGGGTGCTCGCCGCCCAGCACGGTGTCCTTCCGTGCCTCGCGGGCGAAGGCCGGTGCCGTGGGCCACAGCCGCAGCGACTCGTCCAGCACCCGTCGTACGTACCGGAGTTTGGCGACCTGGTCGTAGGCGGGCGCCGGGGTGTCGCCCCAGACCCGGTCCACCTCGGCCCGTGCGCGGGCCGCGATCTCGGGGTGCCGGGAGAGGTAGTGCAGCGCGAAGGACAGCGCGCCCGAGGTGGTCTCGTGCCCGGCGACCAGGAAGGTGATCACCTGGCGTCGTACGTTCTGCGGCGAGAGCCGCTCGCCGGTCTCCGGGTGGGCCGTCTCCAGCATCCGGTCGAGCAGGTCCCCGTCCCCACGACCGGACTCGCGCCGGGCCCGCACCAGGTCGTCGACGGTCCGGTTGAGGTGGGCGATGTCGGCGGCGTTGCGGCGCGTGGCATCCCGCAGCATGAGCGGAGCCAGCGGCGAGGGCACGCTGTTCAGCCGCTGTGCATAGGTCAGCGTGCCGACCATCGCGGTGACGAAGGGATGCGGGCGGCTGCGCTCGAACGAGCCGAAGTCGTGCCCGAACCCGGTGCGGGCGATCGTCTCCAGGGTCAGCTTGGTCATGTCGCCGGGCACGTCCACGGTGTGCCCGGCCGCGAGTTCCCGGTCCCAGTGGTCCGTGAGCCGGCCGGCCACGGCCAGCA
Organism: Streptomyces brasiliensis; assembly: GCF_014647875.1. Taxonomy (GTDB): domain Bacteria; phylum Actinomycetota; class Actinomycetes; order Streptomycetales; family Streptomycetaceae; genus Streptomyces; species Streptomyces brasiliensis. Next base: position 516,323 of record NZ_BMQA01000001.1, on the reverse strand, counting down.
TCATCGAGTGGTAGCCCTCCATGGCCTCGCGGCTGAAGCCGGGAGCCAGCACGTCGTGCGCCAGTTGCCAGTTCGGCTCGTGGTTGTACGCCGTGAACAGCCCGTCCCCGGCCACCGGACGCAGGTTGGCGACGCCCAGGCCCACATGCTTGGCGAACCGGGACTCGTCCGCGATGTCCGCCACGAGCCGGGCGCCCCACACGAACACGAACTCATTGCCGAACGCCTTGCGCCGGAAGATCGGGCCCAGGCCGCGGGCCAGCCGCACCGAGTCCTGCAGGGGCGTGCGCCGATCGACGCCCAGCACGTCGCCGAGCAGGGGAAGGCGGCGGGGCGGATGCGGGATGCGATCCAGCTCGGGCCAGCCCTGCTCGGCACTGCGGAATCCCTTCGGCAGTGCGGTTCCCGTCCCGGCACGGTTGTCGGCCATGACGCGATCTCCCTTGACCATGCTGCCCGTTGAGCATGTTGTACGTGGGTTCTATAACGTGTTCCAGTCTGGTGCCCTTATTGAACCCACGTCAAGTAAAGTGCGGGCATGGCAGCGAACCCGGAGGAGCGCACCCGCCGCAGACTCAGCACCGAGGAGCGCCGGGAGCAACTGCTGTCGGTCGGGGCCAGGCTGTTCTCCGAGAGCCCGTACGACGACGTGTGGATCGAGCAGGTCGCTGAGATCGCCGGGGTCTCCCGTGGGCTGCTGTACCACTACTTCCCGACCAAGCGGGACTTCTTCGCGGCGGTCGTCGAGCGCGAGAGCGAGCGGATGCTGCGCATGACGGCGGCGGTGCCCGGCGTACCGGTGCGCGAGCAGCTCACCGCCGGTCTGGACACCTACCTCGCCCATGTCGAGGCCCACGCCCACGGCTTCCGTGCCTTCCACCGTGCCGACGCGGCCGGTGACCAGGCGGTGCGCCGCGTCTATCAACAGGCCCTGGCCGCCCAGGAGCAGCAGATCCTGACGGCCCTCGCGAGTGACCCGGAGTTCGGTCCCCTGTTCGCCGAGCGCCCCGACGTTCCGCTGGCCGTCCGTGGCTGGCTGGCCTTCACCACGGCGGTCTGCCTGGAGTGGCTGCGCGGCCAGGACCTCTCCCGGGACCAGGTGCGGGACCTGTGCGCGCGGGCGTTGCTCGGGGTGATCTCGTAGGAGGCCGTCCGTTCCCACAGGTGCGGAGGCCCACCGTTCGTGCCCATGGTTGGCGCACACCCCGATCTTCGGTAAGTTAGGCAAGGCTTACCTAATGAGGAGGTTCGGGATGGGTGACAGCCAGGACTGGACGGCGGTGCCCGGCACCGCCGAGCGGGCGCGTTCGGTGCTCGCCACGACGTGGTCGTGCGCGGTGACGGCGGACGGCTACCGCGAGGAACTCGTCGGGGCGCACACCGTGACCGAGGACGGCCAGGTGCTGCTGCACGTACCCGACGACAGCTCCCTCGCCACGGCCGCGATCTGTGCCCCGCGCCAGGAGCCGTCCGCCGTGCTGGAGTTCGCCGACGTGGCGCCCGTCCCCGTGCGGGGCCGCATCCGGGCCCGCCTCTGGCTCGCCGGCTGGTTCACCCCGGTCGACGGCCATCTCGCCTTCACGGCCACCCGCGCGGTCCTGCGGCAGTCGTCCGGTACCGCGGTCATCGGTCTCGACGAGTTCGCCGCCGCCGCACCCGATCCGCTGGCCCGGGCCGAGGCCCGCCTGCTGACCCATCTCGCCGACTCCCACCCGGACGCGGTCGAACGCCTCACCCGCCTCGTCGAGCCACAGAGCCTGCACGCCGCGACCCGCGTCCGGCCCCTCGCGGTGGACCGGCACGGACTCACGCTGCGCATCGAACGGACCCGCACCCACGGAGACGTACGCCTGCCGTTCCACGCGCCCGCCGACGACGTCGCCCAGCTCACGGAGCGCATGCACGTGCTGCTCACACAGGCGAGCGCCTCCTCGTGCCCACGCGCCCTACAGCGGCAGCGCGCAGACCGCGACCGGTGAGGCGAACGGCTCGCCCGCGAGCCGCAGTTCTCCGGTGTCCGTGTCGACGTGGAAGACGCTCACCGTGCCGGACCGCTGGTTCGCCGCGAACAGCAGACGGCCGTCCGGCGAGAAGGCGATCTGCCGCGGGAAGTCCCCGGCCGCCGGCACCGTGTCGAGCAGCCGCAGCCGGGCGCCGTCCGCCTCGACCGCATAGCGGGTGAGGCTGTTGTGGCCGCGGTTGGCGAGGTACGCGTACCTGCCGTTCGCGGTGACGAGGAACTGCGCCGGATAGTTCGTGCCCGATCCGGTGCCCGTCGGCTGTGCCCGGCCGATCGTCAGGCGGCCCGACGCCGGGTCGTACCCGCAGACCGCGACCGTGTTGTCGACCTCGTTGGCCAGATACGCGTACCGCCCGCCCGGATGGAAGGTCAGATGACGAGGACCCGCGCCCGGCCGCGTGGACGCCCGAGCCACCTCCGCGAGCGTGCCCTTCGCCGTGTCCAGCCGGTAGGTGTACACGGTGTCCGTGCCCAGGTCGACGGCGAGGACGTGACCGCCGTCCGGGCTCGTGATGAACTGATGGGCGTGCGGCCCCTGTTGACCCGGACCGGGCCGAGGGGTGGAGTGCGTGACCAGGGCGGTGCGCTCGCCGAGGGCGCCCGAGGCGTCGATCGGGTGCACGGCGACGCTGCCCGTCTGGTAGTTGGCGCTCAGCAGCCAGCGCCCGGTGGGGTGCACGGACAGATGGCAGGGTGCCCCGCCGCCGGTGCTCCGGGCGCCGAGGATCCGCCGGTCGGACAGCCGTACGGCGGTCACGGCGCCGTCCTCGCGCTCGTCGACGGCGTACAGCGTGCGCCGGTCGGGGTGCACGGCGAGATACGACGGATCGGCGACCCCGGTGAGGGTCCCGGTGCCGGTGACACGGCCCGTCGCCGGGGCGTAGGTGGCCAGGCCGATGCCGGTGCCGCCGCCCTCGGCCGAGGTGTAGGTGCCCAGGTAGAGGGGGCGGGGCCCGGAGGGTGGCGTAGCGGCGCGGGGCCGCGGTCGAGGGGCGGTCGCCGTGCCGGGTTCGCCGGGGTCCGTCCTCGGCGCCGCCGGTGCCGGAAGGCCCACCACGGCGGCCGCTCCCGCCAGGGCCCCGACGAACCGGCGCCTGCTCCAGCCGCCGTTCGCCGCCTCCGCACCACTGCCCATGCCCGCACCTCAGGTCGTCCGCTGCCCCGGTCGTGACAGCCACCTTGGCGTGGCCCCGCCCCTCAGCGCAAACGGCAAAGCCTGTTGCGCAGCACGCAACGGCGTTCTGTGCGGGCTACCAGTCGCCGTCCTCCACCGGTTTGCCCGGCGCGTCCTTCAGCGGCTTCACCTGGCCGGGAGACGGCGCCTGCCAGGGGTCGAGGTCGTCGCCGAGCCAGTCACCGACCGGCTTGACCGTGCCCAGTCCGTCCGTGGGGGCCAGGTCCTCGGCCTCCTGGTCGTAGTAGTCGTACCAGGGCAGACCGGCGCGGGTGTACGCCGCCCGGTCCACCGGCGAGGGCGGGGGCGCCTCGCCCGTGATGCGACGCCACTCCGGAGGCGTCACCAGATGCACGAACACCCGGCCCGCCGGCTCCGTCGCCCAGTCCTTGAGCGAACGGTCGTCCCGGTACACCTCCTGGCGCATCGAGCCGCCCACGCCGAGCCCCATCGCCGCGGCCCGGGGTGCCGCGGCCGGCGGGGGAGCCGCGCCGGGAGCCTGCGGGGCGGCCATGGCCATCGGCGCCCCGTACGCCCCGACGGCGCCGCGCATGCGTTCCCGTCGCGCCTGCTCCTCCCGGCGCCACGCCGCCAGCGGCTCGTCCTTCAGCGGGAACGACTGCAACTGGATGCCGCCCCACACCTCCTCGCCCGTGACCTGCCCCTCCACCGTCGCCCCGAGCCCCAGCGGCACGGCCACGAACTGGCGCACCGTCCCCTTGCCCGAGTTGATCCCGTCGAGCCAGGGCTGCCGGGGCAGCACGACGTAGTTCTGCGGCTTCCGGGACAGTCTGTCGCTCCACCGCTTGCCCGAGACCGCGCACACCTTGCCCACCCCGACCTGCAACGCGGCCGGCTCCGTCGTCCCCGCGAAGCTCAGCCACATCGCCTCGCGCAGATACACAGGCAGCATCACTCCGCCGCGCGCCCGCCACAGCTCGGGCACCGTGTCCGGAAAGTCCGACACCCGCCGGAGAGGGAACTCGCCCAGCCCCGGCCGCAGCGGATGCGTGCCCGTCTCGGGCAACCGCAGCGTGCGCACGAACCGCACCGCCACTCCGCCCGGCAGCCGCAGCGTGTTCCCGTCGATCCGTACGGTCGTCTCCGTCATCCGCACGCTCCCCTCCGCTCGCCCGGTCACTCCTTCACGGAGAACGCCCCCCGGCACCCGACTGGTTCCGCCGCAGCCGCTCCGGTACGCCCACCCGCTCCCGCAGCCAGGTCAGCCGCGGGAGTTTGGCGCGCTGCTCCTGGGAGACCCGGTCCAGTTCCTCCAGGAGGCGCTGCGAGCGGTGCTCGGTGTCGAGTTCGTCGAGGATCCTGTTCACCTCGGTCAGGACGGCGCCGAGCAGCTGCCAGTCCTTCGCGTCACGTTCGAACTCCTCGCGCAGCAGCAGGGCCAGCTTGTCGCGGGTGCCGGCGGCCGTGTGCAGCTCGGCGGTGAGCCGGGCCTCGGCGGACTCGGCGTCGGCGCTCAGATGGGTGGTCACCAGCACCGCGAAGCTGACCACCGCGTCGGCCATCTCGGACAGCAGCTGCTCGACGGCGGCGCCGGCCTGCGGCGAGAACAGCGGCTCGGGGTCGCGGGCCTTCGCCAGGTCGGTGAAGGTCCGGGCCAGCACCCGCAGTACGACCGTGCAGATCTCCAGCGTGTCCAGGCCGGTCCGCAGCACCACCCGGTGCAGCAGGCCCTCACGGACGCGCGGGTTGAGGCGCAGGCTGTCCTCGGCCTGGCGCAGGTCCGCGTCGACGCCCGCGATGTCGTGGTCGAGCCGGCGCGCCTCGTGCAGCCGTTCGGCGGCCAGCTCCCACGGGGTGCGTTCCGCGGCCTGCTCGCCGAGCCGCAGCATGAGCTGCCGTACCCGGCGCGCGAGCCCCTCGATCGACTCCCCGGCCTCCTCCACCCACACCGGGGGCGGGATCAGCACATTGCAGCCGAGCCCCACGACCGCGCCGATCAGCGTCTCCACCACCCGCGCCCAGGCCGTGTTCCCGACCGCGGTCACCCCGAGCACCAGCATGGCGCTGATCGCGACCTCCGGGACGTACTCGTCCACGCGCACCAGATGCCCCACGGCCAGCGAGGCGACGATCAGCAGGGCGAGGCTCCACCAGGTCAGGCCGACCAGCAGGCTGAAGGCGATGGCGACCAGGACGCCGGCCACCACCGAGTTCACCCGGCGGATCCCGTTGGTGAGCGTGGCGTAGAGGGTGACCTGGACGACGAGGAGCGCGGTCAGCGGCGCGGTCAGCGGTGCGGGCTCCGGGCTCAGGCGGAGCGCGACGACGTAGGCGAGCGTCGCCGCGAAGGCGGACCGCAGTGTCGTCACGACAACGGGTTCCCGCCACCGCCTCAGCAACCGCCGCAGCCCCGCCGTCCACTTCCGTACGTCTGGCATCTCTTGGGCTGTTCCCCTTCGACGGACGCGCCGAACGTACCCGCCGGGGGCGGCCGGGGCGGGCAAGCAGACCGCTCACGGCCCGTGTGTCACCTGGGCCGGGTCAGACATACAGCCTGTCGAGGAACGCCGACAGATTCCCCGCCGTGCGCGCGATCTGCTCCTCGGTGGTCAGGCTCTCCTCGATACGCATGCCGGACTCGGGCACCTTCCGGCCCCGCACGTAGAGCGAGCAGGCCAGATCCGTGCACATGTACACGCCGACGGAATTGCCCTCACGGCCGGCGGCGCCGGCCTTGCGGGCGGTCATGAGCGACACCCCGCCGCCGGGGTGGGTCGTCAGACACAACGAACACATGCTCCGGTGCAGAAAGCCGTGCCGAGCGGGGGGAAACCGCAGCGCCACGCCGACCGGTTCCCGCCACCGCTCGGCCACCAGATAACTGCGATCGGGGGCCCCCGGATCCCGCCACCCCAGAAAGTCCAGCTCGGGCCAGGGCCGTTCAGCCAGATCCCGCGGCACCGGGAGCCGCTTGGCCTCCCCCTTCGAGCAGTTCACGAAGGAGTCACGGATGTCCTGCTCGGTGAGTGATCTCATGGGAAGTCCTTGTGGGAGTGCGAGCGAAACCTAGGAGCCCTAGGTTTTTGCCTAGCGTAGGTAGTCGCAGTGAGGGGGAGCCAGTGGATTTCCGGCACGTCGCCCCGGCACGGGTGTGCGAGGCGCTGCGCCATGTCGCCGCCCGATCCTCGGGCCCGGAGATCGACGCCGGCCTGCGCATCACGCTCAACTTCCACCCGGACCGCCTGACCGGCGGCGTGCCGATCCTCGAGGCGCCGGCCAGGGACGGCGTGTACCACTCGCAGTTCGTCACCGGCACCACCAACGGCGGCCTGACCGCCCGTCCGGGCGGCGACCGGCACCGCTGGGAGAGCCGGATCTTCGGCGGGGTGTACGACGACGCGGCCGCGGACGAACGGCCCGTGTACGGCGGTCTGAACTTCCGTCGCCAAGTGGTCGGCGCGGCACCGAGGTTCGGGTCCTCGCACTTCCGGCTGACCGGCCCGGCCCTGGCCCGCGCGACCTTCTGCCACCCCGACAGTGCGGCCGAGCCCACCGACTTCGGGGTGGCCGGCGGCACGCATCTGATAGCGCCGGCCGAGACGGACGAGCGCGACGCCCTCGACGACTACATCCGCCTCGGGTACCGCCGCACGCCCGATGGGCGGCGGGCCGGTGGGCGCGGTGACTTGAGGACTCAGGGGCGTTTCGTACCCTGTACCGACATCAAGAGGGGGCGGGGTGCGGTGGCGGACTCGTGGGAGCGGGCGCGGCAGGTCCTGGTCGGCGCCGGGATTTCGGACGGCGGTCTCGCCGAGGTGCGGGCGTTGGGCGGTGGCACCTACAACACCGTCGAGGAACTGCGGTTCACCGACGGCACGCGCTACGTGCTGAAGGTCGCGCCCACCGGACCCGGCCTGCGCTATGAGTCCCGACTGCTCGCCGGCGAGGCGGAGTTCTACCGTGTGGCCGCCGAGGCCGACGTGCCCGCGCCGCGTGTCGTGGCCGTCGAGGCGCGGTGGATGCTGATGACGGTCTGCCCGGGCGAGCCCTGGAACGGCTCCCTCACGGACTCCGAACAGGCAGCCCTGAGGGCGGAGCTGGGCCGTCAGGTCGCCCGGCTGCACCGGCTCACCGGTCCCGGCCACGGCTATCCGTCCGGTGCCCTCGGACCACTCGCGCCGGACTGGCGCACCGCCTTCGTCACGATGTACGACGCCGTCCTCGACGACGCCCGCCGCTACGGCGCCCGGCTGCCCAGGCCCGTCGACGAGGTGGCCCGTACCGCCCGGTCCGCCCAGGACGCGCTCGGCGAGGTCACCGTGCCGCGCCCGGTCCACTTCGACCTGTGGTCCGGGAACGTCCTGGTCGACCGCTCGGCGGGGGATCCCCGTATCGGCGGCCTCATCGACGGCGAGCGCATGTTCTGGGGCGACCCCCTGGCCGACTTCGTCTCCCTCGCCCTGCTGGGCGACATCAGGAAGGACGAGGCGTTCCTGGCCGGCTACCGGGAGGCCGGGGGCCGCGCCGAGTTCGACGTCCCGGCCCGGCTGCGGCTGGCCCTGTACCGCAGCTATCTCTACCTGATCATGCTCACCGAGACGGTGCCCCGGGCCGTGGGGGAGGAACAGGCCCGCCGCGTCCGGGACTTGGTCGCCCCGGAGCTCGTCGCCGCGCTGGACGAGATAGAGGAACTGGCCGCCGCTTAGCTCATAGCGTGAACTAAGGGTTGGACGAATGTCGCGCAAGGCCCGCACAGGGGGGTATGTTGCAGGTCGGGCAGGGTTCGGAAGGAGCCACATGGCGGGGCGGAACGGGCGCACGGTACGCGACCTCAGGCGGGGCAACCGTACGGCCGTGCTGCAACGGCTGTACTTCGACGGCCCCCTCAGCCGTTTCGAGCTGGGTCCGGCGACCGGCCTGAGTTCCGGCTCGGTCAGCAACGTCGTCGCGGACCTGATCGCCGACGGGCTGGTCGAGGAGGCCGGCAGCGTCGACTCCGACGGAGGCCGCCCCCGTACGCTGCTGCGCGTCGCACCCGACAGCGGGCACATGATCGGCGTCGACGTCGGCGAGACCCGCGTCCGCGTCGAGCTGTTCGACGTGACCCTCACCGAACTGGCCCGCGTCGAACACCCGTTGGCGCCGCAGCGCTACGACGTGGACGTCATCGTCGGCCACATCCGCGACGGCGTCGCCGAGGTGCTGCGGGCTGCTGGGATCGAGCCTGAGCGGCTGCTCGGTGTGGGCGTCGGCGTCCCCGGCATCGTCGAGCGCACCGCCGACCGGGGTGCCGTGGTGCACGGGCAGACCATCGGCTGGGACGCCGTCCCGCTCGAGGCCCTGCTCCGCTCCGGCTCCCAACTCCCCGACAGCGTTCCGTATTTCATCGACAACGGCGCCAAGACCCTGGGCCAGGCCGAGATGTGGTTCGGGGCGGGGCGCGGCGCGCGCAACGCCGTGGTGGTCCTCTTCGGCTCGGGCGTCGGCGCGTGTCTCGTCACGCCCGAGGTGGAGCACGGGCGGGCCGTGGAGTGGGGGCATCTGACGGTACGGGTGCGGGGGCGCCGCTGCCGGTGCGGTGCGCTCGGCTGCCTGGAGGCGTACGCGGGGGCGGAGTCGTTGCTCTCGCGCTGGCGGGAGGAGGGCGGCCGGCCGCCGGAGGACACCGACGAGGAGACCGCGCTCACGGCGATGCTGGCCGCGGCGTATCCCGCCGGGGGTACGGCCGCCGACCCCGTGGCGCTGGCGGTCCTCGAGGAGACCGCCGAGTACCTGGGCGCGGGACTGTCCGACCTGATCAACCTCTTCCAGCCCGAGCGGATCCTGATCGGCGGCTGGGCCGGGCTCCAGCTCGGCTCCCGGTTCCTGCCCGCGGTGCGCCGCCATGCGACCACGTACGCGCTGCGCCACCCGGCCGAGAAGGTCACCATCGATCTGGGCCGGCTGGGCCCCGACGCGGTCACCGTGGGCGCGGCGATCCTGCCGCTCGCCGATTTCTTCGCCCGCGGTGGTCGGCGTGCCGAACCGGCGGCCGAGGACCGGCTCCCTGCGTGGCGGACGGCCCTGGAGGAGCGGGCTCCACACTGATTTGCCCACCCGCCTGCCCGACTCGGTGGGTGGAGAGGTCCCGCCCCGGGCTCCGCCCCGGACCCCGTTCGCCCACCCGCCTGCCCGACTCGGTGGGTGGAGAGGTCCCGCCCCGGGCTCCGCCCCGGACCCCGTTCGCCCACCCGCCTGCCCGACTCGGTGGGTGAAAAGGTCTCCTTGCCCTGGGGCTCCGCCTCAGACCCCGGCGGGGACTCCGTCCCCTGCACCCCTGGCGGGCTTCGCCCGTGCACCGCTGGCGGGCTTCGCCTCAGACCCCGGCGGGGCTTCGCCTGTGCATCGCTGGCGGGCTTCGCCTCAGACCCCGGCGGGGCTTCGCCTGTGCATCGCTGGCGGGCTTCGCCTCAGACCCAGGCGGGCTTCGCCTCTGCACCCAGGCAGGCTTCGCTCCTGTGCCCCGGCAGGTGCCGGACCGCGCTGCGGGGCTCCCGCCGTAGTCGTCGCGCCCGTCCCGGCCTGCCCCGCACCCCCCCGCGTTTCGACCACCCCCCGCGCGGTACTCGCGTACCGCTCGAACCGACGCGAGGGAGTACGCCGTGACCGATCAGCGGCGCCGTGAGGACGGTGCGCCCGTGCCGCGGGATCTGCCGGATCAGCAGACCGATGCCGGGGAGGACCCGTGGGAGGTCCCGCCGGAGCGTGCGGCCGGTGACGTGGAAGGGGACGACGTGCCCGACACCGACGAGGCCGGCACGGGGCCCAAGGGCGCACCGCGCTCCGGGGCCGTGCACCCCGAGCAGCCCGTGCCGGACGAGCCCCCCGCCTGACCGCGACAGGGAGCCGCCATGGGAATGGCCGACCGTATCCGTGCCTGGCCCGTCCGCCGCCAGCTCACCGGCACCGACCGCACCGGCCGCGGCGAGGCCGCGAAGTCGCCGTACACCGAGCGGCTGCGGGCCCGCACCGACAGTGCCCACCGGGTGACGCAGTCGATCTGCCCGTACTGCGCGGTCGGTTGCGGCCAGCAGGTCTACGTGCGTGACGAGAAGGTCGTCCAGATCGAGGGCGACCCCGCCTCCCCGGTCAGCCGGGGCCGCCTGTGTCCCAAGGGCTCGGCGACGCTCGAGCTCACCACCGGACCGGCCCGTGAGCATCAGGTCCTCTACCGGCGGCCGTACGGCACGGACTGGGAGCCGCTCGACCTGGACACCGCCATGGACATGGTCGCCGAGCGGGTCGTCCGCACCCGGCGCGAGACCTGGGAGTGGGAGCACGACGGCAGGCGCACCGCCCGCACCCTCGGCATCGCGAGCCTCGGCGGCGCCACCCTCGACAACGAGGAGAACTACCTCATCAAGAAGCTTTTGACCGGCCTCGGCGTGGTCCAGGTGGAGAACCAGGCCCGGGTCTGCCACAGCTCCACGGTCGCCGGACTCGGCACCTCCTTCGGCCGGGGCGGCGCCACCACCTTCATGCAGGACCTCCAGCACGCCGACTGCATCGTGATCGAGGGCTCCAACTTCGCCGAGTGCCACCCCGTCGGCTTCCAGTGGGTCATGGAGGCAAAGCTGCGCGGCGCCCGCGTCATCCACGTCGACCCCCGCTTCAACCGCACCAGCGCGCTGGCCGACCTGTACGTCCCGATCCGCGCGGGAGCCGACATCGCCTTCCTCGGCGGGATCATCAATTACGTCCTGACCGAGGAGAAGGACTTCCGCGAGTACGTCCTGGCGTACACCAACGCGGCCACCCTGGTCGGCGAGGACTTCCGCGACACAGAGGACCTCGACGGCGTCTTCTCCGGCCTCGACGAGGACAAGGCGACCTACGACCCGCACAGCTGGCAGTACGAGGGCGTCGAGGTGCAGCAGCCCACCGGCGAGACCGACGAACTCTACGAGGACCGGGTCCGCAGGACGGCCGGCCCCGAGGCGCACGGCTCCGGCGGCGCCCGCACCGGCCACCGCACCCCGACCGACGAGACGCTGCGACACCCGCGCTGCGTCTACCAGATCCTCAAGCGCCACTACGCCCGCTACACCCCCGAGAAGGTCGAGGAGATCTGCGGCATCCCGCGCGAGACCTTCTTCCAGGTGTGCGAGGACCTGACCGCCAACTCCGGTCCTGACCGCACCAGCGCCTTCGTGTACGCGGTCGGCTGGACCCAGCACTCCACCGGCTCCCAGTTCATCCGCGCGGCGAGCGTCCTGCAGCTGCTGCTCGGCAACATCGGCCGCACCGGCGGCGGCATCCAGGCCCTGCGCGGCCACGCCTCCATCCAGGGCTCCAGCGACATCCCGACCCTCTTCAACCTGCTGCCCGGCTACATCCCGATGCCGCACGCCCACAGCGACATGAACCTCGACAACTTCGTCGCCACGACGCGTACGGAGAAGGGGTTCTGGGCGGACATGCGGGCGTACCTGGTCAGCCTGCTGAAGGCCTATTACGGCGACGCGGCCGGGCCCGGCAACGACTTCTGCTTCGACCACCTGCCGCGTCTGACCGGGTCCCACTCCACCTACGACACGGTCATGGCCCAGCTCGACGGCGTGTGCAAGGGCTACTTCCTGCTCGGCGAGAACCCGGCCGTCGGCTCTGCCAACACCCGCCTCCAGCGGCTCGGCATGGCCAACCTGGACTGGCTGGTGGTCCGCGACTTCTCCCTCATCGAATCCGCGACCTGGTGGCAGGACGGCCCCGAGATCGAGAACGGGGAGCTGCGCACCGAGGACATCGCGACCGAGGTGTTCTTCTTCCCGGCCGCCGCCCACACCGAGAAGTCCGGCTCCTTCACCAACACCAACCGCTGGGTGCAGTGGCACCACCAGGCCGTCGAACCCGAGGGCGACGCACGCAGCGACCTGTGGTTCATGTATCACCTGGGCCGCCGCATCAGGGAGAAGCTGGCCGGCTCCACCGACCCGATGGACCGTCCGGTCCTGGACCTCGCCTGGAACTATCCGGTGAGCGGCCCGCTGGCCGAGCCCGTCGCCGACGCCGTGCTCGCCGAGATCAACGGCCACGGCCCGGACGGTGCCCCGCTGAGCACCTACACCGAGCTGAAGGACGACGGCTCCACCCGCTGCGGCTGCTGGATCTACTGCGGCGTCTACGCCGACGGCGTCAACCGGGCCGCCCGCAAGAAGCCCGAGTGGGAACAGGACTGGGTGGCCGCCGAGTGGGCCTGGGCCTGGCCCGCCAACCGCCGCGTCCTCTACAACCGCGCCTCCGCCGCCCCCGACGGCGCCCCGTGGAGCGAACGCAAGAAGTACGTGTGGTGGGACCCGGAGGCGGGACGCTGGACCGGCCACGACGTCCCCGACTTCCTGCCCGACCGCGCGCCCGGCTTCGTCCCCGACGAGGATGCCACCGGTCCCGACGCGCTGCGCGGCGACGACCCGTTCATCATGCAGGCCGACGGCAAGGGCTGGCTCTACGCACCCGCGGGCCTCGAGGACGGCCCGCTGCCCACGCACTACGAGCCCCAGGACTCGCCGTTCACCAACTACCTGTACCCCTCGACGCCCCGCAATCCGGTACGGCAGCTGCTGCCCCGCGAGGGCAACCGCTACCACCCCAGCGGCGACGACGAGGGAGCCGGTGTCTTCCCGTACGTCGTCACCACGCACCGGCTGACCGAGCACTTCACCGCGGGCGGCATGAGCCGCTGGTCGGAGTATCTCTCCGAACTGCAACCGGAGTTCTTCTGCGAGGTCTCGCCCGCCCTGGCCGCCGAACGCGGCCTGGACAACGGCGGCTGGGCCACGGTCGTCACCGCCCGGGGCGCCGTCGAGGCGCGCGTCCTGGTGACGGACCGCATCCGGCCGCTGCGCGTCCAGGGCCGTACCGTCCACCAGATCGGCCTGCCCTTCCACTGGGGACCCAACGGCCTGTCCCGGGGCGACGCGGCCAACGAACTGGTGGCCATCGCGCTCGACCCCAACGCCCATATCCAGGAGGACAAGGCGCTGACCGCCGACATCCGGCCGGGCCGCCGCCCGCGCGGACCGGACCTGCCCAGGCTGCTCGCCGAGTACCGCCGGCGGGCCGGGATCACCGCCACCACCGGAACGGAGGTACGCAAGTGAGCGAGGAACGGGTCGGCTTCTTCACCGACACCTCCGTCTGCATCGGCTGCAAGGCGTGCGAGGTCGCGTGCAAGGAGTGGAACGCCATCCCGGAGGACGGGCTGTCGCTGACCGGCATGTCGTACGACAACACGGAGGCGCTCGGCGCCTCGACATGGCGGCACGTCGCCTTCATCGAGCAGCCGAAACCGGACGGTCGCACCGAACTTCCCCTGGCCGGCAGCGAGTCGGACGAGCGTGGCGAGCCGGACGGCGGCGACATGCGCTGGCTGATGTCCTCCGACGTGTGCAAGCACTGCACCCACGCCGCCTGCCTCGACGTGTGCCCGACCGGCGCGCTGTTCCGCACCGAGTTCGGCACGGTCGTCGTCCAGGAGGACGTCTGCAACGGCTGCGGCTACTGCGTCCCCGCCTGTCCCTACGGCGTCATCGAGCAACGGCCCGCCGACGGACGGGTGTTCAAGTGCACGCTGTGCTACGACCGGCTCGGCGCCGGCCAGGAACCCGCCTGCGCGAAGGCCTGCCCGACGGAGTCCATCCAGTTCGGCCCGCTCGACGAACTCCGCGAACGCGCCGCCCAACGCGTGGACCGCCTGCACGAACAGGGCGTCGCCGACGCGCAGTTGTACGGCCACGACCCGGACGACGGAGTCGGCGGCGACGGCGCCTTCTTCCTGCTCCTCGACCGGCCCGAGGTCTACGGGCTGCCCCCGGACCCCGTGGTCACCACCCGCGACCTGCCCACCATGTGGAAGCATGCGGGCGCGGCGGCCCTGTCCCTGCTGGGCGGGCTCGCGGTCGGCTTCGCGGCGGCGGGAAGGAGCCGGCGACGACCGCCGCCTGGCCGCGGGAACGGCGCCGCGGGCGTGGTGAGGAACGCATGGTCCCGCGCGCCGAGTTCGACTCCTACTACGGCCGTCCCGTCATCAAGCCGCCGTCCTGGGCCGCGCCCGACATCGCCGGGTACTTCTTCCTCGGCGGACTGGCGGGCGCCGGGTCGGCGCTGGCGGCCGGTGCCCAGCTGACCGGACGCACCGGCACGGCCACCGCGCTCAAGGTCTCCTCGCTCGCCGCCGTGTCCCTGTCGGCCGCCGCGCTGATCCACGACCTGGGCCGCCCGGGCCGGTTCGCGAACATGCTGCGCGTGTTCAAGCCGACCTCGCCGATGAGCATGGGCTCGTGGCTGCTGTCCGCCTACGGTCCCGCGGCCGGCGCGGCGGCCGCGTGCGCGGTGACCGGACGGCTTCCCCGGGCCGGTACCACGGCGACCTGCGCCGCCGGACTCCTCGGGCCGGCCGTCGCCACGTACACCGGTGTCCTGGCCTCCGACACCGCCGTACCGGCCTGGCACGGCGCCCACCGCGAACTGCCGTACCTCTTCGCGGCCTCGGCCACCGCGGCGGCGTCGGGCATGGCGCTGGTCCTGGCGCCCACCCGGGAGACCCCGCCGGCCCGGTACGCCGCCGCCCTGGCCGCACTCGCGGAGGCGGCGGTGACCGAGGCCGTGGAACGCCGCCTCGGGCTGGTCGCCGAGACCTGGCGCGAGGGCCGGGCGGGCACCCTGCTGAAGACGTCCCGAGCCCTGACCGCGGCCGGCGCGGCAGCGGCGGCACTGCTCGGCGACCGGCGGGGCGCGGCCCTGGCCTCGGGCCTCGCGCTGCTCGCGGGGTCCGCGTGCACACGTTTCGGCGTGTTCGCGGCCGGGGTCGCCTCGGCGAAGGACCCCAAGTACACGGTGGTACCGCAGCGGGAGGGGCGGACGGCGACGTCGTAGGCGATCAGGGGAGTTGCCATGGCGGATCAGCGGGAGTGCACGGCCGTGCACGGCTGACGCAGGCCCTACGCGGCGAAGGCGTTCACCCCCGTGAGCCGTGCCGACAGCTCCCACAGCCGGGCCGCCTGCTCCGGGTCTCGGGGCAGGCCATGATCCCGGCGCTGCCGATCATGAAGGTGCGCCCCGAGGCGAGGAACCGCTCGGCGAAGCCGCGCACGCTCTCCAGGTCACCGAGGTCCAGCTCGTCGGCCTCGACACCGTCGAGGCCGGCCAGCGCCTCGCGGACGCCGGCGGGGCGCCGCGCGGGTACGACGACCCGGGCGCGCCCGCTCCGACCAGCGCGCGGGTGGTCTCCAGGCCGAGCCCCGAGTAGCCACCGGTGACGATCGCGAGCCGCCCGGTGAGGTCGATGCCCCGCAGGACGTCCTCGGCGGCGCTGTCCGCCCCGAATCCGGAACCGATCCTGTGCTGTGGCGTAGTGCTCATGCCTGGAACGCTGCGAATTGGAGCGCTCTCGAAGTCAAACGGAAGCCCCGGACGAGCCCCGGGACACCATCCCTCGGGAAACCTGGTGACAGCCCGTGACAGAGAAAGCCCCGACCGCGACGGGGGAATCACGGTCGGGGCGGTCGAGCGGTGGGGGCGGATGGCGGTCGCCTCTCGGCGAAAGGCTCCACAGGGCTTCAGCCGAACGATCGTCCCTGTGGGCAAGAGGTGAGGCCCGGGGACACTGTCCCATCCGCACCCACGGTCTGTTCAACGGGCAACCGTCCCAGGGTGTTCCCGCCGTCCCCGGGACTCGGCGGTGATGTGCGTCACCCCTCCATCACCGCGCCTTCGCTCCACCGTCACCGCGTCGTCACCGCGCCGGAACGCGACCCACCCGGGTCCAGGCCAGCAGCTCCTTCGCCGTCCACGTCGTCACCACCCGCCCGGCCGGCACCCCGCACTCCTCGGCCCGTTCGCAGCCCAGTATCTGCCAGTCGAGCTGGCCGGGTGCGTGGGCGTCCGTGTCGATCGAGAAGAGCACCCCCGCCTCGACCGCCCGGCGCAGTAGCCGCTTCGGCGGGTCGAGCCGTTCCGGCCGGCTGTTGATCTCCACGGCCGTGCCCGCCTCGGCGCACGCCGCGAACACGGCGTCCGCGTCGAACCGCGACTCCGGCCGCCGTCGCTCACCGGTCAGCAGCCGTCCCGTGCAGTGCCCCAGGATGTCGGCGTGCGGATTCCGTACGGCCGCCAGCATCCGGCGGGTCATCGTGGGCGCGTCCATCCGCAGCTTGGAGTGCACGGACACCACGACCACGTCGAGCCGGTCGAGCAGTTCCGGTTCCTGGTCCAGCGAGCCGTCCTCGAGGATGTCGCACTCGATGCCGGTGAGCAGCCGGAACGGCGCCCATGTCGCGTTCAGCCGCTCCACCACAGCCAGCTGCTCGCGCAGGCGCTCCGGCGACAGCCCCCGTGCCACGGTCAGCCGGGGCGAGTGGTCGGTCAGCACCGCCCAGTCATGGCCGAGCCGGGACGCCGTTCGCCCCATCTCCTCGATCGGGCTGCCCCCGTCGGACCAGTCGGAGTGCAGATGGCAGTCCCCGCGCAGCAGCTCCCGCAGCGCCTGCCCGCCGGCGGCGAGCGGGCCGCCCGCCGTCTCCTGCAGTGAGCGCAGGTAGTCGGGCGCCTGCCCGGCCAGCGCCTCGCGCACGACCTGCGCGGTCTTCGGGCCGACCCCCTTGAGGGACTCCAGCTGCCCGGCCGCGGCCCGCTCGGCCAGTTCGGCCGCGGGCAGCGCGCCCAGCACCCGGGCGGCCGTACGGAAGGCGCGGACGCGGTATGCGGGGGCCAGGGAGCGTTCCAGCAAGAAGGCGATCCGGTCCAGTGCCTCGACGGGATCCATGGCCACCTCCACCACCAGGGTTCCCCAGCCCCGGCCGCGTCGCACGACGGCCCGTGGCCAGTGACCCAGGTCACACACTTTCGGTGGTTACGTTCTACGCTCTATGCATGACCGAAATAGCAAGTCCGCGCATTTCCCGCCCGCGGGTCATGGTCCTCGGGGTGATGCGGCGCAAGCCCGGGAGCCCGCCCTTCCGCATCGTGGAGATCGACGGGGAAGTGGTCGCTGAGGCGAAGACGGTCATCGACGTCCTGGAGGTCTGCTCGATCTTCGGAATCACCATCCACGATCTCGACGACCCGGAGGTCGTCCGCTGGGTCGGCGGCGACAAGTTCACCTGGACGACCCGCTAGGGGGTGTCTTCCGGATCAGGTCGTCGGCGTGATCCGGAAGACACCCCCTGGATCCCCGCCGGCTCAGCCCACCGTCCACTTCTGGTTCGCGGTGCCCGCGCAGGTCCAGATCTGCAGGCGTGTGCCGTTGGCGGAGTTGTTGTCCGTGACGTCCAGGCACTTGTTCGCCTGCGGGTTGACGATGTCGTGCGCGGCGGGCAGTGCCCACCTCTGGTTGGGTCCACCCGTGCAGTCCCACAGCTGGACCTTCGAGCGGTCCGCGGTCCCGTTGTCCACCACGTCCAGGCACTTGCCGAGCGCGCGCAGCGTGCCGTCGGCCCCGACCGTCCACTGCTGGGCGGCGGTGCCGTTGCAGTCGTAGAGCTGGACGGGTGTGCCGTTGGCGGAGTTCGCCCCGGCCACGTCCACGCACTTGCCGGCGAGGCCCCGGATTGCGCCGCCGGTCGCCGTGTCGCCGGTCGTCACCGACACCGAGTCCACCACCAGCTGCTGCGGGAACTGGGTGGAGCCGTCCGGGTCGCCCGGCCAGTAGCCGCCGACCGCCAGGTTCAGGATCAGGAAGAACGGCTTGTTGAACACCCAGGTCTTCCCGCCCAGGTCGGCCGGGGTGCGCCGCTGGTAGACGTTGCCGTCCACGGACCAGGTGATCGAGTCCGGCGCCCAGTCGACGGCGAAGGTGTGGAAGGCGTCCGCGAAGGCCTGTCCGTTCGGGAGCGTGTAGCCCGCGCCGATGCCGCCCGAGCCGGAGTAACCGGGGCCGTGGATGGTGCCGTGGACCGTGGACGGCTCGAAGCCGACGTTCTCCATGACGTCGATCTCACCGGAGTCCGGCCAGTTGACCGGCGTCCCCAGCATCCAGAACGCGGGCCACATGCCCTGCCCCCGCGGGATCTTCATCCGGGCCTCGACGTGCCCGTACTGCGCGGTGAACTTCCCGGAGGTGTTCAGCCGGGCCGAGGTGTACTGACACGTTCCGTACCAGCACTGGTAGTCGGCGGGGTTCTCGCGCCGGGCGGTGATCACCAGATGGCCCTGGCCGTCCAGGGCCGCGTTTTTGTTGCCCGACGTGTAGTACTGCCGTTCGTGGTTGTTGACGTTGTCGCCGGTCTCGATCTGCCACTTCGAGGAGTCGACCGCCGAGCCCGCGGGGCCGTCGAAGGTGTCGGAGAACGTCACGGCGGCGGCGGTGACGCCGCCCGCGGCGTCCGCCTGCGCGGGACCGATCGCGGCGGTCGCGACGAGCGCGGCGGACAGGGCGGCGAAGAGACATCTGCGGAGCAGTCGTGGGGAGGCCACTGCTCTCCCTTCCGTACGGCGGCCCGCGACACGGGAGCGCCGACTGAGGTGGGGGGTGAAGGCGGTCGCCTCTTGATTTAAGAAGTGAGATAAGGGGCCGTCAATACCTTGGTACGGACCAGTACTCGACAATCACCGCTTCCGCCCGCCCCGATGCACCACACGTCCGAGTCGCCGGCCCAGCAGGAGGTGACCGGCCAGCGCTCCCGTGGTGTTGAGGATGACGTCGTCGATGTCGAAGGCCCGCCCGGTGACCAACGCCCCCTGTGCCAGCTCCACCAGCAGCATCACGCCCGCCGTGATCAGCAGCACCCACAGGGCCCCGCGCGCCCGCGGCACGAGCACCGGGAGCAGGACCCCGAACGGGACACCCAGCACCAGGTTCCCGCCGATCTGCCGTACGGCGTCGCGCAGTTCGGGCTGGTCCAGATACGCCTCGAGGGTGCGGCCCGGGTGCAGGTTGCTGTGGGCGAGCGCCTCCGACGCCGGTGACGGCTGCAGCGTGATACGGGCCAGCACGACGGCGAACGCCACCATGAACGCGAACGCGCACAGCATCGCCAGGAGACGGACTGTCAACGGGAGCGCGCGCCGCCGCGCAGGGGAGGGACGGCTCGCTTTCGTGGCGTGCAGGCTTGAGGTCGTGGGGGTCAAGTCGCTCCTCCTGTTGCCCGGTTCGTCATGAGCCGTACGAGACGTGCACCTCCGTGAAGCCCAGGGAGCGCAGCAGACCGTCCAGCATGCGGGTGGTGTTGGTCTCGGCCCGCGTGGTCAGCCCGCTGTCCTTCGCCGCGTCGCCGATGTGCCGTACGGCCAGCTTCTGCACGGCCTGTTCGCTGTTGGGGTTGTCCGAGAAGAGGTCGCCGAGCCGGTCGAGCAGCCCGCGCTGCTTGGACACGGCGTAGGAGTGATCGGGGTCGAGGGCCGGCGCGCCGAGCCGCGCATGCGGCAGCCGCAGCGTGGCCGAGGTGCGGTCCGCGTCGACCGTCACGTCGTCGCCGCGGACCTTCCCCAGGTCGACGTACGCGTCGACGGTACCCGCGCCGATGTACAGGGTGCGGGTGCCGCGGATCGCGTCGGGCAGGAACTTGGCGTCCTTGTCCAGGTCGACGACGACCTGGAAGGTGCCGGACGCGGCGTCGTAACGGCTCATGTCCTGGATCGACCTGAGCAGTGTCGGGCCGGAGCGGTCATGGGTATCGGTGCCGAACAGGTCCTTGATGCCGGGCAGTACGGCCAGCCGGATCCCGGCGAACAGCACGGCGAGCACCAGTACCAGGGCGGCCGGCACCTTCGCCCAGCCGGGCATCCGCCGGGGCAGGCGCCCGAGGGTGGTCGTCATCTGGACGGCCCTCCTTTCTGGAGAGCGGATGCCCGCCAAGCCGCCTGCCCCACACGCCTGTTGATGAATTGGTACATCCGGCGGAGGCGTGGCAGACGGTCGGCCGACCCGGTGCGGTCAACCGCGCTCGGCGAGCCCGCGCAGCGTCCGGGCCGACGGCGATCCCGGGTCCGCCGTGATCAGGACGACCTCCTGGTCGTCCTCCGGCACCAGCAGGACGTCGCAGTTCAGCCGCAGCCGGCCCAGTGCCGGATGGTCGAGGACCTTGCTGCGATGGCCGGGCGCGTACACCGGGTGGGTGTCCCAGATCTGCCGGAACTCCTCGCTGCCCACCCGCAACTCGCGTAGCAGAGTTTCCAGTTGGGCATCGTGCGGATAACGGGCGGCAGCCCGGCGCAGCCGCGCGACCACGATGTGCCCGAACTGCTCGGCGCTGGAGCCCTCGTACATCCGCCCCTCGCCGAGGAACCGCCGCCGGGCCAGGTTCGTCGTCCCGTGGCCCAGATCCTCGCCCAGCAGCTCCCGTGCCAGGGGGTTCCAGGCGACCAGCCCGTAGGCCGCGTCGGTGACGATCGCCGCCGTCTCCGGCAGCCGCTCCAGCATCCGGGCCACGTGCGGCCGCACCCGTCGTACCGCGTGGCTGCCGGGCGGTACGGCTGATCCCGCCAGCCGGAACAGATGGCCGCGCTCGGCGGGCGTCAGCCGCAGGGCCTCCGCGAGCCCGTCCAGGATCGCGGGGGAGGGCCGCGGGCCGCGGGCCTGCTCCAGGCGGACGTAGTAGTCGACCGACATATGGGCCAGCTCCGCGACCTCCTCGCGCCTCAGGCCCGGGGTGCGGCGCGGGGTGCCGTCCGCCGGCAGGCCCAGCTCGTGCGGCCGCAGACCCGCCCGGCGGTCCCGCAGGAAGCGGGCCAGTTCCTGCCTCGCCATGCTGTCTCCTCGGGCTGCCTGGTACGAACGGTCCCTGGCAGGACGGCGGCGGTCAGGGAACCGTGGCTGTCATGAACGATCGCACAGCACTCGTCACCGGTGCCAACAAGGGCATCGGCAAGCAGATCGCCCGCCTCCTCGCCGAGGAGGGCTTCACCGTCCTGGTGGGCTCCCGGGACGCCGCGCGCGGCGAGCGGGCCGCCGAGCAGATCGGCGGCGACGCGCGTCCCCTCGTCCTCGACGTCACGGACGCCGACAGCATCGCGCGCGCCGCCGCGACCGTGGATCGCCTGGACGTGCTGGTCAACAACGCGGGCGTCTCCGTTACCCTCGACCCGCCCGCCGTCTCCACCGCCGACGAGTTCCGGCGCACGTACGAGACGAACGTGTTCGGCGTCCTCGAGGTCACCAACGCCCTCCTGCCCGCCCTGCGCCGCTCCCCGCACCCCAGGATCGTGAACGTCTCCAGCGGCACCGGCTCGCTGACCTGGAGCACGACCCCCAACCCCCAGTTCGAGCCCGGAAACGGCGCCGCAGCCGCGTACCGCTCCTCCAAGGCCGCGCTCAACGCCCTCACCGTCCTGTACGGCCAGACCCTCGCGGAGGAGGGCTTCAAGGTCAACGCGCTCGCCCCCGGCCTGCGCGCCACTGACCTCAACCCCAGGGCGGCCGCCTCGGGCGGGAACCCGGCCGAGGCGGCGCGCGGCGCGGTACGGCTGGCCCTGCTGCCGGACGACGGCCCCACCGCGGGCTTCTTCTCCTGGGACGGCACACCCGTGCCGTGGTGAGACGAAGGGGGCGTAAGTAGCATGAGCCGCAACCCGTGATGATCATGCGAGGAGCGGATCGTGCGAGACATCGCCGTCTTCAGCGGCAGCGCCCACCCCGAACTGGCCCGGGAGGTGTGCGCCCACCTCGGTGTGCCGCTCAGCCCCACCCGGGTCAGCCGGTTCGCCAACGACTGTCTGGAGGTGCAGCTCCAGGCCAACTGCCGAGAACGGGACGTCTTCCTGATCCAGCCACTGGTCAGACCGGTCCAGGAGCACCTCGTCGAACTGCTGATGATGTGCGACGCGGCCCGGGGCGCCTCCGCGGGCCGTATCACCGTCGTCATGCCGCACTATTCCTACGCGCGCTCCGACAAGAAGGACGCGCCCCGCATCTCGCTGGGCGGCCGGCTCGTCGCGGACCTGCTGGTGGCGGCGGGCGCGAGCCGTGTCCTCGCCATGACCCTGCACGCGCCCCAGGTGCACGGTTTCTTCTCGGTGCCGGTGGACCATCTTCATGCGCTGCGCGAACTCGCCGCGCATTTCCGGCAGTACGACCTGACCCGCACCACCGTCGTCTCGCCGGACCTCGGCAACGCCAAGGAGGCGGCCGCCTTCGCCCGGCTTATCGGCGCGCAGGTGGCCGCCGGCGCCAAACAGCGCTTCGCGGACGACCGGGTGAGCATCAGCTCGGTGATCGGTGAGGTGGCCGGGCGGGACGTCATCGTGCTGGACGACGAGATCGCCAAGGGCAGCACCGTACTGGAACTCCTCGACCGGCTGCGGGAGTCGGGGCCGCGCTCGATCCGGGTGGCCTGTACGCACGGGTTGTTCGCGGCGGGCGCCCTGAAGCGGCTGAGCGAGCAGCCGGACGTGCTGGAGATCGTGTGCACCAACACCGTGCCCGTGGCGGAGGGGGAACACACCGACAAACTACGGGTGTTGTCCATCGCCCCGGCACTCGCCGAGGCCGTACGCCGTATCCACAACGGCGAGTCCGTCAGCGCCCTTTTCGACGAGCCGCGGGGCTGACGGCCCGCCCGGCCGCGGTCACAGCGGGCCGGACGCGGCCTCGGGCTGCCCGAGCGCCGCGTCCAGCGTCGGCCGCGGCGGCAGCAGTCGCGACAGCCCGGTGACCCGGAAGACGCGCAGGGTCAGGGGGTGGGTGCACACGAGCTGTAACTGGCCGCCGCGGTCGAGCACCCGGCTGCGGGCGCGGTACACCAGACGCAGTCCCGAGCAGTCGAAGAACTCGATGCGGCTCAGGTCGAGCACCACCCGCGCGCCGGGCCGGTCCGTCACCCGGTCCAGATGCGGGCCGATCTCCGCGGCCGTCGCGATGTCGATCTCGCCGCGCAGCTCCACCACCGTGTGCCCGCGGTCCTCGTGGACGCGAAGGTGCCGGGGGAGCGGCGCGGGCTCGTGGCGCGGTTCCTGGCGCACGACGACATCACCTCCCACCCGTGCCGACAACTCCGGACCCCGCCCATGCAAGTTACCCTCGATGGAAGGAATTTGAGCATGTTCGATTGACATATGTCTTCGAGTTTGGGGTGCAACCTTTTCCCGACTGGATGGTGCGCGCCCCGGCCGGGTGTGCCGGGCGTGCGCCGCTGGTGCGGGCGAGGTCGATGCGGTCAGTCGGCCAGCAGGACCAGCTTGCCCGTCGTCCAGCCGGTGTCGCCCAGTTCGTGCGCCTCGGCGGCATCCGTCAGCGGAAAGGTCCCCGCGATCGTCGCGCGCAGCTTCCCCGACTCGACCAGGCCCGTGATCGCCCGCATCCCGGCCCGGTCGGCGTCCACCAGCATCCGGACCGCTCGCACACCCAGCCGCTCGGCCTCCTCGGGGAAGTCGTTCGAGCCGACCGGCAGGATCGACACCACGATCCCGCCCGGACGCGCATCGTCTCGATCTGCACGGCCGCCTTCGTCCTCGCCGCCGCGGGCCTCCTCGACGGGCGCCGCGCCACCACTCACTGGCAGGTGACCGACTGGTTCCGGCGCTCCCATCCGCAGGTCGACCTGGACCCGGACGTCCTGTTCGTGCACGACGGCCGCATCCTCACCTCGGCCGGAGCCGCCTCCGGCGTCGGCGTCTGCCAGCACATCGTGCGCATTGACCACGGCAGCGAACTGGCCAACTCGGTGGCCCGCCGGTGCGTCGTCCCGCCGTTCCGGGACGGCGGCCAGGCGCAGTACATCGAGCAGCCGGACCCGGTCAGCGGCGCCGCGAGCACCGCCGCCACCCGCGCCTGGGCCCTGGAGCGCCTCGGCGAACCGCTCACCCTCGCCGGCCTCGCCGAAGACGCCCGGATGAGCCGGCGCACCTTCGCCCGCCGCTTCGGCGACGAGGCCGGTCTCAGCCCCGGCCGCTGGATCGTCCAGCAACGCGTCGCCCGGGCCCGGCACCTCCTGGAGTCCCGCGACCTGTCCGTGGAGCACATCGCCGGCGAGGTCGGCTTCGCGACGGGCGCGTGCCTGCGCCGGCATCTGCAGGCGGCGATCGGGGTGTCCCCGCAGGCGTACCGGCGTACGTTCCAGGCCGCGCGCTGGGCCTCGAACGTTCCGGGCCCTTTGTGCGTCGGAGGAGCGATACAGCGGTCGAGGAACAGGGGCGGGAATGCGCGCAGCTCTGGTGGCGGTGGCGGTACTGGCGGTCGTGACGGCAGTGGCCTGCGACGGCGAAGGGAACCGGGCGGGCCTGGTGGTCGAGGGCACGCCCCCGGCAACGCCGTACAGCGGCCCCTTGGACGTCCCGACGAAGTTCCTGGACGAGAACACCCCCGCGGCCCTGCGCACGGAGTCCGGTGCGGCCGGTCGCGCGCTGGAGTGCGACGGCGAGATCTACCAGGGCAGCGGCCCCGACGGCTGGAGCGAGCGCGACGGCGGCGGCTCGCCCGAGGAGGGCCTGAACCTCTATTTCGACATGTTCGAACCGGGCCTTCCCGAGAGGGGCTATCGCGTCGAGCGCGAGGAGGCGGACCGCGTGCTCTACTCCTACGACGTCGGCGGCCGGACCAAGGTGGCGGTCGTGGTCGCCAAGGACCAGAAGGGGCGCCCCGGTTGGGGCCCGGAGACCAGCGCCTCGTGCGATCCGGCCGAACTCCCGGCGAGCTTCACGGACTCGCAGGGGTGGTACGAGATCTGGACCGATCGCGCCGGCCGGCGCGCGCCCGTGGCCGAGATCAGCAGCTACCCGGGTGCTGAGCACTGCGACTGGCAGCAGGCGCACTTCCTGCACCTCGGCCGGGGCGAGGACGAACGCAGCTACGCCCGCGACCCCGACGGCGTGCTCGACGCCGACACCATGCTGACAGCCCCGTACGACGGCGACGTCCGGATGCCCGCGGACGCCCACGACACGGGATTCCGGTACCGGAACTGGCAGTTGTGGCTGACGGACGACAGCTCGACGGCGTACGTCCGCACGCCCGACGGCGTCGAGGCCTGGCCCAGGGTGAGGCAAGGTACGGGGTGCCGCTGAGCAAGTCCACTTGCGTGCAAGGGGATTTGTCGATGTGTGGACTCGTCCCGGAGAGAGTGGCCGAACCCTCATGCCCGTGAGGGCTCGAGCTTGATCTTTTCGGGGTCGAACCAGATAGGCTCCAGTCCGTCACCGCGAGTTGACGCGACCGCCATGCAGTCGGCTCGCCGTGCGTACTCATGAGTGCGGCCTTTGCACACCCCCCTCTTCCGTTGTGTTGCGTTCGAAGGATGCAGATGGAACTCGCCACTCCGCCACCGGCGGCGCGGGCCCCTGTCGCCTGGTACAGCTGGTGGCTGCTGCCGCTGTCCTTGGGCGGCGGGACGGTCGCCGCCACGTTCATGAGCTCGGAGCACGTCACCGCCGCCGTCACGGGTGCCGCAGCGACGGCCGCGAGCGCCGTATGCGTCCGGCTCCTGGTCCGCTCGCAGAAGCAACTGCGCCGGGTGGAAGGCAGCTTCCACACGGCGCAGTCCGAGCACTCGCAGCAGTGGCAGCAGCGTGTCTCGGGTCTGGAGCGGAAGTTCGGCGCGGAGCGCGCCGGCCTTGAGGCGCGGCTCACCGAGCAGGCGGACGCCCACGAGGACCGGCTCAGAGAGCGGACGGCGGACTTCGACGCCCAACTCGCCGACAGCTCCCGGGCGTACGAGGAGCGGATCGCCGACCAGGCCACCTCCTACGAAGCCCAGCTGGCCGACCAGGCCGAGGTCTGGCAGAACCAGCTGGCGCACCAGCGGGACGCCGTCGCCAGGCTCGCCGACGAGCAGCTGCCCGAGGCGCTGAAGCGGCTGCGGGACGGCGACGGCATCGACGACCTGCTGCCCGCCACGGACCGCTCCGGGAAGGTCGGCCAGGAAGTCCAGGCCGATCTGCGCCGGATCCTGCGGACCTCGCTGATCGGCGTCGAGGACGAGCTCAACCGCTCCACCTCCGCCGAGCAGGCCGTGATCAGCATCGGCAACCGGATCCACGTGCTGACCAGCAAGCTGCGCGGCCGGCTGCACGACATGCAGGGCGAGCACGGACGGCTGCCCGGCGTGGCCCAGGGCCTGATGGAACTCGACCAGGAGATCGGCCCGGCCGACTGTCTCGCCGCCAGTATCGGCGTGCTGGGCGGCTCGGACCGGCCCGGACGCCAGTGGCAGGAGCCGCAGCGGCTGCTGAGCGTGGTGCGCGGCGGCATCGGCCGGATCAAGGACTTCCAGCGGATCGAGGTACGACACCTGCCCGAACTCGGCGTCGACGGCGGCCTGGTGGACCACCTCACGCTGATCTTCGCGCACCTCCTGGACAACGCGGCCCGCTACTCGCCGCCCACCGAGCCGGTGCTGGTCTCGGGCAAGGAGGTGCCGAACGGTGTCGGCATCGAGATCCAGGACTCCGGCAAGGGACTGAGCGAGGAGAAGAAGCGCGAGGCCGAGCAGTCCCTCGCGGGCACCGCGGCCGGACCCGGCCTCGGCGGCATCTCCGAGGACGCCAACATCGGCCTGCGCGTCGTCGGCATCCTCGCCCGCCGCTACGGAATCCGCGTCACCTTCGCCGACTCGCCCTGGCTCGGCACCTCGGTGGTCGTCGTCGTACCGCACAAGTACTTCAGCCCGCTGCCGGCCGCCCCCACGCCCACCGCGTCCGCGGTCCCCGAGGCCCCGGCCCCCGCGCCGTCCCACGGCCCGGCCGCCACACAGCCGCAGGCCGACCGCGCCGACGACGTGGACACCACGCCCGGCGGACTTCCCCGGCGCCGCAGCAAGCGGCGCGAGGACGACCGGCTGCCGCAGCCGGTACCGGTCGCGACGGGCAGCGTGTCGGCCGTACCGCCGGACGAGTCCTTCACCGGCCTCGCCGCCTTCGCCACCGCGGGCCGCGACCTCACCGACACGGCACCGCCGCCCGCCCGCCACGTCGACGAGCACGAGCCGGCGACCGCCGGACGCGGATCCACCGCGCCCGCCCCGCCGGACGGCCAGGACGGCACCCAGGAGTCCGCAGCGCACACGGCCGGCGACCGCGCGTCCGACGCGATCGGCGCCACGTCCGACGCCGGTGAGTCCACCGAGCACCGCACTGAAGAGAGCGACTAGTCCACATGACGCAACAGGGAACCGACGTGAGCTGGGCGCTCCGCGATCTGGTGGAGAGCATCCCGGAGATCCGCTTCGCCCTCGTGGCCTCCAGCGACGGCAAGGCCATCACCTCCTTCGGCGCCGAAGACCCCGACGACGTGGACCGCTTCGCGGCCGTGGTGGCCGGACTGCAGGCCCTGGCTCAGCCCGTCGCCGAGCAGTTCCCCAAGTACGCGGGCCAGTTGAGGCTCGCGATGATCGAGGTCGACGGGGGTCATCTGTTCGTCGTCCGCGCGGGTGTCGAGACGTATCTCGGCGTCCTCGCCCGCGAGGGCCTCGACCAGGGTCTGCTCGGCCATCAGATGAGGGACATGGCCCGCCGCATGGGTGAGCTCCTCGGCACCACTCCGCGCCTGGAGGAGCACTCTGGATGAGTGCTCCCCGCCGGCCCACGGACCCTCCCCCAGGCTCTCGGCTTCGCTCGAGCAGGGGGGACCCCCAAGGTCTCGAGCGCTACTACGTCCTCACCGGTGGGCGCAGCGGACCGGGCGGGGCGGCGTCGAGCCTCGACGTGGCGACCCTCATCGTCTCCCGCACCGCCCCCGTACCGGGCATGCAGCACGAGCACGAGGAGATTCTCCGGCGTTGCCGCGATCCGCTGTCGGTGGCCGAACTCGGCGCCCACCTCGGATTGCCCTTCAACATTCTCGCGGTGCTGCTGGCCGATCTGCTGGACGCAGGCCGCGTCGAAGCCCGTGACCCCATCCCGGCGCACGACGCCGGGCGCGGGCCCGACCTCGCGCTCCTTCAGGAGGTACTCAGTGGACTTGAAAGGCTTTGACCGATCCGGACAGCCGACTGCAGGGAGTGCCCGGTCGGTGAAGGTGATGATCGCCGGCGGGTTCGGCACCGGGAAGACCACCATGGTCCGCTCCGTCAGCGACATCAAGCCGCTCACCACCGAGGAGACCCTCACCCAGGCCAGCGTCGGCTCCGACCACCTCATCGGCATCGCCGACAAGGCCGAGACCACCGTCAGCCTGGACTTCGGCAAGATCAGCATCAACGACAGCCTGATGCTCTACCTGTTCGGGACGCCGGGCCAGGAGCGGTTCTGGTTCCTGTGGAACGGACTGTTCAAGGGCGCGCTCGGCGCGGTCGTCCTGGTGGACACCCGCCGGCTGGCCTCCAGCTTCCGGGCGATCGAGGAGATGGAGCGGCAGAACGTCCCGTTCGTCGTCGCCCTGAACGTCTTCCCGGACTCCAAGGACTATCCGATCGACGAGATCCGGGACGCCCTGGACATCTCCCCGCACATCCCGGTCGTCTCCTGCGACGCCCGCGACCGGGCCTCCAGCCGTGACGTACTCGTCGCGCTGATACGTCACCTGCAGGACCGCTCGGCCGTAGCACTGGAGTCCCGATGAACGACCGGCCCCACGACCACGACGCCCCGGGCGGCGGCTGCCCCGTCGCACACGGCGCCGGTGTCACCCGGCTGTACGGCCCCGAGTCCGCGACCGACCCGCACGGCATCTACGCGCGGCTGCGCAAGCGGCACGGCTCCGTCGCCCCCATCCTGCTGGAGGGCGACATCCCGGCCTGGCTGGTGCTCGGCTACCGCGAGAACCGGCGCGTGCTGGACAACCCGCTGCAGTTCAGCCGGGATTCACGGATCTGGCGGGACTGGAAGGAGGGGCGGGTCGCCGACACCTCGCCGCTCATCCAGATGCTGGGCTGGCGGCCCGACTGCGTCTCCCAGGACGGCGAACCGCATCGCAGGCTGCGCGCCGCGGTCACCGACAACCTCCAGGGGGTGACCGGACGCGGCATCCGCCGGCACGTCACGCACTTCGCCAACAAGCAGATCGACGCCTTCGCCGAGGCCGGCCGCGCCGACCTGGTGACGGACTTCGCCGACCATCTGCCGATGCTGGTGCTCACCCGGGTCGTCGGGCTCGCCGAGAGCGAGGGGCGCAGCCTGGCCGAGTCCAGCCACCAGGTCATGAAGGGCGGCGCGGACGCGCTCACGCACAACGAGAAGATCATGGCCGTGCTCGGAGAACTCGCCGCCCGCAAGCGCGCGGAACCGGGCTCGGACTTCGCCAGTGGGCTGATCGAGCACCATGCCGGCCTCGACGAGGACGAACTCGTCAACCACCTGCGCCTGGTGCTGATCACGGGACACACCATGACCAGCAACCTGCTGGCCCGGGCCCTGCATCTGGTCCTCACCGATCCCGCCCTGCGCTCCGGGCTGGTCAGCGGGCAGCTCAACCTCTCCTCCGTGGTGGAGGAGGTCATGTGGGACACCCCGCCGCTCGCGGTGCTGCCGGGCCGGTTCGCCACCTCCGACCTGGATCTCGGCGGCTGCCCGATCAAGGAGGGCGACCTGATGGTCCTCGGCCTCGCGGCCGGCAACGCGGACCCGGAGGTCAGACCGGACACCGAGGTCTCGGTCGCCGGCAACCAGTCCCATCTGGCGTTCAGCGCCGGACCGCACGAGTGCCCGGGGCAGAACCTGGGCCAGGCCATCATCGAGACGGCCGTGGACGTCCTGCTGCACCGCCTGCCGGGACTGCGCCTCGCGGTCCCCCCGGAGGAACTCACCTCGACGGCCTCCACCTGGGAGTCCCGACTGGACAGCCTGCCGGTCGAGTTCGCGGCGTGAGAGGAACCATGAGGGCCGCTGTCCTGCCGAACGGCGGCCCCCACGGCCCGGGTTCACACGGGCCGGTTCCGGACGGCCGGTCTCACACCGCGAGCAGGTCGTCCACCGAGCCCCGCCCGGCCAGTTCGGCGGTGGCCGCCGGACCCTCCTTGGCCGCCGCGTAGCGGCCGGTGGTCAGCGCCCACTCGTAGTTGCCGTTGATCCAGTGCCGGATGGCCTCCACCCCCATGGCCACCTGGGCCCGCTCGCCCTCGCCGAGGCCCAGCTCCTCGCACATCCCATGGACTTGGACCTCGAGTGCGACGTACTCCTCCAGGCAGTCGGTCGTCATCCGGTACGCCTCGTCGGCGGCCTCCTGCCAGGAGCCGCGCTGCTCTCGCTGCAGGACGCATATGAGGTTGTGGCCGTCGCCCCGGCGCCGCTCGCGCTCGAAGGAATGGATGTCGTTCATGAACCCGATGGTGTCGGCGGCCAGATCACGCATCCGTTCCATCAGGGGATGCGCCTGAACCTGCGCGGGCACCTCGAAGCGGCGGCTGCGCTCGCCCGCGTCGATGCTGTGGTGGATGCCGACGGTACGGCGGCGGAAGGCGGCGTACTCGTCGAGCCCCAGCGTCCCGGCCAGCCCACGGGCCGCCAGGTCGACCTCCTCGCAGTGCGCGACCAGGAACCGCCCCCAGGAGGCCGCGAAGCGCGACTGCCAGGTCAGGGACATGCCATCCGAAAGCCGTTCCCAGACCTCCGCCCAGGCCAGGGTGATGGGGCACACCACCCGGGGACGGCTGCCCGCCGGGCGCAGCGGTGTCACGATCAGCTCGCGCGCCACTTCCGCGATCCGGTCGGCGCGGTCCGGCTGGTTGGCGTCGAACTGGTCGTCGAACAGGAAGGCGAGTGAGAACCAGTTCATCAGGACGACCATGTCGTCCGCCGAGGCGTACGGGTAGGTGCGGGCGGCGGCCTGCGGCAGGTCCCAGGACTTGTACTCCTCGAACCCGGCCTGACTGCGTACCAGACCCATGTCCCAGATCCAGCGCAGATGACGCGCCCGCGCGTACTCCAGATGCTCGCTGACGGGGGTCTCGAAGGGCAGGTCGAACCTGACGTCCTGAGGCATGCGTGTCCTTTCGGGAGACGGAACGCAGAGTCCCCCGGCCCTGCGAGCGGGCGGCCCGTTCGCCGCCTGGGCACTCGAACTGCGCTTCATGGCAGGAAAGTTGAGACCAGAAGCATTACGAGGCTGCCCCGAGCCTAAATGATCTACACCGTGACCCGCTCGTGATGTGTGTTACTGCTGAGGCCCCGTGAGACGCGTACACTCACTCGCTCTCCGGGCCGGGCACCCGGCACGTTCACCTGCGGAGCACGCCGGCGGCCACACCGGACGCCGTGCGGACGTCATCGGGTCTTTCCTTCGTGGATATGCCGGCCTTCAGGCCGGGGAGGAAACGGAGCTCCTGCGGAGCAGGGCAGGGGAAGCCGGTTCGCCGCCAGAGCGGACCGGCGTCTACCGGCTACCGGCCAACACCTGTTGCTCACACGGAAACTGATAGAGTGTAAGGCATGAGGCAGCAGGTCAAGCGGGCGTTCAAGTACCGCTTTTACCCCACGGACGATCAGGCAGCCGAGCTGTCCCGCACGTTCGGCTGCGTCCGCCTCGTGTACAACAAGGCCCTGGAGGAGCGCACTCGCGCGTGGTACGGCGAGCAGCGCCGTGTCTCCTACGTGCAGTCGTCCGCCGCGCTGACGCAGTGGAAGAAGACCGAGGAACTTGCCTTTCTTACTGAGGTGTCCTCCGTGCCGCTCCAGCAGGCGCTGCGCCATCTTCAGACAGCGTTCGGGAACTTCTTCGCCAAGCGGGCCAAGTACCCCCGGTACAAGAGCCGGAAGACCTCCCGCCCGTCGGCCGAGTACACCCGCAGCGCCTTCACGTGGCGTGAGGGACAGCTGACGCTGGCCAAGATGGCGCAGCCCCTGGACATCCGCTGGTCGCGTCCGCTGCCCGAGGGCACGCAGCCCACGACGGTGACCGTGTCCCGCGACAGTGCGGGGCGCTGGTTCGTGTCCCTTCTGTGCGAGGACACCATCGCCCCGGCCCCGGCCACCACGAACGCGGTCGGCCTGG
Organism: Streptomyces brasiliensis; assembly: GCF_014647875.1. Classification (GTDB taxonomy): domain Bacteria; phylum Actinomycetota; class Actinomycetes; order Streptomycetales; family Streptomycetaceae; genus Streptomyces; species Streptomyces brasiliensis. The sequence continues at coordinate 484,343 of NZ_BMQA01000001.1, read as the reverse complement.
ACGCCGGGATCACCTCCCTCGTGACCCTGTCCACCGGGGAGAAGATCGCCAACCCCCGGCACGAACGCCGTGACCGCGCCCGGCTGGCCCGCGCGCAGCGGGAGCTGTCGCGGAAGGCGAAAGGCTCGGCGAACCGGGAGAAGGCCCGGAGCAGGGTCGCCCGCGTCCACGCGCGGATCGCCGACCGGCGCCGCGACTTCCTGCACAAGCTGTCGACCCGTCTCGTCCGTGAGAACCAAACGGTCGTGATCGAGGACCTGACCGTCCGCAACCTGCTGAAGAACGGCAAGCTCGCACGCGCCATCTCCGACGCGTCGTGGACGCAACTCCGGTCGATGCTGGAGTACAAGTGCGCCTGGTACGGGCGCGAACTCGTCGTGATCGACCGCTGGTTCCCCAGCTCGAAGCTGTGCGGAACCTGCGGAACAGTCCGCGAGAAACTGCCGCTGAACGTCCGTGAGTGGACGTGCGACTGCGGCGCCGTGCATGACCGCGACGTGAACGCGGCACGCAACATCCTGGCCGCCGGGCTGGCGGCGTCTGCCTGTGGAGACGGTGTAAGACCTCAACGGGAGTCCTCCCGGACGGGGCGGTCGTCGGTGAAGCAGGAAACCCAGCGGGCGACCGCTGGAATCCCCCGCCCTTAGGCGGGGAGGAAGTCAAACTCGCGACACCACTCACGACACGAGGAGGCCGTACGACGATGAATCAGCCGCCCGCCCGCACCGCCGGACAACGGAAAAAGGACACCCTCCACCGTCTCGAGGACGACGTGGACGTCTGGGTCGCCACCGCGGCGGCCGACGGGGGAGTGCCCTACCTCGTACCGCTGTCCTTCGTCTGGGACGGTTCGACCCTGCTGCTCGCCACGCCCGCCGCGAGCCCCACCGGCCGCAACCTCACGGCGACCCGCATCGCGCGCCTCGGCATCGGGCCCACCCGTGACGTGATCATGGTCGACGGCGACGTGGAGCCGCTGACCCTCGCCGCCCTGCCCGAGTCCGAGGCCGACCGCTTCGCGGCGGAGACCGGCTTCGACCCGCGCCGGCTGACCACCGAGTACATGTACTTCCGGATCAGGCCCCGGCGTATCCAGGCCTGGCGGGAGGCCGGCGAACTCGAGGGGCGCGACCTGATGCGCGACGGGAAGTGGCTCGTGGACTGACCGGTCCGGATCCTGGGCAGCGGGCGGCCCCGCCGCGACGGGGGAACGCGGCGGGGCCTGACGCTCGCGTGCCCGGGACGCAGCCCGTTCATGCGTGCCGGGCACGGATTTTTCCGGAAGGGACCGATCCCCGGCCGGAATCAGCCCGCGGCGATCGGTTCCAGGACGAACACCGGGATCTCGCGGGACGTCTTCTGCTGGTACTCGGCGTACGGCGGGAACGCGGCGACGGCCCGCTCCCACCACTGCGCCTTCTCGTCACCGGTGACCTCGCGGGCCCGCATGTCCTGCTTGACCGGCCCGTCCTGCAACTCGACGTTCGGTTCGGACGTGATGTTGAAGTACCAGACCGGATGCTTGGGCGCCCCGCCCTGCGACGCGACCACGGCGTACGTGCCCCCGTGCTCCACCCGCATCAGCGGGGTCTTGCGGATCTTCCCGCTCTTGGCGCCGCGGGTCGTCAGCAGGATGACGGGGAGGCCCGTGTCGAGCAGCGTCGTCCCCTCGGTGCCGCCGGAGCTCTCGTACAACTCGACCTGGTTGCGCACCCATTCTGCCGGACTGGGCTCGTACTCGCCCTCAAGAGGCATTGCGTTGTCCCCTCCTCGGAACACGGTTCTCTGACAGCCTGATTCAACACCCGTGAGCATGTGATTCATCCGTACCGCGCCGTCACAGGGGCGACACCGCCATCCGCACGGCCAGCGCGAGCATGACACCGCTGGACAGCAGTGCCGTCACCAGCCGTCCCCGCCGCCCGGTCAGCGCGCGCCCGAGGAGCGCGCCGCCGCCGGCGAGCAGCAGCTGCCAGCTCGCGGAGGCCGCGAGCGCCGCCAGGACGAACACGGTCTCCTCCGGGGGAAGCGCCGTGTCCGCGCCGCGGGTGCCGAGCACCAGCGCGGCGAAGTAGAGCACGGTGGTGGGGTTGAGGAGGGTGATCCCGAGCAGTCCGAGATACGCCCGTGCCGGGCCCGGCGGCGGACGGCCGGGCCCGGTGCCGGGCCGGGGCTCGCGGTGGTGGCGCAGCGCGCCGGCCGCGCCCCGGACCGCCAGCGCGATCAGCACCGCGGCCGACACCCAGCGCAGCGGGCCCAGCACCGGGCGCAGCGCCCCCGCGACGGCGGAACCGCCGACCGTGGCCAGCAGGGCGTAGAGCCCGTCGGCGCTGGCGACGCCGAGCGCGGCGCAGGCACCGGTCCGCAGGGACGTCCGGGCGGTGAGGGAGACGAGATATGTTCCGACGGCACCGACGGGTATCGCGATGCCGTAGCCGGCGATCAGGCCGGCGACGAGCGCGGCCGTCACGGGCGTACGGGACCGGGCCTCCGGTTGCCGCCGGGCTGCTGTCGGCCCCACACCGCTCGGCCGTCGGCGGAGATCGGCGGCGAGTACGCTTCATGTGTGGGCATGTGCCGCATCCTGTGGCCCGCAGCCCGGCACCGGCAACCGGATTTCGGTGGGCATGAACGGCCGGACGGGTGAAGACCGGCCAGCTCGGGCGGATCACTGAACTGGCCTAACTTCCCGTCGTCCCACGGGTGCCTGGGGCATCTAATGAAGATCGGCACGACGCACCCCTTCGTCTGTGAGGTCTTCCATGACGGAACTGACGGACCTGACGGGAGCCGGCGGACCGGCCGACCCGACCGAACCGGCCGACCCCGTCCGCTTCCCCCAGAGCCGCACCTGCCCCTTCCACCCCCCGACCGGCTACGACCCGCTGCGCGACCGGCGCCCCCTGGCCCGCGTCACCCTCTTCGACGGCCGCCAGGTCTGGCTGGTCACCGGCCACACCACGGCCCGCGCCCTGCTCGTCGACCCACGCCTGTCCACCGACCGCACCCGTCCCGGCTTCCCTGCCCCGACGGCACGCTTCGCCGCGATCCAGGACCGCCGCCGGGCCGCTCTGCTCGGCGTCGACGACCCCGAGCACCGCACCCAGCGCCGGATGATGATCCCCTCGTTCACCGTCCGACGGGCCGGTGAGCTGCGCCCCGACATCCAGCGGATCGTCGACGGCCGGCTCGACGCGATGATCGCCCAGGGCCCGCCGGCCGAGCTGGTGAGCGCCTTCGCGCTGCCTGTCCCGTCCATGGTGATCTGCTCCCTGCTCGGCGTCCCCTACGCCGACCACGAGTTCTTCGAGGAGCAGTCGCGGCGGCTGCTGCGCGGACCCGAGGCAGCCGACACCCTGGCCGCGCGCGACCGCCTGGAGGCCTATCTGGGCGACCTGATCGACCGCAAGCGCGCCGCGCCCGAACCCGGCGACGGCATCCTCGACGACCTCGTCCACCAGCAGCTGCGCGACGGCACGATCGACCGGGCGGAACTGATCTCCCTGGCGGTCATCCTGCTCGTCGCGGGACACGAGACGACCGCCAACATGATCTCGCTCGGCACCTACACGCTGCTGCAGCACCCGGACCGGCTCGCCGAACTGCGTGCCGACCCCGCGCTGCTGCCCGCCGCGGTCGAGGAGCTGATGCGGATGCTGTCCATCGCGGACGGGCTGCTGCGCCTGGCCACCGAGGACATCGAGGTGGACGGGATCACGATCCGGGCCGGGGACGGCGTGGCCTTCTCGACCTCCGTGATCAACCGCGACGCGTCCGTGTACCCCGAGCCCGACACCCTGGACTGGCACCGCCCGGCCCGCCATCACATCGCGTTCGGCTTCGGCATCCACCAGTGCCTGGGCCAGAACCTGGCCCGCGCCGAGCTGGAGATCGCCCTCGGCTCGCTCTTCGAGCGGCTGCCCGGGCTTGCTCTGGCCGCCCCGCCGGAGGAGATCCCCTTCAAACCGGGCGACACGATCCAGGGGATGCTGGAACTCCCCGTGACCTGGTAAGAGGCTCCAGTCATGCACATCGACATCGAGATCGACAAGGACCTCTGCGTCGGCGCCGGGCAGTGCGCCCTGGCCGCCCCCAACGTCTTCACCCAGGACGACGACGGCTACAGCACGCTGATCCCCGGCATGGAGGACGGTGGCGGCGACCCCATGGTCCGCGAGGCGGCCCGGGCCTGCCCGGTCAGCGCCATCAAGGTGACCGAGACGGAGGCCGAGACCGCGAGCTGACGTCACGGCGGGCCCGGGCCGATGTCAGCCTGCGGCGGCCTCCACCAGCACCCGCGCCGCTTCCCGGGCCTGCCGGGCCGGCTCCGTGGCGCGGGTGATGCCCGCCGTGACCATGGCTCCTTCCGCCAGCAGATACAGCTGCCCGGCCAGCGCGCCGGGCAGCCCCGCGTCGGCCACCAGACCCTCGAGGTAGTCCCTGAACGCCCGCTTGTGCGCGTCGACCTGTGTCGTCACGCGGGCCGACGTCGCGCCCAGCTCGCCGTACGCGTTGATCCACGCGCAGCCGCGGAAGTCGTCCTCGCCGAACCACTGCTCCAGCCAGTCGAAGACGGCCAGCAGCCGGCCCCGCGGGTCGCCGTGTGCCTCCACGTGCGCGGCGAGCCGCTCGCGCCAGCGCTCGTCCCGGCGCTCCAGATAGGCCTCGACGAGCTGCTCCTTGGCGGGGAAGAGCTGGTAGAGGCGCTTGAGCGACACGCCGGACGTGCCGCGGACGTCGTCCATGCCGACGGACTGTATGCCGCGGCCGTAGAACAGCTTCTCCGCGGCGTCCAGCGCTTGCTCGCGGGCGACTGCGCTGTCCATGGCCGACCACTCCTTGACGAGAGAACGTGCGTTCTTCTAGATTAGCAGTCAGCTGGAGAACGCACGTTCTCCAGCTGCCGTTCCCAGGACTCCGAGGAGGAGACCATGGCCGACCGTCCGCCCCTGCCGCCCTTCACCCCGGAGACCGCCGCACAGAAGGTCCAGGCCGCCGAGGACGCCTGGAACACCCGCGACCCGCACAAGGTGTCGCTCGCCTATTCCGAGGACTCGGTCTGGCGCAACCGCGACACCTTCGTCACCGGCCGCGCCGAGATCGTCGAGCTGCTGACCGCCAAGTGGGCGCGTGAGCGCGAGTACGCGCTGCGCAAGGACCTGTGGGCCTTCTACGGCAACCGCATCGCGGTCCGCTTCCAGTACGAGAGCCACGACGCCGACGGGCAGTGGTGGCGGTCGTACGGCAACGAGTTGTGGGAGTTCGACGAGCACGGCCTGATGACCCGGCGCGAGGCCAGCATCAACGACGTGCCCATCGAGGAGAAGGAGCGCCGGATCTTCGGCCCGCGCCCCGAGTCGGAGCGGGGGCGGACGTTCCCGCTTCAGTAGGCGACCCGTGCGTCGGTACGGTGCTCGGATGACCGAACAGGCCGAGAAGCCCTTCCTGTACGCCGTCGTCTGCGCGGCCGGCATCGCCACGGGCCTCAGCAAGCTGATCACGGCCGCCCAGGAACGGGACTGGGAGGTCGGCGTCATCGCCACGCCGGTCGCGGCGGCGGGCTTCTTCGACACGGCCGCCGTGGAGGCGCAGACCGGTCGCCCGATCCGGTCGGCCTGGCGCACCCCCGCCGATCCGCGCCCCTTCCCGCCGCCGGACGCCGTGGCCGTCGCGCCCGCCACGTTCAACACGATCAACAAGTGGGCCGCGGGAATCGCGGACACGCTCGCGCTCGGCACACTCTGCGAGGCGTGCGGCCTGGGTGTGCCCATCGCCGTCCTGCCCTGCGTTGCCGACACGCTCGCCGTGCACCCCGCCTACCAGGACAGCCTGGCCCGGCTGCGCGGGATGGGCGTCCGCTTCGGCGAGCCGTACACCGGCGAGGTCGACGAGCGGGGCGGGCGCCCGGACTTCGCGTGGGAGCGGGCCCTGGACCTGCTCGAGTGAGGTCAGAGGTGGTCTTCGCGGACGTACCCCGCGCTGCCCGGTGTCGAGACCGCCATGTCGCGGCGGACGATGCTCAGCCTGTCGCCGTAGTGCGCGAGTGGCTCGCGCAGACCGCTGTCCGAGTACTCGACGACGAGGACGCGGTCGTCGAAGGCGCGCGCGTACTCACCGCACTCGTCCCACTCCGCGCACTCCTCCGCCACCGCGAAGTCGAGCCCGGTGCGCCCGCGTTCCTCGGCCAGTTCGACGGTGTTCTTCTGCGCGACGGCCAGGTGCCGGGCGTGCGCGTGGCGGGAGAGCAGCCTGACGAAGGCGGTCGCGTCGTCCGCGGTCAGCAACCCACGGGAGCGGGTGTAGCTGTCGTAGTTGTCCGGCTCGACGGCGTCGAAGCCCTTGTCCGCGCAGCCGTCGATCCAGCGGCCCACGCGCTTTGCCACCCGCGCCCGCTTGGCCGGGGTGCCGATGTCGAGCAGCGCCTCGTGCCAGTCCCGGTCGACGACCACCTTGCCGTGCGCGTCACGCAGCAGCAGGTCGGCGGGCCAGGAGTCGTCCTCGTCCGGCTGGGCCTGGAAGGCGTTGAGGTAGCAGACGTTGTAGAGACCGGGTGCCGGGGACGCCGTACGATCCCGGCTGACGATCCGCACGCCGGGGGGCGGGGGATAGGGGCCGCCGATCTGGTAGTCGAAACCGGTGTGGCGGGGCGGCAGCCGCACCTCGGTCGCGGTGCGGGCGGACTCGGGCGAGCCCTCTCGCGGTTCAGCCGGGGAACCGCATCCGGCGAGCGCGAGAACCATGGCCCCGGCGGCGGCACCGAGAGCCGGTGGGAGTCGTCGTGGCACGCCCAAGATCCAAGCGCCCACGCGCAGGCGCCGTCAAGCGGGGGCCGTGCGACGTACGCTCCCAGTGGTAACCGACCCGAAGGCAGGAGCAGCAACGATGCAGTACGTGAAGCTCGGTTCGACAGGCCTGGACGTGTCACGGATCTGTCTGGGCTGCATGACGTACGGCGACCCCGAGCGGGGCACCCACGAGTGGACCCTCGGCGAGGAGGCGTCCCGCCCGCTGATCCGGCAGGCGCTGGACGCGGGCATCAACTTCTTCGACACGGCCAACGTCTACTCCGACGGCACCAGCGAGGAGATCGTCGGCCGGGCGCTGCGCGACTTCGCCAAGCGCGACGACTACGTGCTCGCCACCAAGGTGCACGGCAGGATGCGGCCCGGACCCAACGGCGGTGGGCTGTCCCGCAAGGCGATCATGACGGAGATCGACCACAGCCTGAGCCGCCTCGGCACGGACTACGTGGACCTCTACCAGATCCACCGCTACGACCACGGGACGCCGGTCGAGGAGACGATGGAGGCGCTGCACGACCTGGTCAAGGCCGGCAAGGTGCGCTACATCGGGGCGAGTTCGATGTACGCCTGGGAGTTCTCCAAGGCCCAGTACACGGCCGAGCGGCACGGCTGGACCAAGTTCGTGTCCATGCAGAACCACTACAACCTGCTCTACCGCGAGGAGGAGCGGGAGATGGTGCCGCTGTGCGCGGACCAGGGCGTGGGCGTGCTGCCCTGGAGCCCGCTGGCCCGCGGCCGCCTCACCCGCGACTGGGGCACCGTCACCGACCGCAGCGCAACGGACAACTTCGGCAGCCGCCTCTACCTGGAGAGCGACCGCGCGATCGTCGAGGCGGTCTCCCGCATCGCGGGCGACCGCGGGGTGCCGCGCGCCCAGGTGGCGCTCGCCTGGCTGCTGCACCAGGACACGGTGACGGCGCCGATCGTCGGCGCGGCCAGGCCGCAGCACCTCGAGGACGCGGTGGCGGCGGTCGACATCGAGCTGAGCGACAAGGAGATCGAAGAGCTGGAACAGGCGTACACACCGCGGGCGATCAGCGGCCACTGACCGGCCGTCCGTGGCCGACGGTCCGTCAATGCGGGCCGTGCGGCGCGAATTCCGAGCCGCACGGCCCCGCCCCCTCACTCTCGGGGAGCGGCACACGGTCACCGCGCATCGTCAGCGTCCGGTAGTGGCTGCCGACGCGCTCCGCCGAGCGGCCCACGTAGTGCGCGATGAAGGAGCGGCGGAAACGGTCCGCGCTGCGGTTGGGCTGCGAGCCGTGCACCAGGCTGCCGTTGAAGAACAGGACGTCGCCCGGCTCCATGTCCACGGGTACGGCCGTCAGGCCGGGCGGCGGGGGCACGAACTCCCGGGCGAACGACAGCCCTTCGTCCGCCTCCTCGGGGCAGAACAGGTCCATCCGGTGCGTGCCCGGAACGACTTCGAGACCGCCGTTGTCCCGGTCGATCACATCGCAGGCGATCCACGCCGCCACACACGTGCCCGGTTCCACCCGCAGATAGAAGTTGTCCTGATGCAGCGCCTGCCCACGCGCCCCCGGCGGCTTGAAGTAGAACATGCTCTGCGCGGCCAGGACCTCCTCCCCGAACAACGCCTCCAGGACCGTCCGCAGCCGCGCGTCCAGCAGAACGTCACGGGCGAGCGGGTCGATCTCGTGCGGGTGCATCACCCGCGGATGCGTGAGCAGCGGGTCGGCCGGGCCGCCGTCCGCAGGCACCCGTGGCTCGAAGAGTCCCGGCACCGGACCGGCCGCGTGCAGCGCCGCGAACTCGGCACACAGCCGGTCGATCTCGTCGTACCCGAACAGCCCGCGTACGACCGTGAAGCCCTGCTCCTCGAACTCCCCGGCCCGCCGCCGCAGCGGCTCGGGCAGGCTGGGAGCGCCGGCGGCGCCGCTGTCCGTGGCTGTCATCCGTCCACTCCTCGCTCCCGTGTCCTCACCTCGTCACGCTAGGCCGACGCCCGCGATCGGAGGATGTCCATGACCGCTGCGGAACTGCCCGTGACTGCCGTACCGGGCGACCCCTCACCGCCGCCGGGTCCGGTGGTGGTCGGGCGCTACGACCGGGATCCGGGCTACAGCGTCGAGCGGCCCGCCGGCTCGGACAGCTGGTTGCTGACCTGGACCACGGGGGGACGCGGTCTGGTCCGTCAGGGGACCGCCGAGGCGTACGCCGGGGAGGGGGACCTGGTGGTGCTCGCGCCCGGTGTCCGCCACCGCTACGCCGTCGCGCCCGGAGCCCGGCACTGGGGTTTCTGGTGGGCGCACTGCCAGGCCCGGCCGGGTTGGGCGGCCTGGCTGCGCCCGTACGCCGTCGCCGACGGGATGTACGCGGTCACGCCCGTGCCCGATGTGCTGCACGGCCGTGTCGGCACGGTCTTCGGGCGCATGCTCGCCGACGCCCGCTGGATCGGTACCGGAGCACCGCCGCCACCCGCGCCCACCGACGGCGACCCGGTCGCCGTCGCACACGGCGGAGCCGCGCGCGAACTGGCGCTGTGCGCGCTGGAGGAGGTCGTGCTGCTCACCGCCTCCGCCGCGCGCGAGCCGGCCCCGCCGCCCGGCGTCGACGCGCGCGTGCTGCGGGCGGAGGAAGTCGTCGCCGCCGACCCCGGCGCCCCGCACACCGTCGGCTCGCTCGCCGCGGCCGTCGCGCTGTCGCCGTCCCGCTTCGCGCACCTCTTCACCCGGCAGACCGGCCGCTCGCCGATGCGCGCCGTGCGCGAGGCCAGGCTGCGTCATGCGGCCCGCCTTCTGGAAAGCACCGATCTGACCGTGGAGCGGGTGGCCGCGGCGTCGGGATTTCCCAGCCCGTTCCACTTCCACCGGGTGTTCCGCGAGCGCTGGGGTGTTCCTCCGGGCGCATACCGGACCCGGGTCCGTAACAGGTCGTAATGGGGATGCCGATACGGCGACAACCGGCAAATGCGCGCTCTTGACGTTTCGTCAATTCGATGCGGCGGAGAGGCATTGCGAAAAGTTTCGGGATCCCTTGTTGTGGCGTGCTGGCCTGTGCAAAGGTGAGCACTGTTCGCGTGCAGACAATTAAGCACTTCTCTGCAGGCGCGTGGCCGCTCCCCGTACGCCCCCACGCTTCAAAAGAGCTGCCGTAGGCGGACGTTCGAGATGCCGCATACCCCTGGTACGGACTAATTCCCGCGTTGCGTCAGGGAGGAATGCAGCCGTGGATGACGCTGGCCTGTCGAATTCCCCGGGTCCTGCTCCACCGTTCGGCATCACGGACGAGCAACTGAGCACCGAACTGAAGAAGTGGACAGGATCGACGCCCGCGCTGCATCCCGTCGGTGAACTCCTCGACCGGCACTGGGAAGCCGCCTTCGCCTACGCCCGGCTGTGCACCGACGGAACGCGCGCCGCCGGAATGCTCACCACGGCCGCATTCACGCGACTCTTCGGTGAATCGCTCCGACAGACGGGCCCGACCTCCGCGTGGCGGCCCCATCTGCTCGTCACCGTCCGGCGCATCGCGGCGGAGTGGGACAACGACGGACGCCAGGAACTGCTCAACCCGGCCCTCCGCTCCGGCACCGGTGAGCGGGCCGCGGCGCGGCTGCTGCCGCCCACGGACCGGCGCCTGCTGTCCCGGGCGTTCCAGCGGCTGCCCCAGTCCTCCCGTGCCGTGCTGTGGCACACCGAGGTCGAGGCCGAACCCGCCTCCGTACCGGCCGCACTCCTCGGCCTCGACCCGGAGGGCGCCGGCATCGAACTGCGCCGGGCCCGCGCTCGGTTGCGCGAGGAGTGCCTCCAGGTCCATCGCGAACTGGCGGCCGAGGACGAGTGTCTGCGCTACGTCCGCATGCTCGACGTCACCTTCCGGCGCGGCGGGGCCCACGTCGATCCGGACCTTCGGCAGCATCTCAACCGCTGCCGGCACTGCCGCCACACCGCGGACCAGCTGAACCGCTTCAACGCCGGCCTCGGACTCGCCCTGGCCGAGGCGGTATTGGGCTGGGGTGCCCAGGCCTACGTGGAGTCCCGGGCGGGGCTGGCCGCGGCCGGCCCCGAGCCCGAGCCCGCCGCGACCGCACTCCCGGCTCCGATCGGCGGGGAGGCCTTCGCGGCGCCGACCGTGCCCCGCCCCCCGGCCGGGGGGCGCCGCTCCGCACACCGGGCCGCCCGCCGCGTCCGCCGGCGGAATCTCGCGCTGGCCGTGGCGACCGTGAGCGGACTGGTCGTGCTGCCCCTGGTGTTGTGGGCCGTGTTCGCCTCCGGCGACGGAGCCGCCCCCGCCCACGACGGAAAGGCCACCGCCACGCCCGGCTCCGGACCCTCGAAGTCTGGTCCCTCCTGGGCCGGTGCCGACGCGTCCGCCCAGGGCGTTCTGCGCGGGCGGCTGCGCAACCTCGCCGCCGGACTCTGTGTCGACCTGGTCGGCGACAAGGCGGTCAAGGGTGCGGAGACCGAACTCGCCAAGTGCTCCTCCCACGCGAGCCAGCAGTGGACGTACGAACCCGACGGGCTCCTGCGCAGCACCGCCGCCCCCGATCTGTGCCTGGACTCCCGCCTCGGCTACTCGGTCCGACTGGCCCCGTGCACACGCACGTCGGCGAAGAGCGGCAAGAACGTCCGCTACGACTTCACGCTCCAGGGCGCTCTCGTGCCCCGATCCGACCAGGATCTGGCCCTCACCCCGGCGGCCACCGACGGCGCGGGCGCCCTCGTCCTCAAGAACCGCACCGGCACCACCGTGCAGCGCTGGGTCGTCGACACCTCCAAGCCCGATCTCCAGATGGAGGTCGTCAACTGGGGCAGCGAGCACCCGGTTCCGGCCCGGCCCACCCCCATGGCGACGCGCCCGCCCTCACCGACCCCCTCGGCGACCGCGTCGACCCCGGCGCCGAGCCCGTCGAGCAGCGGGCCGGCCGACTTCTGCGATCAGTACCCCGACTACTGCCACGGCGACGGGCGCAGCGGCGGCTGGGGCGACGGGGGCGGTGGCGACGGGCGACGCGGGCGCTGAGGCACGGCGCGGTTGAGCGGTGCTGCGGCGGCGTGGCGGGATCGTGGTCCGGCGCCGGTGTCAGCGGTGGTGTGCCGGCGGGGGCGGGATCGTGGTGAGGCCCGGTGCCGCCTCCGGCCAGACCAGCAGCACCGGGCAGGGCGCATGGTCGACGGCGAAGCGTACGGCGGGGCCGAGGCTGCGCGGGCCGAGCCGGGTGCGGTCGCCGTCGCGGGCCAGCACGAGCAGATCGGCGCCCTCCGCGGCCGCCACCACCTCGCGCTCGACCCGACCGGTCCGCTCCACCTCGGTGCACGGCCGGCCCAGCCGCTCCGCCGCCGCAGCCAGGAGCGCGCCGGCCGACCTCTCGTCCAGCTCGTCCATCCGGTCACCGGGATCGTGCTCGCTGCCGCCCCGGCCGAGCAGCCCGGCGAACGCGCCGTGCGCCAGCCCCGGCACGCCCGGCTCGGCCACATGGAGGAGCACCACATCGCCGGCCGCCGGGACATGGGTGCGCACCGCGTCCACACAGGCGGGCCAGGTCCCCTCGGTGAGCCAGACCACCACCCGCATCCCGACTTCCTCCCGCCCTCTCGGATCTCCTGGACGCACCGCCGCGCACGACCGGGCGTCCCTCGTCAGACGCCGACGACCCGCAGCGCCCCCCACAGTGCCACCACCGCCACGCCCAGTGCGGACGGCACGGCGACGAGTCCCAGTCGGGTGAACTCCTTGAGGTCCACCCCGTGTTCGTGCTGATGCACGATCCTCCGCCACAGCAGCGTCGCGAGCGACCCGGCGTACGTCAGGTTCGGGCCGATGTTCACCCCGAGCAGCACGGCCAGCACCGCGCCGGGCCCGGCCGGGGCGGTCAGCGGGAGCAGAACCAGGACCGCGGGCAGATTGTTGATCAGATTGGCGAGTACGGCGGCCAGCGCGGCGATCCCGAGCAGCGCGGGCAGCCCCGAGCCCCCGGGCAGCACGTGTCCGAGTGCGTCCTCGAGCCCGTTGTCGACGACCGCGCGGACCACGATGCCGAGCGCCAGCACGAACGCCAGGAACGCCGGCGCCGCCGCCCGTACCACCGTCAGCGGCGTGGCCTTCCCGCGCAGCAGCGCCCGCCCGGCCAGCACCAGCGCTCCGGCCAGCGCCGCCCACACCGGCTCGATGCCCGCCGCCGACGCCACCACGAACCCGGCCAGCGTGCAGCCCACCGTCACCAGCGCGAACAGCGGCAGGCCCGGAGCCTCACCCGGGTCCGGGACCACGGGCGCCGCGGCGGACAGGTCACGCACGAAGAACCGTCGGAACACCACGTACTCGGCACCGATCGCCGCCAGCCACGGCAGCGCCATCAGCACCGCGAACCGGCTGAAGGTCAGCCCGCTCGCCATGAACGCCAGCAGGTTCGTCAGATTGGACACCGGCAGCAGCAGCGACGCCGTGTTCGACAGATGGGTGCAGGCGTACACGTGCGGCTTGGGCCGTACGCCGGTTCTGGCCGCCGTGGCGAACACGACCGGCGTCAGCAGCACGACCGTCGCGTCCAGACTGAGCACGGCCGTGATCACCGACGCGAGCGCGAACACCGCCGTCAGCAGCGGCACCGGACGCCCCGCCGCCCAACGCGCCATCCACGCCCCGCAGGCCCGGAAGAGCCCCTCGACGTCGCAGAAGTGGGCGAGCACCAGTACGGCCGCGAGGAACCCGACGACCGGACCGAGCCGTTCGGCCTCCGCGCGGGCGTGGTCGAGCGTGATCGCGCCGGTGCCGATGGCGAGGCCCGCCGCCGGCACGGCCAGCGCCGCCTCGGGCAGCCCACGGGGCCGGGCGACGGCCCAGGCGAGCACGGCGACGAGCAGGACGACGGACAGGGCCTCGGCGAGCGGGGTGTTCAGGGCTCCTGCCTTCGGGACGCAGCGGATCGGTCTGTGCCCGCCCGTGAAGTGATCAGGACGTGCCCGCCCATGAAAACAGACCTCGGTATGAGGGCTACGCGGAGCGGGCCCCCGCCGCGCCCAGGAACTCCGCCCATCCGCCGGCCGGGGCCTGTCCCGGTACGAGCGTGCGCAGCCTGCGCAGCACCGCCGGGTCCTGCGCCTCCAGCCACGCCACGAGCTGCTTGCACGACACGAAGCGCACGTCGTCGTACTCGGCCATGCGGCCGATCGCCTCCTCCACGGCGTCCATGTAGATGCCGCCGTTCCAGCGCTCGAAGTGGTTGCCGATGAAGAAGGGCGCACGGTTGCTCTCGTACGCGCGCCGGAAGCCCGAGAGATAGGTGTCGCGGGCCTGCGCGCGCCACACGTCGTACTGGGAGCGGTCGCCGAGTGGGTTCCCGGCGGACTGGTTGGCCATCATGTTGTAGTCCATCGACAGCACCTGGAAGGAGTGGCCGGAGAACGGTATGGACTGCAGCGGGAAGTCCCAGATGCGGCCGCCCTGCACCGTCCCGGGCCAGATCTGCAGCCCGCCCGGCGAGCTGGCGTCGTACTTCCAGTCGAGCGCGGCGGCCGTCGGCAGCAGCGCCGCCTGGCCTTCCAGGCAGGGGGTGCGGCCGCCGATCAGCTCCTTGCGGTAGTCGAAGGGGAGGGGTTCGAGGTCGGTGAAGCCGGTGTTCGTGCGCCACTCGGTGACGAAGCGGACGGCCTGGTCGATCTCGCTGCGCCACTCGGCGGGCGCCCAGTTGCGTACGCCGTCCGCGCCGCAGAAGTGCCCGTTGAAGTGTGTTCCGATCTCGTGGCCCTCGAGCCAGGCGGAGCGCACCTGCTGGAGCGTGGCGTGGATGTGCCGGTCGGCGAGGTAGCCGATGGCGGACGCGCCGACCGCGTGCCGCGGCGGACGGTAGAGGTGCTTCTTGGACTCGGGCAGGGTGTAGATGCCGCTGAGGAAGAAGGTCATCGCGGCGCCGTGGTCGGCGGCCACCTTCCGGAACCGCGAGAACAGCTGGTTGCTCAGCTCGCCCGCGCCGTCCCAGGAGAACACCACGAACTGCGGCGGGCGGGCACCCTCCGCCAGCCGCGTCGCCGTCGGCTGCTTCGGCTGCGCGCCGGTGTCGGCGGTGGAACCGTCGCCGATCGGGCGTGCGGGCCGGGCCTGCTGCGTGGGCGTCTCGCCGGCGGGGCTGTCGCCGCCGACGGACCAGCCGCCGGCCGAGCAGGCCGACAGGGCGCCCAGCGCACCCGCCGTCGCCCCCGCGGTCAGCAGCCGCCTGCGTGAGATGCCGTTCATGCGTGTCCCCGATTCCCTCGTCACGGCTCCGGGCGGAGCCAGTTCGCTGTGCGGTCGAGGGGTTCGATGGGAGGCTCGGGCGGAAAGATCGCGGCGGTCGGGACGTGTTGCCGTGCTGTGACACTCGGGGCGGTTCCATGACGAACCCCGCTGCCCGGGAGCGGACAGCGGGGTCGGGGAGGGCGCGGTCAGGCTCCGGTACCGGGGCTGAAGACCGTGAGGAAGACGGAGGAGGAGTTGCCGGACACGGGTACCGTGCCGGCCGTCCACGTCACCTTCAGGGAGTCCCGCTCGTCCGGCGGGGTGACGAGCAGAGCGGCGGGCGTCGCCGTCTTGGCGCCGCTGATCTCCGGGTTGGAGAAGGTCAGTCCCGCCCAGGCGCTCTGGCCCGGCTTCAGCGTGACCGTCGCGGGCGAGCCGGAGGAACGCTTCGGGTCAGGGCCGAGCTGACCGCCGGACGCGTTCACGAAGGCGGCGCCCGGATAGCCGTGCAGGGTGCAGGTGCGGCCGGACTTGTTGGTGAGCACGATGGGGAAGTTCTCCTGACCGGCTCCCGGGTTGTTGCGACCGACGGAGGCGCCGAGTTCGGAGGTGTGGCAGCGGGTACCGGTGCTGGTGGCCGTCTTGGTACCACCGCCGCTCGATTCGCCGGCCGTGCCGCCGGTCGGCGCGGACGACGGCGACGGCGAGGAATCGTCCGGGGCGGCGGCACTCGGGGACGCGGACTCGTCGCCGCCCGTGGCGTTCTCGGTCGCGGGTGCGGCCGTCCCCGTGACCTTCTCGGGACCGGCCTGGACGCCGGTTCCGTTGCCGCAGGCGCTCAGGAGGCCCAGTGCGGCGACCGAGCTCACGAGCAGGGACGCCCTGCGCAGGGACCGGGACGTGTACACCATATGTCTCTCAACACTCCTGGATGATCACGGCACGCGGCGGCGCGCCTGCGGCGCCTCGTGCGCCGTCATGACACTCCGATGCGCGGACCGCCGGAAAAGTTCGCGGTTCTGATGAAATTCTCCCCGCTCTCCCCGTTCACCGCGTGCTACGCGGCGGAGCGATGCCCTCGCCGTCCCGTCAGGCGATCCGCAGGGAGCGCAGCACACGGTCCGTGGCGGCGGTCGTGCCGTCGTTCGCGCGGTCCGCGTGTTCGCGGACCTGCACATACACCTGGGGCTGCGCCGCGCCGCCGGTCCGGGCCAGCGCGGTCTCGCTGACGGAACCGCCGCCGGAGCAGTCGGTCCAGGTTCGGGTACGGCCCTTCCAGCCGGCGCCGCTGAAGGCGTGGCTGCCGGCGTAGTGACAGCCCGCGTGCGCGAGGGCGTTCACCTTGTCCGCCACGTCCCCGTGCTCGCTCAGCCCGATGAAGACCCCGTTCACCGGGGTCGAGAGATCGGGCCACTTGGCCAGGTCGTCGGCGACGGCCAGCCCCGGCTCCTGCCCGTCGCGCAGACCGAGCGCCTTCGGATTCCACCCGGAGTCGCGCAACTGCCGCCCCCAGCTCGCGGGCACCTCGGCGGTGACGCGACCGGTGGCGTCGGCGACTCGGACCTCGTCGGCGGGGGAGCCCCGGTTCACGAGCGTGACCAGCACGGCGGCGACACCGGCGGCGAGGACCGCGGCAACGGCGAGGGCGACGACACCGAGCCGCTTGCGAATACCGTCCAGCCGGCGGGGGACCGGGGCCCCCGACGCTTGCCCGGTGCGGTGGGGTCCTCGGTCGGGCGGGGCCGCTGCCTCCTGCCGGGCGCTGTGTCCCTCGTGGCCCGCCTGGCTCGACGAGGCTGGTCCGTCACCGTCGAGGCTGCGGTCGGCCGGGACCGCGGGCGTTTGCCCGGCGCGGTCGAGTCCCCGGTCGGGCGAGCCCTGCGGTCCCTGCCCGCTGCCGATGAGCCCGCTGCCCGTCGGGTTCGGCGACGCCTGCCCGCCGCTGTACGGCATCCTGTCGGCCGGAACCGCGGGCGCTTGCCCGGCGGCGTCGGGACCTTGACCGGGCCAGGGCGGCGCCTCCTGTCCTGCGCCGTACAGCCCGCGGCCGTCAGGGGGCGCCGTCCCCGGCCCTGGCATGGTGGGCCCGCGCCCCGCCGGTCCCGCCGCCCCCCGTCCCGCGAGCCGTTCCAACTCCTCCGCGAACTCGCGCGCGCCCGGCCACCGCCGTTCCCTGTCCGGTTCCAGGGCGCGCATCAGCGTGCGTACGACGTCCTCGTCCAGGTCCGGGCGCAGCCGGTCCGGCCGTACGATCCGGCCCGGTGCTCCCGGCACCGTCCCGGTCAGCAGCTCGTAGCCGACCGCGCCCAGGCTGTACACGTCGGCCCGCGCGTCGATGCCCGCGCCGGGCTCCGCCTGCTCGGGCGGCTGGTAGCCCGCCGAGCCCGCCGCCAGCGTGAGGCCGGAGGCCTGGGCCAGGCTCTTGGCCAGGCCCAGATCCCCGAGCAGTAGGCGCCGGCTGCCGTCCGTCGCCGTGCGCAGCAGCACATTGCTCGGCTTGATGTCGCGGTGCACGATCCCCGCGTCGTGCAGCGCCGCCGTGCCCCGAGCGGCCAGTGCCGTCAGCCGCAGCGCATCCGGCACCGGGAGAGGTCCTTCGGCGAGCAGGTCGGCGAGGGTGCCCGCGTCGGCGTACTCCATCACGAAGTACGGCCTGCCGTCCGGCAGTTCACCGATGTCGTAGACCTGCACCACACGGTTCGAGTCGGCCCTGCGCAGCAGCCGCGCCTCGGACAGGAACCGGTCCCGGACGTCGAGCCGGTGCGACCAGTTCTCCGCGAGGACCTTCACCGCCACAGGTGCCTCGAGCTGATCGTCGTGGGCGAGCCACACCGTGCCGAAGGCGCCGCTGCCCAGGCGTCGTTCGAGTCGGTAGCGGCCGATCCGCTCGAGGGAATGCATGCGACTATCATGCCTGCCCTGAGATCGACTCAAAGGGGGACCTCCCGTGCACGATGCGGCGCTGACCGAAGACCTCGCCCGGCGCGCCGCCGCGGGCGACCCCCAGGCCCTGGACCGGCTGCTCACCGAGGTCCGCCCCGAGGTCGTCCGCCGCTGCGGGCGCTTCCTGCCGTGCCGGGAGGACGCCGAGGAGGCGGCGCAGGACGTGCTGCTCCAGATCGCCCGGAAGATCACTGCCTTCGAGGGCCGCAGCCGCTTCAGCACCTGGCTCTACACCGTCGTCGCCAACTGCTCCCGGCAGAAGTACCGCGAACTCAAGCGCCGCGCCGCCGAACAGCCCGGCTCGATCGAGCCCTCCCAGTACGTCGACCCGCGCACCACCAGCGTCATCGCGGGCTCCCGCGTCGACCTCCTGGAGGCGCTGGACCGGCTCGAGCGCGAGCATCCGCACCTCGTCGCGCCGCTCGTCTACCGCGACATCTGCCAGCTCGACTACGCCGAGGTCGCCGAGCGCGTCGGCATCCCCCTCGGCACCCTCAAGTCGCGCCTGCACGAGGCCCGCAAGCAGGTACGACCCTGGCTCTCCGCGTCCTGAGTCGCCCCGTCCCTCGTCGCAGTTCGAGGCGCCCGAGTCGCGCTACTCCTCCTCCATGAGCGACAGCTCCGCCCAGATCGTCTTGCCGTCGGCCGTGTGCCGGCTGCCCCAGCGCTGGGTGAGCTGGGCGACCAGGAGCAGACCGCGACCGCCCTCGTCCCAGATCTTGGCGCGGCGCAGATGCGGGGCGGTGTGGCTGGTGTCGGACACCTCGCAGATCAGTGTGGTCGCGTCGTGGATCAGCCGCAGCCGGATGGGGCGCGAGCCGTACCGGATGGCGTTGGTGACCAGCTCGCTCACCACCAGCTCCGCCGTGAACGCGGTCTCGCTCAGCGACCACAGGTCCAGCTGCTCCACGACCTGCTTGCGGATCGGGGCGACCAGCGCCGGATCGGCGGGGATGTCCCAGGTCGCCACCTGCGAGGCGGGCAGCCCGAGCGTGCGGGCGAGCAGCAGGGCAACGTCGTCCGCCGCGCCGCCGCGCGGCAGCAGGGCCGCCAGGACCCGGTTGCAGGTCTCGTCCAGCGAGTCCGCGTGCGAGCCCAGGGCCGCGCACAGCAGGCGGTGGCCGGCGTCGACGTCCCGTTCCCGGCTCTCGATCAGCCCGTCCGTGAACAGCGCGAGCAGGCTGCCCTCGGCCAGCTCGAACTCGGCCGACTCGAAGGGCAGCCCGCCCAGGCCCAGCGGGGGACCGGCGGGCAGGGTCAGTTGCACGGGCGGGCCGCCGGGCGGGACCAGCACCGGCGGTGGATGCCCGGCGCGGGCGAGCGTGCACCGGCGCGAGACCGGGTCGTACACGGCGTACAGACAGGTCGCGCCGACCTCGCCGGGCATGTCCTCGCCGGTTTCCTCCTGCGACAGCCGCACCACCAGGTCGTCGAGGTGGGTGAGCAGTTCGTCCGGCGCCAGGTCGATGTCGGCGAGGGTGCGTACGCCGGCGCGCAGCCGGCCCATGGCCGCCGACGCCTGGATGCCGTGCCCGACGACGTCGCCGACGACCATGGCGACCCGCAGCCCGGACAGCGGGATCACGTCGAACCAGTCGCCGCCCACGCCCGCGCGCGCCGCGGGGAGATAGCGGGAGGCGGCCTCCACCGCCGCCGTGCGCGGCAGTGTCTGGGGCAGCAGGCTGCGCTGCAGGGCGATGGCGGTGTCACGCTCCCGGGAGTAGCGGCGGGCGTTGTCGATGCAGACGGCCGCGCGGGCGGTGATCTCCTCGGCCAGCAACACGTCGTCCGGCGTGAAGGGGTCCGGACGCCGGTGCCGGGTGAGGACCGCGACCCCCAGGGTGACGCCGCGGGCCCGGATCGGCACCGACATCGTGGAGTGCATGCCGAAGTCGCGCGCCCGCTCGGTGCGCGCCGTGTCCCAGGCCAGCCACAGCTCCAGGTCGCCGGACGCCGTCGAGCCGACGACGGTGCGGCCCGCGAGGAGCGAGTGGGCCTGCGGGGAGGCGGCAGGATAGGTCGCGAGCCCACCGGGCGCGATCATCGCCTCCGGGGCGCCGGTCAGGACCGACCGGTGCGCGGCCCGGCGCAGCACGACGGGCGCCGTGAGCCGTGCCTCGGGGCGGGCGCCCGGCTCCGCGGGGTCCAGCAGGTCGACGCGGACGAAGTCGGCGAGCGCCGGCACGCACACGTCGGCCAGCTCCTGCGCCGTACGGATGACGTCCAGGGTGCTGCCGATGCGTTCGCTCGCCTCGTTGACCAGTTGCAGCCGCTCCCGGGCCAGATAGTTCTCGGTGAAGTCGTGGGCGGCCAGACACACCCCGCGCACCCGTCCGTCGGCGTCGGTGACCGGCGCCAGCCGGGCCAGCCAGGCGTGCGCCTTCTCCTCGCCGCCGGAGCGTGAGTAGGTCTGCACGTCCAGGGGACGGCCGGTCCGCAGCACCCGCAGCAGCTCGCGTTCGATGGCCTCGCTCTCCGGATTGCCGCCGATCTCCGAGACCCGCAGTCCCCGGGCCCGCTCCTCGGGCAGGCCGAGGACTTCGGCCATCGAACCGTTCATCCGGCGCAGCCGGAGCCGTTCGTCGTAGACGGCGACGGCGCACGGGGACAGGGTCAGCGCGTCGGCGGCAAGGGGGTCGCCAGGGCCGGCGGGGCCGGTGACCTCGAGCGGGGTGACGACGAGCCAGTCGGCGGGGCGGTCCTCGCGCGCCGGGCGGTGGTGGGCGAGCAGCCACACCGACACCGTACGGCCGTCGCGGTGGCGCAATCCGAGCGTCCCGTCCCACCGGGGTCCGGCGAGCGCCGGCGGGGCGGCGCCGTCGGCCAGCAGACCGGCGGCGGGCCGGCCCAGGACGTCGGCGGCGTCGTGGCCGAGCAGCCGCCGGGCGCCCTCGTTCCACTCGGTCAGTGTGCCGTCGTCGCCGATGACAGCCCGGGCCGTCGCCCCGTCTTCGAAGGGATAGTCCGGGCTCATCGTCGCCACTCCCGCGCACACACACCGTGATCGGATGCGTCACCTGAGTTCCAGCCTAGTGTGTCGGACCCGTCCGTGAGCCGTGAGCCTCGGCGATGGGGTGGAGCGGCTGCCGGCGGGCAAGAGGGATTCCGGCCGATGCGGTGCCGGACGACGGAGTGTGCCCGACCCTTGACGACTGCGTGTGGCAGGCCGTCAGAATCTGTTTGTTCACGATCAGTTGTGAGTACTTCTGGGCCCTGATGAGGGAGAGCCGCCATGACGGTCACTCGCAGATCGGTATTGGTCGCCGCGACCGCGGCGCCGACGGCCGGAGCACTACTGGGCGCACCCGGTGCGTGGGCAGCCGAGGCGTCCGGCGACGTCACCGGGCGCCGTACGGTCGCCCTGCGGGACGGCTGGCGCTTCGCGCTGGTCGACCCCGGTGGCGCCACCGACCCGACCGGCGCGTACGAGCACGCCGCCGACCCCGGGTACGACGACTCGGACTGGCGCCGGGTCGCCGTCCCGCACGACTGGAGCATCGAGCAGACGCCCACCACGGAGCACGGCACCACCAGCGGCACCGGATTCTTCCCGGGCGGCCTCGGCTGGTACCGCCTCGCCTTCACCCTGCCGCCCGCCCTCGCCGGACGGCGGATCTCGGTGGAGTTCGACGGCGTCTACATGGACTCGCACGTCTACTGCAACGGCACCGAGGTCGGCCGCCACCCCTACGGCTACACGGGTTTCGCCTTCGACCTGACCGATCTGGTGCACACCGACGGCAGAACCGAGAACGTCCTCGCGGTCCGGGTGCACAACCAACTGCCCAGCAGCCGCTGGTACTCGGGCAGCGGAATCTACCGCGAGGCCCGCCTGGTGGTGACCGAGCCCGTGCACGTGGCCCGCTGGGGCACGTACGTCACCACGCCGGACGTCACCGCCGAGCGGGCCGTCGTCCGGGTGCGGACCTCGGTGCTGAACGAGTCCGGCAGCGGCGCGGACGTGCAGGTCGTCTCACGGATCCTCGACCCCGACGGCCGTACGGCCGTTCGCACGTCCTCGACCGTCACCGTCACCGACGAGACGGCCGCGACCCATGAACTCATCGTCAAGAAGCCGAAGTTGTGGGAAATCGACGCTCCGCACCGGTACACCCTGGAGACCGAGGTGCGCGTCGGCGGCCGGACCACCGACACCGTCCGCACCGTCTTCGGCGTCCGCACCTTCCGCTTCGACCCCGACGAGGGCTTCTCGCTCAACGGCACCCACCACAAGATCAAGGGCGTCGACCTGCACCACGACCAGGGTGCCCTCGGCGCCGCGATCAGCATCGACGCCGTGCGCAGACAGATGACCATCATGAAGTCGATGGGCGTCAACGCCTTCCGCACCTCGCACAACCCGCCCTCGCCGGAAATGATCCAGGTCTGCGAGGAACTGGGCATCGTGATGATGGTGGAGGCGTTCGACTGCTGGCGCACCGGCAAGACGACGTACGACTACGGCCGGTTCTTCGACGAGTGGTGCGAGACGGACGCCACCGAGATGGTCCTCGCGGCCCGCAACTCGCCCGCCGTCGTGCTGTGGTCCATCGGCAACGAGGTCCCCGACTCCACCTCCACCGCCGGTCTGGCCATGGCCGACCGGATCATCGGCGCGATCAAGGCCGCCGACGACACCCGCCCCCTCGTCATCGGATCCGACAAGTACCGCCGGCTGCCCGCCAAGGGCTCGGCCGCCGATCTGATGCTCGCCAAGCTCGACGGCCTGGGCCTCAACTACAACACCGCCAAGTCGGTGGACGACCTGCACGCCGCCTATCCCCACCTGTTCCTGTTCGAGTCCGAGTCGTCGTCCGAGACCTCGACGCGTGGCACCTACCAGGAGCCCGAGCACCTCAACACCGGTGAGAACCACGCGCCGGGGCGGCGCGCGACCTCGTCGTACGACAACAACCTCGCCTCCTGGACGATGAGCGGCGAGTACGGGCACAAGAAGGACCGCGACCGGAAGTGGTTCGCGGGGCAGTTCCTGTGGTCGGGCATCGACTACATCGGCGAGCCGACGCCGTACAACGTCTTCCCGGTCAAGGCGTCCTTCTTCGGCGCGGTCGACACGGCCGGGTTCCCCAAGGACATGTACCACCTCTTCCGCAGCCAGTGGGTCGCCGAACCGATGGTGCATCTACTGCCGATGAGCTGGAACCACGAGGCCGGGGAGACCGTCGAGGTGTGGGCGTACGCCAACGTCGCCGAGGTCGAGCTGTACCTCGACGGGACCTCACTGGGCGTCAGGTCGTTCGACACGAAGACGACCACCGACGGCCGCGCCTATCTGGAGACCACCGAGGCCACCGGCGACGACAAGACCTTCACGGACGGTCCCTACCCGGGCAGTTACACCAGCCCCAACGGCAGCGCGGGCAGGCTGCACCTCACCTGGCGGGTGCCCTACCGGCCGGGCGAACTGAAGGCGGTGGCGCGGCGGAACGGCAAGGTGGTGGCCACCGACGTGCTGCGCACGGCCGGTGAGCCCCATGCGGTACGGCTCACCGCGGACCGCGAGTCCCTCGCCGCCGACGGCCGTTCGCTCGTCTTCGTGACCGCGGAGATCGTCGACGCGCACGGCGTCGTCGTGCCCGACGCCGAGCATCTGATCGCCTTCGACGTGACCGGCGGCTCGCTCGCCGGACTCGACAACGGCCGTGAGGAGAGCGCCGAGCGCTACCAGGCGAGCACCCGGACCGCCTTCCACGGCAAGGCCCTCGCCATCGTCCGGTCCGGCACGAAGGCGGGCACGCTCAAGGTCACGGCCCGAGCGGACGGCCTGAGCAAGGGATCGGTGAGCGTGCGCACCACGCCCGCTCACGAGGTCGTGCGCACGCCGGCCCCCGGTTTCGCACCCGACTACCCGGTTCCGCCGAACTACCCTCACGCCGACGCCAGTTACTCGGGCCGCCCCGACACCCTTCCCGCTGCCATGGTGGACGGTGATCCGGCAACCGGCTGGTCCAACGCCTTCGCCAAGTCGGCCACGGCCCTGCTGCCCGCCTTCAACGGGGCCCGGCCGCAGGATTGGGTGTCGGTCGACTTCGGGCGCGACCGGAGCATCGACCGGGTGGAGGTCTCCTTCACCGTGGACGCCACGCACACGCTGCCCGCCGCGATCGGGGTCGCGGTGTGGAACGGGCGGGCGTACACGCCGGTGGACGGCGTGACGGTGGACTGGGCCACGGAATCCGGCAGTCCGACCGTGCTCACCTTCACCGCCGTGCGCGGCTCCCGGATCCGGCTGACGCTGACGAGCGCGCACCCGGGGGAGGCGCAGGGGGCGGTGCGGATCAGCCGTCTGGAGGTCTAGAGGGGCCCGCGTAGGCGGGCCGTCAACCGGAACGCGGCCCTGGCCTGGATGGCGTCCTTCGTGGCCGACCAGGGCCGGCGCTCCTCAGCGCTCCCGCTCCACGAGCTCCCCGGGCCGTTCGTGCGCCGTCAGGGTGTGCAGTTCGGCCTGGGTGAGCGGCTTGTGCATCTCCACGTACTCGCCGTGGGGGAGGCGCTTGATGATGCCTGTCTCCCTGCCGTGGGCGACGAGTTCGCGGTCGCGGAGCTGGAGGCCCAGGCAGATGCGGCGGGTGACGACGAGGACGACGGCGGGAACGACGAACACGGCGATCCGGATCGTCCAGGTCACGGCGTTGATGGACAGATGCAGCCTGGTGGCCACGATGTCGTTGCCGCCGCCCGCGAGGAGGATCAGATAGGCGCTGATCCACGACGCCCCGATCGCCGTGCGGACGGGGCGGTTGCGGGGGCGGTCCAGGATGTGGTGCTCCTTGCCGTCCCCCGTCAGCCAGGCTTCCACGAACGGGTACACCCCGATGAACACCAGAAGCAGGGGGAACACGACGATCGGGATCAGCACGCCCAGGACCAGCGTGTGGCCCCACAGGGTGATCTCCCAGCCCGGCATGATCCGGACCAGGCCCTCCGCGAAACCCAGATACCAGTCGGGCTGGGCGCCAGTGGAGACCTGGTCCGCGCGGAAGGGGCCGTACTGCCAGATCGGGTTGATCGTCGCCACCCCCGCAATCAGCGTGAGGAAGCCGAACACCAGGAAGAAGAACCCGCCCGCCTTCGCCAGGTACACGGGCATGAACGGCGCGCCCACGACGTTGCGTTCGGTCCGTCCGGGACCCGCGAACTGGGTGTGCTTGTGGTACACGACCAGCAGGATGTGGACCACCACAAGCGCCGTCATGATCCCGGGGATGAGCAGGATGTGCAGCGAGTAGAAGCGGGCCACGATGTCGTGGCCGGGGAACTCGCCGCCCAGCAGGAACATCGAGAGGTACGTCCCCACGATCGGGACCGACAGCACGGCGCCGTTGACGAACCGCAGGCCCGTCCCCGACAGCAGGTCGTCCGGGAGCGAGTACCCGAAGAGCCCCTCGAACAGGCCCAGCAACAGCAGCGTCCAGCCGAACACCCAGTTGACCTCGCGCGGCTTGCGGAACGAGCCGGTGAAGAAGTGCCGCATCATGTGCGTCACCATCGCCGCGACGAACACGAGAGCCGCCCAGTGGTGCAACTGCCGCACCAGCAGCCCGCCGCGCACGTCGAAGCTGATGTGCAGGGTGGAGGCGTACGCCTCGGACATGCGGACACCGTTCAGCGGCACGTAACTTCCGTGGTACGTCACCTCGTTCATCGACGGATGGAAGAACAGGGTGAGGTACACGCCCGTCAGGATCAGCACGACGAAGCTGTACAGACAGATCTCCCCGAGCAGGAACGACCAGTGGTCCGGGAAGACCTTGCGCAGATACTGCCGGCCCAGCGCGTAGATGCCGAGGCGGCCGTCCGCCCAGTCGGCCATCCGCTCGCCCCTCGACGCCGGCTCCGGGCGCCGCTCGCCGCTCATGCCTCCTCCTTGCGCACGTGGGTGAGCTTCTCGGGGTTCGACACGATGTAGACGCCGGAGACCCGGTCGCCGTCCGGCGTGAGGTCCATGACCATCACCGCGTACGGCTCGTCGCCCGAGAACAGGACCACCGCGTCGTCGCCGTTGACCCGGCGGTAGTGCAGGTCGAGGTTCTGCGCGCCGCGCCGCGCCGCGTGCGCGGTGACGAGGCGCACCGCCTTGTCCCGGCCGTGCACCGGACGCAGCCCGGCTCCCCGGCGGTTTCCGCCGCCGTCCGTCCACACCGTCACGTCCGGTGCGAGGATCTCCATCAGCGCGCCGATGTCCCCGCCGAGCGCGGCTCGCACGAACCGCTCGGTGGCCTCCCGGCGCACCCGTGGATGCGCCTCGTACAGCGGCCGCCGCGCGTGCACGTGGGCCCGCGCCCGGTGCGCGAGCTGTCGTACGGCCGCCGGGGTGCGGTCGATGATCTTCGCGATCTCGGTGTGCGGATACCCGAACACCTCGTGCAGCACGAACACCGCCCGCTCCAGCGGCGTCAGCGACTCCAGTACCACCAGCATCGCCAGCGACACGGACTCCGTACGCAGGGCGGCATCGCCGCCGTCCGCCCCGGAGTCGGCGACCAGCGGCTCGGGCAGCCAGGGACCGACGTACGTCTCCCGGCGGCGGCTGATCGCCGCACGGCGCTGTACGGCGTGGTTCACCGCGATGCGCACCAGGTAGGCGCGTGGATGGGCGATCCCGTCCAGCGGTGCGCCGCCACCGCCGCGGGACGTCCACGACAGCCAGGTCTCCTGGAGGACGTCCTCGGTGTCGGCGACGCTGCCGAGCATGTTGTAGACGAGACCGAACAGCAGCTCGCGGTGGGCGACGAACACACCGGTCGCCTCGTCGATGAGGTCGCCGGCGGCAAGGTTCTCGGACATGGCGTGGGCCTCCCGTGGTGCGCTCACCAGTGCGAGGGCTCCCGGGGGCCCGAATGTGACACTCACGCGCCGATATGTGACGTACATCTCAGCGGAAGAGCCCCATGTCACACCCGTCCGGTGTCCCGGCCTCCTGAACGCGTCCGATGCCGCCGAACCCGGACCGGAAATCCGGACTGGAGGACACCGCACCATGACGATCGACTTCACCGGCATGTACGCCTCGCACGACGCCTTCCGCCGCGACCTGATCCGCCTCGCCGACGCCGTCGACGACGGCAGGGCCCACGCCGTACCGGTCCGGGCGGGCTGGGAGAACTTCAAGCGTCAGCTGCACATCCACCACACCACCGAGGACACCGGCCTGTGGCCGCGGGTGCGGGAGCGCGCGGCGGGCCGGCCGCGCGACCTCGCCCTCCTCGACGAGATGGAGGAGGAGCACTCCCGCATCGACCCCCTGCTCGCGGCCGTCGACACCGGGCTGGCCGACCGTTCGCCCGAACTTCCTTATCTCGTACGGGCGTTGACCGTGACTCTCGACGACCATCTCAAGCACGAGGAGGACAGCGCGCTGCCCCTGATCCAGGAGGTGCTGACCGACGCGGACTGGGCCGCCTTCACCGGCAGCCTGCGCCGTACCCAGGGGCTGCGCGGCGCCGCGCTGTTCGTCCCGTGGATCGTCGACGGCGTCCCGCCCGCCGACCGGGCCACGTTCCTGGACACCCTGCCCGCGCCGGCCCGTGTCCTCAACAGGTTGTTCTGGGAGGGAGGTTACCGGCGCAGGGGCATCTGGGCCCGCGCTTGAGAGGCGGTCCGGTACGCCTACGACGCGTCGTGGAACACGAGGCCCAGCGTGTGCCGCCGGCCCGAGCGCACCGTGCTCACGCCGTGCCGCATCGCTCCGGCCGACCAGCCGCGGCGGCTGCGCACCGGGCGGTCCCGGGTGGTGAACACCAGGCCGTGGCCCTGCCGCAGCACGGTCGCGGTGCCCCGGGACTGCGCCCGCGCCCGCTGCTCGACCATCAG
This sequence comes from Streptomyces brasiliensis, assembly GCF_014647875.1. Taxonomy (GTDB): domain Bacteria; phylum Actinomycetota; class Actinomycetes; order Streptomycetales; family Streptomycetaceae; genus Streptomyces; species Streptomyces brasiliensis. The sequence continues at coordinate 456,585 of NZ_BMQA01000001.1, read as the reverse complement.
GAACTCCCCGCCGGTGTAGTCGGTGCCGTACTCGTCGAGGGCCACCACGACCTGAAGCGGGAAGACCAGCTCGCCGAACACGTCGCGGTGCAGGGCGTTCCAGTCGCCCGGCCCGTAGCGCAGCAGGATCTGTGCCGACCGGTCCTGACCGGCCGCATGGCACCGCGCCAGCCACTCCTCAAGGGCGTCCGGCCACGGCGCCGGGCGGTCCAGACGGGCCGCCCAGGCGCGGGCGACCGGCAGCAGCCGCGGATACAGTGCGGCCCGCAGCGCCGCGACCGGCGCGGGCAGGTCGTGCGTGAAGTACCGGTACTCGCCGGAGCCGAACCGGTGCCGGGCCAGGTCGACCGTGGTGCGGAACAGTTCCGGCTTCTCGTACAGCGCGGTCAGCTCCCGGCACTCGGCCGGGGTCAGCAGCGGCGCCGTGAGGGCGCTGCCGTGCTCGTCCAGCTCCTCGGCGAGGCCGGCCCAGTCGCTGCCGGCCACGCGACGCAGGGCCCGTGCGACGGTGAGCGTCATGACGGCCCCCTCTCAGACGAGCGTGGGCTGGAGCGCGCCCTCGTGCGTCAGCAACCACACCTTGCGCTCGCCCCCGCCCGCGTAGCCGCGCATCGAGCCGTCGGCGCCGATCAGCCGGTGGCAAGGACGCACCAGCAGCAGCGGATTGGCGCCCACGGCAGCGCCGACCGCCCGGATCTCCGCCCGTGGCACACCCAGCAGGGAGGCCAGCGCGCCGTATGTCGTCGTGGTGCCGTACGGGATGTCGTCCAGCGCCTTCCACACGCGCCGCTGGAACGCGGTACCGCCGGGGGCGAGCGGCAGTTCGAAGCGGGTGAGCCGGCCCGTGAAGTACGCCGCGAGCTGGGCGGTCACCCCGGCGAAGGGCGCGTCGTCGCGTCGCCGGCCGGCGCCTGCGGAGGGAGCCCCGCGCTGCCCCGGCATGGACACGGAGGTGAGCGCGAAGCCGTCGGCCGACGTCTCGCCGGTGAGCAGCAGGTCGCCCAGCGGGCTCGCGTGGACGGTGTACACGGTCATCGGAGTCTCCTCGTTCCCGACTGTTCCGGCCTCCGAGTCTGCTGCCTCGCGCGCCTGGGCACCGGCGGAAATCGGACGTGGCGATCGGCCTCCGCAGGTACCGTTTGGCATATGCTGTGACCTGCGCTTATTTACGCGTAAGTACCTGCGCGGTACCGTAAGCGCATGCCAGCTCTCAATGTGGAGTTCAGCGAACGCGAGCTCGAGGACCTGCGCGAGATCGCCAAGGAGCGGGGGACGTCCATGAAGGCGCTCGTGCGCGAGGCCGCGGCGGCCGACATCGCCCGCCACCGAGCGCTGCAGGAGGGCGCGGAGGCTTTCCGCCGCTTCTTCGCCGCGCACGCCGACGAATTCGCCGCCGCGTTCCCGGACGACGAACAGCCCACCACCAAGGGCGAGGCCGCCTGACCGATGCCGCCGGTCCTGCACATCGACGTGCCCTGGCTGCTTCAGCGCCACGAGGAAGTACTCCCCGAGCAGCCCACCATCAACGACTTCTCCGCGCTGGTCGCCGCCGTCGCCCGGCACCGCGTCGACCCGCCCCGGCTCGGTGTCGACTCCGACCCCGCCTGGCGGGCCGCGGCGCTCCTGCACACCCTCGCCCTGCTCAAACCGCTGCCCTCGGCCAACGCCCGCTTCGCCTGCGCGACGGCCGTGGCCTACATGTTCGTCAGCGGCGTCGGCATCGACCCGCCGTACGGCGCCCTCGTCGACCTCGCCCGTGACCTGATGGACGGCAAGACGGACGTGTACGGCGCGGCCGACCGGCTGCGCACCTGGCAGATATAGGCAGACCTGGCGGACAGGGCCGGGCGCGGCCCGCCCGGCCCCCGGGGCCGCCGGCCGCGGGCGGGAGGAACGGGGCCGGCGGCCGGATGCGCACAGGAGAGCCGCCGTCCTGCGCGGGGCCTCCGGGAGGGGCCGCCTCCCAGTGGACTCCCCTGCCGCGTACGCCGGGAGCGTGCGCGACCGCCCGGCGCGTGCGCGTGCTTCACACGGGGCGCATGGAAACCGGGTGAAGCGGCTGCGAAGTGCCGGGCGCCGCAGCATTTCTGACTTTCTTTCAATGCTGTCGATGTGACGCGAGTGGCTTGTTGGCCGTATGAGACGTGTGCAAGGGTGAAAACGCCCGTGCGGGGGGTAAAGGCCGGGTCTCATTGAATGGTTGAGGAACCGGCGCCGACTCGGGCGCCGATGGATTTCCGGCTCCCCGTACGCGCGCCGAAAAGGTACGCACCACTCCGCACCACACGCACCAAAGGAATCCCTCCGTGCTCACCCCCCACCCCCCTCGTCCTCCCTATCCGCCGCCCGGCGCCGGGGCGGGTGAATCGGACGAGTCGCTCGCCGCCCCGCTGCGCGCCGGCTCGGACTCCGAGGCATCCCGCTCCGCCGCGCTGCTCATGGCGCGGCACTGGCAGCCGGCCCAGGACTACGCGGCCATCTGCCTGGCGACCCCCGGCACCCTCGCCCACATGGTCACCGCCGCGGCCTTCCATCAGATCCTCGACCGGCTGGTGCTGGGCGAGACGGCGGACGCGCTTCGGCCCCGGTTGCTGCTCGCCGTCCGCGACACGGTCGCCAACTGGTCCGCCGAGGACCGGATATCCGAGGTTCTCCCCGATCTCCAGAAACCGGCCGGCGGCCGCGGTATGCGCGCGACGAAGTCGATGACGCCCGAAAACCGCGCACTCGCCGAGCGCTCTTTCCAGGGCCTTGTGCCGATGGCGCAGTGCCTGCTGTGGCACACCGCGGTCGAGGCCGAGTCGATAAATGTCCCGGCCGCCCTGCTGGGGATGGACGCCGACTCGGCGGCGTTCGCGCTGGAACAGGCCAGGGAGAAATTCCGGGAAGGCTGCGTACGTGCCCACCGGGAACTCGCCCCGTCCAAGGACTGCCGCTTCTACAACCGCCTCCTCGACGTCCCGATCCGCCGCGGCGGCGCCCTGCTGCCCGACGTCCAGCGGCATCTGACGGGGTGCCGGTACTGCCGCCACGCCGCCGAGCAACTCGGCCACGTCGAGAACGGGCTCGGCCTGCTGCTTGCCGAAGCGGTCCTCGGCTGGGGAGGCCGCCGCTATCTCGACTCGCGTCCCGGCCGCGGACGTCCGGCGGGAGCGCGCGGCCGGGGCGCCTCCCGGCACGGCGGCGGACGCCCGCACGCGGGAGCGCGCCACCGGCTGCTGGCTCGCATCCCGCTGTCCGCGCGCCGGGCCCCCGGCGCGGTCCGCTCGTCCAGAGCGCTGCTCACCGGAGTCGGCATCGCGGGTGCCGGGCTGCTCGCGACCGTCCTCGCGGTCGGCGCCTGGCCGGACGGCGGTGACGGCACCGACCCCGTCGCCTCCACCAGCGCGTCCGGTGCCCGCCGCACCCTGCCCGGGGCCGACACCCAGGCGCCGCCCGCCGTGACCCGGCAGACGCGGCTGCGCAACGCCGAGTCCGGCCTGTGCCTCGACATCAAGGGCGGGCCGGAGCCCGGTGCGGGCGTGGTCCTCGCGGTGTGCACCTCGTCCTGGACCCAGCAGTGGACGTACGAGGACGACGGGCTGCTGCGCAGCGTGGCCGGCGCGGACCTGTGCCTGGACTCGCACGCGGACGCCGGCGTCGTCATCCTCGGCACCTGCGCGGACACGAAGAACACGCGGGGTGACGACGTGCGCTACGACCTCACCGTCCACGGCGAGTTGCTGCCCCGCTGGGACGAGACGCTCGCACTCGCCGCCACCGGCCGGGACCCCGGCGCAGAAGCCGTCGTCAAGGTCCGCGACCGCTCCGCCGGCGAGCGCTGGCTGACCGACCCGGTCCCGGCGACCGACGGTTCCCTGTCGATCGGCGGCACCGGGAGACCGCCGGCACGAGCCGCGGAGCTGTCGGACCGGGTGGCGGGACGTTAGGTCACGACGTCGCGCGGCGCGTCCCCCGCGAGAGGCCCGGTCGCGTTCTGGTCGGCCGTCAGGGCTGTCCGGACCACCGTCTCGCGGGTGACGCCGCCGACGTGCGGAGCGACGAGGTCCCCCGGGAGGCTCACACGGACTGCTCGACGAGGTCCGCCGGGCCGAGCGAGCCGGGAGTGGCGTGTCCCGACAGGGCCAGGGTGAGGTCGAACTCGGCCAGCAGACAGCGGATCACGTGCTCCACGCCCGCCTGACCGTCCAGGGCGAGACCATAGACGTACGGCCGCCCCAGCAGGACCGCCCGCGCGCCGAGGGCGAGGGCCTTGAACACGTCGTCGCCGGTGCGGACCCCGCTGTCGAACAGCACGGTGAGCCGGTCGCCGACCGCCTCGGCGACCCGGGGCAGGGCGTCGGCCGCCGCGATCGAGCCCGCCACCTGCCGGCCTCCGTGGTTGGACACCACGACTCCGTCCATGCCGGCGTCGACGGCGAGCCGCGCGTCGTCCGGGTGCACGATGCCCTTGAGGACGATCGGGCCGTCCCAGTTCTCCCGCAGGAACGCAAGGTCCGGCCAGGTCTTGCCGGGGTCCGCGAACATGCCGACGAAGTGCAGCACGGCCGCGTTCGGATCCTCGTGCACCGGCTTGGTCAGACCCGCCTGGAACGCCGGGTCCGAGAAGTAGTTGGCGGTCCCCACCCCGTGCAGGAACGGCAGATACGCCTGGTCGAGGTCGCGCGGCCGCCATGCCAGCAACGGTGTGTCCAGCGTGACGACCAGTACCGAGAACCCGGACGCTTTCGCCCGGTTCAGGAAACTCCGCGTCACTTCACGGTCCTTGGCCCAGTACAGCTGGAACCACCGCTCGGCGTCCCCCATCGCCTCCGCGACCCGCTCGATCGGGGTACTGGACGCGGAGGACAGGACGAACGGCACCTCCTGCGCGGCTGCGGCCCGCGCGGCGGCGGTCTCCGCCTCCGGGTGCATGATCGACAGGACGCCGATGGGCGCGAGCGCCAGCGGGGCGGGCAGCGCGCGGCCCAGCACCTCGGCCGACAGGTCCCGTTCCTGCACGTCCCGCAGCATGCGCGGCACGATCCTGCGCCCCTGAAGGGCGGCCCGGTTGGCGCGCGCGGTGCTGCCGTCCCCGGCGCTGCCCGCGACGTACCCGACGGGACCGGGGCCGAGCCGCTGCTCGGTCAGCTCCTCGAGGCGGGTGAGATCGGTGGGCAGCCGGGGCACCGTCCCGGTCATCCCGTTGAGATAGATCTCGTACTGGAAGTCCGCCCAGTGCTTGGCCATCCGCCCGCCCCGCCTCTCGTCGTCGAGTCTGCGCCCGCTGACGATACTCGTGGGTAAGTGCGGGTCCGTCCACGGGGGATGCGCCGCGGACCAGGCCGGAGCAGCCGGGCTACCGCCCGCACGGGAGCGCCGTCCGCGCCGGGCAGCCGCAGCGGGAAGAGAAACGCCCCCACCTCCCGCTCGCCCACGAGCGGCCCAGGCCGGTGAGGTCCTCGTCGATCACCCCGCCCGCGCCGCGCAGCACCCGGTGCGAGGGCAGCCCCGGGGAACGGCTGTCCCGGCCGCGGGGGTCGCGCGGCACGGGCGGGGACGTTCTGGCGGGGTCCGCCGACGGTACGGCACCGGGCGGGACCCCGGCCGGAGGACGTCTCATCCGTCTTCCGCGTCGTCGGCGGACGAATCAGCCACCTCCTCGGCGTCGGGACCCTGGGAGCGCACCCGCTGGACGTGTTCGAGTGACTCGCGCAGTTCGCTGAGCCAGTCGTCGGTGTGGCGCTGGACCAGGCGCACGCACCAGGCCAGGGCCTCGCTGCGGCTGCGGGCCACACCCCCGGCGATCAGGGTGTCCAGGACCTGACGCTCCGGCTGCCGCAGCCGGGTCATCACGGGCGCCGCGATGTGCGTGAACAGGGCCCGCTCCGTCCCGCACACCACACCCCACGACACCTTGCGCCGGAACCGGTGCTCGGCCTCCCGGGCCACGGTCATGCGGCTCTCCCGGGTGCGCTCCCGGAACTCCTGGATCCGGCCCTGTACGGCCGCCTCCCGCTCGGCGTCCGAGGCGTCCTCGGCGAGCCGGGGTTCGGGAACGCGGCCGATCACGGTGATCTCCTCGCGGTCGACGGTCACCTCGACCAGTTCCTCGAAGAGATCGTCGGGCAGACGGCCGGCGAACCAGCCGCGCAGTTGCTGTCGCTGCTCCGTCGTAATCATGTAATGACGATTACTCCGTTGCGTCATGAACACAAGGGATCGCCGAGAGGTCTGCCGAGAGCTGAACCGGAATGTTTCAGGACGATCGGTGAGGCACCGGAAACCGGCCACCCGACCGCATTCGCTGATCAAGAACGGCCGGGTTCCGGGGTCGGCACGCTCGAATTCCGTGACTTCGCGCCACTGATTCAACACGCAAAGTTACTGAAAGCTGTGGGTCGGATGTGAGTTCCGGCGGCGGACTCGGCAGACTCGCGCTCGCCGTTTCCGGGACCGACCGCTCCGGAGCCGGCAGTCGGACGAATCGAGCGGAAGGATGCACACCATGCGGACCACCGCGCTCTGGGCAGCGACCCTCGGCCTCACGGCCGCGCCGTCTGCGGACCTCTGACCGGGGCCGCCGCCGCCTCGCCGGGCGCCGCCCCCGCGTCGCTGTACGCCCCTTCGGCCCTGGTGCTCACCACCGGACACGGCGACGACGCGGCCACCGTCACCCCGGAGCGCGCCGTCACCCTGACCTGCGCCCCGACGGCCTCCGGCAGCCATCCGGCCGCGGCCCGGGCCTGTGCCGAACTGCGCGGCGCCGACGGCGACTTCGACGCCCTCACGACCAGAGACGACGTGCGTTGCACGAAGGAGTACAACCCGGTGCTCGTCACGGTCCAGGGCGTCTGGCAGGGCCAGCGGGTCTCCTACGAGCGCACCTTCGGCAACGAGTGCGTGAAGAACTCCTTCGGGGCGGGTGTCTTCACGTTCTGAGGGACCGGGATCGCCCGGGTTCGCCGCATTCGCGGGATCAGGCTCGCAGCTGGGGAGTGCGAGCCCCCGCGGGAACCCGCGATCTCGCACCGGGGGTCGGCAGGGCGGAGTGGGGCCCCCTGCCGGCTCCCGGAATCACCGTCTCAGGCGTCGGCCCACGGGGTGCGCCGCGGCCACCAGCCCGGCACCGCCCGCCGGTAGCGCTCGTAGTCGGCGCCGAACCGCCGGGTGAGGTCCGGTTCCTCGTACCAGTGCACGAACGCCCACATCAGCACGGCCGCGCAGCCGCCGTAGCCGAACACCACCGGCCGGGCCAGCAGCAGCCCCTGACCGCCGAGCACCGCGAGCACGGCCAGATAGATCGGGTTGCGGACGTACCGGTACGGCCCGGTGACCACCAGCCGTCGGGGCGGCGCGAACGGCGCCGGGGTGCCGAGCCCTTGCAGGGCGAACCGCGTGAACGCCGCAAGGATCAGCGCGGTGCCCGCCGCCAGCGGCACCACCCCGAGCAGCCGCAGTGGCAGCCACCAGTCACCGGCCCGCCAGCCGGTCAGCCACCACGGCACCAGGACGGCCGCGCTACCGGAGACGACGATCAGGAAGAGCGCACTGCCCAGTGCCGCCGACGACTTGCGCATACGGCCACCATGACAGCGAAGAGGGGCCGCCGTCTCCCTGTGGACGGCGGCCCCTCGGACCGGTCGGCTCCCGGCAGCGGCCCTGCGGAGCCCTCGTGGCATCACATGTGGACGACCTGCGCGGCGGCCGCGTCCTGCTCGGGCACCCCGCGGCGGAAGAACACGAACGCGAGGACCGCGCCCGCCGCGAAGAAGCCCGCCGACCACCAGAAGGCGGTGGTGTAGCTCTCGATGGTCGCCTGCGCCTGGACCAGCTTGCTGGTGGCGTCCCGTCCGGCCAGATAGTCCGTCGCGGCGCTCGCCGCCAGGGTGTTCAGCAGGGCTGTCCCGACCGAACCGCCCACCTGCTGCATGGCGTTGACGGTCGCGGAGGCCACACCCGCGTCCTCGGCGGCGACCCCGCCGGTGGCCAGCTGCATCGCGGGCGGCATCACCAGGCCGAGACCGACACCGGTCACGATCAGCTGAGGCAGGACCGCGGTGACGTAGTCGGAGCCGACGCCGATGCCGGTCAGCCAGGCCATGCCCACCATGGCGACGGCGAAGCCCAGCGGGATGACGACCTTCGGGCCGATACGGGGCAGCAGGACCGTGGTGCCGAGCTGTGCGGTGACCATCAGGGCGCCGACCATCGGCAGGAACGCCGCACCCGTCTTCGTCGGACTGAAACCGAGGTTGAGCTGCAGGTAGTAGGTGAGGAAGAGGAACACGCCGAACATACCGGCGCCGGTGATCAGCACGGCGAGGAACGAGGCCGCCCGGTCGCGGTCCAGCAGGATGCGCAGCGGCAGCAGCGGGTGCGCGGCCCGGGTCTGCCACCAGGCGAAGGCCGCCAGCAGCAGCCCGCCCGCGAGCAGGAAGCCCCAGGTCAGCGGTGAACTCCAGTCGTGTGTCTCGGCGTTGGAGAAGCCGTAGACGAGGGTGAACAGACCGGAGGCGACCAGGACGGTGCCCGGCACGTCCAGCTTGGCGCCGGCCGCGTCGCGGTGGTTGGACAGCAGGACCCAGCCGCCGGCGAAGGCGACGACCGCGATGGCCACGTTGACGTACAGCGTCCAGCGCCAGTCGAGCGCGTCCGTCAGCAGACCGCCGAGCAGCAGGCCCACCGCACCGCCGGCGCCCGCGATGGCGCCGTAGACGCTGAACGCGCGGGCCCTCTCCCGGGCGTCGGTGAACGTCGTGTTGAGCAGCGACAGCGCGGCCGGTGCGAGAAGTGCGCCGAAGGCACCCTGCAGGGCGCGCGCGGTGACCAGCATCCCGAAGCCGGTCGCGGCACCGCCGAGCGCCGACGCGACGGCGAATCCGACCACGCCGACGAGGAAGGCCGGCTTGCGGCCGAAGAGGTCGGCGATACGACCGCCGAGCAGCAGCAGGGAGGCGAAGGCGAGCGCGTACGCCGTGACGATCCACTGCCGGTTGCCGTCGGAGAAGCCGAGGTCGGCCTGCGCCGACGGCAGGGCGATGTTCACGATCGTGGCGTCGAGCACGACCATCAGCTGGGCGACGGCGACGATCGCGAGGATCCACCACCGCCGGGGCGAGGCGGCCGGCGGCGCCTCCTCGGCGCGCGTCACGGCGCCGTCGGTCAGGGTCTTCTGGGGCATCGGGAACCACTCCGGGGAAGTCGTTCGGGTTCGAGGTCCACGGCTCACGGCAAAGGAACCATAAACGAAACTGTTTCGTACACATGAGCCTAGACCCCAGTGAGCGAAACGGCAACGTTTCGCTAGCGGGGTGGCTAGAGTCTCAGCGAATTCCAATATTCCTTGACGGGCATATAACCGTCGAGGCATATTGAACTCATGTCCGACTCCGCGCTCTGGACCGCCCTCGCCGACCCCCACCGACGGGCCGTCGTCGCCCTGCTCCTGGAGCGGTCCCGGCCCGTCGGGGAGATCGCCGAGGCGTGCGGGCTGAGCCAGCCGAGCGCCTCCAAGCATCTGAAGGTGCTGCGGGAGGCGGGCATCGTGCGCGTACGACAGGACGCGCAACGCCGGGTGTACGCCCTCGACCCGGCGCCGATCGCCGCCCTCGACGCCTGGCTCGCCCCCTACCGCAGACTGTGGAACCGCAGCCTGGACGCGCTGGGGCGCCGCCTCGACGAGGCGCCGGACGACAGCACCGAACCCTCCACCCCGAAGGACTGAGCCACCATGTCCGCCGAACTCACCGGTACCTACCTGACCTTGGGCGACGGCCGCCCCGCCGTCCGCTTCAGCCGCACCTACGACCACCCGATCGACCGCGTCTGGCACTTCGTGACCAATCCCGGCGAACTCGCCCAGTGGTTCCCCTCCCGTGCCGAGATGGAGCTGCGCCCCGGCGGCACGATCAGGTTCAGCGGCGACCCGAACATGCCCGAGTCCACGGGCCAGGTCCTCGCCGTCGACCCGCCCCGGCATCTGTCCTTCGACTGGGGCGGCGACGAACTGCGCTTCGATCTGGAGGAGTTGGACGAGGCGCGCACCCGGTTCACCCTCACCAACGTCCTCGCCGCCGAGGACACGGCCGCGCGCAACGGCGCCGGCTGGGAGGTGTGCCTCGCCGCCCTGGACGTGAAGGTCCACGGCGAGCGCTTCGAGGGGGCGCACGCCGGGCCGAGCGCGCCCTGGAAGGAGTTCTACGACGGCTACCTCGAGGCCGGCGTCCCCTCCGGCGCGCCCGTCCCCGGCCTCGACTGAACCGTCACGCCAGCTGCCGCCGCACCAGCTCGTGCAGCCGCCCGCCGGTGTCGGCGAGCAATTGTGCGGGCGGCCCCTGCTGGGCGATCTTGCCGTCCTCCATCACGATGACGCGGTCGGCGTCCAGGACCGTCGACAGCCGGTGCGCGATGACGACGCGCGTGGCGTTGAGCTTGCGCGTGCTCTCGATGACCGTGCGCTGGGTGTCGTTGTCCAGGGCGCTGGTCGCCTCGTCGAAGAAGAGGATGCGCGGGCGGCGGATCAGCGCCTGGGCGATCATCAGCCGCTGCCGCTGCCCGCCCGAGACCGCACCGCTCCCCGAGACGATCGTGTGCAGGCCCATCGGCATCCGCTTGATGTCCTCCGCGAGCCCCGCCATCTCGGCCGCCGCCATCGCCTCCTCCGGCGTGTAGGGCTCGGTGCCGCAGATGACGTCCAGGATCGAGCCGGTGAACGGCTGCGCGTGCTGCAGCACCACCCCGCACTGCCGCCGCACGGCCGACTGGTCGAGCGCCGCCAGGTCCTGCCCGTCGTACAGCACGCTCCCCGAGACCGGCCGGTCGAAGCCGATCAGCAGCCTGAGCAGCGTGGACTTGCCGCAGCCGCTCGGGCCGACGATCGCCACGAACTCGCCCGGCCGGACGTCGAACGACACGTCGTCCAGGACGAGCGGGCCGTCGTCGGCGTAGCGGAAGGACAGCCGGCGGGCCTCCAGGGCCCCCGACAGCGAGCCGGGCCGGGTGCTCGCGGTGCGGACCTCGGGTGTCGCCTCCAGGACCGGCCTGATCTCCTCGAACAGCGGCAGCGCGGCCACCAACGACACGAAGGAACCGGTCAGCTGGGTGACCGAGGTGAGCAGCATCGTCACCGACGTGTTGAAGGTGAGGAACGCCGCCGCGGACATCGTGCCCTTCGCCGGACCCGCCAGCAGCATGAACATCAGCAGCGTGCACACCGGCAGATACACGGAACCCATCACCGTGGTGAGGTTCTTGATGCGGCCCACCTTCTGCTGGAGCTCGCGGCTGCGCGCGAACTCGCTCGCCCAGGCGGCGTACGCGTAGTTCTCCGCCGCCGCCACGCGCAGCTTCGGCAGGCCGCGCAGCGTCTGGAACGCCTGGTTGTTCAGCTTGTTGCCGAGTACCACGAGCCGCCGCTGCCAGCGCACCTGCCACAGGCCGAGGCCCAGGAACACGGCGGCGATGACCACGAGCATGCCGATCGCCGCGAGCGCCATCGACGCACTGAACCAGAACAGCAGGACCAGGTTCATCGCGCCGACCGTCACCGACTGCGCGACCACCGGGCCGACGCCCGCCAGCAGCCGCCGGATCGCGCTGATGCCCATGGCCGCGCTCGCCAGCTCACCGGTCGAGCGCTCGGTGAAGAACTTCGTCGGCAGGCGCAACAGCCGGTCCCAGACGGCCGGTTGCAGCGTCGCCTCGACCCGGCCCTCCAGGCGCAGCATCGTGAGGTTCTCGAGCAGCATGAACGCGGCCGCCACGACACCGCTGACCATCACCGCCAGACAGACCTGCACGATGAGACCCGTCTGGGCCTTCGGCACGTACTCGCCGAGCACCTTGCCCGTCGCGACCGGCACCAGCGCGCCGATCGCCACCGTCACCAGACCGGCGAGCAGCAGGCCGGTCAGATCGCCGCGGGTGCCGTGCATGCTGAACCGCAGCAGGCCCAGCGGGCCCAGCTGCCGGTCGGGGAGCGGGCGGTAGAACATCACCGCGCGCGGTTCGAACTCCTCCGCGTTCGCCTTCTCGATCGGCGTCTCCCGGCCGGTCGCCGGATGGACGGCCATATAGCCGCCGCGCCGCCACAGCAGCGCGACGGGCGCCCCCGACAGCGCCCGGTGCCCGACCAGCGGGCCGACGTCGTCCCGCCACCAGGCGCCGTTCAGCCGGACCGCCCTGGTCCGCACCCGGGACGCCAGGGCGACCCGCTCGACGGGGTCGAGGCGCTCGCTTTCGGTGCCGCTCTGCGCCGGTTCGGCGAGGGTGATCCCAGCGGTCCGGGCGACCAGCTTGCAGGCGGCGTACGTGGCATCGGCGTCGGCGGCAGTGGTGCGCTTCGCCGACGCCTTCCCGATGGAGGCGAGGAGCGTCCGGTCGGCCTGGGCGCGAACCGCCTCACCGGCCTTGATCCCGGCGGCCGTGCGCGTCTCGTGGGTGTGCTCCAGCTGCTCGATCCAGCGGTCGAGGGTGGTCAGCAGCCGGTACTGCTGGTCGACCACGCTCTGCCACAGCGCCGGGTCCATCAGCAGGTCGGCGGCGGCCTCGGCGCCGTACAGGGAGCCGTACTGCACACTGCCCGGCGGCACCTGCATCCAGAACACGTCGTCGTCGTCCCCCATGCTCGAATACGCTCGCACGGGGGCACCCCCACCTTCGGCCTCGCGCTCGGTCGCCATGGGTGCCTGGAAGAGGACCGACAGGCCGCGGCCCACTCCGAGAGCCAGGGCGTACTCCAGCGGGCTCGTCGTCGGCGGTACGTACTGCGGGTTGCCGTACTCGTCGTACGACCACGTCTGGGTGTCCGGCGGCTGGTACAGCTCGCGCAGGCCGATCCGGCGCACGACACAGTCGCGCAACGGGCGCGCCACCAGGGTGTGCTGGGGCCCGGCGACCGGGCCGAGCAGCAGGGCGCCCGCCTCGAGCCGGCCCAGGTGGTGCCAGTGGCCCTGCTGGACGGCGTCCACCGCGAACAGGTCCAGGGCGCCCGCCGCGACCAGCCACAGCACCTGCGGGCCTTCCAGGTCGAGGCGGTTGAAGCCGCTGCAGTCGACCGGCGTGCCCAGCGCGCCGAGCGCGCCGAGGACCAGATCGCCTTCGTGCACGGAGGTCATCTCACCGCTCCCTGACCAGCGCGGTATACGCACCGCCGCGCGCCACCAGCTCGTCGTGCCGCCCGCGCTCCACGATCGTGCCGTGCTGGAGCACGACGATCTCGTCGCTGTCGCGCACGGTGCTCAGCCGGTGGGCGATCACCACGCAGGCGCAGCCGCGCCGGCGCAGATTGTCCATGACGACCAGCTCGGTCTCCGCGTCGAGCGCGCTGGTCACCTCGTCCAGGACGAGGATGCTCGGCCGGCGCACCAACGCCCGTGCGATCTCCAGGCGTTGACGCTGCCCGCCGGAGAAGTTGCGGCCGTCCTGCTCGACCTCGCTGTGGATGCCGCCGGGCCGGCGCATCACCACGTCGTACAGGGCCGCGTCCCGCAGCGCCTCCACCACGGCGTCGTCCGGGATCGACGGGTCCCACAGCGCCACGTTGTCGCGCACCGAGCCCTCGAACAGGAACACGTCCTGGTCGACGAAGGACACCGAGGCCGCGAGCGAACCGCGCGGAATGTCCTCCAGCCGTTGCCCGTCGATGCGGATCACTCCCTCCCAGGGGGCGTACAGGCCGGAAATGAGCCGGGACACCGTCGACTTGCCGCTGCCGGAGCCGCCCACCAGCGCCACCTGCTGTCCCGGGCCGACGGTCAGGTCGAACCCGGTGAGCAGCGGCTTGTCCAGCGGGCTGTAGCCGAAGGAGATGTTCTCCAGCTCGACGTGGCCGTGCAGCCGGCGGGTCGAATCACCCGCGCCGGGGCGGGCGTACAGCGGGTCGGCCTGGAAGTTCTCGACGTCCTTGAGACGGGCCACGTCGGCCGCGAAGTCCTGGATGCGGCCCGCCACGCCGTTGAGCCGGGTGAGCGGTGCGGTGAAGCGGGTCACCAGGGCCTGGAAGGCGACCAGGAGGCCGACGGAGATGTGCCCCTCCACCGCGCGCATGCCGCCGATCCACAGGATCAGCGCGCTGTTCAGGGTGGCGAGGGCCGGTGCGACCACGCCGAGCCAGGCGCTCGGCACCCCGAGCCGCTGCTGCTCCTCCAGCGTGCTCGCGTGCTGCCCGGCCCACCGGCGGAAGTAGCCGTCCTCGCCACCGGTCGCCTTCATCGTCTCGATCAACTGCAGTCCGGTGTAGGCCGTGTTGGTGAGCCGCGCCGTGTCCGCGCGCAGCTTCGCCGTACGGGTGGCCCGCATCCGTACGACGAGCCGCATGGCCACGATGTTGAGCAGCGCCACGCCGATGCCGACGAAGGTGAGCTGCGGGTCGTATGTGTAGAGCAGCACCGCGTACAGCACCACCACGACCGCGTCCACGCCCGCCGCCGCCAGGTCCCGGGCCAGGGTCTCGGCGACCTGGTCGTTGGACTGGAGGCGCTGCACGAGGTCGGCCGGGCTGCGCTGGGCGAAGAACGTCACCGGCAGCCGCAGCAGATGACGCAGGAAGCGGGCGCTGGAGAGGGTGGAGGAGATGATGCGGCCGTGCAGGAGATTGGCCTGCTGGAGCCAGGTCAGCACCAGCGTGAGCAGCACACAGGTGCCCATCGACGCGAACAGCACGCCCAGCAGCGAGGTCTGGCCGCCGATGAGGAACATGTCGATGTAGGTGCGGCTGAGCGCGGGCACCGCGGCCCCGACCGCCACCAGCAGCAGGCTGGCCAGCACCGCGGCGGGTATCGTGCCGGCGGTGCCGCGCAGCCGGGCGGGCATCGCGCCGAGGACGCCCGGCTTGCGCCCGCCCTTGTGGAAGCCGTCGCCGGGCTCCAGCACCAGGACGACCCCGGTGAAGCTGCCGTCGAACTCCTCCATCGGCACAAAACGGCGGCCCTTGGCGGGGTCGTTGATGTACACCCCGCGCCGGCCGAAGCGGCGGCCCATGCCGTCGTAGACGACGTAGTGGTTGAACTCCCAGAACAGGATGGCCGGTGCCGACACCTCGGCGAGGGCGGCCAGGTCCATCTGCATGCCCTTGGCGGTGAGGCCGTAACTGCGCGCCGCCTTCAGCAGGTTGCTGGCGCGCGAGCCGTCGCGGGAGACACCGCACGCGATGCGCAATTCCTCCAGCGGGACGAACCGGCCGTAATGGCCGAGCACCATGGCGAGGGAGGCGGCCCCGCACTCGACGGCCTCCATCTGGAGCACGCTGGGCGTACGGACCGTCCTGGTACGGCTCTTGGGTACCGGGCGCTTGGGCGGTGCGGCGCGGCGCCGGCCTCGAGTCTCCTGGGCGGTGGTCACGGGAGCAGCCAATCGACGGGACGCTGGTCGGCCAGCCGGATCGAACCCGTGGCCGGGGTCATGGTGTCGAGCCGGTACGGCGGACCCCCGGCGGAGCTCCACTTGTACCCGCTCTTCGTGGACGACGACGTGTCCAGCCGCACGAGCACGGCCACCGGCCGCCCCTTCCTGGTGAACTGCTCGCCCAGCTGGCCGTCCCCGAGGAACGCGGCGATCGACTGGGCCGACTGGGCCGTGCGGTCCACGGACTTCACATGACCGCGCAGCACGCCGTACTCCTGGGTGGACACCGAGGACACGGTCAGGTCGACGGCGGCGTGCGCCGGGATCGAGGCGGCGTTCTCGGCCGGGACGTACACGGTCGCGTACAGCGGGTCCGAGGCGTGGGCCACCTTCTCCACCGAGGCCACGTTGGCGCCGGTCTGGATGATCTGCCCGATGGTGGCGGCCAGCGCGGTGATCCGGCCCGCGGCGACGGTGCGTACGACCGCGTCGCCCTGGTTCGTACGGACCTTCAGGACGGGCGAGTCGGCGGGCAGCTGCTCGCCCTGCTTCGCGAGCACGGCGGTGACCTGGCCGGCGACCGGGCTCTGCAGGATGTAACTGCCCTGTCCGTGCGTCAGGATCGCGGGTGCGGCGACCGTGGAGGCGACCGAACCGGTCACCGCCCACACGGAGGCGGCGGCCATGACGACGACCGTGACGGACAGCGCGAGCCAGCCCTGGGGACGGGCGAGACGCACCGGAAGGTCGAGCTCCTCCGGCGACTGGAGCTTGGCGAGGGCCTGTTGGCGGAACTGCACGGAACTTCCCTCACCTGTGGGAGAGACTTCGTCACGACGTGGTTCTGGGCAACCGAGAGTCCCGGAGCCGCGGTACGGCTCCGGGACTCAGCGGCAACGAGGTGCGATCAGAGACCGGCGACCAGGTTGGTGACCGGAGCGGTGCTCAGGCCGGTGACACCCTCGACCGTGCTGACGCCGGTACCGATGAGGCCGGAGACCGGGGCGATGCCGTCCACCAGGCCGGTCACGGTGCCGACAGCGTTCAGGGACAGGCCGCCGGAGACGTTGTCGAGCTCGGCGTCGGAGATCTCGACGGTCTCAACCTGGGGGGTGGAGTTCATGATGGAACTTCCCTTCATATGGATATCTCATAAGGGGGGAGCGGCCCCCTCTGGGGACAGACGGACGGCCGCGGCCGCGGGCACCGGGCACCTGTCTCCAGGAGCCCCTCGCGGCCCCCGCGGTGCGATGGATCAAAGCACGCACGCGGCCTGCGTATCCAATCAATCACCGTTCCCACCTGGGCACTTGAGCCTCAGTGGACATCAACCGTGCAGGCCCGCCCACGTCTTGTCGGCGACTCCTTCACATGCCCCACCGCATCGGTGCACACGGGCGCTTGCCCCCGGCGCGGCGAATCCGGCACTCGGTACCAAAGAGGCGTGAGGGGGCGCGCGGTTGTGCAGATCCGCCGCATCCGGTGACTTGCTTGGGTGGTGGATGTGCAGATTCGCTGAAACAGCGATTCCGGTCCGTGATCGCGACGGAGCGTCGCCGACCGGTTTCGGGCCGTGTCAGCCCAGGATCGCGTAGACCGTGCTCGCGCGGGCGGCGATCGCACCCGAACTACCGTCGGTCATGGTGATGTCCGCGAATGCCATACGGCGGCCCAGTTTGCTGAGCACCGCCTCGATCAGGACGTCCGAACCCGTCACCGCCCGCTGGAACGACGTCGACTGCTGCACCGTCGTCATCGGCACGAACCCGCCCCGCGCCGCCGAGACGGCGATCACGGTCGCGGTGTCGGCGGCGGCCATGAGCGCCTGCCCCGACAGCCCGCCGCCCTCCCGGGACAGCCGGTCCGACCAGGGCAGCCGCAGGATCGCCCGGTCCTCGCCCACCTCCTCGACCGACAGCCCGAGATCGAGCACCCAGGGCGCGAAGTTGGCGGAGAGGATCTTGTCGGCTTCGGCGGTGGTCATCGTCATATGGGGGATTGTTCCCGGCTCCGCCCGACGACACGCGGAGCGTGGCTGATTCGCCGTTGCACACAGCCCGTTGGCGAACGGAGTTGAACGCACCATCCGGCCCGTCCGTACCTACAGCCATCCAGGCGCCCGACGAACCGGCTGCCGCACCGGCGGCACAGACCCCGTCCCCAGGAGGTCGAGCAGTTTGAGTCACAAGCGAATTCCGAAACGCAAGGCCGTGATGGCGGTGGGTGGTGTCGCGGCGCTCGGAGCGGCGGCGCTCCTGCTGCCGAACGCCAACGCGTCCCAGGACGACGCGGCGGGTGACACCACCCCCAGGACCTTCAAGGCGACGGACGCCTCGGATCTCGCCACGCGGCTGCGGGGCGTGCTGGGCGAGACCTTCGCCGGTTCCTACTACGACAGCGGCAAGCGGCAACTCGTCGTCAATGTGGCCGACGGCGACACCGGCTTGATCGCGCAGGCGGAGAAGGCGGGGGCGGTCGTCCGGCAGGTGGCGAACAGCACCGCCGAACTCAAGTCCGCGGCACGGACGTTGAAGGCCGGGGCGACCATCCCCGGCACCTCGTGGGCCGTCGACCCGCGCACCGACAAGATCCTGGTCACCGCCGACAGCACGGTCACCGGAGCCAAGTGGGACAGACTGCAGTCGACGGTCCGCAGCCTCGGCCCGGGTACGGCGACCGTCAGGAAGTCCGCGGGCACCTTCAAGACCTTCGTGTCCGGCGGCGACGCCATCTTCTCCCAGGTGCAGGGCGGCACCGTCCGTTGTTCCCTCGGCTTCAACGTCACCGCGTCCGACGGCAGCCCCGCCTTCCTGACGGCCGGTCACTGCGGCGTCGCCGCCAAGCAGTGGTCCGACTCCGAGACCGGGCAGCCGATCGCCACCGTCGACCGGGCCACCTTCCCCGGCGAGGGCGACTTCTCCCTGGTGAAGTACGACGACCCCGCCACCCAGGCACCGAGCGAGGTGAACGTCGGCAACGGCCGGACGGTCCAGATCAACCAGGCCGCGGACGCCACCGTCGGCGAGACCGTGTTCCGGATGGGCAGCACCACCGGACTGCACGACGGCACCGTCACCGGCCTCGACGCCACCGTCAACTTCCAGAGCGAGACCGACCCGAACGGCGTCGACACCGTCACCGGCCTCATCCAGACCGACGTCTGCGCGGAACCCGGCGACAGCGGCGGCTCCCTGTTCACCCAGGACGGCAGCGCGCTCGGCCTCACGTCCGGCGGCAGCGGCGACTGCACGAGCGGCGGCGAGACGTTCTTCCAGCCGGTGACCACCGCACTCCAGGCGACGGGAGCGACGCTCGGTGACGCCGGAGCGGGGGCCGGCGGCGGGGCGGGCGCGGGTGACCAGACCGGTGCCGGTGATCAGCAGGCGGGCGTCGACGGGACCGGCACCGGTCAGGAGCCCGGAACCGGTGAGCAGTCCGGGACCGGCGTGGACGACGGATCGTCCGCCCTCACCCGGACCCACTGACCGGCCACACCCGCGTTTCCCGGCCGGCGGTGGACGGCGGCCAGGCCCTCCGGCGGGAGGGCCTGGCCGTGGCCCGGTCCGGACGACTCGAACTGCCGTGTCGGACAGGAGAGCCGAGCCTCACCCGTCCCCGAGCGCGCGCAGCAGCAGCACCGCCACGTCGTCCGCCCGCTCCCGCGCGGCCACACTGTGCCGTATCAGCTCGTCGGCCAGGTACTCCAGGGGCTGGTCGCCCATCGCGGTGAGGAGTTCGCCCAGTCGGGCCAGGGCGTCCTCTAGGTCGACGCCGGGGGACTCGATGAGGCCGTCGGTGTACAGGACGAGCAGCGAGCCGGGTGCGAACTCGACCTCGGTGGTCGGGTACGTCGCCTCCGCGTCGATGCCCAGCAGCGGACCGCCGGCCAGGTCGAGGACCCGTACCCGCCCGTCCGGCCGGCGCAGCAGCGGCGGCGGATGCCCGGCTCGCGCCATCTCGGCCCGACCGTGCGCCGGATCGAGCCGTAGGTACAGACAGCTCGCGAAGAGTTCGGCGCCGAGGTCGACGAGCAGCCGATTGGTACTGCCCATGACCTCCTGAGGCGGCTGACCGCCGGTCGTGAACGCTCGTACCCCCGTGCGGATCTGACCCATCAGACCGGCCGCCGTCACGTTGTGCCCCTGCACGTCCCCGATCACCGCCGCGGCCAGCGGCCGGGTCGGCACCAGGTCGTAGAAGTCGCCGCCGATCTCCATGCCCTGAGTGGCCGGCAGATAGCGTGCGGCCGCGTCGATGCCGGGCAACGGGGCCAGCGAGTGCGGCAGCAGCGCCGCCTGCAGCCCGTGCGCCAGCTGGTTCTTGGCGTCGTACAGCAGGGCCCGCTCCAGTGCCTGCGCGATCAGCCCGCCGAGGCTCGTCAGTACGGCCCGCTCGTCTGCCGGGAAGACGTGCGGCTCCGCGTAGGCGAGCACACAGGTGCCCACCGGCCGCCCGGACGCGATCAACGGCAGATACGCCCACGCGGCGAACCCCTCCGGTGCCTTCTCCCGGGTCGGATACAGATGCTCCAGCTGCTGCCGCGAGTCGAAGAACGCGGGCACCCCGCTGCTGAGGACATGGGTACTCGGCGTCCGCTCGGTCAGCGGCATGCCGTCGAACCGTTCGACGGTCCGCGCGTCGGGATACCCGCGCTGTCCCAGCAGGCGCAACCGTCCGGCCTGCGTCCCGAGGATCGCCAGTGCCTGGCTGCCCACGGCCGGGCAGACCTCGTCCGCGACCAGCTGGACCACGTCCTGCACGCCGACCGCCTCGGTCAGCGCCCCGGCCAGGCTCAGCAGCTGGGAGATCGTGACCAGCCGGGAGTGGCCCTCGCCCGGCCGGGGCGAGCGGCTCGCCATCTCCGCGACCGCCCGGGCCCGGGTGATGCGTACGCTCAGCCCGGTCATGCTCGGGTACAGCCGGAACGACAGCCAGTCACTCGGCGGGCGCAGCGCCACGAACGAGGTCATCTGCTGGCTGATCAGCGCGGCCCGGTAGCGGTCCTCGTACATCGGGTCGTTCAGCCACGGCACCGACGCCCACAACTGGGTGCCGAGCAGTTCACCGGCCGGCCTGCCGAGCAGCGCGGCCGCGGCCTCGTTGGCGAAGCCGACCCGGCCGTGCAGGTCCAGCGAGACCAGCCCGTACGGCAGCCGGGCCACCAACCGGGCCGCCTCCACCGTCCCGAACGCGTCCGCGACGTCCGACGTGAGCCGGATCGTCAGATCGGGTTCGTGGCGCAGCGGGTGGCCGCCCTCCACCGAGCGCTCGAGCCGCAGCGCGAGCTGGTCGCAGGCCGCCGTCAGATGGTCCCGCTCCCGGTCGGACAGCTCCGGCGGGTGCGAGGCGGGCCAGGTCACGAAGACCGCGCCGAACCGGGTGGTCGCCGTGGCCACGGGCAGCGCGGCCAGCGCGAAGGGGTACGGCAGGACGACCGCGATACGCGGATAGCGGCGCGCCATCTCCTCCTCGCCGCCCACCCAGACCAGCCGCCGCTCGCGCAGTGCCTCCGCGACCGGGACCGGCGCGCTCAGCCCCACCCGCTCCCACGGCGCCGCGAACGCCCGGGGCAGCCCGGCCATCACCGCCATCTCCAGCACCGGCTCGCCGGGCGTCAGCAGATACACAGCGCCGGAGTGTGCGTGGACCTCCTCCATCATCGCGGCCAGCGACAGCGACAGCAGCGGCCGGCCGACACGCGACTTGGCCGCCGCCTGCGCGTGGATATGCCCGTTGGACACGGCGACCACCTCCTAGCAGCGCCGCGGGTCGCCCCCAGGGGACAAGGCTCCTCCCTGACGCGGCCCGGCGCACGGCGAGCACATGACGCTGACACGTGCCGGTGCGCGGGAGACGTCGGGGCGCACGCGGTCGGGCACCCCGGCGCGGAATGCGCCGCCGTTACCCCGTGTGGCTTACGGCGGGACCGGCAGGGCACCCTGATCCGGGGGGTCGTGTGTGGAGTGCGGCGTGTGGCGAGCGGCCCGGAGGCCCGCGGTCACAGGTGCGGGCCCGGGCGTACGGCGTGCCCGGAGGGCCCCGGCCATCCACCCCTCTCCCGCCCCGGCCGCCCGCGCACCGCAGTCCCGCCGTGCACACAACCCGGCCCTGGCGCCGAACCGTCACCCTCGTCCCACGGCCACCCCACGAAACGCGGCCACGACGTCATGTTCGGTGGGTTTCGAGCATCCGGGTGTCGCCGCGGCTTCGGGAGCTCCACGGAACGGTCACAGGGGCTGCGCAGGCGCCTCATAAGCGCTGTAATGGCGAACGTGGTCGGAGAGGGCGCAGCGGTACGCAGAACGCGAACGGAGCGTGCCGAAGTCGTCCTGGAAACGCTCGGCGCCGACCCGTACTCACCCGCACGGCTGCGCCGCGTCCTCGAACAGGCACTCGTCTTCGCCGGTGCCGCCTTCGCGGGCGTGTACACCCCGGGCGACGACGGCACGCTCCTGTGCCTGATCGAGTCGGCCGGTCTCCCGCTCACGCTCTACGGACTGCGCGACACCTATCCCCTGTCGGGCCGCTCCCCGCTCGTCGAGGCGCACCGCACCGGCCGCCCGGTCTGGCTCGGCCCCGAGGACCTGGCCGGCTGCTCCGAGGCACGCCGCACCCCGTCCGTGGACTTCTCCGTCGCCGTCCTTCCGATGCACGCCGGCGGCGGCTGCCTCGTCGCCGTGACCGACGCCGCCGGCGGCTTCGACACCGAGGACCGCGGCTGCCTCGCCCTCATCGCCGAGGCCGTCGGCCACCGCGCCCCGGCCGGCGCCGCCGACACGGGCGAGCTGCCCGCCGACGCCTTCAGCCTGGCCATGGACACCGGGCACGTGGAGGTCGGAAACGAGATCCTGGCGCTGTTCGGCATCGGCCGGGACGAGTTCGACGGCAAGGTCGAGAGCCTGCTCGGCCGGACCGTCCCCGAGGACCTGCCCGCGCTGATGTCCGTGGTCGAGGCCGACCACATGACCATCGGCGACCGCGAACTGGAGTTCCGCATCCTGCAGGCCTCCGGCCCGCCGAAGTGGCTGCGGCTGCGCGGCCGGCTGCTGCCCGGCGGCGAGGGCCGCCCGGCCCGGCTCGTCGGCACCGTCGCGGACGCCTCCACCCTGCGCTCCGACGTCACCGACGTGGCCCGGGTCCAGCGCCTGGCCGCCGCGCTCGCCACCGCGGGCAGCGTCAAGGACGTCGGCCACGCCGTCGTGACGGCCCTGCGCAAGCCGCTCCAGGCCGACCGGATCGCCCTCGCCGAGCTGGAGAACGACCGCCTCGTCGTCACCGTCCTCGACCCGCCCGAACCCGAGTCCTGGCCCGAGCTGTGGCGCACCGAGTGGCGCACCGAGTGGCCCGACGCGCCGGTGCGGGCCATGCCCACCCTCGCCGCCGCCCTGCGCGAGGGCCGCGCCCAGATCTGGCCCGCCGGAACCACCCTCGAACCCGCCCTCGCCGAGGTCGGCCCCGGTGGACTCGCCGTCCTGCCGCTGCCCGCCGGCGGCCGCATGGCGGGCGCCTGCCTCATCGGCTGGGACAGCCCGCACGAATTCGGCCCCGACGAGCGCGCCCTGCTCACCGCGTCCGCGGGCCTCGCCGGCCAGGCCCTGGTGCGCGCCCACGCCTTCGACGCCGAGCACGAACTCGTCGGCATGCTCCAGCGCACCCTCCTGCCCCGTCGCCTGCCACGACTGCCGGGCGCTGTCGCCGTCGCCCGCTATCTGCCCACCATCGCCGGGCTCGAGGTCGGCGGCGACTGGTACGACGTGATCCCGCTGACCGACAACCACGTGGCCCTCGTCATCGGCGACGTCCAGGGCCACAACGCCGGTGCCGCCACGCTGATGGGCCAGATGCGCACCGCCCTGCGCGCCTACGCTGCCGAGGGACACCCGCCCGACGTGGTCGTCTCGCACGCCAACCGCCTCCTGATGGAGATGGAGACGGACCTCTTCGCCACCTGCTGCTACGTCGACGTCGACATGGAGGAGGGCGCCGCCTGGTGCGTGCGCGCCGGCCATCCGCCGCCGGTCCTGCGCCACCCGGACGGCAGCACCGAGATCGTCGAGACCGAGGGCGGCCCGCCGCTCGGGGTGGTCCTGCAGGCGGCGTTCCCCATGACCCCGCTGCGCCTGCAGCCCGGCACGGTGCTCGCGCTGACCACGGACGGCCTGGTGGAGTCCGCCGAGTCCGACATCGACGAGGGGCTCGACCGGCTCGCCCGTGACCTCGCCGTCGCCGACCCGGCCCATCTCGACCTGGTCGCCGACGCCCTGCTCGGCGGCGCCCACCGCGGCGACGACGTGGCCCTGCTCCTGATGCGCTACGACGGCATGGCCGTACGCCCGCTGCGCGAGAGCTGGACGGTGTGGCGGGTCCCGGAGGCCGTCCGGCACGCCCGCCGCTTCACCCGCCGTACCCTGCGCTCCTGGGGCGTGCCCCAGGACCACCTGGACGCCGTCCAGCTCGTCGTCTCCGAACTGGTCACCAACGCCCTCGTGCACACCGACGGTCAGGTCCGTCTCGACCTGACCCTCGTCAACCACCGTTTCCGGGTGGCCGTCGCCGACTCCTCGCCCCGTTCGCCCATCAAGCCGACCAGCATCGGCTGGGAGGCCACCGGCGGCCGCGGCATCCTCCTCGTGGACGCCATGTCGGCGGCGTGGGGGACGGTGCCGGTCGGCGGCGGCAAGCAGGTGTGGGCCGACGTCGTGCTCGACGGCTGACGGCCACTCGGGTGCGCGGGACACTGCCCCCGGCAGGTCGTGGGGGCTGCGGCGGCCCGCCGTGCCTAGGGTTCATTGACGTGTCACACACCATCGAAGAGCTCGTGGCCAAGCAGCACGCGGCGGACGCGGCCCACGCCCAGGTCCTGGAACTGCGGGAAACCTACGGTCCCCCGGCCGAGGGCCAGTTGACCGGTACCCAGCGCGAGACCTACGAGACGGCCCTGCGGGCCTGGCGCGACCTGGACCGGGACCTGCAGACCGCGGTGAGCGAGTACGCCCGCGACGAGGGCCGTTCCCTGGCCGAGGTGGATGCCGAGCTGGCCCGGGTGGCCGGGAAGTCCCCGGAGAACCCGGAGGAGGCCGGGAACTGACACCCCCCGGCCAGCTGCCCTTAGGGCCCGGGACGTACTGTCGTAACCGATCGGCGGGACAAAGAAAGGTTTCCATTCGGACGATCGCCGATAAGGTGTGGCAGATGAAGGCACTCGTGCTCTCCGGCGGTGCCGGCACCCGCCTGCGGCCGATCACGCACACGTCGGCGAAACAGCTCGTGCCGGTGGCCAACAAGCCCGTGCTGTTCTACGGGCTGGAGTCCATCGCCGCGGCCGGGATCACCGACGTCGGGATGATCGTCGGCGACACCGCGGCCGAGATAGAGGAGGCGGTCGGCGACGGGGCGAAGTTCGGCCTGGAGGTGACCTACATACCCCAGGAGCGTCCCCTGGGCCTGGCCCACGCGGTGCTGATCGCGCGGGACTTCCTCGGGGACGACGACTTCGTGATGTACCTCGGGGACAACTTCATCGTGGGCGGCATCAACGACGTCGTCGACGCGTTCCGCACCACCCGTCCCGACGCCCAGATCCTGCTCACCCGCGTCCCCGACCCCCGCTCGTTCGGCGTCGCCGAACTCGGCCCGTCCGGGCAGGTGGTGGGCCTGGAGGAGAAGCCGGAACATCCCAAGAGCGACCTCGCGCTCGTCGGCGTCTATCTGTTCACTCCCGCGATCCACGAGGCGGTACGGGCGATCAAGCCGTCCTGGCGGGGCGAGTTGGAGATCACCCACGCGATCCAGCACCTCATAGACGCCCGCGCCGATGTCCGCTCCACGGTCGTCCGGGGCTACTGGAAGGACACCGGCAACGTCCGCGACATGCTGGAGGTCAACCGCACCGTGCTGGAGAGCATGGAGCGGCGTATCGACGGCGAGGTCGACGAGGCGTCCGAGACCGTGGGCCGGGTGGTCGTCGAGGAAGGGGCGCGGATCACGAACTCCCGGATCGTCGGCCCGGTCGTCATCGGCGCGGGAACCGTCGTCAGCGACTCCTACGTCGGCCCCTTCACCTCGGTCGCGGAGAACTGCCGGATCACGGACAGCGAACTGGAGTTCTCCATCGTGCTGCGGGACTCCTCCATCGACGGGGTGGGCCGGATCGAGTCCTCGCTGATCGGCCGGCATGTCGAGGTGACCCCGGCGCCCGGAGTGCCCAGTGCCCACCGCCTCGTCCTCGGAGACCACAGCAAGGTGCAGATCCGTTCATGAATCTCCTCGTCACCGGCGCCGCCGGGTTCATCGGCTCGACGTACGTCCGCGCGCTCCTGGCCGACGACGGCCCGGACGCGCCGCACATCACGGTCCTCGACAAACTCACCTACGCGGGCACGCTCACGAACCTGCCCGCGAGCCATCCCCGCCTGGAGTTCGTCCAGGGCGACATATGCGACGCCAGCCTGGTCGACAAGCTCATGGCCGAGGCCGACCAGGTCGTGCACTTCGCCGCCGAGTCGCACGTCGACCGGTCGATCGACGGGGCAGGGGAGTTCGTGCTCACCAACGTGGTCGGCACCCAGACCCTCCTGGACGCGGCCCTGCGGCACGGCGTCGGTCCGTTCGTGCACGTCTCCACCGACGAGGTGTACGGCTCCATCGACTCCGGGTCCTGGCCGGAGACTCACCCGCTGGCCCCGAACTCGCCGTACTCCGCCTCCAAGGCCTCCTCCGACCTCCTGGCCCTCGCGTACCACCGCACCCACGGCCTGGACGTGCGCGTCACCCGCTGCTCCAACAACTACGGGCCGCACCAGTTCCCCGAGAAGGTGATCCCGCTCTTCGTCAGCAACCTCCTGGACGGCCGCAAGGTCCCGCTGTACGGCGACGGACGCAACGTCCGCGACTGGCTGCACGTCGACGACCACTGCCACGGCATCGACCTGGTCCGTACGAAGGGCCGTCCCGGCGAGGTCTACAACATCGGCGGCGGCACCGAGCTCAGCAACAAGGACCTCACCGGCCTGCTCCTCGGGGCCTGCGGTGCGGACTGGGACCGCGTCGAGTACGTCACCGACCGCAAGGGCCACGACCTGCGCTACAGCGTCGACTGGAGCAAGGCGCGCGACGAACTCGGCTACCGTCCCCGCCGCGACTTCGCCACCGGCCTCGCCGGCACCGTCGCCTGGTACCGCGAGCACCGCGACTGGTGGGAGCCGCTCAAGCAGCGGGAGGCGCGATGAGGTGGCTGGTCACCGGCGCGGGCGGCATGCTCGGCCAGGACACCGTCGAGGAACTGCGCCGGCGCGGCGAGGAGGTGACCGGCCTGGACCGGGCCGCGCTCGACATCACGCGACCCGGGTCCGTACGGCGGGCGTTCGAGGAGCACCGGCCCGACGTGGTCGTCAACTGCGCCGCGTACACGGCCGTCGACGACGCCGAGAGCGACGAGGAACGGGCGCTCGCGATCAACGGCGACGGCCCGCGGCTGCTCGCCCGTGCCTGCGCCCGGAACGGCGCGCGCCTGATCCACGTCTCCACCGACTACGTCTTCGACGGCGGGACCAGAACCACCCCGTACCCGGAGGACCACCCCACGGCCCCGCGCACCGCCTACGGCCGCACCAAACTCGCGGGCGAACAGGCCGTGTCGGAGGAACTCCCGGGCGCGAGCGTGATCCTGCGCACGGCCTGGCTGTACGGCGCCCACGGCCGCAGCTTCGTCCGTACGATGCTCGAACTCGAAGCCCGCCGCGACACCCTCGACGTCGTCGACGACCAGCGCGGCCAGCCCACCTGGAGCGCGGACGTCGCGGCCCGGATCGCGGACCTCGGCACGAAGCCCTCAGCGCACGGCGTCTTCCACGCCACCAGTTCCGGCGAGGCCACCTGGCACCAACTGGCCCGCGAGGTGTTCCTGCTCGTGGACGCGAACCCGCACCGGGTGCGCCCCACCGACAGCCGCTCCTTCCCCCGGCCCGCGCCGCGCCCCGCCTACAGCGCCCTCGGGCACGCCCGCTGGCGGGAGCTCGGCCTGGCACCCCTGAGGGACTGGCGATCCGCCCTGCACGAAGCACTGCCCCACATCCGCAAGGAGATGTCTCAGTGAAACGGCACGAGTTCCTGCGGGAACTCCACAAGGTGACCGCGAACCGCAACTACCTGGAGATCGGCGTCAACGACGGCCGCAGCCTGACGCTGTCCCGGGTGCCCAGCATCGCGATCGATCCCGCGTTCAAGGTGGTCACGGAGATCCGCTGCGACGTGCACCTCGCGAAGGCGACCAGCGACGACTTCTTCGCCCGCGAGAACCCCCTCGCGCACCTGAGGGGCGGCCGTCATCCGCTGCGCCAGCTGGCGCGCAACCGCAGCCCGTTCGGCTACTGGAAGCGCACCACGCTCGACCTGTCGTTCATCGACGGGATGCACCTGTTCGAGTACGCGCTGCGCGACTTCATCAACGTCGAGAAGTACTCGGACTGGGCCGGCGTGATCGTCTTCGACGACATGCTGCCGCGCAACGTGGACGAGGCCGCCCGTGACCGGCACACCAACGCCTGGACCGGGGACGTCTACAAGCTCGTCGAGATCCTCAACCGCCACCGCCCCGATCTGGTGACGGTCCTGGTCGACACCGCGCCCACCGGCCAGCTCCTGGTCTTCGGCGCCGACCCGGACAACACGGTGCTCCAGGACAAGTACGACGAGATCATCGCGGAGTTCGAGGTCCCCGACCCGCAGAAGGTGCCCGAGTCGATCCTGGAGCGGACCACGGCCGTGAAGGCCGAGGACCTGCTGTCCGCGGGCTTCTGGAAGGCACTCGAGACGTCCCGCAACCGCGGCACCAAGCGCGCCCGCGGCTGGGAGCCCCTGCGCCGGGCGCTGGAGCAGTTCGGCACGAACCGCTGATCTACCGCCCGCGCAGCCGCTCGTAGTGGGCGGAGCAGTCCGCGTAGCTGGGAAGCAGCCCGGACCGCTCCGCCTCGGCGAGCGAGGGCGCCTCGACGTCCTTGTCGGACAGCACCGGCTCGATGCCCTCGGGCCAGGCGATGCCCAGGTCCGGGTCGAACGGGTTCAGCCCGTGCTCGCGGCGCGGTGCATACCCGGTCGAGCACAGGTAGACCACCGTCGCGTCGTCGGTGAGCGCCATGAACGCGTGCCCGAGGCCCTCCGCGAGGAACACGGCGTGGTGGGCGTCGTCGTCGAGCCGCACGGCCTCCCACCGGCCGAAGGCGGGTGACCCGACGCGGATGTCCACGACGACGTCCAGCACGGCCCCGCGCACACATGTCACGTACTTGGCCTGGCCGGGCGGCACATCGGCGAAATGGATCCCGCGCACGACACCGCGCCGGGACACTGAGCAGTTGGCCTGGGCCAGGTCCAGGTCGTAGCCCGTGGCCTCCTTGAACTCCTCACCCCGGTACCACTCGTGGAAGCTGCCGCGTTCGTCCGGGAACACCTTGGGCTCGAGCACCCAGGCGTCGGGGATCTCCAGTGCGCGCACGGCCTCAGGCCTCCTGTGTCGTGGCTCGGTCCGTCGTCCCGCGCAGCGCGCCGCCCAGCACGTGCCGGGCCTTGCGCACCACCCGCCGCAGCAGGCCGGGCGGCGTGGGCCGGGAGAGGCGGACGCCGCCGCTGCGGCCCACGCGCGCGACGAGCGGCAGGCGCAGGAAGCGGGGCGTGCCGTCCTCCGGGGCCAGACACACCTCCAGCCGCCAGGTCGCGCCCCGCATGTCGCGCAGGGGCAGCCGCGCCTCCAGCAGCGAACCGGCCGCGTGGGCGGGCGTGAGCGTCCCGGTCTGCCGCAGGGACCGGCCCGAGCCGGTGCTGGTCAGCCGCACCAGGACGTCGGTGCGATCCGGGACGTACACCGGCAGCGCGAGGTTCAGCCACTCGGTGTCGGACATCGTGGCGTCCTCCACCGTGAGCCGGCCGAGGCCGAGGGACTTGCTCGCCCTGTCGACGTCCAGGGAGAGGTTGTCGTGCTGCTTCGTCCGGTACGGCAGCACCACACGGCCCACGACGATCCCGGCGGGCGGTGTCGGCCCGCCCTGTCGCGGGACGGGGCCGAGACGGCACTCCTTGGTCCAGGTGCCGAGGCCGACCCGGACGTACAGGTCCCACAGGCCGCCGTACAGCGGGGCGCCGCCCGCGGCGGTGCCGGGGTCGACTGTCGCCTCGGCGTGCAGCACGAGGCGGACCCGGCCGTCGTCGGCGGGGATCCGCTCGCGGGTGACCTGGACCTTCTGGAAGAAGGAGGCGGCGCTGGCGCGGTCGCGCAGGATCAGGTCGACGGTCGCCTTCTCGAAGCCGTTGACGGCCGCCGTGCCCAGGCGGGCGATCGCCTCGTCGAGGTCGGCGGGCGCGGTGTCGGAGGGCTCGGCGCCGCCGTCCGCCGGGAAGGTGAGCGGCCGGCCGCCGGCCTTGAACTCGGTGGTGAAGCCGACATGCAGCGTGCCGTCGCCCCACTCGGCCCCGGTCGGTGCCGCCTTCGGGCCGACTCCGGCCTCGTACTCGGCGTAGGCGACGAGGTCGTCGTACCGGTCGTCCCTGATCAGGGCGGCGACGATGCGCTGTCCCGGGCGCAGGCCGGGCGCGACGCCGGGGCCGAAGCGCTCGACGACCACTGCGTGCGTCTCCTGGAACAGTTCGCGCCGGTAGTCGTCGGGCAGGGCCAGCAGCCGGCGGCCGCTCATCCGGTCGACGATCTCGACGCGCAGCCAGCGGCGCAGCAGCCGGTCGCGCAGCGGGCCCGGCTCGGTGTACCGCTCGACGACGGCCAGGGCCTCGCGGAGGTTCTTGAAGTAGCCGACCGGGTCGAAGCGCTGGAAGCCCGCGTTCGAGGCGTCGTCCCGCTTGACGTGGTAGTAGCAGACGTAGTCGCTGAGCACCGAGACGTTGTCCGCGCGCAGGTACGCCTCGCTGACGAAGACGTGGTCCTCCAGGCGGCGCCGGCCTTCGGGGAAGCGCAGGCCGGTGCGGTCCAGGAAGGAGCGCCGGACCATCTTGTGCGGGGTGAGGCTGTCGATCAGCGGGGCGTTCGCGACGGTGGCGTGCGGGTGATTGCGGCGGAACAGCTCCACCGGCACGGGACGGCCCTTGCCGGCCATCTTGCCGACGATCACGTCGGCCTTGTTCGCCACGCCGTACTCGTACATCCGCTCCAGGGCCTCGTCGCCGAGGTAGTCGTCGTTGTCGACGAACATCACGAACTCGCCCCTGGACTCGGCGATCCCGACGTTGCGCGGCTTGCCCGACCAGCCGGAGTTCGGCTGGTGGATCACCCGGACGTGCGGGTGCTCGGCGGCTAGTTCGTCCAGCCGGGCCGGGGTCGCGTCCGTGGAGCCGTCGTCGACGAAGACCACCTCGAACTCGTCGGGGGGCAGTGACTGCCGCAGCAGCGAGGCGATGCAGTCCTCGATGTACGGCCCCGGGTTGTACACGGGGACGATGACGCTGACTTTGACCGGCATCCGGCTTTCCAGCCCCCTTAGTCCGCTGTCCGTCGTCGCGGTGACGCGGTGTGCGTGGGCCGAATGCTAACGCGGTCCCTTCTGAGTGCTAACGCCCACCCTCGTAAGGATGAACATCCACCCCCGGAAGGGACCGGGCCCGGGGTCAGGAGTGGGTCTTGGCGAGGAGCTCGAGGACCTCCGCCGTCGTACCGGTCTCGCCGAGCCGCGGGAAGATCCGCTCGACGCTGTTGGCGTGCGTCTCCGGTGCCATGTCGGCGACCGCGTCGGTGGCGACGGTGACGTGGTAGCCGTGTTCGTACGCGGCACGGGCGGTGGACTCGACGCCGATGCTGGTGGCGATGCCGGTCAGCACGATCTGCGTGACGCCCCGGCGGCGCAGCTGCACATCGAGGTCGGTGCCGTGGAAGGCGCCCCAGTTGTGCTTGGTGACGTGGACGTCGCCGGGGTGGCCGGACAGCTCGTCGACGATCGTGTCCCAGCCCTCCGGGTAGGAGCCGCCACCACCCTGGTGCTCGGTGCGGCCGGGGACCCGGTCCGCCCAGTCGGGGGCGAAGGACACCCGGACCAGGACCACGGGCAGGTCCCGGGCCCGGAAGGCGTCGGCGAGCTCCACGGAACGTGCCACCACCTCGGCGCCGCTGTACGGCTGGGTGGGTGCGCCGGCGATGCCGCGCTGGAGGTCGATCACGACGAGGGCGGTACGGGGGTCGAGGGCGGTGAGCGCCATGGGGGTTCAGGCCTTTCCGGGGGTGTTCGGGGAGGTACTGCGAGCCGGGGCTCGGGCGATGGTCCGGGTGGTTCCCCGGGGCGTGAGGGAACCGGGGGACCGGTCCACGAGGGTCGTCGCCGGCGGCAGGGCCGATCCTGCGACAAGGAAGAGGGCCGGACCGTGCAGCCCGGCCGTGTCGGCGTGGTGCGGGAAGAACGCCGCCGTGGCGGCGGCCGCGACGCCCACCAGGGCCGTACCGGCGAGGTACAGCCTGCGCGGCCCGTACCTGTCCACGAGCCGCCCGAGCAGGGCCACGGCGATCACCGAGGAGTCGATCGGGTTCAGTACCGAGCCCAGGGCCATCGGCGCGATGAGCCGCCGGTCGAAGGCCGTGGGGGAGGGCCGCGCGTCCCGTCCGGGACGCTTCACCGGGCTCGGTGTCACTGCTGCGACAGCCGTTCCATCAGCTCCAGCGCGGTCAGGACCGTGGCGCGCTCGTCCTCCGTGAACCGGTCCTGGAAGGCGCGGGCCAGCCACTCCTCGCGTGCCTGCCGGTTGCCCGCCACGCGAGCCTGGCCGGCCTCGGTCAGGGTGACCAGCTGGCGGCGACCGTCGTCGGGGTCGGGGGTGCGGCGGATGAGGCCGTGCTGGTTGAGGGCGGCGAGCGTGGTGGCCATGGACTGCGGTCGTACGCCCTCGGCGGCGGCCAGGGCACTGGCCGTGGCGGCACCGTGCTTGCCGACCAGGGTGAGCGCCGACTCCTGGGACGGAGTGAGGTCCGCGTCCTGCGAGACCTCCCTGATGCGGCGCCGCAGGCGGCTGAACACGACCCGCAGATCGCGGGCCGCACGCGCGGCGGAGCCGGAGATCTCGTCCATGCCGCCACCGTAAAACCGTCAGTTCAACCTGTCCAGTCAAGACTGACTAATCTCGGCCGGCCCCGCGCCGTGACCCGCCCCGCCCTAGGCTGTCCGTGTGCGTCTGCTGATGATGTCCGACACCCACGTACCCCAGCGGGCCAAGGAGCTGCCCGCCGAGCTCCTCGCCCGGCTCCCGCACGCCGACGTGGTGTTCCACGCCGGCGACTGGGTGGACACGGCCACCCTCGACCTGCTGGCGCAGCGCAGCCGGCGGCTGATCGCGGTGTACGGCAACAACGACGGTCCCGGTCTGCGCGCCCGCCTCCCCGAGGTGGCCCGCGCCGAACTGGGCGGTCTGCGCTTCGGCGTCGTCCACGAGACCGGGCCCGCCCCCGGTCGCGAGGCCCGCTGCGCCGCCCGCTTCCCCGACCTCGACGTCCTGGTCTTCGGCCACAGCCACATCCCCTGGGACACCGTCACGGACACCGGTCTGCGCCTCCTCAACCCGGGCTCCGCGACCGACCGCCGCCGCGAGCCGCACTGCACGTACCTCACGGCGGCCGTGGCCGACGGCGCGCTCACGGACGTGACGCTGCACCCTCTGCCGCAGCGCCGCTGATCCTGTGGCAGCATGCCGGGATGATCTCCAGCGCAGGCATACCGGACGTCGTCCCCGCAGGCCGGATGGCCGGCACGGGCCAGCCCGTCCTGGCCCTGCCGGGCGGCCTCGAGCTGCGCCCGTGGAGCCCGGACGACGCGGGAGCGCTGCTCGCGGCGGGCCAGGACCCGGCGATCCGCAGGTGGAACCTCTTCACCGTGGCCGACCGCGCGGAGGCGGTCCGGCGCATCGAGCGCATGCACGAGCGCCGGCGGGCCGAGACCGGCGCCGTCTGGGCCGTCGCACGGCCGGGCGGCGAGGCCCTCGGGCTCATCGGCTGCAACGACCTGGACCTCGCGGGCGGCAGCGCCGAGATCGTCTACTGGGTCCTGCCCGCGGCCCGAGGCGTCGGAATCGTCGTCGAGGCGACCCGAGCGCTCAGCCGCTGGGCCCTCGACGACCTGGGCCTGCACCGCCTGCGCCTGTGCCACTCGACCGCCAACCCCGCGTCCTGCCGCGTGGCGGAGAAGGCGGGCTACACCCTGGAGGGCACCATGCGCGGCGCCCTGCTCCACGAGGACGGCTGGCACGACCAGCACCTGCACGCGCTGGTCAAGAGCGACCTCTGAGCCGGGACTCGACGTCGGACGCACTCGGCGCGGCGGCCACCGGCGGGCGGCACCCGAGTCCGGCCTCCCCGCCCGACGCCACGGCCCGCGCTACCGCCGCGCTCGCGGGTGGCCGAGTCGCCTGTGCCGGCGTACCCGGCCCAGCAGCACCAGTACGGCCGCCGCGGCCACCACCACCGCCGCCCGCTTGGCCACCGGTACCCCGGCCGTCCGGAACAGGTCGATGGCCTCGGCCTCCTGCGGCGCCGGTGGCTGGGGTTCCGTGCCGACCGCCGGGACCGCCGGGACTGCCGGTTCGCTCAGGCGCTCGGCCAGGCAGCTCGCGAACTGGCCGATGATGCGGTCGCCGACCTCGGCCATCACCCCGCGGCCGAACTGCGCCGGGCGTCCGGTCACCGTCAGGTCCGTCCGCACCGACACCGCCGTCCCGCCGTCGCGTTCGCTCAGCGTGCCGGTGACGGTCGCCCGGGCAGTGCCCTGCCCGCGGGTCTCGCGGCCGCTGGCGGTGAGCACCATCCGGTGCGCCGTCTCGTCCTGCTCCTCGAAGACGGCCGTGCCCTTGTAGGTGACGGTGATCGGGCCGACCTTGACCTTCACCGAACCCGTCACCGTCTTGCCGTCGTAGTCCTCGACCGTCGCCCCGGGCAGACAGGGCGCGACCCGTTCGATGTCGAGGAGCGCGCGCCAGGCGTCGTCGACCGGGACGGGGACGGTGAACTCGTGGTGCAGCTCCATGACTTCCTCCTCGTACTCAGGACACGCCCGCCGGGTGGATGGCCCCGGCGGTCGCGGTGAGGGGCGTACCGCTGCCGCCCCAGCGCAGGGCGACGATCTCCCCGGCGACGGACACGGCGACCTCCTCGGGCGTACGGGCGCCGAGGTCGAGCCCGAGCGGTGAGCGCAACCGGGCCAGCTCCCCCTCCGTGAGACCCGCCTCGGCCAGCCGCTTGCGGCGCTCGTCGTGGGTACGGCGGCTGCCCATCGCCCCGATGTACGCGGCCGGCCGGCGCAGCGCCTCCTCCAGCAACGGCACGTCGAACTTCGGGTCGTGGGTGAGGACGCAGATCACCGTGCGCTCGTCGGTTCCGGTGCCCGCGAGATAGCGGTGCGGCCAGTCGACGACGACCTCCACACCCGCCGGGAAACGCTTCGGCGTGGCGAAGACCGGGCGGGCGTCGCACACGGTGACCCGGTAGCCGAGGAAGTCACCGATCCGGGCCACGGCCGCCGCGTAGTCGATCGCGCCGAACACCAGCATCCGCGGGGGAGGGGCGAAGGAGTGCAGGAACACGGTGACGTCGTCCTCGCGGCGCTCGCCGTGCGGCCCGTAGTGCCTGAGCCCCGTGGCGCCGAGGGCGAGTTCGCCGCGCGCGTCGGCGGTGACCGCCGCGTCCAGACCGGTCGTGCCGAGCGTCCCCGACACCTTGCCCGGCCACACCGCGAAGGTGGCCCCACGCGGGGCGGGCCCGTCCACCACCGTGGCCACGGTGACCGGCTCGCCCGCCGCGACCGAGGCCGCGACCGCGCCGAACGCGGGGTCGGTCTGCGGCGTCACGGGCCGTACCAGCAGGGTGATCTCGCCGCCGCAGGTGAGGCCGACCGCGAACGCGTCCTCGTCGCTGTACCCGAACGTCTCCAGCCGGGCCTCGCCGCTCGCCACCACCTCCTGCGCGAGCTCGAACACCGCGCCCTCCACGCAGCCCCCGGACACACTCCCCATGACCTCGTCGTCGGGCCCCACCGCCATGGCCGCGCCGGGCCCGCGCGGCGCGCTGCGGCTGACCGAGACGACCGTGGCCAGCCCGAAGGGGGCACCAGCCGCGTACCAGCGCTCCAGAGCCGGCAACATCTCACGCACGATCCGCTCCTTCCAGACCTGTGATCTCCGTCGGGGAGACCGCGACTGCCGCGTCCGCCCCTCGCACCACCGCCGCGAGCCGCTCCAGCGCCGCCAGGCTGTGCCCCGCGACGAACGCGTCCACGTACGGCAGCGCCGCCGCCATGCCCGCGGCCACCGGCGCGTAACCCGGTCGCGCCTTGCGCGGGTTGGCCCAGATCACCCGGTGCGCCAGCCCGTGCAGCCGGCGCATCTGCGCGCCCAGCAGCTCGGGGTCGCCGCGCTCCCAGCCGTCCGACAGCAGCACCACGACCGCGCCGCGCGCCATGCCGCGCTGCCCCCAGCGGTTGAGGAACTCGCGCAGCAGCTCGCCGAGCCGGGTGCCGCCGCGCCAGTCCGGTACGGCCGCGGCGAGCGCCGCCATCGCCAAGTCGGGGTCGCGGTGCGAGAGTTCGCGGGTCACCCGGGTCAGCCGGGTACCGATCGTGAAAACCTCGGTACGGCCCCCGCGTACGGCCGCGTGCGAGAACCGCAGCAGCGCGTCGGCGTACGGCGCCATCGAACCGCTCACGTCCACCAGCAGCACGACCCGGCGCGGCCGCTCCACGCGTGCGTGCCGCAGAAGCCGGGCCGGTTCCCCGCCGCGCCGCAGCAGCTCCCGTACGGTACGCCGCGGATCGACGTCCCCGCGCCGGGCCGGCCGCCGGCGTGCCGAGCGCCGGGTCTGCCCGTGCAGCGCGAACGCGGCGAGAAGCCGGTTGAGCTGGGCCCGTTCGGCGGCGTCCAGTCCGGCGACGTCCCGGTGTCTGAGCACCTCGACGGAGCTGGCGAGCGTGGCCGTCGGCGGCCCCGGCCGCTCGTCGTCGGCCGGTGCGCGGGCGCCGGGCGGCGCGTCCCGCAGGACGAGCCGCAGCCGGGGCGGGGGAGCGGCGACCGCCGGCCGCCGGGAGGGCTCGCCGGCCGTCCCGAAGTAGGCGGCGAACACCCGCTCGTAGCGCTCCAGGTCGTCGTGCCCGCCGCACAGCGTCGCCCGTCCCGCCCAGTACACGTCACCGCGCAGCTCCGGCCGCAGGACGTCCACGGCGCGCAGAAAGGCGTACACCCGCTCGGTGCTCGCCTCGACCCCGGCCGCTCGCAGCGCGCGCACGAACCCCAGCAGGACCGCGTCGGCACGGGCGAGCCCGTCCCTCCGTGCCGTGTCGTCCGTTCCGGTCACGCCGCTCACGCCCCCCGGGCGGCCAGCACCGCGGCCAGGTCGAGACCCCGGGCCCGGTCCGTGTCCTCGCGGTACTTCAGCACCGAGCCCAGTGTCGCCACCGCCAGCTCCGCGTCCACCTCGTTCGCGCCCAGCGTGTCGAGGGCCTGCGCCCAGTCGATCGTCTCGGCCACTCCGGGCGGCTTGACCAGGTCGGCCGCCCGCAGTGCCTGGACGAGGGCCGTGACCTGCTCCGCCAGCCGCGCCGACACCCGCGGCAGCCGGCTGCGCACGATGGCGAGTTCACGGGCGAAGGAGGGATGGTCGAACCAGTGGTACAGGCACCGCCGCTTCAGCGCGTCGTGCACCTCGCGGGTCCGGTTGGAGGTGAGGACGACGACGGGGGGCGCCTCGGCCCGCAGCGTGCCCAGCTCCGGGATCGTCACCGAGTACTCCGACAGCAGCTCGAGCAGGAACGCCTCGAACTCGTCGTCGGCCCGGTCGATCTCGTCGACCAGCAGCACCGCCGGCTGTGTCTGCAAGGCACGCAGCAGCGGCCGGGCGATGAGGAAGCGGCGGTCGTACAGCTCGCTCTCGAGCCGCTCCGCGTCCTTCACCCCGGCCGCCTCGGCGGCCCGCAGATGCAGCAGCTGGCGCGGGAAGTCCCAGTCGTACAGGGCCTGCGAGGCGTCGATGCCCTCGTGGCACTGCAACCGGATCAGCGGGGCGCCGAGCGCCTCGGCGAGGGCGGTCGCGAGCGCGGTCTTGCCCACGCCCGCGTCGCCCTCGCAGAAGAGCGGACGGTGCAGCCTCAGGGCCAGGAAGCAGGCGATGGCCAGCCCTTCGTCGACGAGGTACCCCGTCTCCTCCAGGCGGGCCCGCACCTGCTCCGGGTCGTCCAAGCCCTTGATCGGCGCTCACCCCATTCCGGCGGCGGTCAGGACCGCCCGCTTCGTCAGCACCCGGGCCAGATGCGCCCGGTACTCGGGCGAGCCGGACGGGTCCTGCGACGGCCGGGTGCCCTCGGCCGCCGACTCCGCGGCCCGTGCCACGGCGTCCGGGTCCCCCGCGCCGGCCAGCGCCTGCTCGGCCGCGGTGGCCCGCAGCGGTGTGCTGCCCATGTTGCTGAGCCCGACGCGCGCCTCGGCGATGTGCCCGTTGTCCCGCCGGACCAGGGCGGCCACGCCGACGATCGGCCAGGCCTGGGCGACCCGGTGGAATTTCTCGTAATGGAAGCCCCAGCCGTCCGCCTTCGGCACCCGCACCTCCACCAGCAGTTCGTCGGGTGCCAGCACGGTCTGGAGGTAGTCGACGAAGAACTCGCGGGCCGGGATCGTGCGCCGCCCGTTCGGCCCGACGGCGACCAGTTCGGCGTCCAGTGTCAGCACCACCGCGGGCAGGTCACCGGCCGGGTCGGCGTGCGCGAGCGAGCCGCCGAGGGTGCCGCGGTGCCGTACGGCGGGATCGGCGACGGTCTCGGTGGCGGCCGCCAGCAGGCCGGCGTGCCGGCGCACCAGCGGGTCGTGCATCACGTCGTGGTGCGTGGTCAGCGCGCCGATGACAAGTGCGTCGCCCTCGTCGCGGACGCCGCGCAGCTCCGGGATCCGGCCGACGTCGACGACCAGTTCGGGGAAGGCCAGCCGCAGCCTGAGCAGCGGCAGCAGGCTCTGCCCGCCGGCCAGCACCTTCGCGTCCTCGCCCGCGTCGGCGAGGGCGCGGACCGCCTCGTCGACGCTCGCGGGCCGGACGTAGTCGAATGCGGGAGGGATCATGCCGAGGCCTCCTTGCCGGAGCCGGCGGACCGCACGGCCTGCCAGACCCGCTCGGGCGTACAGGGCATCCGCACGTCGTGCACGCCCAGCGGGCGCAGCGCGTCCACGACCGCGTTCACCACGGCGGGGGTCGAGGCGATCGTGCCCGCCTCGCCGACTCCCTTGACGCCCAGTGAGTTCGCGGCGGGCGTCTCGGTCCGGTCGGTCACGAAGTCCGGCAGGTCCGCCGCCGACGGCACGAGGTAGTCGGCCATCGTGCCGGAGACGAGGTTGCCCTCGGCGTCGTACACGGCCTCCTCGTACAGCGCCTGCGCGATGCCCTGCGCCAGACCGCCGTGCACCTGCCCCTCGACGATCATCGGGTTGACGACCCGGCCGACGTCGTCGACGCAGACGTACGACCTGATCCGCGTCCGCCCGGTCTCCGTGTCGACCTCGACCGCGCACAGGTGCGTGCCGTGCGGGTAGGAGAAGTTCTCCGGGTCGACCAGGGTCTCCGCGTTGATGGTGGGTTCCATGCCGTCGGGCAGGTCGTGCGAGGAGAACGTCTCGAACGCGATCTCCTGGATGGACCTGCGCGCCTCGGGCGAGCCCTTCACGGAGAACACGCCGTTCGTGAACTCCAGGTCCTGCTCGCTCGCCTCCAGCAGGTGGGCGGCCACCTTCCGCGCCTTCTCCACCACCTTCTGCGCGGCCCGGTGCACGGCCTCGCCGCCGACGACCAGCGACCGCGAGCCGTAGGTGTCCATGCCCTGCGGGGCCGCCTTGGTGTCGCCGTGGACCACCTCGACGTCCTCGAACGGCACGCCCAGCACGTCCGCGGCGATCTGGCTCCAGCAGGTCACGTGGCCCTGCCCGTGCGGGCTGGTGCCGGTGACGACCTCGACCTTGCCGGTGGGCAGCATGCGGATGCTCGCCGCCTCCCAGCCGCCGGCCCCGTACCTGAGGTCGCGCAGCACCCGGCTCGGCGCCAGGCCGCACATCTCGGTGTACGTCGACACGCCGATGCCGAGCCGTACGGCGTCCCCGCGCTCGTTGCGCTTCTGCTGCTCGGCGCGCAGGTCGTCGTACCCGAACAGGGCGAGGGCCTTCTCGGTCGCCGCCTCGTAGTTGCCGCTGTCGTAGGTCAGCCCGGCGATCGAGGTGAACGGGAACTCCTCGTGCCGGATCCAGTTCCGGCG
The DNA here is from genome assembly GCF_014647875.1 of Streptomyces brasiliensis. GTDB lineage: Bacteria > Actinomycetota > Actinomycetes > Streptomycetales > Streptomycetaceae > Streptomyces > Streptomyces brasiliensis. Next base: position 417,016 of record NZ_BMQA01000001.1, on the reverse strand, counting down.
GCGCAACTCCACGGGGTCCAGGCCGAGTTCGGCAGCCAGTTCGTCCATGACCCGCTCGATGGCGAACGTCGCCTCGGGGCGCCCGGCGCCGCGGTAGGCGTCGGTGGGGGTGCGGGTGGTGAAGACGCCGGTGCAATTGAATTCGTACGCATCCATCTTGTAGATCGCCGGGTACATGAACGCGCCGAGGATCGGGATGCCCGGGGTGACGAGCATCAGATAGGCGCCCATGTCGGCGATCAGGTCCACCTTGAGGCCGAGGAGCTTGCCCTCGCGGGTCGCGGCGACCTCGATGTCCTGGATCATGCCGCGGCCGTGGTGGGTGGCGAGGTAGCCCTCGGAGCGGGACTCGGTCCACTTCACCGGGCGGCCGATCTTCCGCGCGACGGTGAGCGCCAGGGCCTCCTCGCCGTACACCTGGAGCTTGGAGCCGAAGCCGCCGCCCACGTCCGGGGCGATCACCCGGAGCTTGTGCTCGGGGACGCCGGTGACCATGGCCAGCATGATCCGCAGAATGTGCGGGATCTGGGTGGCCGAGTAGACGGTGTACTCGCCGGAGGCGGCGAGCGGGGTGACGACGACCGCGCGCGGCTCCATGGCGTTGGGGATCAGCCGCTGCTGGTGGTAGCGGCGCTTGACCGTCACCTCGGCGCGCTCACGCACCGAGTCGAAGCTCTCGCCGGCCGCCAGCGGCCAGAGGTAGCTGCGGTTGGTGCCCTTGTCGGAGTGGACCAGCGGGGCGTCGTCCGCGAGGGCGGCCTCCAGGTCGAGGACCGGGGGCAGCGGCTCGTAGTCGACCTCGATCGACTCCAGCGCGTCGGCGGCCGCGTACCGGTCCCGGGCCACGACCACGGCGACAGGGTCGCCGGCGTAGCGCACCTCGTCCACCGCGACCGGCGGGTGGTCGGGCAGCACGATGTCCTCGGTCACCGGCCAGGCGCAGGGCAGCGAGCCCATTCCGTCGGCCAGGTCGGCGCCGCTGAACGCCGCGACGACACCGGGGCGTTCGAGAGCAGGCGAGACATCCACCCGCGTGATCCGGGCGTGGGCCATCGGGCTGCGCAGGATCGCCAGGTGCAGCAGTCCGGCGACCTGGATGTTGTCGGTCCAGTTGGTCTGGCCCGTGATCAGCCGGGCGTCCTCCTTGCGCAGCCGGGAGCGTCCGACCTCGCGTTCGACGGCCTGATCGGTCATGCCGTGACCTCCTCGGCCACCGCGGGAGCCTCCTGCCCGGAGGCGGCGAGGACGGCGCGGACGATGTTCTGGTAGCCGGTGCAGCGGCAGAGGTTGCCCTCCAGGGCCTGCCGGATCTCGTAGGAGGTCGGCTGCGGGTTCTCGCGGAGCAGATCGCGCGCGGCCATGATCATGCCCGGGGTGCAGTAGCCGCACTGGAGCGCGTGCCGTTCGTGGAACGCGCGCTGCAGCGCCGTCCACTCGCCGTCCTTGGCCAGTCCCTGGACGGTGGTCACCTCGGAGCCGTCGGCCTGGACGGCGAGGACCGAGCAGCTCTTGACGGTCGCGCCGTCGAGGTCGACCGTGCACGCACCGCAGTTCGAGGTGTCGCAGCCGATCGGGGTGCCGGTCAGACCGAGGCGGTCGCGCAGATAGTGGGCGAGCAGCAGACGGGGTTCCACTTCGTCCTCGTACGTCGTGCCGTCCACGTTCACCTTGATGTGGGTCATGTGCCCTCCAGACCGTACGGGCGTGCGTGAGGGGGATCAGCGACCGAGCGTGATGAAGGTCACTCTATGACCGGCCCCTGGCGACGGCGAGTGGTGCGACACGGCTTTGTTGACCGTTAATCCATTGTCGCCGGGTGCCGGTTTCTGCTCCACTTCACGGGATCCGCCGTCACCGGGACGGCATCAGTCGTCACCGAGAAAGGACCACCGATGCGAGCTGCGTGCATGTCCACCCAGGAAGGAATCCCACCCATGCCGAAGGACATCACGCTCAGTGCATCTGCTCAATCTCGGAATCCTCGCCCATGTCGACGCCGGTAAGACCAGCCTGACCGAGCGGCTGCTGCACTCCGTCGGAGTGATCGACGAGGTCGGCAGCGTCGACGCCGGAAGCACCACGACCGACACCCTCGCCCTCGAACGGCAGCGCGGCATCACCATCAAGTCCGCCGTCGTCTCCTTCCCGCTCGACGGCGTGACCGTCAACCTCATCGACACCCCCGGCCACCCCGATTTCATCGCCGAGGTGGAGCGGGTGCTCGGCGTGCTCGACGGAGCCGTCCTGGTCGTCTCGGCCGTGGAGGGCGTCCAGGCGCAGACCCGCGTGCTCATGCGCACGCTGCGGCGGCTCCGCATCCCCACGCTCGTCTTCGTCAACAAGATCGACCGGCGCGGGGCGCGCGACGAGGACGTCCTGCGGGCGATGGCCCGCCGCCTCACCCCCGCGCTCGTCCCGATGGGCGCCGCCGCCGGACTCGGCACCCGCGCCGCCCGCTTCGTCCCGGGCCTTGCCCAGACCGCGCTCGACGTCCTCGCCGAACACGACGACGACCTGCTCGCCGCGTACGTCGAGGACACCGTCTCCCACGACCGGCTGCGCGCCGCCCTCACCGCCCAGACCCGGCGAGCCCTCGTCCACCCGGTCTACTTCGGCTCCGCGATCACGGGCGCCGGCGTGCCCGAGCTGATCACCGGCATCGAGCGCCTGCTGCCCACCGCGGCCGGGGACCCCGGTGGGCCCCTGTCGGGCACGGTGTTCAAGGTCGAGCGGGGACCCGCGGGTGAGAAGGTCGCCTATGCGCGGATCTTCTCCGGCACCCTCCGCACCCGTGACCGGATCCCGTTCGGGGACGGCCACGAGGAGGGCAAGGTCACCGCGGTCAGCGTCTTCGACCACGGCACGGACGTCCGCGAGGAGAGCGTCGGCGCGGGCCGCATCGGCAAGGTGTGGGGCCTCGGCGGCATCAGGATCGGCGACGCGCTCGGCGCACCGGCCTCGGCGTACGAGCACCACTTCGCGCCGCCCACGCTCGAGACCGTGGTCGTCCCCGGGCCCGGCGTGGGCCGGCGCTCGCTGCACGTCGCGCTCACCCAGCTCGCCGAACAGGACCCGCTGATCGACGTGCGCCACGACGAGGTGCGCCAGGAGACCTCCGTCTCCCTCTACGGCGAGGTGCAGAAGGAGGTCATCCAGGCCACCCTCGCCGACGAGTACGGCCTCCACGTCACCTTCCGGGAGACGTCGCCCCTGTGCATCGAGCGTCCGGTCGGCTCGGGCGCGGCCGTCGAGTTCAACAACAAGGACGCCAACCCGTTCCTCGCGACCGTCGGCCTGCGCGTCGATCCCGCGCCGGCCGGCTCCAGCGTGGACTTCCGGCTCGAGGTCGAGCTGGGCTCGATGCCGTACGCCTTCTTCAAGGCCGTCGAGGACACCGTGCGCGAGGCGCTCGGCCAGGGGCTGCACGGCTGGCGGGTCACGGACTGCACGGTGACCATGACCCACTCCGGCTACTCGCCCCGGCAGAGCCACGCCCACCAGGGCTTCGACAAGAGCATGTCCAGCACCGGTTACGACTTCCGCGGGCTGACCCCGCTCGTCCTGATCGAGGCGCTGCGGCGCGCGGGCACCCGGGTCCACGAGCCCCGGCACCGCTTCCGCCTCGAGGCCCCGGCGGACACACTGGGCGCCCTGCTGCCGGTGCTGGCCCGCCTCGACGCCGTACCGCGGACGACGCAGACGCACGACGTCCTGTGCCTCCTGGAGGGCACGGTGCCGGCCGCCCACGTGCACGAACTGGAGCAGCGGCTGCCGGGGCTGACGCGGGGCGAGGGCGAGCTGGAGAGCGCCTTCGACCACTACGCGCCGGTCACCCGCGGCACGGTCCCCGAGCGCCCGCGCACCGACCACAACCCGCTGAACCGGAAAGAGTATCTGCTGAACGTGACGAACAGGGTGGGCGGTTGAGGACGCGGGCCGGTCTCCAGGGGGTTCCCCGCCCCCGGAGACCGGCGTCCTAGGGGAACTTCAACTGCCGCTCGGCCCCGTCCAGTCGTCCTGCACGTGACCCAGCCGCACGCGCTGCGGATGGTCGCCCACCGCGACCGACGTGACCTTCTGCCCGGTCGCGAAGTCCATCGCCGTCACCTGGTCGGCGCCGCTCTCAGAGACGATGCAGCGAGATCATCGGCGTCAGCCCCCGCCTGGAGGAACAGCGCCTGGCCCGCCGCTCCCGCTGGGTCGACCTGATCTGCGCGGAGGCCCGCGCCGCCGTGGCCCGCGGGGAGGCGGCCCCGCGCGACTACCGCCTCGCCGCGACGGCCTTCATCGGCAGCGTCAACGGCCTGCTCCACGACTGGAGCGCCGGGTGGGTGGACGCGACCCTGGACGAGGCGGTCGACGAACTGGTCCGCCAACTGCTCGGGATACTGCGGCCGGCAGGGTGGTCACCGGGATTGTGAAGCGGGTGCGGCCACCACGAACTGCCGCTCCACCTCCTCACGTCGGGCGCAAGACGTCCTGTCGTACCGCCGGCCGCGCCCCGCTCAGCGCGATCGGCGGTGCCGTATGCGCAGCACCCGTGGACGTGGCGGCCGAGGGCGTGTGCCTCGTAGGAGCGAGCGGATGAGGGCCGCGGAGGCCAGGCGGCCTGCCGTCGTAACCGGTCGGTGGTGGGCGCGGCGGGCCTGGCCCAGTACCGCGCGAGCCGAGAAGGTCCAGGTCAGCCGGGAGGTAACCTGGACCCTCGCGGCCCTCCTCGCTACTCGTCCCATGCCTGGATCATGATCTGCTCGGCGATCTTCCCGTCGCGCAGCGTGATCATCGACTCCGCGAGGACCCGGACGCCGTCCGCGTACTCGCAGGACTCGCTGTAGGCGGCGCGGTCGCCCTGCACGATGCACTGATCCAACTTGTGCGTCATGTCGCGGCTGTAGACGTCGTCCAGCATCGCCGCGATCTCCGGCCGCCCGCGCAGGATCTTCGGGTGGCTCGGCTGGGTGTTGCGGTCGATGATGCGGATCTCCGCGTTGTCGGCGTAGAGCGACAGAAGGGTGTTGCCGGTGTTCCCTTCTATCCCGCGGCGCAGTGTCTCGATGTCGAAGGCGGAGCCTGTCGCGGTGCCCATGGTGACCTCCTCAAGAGGGCGCGGCCCATGGGGAGCGGGCCGCCAGGGGGCCCCTCTTCTACGAGGCTCCCCCGGCCCGGCGGCCTCGGCAAGCCCAGCCGGGGGTCCGCCTCACGGGTGAGCGGGGCCGCCCGCCCGTGTCCGGCCGGGCCCCGGCGGCGTTGCTGAGGACATGATCTCAACACGACGTATCGTCGCCGCCGTCGGTCTCGCCGCGGGCGTCACCGGCCTCGCCGCACCGCTGGCGAACGCGGCCCCGGCGGGGGCGCAGGAGACCGGGAAGATCAGCCCGATCGACACACTCGACTCGCTCGCCGTTAGCGACATCCCCGTGGAGCGCCAGGGAGAGATCCCGCGGATCTCCGAGCAGTTGCAGGGGCTGGGCCGGCTCAACGACCTGAACCAGCTGCACCAGGTGACCGACCTGGCCGCGCCCGTGACCCAGCTGCTGCCGGCCGTCCAGTCCTGAGCACCACCGCGTCGCATCCTGCCGAGGGCCGTCCGGGAACGGGCGGCCCTTCGTCGTGCCCCGGCCCCGCCCCGGTGTCAGCCCGCCGTCGCCAGGAACTGCGTGGCGGCCAGCTCGGCGTACAGCGGATCGGCGTCCACCAGCTCCCGGTGCGTGCCCATCGCGCGCACCCGGCCCGCGTCCATGACCACGATCCGGTCGGCCATCGTCACCGTGGAGAGCCGGTGCGCGACCACGAGGACGGTCGTCGAGCGGGCGACGTCCGCGACTGTGTCCCGCAGCGCCGCCTCGTTCACCGCGTCCAACTGGGACGTCGCCTCGTCCAGGAGCAGCAGCCGGGGGCGGCGCAGCAGGGCGCGGGCGATGGCGACGCGCTGGCGCTCGCCGCCCGACAGCTTGGTCCCGCGGTGGCCGACCAGGGTGTCCAGGCCCTGCGGCAGCCGGGCCAGCAGTCCGTCGAGGCGCGTCGTGCGCAGTACCTCCGTCACCGCGTCCTCGTCGGCCTCCGGGTTGCCCAGCAGCAGGTTGTCGCGCAGCGAGCCCGACAGGACCGGGGCGTCCTGCTCGACGTACCCGATCGCCGAGCGCAGCCGCGGCAGGTCCCAGTCGGCCAGCGCGCAGCCGTCGAGCGTGATGACGCCGGAGCCGGGGTCGTAGAACCGCTCGATGAGCGAGAACACCGTCGTCTTGCCCGCGCCGGAGGGGCCGACGAACGCCGTCATGCCCCGCGCCGGTATGTCGAAGCTGACCCCGTGGTGGACGTAGGGCAGGTCGTCGGCGTACCGGAAGCGGACGTCCGTGAAGGCGAGCGTGGCGGGTTCTGCGCCGGCGGTGGGCAACGGGGCGGGCCCGGCCGGTGGTTCGGCGGGCAGTCGCAGCGCCTCCTGGATCCGGGCCAGCGCAGCGGCGCCCGTCTGGTACTGGGTGACGGCGCCGACGACCTGCTGGATCGGCGACATGAGATAGAAGACGTACAGCAGGAACGCCACCAGCGTGCCCACGTCGATCGCGCCGGTCGCGACCCGCGCCCCGCCCACCGCGAGCACGGTGATGAAGGCGATCTGCATCGCGAGACCGGCCGTATTGCCCGCGGCCGCCGACCACTTGGCGGCGCTCACGCTCTGCCGCCACGACTCCTCGGCGGCCTCGTGCAGCGTCCGCTCCTCCCGGTGCTCGGCGCCGGACGCCTTCACCGTGCGCAGCGCGCCGAGGATCCGCTCCAGCGAAGCTCCCATCACACCGACCGCGTCCTGCGCCCGCCTGCTGGCCCGGTTGATGCGCGGCACGATCGCGCCGAGCACCGTACCCGCCCCGGCGATCACCGCGAGGGTGACCCCGAGGAGCACGGGGTCGACCACGCCCATCAGCACCACGGTGGCCACGAGGGTCAGGCCACCCGTGCCGAGGGCCACCAGCGAGTCCGTGGTGACCTCGCGCAGCAGCGTGGTGTCCGAGGTGATCCGGGCCATCAGGTCGCCCGGCTCGCTGCGGTCCACGGCGGTGATCCGCAGCCGCAGCAGATACGACGACAGGGCGCGCCGGGCGCCCAGCACGACCGACTCGGCGGTGCGCCGCAGGACGTACGAACCCAGCGCGCCCACGGCCGCGTTGGCGACGACGAGGCCTGCCATGGCGAGCAGCGGCCAGGTGATGGAACGGTCGTGCGCCAGATCGCCGATGAGACCGCGCGCCACCAGCGGCAGCAGCAGCCCGGTCGCCCCGGTGACCAGGGACAGCAGCGCGCCCGCCAGCAGGGCCCACCGGTGCGGCCGCACATAGCCGAGAAGGAGCCGCCACACGGGCGGCCCGGTCCTGTCCGTCGCTGCGTCGCCCACGGTGCTCCCCGTTCGTCCGGTAGGATACCCCTGAGGGTATACGGAGGAGTGGTCGTGGAGCTGCAGTTCGAGGGTGATGATCTCAGGTCAGTCCTGAACCGGCTGCGCCGGGCGCAGGGGCAGATCTCCGGTGTGATCAAGATGATCGAGGAGGGCCGGGACTGCGAGGACGTGGTCACCCAGCTCGCCGCGGCCTCCCGTGCCCTGGACCGGGCCGGATTCGCGATCATCGCGACCGGACTCCAGCAGTGTCTGACGGACGTCGACCGCAGGGACGCGGACGGCGAGACCACGCAGCAGCTGAAGGCCCGTCTGGAGAAACTCTTCCTTTCGCTGGCGTAGGCCGCGTCCGAACGGGCGTGGGCCGCGGTCGAAAGATCCACGGCCTTCGTCGCGCTCCGAGCCGTTACCGATCAGTCGCGCGTAGGGTCGGTACGCAGGCACATCGAGGAAGGGGCCAGGCATGGCGCAGGAAGTACGCGGCGTGATCGCACCGGGCAAGGACGAGCCCGTACGGGTCGAGACGATCGTCGTACCGGATCCGGGGCCGGGAGAGGCGGTCGTACGCGTCCAGGCCTGCGGCGTCTGCCACACCGATCTGCATTACAAGCAGGGCGGCATCACCGACGAGTTCCCCTTCCTGCTCGGCCACGAGGCCGCGGGGATCGTGGAGTCCGTCGGCGAGGGCGTCACCGATGTCGAGCCCGGCGACTTCGTGATCCTCAACTGGCGTGCGGTGTGCGGGCAGTGCCGGGCCTGTCTGCGTGGACGGCCGTGGTACTGCTTCAACACCCACAACGCGAAGCAGAAGATGACGCTGCTCGACGGCACGGAACTCTCCCCGGCCCTCGGGATCGGCGCGTTCGCAGAGAAGACGCTGGTCCACTCCGGGCAGTGCACCAAAGTCGACCCGGCCGCGTCGCCTGCCGTCGCGGGTCTCCTCGGCTGCGGTGTGATGGCCGGTATCGGCGCCGCGATCAACACGGGCAACGTCGGCCGCGGCGACTCCGTCGCCGTCATCGGCTGCGGCGGCGTCGGTGACGCGGCCATCGCCGGGTCGAACCTCGCGGGCGCGGCGAAGATCATCGCCATCGACATCGACGACCGGAAACTCCAGACGGCCCGCAAGATGGGCGCCACCCACACCATCAACTCCAAGGAGACCGACCCGGTCGAGGCGGTCCGCGAGCTGACCGGCGGCTTCGGCGCCGACGTCGTCATCGACGCGGTCGGCCGCCCGGAGACGTACAAGCAGGCCTTCTACGCCCGCGACCTCGCCGGCACCGTGGTCCTGGTCGGCGTCCCCACCCCGGAGATGAAGCTCGAACTCCCGCTTCTGGACGTCTTCGGCCGCGGCGGCTCCCTCAAGTCGTCCTGGTACGGTGACTGCCTGCCCTCCCGGGACTTCCCCATGCTGATCGACCTGCATCTGCAAGGACGCCTGGACCTGGCCGCGTTCGTCACCGAGACCATCCAGCTCGACGAGGTGGAGAAGGCGTTCGAGCGGATGCACCAGGGTGATGTGCTGCGCTCGGTGGTGGTGCTGTGATGACCGCCCGCATCGAACGCCTCGTCACCTCCGGTCAGTTCACCCTCGACGGGGGCACCTGGGACGTCGAGAACAACGTGTGGGTCGTCGGCGACGACCACGAGGTGATCGTCATCGACGCCGCCCACGACGCCGATGCCATCGCCGAGGCCGTCGGCGACCGGCGCCTGACCGCGATCGTGTGCACCCACGCGCACAACGACCACATCGACGCCGCGCCCGCCCTGGCCGACCGCACCGGAGCCACCATCTGGCTGCACCCCGACGACCTGGATCTGTGGAAGCAGACCCACCCCGACCGGGACCCCGACGCGCATCTGCAGGACGGCCAGGTCATCGAGGCACCCGGCTTCCATCTGACCGTCCTGCACACCCCCGGCCACGCGCCCGGCGCGGTCTGCCTGTACGACCCCGGCCTGGCCACCGTCTTCACGGGCGACACCCTCTTCAAGGGCGGCCCGGGCGCCACCGGGCGCTCCTACTCCCACTTCCCGACGATCATCGACTCGATCCGCGGCAAACTGCTCACCCTCCCGCCCGAGACGAAGGTCCTCACCGGCCACGGCGACTCCACCACCATCGGCGACGAAGCCCCGCACCTCGACGAGTGGATCGCCCGCGGCCACTGATCCGGACGGCGAACCGCCGCCAAAGGTGACAGAGGATGTCCGGCTTTCCCGCCACCCTGGACAGCGACAGCAGTCGTACGGGTACGGGAGGCCGGACATGCCGGGTCCGCTGGAAGGCAAGGTCGCACTGGTCGCGGGAGCGACACGGGGGGCGGGACGTGGGATCGCGGTGGAGCTCGGCGCGTCCGGTGCCACCGTCTACGTCACCGGACGCACCACCCGGGACCGCCGCTCGGAGTACGACCGCCCCGAGACCATCGAGGACACGGCCGACCTCGTCGTCGCGGCCGGCGGCCACGGCATCGCCGTACCCACCGACCACCTCGACCCCACCGCCGTGCGGACGCTCGTGGACCGGATCGCGGACGAACAGGGCCGTCTGGACGTCCTGGTGAACGACATCTGGGGCGGCGAGCATCTCTTCGCCTGGGACACCCCGGTGTGGGAACACGACCTCGACAAGGGGCTGAGGCTGCTGCGGCTCGCCGTCGAGACCCACGCGATCACCAGCCACCACGCCCTGCCCCTGCTGCTGCGCCGGCCCGTCGGTCTGGTCGTCGAGGTCACCGACGGCACCGCCGCCTACAACCGCGACCACTACCGGGTGAACTTCTTCTACGACCTCGCCAAGGCGGCGGTCCTGCGCATGGCCTTCGCCCTCGGCCATGAACTCGGCCCGCGCGGCGTCACCGCCCTCGCGCTCACCCCCGGCTGGCTCCGCTCCGAGATGATGCTCGACATCTACGGGGTGCGCGAGGACAACTGGCGCGACGCCCTCGACCGGACCCCGCACTTCGCGATCTCGGAGACCCCGCGCTATGTCGGCCGCGCCGTCTCAGCCTTGGCCGCCGACCCCGACGTGGCCCGCTTCAACGGACAGTCCCTCTCCAGCGGCGGGCTCGCCCAGGTGTACGGCTTCACGGACCTGGACGGCAGCCGCCCCGACGCGTGGCGCTATCTCGTCGAGGTGCAGGACGCGGGCAAGCCGGCGGACGTGACCGGCTACCGGTGACCGACGCAGGGCTCCGTCGGCTCACGCGTCCTCGTGTGCCCTCTGTCGTGGTGATCGTCGCGGCCCTACCGTCGCTTCCATGACCGACATCAAGCGCTTCCACGGGCACGGAGTACTCGTCACCGGCGCGGCACGCGGCATCGGCGCGGCCGTCGCGCGGCGGCTGGCGCAGGAGGGCGGGCGCGTGCTGCTCACCGACCGGGACCTGCCCGAGGCCGAGAAGACCGCGGCCGGACTGCGTGAACAGGGGCTGGAGGCACGGGCGTTCGCGTGCGACGTGGCCGACCGGGCCTCCGTGGAGGCGGCCGTGGCGAAGGCGGTGGAGAGCTTCGGCTCGCTGGAGGTGCTCGTCAACAGCGCGGCGCACTGCACCCCGGACGTACCCCTCTTCGAGGACGAGCCGGACGAGACCTGGGCCCGCGACCTCGACGTCACCCTCACCGGCGCCCACCGCTGCTGCCGCGCCGCCCTTCCGCACCTCGCGGCATCCGGCCGTGGCGCCGTGGTCTCCATCGGCTCCGTCAACGCCCTGCAGGACTTCGGCAACCACGCCTACAGCGCCGCCAAGGCCGGGCTCGGCTCCCTCACCCGCACCCTCGCCGGGCACGCGGCGGCCCGGGGGGTCCGGGTGAACCTGGTGTTGCCGGGCACGGTCCGCACCTCGGCCTGGGAGGGCCGGGACGCCGAACTCGACGCCGTCCGCGCGCTCTACCCGCTCGGCCGGGTCGGCGAGCCCGAGGACATCGCGGCCGCGGTCGCCTTCCTCGCCTCCCGGGACGCCGCCTGGATCACGGGCACCACCCTGTGCGTCGACGGCGGACTCACCGCCGTCAACACCGGCTTCCGCGCCGCCCTGGGCGACTCGACGGACGCCTGAGCCGCCCCACGCCCCTCCCGCGGATGTGCGGACGCGTGACCGGGAAGTTCACCGTTCGGTCACAGCCCGGCCGCCGCTACAACCGACGAGCCGTTCCGTCTGTCTAGCTCTCCGAGACCGCAGGACGTCGCGCGAGCGACAGCAGGGAAGGGCCTCTCATGGGGGACATACGCAGACGGGGCGTCGTCGTGCTCGGCGTCACGGGACTGGTCGCGCCGCTCACGCTGGCGCTCGGGGCGCCACCGGCGCAGGCGGCGAGCTGCACCACGAAGGCGGGGCCGTACCAGAAGCAGGTGGAGAAGTTCCTCGGCCGTCCGGTCGACGGGAAGCAGTCCGCCGCCGACTGCAAGGCCATCCAGGCCTTCCAGAACAAGCACGGCATCACGCCCAACATCGGCTACGCCGGGCCGGTGACCTGGGGTGTGATGGACCTGATGAACAAGCAGAAGGCCGTCGGGACGAACCCCAACAAGGCCGGCAAGTGCCCGGTGAACAAGGGCCGTATCGCCTGTGTGAACCTCACGCTCCAGCTCTCCTGGATCCAGGACGGCAAGAAGCTCGTCTACGGCCCGGTGCCCGTACGCACCGGACGCAACGGCTACGAGACCCGCACCGGCCTGAAGAAGATCTACTGGCGGGACATCGACCACGTCTCGAGCATCTACGACGTGCCGATGCCCTACAGCCAGTTCTTCGACGGCGGCCAGGCCTTCCACTCGGTCGGGCTCAGCATGTGGAACCCGCCGGGTTCGCACGGCTGCGTCAACATGACGACGAAGGACGCCAAGAAGTACTGGTCGTTGCTGAAGAAGGGCGACGACGTCTACGTGTACGGCCGCAAGCCGGGCACCTGAGCCGCTCCGGGCACCCGGGCCCACAGCGAAACGGGGACGTCACGCCAGCGGGGCGTCCCCGAAGTCCGGGATCTCCAGCCGTACCCCGCCCCGCCGCGCCGACTCGTGCGCGACGATGCCCGGCAGGGTGTAGCGGGCCGCGACCCAGGCGTTCACGGACGGCAGCGACCGTGTGTTCACCGCGGTCACGAAGTCGTCCACCAGGAAGTGATGGCTGCCCTCGTGCCCGTTGTGCAGCTGGTCGAACGCCCGCGGCAGCCGGGCGCGGTCGTGCACCGGCGCCGAACCGGACGTGAACGCGGCCCGCAGCTCCGGCGCGATGTGCTGGAGCGACGGGTCGTCCGGCGCCAGGGTGGGCTTCGGCTCCAGCAGCTCGCTGATGTCCTTCACCCCGTTCTTGTCCTGCCACAGGGCGACCGTCGCGAGCTGCTCCATGCTCGCCTCCGTGCCGAAGAAGCGGAAACGGGACTCCCTGATGTGCGAGGGGTAGCCGACCCGCCGGAACTCGTTCGTACGGAACGATCCGCCGCCCGCGACCTCGAACAGCGCGGTCGCGTTGGAGACGTCGTTGTCGAACTGGCTGACCGCGCGGTCGAAGACACCGTCGCCGCGCTCGTCGACGACCCCGATGGCCGACACGCTCACGGCGTGCGTCCGCCACGCCCCGAGCACCCCGCCCACCGAATGCGTCGGGTACAGCAGCGGGGGATAGCTGGCGGTCGCCTGCCAGTTCTCGCCGCCGCTGTACCGGTACGCCTCGTAGAAGCCGAGGTCCATGTCGTGGACGTAGTCGCCCTCGGCGTAGAAGAGCCGGCCGAAGGCGCCCTCGGCGATCTGGTTGCGGGCGTGGACCGTGGCCGGGTTGTACTGGCTGGTCTCGCCCATCATGTAGGTCAGCCCGGTAGTCCTGACCGCGTCGATGATCGCCGCGATCTCCTCCGTGGTGATCGCCATCGGCACCGCGGAGTACACGTGCTTGCCCGCGTTCAGTCCCTGCAGGACCAGGGGGCCGTGGGTCCAGCGCTGGGTGAAGATCGCGACCGCGTCGACCGCGTTCGACTCCAGCATCGCCTCGAACGACGGGAAGGTGCCCGCCAGGCCCTGGGTGGCGGCGAGCTGCTCGGCGCGTTCGGGCAGCAGGTCGGTGACGTACACCTCGCCGACGCCGGGGTGGGCCTGGAACAGCGTGGCGAACTGGCCGGAGAACTGTCCGGCTCCGACGATGCCGAGGGAAAACGGGGAGAGCGTCATGCGGTTTACTTTTGCTGCGGAAGAATCATCGCGTCAAGGGTGCGTCCGCGTCGACTGATCGGGCGCTTGACCATGATGGGCTGACCTGGTTACTTCCTCATCAAAAGAAACTGAAAGGTCCGCCCTCATGACCAGCTGGCTGCCGCTGAGCCCGGGTGAACGCTCCGTGGCGATCGAGGTCCTCGTGCACGGCCCGCTGTCCCGCACCGAGCTGGCCCGTCGGCTGCGGCTCTCGCAGGGCAGTCTCACCCGGCTGACCAAACCGCTCATCGAGTCCGGGCTGCTGGTGGAGGCGGCGGACGCGGGCGGCCCGGCGGAGGCACGCCAGGGGCGGCCGTCCCGGCCGCTCGCCGTCGTCGCCGAGTCCCGCTCGTTCATCGGGTTCAAGATCACCGAGGACGTGGTCTACGGCGTCGTCACCACCCTGCGCAGCGATGCCGTCGCCCGCCTCGACCGCCCGCTGACCACCCATGATCCCGGTGAAGTCGCCGATCTGCTCGCGGAGATGACGCGTGAACTCGGCGCACGCTTCCCCGCTCTCGCGGGCATCGGCATCGGAGTCGGGGGACTGGTGCGGGACCGGGCCGTCGTCGGCGAGTCGCCGTTCCTGAGGTGGCGGGACGTCCCGCTGGCCGAGCTGGTGGGGGAGCGCACCGGGCTGCCGGTGGTCGTGGAGAACGACGTCGCCGCCCTGGTCGAGGCCGAGACCTGGTTCGGTGCCGGCCGCGGACTCGACCGCTTCGTGGTCCTGACCATCGGCGCCGGCATCGGCTACGGACTGGTGCTCGGCGGCCGGCGCGTGCCGTACCCGGAGGAGAACCGCGGCTTCGCACGCCACTGGATCGTCGACCGCAACGGCCCGCTCACCCCCGACGGGGAGCGTGGCAGTGCCGTGTCGCTGCTCACGATCCCCAGCATCCGGTACCAGATCCGGGCGGCCACCGGTCATGACGCGACGTACGAGGAGATCCTCGCCCGCGCCGCCGCGGGTGAACCCATGGCCGCGCGGGTGATCGACGAGGCCGCGCGGGCGCTGGGCACGCTGGTCGCGCAGATCGCCAACTTCGCGATGCCGCAGAAGATCCTCCTCGCCGGAGAGGGCGTCGGGCTGATGGATGTGGCGGGTGATGTGGTGGACGCCACGATCCGGGCCAACCGCCATCCGCTCGCGGCCCCGGTCGGCCTGGAGACCAAGGTCTCCGACTTCCACGACTGGGCCCGTGGAGCCGCCGTACTGGCCATCCAGGTGCTGGTGCTCGGCAGTGTGCAGGGGTGAACTCCCCTGTGTCCCTTGGCAGATGGACGTGATGAGCAACACGGTCCGATATGCCGGTATTGCTCCTGCTTACTCACCTTGCCTTCACGTCGACCGGCATATGCTTCACAGCATGTCCACCACTGTTGAAACCGCCTCCGAGCGATCGGCCGCGGAGGTCAACGAGGAGATCAGGGCCCTGTGGCTCCGGTCCGGCGGGACACTGAGCGTCGAGCAGCGTGAGGAGTACCAGCGGCTCGTCCTCGAGTGGGCCGCCGCGGCCCCGGAACCCCCGAAGGCGGCCTGAGCGCCCCAGAAGGCGGCCGGGCCTGAGGGCCCCCTGCCACCTACGGGTTGATTCCTCGTGGCCTGCCGGCCGTACTGTCGCGGTCCTCCGTCACGCGTCCTGGCCGCGCCTGCAGCGCAGGAAGATCTGCTCCTCGGGCTGCACGTCCGCACTGGCCGGCGCGTAGGAGTACGACTCCTCGCCGACGATCTCGAAGCCCGCCCCCTTGACCACCTCGCGCAACTCGTCCTGCAGATAACCGGAGACGCGGATGGTCGTCCCGATGAACGGGATCGGGAAGTCGTCCAGGTCCGCCTCCACCATCGACAGCACGAACAGCCCGCCGGGCACCAGCAGTTGGTGCACGGTCCGCAGGGCGAGCGGTATTTCGGCGCGCGGCAGCATCAGCAGCGAGAAGAACGCGGCGACCCCGTCGAAGCGGCCGAGGTCTCGGGTGCCGTCCGACCGCAGATCCGCGACGTCCACCTGATGGAACTCCGCACCCGGCACGTTCTCCCGGGCCAACGCGACCATCCGGCCCGACAGGTCGATTCCGACGACCTTCAGCCCCGCCTCCACCAACTGGCGCGCGGTCGGCAGGCCGGTGCCGCAGCCCAGGTCCAGGACGCGGGAACCGGCCGGCAACGACTCGACGAGCCATTCCGCGGCGGCGACCTGTCCCTCCTTGTGCGGGAAGGCCTCGTCGTAGCGATGGCCGAGCGCGTCGAAGGCCTCGGCCTGACCGGTGCGGTCGCGCCGGATGTTCCCGTGACCGGACGGACTGGTGGGGCTGTTCACGAATGTTCTCCCTCGAACCCGTGTACGTGAGCGACTACCCAAGGTAGTCGTATCCGCCGTCCGCCGCGCGGGCTTGTGGACAACCGGACCGACCGGAGCGCGAGCCCACCCAGGGGATCAGCCCCAGGTCGCCGAGTAGTACCGCTGATACGCCCTGCGGTCCTGCTCCGCGCGGATGTAGCGGGTCGCGACCAGGGCGATCAGGCTGCCCGCGATCACCAGGAGGCCGGGGCCGACGTTACGGGTGTCCGTGAGCCGGGACAGCAGCGTCGCGCCCTGCGCGGTGCCCGAGGCCGGGGCCGAGGAGCCCGGGGACGCGGCGCCCGGGGCGATCGCGCCCTGCGTGGCCGGGGCCGACGGCGCGGGGGAGGGGGCCGCGCTCCGGGAGCTCCGCGCGTTCTGCGCCGACACGATCAGCCTGACGCCGAGCGCCGAGAGCGCTTTGCTCACCGGCTGGAAGAAGGTCGTACCGCCCCGGGTGCAGTCGCCGTTGCCGCCCGAGGTCACGCCCAGCGCGATCCCCTCGGAGAACAGCGGTCCGCCGCTGTCGCCGGGTTCCGCGCACACGTCGGTCTGGATGAGCCCGGTGACGGTGCCCTCGGGGTAGTTGACGGTCGTGTCGAGCCCGGTCACCTGACCGTCGTGCAGCCCGCTCGTGCTGCCGCTGCGGAACACCCGCTGTCCGACCGCCGGATCGGCCACCCCCGTGATCCGCACCCCCTTGCCGCCGCCCACGACGACCACGTCGGCCCCGTCACCGGCCCTGCCGGAGGCGTACTGGACGAGCGAGAAGTCGCTGCCGGGGAAGTTCGTCTCGACCGTCGACCCCAGTTGCCGGTCGCCCCGGCCGTCCGCGAACCAGATCGTGTCGACCGGTCCGCAGTGCCCGGCGGTGAGGATGAAGTCGCGTTGCCCGTCGGTGACATTGAACCCCGCCGAGCAGCGGCCGCCCGTCGACAGCATCGGCTGGGCCCCGTTGAGCCGCGTCGTGAACTCGCCGTCGGTGCGCTGCATATGGACGAAACCGCCGATGCCCGCGGCGACGTGGGACATCCGCGACCAGTCGCCGGCGGAGACGGTGCGGTCGGCCTGCACCACCACCCGGTTCGTCCGGTAGTCCACCGACCACGCCGTGCCCGTCACGCGCGGCGCCGAACGCAGTGCTGCCGCGGCCGACTTGAGCTCGTCCATGCTGTGCCGTACGACCTTCGCCTCGGCACCCGCCCGCCGAACCGCCTGCGCCGCCCGCTCGTCGGTGACCGCGACGACCGGCCGCCCGTCGGCGCCGATCCAGCTGCCCGCCGTACGCGCCGTGCCCAGCTCGGCCACGAGGTCCGCGCCCGGGCCGGCGACGCCCCGCGCCGAGCCGAACGGGACGGTGGCCGTGCCGGGCGTCTCGCTCGCCATGGCCGTGGTGACCATCGCGCCTCCCAGCAGTAGTCCGCCGACCGCCGCCAGCTGTGCCACCCGCCGGACGACCCGTCGTCGTGCGTGCCTCATCCCTGGCTCCCGAACCCCGAACGCGCGGTGTCAGCACCGCGGGGCCCTCCGGTCGTCGAGTGCCCGCCCCTCCATACGCGGTCCGGGGCACGGGCGTTCACCGCGACCGTGATCCGCTCAGGGCTTGCGGGCCACCCCGCCGAACATCGCGACCTCCGCCGGCTCGGCCCCGTCCCTGCCGTCCGGACGCCGGCGCGAGCAGGACACCACGCCCGGGTCGAGCAGTTCCAGGCCGTCGGAGAACCGGGCCACGTCCTCGGGCCTGCGCTGGTTGAGCTTCGGCGTGCCGTGCTCGTTCCAGAACCTGACCGCCTCGTCCACGTCCGGCATCGCGGGACTGGTGACGGTGTGCGACAGCACCAGATGGCTGCCGGACGGCAGCCGGTCGGCCAACTGCCGTACCAGCCCGTACGGGTCCTCGTCATCGCCGATGAAGATGACCACGCCGAGCAGCATCAGCGCGACCGGGCGGCTGAGGTCCAGCGTCTTCGCCGCGTGTTCGAGGATCGCGTCGATGTTGCGGAGGTCCTCGTCGAGATAGTCGGTACGGCCCCTCGGGCGTGCTGGTGAGCAGGGCACGCGCGTGCGCGGGGACGAGCGGGTCGTTGTCGACGTACACGATCCGGGAGTCCGGGGCGACACGCTGGGCGACCTCGTGCGTGTTGTCGGCGGTGGGCAGCCCGGTCCCGATGTCCAGGAACTGGCGGATGCCCACGTCACCGACCAGATGACGGACGGCCCGGCCCAGGAACAGCCGGTCCGCGCGCGTACTCGCCGATGCCCGGATGCAGTTGGCGGATCTGGTCGCCCGCCGCGCGGTCGACCTCGTGGTCGTCCTTGCCGCCGAGCCAGTAGTTCCAGATCCGGGCCGTGTGCGGCCGGCTCGTGTCGATACGGTCGCACGGGGGCACGGCTACGTCGTTCGTGGCTGCGTCCGGGAGGTCGGTCACGGGTCGGCTCCAGGGGCCGGGCGGCGGGTACAGAGGCAACACGCGATCCAGACACCCAGGTTGACATCCGCTGCCGTTCGTACGGGGTTGTCGGCGGCCGGACCGGAGCGGGACGAACTGCCTGTGCCGCCCCACACCCACGACCGTGGGGGCGACGGGAACTTTCCCTGCTGGGGCGGCTGTCCGGCGCCTAGACTGCCCGTCATGACGGAAGAGACGCTGGACCGGCTCGGCGGGGGCAAGTACCTGCTGGTCACCAGCTACCGCAAGGACGGCACCCCGGTCGCCACCCCGGTGTGGGTGGTGCGGGACGGGGGCTCGCTCGGCGTCTGGACGGCCGCCGACTCGTGGAAGGTCAAGCGGATCCGGCGCCGCGGCGAGGTCCTCGTCGCGCCCTGCGACGTCCGGGGCCGCCCGACCGGCGACGCGGTTCCGGCCACGGCCGAGATCTGCGACCCTGCCACCGCCGCCCGTTACCGCGGCCTCATCGCCCGCAAGTACGGCGTCATGGGCCGCCTCACCCTCCTCGGCAGCCGTCTGCGGCGTGGATCGGACGGCACGGTGGGGATCCGGGTGACCCTGACGCCCTGAGCGAAGCGGTCCTCCGGGTCCGCCCTCATCTCCAGGCGCGGTACGGCTCGTCGAGGAGCTGGAAGACCGGCTCGCCGCGCACCGGATCCTTCGCCGTGGACAGCCGCACGCGGTCTCCGCTGTGTATGCCGACGAGCGGACCCATCACCCGCCCCCGAACGACGAAGCCCTCCGCCATCTCCACCATCGAGACGTTGCGCGCGGCGGGGGTGTTGCGGTGGGCGATGGCCGAGTGGCGGACCGTACCCGTGCCCTCGCTGCGTTCGGTACGCAGGTCGCTGCCCTGGCACACCGGACACAGCAGCCGGTGGTACATGGCGGTGCCGCACCAGGTGCAGCGCTGGTACAGGAGAGCGTCCCTGAGCTCCGCGGACCCGGGGTCGAGGACGCCCGTCGCGGTGCCGGCCGCCTGATGCGCGGCGCTTCCTGAGTGGTACACGCTGGTCAACTCCCTGCGCTCGGCCGGAATCCCGTGTGCCCGGGCGAGCCGGGCACACCTGTGCCCGGTTCACCCGTGCCACCGTGCACAGCGACAGAGTATGGCACTCAGTGCCAAGCGTAAAGGCACTCCGTACCGCAAATCTGCGGCGAGGACGGGACCGCTCAGCCGCGCCCGAGCGCCGACTCGAGTTCCTGCACCACCCGCCACAGGGGTGCGTCGCGCCGGGACACGAGGACGACGACCTCGTCGGGCCGCGCGGACGGCCCGGGTCGCCCGTCCGGCCGCTTCTTCTGTTCCTCCGGGGCCGTCGGCGCCACCCCGTGGCCGTAGGTGGCCTGGACATACCCCAGGGCGTGGTCCACCGCGGCGCCGGCGTCGTCCTCGCAGTCCGAACGCAGCCAGGAGCGCAGGGCGTTGTTGTGCGCGGCGACCACCGCGGCCGCGATCACGTCGGCCCGCAGGGTTCCGTCGGGGCGGCCCGTGAAGCGCTCGCGCAGATACTCGGCGAGGGCGTGCTCGTACCGCCACACCACCGACAACTCGTAGGCGCGTAGCCCGGGGACCCTCTTGGTGAGCCGGTAGCGCTGGACGGAGAAGGCGGGGTTCTCGGCGTACATGCGCAGCACCAGACGCGCCGCGTCGCAGACCCGCCGCACCGGTTCGTGTTCGGCGCCGCCGGCCAGGAAGGCGGTCATGTCGGCCAGGCAGCGCTCGTGGTCGGGGAAGACCACGTCCTCCTTCGAGGGAAAGTAGCGGAAGAACGAACGCCGCCCGACGCCGGCGAGGGTCACGATGTCGTCGACCGTGGTCTGCTCGTACCCGCGTTCCAGGAACAACCGGAAGGCCGCCGCGACCAGGGCGTCCCGCATCGGGGGCTTCGCGACGGGTGCCGCGCTGCTGGAGCTCATGAACGCGAACGTAGCATTCGGCCAAGACGTATGGCACTCAGTGCAACGCGCCCAGGGACTGAGTTCCCCCGGGCGCGGTGATCCGTGACGGCCGTAGCCGGACCGGGTCAGGCCAGGGTCACCTCGACGGGCAGCCGCTTGATCCCGTTCACGAAGTTGGAGCGGACGCGCGGGACGTCGCCGGTGAGCCGGATGTCCGCGAGCCGCGGGATCAGCTCCTCGAACATGATGCGGATCTCGGTGCGGGCGAGCAGGTTGCCCAGGCACAGGTGCGGGCTGCCCTTGCCGAAGGTCACGTGGTCGTTGTCCTGCCGGGCCACGTCGAAGTCGTACGGATTACCGAAGACCTCCTCGTCGTGGTTGCCGGAGGCGTACCACATGACGACCTTGTCGCCCTCCTTGATCCGCTTGCCGCCGAGTTCGACGTCCCGCGTCGCGGTGCGCCGGAAGTGGTAGACGGGGGAGGCCCAGCGCAGGAACTCCTCCACGGCCGTGGGGATCAGGGACGGGTCCTCCTGGAGGCGGGCGAGCTGCTCGGGGTGCTGCAGGAGGGCCAGCATGGAGTGGCTGATGGTGTGCCGGGTGGTCTCGTTGCCGGCCACCACCAGCAGCAGGAAGTAGTTGTCGAAGTCCTGCCCGGACAGCGGGACTCCGTCGCGCGGAGTGGTGTTGACGAGCCTCGAGACCAGGTCCGTGCCGTCGCCGCCGCGCCGCTGCCGGGCCAGTTCGCGTCCGTAGGCGAAGACCTCGAGCGAGGCGGGGGAGCGGAACGGCAGGTCGCGGTACTGCTCGCTCTCCGCGCTGTGCAGCAGGACGTCGGCGTAGTCGGGGTCGGTGTTGCCGATGATGCGGTTGCCCCAGTCGATGAGCTGCTGGTTGTCCTCCGGTGGCACGTCCAGCAGCCGGGCCAGGACGTTGATGGGGAAGTCGGCGGAGACCTCCTTGACGAAGTCGAAGCTGCCCTTGGCGAGCGCCGCGTCCAGGGTGGTCGCGGTCAGGCCGCGCAGGAAGTCGGCGTAGCTGTTGATCACGCTCGCGCCGAACTGCCGCTGGATCAGGCTGCGCAGCGCGCGGTGCCGTACGCCGTCGAGTTCCAGGATGGACGCCCGCTTCTTGATCTGGTCGTCGTCGACCTCCTCGAGGTTGACGAACCGCGACGAGGTGAACGTCTCGGCGTCCCGGTCGACCCGGGCGATGTCGGCGTGCCGGGTCAGCGCCCAGAAACCGGAGTTGGGCGCCTCCTCCGGCTGCCAGTGCACCGGGTCCTCGTGGCGCAGGGTGTGGAACATCCGCCAGGGCGTCACCCCGTCGGTGAAGTTGTCGAGGTCGGCGAGGTCGACGTCCGCCAGGGGCAGCGGCTCGGCGGCGGCGGGGGTGAGGGTCTCGGTCATCGGTGGCTCCTCGGGGTCACAGGTGGTAGGCGTACTCGGTGAACTCCCAGTCGGTGACGTGCCGTTGGAAGCGTTCGACCTCGTTGCGCTTGTAGGTGAGGAAGGACGTGGTGAAGCCCTTGCCGAGGAGGCCGGCCAGGGCGGTGTCCGCCTCCAGCGCGTCCAGGGCCTCGGGCAGGGTCGCCGGCAGCCGGGCCGACTTCGTGGTGTCGTAGCCGTAGCCCTCCAGCGGGGCCGGCGGCTCCTCGCCGGCCAGCACACCCAGCAGGGCGGCGGCGGCCGTGGCGGCGATCGCGAGGTACGGGTTGGCGCTCGCGTCGCCCAGCCGCAGTTCGAGCCGGGCGCCCGATCCGCGCTCGGGCGGGATGCGGACCATGGCGCTGCGGTTGTCCAGGCCCCAGTCGATGAGCCAGGGGGCGAGGGTGTCCGGGCCGAAGCGCTTGTACGAGTTGACGGTCGGGTTGAGCAGCGCGGCGAGGGCCGGGGCGTGGGCGAGGACGCCGGCGACCGTGTGGCGCGCGGTGCCGGAGAGCCCGTACGCACCCGCCGGGTCGTCGAAGGCGTTGCGGCCCTCGGCGTCGTCGCAGGACAGATGGAGGTGGAAGCCCGAGCCGCCGGCGTCGTTGAACGGCTTCGCCATGAAGGTGGCGAGCCTGCCCTCCCGGCGGGCCAGCTCCTTGACCGCCGCCTTGAAGCGGAAGGAGCAGTCGGCGGCCGAGAGCGCCTCGGAGTGCGTCAGGTTGATCTCGAACTGCCCGCCGTCGAACTCGTGGTTCCCGCTGAGCACGCCTATGTCCAGACCGCGTACGGGGCGCAAGGTGCGCAGCAGGTGGTTGTCGGGGTCGGCGCGCAGTCCGGCGGTGTAGACGACGCCGGGGTCCCGCGCGTACCGCTGCCAGCCGCCGGCGGGATCCGGGGAGCACAGGTAGTACTCCAGCTCCGGCCCGACGACCGGCCGCAGTCCGTGTGCGTGGCAGCTGTCGAGCACCGTGCGCAGCAGGTCGCGGGGCGACTCGGGCGCGGGCGATCCGGTGGCCGGGTCGACCACTTCCGCGAGACAGCCGGCCACCCCCGGTTCCCAGGGCAGCGCGACGAGCGTGTCCAGGTCCGGCCGTACGACGACGTCGGGCAGCCCCGCGTCCAGGCCGCCGTCGACCGGGACCACATCACCCTGCGGGGTGGTGTGATAGACGGCCCGGCAGAAGGCGAGGCCGTGCTCCACGGCCCTGGGCAGCTCCTCGACCAGCACGTCACGTGCCCGGTCGGTGCCGATCAGATCGGGATAGGTCACCCGGACCACGTCGATGCCGTCGGCGGCGAGCCGGTCCATGTGGCGGCGGCGCCGTCATCAGCACGTTCCGCTGGTACGGGCAGCTCGCCGACAAGCTCACCGACGAGTCCCCCCACACCGCTCCCGACGCCCTCGCCCTCGTCACCCGCGAGCCCACCGGAGTCGTCGGAGCCGTCGTCCCCTGGAACTTTCCCCTCACCCTTGCGAGTTGGAAGGTCGCCCCGGCACTCGCCGCGGGCTGCACCGTCGTCCTGAAGCCGTCGGAGCTGTCCCCGCTGTCCGCCCTGCTGCTCGGCCGCATCGGGACCGAGGCCGGGCTGCCGCCGGGCGTGCTCAACGTCGTCGCCGGCGACGGCCCCACCGCCGGCCGCGCGCTCGGCCTGCACCCGGACGTCGACGTCCTCGCCTTCACCGGATCCACCGCCGTCGGCCGGCACTTCCTGCGCTACGCGGCCGACTCCAACCTCAAGCGGGTCTGGCTCGAACTCGGCGGCAAATCACCCAACCTCGTCCTGCCCGACGCCCCGGACCTCGACCGCGCCGCGGCCACCGCCGCCTGGGGGATCTTCTTCAACCAGGGGGAGATGTGCACCGCGCCCTCCCGGCTCCTCGTGCACTCCTCGATCGCCGAGCGCGTCACCGAGGCCGTCGTGCGCCGCGCCGAGGAACTGCGCGTCGGCGATCCGCTCGACCCGGCCACCGAGATGGGCGCGCTCGTCGGCGAGAACCATCTGAGCCGCGTCCTGGACCACGTCACCACCGCCCGCGACGAGGGCGCCCGGCTGCGCACCGGCGGCGCCCGCACCCTGACCGGGACCGGGGGCAGCTATCTGAGCCCCACCGTCCTCGACCGGGTGGCGCCCGGCATGCGGCTGGCCCGCGAGGAGGTCTTCGGCCCGGTGCTCTCCGTCCTCGCCTTCGACGACCTCGACGAGGCGGTCCGGCTCGCCAACGCCACCGAGTACGGCCTCGCCGCCGGACTGTGGACCTCCGACCTGTCCACAGCCCACCGCGTCTCCCGCGCGCTGAAGGCGGGCACGGTCTGGGTCAACTGCTACGAGGAGGGCGATCTGACCGTCCCCTTCGGCGGCATGAAGCAGTCCGGGAACGGCCGCGACAAGTCCGCCCACGCCCTCGAGAAGTACACCGAACTCAAGACGACCTGGATCCAGTTGTGACCCGCCCCCTGATCGCGATCCCCGCCCGGTTCTCCGCCACCGCCTCCGCCCTGCGGTACGCCGCCGAGGTCACCGCCCGCACGGTGACCGAGGCCGTGTGGCGGGCCGGCGGCGAACCCGTGAGCCTCCACCCCGCCGACACCGGGACGGCCGCCCGGCTCGACCGCTTCGACGGCGTCCTGCTCCCCGGCGGCGGCGACCTCGCCCCGCACCGCTACGGCGCCACGAGCACCCACTCCAGCGTCTACGACGTCGACGACCTGCAGGACACCTTCGACCTCGAGCTCGCCCGCCACGCCCTGGAGTCGGGCCTGCCCCTGCTGGCCGTGTGCCGTGGTCTCCAGACCGTCAACGTGGCCCTCGGAGGCAGCCTGGAGCAGGACATGGGCGGCCCCGAGCGGGAACACCGTCACCTGGTGCACCCGGTGCGGATCCGGCCGGGCACCCTGCTGGAGGAGGCCACCGGCGCCGAGAAGGCGGACGCCTCCTGCTACCACCACCAGCGCGTCGACCGCCTCGGCACCGGCCTGACCGTCACGGCCACCGCCGCCGACGGCACCGTGGAGGGAGTCGAACTCCCGGGAGCGCCCGGCTGGTTCACCGCCGTGCAGTGGCACCCCGAGGACACCGCCCACGAGGACCCCGCCCAACAGGGCCTGTTCGACGCCCTGGTGGCCGCCGCACGGACCCGCGCCGGCCGCCGTACCTGACCCGGGCCGCCGGGGTCAGCCCTTGGGCCGCCGCCCGCTGCGGCGCGGCGCGGGCGCGGCACCGTCCAGCAGACCCCGGCGGCGCTCCTCGCCGTGCTCCTCCACCTGGAGGACGACCCGCCGCAGCCTCTCCGCGAGGCTGCGGCACTCGGCGTCGCTGAGCCGTGCGGTCACGAACGCCTCCTCCTCGTTGAACTCAGGGAACACCCGCCGCATCAGCTCCTCGCCCTTGTCGGTGAGGCTCAGCAGGACCAGCCGGCCGTCGTCCGGATGCCCGGTCCGGCTCAGCAGCCCGCGCGACTCCAGCGTGCGCGCCACACCGGTGAGCGTGCCCTTGGAGATCCCGGCCTCCTCCGCCACGTGCCGGGTCTCCGACTCGCCCCACACCCACACCACCCACAGCACGACGAACGCCGTCCAGGTCAGGTCCGAGCCGCGCAGCACGGAGTTCTCCAGGTGCTGCCGGACCGCCGAGGCCGCCCGGTAGATGTTGGCCACGGCCGCCATCTGGTCCCGGCGGATCGGCACGCCGCCGAGCTTCGCCGAGACGAGCCGTTCGGCTTCGGTGATGGATCGCTGGCCGGGCACGGGCGCTCCTGGGGGTCGGTGAGCGGGACTCCTCGCCCGGGCTCGGGCCGAGGAGATCGTTCGGCCTCAAATTGTACGGAGGCCAGGGCCGGGGGCGGGAGTGACCGCTGCCGGACGTAACCTTTCCGCACCCCAGTCGCCAGAGGAGATCCGCATGCCCGCCGCCCGCCCCCGCGTCCTCTACGTCACCGACCTGGCGTACCCGGCTCGCGGGCGCCGGTACGGCGACGAGGACGTCTTCCTGACCTCCCGGCTGCGCGAGCACTTCGACCTCGCCCTGTGCCATCCGCTGGACGCGGCCGCGCTCATGGACGGCTTCGACGCCGTGGTCGTCCGCAACAGCGGACCCGTTCTCGGCTACCAGCAGGAGTACGAGGCCTTCCGCGCGCGTGCGATCGAGCGCGGGACCCGGGTGTACAACCCGCTCACCGGCAAGGCGGACATGGCCGGCAAGCAGTATCTGATCGATCTGAGCGCCGCCGGGTTCCCGGTCATACCCACCGTCGACCGGACAGAGGACCTGCACCTGCTCCCCGCGGCCGAACGCTACGTGGTCAAGCCCAAGCTGGGCGCGGACTCCCTCGGCCTGCGGATCCTGCCCGCGGACCGGCTCACCGGCCTGGCCGACGGCACCGTCCTCGTCCAGCCGCACATCGACTTCGCCTACGAGGTGTCCTTCTACTTCGTGGACGACGACTTCCAGTACGCCCTCAACACCCCCGACCCCGACCGGCGCTGGGAACTTCAGCCGTACGCGGCCACCGCCGCCGACCTGGAGTTCGCCCGCGCCTTCGTCGACTGGAACGGCCTCGGCCACGGCATCCAGCGCGTCGACGCCTGCCGCGCCCCCGACGGCCGGCTCCTGCTGGTCGAGTTGGAGGACCTCAACCCGTATCTCTCCCTGGACGCGCTGACCGACGGGGCACGGGACGCCTTCGTCGCAGCCCTGACCGGGTCCCTCGGCCGCTTCCTCGCAGCGGACCGGGACGGAGTGCGGGCGGGCTGAACCGACGGCCCCGTGCGGCCGTACCCCTTCCCGGGGAACGCGGAAGGGAGAGCAGCGTGTCGACACCGCCGGACCCGGAGCAGCCGCAGAGCGGTCCCGTCCTCGAACCCGTACGCGTCCTGCGCCCCCGCCGCTTCGACGCCCTCGCGGAACTGATGCGCGAGGTGCGGCAGGACGAGGAGGGCTACGAGACCTTCACGACCGCAGGGGATCCGGGTGACACCCCCGACGCCGAGGAACGGACGCGGGAGTTGCCGCGCGTGCCCGCCACCGGTGACGCGAGGTCCGACCCGCGCCGGGCCGCCGCTCCGGTGGCCGTGATCGCGGCCGCACTCGTCGGTTTCGGCTGCGCCCTGCTGCTGCCCGGCGGAGGCGACGCGGCCACCCCGGCCCGGCCGACGCCGTCCGCCACGGCCACCGCGGACCCCGACGGCCCCGGCACCCTCCGCGAGGGCGACACCGGCCCCGGGGTCGACGAACTTCAGCAGCGACTCCTGCGCATCCCGGACGTCTACCGGGACGGTCAGGTCGACGGGCGCTACGACACCGTCCTCACCGAGGCCGTCGCACGCTTCCAGCTCTGGTACGGCATCAGGGGCGACGAGGCCGGCGTCTACGGCAACGACACGCGCCGGGAGCTGGAGTCCCCCACGAGCCTCGGCACCGGCTGACCGGCGGGCGGATTCGAACGCCGGGCGCCTCCCGCGTCCCCGGACCGGTGCTGTCCGCCGTCTTCCTGCCGGCCCTCGTCCTCAGCGCGTGCTCGTACTGGTTCCACCGCCACGGCGACCGACCGGGCCGGCCCGGTTCAGCGGCCGGTGCCGTGTCCGGCCAGGGCCTCGGTGACGACGCGGACGCTGCGGGCGATGTGCTGGAGCTGCGTCAGCTCGGCCGCGTACAGCTTGATCGTGTGCTCGATGACCGACTCGGGCAGCCCCAGCACCGGCAGTTCGGCCCGCGCCGTGTGCAGGGCCGTCCGTGCCACCCGGACCTCGTGCTGGACCTGGATCTGCGCGTGCCGGGCGAGCAGCACCGGGTGGCGGATCAGCGCGGGGTAGCTGGCGTAGCGGGCCGGCACCAGTTCGCGCAGCCACCGGGTCGCCGAACGTTCCCAGTCGTAGCTGCCGGGCGTCTTGACCTGGCGGGGCCAGTCCGGGCTGAGGCGCGTGGTCGTCACTTGCATACTCATCGCTTCCGGTCGTGCGGCGTCGTGCGGGGTGGTCCGACGGGTGGAGGCGGCCCCGGCCTAGGGGATGACCGGGGCCGCGACGGGCGAATCGCGCAGGCGATGCCCGATCGAACACCCCCGGCGCCGACGCGGGTAGGAGACGGCGGCTGCGGGTGTCCGTTCAGGTGCCCCGGGCGTCGGGCGGCGCGGCGAGTGGGGCGTCGTGCGCATGGGCGGGCCGTCGGCCTTTCGGGGGCGGGTGCGAGGGGTGAGTCGGTGGATGCGGAACGTGCCCGGAGCAGGCCGGGTGTATCCGTGAGCAGTATTTATATATGCCGTCCGCTTGGCAAGATGTATGAAAAAATTCATGCGCGGTCTGTCATGAATGGACCCATGATCCCGGTCCGCACGAGGTGCGTCGGCCCTTCCCGGAGAACGTCAGTCCTTCAGGAAGAAGTGGTGCTGCTCGGCGACCTGCTCGTACTCCTCGAGCCGCGCCTGGGTGCGCTCGGGGTCGGCGTCGGTCATGGCCTGGAGCAGTGCCGCCGACATCAGACCGGGAGCGGCGTACGAGTCGAAGACCAGCCGGGAGCCGGTGCCGGTGGCGAACGTCTCGTCGGCCTCGTCGGCGAGCGGGCCGAGCGCCAGGTCGGTCACCAGCGCGACCCGCAGCCCCGCGCCGCGCGCGACCCGGATCGCGGTGAGCGTCTCCTGTGCGTGCCGCGGCATCCCGAACGCCAGCACCCAGGTGCCGCCGGCCTCGCGGGACTGCAGCAACGCGTCGTAGGCCACGGTGCCGCCCCGGGTCACCAGCCGGACGTCGGGGTGGATACGGCGGGCGGCGTAGGCGAAGTACTCGGCCAGCGACACGGAGATGCGCAGTCCGAGCACCGTCAGCGGGGCCGACAGGGACAACTCGCGGCCGATCCGGATGACCCGGTCGGGGTCGGCGAAGTCCCGGCGCAGGTTCTCGAGGTTCTGGATCTCGGCGTCGACGGCCGCCTGGAGTTCGTTCGCGCGGTTCACCTCGGCCGCCCCAGGGCCCCCGGCCAGAGTGCTGAGCGCGATCGCCTGGAGCCTCTCGCGCAGCGCGGGATAACCGCTGAAGCCGACGGCGGCGGCGAAACGGGTCACCGACGGCTGGCTCACGCCCACCCGCTCGGCGAGATCGGTGATCGACAGGAACGCCGCCTCGGTGATGTGCTCGATGAGGTACTGGGCGATCCGGCGCTGCCCGGGGGACAGACCGCGTCCGTCGAAGAGTTCTCTGAGCTGGGAGGTCGGCGCGGCCTCGGCTTCCGGCACGGTCTTGCCCGAGGTGATCGCGGATGCCTGAGCGCGTGCCTGCTGGGGCGATGGAACCGGTGCGCGTCCTTTGTCTCCCACGAAGACTCAACATAGCTCACGGACCGTGGTGACCAGGGGGTGTGTCAGCACCCCGGACCGCCTCCCTGACCGCGGTGACCAGCAGGTTCAGCGGCGGTAGAGGGTGATCGAACGGCCGACCTCGTCGATCGGACGGCTGCTGTCGATCAGTTCGGCCAGTCTGCCGCGCGCCTTGGCCACAGACGTGTCCGACACGACGAGCAGCCCGTGCACCTCGCTCACGGGCACCGTGCGTGGATCGCGCGCGTCGATGCCGTAGTACGACGGCACACCGCTGCCCTTGTAGACGAGCCAGATCCGCTCGCCCCGGTACCGGGACTTCAGCCGGTCGGCGAGGCGCCCCAGGTCCTGGCCCCAGTCCACGTTGGAGTCGTGCAGCCGCAGATGCGTCTTCGCCGGTCCGCCGAACGCCTCGTTGGAGTAGGGGAGATAGAAGGGGAACGTCCGCACCGAGCTGACGGCGACGAACAGCACCAGCGCCGCCGTCGCCACGGATGCCCACCGCCACCGCAGGGCCACGACACCGGCCGCTGCGACCGTCAGGAACATCGGCACGAACACGGCGTACCGCGTGCCGAAGTCCCGCGCGCCCTCCATCGCCACCGCCAGCAGCACGGCGGGCGGGAGCAGCACGTACGGCGCCGCCGGCCGCAGCCGCCGTACCGCCACGGCCGCGACCGCCCCCACCGCCCACAGCGCGAGCATGCCCAGCGGCGTCTTCACCAGCAGGGCCGCCGGGAGGTAGTACCAGCGCGAGCCGGTGTAGAGACGTCCGAACAGATAGCCCTGCCACGGGTGGTCCTCCAGTCCGAACTGGACGCGCATGCCGTCCCGGTACGCGTGCGGGAACGGCAGCAGCTCCACCAGACGCCCGCGCAGCCCCTGGACGACGGGCACGGCCTCGGCGGGCGTGAAGCGCAGCCGGGGATCGACCACGAGATACGACGCCCAGACGACGGCGACGGCGGCCACCGCCACCACGGCCGTCCCCGCGAGGCACAGAGCCAGGGTCCTGCGGCGATCACCCCGTCCCCGGGGACCGAGCGCGTGCCACGCGGACACCACGGCGAGCAGCATCAGCACCGGGAGCGCGGGCAGCGCGCTCATTTTGGTCGCCACCGCCGCTCCGACCGCCATACCGGCGAGCGGCAGGCACCGCCGGGGCCGGCGCCGCGCGCGCCACACCAGCCACACCGACGTGAGCACGAAACCGGCCGCCGGCACGTCCAGCGTGGCCAGCGAACCGTGCGCGACGACGTCGGGGGAGAAGGCGTACAGTGCGAGCGCCACCGCCCCGCCCACCGTACCGGCGATCTCGCGCGCGAACGCGAACACCACCAGCCCGAACAGCAGCGTCAGCACGATCACCGGCAGCCGGGCCCAGAGCATCAGCCGCCACGGGTCGTTGCCCGACTCGTACAGCAGATGCCGCCCCACCTCGCCCTGGTCACCGGCGTACGACGCGTCGTAGCGCGGGTCGGCCAGCGCCACCCCGGCCGCGACGACGAGCTTGCCGAGGGGTGGGTGCTCGGGGTTGTAGCGCAGCCGGTGCTCGTGCAGATAGTCGGTGGCCGTGGCCACGTAGACCGGTTCGTCGATGGTCGGGGTCTGCTCCACCGCCGTGGTCACCATGGCCACAGCCATCTGGGTCAGCAGCAGCGCCACGAGGACCGGTGCCGGCCACCGCCGCCGTCGCAGGACGGCGTACACGCGCGGACCGCCGGCCCCACGTGCCGCGGCCGTGTCGTCGTCGTGGACCTCGGGTTCGAGGACCGAGTGCAGTTCGCGCGCCATCATCCGCCCCGCGGCGCCGTCACCGCTTCACGAGTCGCACCGGCAGACCCTCCGCCGTACCCACGGATACGCAACGCGGCCCGTTCGAGTTCACCTCGGCACGGTCGAACCGGCCACGCACCTCGGTCACCCTGACCATGGACCGCGACCACCGGATTGAAGGGGCTGACCTCCCGTGTATCTTCCCTACCAGCGAGGCCCGTTGCACGACCTCCCGGACACGCCGGAGGCGTACGACGCCGTCCTCGCCGACGTCACGGAGCAGGCCCTGGCCCGGCTGACGCCCGAGGGCTGCCTCGAACACCCCGACGCCCGCCTCGACGTCGGCGACACCTCTCTCGGCGTGACCTCCCTGCTGGCGCTCGCCTGGCAGCGCGGCAAGGACCCGCGCCTGCCGGAGGCCGTGCGCCGCAGCCTCGCCTTCCATCTGCGCGAGCGTGTGTACACCGAGGACAACCCCGGCTACCCCAACCTCCGGATCCGCGACTCCGGCCTGCCGTACGCCCGTTACGTCCTGGAGGCGGGCGTGCACCCGGTCGGCGACTGGCCCAGCACGGTGTGGGCGCTGCTCCAGGCGGTCGATCTCCTCGACATGGCCGACGGGCTCCTCGACGGCGAACAGCGCGCCGAACTCGGCGTGCTGGCGCACGGCTACTGGCGCTGGCTGACCGAGGCCACCTTCTTCAATCCGCAGGACGCGGGCAACCAGGCCATCGGCTGTGTCGTCGGCGGCCTGATGCTGGCCCCTCATCTGCCCCCGGAGGAAGGCGACTCGGTGCGCGCACGGGCCCTCGCTCTGTACGCCGACGAGATCCGCGCCCGCCGGGCCCGGGACCGGGGCGCGCTGCTGCCGCCGGAGCACGGCGGGGCGTACGACAACAACTACGGCCCGATCTCCCTCTCCTTCCTCGCGCAGGCCCACCGCGTCAGCGGCGAGGAGGTCTTCGCCGAGGACGGCGACGCGCTGGCCCGCTACATCGACGCCCGGCTGACCGGCGGCGGCTTCGACCTCGGCGGCCCGCGCTACAGCGAGCAGCACTCCGGATTCGAGTCGGTCCTCGGGCTGCGCTGCTTCAGCGGCCGCATCGGCTCCGACCTGGGCCGCTACCGGGGCGACACCCGCTGGGCCCGGCACGCGGCCCGGGCGGACGGCGGCCTCGACGGGCACTTCGCCTGGATGCTGGTCTGGCAGATCCAGGACACCTCGCGCTGGCACCGCACCCCGTCACGGCCTCCCACCCGGCACCAACTCCGGTCCGCAACCGTGTCGGTGGCCTTCGACGACAGGATGACCCCGTCGCTCGTCGAGGCGGGCGGCACGTACCTCCTGCCGGCCGCCGTCAACCGACAGCACGGCTTCGGCCCGGTCCTCGACGGCTTCCTGTACTGCCGCCCGACGGGCCGAGTCCGGGTACGCGACCTGAACACCGCCGGCCTGTCGGCCAAGTTGGTCACGACACCGGTGGTCGGACGCGATCAAGTGCTGTGGCACGTACGGTCGTTGTACGTCACGGACGGCACGTGGCTGTGGCTGACGGTGGCCCTGGAACGGCTCGGCGGGGCGCCGTACCTGCTGGCCGGGCTGCCGTACGCCGAGGACGACGGCGACCGCGTGCGCAGGACGGCACGGGCCGAGGTGGTGTCCGCTGGCGGCCTGCGGCTGACGCATCCCGCCGTCGAAGACGCGGAACACTTCGACGCGCGTGCCGAAATCACACAGGAGCAGGCGGCGTTCGCGCTCGCCGCCGACCCGCGCGTCTTCGGCAACCCGGACGAGGGCTGGCGCCACCTCGTCAGCTCCACCGCCGTCGAGGCGGATCCGGTCCCGGAGGCCCCGGACGGGCTGCATGTGTTCGCCGTGCGGTACGGCCCCGGCGGCCCCTTCGCCCCGGCCTTCGACGAAAGTGAGGGAGGCCTGACCGTCTGTACCGAGGCGTTCACGGCCGTGATCGGAGAGGCTTCGGGTGACCGGTACGGCGAGCCCGAACTGACGCTGTCCGTCTGAGAATCACGAAGCCTTCGTCGTCTGCGTCCCCATCGGCTCGTACGGGGTGGGCAGCGCCGAGTCCGGGACGATCAGGCCGGCCCGGTCCCGGGTGGCCGCGATCAGGTCGGCGTTGCGCTGGTCGGTGCCCAGCACCCAGGCCACCGCCGACTCGTGGTCCTTGCCGAACTCCTCGTGCCGGGCCACGAGCCGGCGGATCCGCTCCGGCTCGTCGGTCTCGCAGAACCACACCTCGTCGAGCCGCGGCCGTACCCGCGCCCAGGAACCCGTCTGCAGCAGCAGGTAGTTGCCCTCGGTCACCACGAGCCGGATCTCCGGCGGCACCGGGATCGCCCCGGCGATCGGCTGTTCCAGCACCCGCTCGAAGCCGGGGGCGTACACCACCTCGTCGGTCTCCTCGCGCAGCCGGCCCAGCAGCGCCGCGTAGCCCGCCGCGTCGAAGGTGTCCGGGGCGCCCTTGCGGTCGCGGCGGCCGAGCCGGTCCAGTTCGACGTCGGCGAGATGGAAGCCGTCCATGGGGACGTGCGCGACCCACGGCGTACCGGAGCGGTTCAGCTCGCGCACCAGATGCGCGGCCAGTGTCGTCTTGCCCGCGCCGGGGCTGCCGGCGATCCCGAGGATCGCGCGCCGCCCGCCCTCGGTGAGGGAACGGGCGCGCAGGAGGAGGTCGTCGAAGGTCAGCGGCACACAGGAAAGTGTGACACCCAGCGACGACGGGTGTGATTTCGTCGAGAAATACGCCCGATGTGGCCCGCGCCACCCTCTGAAGCCCCGCCCGGTGGGGAACAGTGCGGGGTATGACAGAGCTCGGTCTGCCCGACGAAATCCTGGCCTGCCTCTTCGACCTGGACGGGGTCGTCACCAAGACGGCCGTCGTGCACGCCGCCGCGTGGAAGGACACGTTCGACGCGTTCCTGCGCGAACGGGACGGCGAGGACTATCGCCCGTTCGACGCCGCGCGCGACTACGACGAGTACGTCGACGGCCGCCCCCGCGCCGACGGCGTGCGCACCTTCCTCGCCTCCCGCGGCATCGAACTGCCCGAGGGGCAGCCCGACGACCCGCCGGACGCCGCGACCGTCCACGGCCTCGGCAACCGTAAGAACAACCTTCTCCTGGAGAAGATCCGCACCGGGGGCGTCGCACCGTACGAGGGCACGCTGCGTTACATCGAGGCCGTCCGCGCGCACGGTCTGCGGACCGCGATCGTCTCCTCCAGCGCCAACACCCGTGACGTGCTGCGCGCGATCGGAGCCGAGCACCTCTTCGACGTCAGGATCGACGGCGTGGTCGCCGCCGAACGCGGGCTGCCGGGCAAGCCGCACCCGGACACCTTCCTGGCCGCCGCCCGCGATCTCGGCGTACGGCCGGAGCAGGCCGCCGTGTTCGAGGACGCGCTGGCGGGAATGGACGCCGGGCGCTCCGGCGCTTTCGGATACGTCGTCGGCGTCGACCGCGCCGGACAGGGCGACGCCCTGTACGCGCACGGCGCCGACGTGGTCGTACGGGATCTCGCCGAACTGGGAGGCAAGGAGTGATCACCGACCGGTCGTACGCCGTGGAGCCGTGGGCCGTGCGGGAGACGGCACTCGACCTGGACGTCCTGGCCCAGAGCGAGTCCGTGTTCGCCCTGTCCAACGGGCACATCGGCTGGCGGGGCAACCTCGACGAGGGCGAACCCCACGGACTGCCCGGCAGTTACCTCAACGGCGTGCACGAACTGCACCCGCTGCCGTACGCCGAGGCGGGCTACGGCTATCCGGAGTCGGGCCAGACCGTCATCAACGTCACCAACGGCAAGATCCTGCGGCTGCTGGTCGACGACGAGCCGTTCGACCTGCGCTACGGCCGTCTCGTCTCCCATGAGCGGATCCTGGATCTGCGTCGCGGCGTCCTGGAACGGACGTGCGAATGGACCTCTCCGGCCGGCTCCACGGTCCGGGTGCGCTCGACCCGCCTCGTCTCGCTCACCCAGCGGGCCGTGGCAGCTGTGGCTTACGAGGTGGAGGCCGTCGGCCGGCGCACCCGGGTGGTGATCCAGTCGGAGCTGGTCGCCAACGAGCAGCTGCCGGAGCCGAACGGCGACCCGCGCGCGGCCGTGGCGCTCCAGTCACCGCTGGAGGCGGAGGAGCACTTCGCGTCCGGGCACCGGCTCCGGCTCGTGCACCGCACCCGGCGCAGCGGACTGCGCGTGGCCGTGGCCGCCGACCACGTGGTGGACGGGCCCGGGCGGACCACGACCCGCAGCGAGAGTTCCGCCGACGTGGCCCGGCTCACGGTCACCTCCGTCCTGGAGCCCGGACAGCGGCTGCGGGTGGAGAAGCTGGTCGCGCACGGCTGGTCCGGCACGCGCTCGCTGCCCGCGATGAGCGACCAGGTCGACGCGGCCCTCGCGGCCGCCGCGCACGACGGCTGGCAGGGCCTCCTCGACGAGCAGGGCGACTGTCTGGACGACTTCTGGACCCGCGCCGACGTCGAGGTGGACGGCGACGAGGAGATTCAGCAGGCGGTGCGCTTCGCTCTCTTCCACGTCCTGCAGGCCGGCGCCCGCGCCGAACGGCGGGCCATACCCGCCAAGGGCCTGACCGGCTCCGGCTACGACGGACACGCCTTCTGGGACACGGAGATGTTCGTGCTGCCCGTCCTGACCTACACCGCGCCCGAGGCCGTCGCCGAGGCACTGCGCTGGCGGCACAGCACCCTGCCGGCGGCCCAGGAGCGCGCGACCCAGCTCGGCCTGGGCGGCGCCGCGTTCCCCTGGCGGACCATCGAGGGCTCGGAGGGCTCGGCGTACTGGCCCGCGGGCACCGCCGCCTTCCATGTGAACGCCGACATAGCCGACGCCGTCGTGCGCTACGTCGCCGCCACCGGGGACGGGCACTTCGAGCGCGACACCGGTGTCGAACTGCTCGTGGAGACCGCCCGACTGTGGCGCTCGCTGGGCCATCACGACCAGCACGGCGCGTTCCACATCGACGGTGTCACCGGCCCGGACGAGTACAGCGCGGTCGCCGACGACAACACGTACACGAACCTGATGGCCCGCGCGAACCTGCTCGCCGCCGCCGGTGCCGTCGAACGCCACCCCGGCCAGGCAGCCCGGCTCGGTGTGGACGCGGAGGAGAGCGCCGCCTGGCGGGACGCGGCCGAGGCGATGCACCTGCCGTACAACCGCGAGCTCGGGGTGCACGAACAGCACGCCGGGTTCACCCGCTACCAGCCCTGGGACTTCGCGGGCACCCGCCCCGACCAGTACCCGCTGCTGCTGCACTTCCCCTACTTCGACCTCTACCGCAAGCAGGTCGTCAAACAGGCCGACCTCGTGCTGGCCATGTACACGTGCGGCGCGTTCTTCGACGAGGAGCACGTCGCCCGCAACTTCGCCTACTACGAGCCACTGACGGTGCGGGACTCCTCGCTGTCGGCGTGCTGCCAGGCGGTGATCGCCGCCCAGGCGGGCCATCTGCGGCTGGCCTACGCGTATGCGGCCGAGGCCGCCCTGATGGACCTTCAGGACCTGGAGCACAACACCCGCGACGGACTGCACATCGCGTCCCTCGCGGGTACCTGGATGGCGCTGGTGGCGGGCTTCGGCGGGATGCGCCGGCACGACGACGGCCTGCGGTTCGCGCCGCGGCTGCCGGAGCGCTTCAGCCGTCTCGCCTTCAGCCTGCAGCTCCTGGGCCGCCGGCTGCGCGTGGAGATCCACGCCGACAAGGCGGCGTACACGCTCCTGGACGGCCCGCCGCTCACGCTCCACCACCACGGGGAGCCGGTGACCGTGAGCACGGACGGCCCGGTCATCCGCACGGTGCCACCGCCGAAGCCGCGCCCCACCCCCGATCAGCCCCTGCACCGGGCACCGAACGGGGGCTGACGAGCGGTTGGGCCGCTACGTGTCCGAGCAGGCCCTGCACCGGGCACGTACCGGCGGTTACGCCGGCACGCCCCGGAACAGTTCTGCGCCGAGCACCGAACGGAGGCTGATCCGCGATTACGCCAGCACGCTTCCGAGAAGGCCGAACAGGTCGCCGGTGGCATCGACGGCGAGCAGGGCCGGGAGCGTGCCCAGGGCGAGGACGGCCGCGGCGGCGGACCACAGGCGCGGCGGCGGCGGCGTCTGCAGGGCCGCGATCCGGCGGGTGACTGCGCGGTCCGTGAAGTTCAGGGCACAGGCCGGCCGGGCGCGGCCCGCGGTGAGCGCGGCCCGGGCCAGGGCGCGGGCGGTGGTCCCGCGGTCGCCGACCGAGTCCGCGGCCTGCTCGTCGGCCCAGCGCTCCACCAGGAACGTCACGGCGGCGCGGACCGGACCGAGCAGCGGATTGGCCGCGGCCGCCAGAGTCGCCGCGGTCACCAGGATGCCGTGCCGGTGGGTCAGATGGGCCCGCTCGTGGGCGAACAGCACCCGGCGTTCCGGCGGTTCCAGCGCGGACAGCATCGCCGAGGTGACCAGGATCCGGCCCGGGCTGCCGGGGATCGCGAACGCCTGCGGCACCGGGGAGGCGGCGACGATCAGCTCGGTGTCCGCCGGATGCCCCGCGCACAGCCGGCGCAGCGCCCGCCGGGTGCCGCGCTCGGCGCGTACGGCCCGGTGCACGCGCCACATCACGACGGCCAGGGCCACGCCCGCCGCGATCCCGATGACCTCCGGTACCGGATCGGCCAACGGCCGTCCGTTCTCCCGCGCCTCGCGGACCACGGGCGGCGCGTCGCCGAGCAGGGCGGTGGCCAGCAGCACCAGTGACCACGTGGTGGCCGCCGCTGTGAGTACGGCGGCGGAGGTCAGCACGCGCGCGGCCAGCGCCGGTGCGACCCTCCTGCCGATCGCCGGACTGATCACCGGAAGCAGCAGCGACAGCAGCAGCGGCGTGTAGACGTCGAACCTCATAGGCCGCCCCTGCCCAGCAGATCGCGCAGCGCCCGCTCCTCCTCCGGACTGAGCCCGGAGACGAACTGCTGGAGGGCGGCGATCGGATCGGGGCCGCGGTCCAGCGCTTCGTGCATGGCCTCGGCGGTCAGCTCGGCCGCGTTCTTCGCGGGCCGGTACGCGCCGCGGCGCCCGTCCGCGTCGCGCAGCACAAGTCCCTTGTCGTACAGGCGCTTCAGGATGGTGTGCACCGTGTTGTAGGCGAGACCGCCGCCGATCTCCGCCTGGATCTCGGCCGGCGTCAGCGGACGCTCGGTCGCCCACAGCGAGGCCAGCACCTCGCTCTCCAGCTCCCCGGCGCTGCGCCGCTCCACCCTGCCGCGGGAATCCGTGCCAGCCATGAGGCAACCTTACAGCGCGTAGGGCCGTACGACGCGCGGAGGTGTCGGCACGGCAAATCTGGGCGAAATAGGCTAGTTTGACCGTGTTTTTTCCCGACTCCCACCCTCGGTACTACAGGCTGTAGGGTGTCCGAGACCCTACATGATGTAGGAGTGTGAGGGGGGTGCCGATGACGTCCCCGGCGCAGCTCGCCGTCGCCGTGGGCCGCAGACGGGCCTACTGGCACAGCGCGTTCTGCCTCGCCGTCCTGGTGTGCGCCGTGTATCTGGCCCTGCGGCACTGGCCCGCTGTGCACACCGGGGTCGTGCGGCTGGCCGTCGCCGACCAGGGCTGGCTCCTGGTGGCCGCCACGGCTGCCGTCGCGACCTGGATGTCCTCGGCGCTCGCCCAGCAGGGCGCGGTCGCCCGGCGGCTGCCCGGTACGCGTCTGGTGGCCGCCCAGTTCGCCGCCTCCGCCGCCAACCATCTGCTGCCCGCGGGAGTCGGCGCGGGCGCCGTCAACCTGCGGTTCCTGATGCGGTGCGGGCTGCCCGCCGGACGCTCCGCGAGCGCGCTCGCCGTCAAGGCCACGGCCGGCGCGCTCACGCGGTGCATGCTGATCGCCGCGCTCGCCCCGGCCTGCCCAGGACTGCTGCGTGTTCCGCACGTCCCGCCGGCCGCTCCCGTCGTCGTCCTCGCCGCAGCCGCGATGGTGGCCGTCGTGCTCAACAGCCGCCTGGGCCCCAGGTGCAGGCAGGCCGTGACCGCCGTGCTCGCCGACATCCGGGCCGTGCACACGAGCCCGCCGCGCACCGCGGCCCTGTGGGGCGGCTCGCTGGCCTTCGCCGCGCTGCACTCCCTGGTGCTGATCGCCGTCGCCCAGGCCGTCGAACTGCCCCTGCCCCCGGCCGAGGTGGCCCTGCTGTACCTCGCCGCCAGCAGCGCCGCCGCCCTGCTGCCCACCCCGGGCGGACTCGGCTCGCTCGACGCCGTCCTCGCCCTGGCCCTCACCGCCTCCGGGGCACCTGCCGCCCTGGCCGCCTCAGCCGTGCTCGGTTACCGGCTGCTGACCGTGTGGCTGCCGCTCGTCCCGGGACTGCTGGTGCTCGGAGTGCTGGTGCGGCGCAAGGCGGTGTGAGGCGGAGAGCGTCGCAAGGTCGTGGTCCCGTGCGTCGGAGAGCGTTTCCCGCGCGCCCGCTTCTGGTAGGAGTCGCTTCAGTGAAGGCTCGGACCGGAGCCGACAGCCCACCGACGCACGAGGGGGAGCGCCATGGCGGACAGCGACACCGGCGACGGCCGGCTCGGGGAGGAGTTCTTCACCCCGGGCTCATCGTCCTTCACCGACTTCCTGGCCGCGCACCGGCCCGGCCTGCTGCCGACCCGAAGCCCCTTGCCGCACGGCGTACCGGCCGACCCGGACCAGGTCCCGCACGGCACCACGGTCCTCGCCCTCGCCTACCGCGACGGCGTGCTGATCGCCGGCGACCGCCGGGCCACCATGGGCAATCTCATCGCCCAGCGCGACCTGGAGAAGGTGCACCCCGCGGACGACTACACAGCGGTGGCCTTCGCCGGTTCCGTGGGGCTCGCGATCGACATGGTGAAGCTCTACCAGGTCGAGCTGAAGCACTTCGAGAAGATCGAGGGCATCCCCATGACCCTCAACGCCAAGGCGACCCGGCTCGCCACGATGATCCGGCAGAACCTGGGCCAGGCCATGCAGGGCCTCGCCGTGGTCCCCCTGCTCGCGGGCTACGACCCCGCCGCGCCCGAAGGGGAGCGCGGCCGCATCTTCAGCTTCGACGTGGTCGGCGGGCTGTACGAGAAGGCGGAGTTCCACGCGGAGGGCTCCGGCTCCCCGTACGCCCGGGGCGCCCTGAAGAAGCTGTTCCGGCCCGGCATGTCCCGGCGCGAGGCCGCCCTGGCCGCGCTCCAGGCGCTGTACGACGCGGCCGACGACGACTCGGCCACCGGCGGCCCCGACGTGGGCCGCCGGATCTTCCCGATCGTCTCGGTCATCACCGGCGACGGCTTCGAACGCCTCCCCGAGACGGAGACGGCGGAGCTGAGCGGGGAGATGGTCGAGCAACGCCGGAGCCGCCCGGACGGGCCCCACGCCGCTCCGTGAGCCGGTGGGTCAGGCGTGATCCCGTCCGCCACGTGCTTCTTCGTCCACCGGAGCCCCGCCGGTGAGCAGCCGCGAGGGCAGCCACCACGCCGCCGCACACAGGCAGACGCCGAGCCAGCCGACGGCGAACAGCCAGCCGCCGATCACGTCGGTGAACCAGTGCACGCCGAGATAGACCCGGGTCAGTCCGACGAGCGCGCCCCAGCAGCCGACGGCGAGGCACAGCAGCCGTCCGCCGCGCGGGGCGCGCACGGTGATCGCGAGGATCACCAGGCCGGCCGTCAGTGCGGCCGTGGTGCTGTGGCCGGAGGGGAAGGACCAGCCCGAGGCATGCGTCTGCCAGCCGGACTCGGGCGGGCGGGCCCGTGCGACCAGTTCCATCACGCCGTACCGCACCCCCTGGCCCGCGCCGAGGCAGACGCCGCCCAGCAGCACGGCTGCCGCCCGCTCGCGCGGGGTCCGTCCCGCGACCAGGCCGGCGAGGACAACCAGCGCGTAGGGAACGATCCCCGTCCCGGTGGCGGTCAGGCCGCGGGCCACGGCCACCGCCAGGCTCGGGCGGTGGCCGGCCGACCAGGTCAACAGGCCGTCGTCCAGGTACAGCGGGGAGCCGTGCCCGCCGGCGACGACCAGGGCCAGCACCCCGAACGCCGTCCACGCGCCGAGGCCGACGCTGCCCGCCAGTTCGGCGACGCCCTTGCGGTTCATGACACCAGCAGCGGGCGCAGCCGGGTCGCGGCCAGTCGCCCGGCCAGGTCCCGCGGCCACCGGCGCAGCACCCGCATCGAGAGGAGGGCGACGAGGGCCCCGACGACGACGCCCGCCACGACGTCGTGCGGATAGTGGACGCCGATCCAGACGCGGGAGACCGACATCGCCGAGGCCGCCACGACGGCGACGGCGCCGAGCCGGCGGGAGACGAAGAACAGGGCCACCGCCGCCGCGGCCGCGACCGCCGCGTGATTGCTCGGGAAGGACCAGTCGCCCGGCGCCGGGCACGCCGCCAGCGTGCTCGCCCCGAGGCCGCGGCACGGCCGGTCCTCACGGACCAGCAGTTTCAGCCCGGCGTCGACGGCGAACGCCGCCACCACGGACAGCGGAACGGCCAGCGCCGTCAGGGCCGCCACCGGGCTCACCCGGCGCGCCCGCCACCAGCCCACGGTCATGAGCAGTGCGAACACGGCGAGTCCGTACGCCGACCAGACCGTCACCGAGTCGTCCAGCCAGTCGGGGGAGGAGTGCGCCAGTCGCACCACGTCCGTGTAGGCGGGTCCGTCGAGCGCCGCGGCCCGGAAGGCGAGGATCATCCGCGGGCCTCCTTGGCGGCCCGGCGGGAGCGCAGCACCTCGACGACCAGCGGCAGCAGCGACACGACCACGATGAGGACGATCACCGGCAGGAGGTACTTGTCGACGTTCGGGATCGACGCGCCCAGCGCGTACCCGGCGAGGGTCAGTCCGACGCTCCACACCAGGCCGCCGACCGCCTGCCACAGGGTGAACGTCCGCGCGGGTACGCCCAGCGCGCCGGCCATCGGGTTGAGCACCGTGCGGACCACCGGGACGAAGCGGGCCAGCACGATCGCCTTGGCGTACCCGTACCGCTCCAGCAGCACTTCGGCACGCTCGGCGCCCTCGTGCAGCCGGGCCGAGCGACTGCGGTTGAGCAGCGCGCCGCCCGCCTTGCGGCCCAGCAGATACCCGCACTGCGAGCCGGCGAGCGCGCCGACCGCGGCCGCGATCAGCAGCGGTGCCAGCGACAGACGCACACCCCCGGTGGCCGTGCCGGTGCACAGCAGTCCCGCCGTGAACAGCAGGGAGTCGCCGGGCAGGAAGAAACCGATCAGCAGCCCCGTCTCGGCGAACATCACCACACCGACGCCCAGCACGCCGAAGGCGGCCAGCAGCGAGTGGGCGTCCAGCACATTGACGGCGAGCTGCGACGCCAGGTGCAGGGGGGTGGTCATCGTCGCGCGCGCCCTTTCGTCCGGGTGTGCCGGGCCCACGGAACGGCACCCGACCCTCGACTACATAGGTGTAGACGGTCTACTGAACTGTAGACGATCGAGAGGGGTGCCGGGTTCCCCGTGTGAAACTGCCGCACCCCGGCTCGGGTTGCGCCGTCGTCGCCGTTTTTCCCGCCCATGGGCAAGGTCTGCACCCGCCTTTACCCGCCATTACTGCGATCGACTTGCAAGTGCGGAAAGATGGCGCGAGGCTGCCCGGTGCAGCCGCGCACGCGCCACCGCACGAGCGAAAGACCCTCACCATGACGGCCGCCCCTGACCCCACTCCGCCCCTCCCCGCCCGGGCCGAGGCCAAGCCCTCGGCCTGGCGCCGCGTCCGCGGCTCCATGACGCGGCAGGAGTGGGTCAGGGTCGGCGGCATGACCGCCTTCGTGCTGGCCCTGCACGTCATCGGCTGGTTCACCCTCGTGGCGATCGTCGCGCCGGAGCACTACAGCATCGGCACGAAGTCCTTCGGTGTCGGCATCGGCGTGACCGCCTACACGCTGGGCATGCGGCACGCCTTCGACGCGGACCACATCGCGG
This sequence comes from Streptomyces brasiliensis, assembly GCF_014647875.1. GTDB lineage: Bacteria > Actinomycetota > Actinomycetes > Streptomycetales > Streptomycetaceae > Streptomyces > Streptomyces brasiliensis. The sequence continues at coordinate 374,280 of NZ_BMQA01000001.1, read as the reverse complement.
CCATCGACAACACCACGCGCAAACTGATGAGCGAGGGACGGCGGCCGCTCTCGGTCGGCTTCTGGTTCTCGCTCGGCCACTCCAGCATCGTCTTCGGGCTGGCGCTGCTGCTCTCCCTCGGCATGAGGACACTGGCCGGCCCGGTCCGCGACGACAACTCCCGGCTCCACGACGTCACCGGCGTCATCGGTACGACCGTCTCCGGGGCCTTCCTCTACGTCATCGCCGCGCTCAACCTGGTCATCCTGGCCGGCATCTGGAAGGTGTTCCGCCGGATGCGCGCCGGCCACTTCGACGAGGCCGCCCTCGAGGAGCAGCTCGACAACCGGGGCTTCATGAACCGCCTCCTCGGCCGCGTCATGAAGTCCATCACCAAGCCGTGGCAGATGTACCCGCTGGGCCTGCTCTTCGGCCTCGGTTTCGACACGGCGACGGAGATCGCCCTGCTGGTGCTCGCCGGCTCCGGTGCCGCCTCCGGCCTGCCCTGGTACGCGATCCTCTGCCTGCCCGTGCTGTTCGCCGCCGGCATGTCCCTCCTGGACACGATCGACGGCTCGTTCATGAACTTCGCCTACGGCTGGGCGTTCTCCAAGCCGGTCCGCAAGGTCTACTACAACCTCACGATCACCGGCCTGTCCGTCGCCGTCGCCCTGATCATCGGCACTGTCGAACTGCTCGGCCTCCTCGCCGACAAGCTCCGGCTGCACGGTCCTTTCTGGGACCGGGTGAGCGGTCTCGACCTCAACGTCGTCGGATTCGTCATCGTGGGTCTCTTCTTCGCCACCTGGATCGTGGCCCTGCTGGTGTGGAAGGTCGGCCGCATCGAGGAGAAGTGGACGGCGGGCCTCGCCGAGCCCGCCGAACAGCCGGCGGAGTGACCGGCCTCCTCACCCCCGCAGCCCCAGCTCCTTGCGCCACTTGACCATCTGCTTCTCCGGGTCCCCGGTGTACGACCACGGAGTCCGCGTCGCCCGGCGCCCCATCATCCGCAGCAGCGACGCCGCGATGTCCGCCGTACCCGCCAGACAGGCCGCGTGCGCGAGGTGGTTGAGGTCCCGCAGCTCACCGGGGGCCACGACCGCGTCGTCGCGGGCCGTGATCCAGCGGTGCCAGGTACGGCGTACGTCGCCCACGGCGCCGTCGTTGTCCCAGTGCTGGCCCAGCCCCATCGCGGAGTGCTGACCCTTCGCGCTGTCCAGGGCGTAGCGGTACTCCTCGACCCGGGCGTACTGCACGAGCACCGGAAGCCCACAGCCGGGCGGCGCGACACCGGCCGCGTCGCGCGCGAAGTCGTACATCAGGCCGTGGGTGCCGTGCCAGCGTGCGGAGTAGTAGTGCAGCACCTGGAGGTGGCCCTCCACGCTGTAGGCGTCGCGCCGGTGCAACTCGTCCCACCAGCGCGCCAGTTCCTGCCGCCGTACGCCCGACGGGTACAGCCGCGCCACCGAGATCAGGGAGATCCACGGTGTCGGGTCGTCCGGCCAGGCCTCCGTGGCCTGGAGGCAGGCGAGGACGGCGGCGTCGATACGGTCCCGGTCGATCGGCATGCCCCGGCCCGCGGCGATGGCCAGCGTGAAGGCCCGGGCCGTCTCGGTCGCCGCCCACAGCGCCAGGGCGTCGGCGCTGCGCGGCTCGGCGGCCAGCCAGGACTCCACCGTCGTACTGCGCGCGCAGGCCTGGGCCAGCGTCCGTACCCGGTGCCCCCGTGAGAGCCAGTCGGCACCGGTGGCCCGCAGCAGGTCCCGAAGGCCCTGCCAGCGGCCGATCACGATGTCGTGCCGGGCCGAGGTCAGGAGCGCGTCCCCGCAGTCGGGATCGAAGTCGGGGGCGAAGCGGTCTCGCGCCATCGGGGGGTCCCCTCGGATCAGAAGTCGGTGGGGAGGCCCTCGTGGACACGGGACTGCGCGGTTGCCAGGTCGTCGGGGACGTACGCCGTCTCGATCGTCCGGCTGGCGTCCAGTTTCGCCGGCCGGTAGTAGTCGCTGCCCTGCCGCCAGTACCAGAGCATCGGGACCAGTCCGACGGCCAGGCCGCCGATGCCGATCGTGACGGCGGCGGCGCTCAGCTCGCCCAGCGACTCGACGAAGGTCCAGAACATGAACGCGGCGCCGAACAGCGGCCAGACGCCGCCGAACAGGAAGTTCGCCGCCGACTTCAGCAGCATCTTGCGGTAGGCGACGACCACGGCCAGGCCCGCGAGGCCGTAGTAGACGGCGATCTGCAGCCCGATCGCGGAGATGGCGTCGGACAGGATGTCGCCCACCGTGCCCAGCGCGTTGGAGGCGATGAACATCACCAGCGCTACCGCGCCCACCACGGCGATGGCCACCCACGGAGTGTTCCAGGTGCGGTGCACCCGGCCCAGGGCGGACGGCATCGTACGGTCCCGGCCCATCGCGAACAGCGAGCGCGTGACCTGGATGAGCGTCGTCTCCAGAGTGGCGATGGTGGACAGCATCACGGCGACGATCAGCAGCTTGCCACCCCAGCCCGGCCAGACCTCCTCGCCCAGCACGGCCAGCATGTTGGCCTCGTTCGAGGAGATCTGCGACGACGTGAGGATGATGTTCACCGCGATCGTGAACGCCTCGAACAGCAGGAAGACGACGCCGATGCCGATCAGGCCCGCCAGCCCGGTCGTACGGCGGCTGTTGCGGGTCTCCTCACTGAGGTTGCTGGTGACGTCCCAACCCCAGTAGTAGAACGCGGCGATGAGCGCGCCCGAGGCGAATCCGGGCAGTCCGTCGAACTGGCCGAAGCCCAGCCACGACCAGTCGAACGCGTGGGCCCCTCCGCCGTGGACGACGGCCAGCGCCGCGAACAGCGCGAGTATCGCCAGCTCCACGCCGGACATCAGCAACTGCGCGCGCACCGTGAGCCGGGCGCCGCCGAGCACGACGCCCACCATGAGCAGGAACCACGCGGCTCCGACCACCGTCGACAGGGCGGTGTCGTCGGCGAGTTGCTCGTCGAACAGCGCGAGGGTCATCGACCCTGCGGGCAGGGAGCCCGCCACCATGAAGATGGTCGCCGACACCACCAGCGCCCAGCCGCTGATGAAGCCGAGGAACGGGTGCAGGGTGCGGCCCACCCATGAGTAGCTCGCGCCCGCGTTCACGTCGATCCGGCTCAGATAGCTGAACGCCAGCGCGATGCCCAGCATCGGAACCGCGCAGTACAACAGGGCCGCGGGACTGGCCAGTCCGACCGCGCCGACCAGGACCGCCGTGGCCGTGGCCAGCGAGTACGCCGGAGCGCTGCCCGCGACGGCCATGACCACGGTGTCGAACGTTCCCAGGGCATTGGCCTGCAGCCCTCGGCCCCTGCTGTTGCTCATGCGCGCGCTGCTTTCCGGTGGGGGGTTGTCGAACCGTCCCAACCCGGAGAGGGGTGGCCTTGGGTCAGGGGCCGGTGAGGAGAACAAAAGGGGTGGCAGACACCGTTCAGCCCTGTGTCGGCGGACGGTTACACCGAGTGTGGGTGTGATGATAGCGCCAGCCGTGACCTTGCAATGATGAACAACCGCTTATCCGAGGCGGTCTATCTGACGCAGTTTGTTGGTGGCGTCGAGGGCCGCGACCTTGTACGACTCGGCCAGCGTCGGGTAGTTGAAGACGGCGTCGACCAGATAGTCGACCGTGCCTCCGCAGCCCATCACCGACTGGCCGATGTGGATCAGCTCGGTCGCGCCGGTGCCGAAGCAGTGCACGCCGAGGAGTGTGCGGTCCTCGGGGGAGACCAGCAGCTTGAGCATGCCGTGGGAGTCGCCGATGATCTGACCCCGGGCCAGCTCCCGGTACCGGGCGATGCCGACCTCGAACGGCACACGGTCCTCAGTGAGTTGGTCCTCGGTCCGGCCGACGAAGCTGATCTCCGGAATGGTGTAGATGCCGATCGGCTGGAGGTTGTGCATCTGCCCGACGGGCTCCCCGCAGGCGTGGTACGCCGCCGCCCGGCCCTGTTCCATCGAGGTCGCGGCCAGCGCCGGGAAGCCGATGACGTCGCCGACGGCGTAGATGTGCGGGACCTCGGTCCGGTAGTGCTCGTCCACGGTGATCCGGCCGCGTCGGTCGGCGGTCAACCCGGCCTTGCCCAGGTCGAGTTCGTCGGTGAGGCCCTGCCGGCCGGCGGAGTACATCACCGTGTCCGCCGGTATCTTCTTGCCGCTCTCCAGGACGGTGAGCGTGCCGTTCTGATGGCGTTCGACGGCGGCGACGGTCTCCCCGAAGCGGAAGGTCACCGCGAGGTCGCGCAGGTGGTACTTGAGCGACTCGATGACCTCGACGTCGCACATGTCCAGCATCCCCGGACGCTTCTCGACGACCGTCACCTTGCTGCCCAGTGCGGCGAACATGGAGGCGTACTCCATGCCGATGACCCCGGCGCCGACGATCACCATGGAACGCGGCACGCGCTCCAGCGAGAGCACGTTGTCCGAGTCCATGATGGTCCGCCCGTCGAACTCCACGCTGTCCGGGCGGGCCGGTCGGGTGCCGGTGGCGATGACGATGTGCTCCGCGCTCAGCAGCCGTTCGTGGCCGGTGACTTCGCGCAGGGCGACGGTGTGCGGGTCGACGAAGCGGCCCGTACCGGCGTACAGGGACACGTGGTTGCGGGAGAGCTGGCTGCGGATGACGTCGACCTCGCGGCCGACCACGTGCTGGGTGCGCGCGGTCAGGTCGGCGACGGTGATGTCGTCCTTCAGGCGGTAGCTCTGCCCGTACAGGTCCCGCTGCGTGAGACCGGTGAGATAGAGCACCGCCTCGCGCAGCGTCTTGGACGGGATGGTGCCGGTGTGGATGGAGACCCCGCCGACCATGTCGGGGCGGTCGACGACGGCGACCCTGCGGCCGAGTTTGGCCGCGGCGATGGCGGCCTTCTGGCCGCCGGGTCCGGATCCGATGACAAGGATGTCGAAGTCGAAGTCAGGCATCCGCCGGAGTCTGTCAGGTCGTGCACGTCCTGGGAAAGGGCGACGTCGAAACCATCACAGGTGGTGCGCCACGGTGCGTGAGAATGCGTACGCGGACTGTGATCTCCGACGCGGACACCCGCCCCTCACCGGACGGCCGTCCGCGTCCCGGGACGGCTTACGGCAGCAGCCTCTCCACCGCCGAGGGGCCTTCCGACTCCAGCTTGCGGCGGGCCCACTCGAGGTTTGCCGGGGTGATGTCCCGGCCCGTGGCCATGACCAGGTCCTCCGGCGTGACGTCCTTGCCGGGGGCGGTGTGCAGCAGGGCGTCCGGAGTGAACTGGTCCTCGTCCCTCCCCGTCGACCGGGACGTTTCGGGTTGTGACGTCGACATGGTGTCTCCTCCTCGGGTCCGCGAGATCGCATCGGTACCCGTGCCGCGAGACCGGGGCACTCTCTCACCATTGCCCGCCGGAGCCCGCCCTGCATCCGGAGAGAGCTCCGGCCGTGCCGCAGCCCCGGCCCGCTCCTAAGCTGGAGGCAGCTCGCACGCCCGTACCGGGGAGGCTGCCAGGATGGCCGAGACACCGTTCCCTCAGGACATGCCCGGGCGTCCCCGGTACCTGCCGATCGCCGAGCACGGGCTGATCGGCGACCTGCGCAGTGTGGCCCTCGTCGGCAGCGACGGCACCATCGACTGGTACTGCTGCCCGTCCTTCGACGACCCCAGCGTCTTCGCCGCGATCCTGGACGCCGAGCGTGGCGGCCGCTTCGAGCTGTGCGCCGCCGTACCGGCCCGGACCAAGCAGTTCTACTTCCCCGACACCAACGTCCTGATCACCCGCTTCTTCACCGAGGACGGTGTCGGTGAGGTCCAGGACTTCATGCCCGTCTCCGGGGATCCCACGTCCCCGGAGGCCGGCCGCCACCGCCTGATCCGCCGCGTCCTGTGCGTCCGCGGAACCGTCCCGTTCCGCATCCTGGTCGCCCCGCGCTTCAACTACGGCGCCGACCCGCACATGCTCCGGCAGCTGGACGACATGATCGTCTTCGAGTCCGAGGAGCGCTCCCTCGCGCTCACCTCGACCGTGGCGCTGGAGTGCGACGGCCGGGACGCGTGCGCCGACTTCAAACTCACGGAGGGCGAGTCCGCGGTGTTCGCCCTCGACCAGCTGGACGAGACCGTGCTCCCGCGCGGCTGCCCGCACGCCGAGGCCGAGGCCGAGTTCGCCGCCACGGTCGGCTACTGGCGCCGCTGGCTGCGCCAGTCCCGCTACCGCGGCCGCTGGCGGGAGATGGTGCACCGCTCCGCGCTCACCCTCAAGCTGCTCACCTACGCACCGACCGGCGCCATCGTGGCCGCCCCGACCACCAGCCTCCCCGAACAGGTCGGTGGTGAACGCAACTGGGACTACCGCTATGTATGGGTCCGCGACGCCGCCTTCTGCGTCTATGCCCTGCTGCGCCTGGGCTTCACCCGCGAGGCCGCGGACTTCATGAAGTTCCTGAGCACCTACATCAGCCACGGCGACGGCTGCGGCACGGGCCCGCTGCAGATCATGTACGGCATCGACGGCCGCACCGACCTGCCCGAGCGCGAACTCGGCCACCTCGAGGGCCATCGCGGCTCGGCACCGGTCCGGGTCGGCAACGGCGCCGCCGGCCAGCTCCAGCTGGACATCTACGGCGCGCTCATCGACTCGATCTACCTCTATGACAAATGGGCCGAGCCGATCTCCAGCGACGAGTGGGACGATGTCTGCCACCTCGTCGAGTGGGTCATCTCGCACTGGGACCAGCCCGACGAGGGCGTCTGGGAGACCCGCGGCGGCCGCAAGCCCTTCCTCTACTCGCGTCTGATGTGCTGGGTGGCCATCGAGCGGGCCATCCGCCTCGCCAACCGCCGCGGCCTGCCCGCGGACCTGGGCTGCTGGCGCAGGACCCGCGACACCATCTACCGGCAGATCATGGAGCGCGGCTGGTCGCCCGCACGGGGCGCCTTCACCCAGTACGAGGGCAGCGACGTCCTCGACGCCGCCGTCCTGATGATGCCGCTGGCCAAGTTCATCGCGCCGACCGACCCCAAGTGGCTGTCCACGCTGGACGCCCTCACCGAGGACCTGGTCTCCGACTCGCTGGTCTACCGCTACGACCCGCAGGCCAGCCCCGACGGACTGCGCGGCGACGAGGGCACGTTCTCGATCTGCTCCTTCTGGTACGTCGAGGCGCTGGTGCGCGCCGGACGCGTGGAAGAGGCCCGGCTGGCCTTCGAGAAGATGCTCACCTACGCCAACCATCTCGGGCTGTACGCCGAGGAGATCAGCCGGACCGGTGAGCAACAGGGCAACTTCCCGCAGGCGTTCACTCACCTGTCCCTGATCAGCGCCGCCTACAACCTGGACCGCGCCCTCGGCTGACCGTCAGGCGAACCGGGAACTGGGCACCGGACCCGAGGAGTTGAGGCGCGCCCGGTCGCCGCGCAGCCAGCTGCCGCGCACGGCGCCCGCGAAGGCGGCGAACGTCTCGTCGGGGTCCGCCGGACCCTCCCCGTCGCCCTCGTCCGCGGCCGGGTCCGCCGCCGTGATCTCAGCGGCCAGTTCGGCCTCCGGGCGGTCGTCGGCCGGTGTCCGCTCGACACCGCCGTCGGCTCCCTGGCGCAGTCGCTCGCCCCACGGCGCCACCACCGACTGGTGGAGCAGGGCCACGCTGTCGGCGGTGACGACCGGGGTGTCGGTCCAGGAACTCGCGTGCTCGTGGAGCACCTGCCCCGGCACGCGTTCGAAGAGCTGCCCGAGGATCTCGGGGCCGCCGTCCTCACCGGCGACCTCGTTCAGGTCGTACGCCACTACGACGGTGTCCTCGCGTCCGGCCTCGAACGGCCCCGCCGGGACACCGAGCACGTCGGCCGCGGCCAGGCCTAGGATCCGGGAGCCGCGGTCGGGCAGCAGCGACACGGACCGCGGGCGCACCCCGGTGACCTCGAGGAGGGTGCGCAGCCGCAGCAGGCCGCGCAGGCACTGGTCGGGGGTGTCCTGCAGCCAGGCGTACCGGCCGGTCATCCCCGCGGCGAAGCCGTACGGGGACAGCGTGCCGAGGACCGTCCCGCCGATCACGAACTGCCAGCCGCGCAGATCGGTCAGGTCCAGCGCGGTCGCCCGCTGCACCGCGGCGGCGCGCTCCAGCGTCCGGGTCTGCCGGTCCCGGGCGTCCAGCCACACCGAGTCGTCCGGGTCCGGCAGCAGCGCGTGCTGGCGGCGGGCCAGCCCGAGGTCGCCCGCCATGATCGCGTTGAACACCAGGAGATATCGGTCCGGCCAGTCGGCGAAGCCGGCCTCGTGGCGGGCCAGTTCCTCGACCGCCTCGCGGTGACGGCCCGCACGCTCGTACGCCGAGACCAGCTCGCGCAGCACACGGAGGGAGTCGGGGTTGTGGCGCAGCACTTGGCGCAGCGGCGGGATCGCCAGATGGGGCAGTCCGCGCTCCACGCACGCGTACCCGAAGCCGAAGAGCGCCTGCGCCTGGTCGGGCCGCGCGGCCAGGGCCGCTGCGGCCTGTTCGAGGTCGTCGAAGCCCGCGGCCGCGGCGGCCCGGCCCACGACGAGGGCCACCTCGCCGGCCGGCGCGTCCTCCCCGGCCGCGCGGACCTGCCGCAGTGCCCCGGGCAGGTCACCGGAGTCCAGGCACTCCCAGGCCTTGAGCAGCTGGTGGGATTCGGGACGGGCGGGGCGGCGATTCCTGCGCGAGAACATGCCGTAAAGGATCAGCGATCCCGCGCGGCGCCCTCAACTCATTTCCGGCAGCGTCTGTTCAGCCCAGATGATCTTTCCGGCGGGGGTGTAACGGGTGCCCCAGCGGTCGGCGAGCTGTGCGACGAGGAACAGACCGCGCCCGCCCTCGTCCGTGCTCGCCGCGTGGCGCAGATGAGGGGAGGTGGTGCTGGCGTCGGAGACCTCGCAGATGAGGGCGCGGTCGAGCAGCAGCCGTACGCCGACCGGTGGACGGCCGTACCGGATGGCGTTGGTGACCAGCTCGCTCAGGATCAACTCCGTGGTGAACGTGAGCTCTTCCAGCCCCCATGCGGCCAACTGCCCTGTCACGGCTGCCCGTACGTCCGACACGGCCGCCGGATCGGAAGGCACCCGCCAGTCGGCGACCCGGTCGGCTCGGAGCGCGCGGGTGCGCGCGACGATCAGGGCCACGTCGTCGCTGGGGCGTGTGGGCAGCCGGTCGAGCACGGTCCGGCAGGTGTCCTCGGGCGAGTCGCCGGCCAGTTCCAGGGCGGAGCGCAGCAGTTCGAGCCCGACGTCGATGTCCCGCTCCCGGTCCTCCACGAGACCGTCCGTGTACAGGACGAGCCGGCCGCCCTCCGGCAGCTCGAGATCGGCCGTCTCGAAGGGCAGCCCGCCGAGGCCCAGCGGAGGCCCTGCGGGCACGTCGAGGAAGTCGACGGTGCCGTCCGGCCGGGCCAGCGCCGGCGGCGGATGGCCGGCCCGGGCCAGGGTGCAGCGGCGCGAGACCGGATCGTAGATCGCGTACAGACAGGTCGCGCCGGTGACCGCGGCTGCGCCGTCCGCGGGTGTCTCGTCCTGGTCGATCCGGGCCACCAACTCGTCGAGAAGACCGAGAAGTTCGTCGGGCGGCAGGTCCAGCGAGGAGAAGTTGTGCACAGCGGTGCGCAGTCGGCCCATCGTCGCAGCGGCGTGCAGGCCATGACCCACGACGTCCCCGACGACGAGGGCCACCCGTGCGCCGGACAGCGGCAGTACGTCGAACCAGTCGCCGCCCACCCCGGCCTGTGCGGGCAGATACCGGTAGGCGATCTCCAGGGCGCCCTGCGCGGGCAGCGTGCGCGGCAGGAGGCTGCGCTGGAGCGTCACCGCCATCCCGTGCTCGCGGGTGTAGCGGCGGGCGTTGTCGATGGAGACCGCGGCGCGCGCGACCAGCTCCTCGGCGAGGGCCAGTTCCTCCCGGTCGAACGGCTCGGGCTTCTGCGACCGCCAGAAGGTGGCCACGCCGAGGACCAGGCTGCCCGCCCGCAGCGGGACGGTGATCAAGGAGTGGATGCCGTACTCCACGACCTGCCCGGCGCGGTCCACATCATGCGCCGGCCGGCCCGGCGCCTCGCCCAGCCGCGGTTCGACGACCGCCCGGCCCGACAGAAGGCTCTGCGCCTGCGGCGAGGTGGCGACGAACGTGAGGCGCTCGCCCACCGGATGGAGCGGGGCGTCCTTGCGGATGCCGCTGAGGGCGGCCCGGCGCAGCGCGTCCCCCGGCCGCGGCTCCTCCCCGAGCAGCACGGCGTCGTACAGGTCCACGGTTGCGTAGTCCGCGAACCGCGGCACGGCCAGCTCCGCCAACTCCTCGGCGGTACGGGTCACGTCCAGGCTGGTGCCGATGCCGACTCCGGCGTCGTACAACATGTCGAGCCGTTCGCGGGCCACCTCCGCCCGGCCCGACAGAGCGCGCAGTTCCGTGGAGTCGCGCAGGGTGGTGACGCTGCCGGGCGGGCCGCCGCGCAGGTCGGTCGGCCGCTGGTTGATCGCCAGGAGGCGATCCTTGACCAGGTGCACCTCGTCCGTCGCGATGCGTCCCGAGGCCAGCAGCCCGGCGGTGTCGGCGTCGAGGCCGAGGTCGAGGACGGTCCGCCGTTCCGCGTCCTCGGGCAGGTCGAGCAGGCGGCGCGCCTCGTCGTTGGCGAGCAGCAGCCGGCCCTCGCCGCCGACGATGAGCACGCCCTCGCGGACGGAGTGCAGCACCGCGTCATGGTGCTCGTACATGCGCGTCATCTCGTGCGGGCCCAGACCGTGCGTCTGCCGCAGCAGGCGCCTGCTCACCAGTGCCGTGCCGCCGGTGGCCAGCGCGAGGGCCGCCGCGGCGGAGGCGAGCAGGAGCGGCAACTGCTGGTCGGCGGCGCCGCCCACGTGCTCGGTCGTGATGCCCGCCGACACCAGGCCCACCACGGACCCGTCGGGAGCCTTGACGGGCACGACCACCTGCACAAGCCGTCCGATGGTCCCGTTGATCTCCTCGGTGACGGTCCCTCCGGCCAGCGCGGGCGCGATGGTGCCGACGAAGTGCTTGCCGATGCGGTCCGGTTCGGGGTGGGTGTAGCGGATTCCGTCGGTGTTCATCACCACGATGAAGTCCACCCCGGTGGCCTTGCGGGCGGCCTCGGCCTTCGGCTGGAGGACCGCCGTCGGATCGGGGCTGCGCAGCGCGGCGACGGTGCCGGGCGCGTCGGCGAAGGAACCGGCGACGGCGAGGGAACGGTTGCGGGCTTCCAGACTGCTGTCGTGCCGGACCTGGAGCAGCTGCGCCACCACGGCCGACACCACGAGGAGCAGCACGATCGCGACCTGCAGCACGAACACCTGTCCGGCGACGCTGCGTCCGCTCAGTGCCGACCGCAGCCTGCCGGTCCGTGTGCGGTGCGGCCCGGATCCGTCGTGCGGCCGCGGGTCGAGCGGGGCGAACGGAATCCTGGGTCGACGAGGCGGCCGTGTCTCGAAACGGCCGGACAGTCGGACCATGTGCCATGTCTACACTGCCTGGCTCCGCGAGGCGAGAGGCGTCACGAGAGGCATCGGACGACGGCCCCCGAGCCGGTGTGCGGGGGTGGGGGCGGTAGTTCAGACGCCGGGTTCGTCCGTCGGCAGCGGACGTGCGGCACGCAGCGAACGCAGGGCGAGGAGCAGGACGCCGATGTCGTCCAGGTACACCGGATCGGGCAGCAGGTCGGCCGGCAGCACCAGATAGAGGACGGCGCCCCAGAACACCCAGCGCGGCCCGGTGGGCAGCCCCGCGCGCCGCAGGTGCTGCCGGGTGCGCACCAGCCGGACCAGCACGACGACGGCCACGGCGAGCAGAGCCGCCGCGAGCACAGCGGCGACGATCAGCACGGTCGTGGTGGTGTCCATCCGGTCTCCTCTCCTCTGCTCTGTCTCTTCCCGTCTCCTGCCGTTGCTATGGCCGGTCGGCCTCGTCGCCGGAGTCGTCCCCGTCCCGGGACGCATCATTACCGCTCGCCGGGCGGAGCCCTTTGGCGGTGCCCCTCAGCCGTCCGAAACCACGGGTCAGCTGCTGGAACGGCGAGCCGGCCCTGGTGCCGGGGCGCTCCCGGGGCCCGGGTACCGCGGCCGGTAGGTCACGGTAGGCGGCCAGCGCCTCCTGCGCCCGCTCGGCGGCCTCCCGGTACAGGTCGCGGGACCTGGTCATCGCCTCGAGCGCCTCGGAGTACATGGCCACCAGCCGGCGCGCGTGGGCCAGCTCTTCCTCGGGCGTCATCAGGGTCCAGTTCTCGCGCAGATCGGTCAGCGCCTCGGCCGCGCCCTGCGGCTGCGGCTTCGGCAGGGCGGTGAAGCGCCGTAGTACGTCGACGAGTTCGGCGGGCTCCGAGCCGTCGAGGAAGACGCTGCGCACGGCGAAATCACCGGCGTCGTAGCCCGGCGGTGCCGGGTCCGGAGGCAGCAGCACCGCCCCGCCGCGCGGCACCTCCACGCCGAGGTCGCGCAGCGCCCAGTTCACGGCGCGCAGTTGCTGCGGCGATGCCCGGTGCTCCACCACGCGGTGCCGCAGTCCCGGGGGCAGCAGACGCGCCAACGGCAGCCTGCCGCACTCGTCGGGGGTCATGGCCTCGTGCACGACCAACTGGACGGCCCACGACTCGCGGGCGGCGCTCTTGAGGACGCGACGCATCGCCTTGTCGTCGGTGGACAGCGCATTGACGTCCCTCAGGTGCAGGCCCGCGACGGCGTGATGGTGGTCCCATTCGGTGCCGTCGTCGGGCCAGAACATCGTGGCGGGCGAGGGCCAGCGCTCGTCCCAGGGGCGCTCCGCCTCCGCCACGAGCCGCCACTCCTGCCAGTGCTCCCGCTCCGGCGGCGGTACGAGCGTCAGCCGGGCCCGCACCGTCACCTCACCGACGGCGCGCCACCGTGCCTCGAAGACCAGCTCGGGGGAGTCCTCGGGCAGGGGTGGTTCGGTGAAGTCCGCCAGGACCCCGCTCGCCTTGAGCCTGCTGAGGTTCCGGCGGAGGACGTCCGCGGCGTCGGAACCGGTGTGGCGGCCGCGGGCCTGCCACACGGTGCCGGGAATCGTGGGGCGTTCTGAGGCGGAGTTCGACATGGGCCAATCTGCGGACGGAGGCGTGGTGCGCCTCCCAGTATCACCGCCCGCGCCGACTGCACGTCGTCCGGGGCGCGACGAACCCCCCGTACGGCCCGGCGCACACGGCGCACACGGGGTGTGTACTGCGCACTCCACGCGACCCCGCTTCACACATGCCGGTGATCTGTCGGGGCCACGACAATGGAGCGTCGAACGGGGCCCGCCCGCCATCCGCTTCGGGGCGGGCCCCGTTCACTCGTCGTACTGTGCCGCCGCGGCCAAGGGGGAGTCGCGGCCGGGAGGGACTTACGCCCCGCTCTCCCGCAGCATGTCCTCACGCTCGACGATCTTCACGCGCTCACGGCCCTGCGGCTCGCCCAGGGCCTTCTCGGCGGCGTCCAGGCGGTACCAGCCGTCCCACGTGGTGAAGCGGACGTCGCGCCCGGCGAGGAACGCGTCCACCGCCTCCGGCGCGGGCGAGTCCGGCGTGTGCAGCCGGCCGTTCGCGTGGTCGTCCAGGAGGTTGGCGACCGCCTCGTTGGCGTCGCCCTTCGTGTGACCGATCAGACCGACCGGGCCGCGCCGGATCCAGCCGGTGACGTACGTGGACTGCAGATGCGTGCCGCTCTCCTCGATGACGCGGCCGCCCTCGTCCGGGACGGTGCCGGAGTCGAGGTCCCACGGCAGCTTCGGCAGCTTCTCGGAGAGGTAGCCCACGGCCCGGTAGACCGCGGTGACGTCCCAGTCCTTGAAGGTCCCGGTGCCCTTGACGTTGCCGGTGCCGTCGAGTGCGGTGCGCTCGGTGCGCAGGCCCACCACCTTGCCGTCCTCGCCGAGGATCTCGGCGGGCGACTCGAAGAAGTGCAGGAACAGCTTGTGCGGCCGGTCGCCGACGTCGCGGATCGCCCAGTTCTCCAGAGTCTTGGCGACCATGTCGGCCTGCTTGTTGCCGCGCCGCGTCTCGATCGAGCCCTCGTCGTAGTCGATGTCCTCAGGGTCGACGACGACCTCGATGTTCGGGGAGTGGTCCAGCTCACGCAGCTCCATCGGGGAGAACTTCGCCTGCGCCGGGCCACGGCGGCCGAACACATGGACCTCGAGCGCCTTGTTCGCCTTCAGGCCGTCGTGGACGTTCGGCGGGATCTCCGTCGGCAGCAGCTCGTCCGCCGTCTTGGCCAGGACGCGGGCCACGTCGAGCGCGACGTTGCCGACGCCGAGCACGGCGACCTTCTCGGCCTCCAGCGGCCAGGTGCGCGGCACGTCCGGGTGACCGTCGTACCAGGACACGAAGTCGGCGGCGCCGTACGAGCCGTCCAGCTCGATGCCCGGTATGGACAGGTCCCGGTCGGCCATCGCACCGGTCGAGAAGATCACGGCGTCGTAGAAGGCGCGCAGGTCGTCGAGGCGGATGTCCTTCGGGTACTCGACGTTGCCGAACAGCCGGATCTGCGGCTTGTCGAGCACCTGGTGCAGCGCGTTGACGATGCCCTTGATGCGCGGGTGGTCGGGGGCGACGCCGTACCGGATCAGGCCGAAGGGGGCGGGCATCCGCTCGAAGAGGTCGATGGACACGCCGGGTTTGACGGCCGCATCGGACTTGAGCAGGGCGTCGGCGGCGTAGATCCCGGCGGGGCCGGCTCCGACGATGGCTACCCGCAGGGGGCGCGGCATGATCAGGTTCCCTTCGAGCGATGAAAGCGACTCGATCGGGAAGCCTAAGCTAAGGCAGCCCTAAGTAAGTACCAGGGTTCGGTCTATGAGCTCATAAAGCGATCTTATGGGCGGCTGGTGGCCAGGGCGGACCGGCTTCGCCCCCGGGTCCGGCGCCGGCTGCGACTGCGGCTTCGGGGAAGGCCGGCGGGGTCCGCCGGTCCTCCCCGCGCGTCTCATGCGGGCCGGATCACCCGGTGGATCGCCGACTCCCCTGCGCCGAAGATCGACTCTTCGCGGATGTACGACCCCGGGCCCGGCGCGTGGACCATCATGCCGTTGCCGACGTACAGGCCGACGTGGCTGTCGTTGTCGAAGAAGAAGACCAGGTCTCCGTGCCGGATGCCGGTGAGTGCGACCGGGGTGCCCGCGAACGCCTGCTCCCGCGCGGAACGTGGCAGGGCGACGCCGGCGGCCCTCCAGGCGGCCTGCGTGAGACTCGCGTAGTCGTACGCGTCGGGCCCGGTCGCACCCCACAGACACGGCCGGCCGATCTGGGCCCGCGCGAAGGCGACGGCTTTCCCGGCCTTGTCGGCGTGGACCGGCTCGGGGGTACTGCCGGTTCCGAGTGGCACGAAGCGTCCCGGGTCGATCGAGTGGTTGGGGTGGACGGGTGCGGGTGCGGGTGCGGTGACGGGAGCCACGTCGGGCGGGCCGGGTGCCACGAGCGGGATAACGGTGTCGAGTGGGTCGGCAGCCTCGAGCGGGATGGTCACGTCGAGCGGGTCGGGCGGGTCGGGCGGGCCGAGTGGGTCGGGTGCGGGCGGAGGCGTGGGGTCCGTCGAGGGTGCCGCGACTCCGAGTCCCACGGCCCAGGACGGGGGGCGCCACTCCTCCTGGGCCCCCTGCCGTGCCACGGTCTCCGTGGTGGACCGGGTGCCCGGCGCCGGCGCGGCCTCGATCGCCGTGATCGGCGCGGTCCGCTGTACGCCGTACCGGGACAGCAGCTCGCGGGCCGCCGTGAGTTTGCGCAGGTTCCGCTCCTTGGACGTGCCCGGCGAGGGGCGGCGTGGCGCGGTGGCGGGCGCTCGCCGCGCCCTGGGCGCCTCCGACTCCCGCCGCGGCGCGGGTACGGCGGGCAGCGCGGCGGCGGACCCCCCGGCCGGCTGCGTCGAAGGCCCCGCGGTCAGCTCGGCGATGGGACGGCGCGTCGGCTCCGGAAGGGAACCGCGCGTGAGCTCTCCGAGGGCGCGACCGGCCGGGGCACCGGTCGATCCGGCCGGAAGTTCGGGCAGCCGACGCCCGGTCGACTCCCGCCCGTCGCCCAGCACTTCTCGCTCGGCCGGAGCCTTGGGGCGCCTCTCGGCAGGCCGTTGCGGTTTGCGATCGGTGGGCAGTACGGCCGGCACCGTCGGGCCGAGCTTCGCCCGTGCCGCGTCGAACCACTGCCGGGTGACGTTGTCCAGGTCGGGATCGGTGTCCGCGGCGGGCCTCTTGCGCAATGGGACGCCGCGCCCCCGGGTGCCCGTCGTCATCGCGCGCGTCGCGTTGTAGTTCCCGGTGGCGTTCTCCGCCAGGTCGTAGAGGGCGTCGATCCGTTGTCGAACCTCGTCGCGGCTCTCCGGCGCCATGGGAGACGTACTCCTTCCGTACTCCGCCTACCGAGTTAGCTGTCGGGTTCGGGCGGTCGAATCCGGAAGGCGTGCCCTACGGCCCTTGCCCCGAAGGGAAGTCGGGCCGATTCACCCCATTGTCGGTTGGGTCCCCGGCTCCGGCCCCACGAAGGGCGCCGGACTCGGCGGAGGCCACGCGGCCCGGCGGGATTCGCCGGGGGGAGCCGTGCGGCCCGGGCGTCAACCTAGCCAACTTGTGTGCCCTGCGTGAAGGTTGAAGAGCGAAATGTCCGATACGTATTTATGATGTTCGCGTTGGAGTTCGGGAACGGACAGCACTTGGTGTCACTCACCGGGGCAATTCCCTTGAGAAGAAGGGAAGTTCACAGACGTACGGCGATCAGGGCCGTGTCGTCGGTCGCGCCCTCCGCCGGCAGGAGTTCCCGCAGGACCGTGTCGGCGAGCATGTCCAGGTCGGCGCGGCGGTGGCGGGCGAGGGAGGTGCCGAGGCGGGTGAGGCCGGTGTCGATGTCCTCACGGCGGCGCTCGATCAGGCCGTCCGTGTACAGAACCAGGGTCGCGCCGGACTCGAAGCCGGTCCGTGCCTGCGGTCGGGGCCCGGGTTCCGGGTGGGCGTCGAGCGGGGGATCGGTGGCGCGGTCGAGGAACTCCACATGGCCGTCGGCGTGCACGAGCGCCGGCGGGGGGTGCCCGGCGCTGCTGTAGGTGATGGTGTGGTCGTCGAAGTCGATGAAGGTCAGCACCGCCGTCGCCGACTCGGCGCCGTCGACGACGTGTGCGTACCGTCCCAGGGCGTCGAGCGCCTGGGCGGGCCCCGTGGCGACCCGGGACGCGGCGGTGAGCGCGCTGCGCAACTGCCCCATGACGCAGGCCGCTTCCAGGCCGTGCCCGACCACGTCGCCGACCGACACGCCGATGCGGTCGCCGCCGACGAGGTCCACGACGTCGTACCAGTCGCCGCACACGTGCAGCGAGCCGACCGCCGGCCGGTACCGCACCACGGCCCGGTGCTTCCCCGTCGGCCGGGGCGCGGGCAGCATCGCGTCCTGGAGCGCGAGCGCCACCTCCCGCTCGCGCGCATGGGCTCGCCGCAGCCGGTCGTTGATCTCCTGGAGTTCCTGCGCGCGCCGGTACAGTTCGGCTTCGAGCACCTGGGCCCGGTCCTCGTCGGTTCTCTCGCGGGCCCGGATGAGTTCGGTGACCTCCTCGACCCGGTGCACCAGCAGCACGACGCTGCCGTCCGGGCCCAGCACCGGCGCGTTGACCGGGCTCCAGTAGCGCTCCTCCCACTGCCCCGGCCGGCCGGGGATCAGCACGTCGTAGCGCTGCAGGGCCATCGTGTCCCGTTCGCCGGTGGCGAGCACCCGCCGAAGTGAGGCCTCCAGGTTGCGCATGCCGTTCGCGGTGGACTCGTTCGGGTTGTCCGGGAACATGTCGAACCAGTGCCGGCCGAGCATGTCCTCACGCTTGCGGCCCGACAGCCGCAGGAAGTCCTCGTTGGCGTCCGCGTACACCAGATCGGGCGTCAGCAGCGCCACCATGCCGGGCAGGGCCTGGAACACCGCCGCGTAGTCGATCTCCGGATCCGTCATGCCTCGCCGCCCAGTCGACCGCCGATCTCACACCAGTTTCCCACGAAATGACATATATGCAGGCGTTACAGAGTGAATTCGACCGACCGCATGTCGCAGTCAGGTCATGTTGGGCATGAGGCGGCCATGGATCCATGAGGCGGTTGAACACCCGGGTGTCCGGCTCCGTATGGGTGCGGGGGATTTCCATGCCGAGACGGCCTCGAGATGCAGGGGTGCTTCCGTGGGACGCAACAGACGCAGACGCCCGACAGGCGCACGACGCGCGACCTTCGCAGCGGTCGCCCTGATGCTGGGCGGAGGTGGTCTGATCGTGGCGAACGTCTACGCGTCCGCCACCGAAGGCGGTGGGGGTCAGGAGCCGGAGCAGAGCGCCGACGCCCAGGTCCTGGCCGCGGGGGCGGCCACGATCGACTGCCCGGACGTCGGTAGCGGCCTGACGGCGGTGCCGGACGGCGCGAAAGCGGACGTCGACCGTGAACTCGCCCTGCTGGACCAGCAGATCGCGGCGGCCTACCAGCAACTCCAGGACTCCACACGGGCCCAGCGGCAGGACCTCGGGTTCGCCGACAACTGCATCGTTGGTCCAGGGCGGGCTCGCACGTCGCTGACGGACGGGCACAGCCCAGCAGTCCGAGCCGGTCGCAGGCCTCGCGCAGCCGGCCGACGTCGGGGGAGAGTCCGGCGAGGACGGCTCGCGACCGGACGGGCACGAGCCACCGCCACCGCCCCGTGGACGCCGCCCGAATACCGGGCCCGAGCGCGTCCGAGGGGATGCCGAGCGCGGGGAGCACGAGAGCGGTCTCGGCCGCCGTGGGCTCCCGCAGACGCACCGGGCCGGGGTCGAAGACCGCCTCGGCCCGCTCGCCGCGACGGGTGCAGCGCCCGATGAACGCCCGCCCGCCGGCCCGCAGTTCGGCCTCGAACCGCTCGGTTCCGGCCCGCTCGGCGAGCACGGCCAGCGCGGCGACCGTGCCGTGGCCGCAGGCCGGCAGCTCACCGGCCGACGTGAAGAACCGCAGCGTCGCCCGCGTACGACCGCTGCCCGTCCCGTCGGCTCCGGCGAAGACGGCGTGCGAGGTGCCGAGCCGCGCAGGCAGGGCGCGCCGTTCGGCCTCGGTGAGCGGGACGTCGTCGAGCACCGCCGTGGGACTGCCGCCGCCGCCGTCGCGCAGACAGGCGTGGACGATCGTGACGGGGAGGGACCGGCCGGGCATCGGAGGCGGCGTCAGCCGAGGCGCGGGGCGCGCCGGGCCGGATCGTGTGCGCAGAGCGGCAGAGACATCGTCAGCCCCCCGTCGGTCCAGGCGGCCAATGTAACCGAGGGCGCCGACAACTCCGTACGAGACCGCCGTTTGCGGCCGGACGCCCCGTCACGGCAGGGTGCGTGCTGTGCCTACCTTGCTGATCGTCCACCACACGCCCTCTCCCAACTGCCAGGCGATGTTCGAGGCCGTCGTGTCCGGCGCCACCGCACCGGAGATCGAGGGCGTCCGGGTCGTACGGAGGGCGGCGCTGGCCGCGACCGCGCCGGACGTGCTCGACGCCGACGGCTATCTGCTCGGCGCCCCGGCGAACCTCGGCTACATGGCGGGTGCCCTCAAGCATTTCTTCGACCAGGTCTACTACCCCTGCCTGGACGAGACCCGGGGCAGGCCCTTCGGCTACTTCGTGCACGGCGGCAACGACGTCACCGGAGCGGTGCGGGGCATCGAGGCGATCACCACCGGCCTCGGCTGGCGCCGCGCGGCCGACGCCGTGACCGTGACGGGCGAGCCCGGCAAGGCCGACATCGAGGCGTGCTGGGAACTGGGCGCGACCCTCGCCGCGGGACTGATGGCCTGAGCGTCACGCACCGGCCGGTGCGTCGGGCAGCCGGTCGCCCTTGTCCGGATGGAGCCGGGTGAGAGGGGAGCGGCGCTGCTCTCCGCCGGCCAGGACGGGCACCGGGCGGGGCGATCCCGACGAACACCGCGCGGCGCTCCTCGGCGGGTGTCGGTGGGCCACCCGGGTGGTGCCCCGCGGCCGTCGCACCGCCCCGCCCCGGAGCCCGGGAATGGGGCCGCCCGGGGTGCGTTGGTAACCCGGCTGGGCGGCCCGGATGGTGAGAGCGGAGTGGCTCGTTGACGGTGGTTCATGTCGGGGCCGGGTGATCTCAGCTGATGGAGCGTTGGCTGCCCGGACCACGGCGGAAGGGCTTCCAGATGCGTTCTGCCCGCATTTTTCTGGCTTCGGCGGCCGTCACCGCCGCCCTCGCGTTCGCTGTTCCCTGGGCGTATGCCTCCGGAAGCGACGAAGGAGACCGCGGCGACGACTCCTCGTACAGCCGGGACGACTCCTCGTACAACAAGGATGATTCGTACAGCAGCGACCGCGGGGACAGCGGCGGCAACAGCAAGTACGACCCCGAGACGTACAAGGGCTCGGGCACGGGCCAGGGCTTCGGCTTCGGCAGCGGCCAGGGCTCGGGCACGGGCCAGGGCTTCGGCTTCGGCAGCGGCCAGGGCTCGGGCACGGGCCAGGGCTTCGGCTTCGGCAGCGGCCAGGGCTTCGGCAGCGGCCAGGGCTTCGGCTTCGGCAGCGGCCAGAGCTCCGGCGGCAGCGGTCAGGACTCGTGGGGCGGCGACGGCCGGGACGAGCCCAGCGGCGGCATCCACACGGGTGGCGGAGCGCTCGCCACGCCGGGTGTCAGCGCGGGCGGGCTCGCCATGCTGGCCTTCCTGGGCACCGGCGTCTACGCGCTGCGCCGCAAGAACGCCGCCGGGCCGGCCTCCTGACCGCCGGCCGACGCCCCGCAGGCACGGCCGCCGCCGCGCGCCGGGTCGGCGCCCGGCCTGCCGCACCCCGAAACCGCTGCGCTGCCCGCGACCGAGTGAGGTGGTGTTCCGATGGCAGCCCCTCCGTCGTCCCCGACCCCCGCCGCACCGGGCCAGCGCTCCGGCGGTCGCATGGTGATGTGGGGCATCGCCTTCCTGCTCGTGGCCGTCGGCATGATGGGTGGCAAGTCGCACGGCACCGCCGACACCACACGCGACGGGGGCTCCGCGGCCGTCGCGCACCCGGCCGGGAAGCATCTGGCCCGATCCAGCCCGACGCGCCTGCTCATCCCGAAGATCGACGTCGACGCCCCGTTCTCCGCCCTGCCCATCGAACAGAGCGGGCAGCTCCAGGCACCGCCCATGGACAACGTGAACCTCGTCGGCTGGTACGCGGAGGGCGCCTCCCCCGGAGAGGCCGGCACCGCGATCATCGCCGGGCACGTCGACACGACCACCTCTGCCGCCGTCTTCGCCAG
Organism: Streptomyces brasiliensis; assembly: GCF_014647875.1. Classification (GTDB taxonomy): domain Bacteria; phylum Actinomycetota; class Actinomycetes; order Streptomycetales; family Streptomycetaceae; genus Streptomyces; species Streptomyces brasiliensis. The sequence continues at coordinate 353,091 of NZ_BMQA01000001.1, read as the reverse complement.
GCTCGAGGAGCTGAAGCCGGGGGACCACTTCACCGTCGATCGGGCCGACGGCAAGAACGCCGAGTTCGTGGTGGACAGTTCCGAGACGTTCGAGAAGGACGACTTCCCCAGCCGCCGCGTGTACGCCGACACCCCTCGCGCCGAGGCACGCCTCATCACCTGCGCCGGTAACTACGACCACGAGGCCAAGGACTACACCGAGAACCTGGTGGTCTTCGCCCACCTGGTCTAGGACCCGGAACGGCGGAGTTGTCGGCAGTAGATTGTGGGCATGTATGCCATGCGAGTCTCCAGGCATGTACAGGCACCCGCCGCGACGGTCTACCGGGCGCTCGTCGACCCGGACGCCATCGCCGACTGGCGGGCGCCGGACGGGATGAGCGCGCACGTCCATGAATTCGACGCGCGCGAAGGCGGAGTGTTCCGGGTGTCCCTCGTCTACGACACGGCGGAAAGGGAGGGAAAGTCCGGCGGACACACGGACACCTACCGGGGGCGCTTCATCCGGCTGGTGCCGAACGAACTGGTCGTCGAGGAAATCGAGTTCGAGACGGACGACGACGCGTTGCGCGGCGCGATGACGATGACGACCACGCTCACCGAGACCGACGACGGCACCGACGTGCAGATGCTCCACGAGGGCGTTCCCGACGACGTCCCGCGCGCCGACAACGAACTGGGCACCCGGATGGCCCTCGACAACCTCGCCCGGCTGACCGAAAGGCGCACAGCGTCCGGCTGAAATCCGGCGCAACCATTTCCCAGTTTCTACGGCGGGTAAATTCCTGGAATTCCGTGCAACCGGCGTGCGGGGAAAGCGGTCTTCGATTCCGTGGACGCCTGGGAAAAGCCCGGCCGCCAGGGAAACGGGGAATGCACGACATGACCATGCGTCTGCACAGCCGCACGCTCCTGCTCACCGCCGCCGCCCTCACGGCGGCGCTCTCCCTCACCGCCGTCACCCCGGCCCTCGCCGGAACCGGCGCGGCCCGCGCCGCGGCGGCCCCCGCCGCCCAGGGCGACCCGCGCAGCGCCAACCAGCGCGTGGCCGACTTCTACGGCGCCTACATCGACTCCGTCTGGGGCAGCGAGGACCCGGCCGCGAGCGCCGACGCCAAGGCGCTGCGCTCCTTCTATCTCTCCGCCGCAGCGCAGAAGAAGGTCGCCGCGTACGAGGCGGCACAGCACGCCGACGGGATTCTCTTCGCGCAGAACGTGCCGGTGAAATGGTCGGTCGTCTACACCGGTTCGGGCGCCGGCCACGCCACCAACCGGGTCACGCTCACCTGGTCCGACGGCCCGGGTGCGCAGGTCACGCACATCGACGTCCAGTCCGACCTGAAGACCCTGAAGATCACGGATCTGAAGCAGGCCGACTGACCCCCGTGCGCCGACGCAGCCCGCCCGGCCGGGCCGGGCGGGCTGCGTCACTCAGGCGCGCCAGGCATCGGAGCACCGCCTGTCCGAGCGATCGGCGCGAGTCGTACGCCTTCGGCAGGCGCAAGCCGCGGGCGTGCGCCTCGGAGACCATCTTCTCGTCGGGGTGGAGGTGGAAGTTCGGGTCGCCCCGACCCGCTTGTCCGTACGGCGGACCTCCCGGGCGGCGGCAGTCCGGACGGGGACAGAGGTGTCCTCCCCCCGCCCGGCCGACCGCTACCCACGTGGCGGACCTCAGGCGTTGGGGTCGAAGGGGATGCCGGCGGGCTTCGACTGTGCCAGGTGGTACTGGAAGTCGCCGTCCTTGATCTTGATGGTCGCCGCTCCGAAGTCCGCGCCGAGCAGCTTGTCGCGGTACCCGGCCGGATAGCCGTTCCAGCCGACCAGACGCGGGTAGAACCAGCCGCCGGTCGCGTTCTCCGGCGGCTCGTCATTGGAGTTGGCGAAGCGGAAGCAGTGCGTCGAGACGCCGTCCTTGTGGTAGACGACCTTCGGATGGGTCCCGTCGAAGCGGATGCCCGAACGCCCGGCCACCTGGTAACCGCTGTGCTGCGACACCGAGACGTACCGGACCTCGTTGTTGTTGATCCACACCACGACGTGCTCCCAGTCGTGGGTGTGCCCGATGGCGGCGGGGCCGAGGGTCGCCTGGTCCTTCTCGAAGTAGCTGGCGTACATGACCGCGCACCAGCCGTTGTTGCACTTCTCGCGCGAGTACGTGTTGGCGTTGGCCAGCTGGGCGTAGTCGTGGCAGTGCCCGTTGACGTCGCCGCCGAGCTTCAGACCCGGGTTGATGGTGCCGTCGGAGCCGATCGCGGCCGTGGCGTAGCAGCCGTCGCCGTCGTAGTCGTAGGCCGGGGAGAAGCTCTGTTCCAGACCGTCGGCGTTCTGCGGCAACAGCTGCAGGACGTCGGCACTGGCGCTGGTCGGCAACGCGATCACGAGGGCGAATGCGCCGAGCGCGGCGGCCACGGCGGTCCGCAGGCGCCGTGAACGAGCGGGGCGGGAGAGGGAGTTCGGGGAGTGGGGTGTGGGGGGCACGGGAATGCGCACGGGGAGTCCTCACTGCCTTCTGGTGAGATAGGTCCAGACCATGGCAGGGGAGGAATGCTGTCGTCAACTGCCTTGAGATGACGAGTGGTTCAACACACCGATGCCGTCGACCCGGTGTCGGGCCGACGGCATCGAAAGGCCTGTGGCGGGATCAGACCGCCGGTGCCGGGTAGGTCGGGTACTCCACGCCCGAGACATGCTGGACGACGCGGACCACCTGGCAGGAGTAGCCGAACTCGTTGTCGTACCACAGGTAGAGGATCGCGTTGTCGCCCTCGACCTTGGTGGCGCCGGCGTCGACGATCGAGGCGTGGCGCGAGCCGATGAAGTCGTTGGAGACCGCGTCGGGCGCGCTGGTGAAGTCGATCTGGCGGCGCAGCGGCGAGGTCAGGGAGACCTCGCGGAGGTGTTCGAGGACGTCCTCGCGGGTGGTCTCGCGGGCGAGCTGGAGGTTCAGGATCGCGATCGAGACGTCCGGCACCGGGACCCGGATCGAGCTGCCGGTGATCCTCGCCTTGAGGTCGGGCAGCGCCTTGGCGACCGCGGAGGCGGCACCGGTCTCGGTGATGACCATGTTCAGCGGCGCCGAACGGCCACGGCGGTCGGACTTGTGGTAATTGTCCAGCAGGTTCTGGTCGTTGGTGAACGAGTGCACGGTCTCCACATGGCCGCGCAGCACGCCGTACTCGTCGTCCATCGCCTTCAGCGGTGGCACGATCGCGTTGGTCGTGCAGGACGCGCAGGACAGGATCCGCTCGTCCGGCTTCACCGTGTCGTGGTTCACGCCGTGCACGATGTTCGGCACGTCGCCCTTGCCCGGCGCGGTCAGGACGACCTTGTCGATACCGGGACGCAGATGCTTCGACAGGCCCTCGCGGTCACGCCACTTGCCCGTGTTGTCGATGAGGATGGCGTCCTTGATGCCGTACGCCGTGTAGTCCACCGACGTCGGGTCGTCGGCGTGGATCACCTTGATCTCGTTGCCGTTGGCGGTGATCGTGCTGTTCGCCTCGTCGACGGTGATCGTGCCCTGGAAGGGGCCGTGGATCGAGTCGCGGCGCAGCAGCGAGGCGCGCTTGACGAGATCCTCGGAGGCGCGCCCGCCGCCCCCGCGTACGACGATGGCCCGCAGTCGCAGCCCGTTGCCGGAGCCGGACTTCTCGATGAGCAGCCGGGCGACCAGGCGGCCGATGCGGCCGAAGCCGTACAGCACGACATCGCGGCCCTCGCCGTGTTCGATCTTGCCCGCGCCGGTTGCGCCGGCGACGGCCTCGGCGGTGAAGGCCTCGACCGTCAGACCGCGGTCGTCGGACTGGTACGTCGCGGCGAGCATGCCGATGTCGATCTGCGAGGGGCCCAGGTCCAGCGTGGTGAGCGCCCGCAGGAACGGCATCGTCTCGGTGACCGACAGCTCCTCACCGGCGATCTGCCGGGCGAAGCGATGGGTCTTGAGGATGCTGACCACCGACTTGTTCACCAAGGAGCGGCTGTGCAGCAGGACGGTAACGTCCCGCTCGCGATGCAGCTTCCCGATGATCGGGATCATCGACTCCGCGATCTCCTCGCGGTTCTTCCAGTTGGTGAACGAGTCCTCGTTGACAGTCACAGATCTATCTTTCGAGCTAGGCGGCGCTCATATGCTAACCCCACCGCACTTTGATCTTGCACGGGGTGCCAGGCAGCATGAGAGCGCCGGTCCGGAGCCATGGCTCCGGACCGGCGCACACACCGTCAGGCGATCAGATGTTGACGGACCGCATCCCGGCCTCGTCGTAGCGCTCCCCGGCGACCGGCGGGAGTTCGGCCTCGATGCGGGCCAGATCCTCCTTGGTCAGCTCGACGTCGACCGCGGCCGCGTTCTGCTCCAGGTAGGTGCGGCGCTTGGTGCCCGGGATCGGGACCAGGTCGTCGCCCTGGGCCAGCACCCACGCGATCGCCAGCTGGGCCGGGGTCACGCCCTTCTCGGCGGCGATCTCCTTGACCTTCGCCGCGAGCCGGAGGTTCACGTCGAGATTGTCGCCGGTGAACCGGGGGCCGCTGCGGCGGAAGTCGCCCTCGTCGAGATCCTCGGGCGAGGAGAACCGGCCGGCGAGGAAGCCGCGGCCGAGCGGTGAGTAGGGGACGAAACCGATGCCGAGCTCCCGGCACGTGGGCAGGACCCCGTTCTCCGGGTCCCGCGTCCACAGCGAGTACTCGGTCTGCACGGCCGTGACCGGGTGCACTGCGTCGGCACGGCGGATCGTCTCCGGCGCCGCCTCGCTCAGCCCGATGTGCCGCACCTTGCCCTCGGCGACCAGTTCCGCGAGCGCGCCCACCGTCTCCTCGATCGGCACCTTGGGGTCGACGCGGTGCTGGTAGTACAGGTCGATGTAATCGGTGCCGAGCCGCTCCAGCGAGCCGTGGACGGAGCTGCGTACGTGCTCGGCCGAGCCGTCCTGCGGGCCGATCGTGCTCATGTCGCCGGGCACGGCGTGGTCCATCCGGTAGTTGAACTTCGTCGCGATCACGTACTCGTCCCGGTGTCCCCGGATCGCCCGCCCGACGAGCGACTCATTGGTGAGCGGCCCGTACATCTGCGCGGTGTCCAGGAAGTTGATGCCCAGTTCGAGGGCGCGCTGGATCGTCGCGATGCTCTCGCCCTCGTCGGTGGAGCCGTAGAACGCGGACATGCCCATGCAGCCGAGGCCGAGGGCCGATACCCGCAGATCCCGCAGACTGCGCTGTTCCATGATGAGTTCCAGCCTTTCGTCGCCGCTGACCTCGCACGGCCTCCCTCCGTCCAGCCGCCGAATCCGCGCATCGGCATCCCGGGGGCTCGTGGGGCATGCCGAAGGACGCGGGCCGAACGGTCCGTACGACGGGTGGTGCCGCGTTCTGGACGCTAGGCGTTGAAGTGCTCTCGAAGTCAAGGCCGGCCGGCCCCGCGAGCTGCTCTGTCGCCCGTCCGGACGCTTCCGGGGTGCCCGGGGGCCGGGGTGCTGACGCAATGGGGAGACCAGCTGTGCACCCGGCCGGAGGACCCATGAGCGATCCGCACGAGCCCGGACCACCCGGCCCGGGCCCGCAGGGCGCGCCGGGGCCCGGCGGACCAGCGGAGCGTGCGACGTCCGGGCACGGCTCCATGGCGGTCCGGATCGCCCGCAGGACCGCCTCGGCCGTGCTCATCGTGCTCACCTGCGTCCTGGTGCCCGTCGCCCTGCTGGCGACCTGGGTGCACGACATCGCCCTCGACACGGACCGGTACGTCGCCACGGTCGCGCCGCTCGCCACCGAACCGGCGGTCCAGGACGCGGCGGTGCACCGGATCGCCGAGGCCGTCGACGTCCATGTGAACGGACAGCAGGCCGCCGCGGACATCGCCGCATGGCTGCAGAAGGAGGGGCTGCCGCCGCGCGCGGCCAACGCGCTGAAGAGTCTCGGCCCGCAGCTGGACGCCGCGGCCGACCAGGCCGTCACCAGGATCGCCACCCGGGTCGTGGACAGCGGCGTCTTCGACACGGTGTGGAAGGACGCCAACCGTCTCGCCCACAACGCCGTCGTGCACGCCCTCACCGGCAAGGGGCGCGGCGCCGTCGGGGTCTCCGACGGCACGGTCACCCTCGACCTGGGCACCGCCGTGGACCGGGTGAAACAGGAACTGGTCGACGCCGGGCTGACGCCGGCGGAGAAGATCCCGCAGGTCGACAAGCAGTTCGTGCTGTTCCAGTCCGACCAGCTCGCCAAGGCCCGCAAAGGCGCGCATCTGCTCGACGTCATCGGCAACTGGCTCCCCGCCGTCGTCGTGCTGATCGGCGCCGGCGGCGTGCTGCTGGCCCGGGGGCGACGGCGGGCCCTCGCGCGCACCGCCCTCGGAGCGGCCTTCGCCTGTCTGGTCGTGGCGATCGGGCTGGTCGTCGCCCGCCGCTACTACCTGGACCATCTCCCGCCCGAGGTGCAGTCGAAGGCGGCCGCGGCAGCGGTGTTCGACACACTGCTGCGGTTCCTGCGGGTCAGTCTGCGCACGGCGATCGTGCTCGGCGTGGTCGTCGCGCTCGGCGCCTACTTCATCGGTCCGGGGCGTCTGCCCGTGGCCGTCCGCGGCACCTCCGAACGCACGGCCGACGCCGCGGCCCGCTGGGCGGCCGGCCACCAGGTCCGCACCGGCCGGGTCGGCACCTGGGCGCAGACCTACCGCCGCGCGATCACCCTCGTCGTACTGCTGGTGGTGGCCCTGGTCTTCGCGCTGTGGAACCACCCGACGGTGCTGACGGTCCTGCTCCTCGTGCTGGTCCTGCTGGCCGTCCTCGCGGTGCTCGCCCTGCTCGCCGCCGGCGGCCGGGTCGGCCTCGGCGAGCGGCACACGCACGCCGCGGGCGAGGGCCGGCACTGATCAGCAGCAGCTGACCGCGACCCCCGCGTTCAGTGGCTGCTCGGTCCAGATCGTCTTCCCCTCCGGCGAGTACCGGGTACCCCAGGCCCGGGCCAGCTGCGCGGCGATGAACAGACCGCGTCCGCCCTCGTCGGCCGCGCGCGTGACGCAGATGCGGCGCGGCCGAGCCGCCGTCGAGCACCTCGCAGGTCAGGCTGCGGTCGAAGATGAGACGCAGCCGCAAGGGCGGGCAGCCGTACCGGATGGCGTTGGTCACCAGCTCGCTGACGATCAGTTCGGTGCTGAACGCGGTCTCCTCGTCCACCTGCCACGTGGTGAGCTGGTCGCGGGTACGGCGCCGGGCCTGAGCCACCGAGGTGGGGTCGGGAGTGAAGTACCACTCGACGCACCGGTTGTCGGGGAAGGAGTGCACCCGGGCGACGATCACCGCGGCGTCCCCGGCGGCCAGGCCGGGCGGCAGCGCGTACACGATGGCATCGCAGAGGTCCTGCAGCGGCCGGTCGGCGTACTCCGGTGACATCCGCAGCGGGCCGGGGACCTCGGCGAGATAGGCGGTCAGCAGCGGGTCGCTGGTGAAGACCAGCACGCTGCCGCCCGGCACCTGGAAGGAGACCGAGGCGAACGGCGCGTCCTCGTCCCCGCCCAGGCGCGGCCCGGACGGCGGTTCGGGGATGCCGACGGACCTGTCGGGCCGTATGACGAGGGGCGCCAGCTGCCCGGCTCCGGCCATCGAGCAGGTGCCGGTCAGCGGGTCGTGGACGGCGTACACGCAGTCCGCGGTGAGGAGTTGGCGGTGCAGTGGATCGCCCGCCGGCAGGGACGCCCGCTCGGTGGCGAGCTGGGCCGTCGTGTCGTGGAGCCGGGCGAGGAGTTCGTCGGGGGCGAGGTCGAACGCGGACAGCGAGCGGATGACCGTGCGCAACTGGCCCATGGTGGTCGCCGCATCGAGGCCCCGCCCGGACACGCTGCCCACGACCAGGGCGCTACGGGCGCTGGACAGCGCGATGGTGTCGTACCACGCCCCGGGATCGGCGCCGGTGACGGACAGGAAGGCGGTCTCCAGGGACGTGTGCGTCTCGGGCTTCCGGGGCAGCAACTGGCGCTGCACCGTGGATGCCACGGTGTGCTCACGGGTGAAACGCCGGGCGTTGTCCACGCACAGGGCCGTGTGGGCGGCCAGCTCGACGGCCAGCTCGAGGTCTCCCTCGTCGAAGGGCGGGGTGTCGCCCGTGCGGTAGAGGCTGACGAGCCCCACGACCGTGTCGCGCAGGGTGAGCGGCGCGGAGAGCAGGGTGTGGGCGTGTGCGTCGCGGATGGCGTGCGCGCGCGGCGGATCCACGTCGAACCAGGGGGCGTCCGGCTCCAGGTGCACGACCCGCGGGCACAGGTCGGCCATGGCCTGGGTGAAGGGCGTCGGCGCCGGCAGCCGGCGCACGTCACCCACCGGGTGCGCCCCCGGCGGCTGCCCACTCATGCTGCGGAACGCGGTGCGCATGAGCGGGGTGTCCGGGGGCAGCGGGGCGAGCGGCGGGTCGTCGCCGCGGAGGACGCCGTCCACCACTTCGACGACGGCGATGTCGGCGAACGCGGGGACCACGGCCGCGACGAGTTCCTCGCCGGTGACCGACGCGTCCAGCGAACGCCCCACCGTGCGCCGTACCGCGTCGAGGACCCGCACACGGCACCGGTTGCGCTCGCGCTCGGTGACATCGATGCCGGTGACAGCGACGCCCAGCGCCTCGCCGCGCGGGTTCTCCAGCCGCAGCGCCGTGATCTCGACGTGACGCAGATCGTCCACATCACCCTTCGCGTGGACCCGCAGGATGTGATCGCGCAGGGGCACGCCGGTGGTCAGCACCTCACGCAGGGTGGCCTCGATGTCCTCCCCGACGACGTCGTACACGTCCCTGATCGGCCGTCCGACCACCTCGTCCGGGGTGACGCCCCGCATGGCGGGCGTGGCGATGTTGGCCCGGACCACGTGCAGTTCCGTGTCGAGCAGATGCAGGCCGACCGGTGACTGGGTGAACAGCGCCTCCAGCATCGAGGCCGACCTCTCGTTCACCTGCCGCCCGGCTTCACCGTGCGCCACGGGAGCACCTCCGGGGCTTGTCTCCGGCCATGGACCGGCCGGTGCGCACAAGAATCGACTACCAGCGTGCCCCGGCCGGTGGAGCACCGCATTCCCACCGGGTCGGCGGGGATGCCGACGGTGAGGGGGGGCTCACGGCTCCGGCGAGGTGCCGGTGTCGCGCCCACCTGCCCGCCCGAGGCGGCCGGCGGGAAACCGGCTCACAGCTTCGGCGGGGTGGCAGCCGTGGCGGGGCTCTCCGGCCTCGCCGGGTCGGCCGGCCGCGGACGCGGTCACCCGGCCGCACCAGGGGGCCGGTGGGAGTGGTGGCCCCGCCCTCGCGGAAGCGCTCGGTGGAGGACGCGCTCAGCTGCCCCGCCGAGGGGGCCGACGGCAGTCGTGCCCACCTCGCTTCCGCCGACTCCCCTGGCGGGAGTCGCCGACCTTGGCGCGGAGGCCGCAGGTCGAGGCGCCCGCCCATCGCCTCGAACGAGCGTATGACGCGTCGGCGCGCACATGGCGGGAGGGGCTGCCAAACTGATCGAGGAGAGCGCCAGCCATGATCTGACGGACGGTGGCGATGAGCGCCATGGCCAATCAGCCCGGGGACGGCGCCGGGGCGGATTCCCGCGTCGATCCCCGTGGAGATCCGTTTCTCGGGACCCGGTTCGTCGCGCCCGTACGGCCCGCCACCTTTCTGCGGCGCGAACGCCTCGTCGAGCGACTGGACCAGGGCCTCACCACACCACTGACCTTGGTGGACGGACCGGCCGGAGCCGGTAAGACCCTCCTGGTCGCCGACTGGGCCGAGCGGCTCGGCCGGCCGGTCGCCTGGCTCACCGCGGAGGCCGCGGACCAGGCACCCGGCGTCTTCTGGGCTTACCTCCTCCAGGCCCTGCGCGCCGCAGGGACCCGGCTGTCACCCGGCATCGGCAGCCCCGCGCACGCCGGCAGCGTCGACCAGACCCTGCTGGCCCGGCTCGCCGCCGACCTCGGTGACATGGCCGCGCCCGCGATCCTCGTCCTCGACGAGTTCGAGCGGGTTCCCGCCCTGGAGGTCGCCGAACAGCTCGAGTTCGTCCTGCACCACGCCGGCCGCGGCATGCGCCTGATCCTCGTCACGCGCAGCGAACCCCTGCTGCCCCTGCACCGCTACCGCGCCGCCGGCACCGTCACCGAGATCCGCGGCGCGGAGCTGGCCTTCACCCCCGCCGAGGCGGCCGGTCTGCTCGACGTCCACGGCATGCGGCTCAGCGAGGACGCCGTGAGCGCGCTGGTACACCGTACCCAGGGCTGGGCCGCCGGCCTCAGGCTGTGCGCCCTGGCCGCGCAGCGCAGCGCGGACCCCGAGCGCTGTCTGAAGGAGTTCGAGGCCGGACAGAGCACCGTCGCCGACTATCTCCTCGCCGAGGTGCTGAAACGCCAGCCGGCCGAGACACAGGACCTGCTGTTGCGCGTGAGCGTCGTCGAACGCTTCCGGCCCGCCCTCGCCGACGCTCTGACCGGACGCACCGACGCCGAGGCCGTCCTGGCCCGGCTGCACCACGAGAACGCGTTCGTCGAACCCCTCGGCCACGACTGGTACCGGCTGCACCCCCTGTTCGCGGAGATCCTCCGGGCTCATCTGCGGGTGCGCCACCCCCGTTCGGAGACCGAGCTGCACCGGCGGGCCGCACGCTGGCTCGCCCACGGCGGATCGCTCGCCGAGACCCTCGCCCACGGATCCGCCGCGGGTGACTGGGAGTTCACCTCCCGCGCCCTGGTCGACGACCTGGCTATCGGCAGGCTCTTCACCGCCCTGCGCTCCGACTGCCCGGCCGAGCTGTTCGCCCGGATGACGCCCGAGGCCGACGGCCCGGCCGCGAGCATCGTCCGTGCGGCCCGCGCGCTCGCCGACGACGACCTCGAGCACGGCATCCTTCATCTGCGGCGGGCCCAGCAACTGCTGAGCGAGGACACCGCCGACCCGGTCGCCCGGCTGAGCTGTGCCCTCCTGGAGGCGCTCGTCGCCCGCCGCACCGGCTCCCCGGGCCGCGCCGAATGGGCCGCCTCGGTCGCCCGCGACCTGCAGGACGCCGTACCCGCCGAACGCCTCGACCGGCACCCCGAACTCCTCGCGCTCCTGCTCACCCACCTGGGCTCGACCCGCCTGTGGAGCGGGCACTCCGACGCGGCGCGCGCCGCGCTCACCGAGGCGGCCGGGTCCGCGGGCGGCGCCGCAACCGCCGTACCCCGCCAGGACGCCCTCGGCCACCTGGCCCTGCTCGACTATCTCGACGGCTGGATCGCCCGGGCGGAGCGCAGGGCGCACGCCGCGCTGCGCGAGGCCGAGCGGTACGGCGTGCCCGCGCACGCCCGCTCCGGGATCGGGCGGCTGGTGCTGGCGACCGTCGCCGTCGACCGCGACGAACTCGACGCCGCCCAGGCCCTGATCGACGAGGCCGACGCCGCCCGCAAGGGGGCCGACGACCCGGTGACGGCGGCGGGCCGCGCTCTCGCCGCCTCCCGGCTGCTGCTCGCCCGCGGCAGCACGCAGGCCGCCGTGGCCGCCGCCGAGCCACACGCCACCGCCGTCGTCGCCTCGCCCTGGGCCGAGGACCGGACGGTGCTGGTCACGGCCGCGGCCAGGCTGGCCGAAGGCGACGCGGAAGCCGCGGTGAAACTGCTGGAGCCCGCCATGGACCACCGCCCCGCCTGGACCGTCGAGGCCGCCCGCGCCCGACTTGCGGCCGGTGACGTCGACGAGGCGCACAACATCCTCGACGGCCTCCCGGCCACCGTTCCCGGGGGGCCCGCGCTGACCGTTCCGGTCACCCTGGTGCGCGCCGAGGTGGCCGACCGCGCGGGCGACCCCGCCACCGCCCGGCGGCTCGTCGCCCGGGCCCTGGCCGACGCGCGGCGGGACCGGCTGCGCCGGCCGTTCCTCGACGCGGGCCCGTGGATCCGCCCCCTGCTCGCCGCCGCCCCGGCCGACGAACCGGTCCGCGACTGGCTCGACACCCGCCCCCGTACGCCCGTACGCCGTGTCCGTGAGGACGACGGCGAGCTGCCTCCGGTCGTCGAGGAGGTGAGCCCGCGCGAACGCGACGTCCTGCGCCGCCTGGCCCTCCTGATGTCGACCGAGGAGATCGCGGCCGACCTGTACGTCTCCGTCAACACCGTGAAGACCCACCTCAAGAGCATCTACCGCAAGCTCTCGGTCAACCGGCGAGGCGACGCCGTGCGCCGGGCACGAGAACTCCGGCTGCTGTGACACGCCCCTCGGATCACCTGTGCCGGGTGAGGCCGGCCGGTCCCGTACGGCGGAGGATCACAGAGGAAGGGCGCGTTTCGCCCGCGCTCACGCCACCCGCGGGGAGAGCAGCTCATGCGGTACGAGATCCGCATCGACGGACATCTGTCCAAGACGCTCGCCGAGGCCTTTCCCGAACTCGACCACGTCGTCGTGTGCGACCAGACGCTCCTGTACGGCCCGGTCGTGGACGAGGCGCACCTGTACGGACTGCTGGCCAGGGTCCAGTCACTGGGCCTGCGGCTCCTGGAGATGCGCCGCGTGCCGGAGTGACCGACGGCGGTGCCGCTGACCGAGCTCCGCCTCCGGCGCGCTCCTCCGGCTCCGCCGCGCGCTCACGGGGACACCGCGGTGACCCGGCCCGTCCGTACGGCCTCCTGGAAGGCCGCGTGGTCCCGCTCGTTCCGGTCGGCGTACGCGTGCGCGAAGGTCACGAGCGCCCGGTCGAAACCGTCGCCACCCCCGAGATAGGCGCCGATGGCCACCGGGTCGCCGGATCGAGCGTGCGCCCTGGCAAGCCCGGCCCCGCACAGCTGGGCGAAGACGTTCAGCAGCCCCGGGCCCCAGGTCTCGGGACGCGCGATGTCCTTCCAGTCGTGCAGCTGGCGCACATAGAAGTCCCGGCCCCGGCCGTCCAGGCCCAGGACGTGCGTCCAGCCCAGGAAGATGTCGCCGGCGCTCTGGATCAGCCGCTGCCCCGCCACCACCCGACGCCCCTGGTTGTCGTAGCGGCCGCCGCCCGCGAACGGCGCAAGCACCGACTCCTGGGCCTCCTTGGCCTGCAGGATCAGGGGATCGTCGTCGTCCCGGCCCAGCAGCAGCACGATCCAGCAGCGGGTGCCCACGCTGCCCACGCCCACCACCTTGCGGGCCATGTCCACCAGCCGGAACTTCCCCAGCAGATGCCGCCGCTCCGACGACAGGCTGCGGGCGTAGCTCTCCAGGATCGACTGCAGTTCCTTCTCCGGCACGTCCCCCGCCAGATCGCGCAGCGGAGTGATCAGCGGCGGGTCCGGGGCGAACTGCCGCCCCTCGGGGGTGACGCGGGTGAGCTTCTCGAACGCCGGCATATGGGTGCGGGTGACGGCACGCACGCGTGCCTCCGCGGCCCGCCGCACCGCCTTCCTGCTCGGCGGCGAGTCGAGCAGGGTCTGGATCCGGTCCGCGTCGTCGCGCGCGTACCAGATGTCCAGGGTGCGCATGCCGGCGAACTCGCGGATGCGCTGCCGGTAGGCCCGTACACACTCCCGTACGGCCGTGTCCTGCTCCTGCACCGAGAAGCCGTTGGCGCGGCCCGCGATGACGAGACTGGCCGCCAGCCGCTTCACGTCCCACTCGAAGGGGCCGGGCAGGGTTTCGTCGAAGTCGTTGATGTCGAAGACGAGATGACGTTCCGGCGAGGCCAGGAGCCGGAAGTTCAGCAGATGCGCGTCCCCGCACAGCTGGACTCTCAGACCGGTGTCCGGCAGCGCCCCCAGGTCCCAGGCCATGACGGCTGCGGCGCCCCGGTAGAACCGGAACGGCGACTCCAGCATGCGGCCGTAGCGGATCGGCACCAGCTCGCGCACGCGGCGTGCCGACTGGGCCTGGACGACGTCGACCGGGTCGGGCCGTGACGTGTCCGGCGTGAACTCGGCGTGGGCCGAGCGCGGCAGCCGGGCACGGACCCGTCGGCCGGACTCCGCCCGTGCCGTGGGCGTCAGCGGCGGGGGACTCGTCGTGAGGCTGGTCATGGCCCGAACTCCTCCAACCGGGGCGTCGGTACGGCTCCGTAGCCCACATCACCTCCACCACGCCCGGGACGGCTCACCCGCGGCGGGTGAGCCACGCGCGGCCGAGGCGAGGGACGCTGAGGTCGGAGCGGTCCCTCCACACCGTGCTGTCGGGAGGCCGCACCCGACCCACCGTCGACCGGGCGAGGAGGAGCCATGACCGAATCGCCTCGTTCGAGTGTGGGTGCCGGGCCGGCACAGACCCCCGACGGCACGGTCCACCATGCGGAGCCCGACCCCGCGGAGCTGCTGGCCGCCGTCGGTGCCTCCTGGCTCTGGGCCCTGGGCTCCGCCCTCATCACGCTGGTCCCCGGCATCCTGATCCTGGTCTGGCCGCACGAGACCCTGCACGTCCTGGCCGTGATCATCGGCCTCTACCTGCTGCTGACCGGGGTGTTCCGGTTCGTCGCGGCCTTCGGCCGGCGTACGCACGGGGAGCGGTTCACCCGTGTTCTGCTCGCGCTGCTGTTCGTCCTCGCCGGTGTGCTGTGCCTGCGCAATCCGCTGCAGACCATCGCCGCCCTGTCGCTCATCGTCGGCGTGACCTGGCTCGTGTCCGGCATCCTCACCCTCTACACGGCCCTCTCCTTCGAGGACCTGCCGCACCGCGGTGTGGTCTTCGGCGCGGGCGCGCTCGGGGTCGTCGCCGGGATCGTCGTACTCGCCCTGCCGTCCGCGTCGGCCGTGGTCCTGACCCGGCTGCTCGGTCTGTGGCTGATCCTGCTCGCACTGATGGAACTGGTGCTGGCGCTGGCCCTGCGCGTCGCGATCCGCCGGGCCGGACAGCGGGACGGGGCGCTCACCCGCCCGGGGTGAGGCGGCCGGCCTCGCCGGCGCGGACCCTGAAGTGGGCATGGGCAGCCACCAGGGTGTCCACCCGGCACGGAGGAGGAGACAAGTGGCCGCGAACACGTACCTCGCGTACGACTATCCGCTGCTGAGCGCTTTCTGGACCATGCTGATCTTCTTCCTGTGGATCATGTGGTTCATCCTGCTCTTCCGGGTCGTCTTCGACATCTTCCGCGACGACTCACTCAGCGGCTGGGCCAAGGCGGCCTGGCTGCTCTTCGTGATCGTGGTGCCCTTCGTGGGCGTCCTCGCCTACGTCATCGCGCGCGGCCGGAGCATGGGGAGCCGTGAACTCGCCCGGGCACAGGCGCAGAGGGAGGAGTTCGACAAATACATCCGCGACACCGCCGCGCAGCAGGCCCCGCCCAGCAGCGTCGACCAGCTCGCCAAGCTCTCCGAGATCCGCGCCCGGGGTGACATCACCGAGGAGGAGTTCCAGCGGGCCAAGGAGAAGGTCCTGAGCTGAGGGACGGCGAGCACGGCCGCACAAGAGGAAGCGAGGCAGAGCCATGACCGTGTCACACCACCCGTACACCGGGACGAGGCCCGCCTGGGCCGAGGGCGTAACCGTCTTCGGTGCCGTCATGCTGCTGATCGCCGGGGTGCTCAGCATCTTCCGCGGCATCATGGCCATCGCCCACGACCAGGTCTTCGTCAACACCCCCAACTACGTCTTCAGGTTCGACCTGACCGGTTGGGGCTGGATCCACCTCGTCCTCGGCGTGATCGCCGTCGTGGTCAGCATCGGTCTGTTCCAGACGGCGACCTGGGCACGGCTCGCCGGCGTGGCTATCGCTGCGCTCGTCGTCATCGCGAACTTCCTGTCCCTTCCGTACTACCCGGTCTGGTCGATCGTGATGATCGCCTTCTCGGCCCTCGTGATCTGGGCCCTGTGCGTGATCAAGCGCGAGGACCTGATGGACGAGCACGTGCGCGCGGGCTGAACCGGGCAACGGCCTCCCCGGAACGGTCCTGGTGCTGTGACCGCGAAGGTTCACCGGCTCGCGACGCCCGGCACGGCACCTCGCGGCGTTGTCGCCTCACCCGAGTACATCCAGTACGCGGGTGACGCTTCGGCTTGCGATGCACCGCACCGGACCCCGCGAGCTTCCCGGCCACAGCACTAGAGGCGGCCGAGCCCGTCCCGGACCTTGCGGAGCAGGCCGAGGTCCGGTGCGGTGGGCGAGACCGGGTGCGGCGGACGGGCGGTGATCCGCCCGTCCTCCAGCAGGTCGCAGAGCAGTATGACGACCACGCTCATCGGCAGGTCGAGATGGGCCGCCAGCTCCGCGACCGCGATCGGGCGCGCGCACAGCTTCAGGATGCGGGCGTGCTCGGGCTGCGGCTGACCCGCGCGGGCGGGCGGCGGATCGACCGCGGTCACCGTCGTGATGAGGGTGAAGTCGGCGCGGCTGGGCCGGGTCCGTCCGCCGGTCAGCGTGAACGGCCGTACCAGACGGCCTGCCGCGTCGCCTCCGTCCACCTCACTCGCCGCGATCGGACGCGGCGGCGGCCGCACGCGGAGCCGCGCTCAGATGCTCGCCGATCTTCTTCACCAGCATGTTCATCTGGTACGCCACCACACCGACGTCCGCGCCCTGGCTCGTGAGGACGACGAGATGGGCGCCGGGCCCGGCCGACGTAAGGATCAGAAAGCCGTGGGCCATCTCGATCAGCGCCTGGCGCACCGGCCCGCCGCGGAAGTCCATGCTGACGCCCTTGCTCAGGCTCATCAGCCCGGAGGCGGTCGCCGCGAGACGTTCGGCGTCGTCGCGCAGGAAACCGGTGGACTTGCTGACGACGAGTCCGTCCTCCGACAGGACGACGGCGTGGTTCACCTCGGCGACCCGGTCGACGAGTCCGGTCAGCAGCTGGTCGAGCTGGGTGTGGGTGGCGGGCGTGGGGCGGGTCATGTCAGCGTCCTTCGTGAGCGGTCGGCGGGCGGAGTCGACTGGGTGGGGTCCCGCTCCTCGGGCGGGTTCCCGGAGCCGGGGCCGGACGGTGCCGTCGCGCCCGGCTCCTCGGGTGCGGTGGCCTCCTCCTGCTCGTACAGCGGAGCGGCGCCCTCGGCACGCGCCTTGAGCGTGCCGCGCTGGAAACCGGCCAGGGAGGAGGCGGCGTGTTCCGCCGTGAACGCGTCGAGCCGGTCCTCGTCGTCCGCGACGGGCGGGGCCTCCTCGCGCGGTTCGAGGACCAGGCTCGTCTGCCGTACCCGGCGCGGCAGGGGCGCGAGCCCGTCGGCCCCCCGGTCACCGTCCGGGTGCCGAGAGCCTGTGATCCGGGCCGGTGTGGCCGGCCGGGGCCGCGCTGCGACGGGCGGCTCGGTCTCGGCTCCGGCCTGCCGAGCCGGGCGGTCACCGGCGGGCTCGTCGGGAGCCGCTGCCGCCTCCGGCACGACGACCTCGTCCGGGATCAGCACGATCGCCGTGGTGCCGCCGTACGGCGACGGGCGCAGCGTGACGGTGATCCCGTGCCGGGTGGCGAGCCGGGCGATGACGAACATGCCGAGTCGCAGGTCGTCCGCGAGCCCCACCACGTCGAACTGCGGCGCTACCGCCAACTGGGCGTTGAGCGAGGCGTAGTCCCCCTCGGACATGCCGAGGCCGCGGTCCTCCACCTCGATGGCGAGCCCCTTGGCGACCAGCGCGGCCCGCACCCCGACCGGACTCGGCGCGGGGGAGTACGCGGTCGCGTTGTCGATCAGTTCCGCCAGCAGATGGATCACGTCGGCGACTGCGGGCGGGGCGAGGCTCACCTCCTCGTCCGTGTGCACGTCCACCCGCTGGTACTCGGCCACCTCGCCGACGGCGCTGCGCAGGATGTCGATCAGCGCGACCGGCTCGCTCCAGCTGCGCCCGGGCCGCTCCCCGCTGATGATCACGAGGTTCTCCTCGTAGCGACGCAACTGGCTTGCTGTGGAGTCGAGTTCGTACAGGCCCTGGAGTATCTCCGGGGCGTCGTGCTGCCGCTCCAGCGCGTCGAGCTTGCTGAGCTGGAGGTTGACCAGGTTCTGGCTCTGCCGGGCGATGCCCAGGATGACCTTCTGGAAACCGCGCCGGGTGTCGGCGAGTTCGACGGCGGTGTGCACGGCCGTGCGCTGCGCCGTGTTGAACGCCTGGGCCACCTGGCCGAGTTCGTCACTGCCGTAGTCCAGCGGCGGCGTCGCCAGCTCCACGTCGACCCGCTCGCCGCGGTCCAGGCGCGCGACCACGTCCGGCAGCCGCTCCTCGGCCAGCCCGAGTGTCGCCACCCTGAGCCCGCGCAGCCGCCGGGACAGGGAGCGGGTGATGCGCCAGGACATGCCCACGCACAGCAGCAGGGCGACGAATCCGCCGACGCTCAGGAACGCGGCCGTCGTCAGCAGCCCGTCGGCCTTGTCGGCGCTGCGGTCGAGGAGGCCGGCCGTCTGCTGCCGGATCAGATCGGAGTACCGGCCGCCGGCCTCGGCCAGCGCGGCGCCCCACTGCCGGCGTGCGTCCGGCAGCGCGATCGTGCCGCCCCCGTCGGCGCTCGCGCGGGCGGCCAGGATCCGGTCCTCGACGCTCTCCAGGGTCCGCCAGTCGCCGCTCTGCAGGATCCGTTCGGCCTCGGTCTTCGCGCTGCCGTTCAGTGAGGGGACGATCTGGTCCTCGACGAGCCACCGGCGCGCGTGGACCAGCTGCGAGAACGCGGTCCACTGCTTCTCGTCGAGGTGCCCGGACGACCAGGACAGGGTGAGCAGCGCATCCTCCTGCGAGACCTGCTCGGCCGCGTGCTCCAGGGCGACGAGCGGCCCGGCCTGGGAGGTCAGGTCGCCGTCGTCGACCTGGGACAGCTCCTGGAAGGCGTGGATCTGGTCGTCGATGATCGCCGTGTACTGGTCGACGACCTGCTGGGCGGTGATGTCGGTCGGATCGTCGACCTGGCCGCGGTAGTACTCCAGGCTGCTCACGGACGCCACGACCGAGTACATGCGGTCCTTGATGCGGTCGTGGGCGTTCTGGATGTCCTTCGTCCGCCCGACCAGTTTCGCGACCGCCTCGTCCGTTTTCCTGCGCTGCGCGTCCAGCGCCGCCCGGGAGCCGTGCGGGGAGGCCAGCCACGCGGCCGACAGACTGCGCTCCTGCTGCAGGGCGAGGGTGGCCTCGGTGCCCATGGCGCCGGTGGACCGGCTCAACTCGGTCTGCGGGCGCAGCCGCAGCCCCTCCGAGAACATCTGGGTCGTCGTCACGCCCCACATGGCGGCGAGCGTGACGCTCGGCACGAGAGCCAGCAGGATCAGGGAGAGACGTATGGAGCCGAGACGGCGCCGGGCACCTGTCCGTTCAGACATCGTCGTCCTTGGGGCGGTCAACGGGGGCGGGGTGGGGGAAGGGGGACGTGCGCGGCGGGTGACTGCGTGTCCGGTACGGCACCAGGCGTGCGCAGGATGCTATCCGTACAAGTGAGCCCATGTGGCGTCAGTGGTCGAATCTTCGGCGACAGGGTGACGCGAAGTGTCCGGTCACCGTGTGCCGTTGGCCGCGAAACGGGCGACGGCCGCCACGTTCGCCCTGGTCACGAACGCCGGACCGGTGAGCACCGGTGCCACACCGCCGCCGCCGGTGTTGCCGTTGGTCTTGTAGAGCCACGGCGCGTCCACGGCCAGATAGCCCTGCAGATACGGCTGTTGGTCGACGGCGAACTGGACGGCACCGCCCTGGACGGCCTTGACCAGGTCCTTGTTGAGGTCGAAGGTCGCGACCCGCGCCTCGGCGCCAGTGGTCTTGACCGCTTTCACCGCGGCGAGCGCGAACTGGGCGCCGTTCGTGACCACTTCGTCGACGCTCGGGTCCTGGCGAAGTTCGGTCGTGAGCGCCTGGTCCACGGCGTTCATGTCGGCGCCGTCCACGTAGAGCATGTCGGTCTTCCCGGCGAACGTCTTCTTCACCCCGGCGCAGCGCGCCT
Source organism: Streptomyces brasiliensis (assembly GCF_014647875.1). Classification (GTDB taxonomy): domain Bacteria; phylum Actinomycetota; class Actinomycetes; order Streptomycetales; family Streptomycetaceae; genus Streptomyces; species Streptomyces brasiliensis. The sequence continues at coordinate 333,322 of NZ_BMQA01000001.1, read as the reverse complement.
CGAGGGACACGTTGCCGCGTTCGTGGATGACGCACAGGGCGTGTCTGGCCTTCAGGTCGTCGAGCTTGTCGCCGACGGCGCGGCCCGCGACGCTCTCGTCCTGGCCGAAGTACTCGAGCGCTCCCTCCGACTGCCAGGCGTCCATACCGGAGTTGAGGGCGACCACCGGAATCCCCGCCGCCCGCGCCCGGCCCACCGGCCCGCGCATCGCGTCCGGCTTGGCCAGCGTCACCGCGATGCCGTCCGTCCTGGTGCGTATCGCGCTCCGCACCAACTCCGCCTGCCCGGCGGCGTCGGAGTCGCTCGCGTACGTCAACTCGACGCCGTCCTTGGCCGCGGCGGCCTCCGCGCCCCTGCGCACCAGGTCCCAGAAGGCGTCACCGCTGTTTCCGTGGCTGATCAGGGCTATTTTCAGACGCCCGGCGCCCGCCCGGTCCGCGTCCGGCTCGTCCTTGCCCGAGCCGGAACAGCCGGCCACGAGCAGACAGCCGGCGGCCGCCGCGGCGGTCAGGGCGGTGCCGCGCGCCGTTCTGGAGGAGACCGGACGTGGGGGAGTGTTCATGGGGGTGCGGCACCTCGCTGTGCGGCCGAGCATGAGAGGAAGGGAGGCCGGCTCGAGGTGCGTGCGCGCCGGCCGAGTGACTCTCCCGGCGGGAGCCAATCGTGTGTGACCGCGGGTAGTCAAGTGCGCAATGAGGGTAAGAGAGGTCTCGGAGCCGCATCGTGACGATCAGGAGTGCGGTCGGCATATGCGAACTCGGCTGCACCGTCATGGAGTTCTGCCGCACCGAGAACATCATTGCCACTGGATCCGCCGCCATGGGCGCCATCGCGTCACGCGTCTCACCGGCCAATGGCGCGACACTGAGTGACACCGATGCCGCCGCTTCGCCGCCGCGCGCGATCGACCGGCGACCTCCGTGGGTGCGACGTCGGGGGCGAGACGGTGAAACGAGACGGTGAAAGGCGTCGGCGACAACGCGCTGCGCGCGCTGCTCGATGCCCAGAGCCTAGAGCCCTGGGCCTGTCGGCCTTCATCGCTGTCAGGATCTGCGGCGGGCCTTCAGGTACGCCACCGGCGCGGGGGCGTCCGGCGCGGCCTCTCCGCCGCCGGACTCCGGCTGACAGGTGGGGCACAGTTCGTGTCGGTCGTCGAGGGTGACGACGGTTCCCCAGCCGAGGCAGTGCTCGCAGTCGCGGGCCAGACCGAGGTCGGGGTGGGGAGGCAGGAGGGGGCTGTGGTGGGCTCCGTGCGCCATAACGGGCTGCGGCTCCTCGAGGTGGCTGTCTGCGGTACCCCTATATTGTCCGATTTCTTTGCATTTATCAGTAACGGAGGTGGCTGGGTGCCGACCGAGCCCCCGCCCGTGCCCTCCGGACGATCAGCCGAGGTTGCCGAGACGGGCGTCCCGCCACAGGTCGACGCCGCCCTCGGTCGCGTACTTGTCGATCTCGGCCAGCTCCTCGTCGCTGAAGTCGGGATTCTCCAACGCCGCGACGTTCTGCTCCAGTTGCTCGACGCGCGACGCACCGATCACCAGCGAGGTGATCCGCCTGTCGCGCAGCGCCCACGCCAGCGCCATCTGGGCCAGGCCCTGCCCGCGCCGGGCCGCGATGTCGTTCAGGGCGCGCAGCCGCCGGATCATCTCGTCCGTCAGCCACGCGGTGTCGAGGCTGGTGCCCTTCGCCGCCCGCGAGTCCTGCGGCACGCCGTCGAGATAGCGGCCGGTGAGCATCCCCTGGGCGAGCGCCGTGAAGCCGATGATGCCGAAGCCCTCCTCCTGGGCGACGTCCAGCAGGCCCTCCGTCTCGATCCAGCGGTTGAGCATGTTGTACGACGGCTGGTGGATCAGCAGCGGCGTGCCCAGGTCCCGCAGGATGGCCACCGCCTCCCGGGTGCGCTCGGCGTCGTACGACGAGATCCCCACGTACAGCGCCTTGCCCTGGCGGACCGCCGTGTCGAGCGCGCCCATCGTCTCCTCCAGCGGCGTGCTCGCGTCGAGCCGGTGGGAGTAGAAGATGTCCACGTAGTCCAGGCCCATGCGGGACAGCGACTGGTCCAGCGAGGCGAGCACGTACTTGCGGGAGCCGCCGCCCTGCCCGTAGGGGCCGGGCCACATGTCCCAGCCGGCCTTGGTCGAGATCACCATCTCGTCCCGGTGGGGCGCCAGGTCCTGCTTCATCAGACGCCCGAAGTTGATCTCGGCCGAGCCGTAGGGCGGCCCGTAGTTGTTCGCCAGGTCGTGGTGGGTGATCCCGAGGTCGAAGGCGCGCAGCGCGATCTCCCGCTGCGTCTCGAACGGCCGGTCGTCGCCGAAGTTGTGCCAGTAGCCCAGGGACAGGACCGGGAGGTCGAGGCCTGATCGCCCGGTGCGCCGGTACCGCATGGTGCCGTCGTAACGCTCGGGGTCGGCGACATGGTTCATCGGGTCTACTCCGGGTGGGTGCAGCCAGGGAATGCCCCGTCGAATCCGGGCAACGCCCCTACCCTGCTCCTGAGTGATCCCGAAGTCCAACTGATCCTTTCCATGGGATTCAGCGGCGTCGTTTCTGAATGGCCGGGCGGCAGCCCGGGAGACCGGAGTAGCTGAACCTCCGCCCGCTGCGCCCTGGCCAGTACGCGCGCCTACTCCCGCCGTCAGACGCCACCGCGGCTCCCGCCCGGCACCGTGAGGAAGGTGAAACTCAGCCGCCCCGCACGCCGGGCCTCCCTCGTCGTCCACGTAGCCGCCTCCGCCTGCTGGCTCGGGCTCACGCTCGGGCTGCTCGCACTCGGGATCACCGCGACCACCACGGGCTCGGCGGTGACCGTGGAGGCATCGGTCCGGGCCATGAAGCTCTTCGCCGACTGGCTCCTGCTCCCCGTCGCGTTCCTCACGCTCGTCAGCGGTCTGGTGCTGTCCCTGGGTACCCACTGGGGGCTGGCGAGGCACCGGTGGGTCTGCGTCAAGTTCTGGCTGACGTCGGCCACGGCCGCGGCCACGGTTCTCGCGCTGCGTCCCGGCGTGAACTCCGCGGTCGCGGCCGTCGCCGCGGGCGGCCCCCTGCCGGACGCCGGCGACGTCCTGTTCGGGCCCGTGGTCTCCCTGTCCGCCTATGTCTTCATGACCGCGATCTCGGTCCTGAAGCCCTGGGGAACGACCCGGCGCGGCAGGCGACTGCGCGCGCCGGCCCGTGGCTCGCTGCCCGCGCAGCGCGTCCGTCAGGACGCCTGACCGGCTCGGTCGCGCAAGGGGGCGAACGCTCCGCCGGTGCCGAAGGCCAGCCCGGCGAAGCGTTCGCCGATACGGCGGTGGGTGGCCGCGTCCGGATGCAGCTCGTCGGGCAGCGGCAGCGCGGCGTAGTCGTCGGGGCCGTAGAGGTCGAGGCCGTCGAGCAGGTGCAGGTTCGGGTCCGCCGCCGCCCGCTGCTCCACGATCCGCGCCAGCTCCTGCCGGACGACACCGAGGGTCAGTTTGCCGCTCGCGCGCTCGGCGGGATCTCCCATGGCGCGGAACCGAAGCTGTCCGGAGCCCAGAGCGGCGGGGTCGAATGCGCTGGGGCCGGGGGTGTCCTCGTGGATCGGGCACAAGATCGGCGAGACCACCAGCAGCGGAGCGCTGGGGTGGCCCTCGCGGACGGTGTCGAGGAAGCCGTGGACGGCGGGACCGAAGGCGCGCAGCCGCATCAGGTCAGTGTTCACCAGATTGATGCCGATCTTGACGCTGATCAGGTCGGCGGGCGTGTCCCGCATCGCGCGGGCCGTGAAGGGGTCCAGCAGGGCGCTGCCGCCCAGGCCCAGATTGATCAGCTCCGCACCGCCGAGGGAGGCGGCGAGCGCGGGCCAGGTGGCCGTGGGGCTCGCGGCGTCGGAGCCGTGGCTGATCGAACTGCCGTGGTGCAGCCACACCGGACGGCCCTGCTCCGGTACGGGTTCGACGGGCGCGTCGGTGCGCAGGGCGACGACTTCGGTCGTCTCGTTGTGCGGCAGCCAGATCTCGACGTCCTTGACCGCGTCGGGCAGGCCCCCGAAGCGGACCGTGCCGGTCGGGCCGGGCCGGAACTCGCTGATTCCGGTGGTCATGTCGAGTGTCACGGTGTTGCCGCCGGTCACGGACGCCTGCCGGCTCAGGCGCCCGTCGACGAGCAGGTCGTACACGCCGTCGGGGCGCGGCGGCGCGCCCACGTAGGCCCGCTTGGTGGGCCGTGTCTCCAGTTCCACGACCGTGGCGCGGGTGCGGAACGCCAGCCGGACGCCGGAGGGCTGGGACTCGGCCATGGCGAGCTGGGCGTCGGCGCACTGGGCGCGGGCGCCTGCGGGCAGCCGGTGCGGCAGGACGCCGTCGGCAGTGCGCTCCAGGTCGAGCGCGCCGCGCAGCAGGCGTGCGGTGACGGGCGTGGTGATCAAGTCGTGGTCGGTGCTGTTCATGTCCTCAACCGGTCTATGGTTTGGGGGTGTTGGGGCAGCGGTCTGGGGGTGTTGGGGTCAGCGCTCGGGCCAGTTGCGCAGCAGGGCGTCGAGGGCGTCCAGGATCCGCGTCCAGGTCTCCTGGGTGTCGGGGGCGCTGTGGCTGAAGCCGCCGCCCAGCTCGAGGCTCACGTAGCCGTGGAAGACACTGCCGAGGAGACGGACCGCGTGGGTCTGGTCCGGCTCGGTCAGGTCGTAGCCGCGCAGGATCGCGCGGGTCATCTGCGCGTGCCGGCCGCCGGCGCTCGCCGCCGCCGCTGCCGGGTCCAGCCTGAACTGGGCCGCGGCGTAACGGCCGGGGTGCTCGCGCGCGTAGTCGCGGTACACGTCGGCCAGGGCGGTCAGCGCGTCCTTGCCGGCCCGTCCGGCCAGGGCCTCGGCGGCCCGGTCGGCGAGTTCCTCCAGGGCGAGCAGGGCGATCCGGGTCTTGAGATCGTGCGAGTTCCGCACGTGCGAGTAGAGACTCGCCACCTTGACGTCGAACCGCCTGGCCAGCGCCGAGACGGTCACCTGCTCGAAGCCGACCTCGTCGGCCAGCTCCGCTCCCGCCCTGGTCAGGCGATCCGCGGTCAGTCCTGCGCGTGCCATGGGCCTCCTCTCGTTCGGCAGAACAGATTATGCATTTGCCTAAAAGCTTTAGGCAAATTAGCGTGCACGTTATGAAGCCGCTGACCGAGCAAGAGATCCGTGCCGCGTTCGTGAACTGCACCAAGGGCGAGGCGAAGCGCCTGTTCGTCCCCCGTGACCTGGCCGACCGGCCCTGGGACGACCTGGACTTCCTGGGCTGGCGCGATCCCCAGGCTCCGGACCGTGCCTACCTCGTCACGGCGGGGGACGCCGGCGCACGAGGCGTCGTGCTGCGCTCCTCCGGTGCCGCCTCCTGGCAGACGCGCCGGAGCATGTGCTCGATGTGCCTGACCGTCCACACCGGCGGCGTCTCGCTGATGGTCGCGCCGAAGGCGGGCCGGGCCGGGCAGCAGGGCAACTCCGTGGGCGCCTACATGTGCAGCGACCTCGCCTGCTCACTGTATGTGCGCGGGAAGAAGGACGCGGATGTCGGTGCCCGGCTCCCCGAGTCGCTCACGCCGGCGGAGAAGATCCTGCGCACCGTGGCGAACGTCGACGCGTTCCTCGCCAAGGTCACAGCATGACCCGGGACCGCCCACCGCACCTCGGAGGGCCGGGCGGATACGGGGGTCGGAGCGTCGGGGACGGCAAGAACCCCAGCCCGCCGGAACGGGCTGGGGCCGAGCTGCGGGCGTCCCGAGGGGTCAGTCCCACAGCGAGTACGTCATCACCTGCTTGAACCCTTCCGGCCTGGCGCCGTGGAAGGTCAGGCTCATCCGCGTGAAGTGGTCCATCTGCGGGTTCTTCTCCCACGGCTTCGGGCCGTCGAGCCGCACGGTCACGTTGTACGGGTGGAACTTGCCTGCCGCGCAGTACGGCTTGCAGTCGTTCACCACGTTCACGCCCTCGGCGATCGCGGAGTTCTTACCCCACTGCGACCACTGCAGGCCGGTAAGGCGGCTGTTGCCGTCCGCGCAGGCGAGGATGAAGTCGTCCGGACGTACGGTCGAATGCCAGAAACAGTCGACCAGTACCGGTGTGGTCGACACCCTCTCCCGCGCGTCCGGAACCGACGCCGACGGGCCCGCGGAGGCCGTGGTCGTGACTCCCGCGAACAGCACGCCCGCCCAGATCATGATCGCCGTACACCGCACTGGTCTGCGCATATCCGCTCCCGCCGGCCTGACTGCACCCTGACGGCCTCGCGCCCTGAACGCGACGGCCTCTTTATCGACGCTACGACCGTCGCGGAAGAACCACCACTCGCACGGAGCAACGTGGGCGAACGTGGTGAAGGTCTTCCGGGGGGCCGCAGCGGGCGCGCCCGACGGGTCCGGTGCACAGGGCCGGACAGTACCGTGCACCCTTCGTCTCAGACGCGGCCAACACCCTTTTCGCGATGGGTAGTTCACGTTAGGTCCGGTAGCCGAGGATCGTCATCATGCCCGACTCCGAGTGGTACTGGTTGTGGCAGTGGAGCATCCACAGCCCGGGGTTGTCCGCGTCGAACTGAAGGTCGAGCTTGCGGTGGGGGTGCACGATGGTGGTGTCCTTGCGTGCACCCAGGCCGTCGAGGCCCAGAACGGCGAACGTGTGGCCGTGCAGATGCATGGGGTGCCACATGTCGGTGGCGTTGATGAGGGTGAGCCGGACGCGTTCGCCCGCGCGGATGGGGTGGCGCTGGGTCACCGAGTAGGCCTTGTGGTCGAAGCCCCAGTTGTAGTCCTTCATGTTCCCGGTGAGCTTGATGCGGATCTCACGGTCGGGTTTGCGCTCCGGCAGGGCCACGGACTCGTGCGGGCTCATGCGCCGGGCGGGTACGACCTCGCGGTCGAGTTCGGCCGGATACGCATCGGGTCGGATCACGGTCGGCTGGTTGCTGGTCCGCAGCACGGCAAGGGCCTTGGCCTGCTTGCCCTCGGCGAGTGCGACGAAGGGGAAGACGCCGTCCTTGGCGGTGACGAGGACGTCGTAGCGCTCCACCATGCCCAGCAGGAGCCCGTCGGTCTCCTTGTGCTCGACGGGATAGCCGTCGGTGTGCGTGACGGTCATGGTGTGGCCGCCCAGGGCGACCCGGAAGGCGGTATCGGAGCCCGCGTTGATGATGCGCAGCCGGATGCGGTCGCCTGGGCGGGCGCGGAAGACGGACGGACTGGCCGGTGGGCGTCCGTTGATGAGGTAGTACGGATAGTTCACGCTGCCGGCCTCGCTGCGCAGCATGCGGCTGCGCGAGCCGTGGAGGATGCGCGACGGACCGGCCCGCCGCGCGGAGGCGGAGGCCCGCGCGGACGCCGACGCATGCGCGTGCGGGCTCGCGGACCCGCCGTGGCCGGCGCCGGCGCCCCCGGGCCCCATGCCCATGCCGTCCATGGCCATGCCCTTGCCGTCCATGAGTTCTTCCAGGACATGGTCCGGCGTGGAGCCGTCCACGCCGTCGAGCCAGTCGTCGAGGACGATGACCCATTCCTTGTCGTAGGAGAGGGGCTCCTTGGGGTCGTCGACGATGAGGGGGGCGTACAGGCCGCGGTCGAACTGCATGCCCGAGTGGGAGTGCAGCAGATAGGTGCCGGGGTGACTGACGGTGAAGCGGTACCTGAAGTCCGTACCGGGCTGGATCGCCTCCTGGGTCAGTCCGGGCACGCCGTCCATGTCGCAGCGCATGCGGACGCCGTGGGAGTGCAGCGTGGTCTCGGCGTGCAGACGGTTGGCGAGGGTGAGACTCAGCACGTCGCCCGCGGTGACCCGGACCTGTGGGCCCGGCACGTTCTCGCCGTAGGCCCAGGTCCGTACTCTGCGTCCGTTCAGGTCCACGGTCGTCTCGGTGGCGGTCAGCTCGAACACGCGGACCGGGCCGGAGCCCCGTTTGCGCTCGGCGGCGTGAACCTCCGGACCGGATGGGGCCACATACCCCTTGGGACCCGGCGGGACGAAGCCGTGGGTGTCGGTGATGACCCCCGACCCTGGGCGGGGGCCCTGTTGTTGGTGGGAACCGGTTCCGGTGCAGGACGCCACGAGTCCCGAGCCGAGGGCCACGACCGAGGCGGAGAGCAAAGTACGCCGCGAAGGATTGTGCATGAATGAATAACACACGTTTTAAGCTGATATGTGCGGTATCTGAAGCGGCGCGTCTCGGGGTGTCGGGCCTGTGATGTCGCCCACCAGGGCGTGGCGGATCAGCCGTGCGACACGGTCAGCCCGTAGAAGGCCACACGGGCGCCCTTCGTCGTGCTGTCCGAGGCCGACTGGTTGTACGAGCCCGCCTTGAAGTACTGCTTGTAGGGGAAGAAGGACGACGGAATGGCGTAGTGCGTGGTGGTGCCGTTGACCGTGAGGTCGATGGTGTTCCCGCCCGAGATGGCGATGGTGTAGCTCCAGGTCCTGCCGACCGGGACGTGTCCCACCGGGTGCGTCGTCTGTCCGCCGGACGGGGAGTTCTCGGTGCCCAGGACGATGTCGCCGTTCGAGTGGTAGTACAGCTCGAGCAGTGGCTTGGTCGACGAGCCGCCGGAGCCGAGGTGGACCTGTCCGACGCAGACGTTCTTGGTCACGGAGACCACCCGCAGCGTCGCGCTCAACCGGTGCCGGCCGCTCAGTGACCAGTCCGCGGCGCCGCCATTGCGGTTCATCTCCCGCAGTTCGGAACGGGCGTAGCTGGAGTTCGGCGTGGTGACGCCCTTCTCGGGCGCCCAGAAGGTCATCGCGCCGTCGCGGGTGTCGGTGTAGAAGTACGAGTCCTGGTAGCCGTTCGCGCCCTGCAGCCGGGACGACGGGATGGTGGTCGGGGAGCCGGGCGATCCGACCGGTTCCTGGAGCTGCCAGACCGACAGGTCGAAGTTGCCGCCGGGCGCGACGTCCGGGTCCGCCGCGCCGGCACTGCCCGTACCGAGGGCGGTCACGCAGCCGACGAGGCCCGCGACGGTGGCGATCGCGAGAAGCCTGAAGCGAGTCATGCGGGGGGCCTTCCGCGGTTCGGGGGCGGTCAGGGCGTCTCGGTGAGCTGGAAGCTCTGGGCCGGGGAGCCGTCGCAGGTGCGCTGGGTCAGCTGGACGCTGTCGGCCGACGAGGCGCCCGCGGTGAGGCACTTGGCGCTGTGCCGGGCGACGAAGTGGTACCGCCCGCCCGTCTCGGCCACCGGCTGCCACTGCTGGTTCGTCCCGCCGCCGTACGCCCACAGCTGCAGCGGCGCGCCGTCGGCCGTGGAGCGGTCGGTGACGTCGACGACCTGCTGCGGGTTGTTCCGGGCGGCGATCCGGACGTAACCGCTGTCGGTGGAGCGGAACTGGAACTGCTGCGCGCCCGTGTTGTTGCACGTGTACTGCTGTACGGCGGTGCCGTTGGCCGTGGCGGCGGCGCGGGCGTCGGCGCAGGTGCCGTTCCCGGCGTTCCGGACCGCGTACCAAGCGGTCTCGGAGATGGGCCCGCCGGACGGCGGCTGGGTGCCGGTCGTGCCCCCGAGCCACTTGAGGCCGTCGAGGAGGAAGCGGTTCTGCGTGGCACTGGCGAAGGTGGACGACAGTGTGGTGCCGGTCGCGTAGTCCATCGCGTTGTGCCCGAAGTTCGCGTACAGCATGCGGTACTTGGTGTTCGTCCACAGGATCGGGTAGTAGCCGCTGTACCAGCTCTGATTCGGGTCGGTGCCCAGCGGGAAGCTGCCCGGGTCGACCGAGGCGAGGATCCTGATGTCGGGGTTCGTGCGCAGGTCGTTGGACCAGCTGTACCACTCGCTGACGGACGAGGTGAACGTCGCCGGGAGGTTCTGGGTCGAGGGGTGGGTGCGGTCCTCGACGCGCAGCACCGCCGTGGTGGGGCCCCAGGTGTTGGACTTGAAGTTGCCGCTGCCGAGGAACTGGTTGTGGTACCAGGGCCAGCCGCCGGCGTCGGTGGTGAAGGCCGAGACGTGGAAGCCCATCCAGGCCCCGCCGCCCCGCATGTACTGCTCGAACCCGGTCCGCTGGGCGGCCGTCTGCGGCAGGTCGTCGAGGAACAGCACGACCTGGTAGTCGTGTACGCCGCCGTTCGCGAGCAGGTCCCAGTCGTTGCTCGCGGTGTAGCTGAAGCCGTTCGCGGCCGCCTGCTGCGGGAACCACTCGTTCGCCTCGTGGACGAAGCTGATGTGCGCCGCGTCCCAGGTGCCGTTGTAGAGCGCCAGCACCTTGAACGGGACGGCGGCGCGACTCGTCGCCTGGGCGGGTGGAACCGCCAGACCCAGCAGCGCGGCCAGGAGCACCAGCAGGCGCAGGACGGTGCGGGCGGTTCCGGGCGGTCTGACACCGCCGGCGCGTGAGGTGGGGGGTGTTTCGGCCATGGAGAGCACAGCCTTTCGTGTGGGGCTGACGGTGGGGGTGGTGAAGGTGGCGACGTTCATGAATCTGAACTCTGGACGCATCCTTGTGTCGTCAGTGATCCGTGAACTTAAAGGTCTGAACCAGACACGTCAAGAGGGGACGCAGGGCGTGCCCGACGGAAATGCGGTGGCGGCCCGGTCGGACCCGGTGCTGGGATGGCGCGATGCTGCACGAGACGACGGTGACCGTGGACCGTGGGCAGTACCCGGACGCGGTGACTCCGTGGGAGCGGGAGACCTGGCGGAACGAGGCCCTGGACTGGGTGGCGGGCGAGTTGGCCGCGCGCGGGCTGCGCACGACCGGGACGCTGCGGGTACGGCTGCGCCCGTGGTCCGTTCTGGCGCGGGTGCCCGTAGAGGGCCGTGACACCGTGTGGTTCAAGGCGAATCCGCCCGCCAGCGCCTTCGAGGGCGCGCTGACCGCGGCCCTGGCCCGCTGGGTGCCCGAGAGCGTACTGGAACCCCTCGCGGTGGACGCCGGCCGCGGCTGGTCGCTGCTGCCCGACGGGGGCGAACTCTTCCGGGACGCGCTGCGGCGGGTGCCGGTCGACGTGGGGGAGTGGGAGGAACTCCTGCGTCAGTACGCGTGCGTGCAGCGGGCATTGGTGCCGCACACCCACGAGATCGAGGAACTCGGTGTGCCCACCGTACACACCCTCGCGCTCCCCGAGGCGTTCGATCGACTCGTGGAACGGAACACCGTGCTGCGGCCGGACGAGCGGGCGAAACTCGTCGCACTGAGGCCGCGTCTGGTCGACTGGTGCGCGGAACTCGCGGCCACGGGCGTGCCGGACACACTCGACCACGCGGACCTGCATGACGGGCAGTTGTTCCGGTCGGCGCCGGATCGGTTCGTCTTCTTCGACTGGGGGGACGCCGTCGTCTCCCACCCCTTCTGCAGCCTGCTGGTCCCCGCCCGACGGGCGTGTGAGCACTACGGCGACGAGGTGCTGCCCCGGCTGCGGGACGCCTACCTCGAGCCATGGACGGGCGAGGACCGCACGCGGGCGCAGCTGCGCCGTGCCGTGAGCCTGGCCTGGCGGCTCGGTGCGCTCGGCCGGGCGGCCTCTTGGGGCCGTCTGTTCCCGTCAGCCGCGGGTGCGGCGGGCGGCGATGTGGACGGCGCCGACTGGCTGCTGAGGCTCCTCACCGACCCGCCCCTGTGAGCGGTCGGCCCTGATTGTCAGTGGCGGATGCGACCCTGCACTGTATGGATGAGCAGGAGTTCATGCGCGGCCGGGTGTACGGGGCCGACCACGAGGACGCCGGTCCCCGCCCGGGCCACACCTACGTGGAGCTGGTCGGGGGCCCGCTGGACGGGCTGCTCCTGGACGTCACGGACCGGCCCGAGGGGGCGCCGGGCGAACAGGTGTCGCTCACGACGGAACTGGGCCGCTACGGGCCGGGCGGCAGGGCGCTCTACACGCCCCGCCGACCCGGCGACCGCCGCTACGACTGGTACGGAGACATACCCTGAGCGGCGATCCCCCCGTCTCTCAGCAGGCGCCCTCGTCCTGCCACGGACCCCACTCCGCGGCGCCGGGCACCTCGTTCTGGGTCCACCACTTGGCCTTCCAGTTGTGTTTGTTGTACGACACCTCGTCGCCGCCCACGTACACCGACGAGGAGTTCCACGCCGCCTTGCACGCCGTGCCCGACGGAGTCGGCGTCGGGGTGGGAGGCGGAGTGGAGGTCGGCGGGGTGACCCCGGCGAACTTCACCGAGTACTTGGCGAAGTCCCAGGAGTTCTGGGTCACGCTGGAACAGGTGCCGGACGTACGGCCGCCGTTGTCGGGCGGCGAGCACTGGCGGTCGCGGTTGAGGGACCAGAAGGTGAAGCGGTCCATGTTGTGGCCGGTGGCGTAGTCCAGGACGGTCTGGAAGTCGGCCTGGGTGAAGTACTCGCCGGTGTCGCTGCGGCCGTTCATCCCGGAGAAGCCCTCGTGGGCGTAGGCGGTCGCCTGGTCCCAGCCGAACGTGGACTGCAGGATCGAGTTGAAGCTGGTCAGCGCGCCGGTCTGGCTCGCGGCCCCGTTGAAGCCGCCGTCGAACGGCATGATGGAGAAGTTGTCGGGGGTGAACCCCTGTGACTTCGCCTCCAGCAGCATCTGCTTGCCGAACCAGCCCGTGCCGTCCGCCGTGCCCGCCGTGGTGACGGACACATAGAGCCCGGGGTTGTTCTGCTGGAGGATCTTCGCCGCGCCGATCTCGTTGTGGATCGCCGCCGTGTTCTCGTACTCCGGCTCCTCCAGGTCGAAGTCGATGGCGTGCAGGCCGTACTTGGTGATGACCTGCTGGTACGCCGCCGCCGTCGAGGCCGGGTCCGAGCACGCCTGGCCCAGCTTCGTGCCGCCGTACCCGCCGATGGAGACGGAGACGTCACCGCCCTTGGCGCGGATCGTGTTGATGACCGACTGCACGGCGGTGTCCGAGGAGACCGGTGCCGTACCGCCCCAAGTGGGCGAGCAGCCGCCGCCGTTGGAGGCCAGGATGAACGCGAGCTGGAACGCCTTGAGGCCGGTGGCGTCCATGATGGCGGCCGGGTCCGGCGGGTCGTTGTCCAGCGGCATCAGATACGGGGCGGCGGCGTACCACCGATTGCCCAGCGCGGTCGTGGCGCCCGAGGCGTTGCCCGCGACGAGCGCGGTCGTGCCCGCGGCGGCGAGGGTGACGGCCGCCGCCGCGCCCAGACATGCATGAAGACGTCGCACTGCCGGCCTCCAGATGGGGTGGGGAGTCGCCCCAGCCTCCGGGAGCTGTTGCGTGCACGTCAATAGATTGGTCTAGTCCAAATGACTCTTTGGACTAGACCATACGATTTCTTTGCCCGGGTCGAGGCCGGGCGAGGAGCGGGAATGCGGGGACGGGTGTCGCTGTTGTCGCATTCAGTGGCTGGCATGCGCAGAACAATCGTGGCGCGAGGGAAGGGCTGCCGGCCGCACCGAGCAAGAGGAGGACGGAGACGTGAAGGTCCGCAAGTCCCTGCGTTCGCTGAAGTCGGTGCCCGGCGCGCAGGTGGTGCGCCGCCGTGGCGTCACGTACGTGCTGAACAAGAAGAACCCGCGCTTCAAGGCCCGCCAGGGCTGATACGGAGCACGGTTGCACAACTGCGGCGAGGGAGGACGGGGCGCCGCCCCGTCCTCCCTCGCTGTTTCCGCGTCGCGCGGTCGCGTCAGACCGTGCCGCTCTCGTTGATCTTGACCGTCGCCTTGGGCCTGCCGCTCTGGCTGCCGAGGGTCTCGATCTTGTCGACGATCTCCTTGCCCTCCACGACCTCGCCGAAGACGACGTGCTTGCCGTCCAGCCAGTCGGTCACGATCGTGGTGATGAAGAACTGCGAGCCGTTGGTGTTCGGGCCCGCGTTCGCCATGCTCAGCAGGTACGGACGGTCGTGCTTCAGCTGGAAGTTCTCGTCTGCGAACTTCTCGCCGTAGATGCTCTTGCCGCCGGTGCCGTTACCTGCGGTGAAGTCGCCGCCCTGCAGCATGAACTGGGGGATGACCCGGTGGAAGGCGGAACCGGCGTACCCGTAACCGTGCTGGCCGGTGGCCAGCTCCCGGAAGTTCTTCGTGGTCCGGGGCACCACGTCGTCGAAGAGTCGGAACACGATACGGCCGGCCGGCTCGTCGTTGATGGTGATGTCGAAGTAGACGTTGTCGCTCATGCCGATCAACCTATCGCCTGTCGGCCGGACCCGCCGAAACCACCCCTTCCGGGCGGCCGGCGGACCGAACGACATCGCCCGGGTGAGGTACCCCGAGCGGGCCGGAACCACCCCCGGGACTGCGCGTGCGTGGCGACGACGTGCGCTTTGACGCCGTCGACGTTCAGGACCACGTACCCGAAGCCCTTGTCCGAGTACCGGACCCCGCGGCACGCGCCCTTGTGGAGGTGCTGCTCCTTGGGCACGATCGGCCACTTGTCGAGCACCGCGCCCCCGCCGTCCTCGGAGTGAGGGAGGAGCAGGCACCGCCGGTGGCGTCCCGGCCGGTCCTGCCGCGGCCGACCACGGGCATCCGGTACGGGTATTCGTCCGCCGGGATCCTCGCGCGGGCGGAAGTCCGGCTGGAAGGCGTCGCTGCAGGCCAGGTGCCGGAGTCGTTATGATCGGCCGAAGGCGGAATATGGGGGGTTTGTCACGAATGGGCGCCGCCCCGACGGAGTGATCGATGCCCCGCAAGCGCGCAGTGGACGACGGCGACGAGCTGCTGGCCAGACTCCGGTCGCTCACCGCCCAGGCACGCGAGCGCGCCGAGCTGCAGCGTTCCCAGGTCGAGCCGGCCGTCGCGCTGCAGCGCGGAATGCTCCCACGGCCTGCTCTTCCTCGTCCACCCGCTGCTGATCCGGGCGCCCTGCGCTTCCCGCTTGCGGGCAGCATGCTGTGTGCCCTGTTCGCGTCCGTGACCACCACGCCGGCCGCTGTGGAGCGCTTCGGTCCGTTCAAGGGGCTGACCGATGTCCAGGTGATGGTCAAGCTCCAGGCCTTCAACGGGACGATGGCCCTGACCGCCCTGCTCCTGGCGTCGGTGATCAACGAACAGCGCAACACCCGTATGTCCGTGGAGCAGGCCTGCCAGGAACTGGTCGAAGTGCTCGAACACCTCACGACGACCGACACGGAGACGCAACGGACTGACACCGCCGCGCTCGGCCTCAGGGCGCACTCGCGCGGCGGGTCCGTGTCGGGGAAAGATGAGACGTCGAGCGACGGATCAACCGATGTGGAGGAGCGGACCCATGCCGCACGAGCGAGCGGGCAGGCCGGCCGGGCCCGAGGACCTTGTCGACGTGGCCCGGCTGGTCACCGCGTACTACGCGCTGCACCCCGACCCCGCCGAGCCCGGACAGCGCGTGGCGTTCGGGACGTCGGGACACCGCGGATCGTCCCTGGCGACCGCGTTCAACGAGGACCACATCGCCGCTACCAGCCAGGCGATCTGCGAGTACCGCGCGGCGCAGGGCACCGACGGCCCCCTTTTCCTCGGCGCCGACACGCACGCGCTGTCGGAGCCCGCCAAGGTCACCGCCCTCGAGGTGTTCGCGGCCGGCGGCGTCACCGTGCTGATCGACAGCGCCGACGGCTACACCCCCACCCCGGCGGTCTCCCACGCGATCCTCACCCACAACCACGGCCGTATGTCCGGGCTCGCGGACGGCGTGGTCGTCACCCCCTCGCACAACCCGCCCGCCGACGGCGGCTTCAAGTACAACCCGCCGAGCGGCGGCCCGGCGGCCTCGGGCGCCACCTCCTGGATCCAGGACCGGGCCAACCAGATCATCGCGGGCGGCCTCAAGGACGTACGGCGCATCCCGTACGCCCGTGCGCTCGCGGCCCCGACCACCGGGCGGTACGACTTCCTCGGCACCTATGCCGACGACCTGCCGAGCGTCCTCGACCTCGACGCCGTGCGGGCGGCCGGGGTGCGTATCGGCGCCGATCCGCTCGGCGGGGCGTCCGTCGCCTACTGGGGCCGGATCGCCGAACGGCACGGCCTCGACCTCACGGTGGTCAACCCGCACACCGACCCCACCTGGCGGTTCATGACGCTCGACTGGGACGGCCAGATCCGTATGGACTGCTCGTCGCCGTACGCGATGGCCTCGCTCATCGAGCAGCGCGACCGGTTCGACCTCGCCACCGGCAACGACGCCGACGCCGACCGGCACGGCATCGTCACCCCGGACGCGGGCCTGATGAACCCCAACCACTACCTCGCCGTCGCCATCGACTACCTGTACAGCCACCGCGAGCAGTGGCCGGCCGGCGCGGGTGTCGGCAAGACCCTCGTCTCGTCCTCGATGATCGACCGCGTCGCCGCCGACCTCGGCCGTGAACTCGTCGAAGTGCCGGTCGGCTTCAAGTGGTTCGTGGACGGACTGTCCGACGGGGGCATCGGTTTCGGCGGCGAGGAGTCGGCCGGCGCGTCCTTCCTGCGCCGGGACGGCTCGGTGTGGACCACGGACAAGGACGGCATCCTGCTGGCCCTGCTCGCCTCCGAGATCACGGCGGTCACGGGGAAGACGCCGTCCGAGCACTACGCGGCACTGGCCGCACGCTTCGGCGAACCCGCCTACGCCCGTATCGACGCCCCCGCGTCCCGCGAGGAGAAGGCCCTGCTGGCGAAGCTCTCCCCGGCCCAGGTCAGTGCCGAGACCCTCGCCGGGGAGGAGGTCACCCGCGTCCTGACCGAGGCGCCGGGCAACGGCGCGGCGATCGGCGGCATCAAGGTGACCACCGCCAACGCCTGGTTCGCCGCCCGTCCTTCGGGTACCGAGGACGTGTACAAGATCTACGCCGAGTCGTTCCTCGGCCCCGACCACCTCGCCCGGGTGCAGGAGGAGGCCAAGGGTGTGGTCCTGGCGGCGCTCGGCGGCTGAGGCGCGGCGGCCGGGCCCCGGGGAGGAAGGGCCCGGCCGCAGTTCACAGGGCCGGCCGGTGTCAGCCCTGCGCGGTCGCCCTCGGCACGTTGTAGCCCTCCAGCCGGAGCTTCGGGCGGGAGGCGAGGGCCCCGGCCGGCCAGGACGCCGTCACGGTCCGCGACTCACCCGGCAGCAGCCACAGGTAGTTGTCGCTGTAGAGCGTGGGCAGCACCCGGTCTCCGGTCTTCGCGTCGAGGAGCGAGAGCCGCACCATCGCGGCGACCGACGAACCCCGGTTGGTGACCCGCGCGGTCAGCTCGTGCCGCGAACCCGTGCCGTCCGTGTCCGTGATGTCCACGGACACCCGGGTCTGCTGGGCCTTGTTCAGCGCCTGCATGGCGTACGGGTCGCGGTAGCGCCAGTACGTGTTCTCCGACAGCAGCGCGCCGCGTGCGTCGGTGAGCCGTAGCCGCAGGAGATGGAAGTCCGGCAGTGCGTCCGTCCAGCCCGCGGTGAACGCCTCCGTGGTCGCGGAGGGCGCGAGGTCGAGCTTCTGCCGCTGCTCCGGGGCGACTTGGCGCCCGGAGACGTCGTAGTACCGGGCGGAGACCGTGGCACCCGCGATCCGGTCCGGGGTGTGGTTGACCGCGATCACCCGGCCGTCCTCGGGCCCCGTCTGGACGTGGACCTGCTCGCCCGCCTTGCGGGCGCCGTAGTAGGCGCCGTTGACGTCGAAGTCGTAGTCGTACGTCTGCCACACCGTGCTGTACCAGGCGGGATGCGACATCCACAGCAGCAGCCCGCTCGCGTCCTGCCAGAGGCGGGCGTTCCACGCCTCGAACATGGCCCTGAAGTTCTCGTAGTTGACGAACTGCGCCTTGCGGGCGAAGTCGTCGAGGTCCTTCGAGGTGTCCAGGCGGGACTCGACGGCGGCACGGTAGTTCTGGGGGGCCTGGTTCCCGCGCGTGCTCCAGTCGTGGTAGTACCAGGCGCCGCCGATCGGCCACTCCGGCTCGTCGCCCACCATCCGGCGCAGCGTCTCCGCCGTCGACACCACCGGCATGCCGATCTCGGTGTGGAAGCCGAAGTTGCCGCTGCCGTACGTGGACGCGGAGAAGTAGCGGTCCGGCTCGACCCAGCCGTAGGGGCCGCCGCCGGAGACGATGCCGGCCGCCGAGTTGTTCTGGTACAGCAGGTCCGGCGCCTCCGCGCGGACGGCGGCGCGCATGCCGTCGTCCACCGGTCCAGGCGGGTTGCCCTCGTTGGCGCCGCACCAGACCACGATGCTCGGGTGACCGCGGTAACGGCGCACCGTGTCCTGCGCGATGCTCAGGAACGCCTCGTGGTCCGGCGGGTCCATCGCCCACGCGTTGGGGAAGTCGTTCCACACCAGGATGCCGTGCTCGTCGCAACTGGCGTAGAACTCCTAGCGGTTGATGGTTCCGAGCCAGTTGCGGATCATGGTGAAGTTCATGTCGCGGTGCATCCGCACGGCCGCGTCCATGCGCTCCGGTGACATCCGGCGCAGCAGTTCGTCCCAGCCCCAGTTGCCGCCCCGGCAGAACACCCGCACCCCGTTGACGCTGATCTTGAGCGGCACGGTCGAGTTGTCCACGGACTTCACGTCCGTCCAGTCGTCGCCGTTGTCGGAGACCTGGACGGTGAACGTCTTCGCGTACGCCTGCTCCCAGAGGATCACCACCCGGTCGAAGCGCGCCGACGAGCCCAGGTCGACCCGGATCCACTGGTCGTCCTCGTACGCCGACGTCCAGCGGGTGTTGGCGTTCCCGTCCACCGCGTCGGCGGCATGGCTGCCGTCCGCCTCCGACGACGCGTCCACCTGCTTGCGCAGCGCCAGATCGCTGCCGGGCGAGGCGCTGTCGACGACCGACAGGCTCCACATCGACGAGCCCCAACCGGTCGCCCGCGTACGGCACAGGACCCGCACCCAGCGCGCCGTCGCCGCGTCGAACTCCACGCTCTGCAGGCTCGCCGCGCCCGCCGTCCGGAACGGCAGCGGGGCGGCCGTGTTGTCGACCGAGGCCGCCTCGGTCCACTGGTTGCCGTCGGCCGAGACCTCGATCGCGAACGTCTTGGCGTACGCCTGCTCCCAGGTGATGACGACGCGGTCGAAGGAGAGCGCCGACTCCAGGTCGACCTGGATCCACTGGTCGTCCTCGAACGACGACGACCAGCGCGTCTTCGGGTCGCCGTCGGTGGCGTCGCCGGGCTGGTTCGCCGCGTCGTCCACCGAGGACGAGG
Source organism: Streptomyces brasiliensis (assembly GCF_014647875.1). Taxonomy (GTDB): domain Bacteria; phylum Actinomycetota; class Actinomycetes; order Streptomycetales; family Streptomycetaceae; genus Streptomyces; species Streptomyces brasiliensis. Next base: position 314,342 of record NZ_BMQA01000001.1, on the reverse strand, counting down.
TGGCCGTCCTGTGCAGGGCGAGGTCCGTGTCGGGCGCGGTGCTGTCGGCGACCGAGAGGCTCCACATCGACGAGCCCCAGCCAGTGGCCCGCGTCAGGCACCGCACTCGGACGTAACGGGCCTTGGTACGGGCGAAGTCGACGGTCTGGGCGTAGGCGTCGCTGCCGGACTGGAAGGTCAGGGGTACGTCGTACTCGTAGCCGAACTGCCGTATGCCGAACCGGGCCGTGCGCCGGTCACTCTCCGCGCCGCCGACCGAGGCGGTGAGCGTGAGATCGTGCAGATGCTGCTCGCCGTAGCCGTTGGGCCACCACAACTTCGGGTTCTTCACCCGGAGCTGGGAGTAGTCGGCGGGGGAGAGGACCACGTCGGCCGTCTCGCCGCCGGGCACGGTCACCGAGCGGCTCACCCGTACGCCGTCGAAGGCGGCGGTGACGGTGACGCGCCGGTCGTCGGCGTCGGCGTTGCGCACCGGGACCACGACGGTCAGCTCGGCCGTGCCGGTGTCCGGCAGGTCGGGCAGCCGGGTGTCGACCCGTGGGTCACCGAGGACCGCCGCGCCCGTCGAGCGCAGCCGGACGTGGTTCCAGATGCCGGCGGCCCGGTCCCGGACGGCCGGCATCCAGTCCCAGCCCGAAGCGGCAAGGTATGTGGGCGAGTTGCGGTTCATCATGTTCGCTCCGGCGTCCACGAACGCCAGACCCGCCGGGCCCTTGTCGGTGGGGCTGCCCGGGAACGGCATCGGGGTGATCTTCACCGCGAGCGCCTGCTCACCGTCCGCCAGCAGTTCGGTGACGTCGAGCGCGGTGCGCGCGTACGGGAAGGTGAGACCGCCCGCCTCACGGCCGTTGAGCCAGACGTCGGCGTGGTGGTTGACCCCGTCGAACTCCAGCCAGACATGGCGTCCGGCACCGGCGCGCAGGCCCTTCGGCAGCCGGAACTGCCGCCGGTACCACCAGGAGTGCCGGGACAGGGCCTCCGGCACATGGAGGTTGTTGAAGGCGGCGACCGGGTCCGGCAGGTGCCCCTGGTCCACGAGCGAGGTCAGGACCGTGCCGGGCACCGTGGCGGGCAGCCAACGGCTCGTGTCCACGGCAGGCTCGGACAGCGCGGAGCCGTCGCCGTCCGCCCAGTCGTCCATCGTCAGGTCCCAGCCGGACTCCAGCGGGACCGTGCCGTCGGCGGCCACGTGGAGCGCGGGGGCGTCGGTGTCGTGCGTGCCCCAGTCGGTCCAGCCCGTGGCGTGCGGGCGCGTGGTGGGCGAGGTGCCGTAGACCTGGAAGCCGTTGAGACCCAGCGGATTGGAGTTGGAGCGCTTGCGCACGGTCAGCCGCACCCAGCGGGCCGTTACGGCCTTCGGCGGCGTGATCTCGACGACCCCGCCCTTGCCCGAGTCGGTGGCGTACACGCTCGTCCAGGACGTGTTGTCGCGCGAGGTCTCCACGACGAAGTCGACCGCGCAACTGGACAGGACCTCCTGGCCGGTGGTGTTGTCGCGCGGGCTGCCGCTCGGCGAGTCGTGGAACGGCGGGTCGTCCGCGGTGGCCTCGAAGACCAGCCGCACCGACTCGACCTCGCACAGCGCCTGCAGGTCGACCGAAATCCACTGCGGATCACCGTCCGCCGCACGCCATCCCGTGCCGCGCACGCCGACCAGGCCGAGGCCGTCGACGGCGAACTCGGCCGGTGTGGGCGCGTAGTCGGTGGACGACACCGCGACCGGGCGGTACGCGGCGAGTTCGCCCCGCGACGGCTGCCGGGCCTGTCCGGAATCCGCCACGGCGGCCGGGCCCGGCAGTGTCATGCCGAGCCCGAAGCCCGCGAGAAGGGTGGAGCCGGCGGACAGCAGGGTCCGACGAGAGGGCTGAGAGGTCTGATCCGACATGAGCGGCGGGCTCCGATCAGGGAATGTGCATGAACGGGGGTGGCCTGGACCAAGGGGTGACAACGTTGCCAGGCCCCTTTGACAACGTTGCCGAACACTGCACCGCGCGGCCGGGACTGTCAAGGTCCCGGGAAGGAAGGGCAGGCTCTCTCAATAAATTAGGAATAATTCTTGACAGCGTTTCGGCCTCACGCCACAGTCTTCGCCGTGACGCCGTTGACGCCCGTCACCGGGTGGCCGCGTCATGTCTCCTCCTGCTTCCCAACCCTTCGGAGAGGCACGTGACTTCACTCCCACCCACCCGGAGCGCCCGGTCCCGCGCGCTCACCCGCGGTGCCGTCGCGACCGCGACCGCCGTGGTCCTGGCCGCGACGGCGGCCCCCGCCGCCACGGCCGCCCCCGCCGTGGACCAGGGGGCGCCCGACTTTTATGACAGCGGCCTCGCCTCCACGCCCTACATGGGCTGGAACACCTACTACGGCCTCGGTGCGCCCACCGAGAAGGAAGTGCGGTCCGTCGCGGACAAGCTCGTCAGCAGCGGTCTGCGCGACAGCGGATACGACATCGTGTGGCTCGACGGCGGCTGGCAGGCCGACAACCCCCGTGACGCACAGGGGCACTTGACGGCCAACCCGGACCGCTTCCCGTCCGGGATCCCGGCCCTCGTCTCCTATCTTCACCAGCGCGGTCTGCGGGCCGGCATCTACACCGACGCCGGCACCTACGACGGCGGCAAGAGCTGCGGCCTGGGCAGCCGCGGCCACTACACAGAGGACGCCCAGCAGTTCGCGGACTGGAAGATCGACGCGATCAAGGTCGACTTCCTGTGCGGCATCGGCGCCAAGCTCGATCCCGGCCCGGCGTTCAAGGAGTTCAGCGACGCGGTCGCCAAGTCCGGCCGCAAGATGCTGCTGAACCTGTGCAACCCGCTCACCGACGACTGGGGTCTGCCGCACACCCCCGAGCAGGACGCGCACAACACGTACGTCTACGCCCCGACGATCGCGGACTCCTGGCGCACCGGCACCGACATCGCCTGGGGCACCCCGAGCCCCGGCCAGTGGCCCAACGTGCTGCGGAACATGGACGCGAACGCCTGGAATCCCGAGGCGCAGGGTCCCGGCCACTACAACGACCCCGACTACCTCATCCCCACGCGCCCCATGGCCGACGGCACGCTGGAGCTGACGGAGGAGGAGTCGACCACCCAGTTCGTGATGTGGGCCGAGATGGCCTCCCCGCTCGTCCTCGGCTCCGACCCGCGCACCCTGTCCGACTCGATGCTGCGGACGCTGCGCAACCCCGAGATCATCGCCGTCGACCAGGACCCGCTCGCCGTGCAGGGCGTCCGGGTGGCCACCGACTCGGTGGGCGACGTCTACAGCAAAGTGCTCTCCGGGCACGGCAAGCGCGCGGTCGTCCTGCTCAACCGCTCGGACCAGGCGGTCGAGCGGACCGTGAACTTCTCGGACGTGGCCCTCGGCGGCGCCGTCAAGGTGCGTGACCTCAGGGCGCGCGCCGACCGCGGCACGCACACCGGGTCGTACACCGTCGACGTCCCGGCGCACGGCACCGCGTTCCTGAAGCTCACCGGCGAGGACGCCGTGCCCGGCGCCGACCTGCACGCGCCCACCTCGGCGAGCCCGGCGGTCGTCCGCGCCGGCGATGCGCTCACCACGTTCTTCCGCAGCCCCGGCGGCACCCTCGTGCAGCGCGCGGAGGACGGCGCCCGGACGCGGACGACGGACCTGGGCGGACCGGCGGGCGGGAAGATCCTCGGCCAGCCCGCGGCCTACGCCTCGGCCGGCGGCCGGATCGACGTCTTCGTGCGCGGCGCCGACTCGCGGGCGTACCGCCGGGTGTTCACGCACGGACGCTGGGGCGCCTGGCAGGACCTCGGCGGAAAGCTGACCGACGCCCCGTCGGTGGCCTTCACCGACCCCGCGCACTGGACTCTGTTCGCGCGTGGCGCGGACGGAAGCGTCGTGCAGCGCGGGCCGGTGTCCGGCTGGTCGTCGCTCGGCACGCCGGGGGAGCGCACGGTGTACGGCAGGCCGTCCGCCGTGGTCGACGCGCGGGGGCGGATCCATGTGGCCGTGCGCACCGCGGCCGACGACGTGTGGACGCGCTCGCGCGACACCTCCGGCCAGTGGTCGGAATGGAGTTCGCTCGGCGGGACCGTGAGCGGCAGCCCGACGCTGGTCGCCGTGGGCGACGCCGTGGTGCTGTACGCACGGGCCGGCGACTACACCCTCTGGCAGCAGCGCTACGAGAACGGTGCCTGGCAGTGGTGGAGCAAGCGGCAGGAGTTCCCCAGCGCCGCGTTCGACGGTGCGCTCGGGGCGGTGGCGGGTCCGGACGGCTCGGTCGACGCCGTGTACCGCGGGGTCGACGGCTCCGTGCACCTGACCCAGTTCAAATAAATTAGGAATTAATCTTGACGTGGTGATCGAGCCACGCGAACCTGGATCCGCCGCGAGCGGGGCCCCGGCCGTCAGGAGGGCCGGCCCCGCCATGCGGATCCACAGGGAGCACTCCATGACGAACCAACACCCCAGCCGTCGGCTGTTCCTCGCCGGCCTCGGTGCCGTCGGGACGACGGCACTGCTCAGCGGCTGTGTCACCGCCGGCTCCTCCTCCGGCAAGAGCTCCTCCGGGGGCGGCGCGGTGACCCTCCAGTCCAACCTCTCCGCCCCGCAGGCCAAGGCCGCGATGGAGGACGTGGTCGCCGCCTACGCCAAGAAGGGCTCCGGCAAGGCCAGCCTCAACACCGTGGCGGCCGAGACCTTCCGCACCCAGCTGCCCACCTACCTCACCTCCGCCAACCCGCCGGACGTGTACACCTGGTACCCCGGCTCGGTCGCGGACGCCTACGCGAAGAAGGACCTGCTGCTCGACCTCGGCGAGGTGTGGTCCTCGCCCGAGCTCAAGGGCTACTCCAAGGCGCTGAACACGCTGTGCACCGCGACCTCCGGCAAGAAGGTCTTCGTGCCCACCACCTACTACTGGTGGGGCATGTTCTACCGGAAGTCCAATTTCGCCAAGTGGGGCGTGCAGGAGCCCAAGAGCTGGGACGAGTTCCTCGACCTGTGCGACAAGCTGAAGTCCAAGGGCATCGCGCCGATCGGCCTCGGCGCCGGCGGCAACACCGCCTGGGTAGCGTCCGCCTGGTTCGACTATCTCGACATCCGGATCAACGGCGCCGTCTACCACCGTGAACTCCTCGCCGGGAAGCACCGGTTCGACGACCCCGAGGTGCGCAAGGTCTTCGACCGCTGGGCGGAGGTCCTGCCGTACGTCGACCCGAACGGCACCGCGGTCGCCTTCCAGGACGCCACCACCTCCCTGCTCAACGGCCGCAGCGGCATGATGCTCATCGGCACCTTCTTCGCCGACGCGGCACCGAAGAACGCCCTCGACGACATCGACTTCTTCCGCTTCCCGATCATCGACAGCAAGGTCCCGCTCGCCGAAGAGGCGCCCACGGACGGCTACTTCGCCAGCGCCCGCACCGGACGCCGCGACGAGGTCGTCGACCTGATGCGCTACCTCGCCACCGCGGAGGCCCAGGAGATCTACATCAAGGGCTCCTCCGGCACCGTCCTGCCCACGAACCCCGACGCCAAGGACGCCGGGACCCCGCTGGTGCAGAAGGGCCGCCAGCACATCGAGGAGGCCGCGGAGATCACCCAGTTCTTCAACCGCGACTCCAGCGACGCCCTCCAGCCCACCGCGGACACCGCCCTGACCAAGTTCATCGCCAAGCCCAAGAGCATCGGCTCCATCCTCACCGACTGGCAGCGCGACGCCGAGAAGATCTGGAACGCGTGACGTGGCCGTCCTGACCGCCCCCGAGCGCACCTCCCCGGCCCCGCCCTCGCCTCGCGGCGGGCGGGCCCGGGGGCCCCGGCGCACCCCGCCGATGGTGCTGGCCTTCCTCCTCGTCCCGCTGCTCGCCGAGGCGGTGTGGGTGTTCTGGCCCGCGCTGCAGGGTTTCTACCTCGCCTTCACCAGCTGGGACGGCGTCTCCGCGCCCCGCTTCGTCGGCCTCGGCAACTTCCGGGAGATGCTCCACGACGAGGTCTTCCGCACCGCGGCTGTCGACACCGTGCTGTGGCTCGTCCTGTTCGGCGGACTCTCGGCGGTCCTCGGGCTCGCCGCCGCGCTTCTCCTCCAGCAGGAGCGCCGGGGCGTCGGCTTCTACCGCGCGGCCCTGTTCCTGCCCGTCGTGTTCTCGCTCGTCGCCACCGCCCTCGTCTGGCAGGCCATCTACCAGCCCGACGGCGTCCTCAACCAACTCCTCCAGTCCTTCGGCCTCGGCAGCCTGCGCCACGCCTGGCTCGCCGATCAGGACACCGCCCTGTACGCGGTCATCGTGCCCGCGCTGTGGCGCCAGGTCGGCTATGTGATGGTCCTCTACCTCGCCGGCCTCAAGGGCATCGACCCCGCCCTGTACGAGGCCGCCAAGGTCGACGGCGCCGGACGCCGGCAGCGCTTCCGCTATGTGACGTTGCCCCAGCTGCGCAGCGTCAACGCGGTCGTCCTCTCGGTGATCATCATCGACTCGCTGCGCTCCTTCGACGTCGTGTGGTCCCTCACCCGGGGCGGCCCCTACCACTCGTCCGAACTGCTGAGCACCTACATGTACTCCACAGCTTTCCAGTCCCTGCGCCTGGGTTACGGCTCCGCGCTGGCCGTCGTCATCTTCGTGCTGGCCTTCGGCGTCATCGCCTCCTACCTCGTGCGCGCCTTCCGGGAGGCCGACTGATGGCCGCCTCCGCAAACTCCGCCGCCCTGCGCCGGCGCCGCACGGCGACGGCCGGCTTCCACCTCGGGGCGGGCGCCCTCGCCGTCCTGTGGCTGCTGCCCATCGCCCTGGTCCTGGTGACCAGCCTGCGCTCCTTCGACGACATCGCCGCCCACGGCCTGGGCAGCCGGCCCCGGTCCTTCACCCTGGACAACTTCCGGCAGGCCTGGGTCGACGGCGGCCAGCAGCGCGCCCTGATCAACAGCCTCCTCGTGACCGTGCCCTGCGTGGTGATCACGCTCGCCCTGGCCGCGATGGCCGCGTTCGCGCTCAGCCGCTACGAGATGCCCTTCCGGCGCTCCCTGCTGCTGCTCATGCTCGGCGGCAATCTGCTCCCCCCGCAGATCCTGCTCATCCCGGTGTCCAAGCTGAGCGAACTGATGGGCGTCTACGACACGTTGCCCGCGCTCATCGGCGTGCAGATCGGCTTCGGCGTCGGCTTCTACGTCTTCGTCCTGCACGGGTTCATGCGGGCCATCCCGGTGGAGATCCAGCAGGCCGCCGTCGTCGACGGCGCCGGGCCCTGGCAGATCTTCTGGCGGATCATCCTCCCGCTCACCCGCCCGGCCCTGGCCGCGCTCAGCGCGCTGTCCTTCACCTGGATCTTCAACGACCTGCTGTGGGCCATCACCGTGCTGCGCAGCGACACCAAGATGCCCATCACCGCCGCCCTCATCGGGCTCCAGGGACAATACGTCTCCATGTGGAACGTGATCGCCGCCGGGTCCGTCATCGCGGCGGCGCCCACGGTGGCCGTGTTCCTGCGCTTCCAGCGCCACTTCGTGGCCGGCCTCAACCTCGGAGCGGTCAAGTGACGCCGTACCAGCGCTGGACCCTGCGCACCGACGCCACCAGCTACACGGTACGACTGTCCGCCGACGGCCCCTGGGCCGAACTCGACGCCTGGGGACCCCACGGTGTCGAGACCGGACCGTCCGCACTGGACTGGTCGCACCGCACCCATTTCTTCACCCCCGCCGACGCCGCGCCGGCCGAATATCTGCCGTACGGGCTGCGCCCGTTCACCGGTGCCGACCTCGTGGCGTCCCGGCCGGGCGAGGAGCGGGGCGTGTGGTGGGAGTTCGCGGGCGCCGAGGAGGACGAGGGCGCTCTGCGGCTCGCGTTCACCGACGAGGTGCTCGGGCTGCGCACGGTCCTGTGCTACCGGACCGTGCCGGGCACCGATGTGATCCTGCGCTGGACCGAGTTCACCTCCTCGCGCGAACTGCGCCTGGAACGCCTCGACTCGGCCGCCGTCACCGTCCCGGTCACCGGCCCGGCTCGGCTGACGTACCTCACCGGCCAGTGGTCGCAGGAGTTCCAGCACACCCGACTCGACCTGTCCCGGGGCACGTTCAGCATGGGCAGCACACAGGGCGCCCCCGGTCACGCCTACGCGCCCTGGCTAGCCGTCCAGGACGGGGAGAACGGACCGGCGTACGGTGTCGCCCTCGAATGGCCCGGCAACTGGCACCTGACCGCGCAGGCCGAGCCGGGCGGGTTCGTCCGGGTCCGCGCCGGCCGGGTCCCGCACGAGGGAGCGGTGTACCTCACCCCGGGCGAGACCCTGACCACCCCGCGCCTGGCCTGCGCGTTCAGCGCGGAGGGACTCGACGGGCTGTCGCGGGTCTGGCACCGCTACGAGCGTCACCTCAGCGGCGAGCGGCTGCGCCGGCCCCGCAAGGTCCTCTACAACTCGTGGGAGGCCACCGCCTTCGACGTCGACGCCGCCGGGCAGCTGGAGCTGGCGAAGACCGCAGCGGACATCGGCGCCGAGCTGTTCGTCGTCGACGACGGCTGGTTCACCGGCCGCGCCGACGACACCGGCGGCCTCGGCGACTGGTACCCGGACCCGGCGGCCTTCCCGGACGGCTTCGGACGGTTCGTCGACGACGTGCGTGCCCTAGGGCTCGACTTCGGGCTCTGGATCGAACCGGAGGCCGTGAGCCCCGGCAGCGAGCTGTACGCCGAACACCCCGACTGGGTCTACCGGATCGAGGACCGGCCCGCCCGGCTGGTGCGCAACCAGCTCCTGCTCGACCTCGGACGCACCGACGTCCAGGACTTCGTCATCGGCACGCTCGACCGGCTGCTGACCGAGTACGACATCTCGTACCTCAAGTGGGACATGAACCGGCCGCCCACCGAACGCAGCCGCCCCGGCGCCGGACCCGCCGACCGTCTCGACCTCGACGCCCAGCACGTGGCCGGCTATCTGCACGTTCTCGACCACCTGCGCTCCGCCCACCCCCACGTCACCGTCGAGGGCTGCGCGGGCGGCGGCGCACGCGTCGACCACGCCACCCTGGCCCGCACCGACGTCCTGTGGCCCAGCGACAACACCGCGCCCCTGGACCGGCTCGCGATCCAGTACGGCTTCCTGCACGCCCACGCCCCGCACGTGATGAGCTCCTGGGTCACCGACGCCCCCGGCGTCTTCGACCCCCGCTCGCGCAGCCTCGCCTTCCGCTTCGTCAATGCCATGTGCGGCGTCCTCGGCATCGGCGCCGACCTGCGCCACTGGGACGCCGACCAGCGCGCCGAGGCCGCCCGCTGGATCGCCCGCTACAAGGACGTCCGGGACGTCGTCCACCTGGGTGAGGCCCGGCTGCTCGGCAGCCCGCGCGACGTCACCTGCGGTGTCCAGTACGACGGGGCCGACGGACGCACCGTCGTGGCCGCCCTGAGCACCGGACCGCTGGACGGCGCCCCGCTCGTCCCCGGCCGCCCGGCCCGGCTCAGGCTGCGCGGCCTCGATGCGGCCGCCACCTACCGGGACGCGGACTCGGGAGCCGCGTACAGCGGTGCCCATCTGCTCCACTACGGGCTGCCGTTCGCGTGGAGCGCCGCGCACGACGCGGAACTGGTGGTACTGACACGGGAGTAGACACCCGTCGACCGGCATATGTTCACCCCACACTCATTCAGCGCACCGAAGGAGCCGAACCACCCGATGGAACAGTCCCGCCGGTCCGGTGACCGCTTCACCGGCCGTACGGCCGTGGTCACCGGCGCCGCCTCCGGCATCGGAGCCGCCACCGCCGAACGCCTCGCCCGGGAGGGAGCCGCCGTCGTCCTCGCCGACGTCGCCGAGGAACGCGGCACGGCGGTCGCCGAGCGGATCGCCGAGGACGGCGGCCGGGCCCGCTTCGTCGCCGCCGACGTCTCGGCCGAGGGGGACTGGGCGCGCGTCGCGGACGCCGCACGCGCCTTCGGCCCCGTGGACCTGCTCGTCAGCAACGCCTTCGTCGTCGAGGTGACCCCGGCGCACGAACTGACCCTGGCCTCCTGGCGACGGCAGCTCGACGTCAACCTCACCGGTGCCTTCCTCGGTTTCAAGACCGTGCTGCCCGACCTGCGCGACCGCCGCGGAGCCGTCGTCCTCACCTCCTCCGTCCACGCACACAAGGGCATACCCGGACACCCCGCCTACGCGGCGTCCAAGGGCGCGCTGCTGTCCCTGTGCGGACAACTCGCGGTCGAGTACGGGCCCGAGGTGCGCGTCAACGCCGTCGTGCCCGGCCCGATCCTGACGGCCGCCTGGGACCGGGTGTCCGCCGAGGACCGGGAGCGCAGCGTCGCCGAGACCGCGGCCGGCCGCTTCGGCACCCCCGAGGAGGTGGCCGCCGCGATCGCCTTCCTCGGCTCCGACGAGGCTTCCTTCATCACCGGGTCGAGTCTCCTCGTGGACGGCGGCTGGAGCGTCGTGAAGGCCTCCGCATGACCCCCGCGTCCACCCCGCAGCAGAAAGGCAGTACGACATGACGCCCTACGCCCGCCGCGGCGTGCACGGTCAGACCGTGGAGGCACTCGCCCGTCGCATCCTGGGCGGCGAGATCCCCGAGGGGGCCACCCTGGACCTGGTCGCCCTGCAGAGCGAACTGGACGTCAGCCTCACCGCCCTGCGCGAGTCCCTGAAGGTCCTGGCCGCCAAGGGCATGGTCGACGCCCGTCAGAAGCGCGGCACCTTCGTCCGGGCCCGCGCGGACTGGAACCTGCTCGACGCCGACGTGCTGCGCTGGCAGTTCGAGAGCGACCGCACCACCGAGGCCGACCAGGCCCTGCTGCACAACCTCGCCGAGGTGCGCTCCATCATCGAGCCCGCCGCCGTACGCCTCGCCGCCGAGCGCCGCACCGACGACGACCTCACCGCCCTGGACGCCGCCCTCGACGCGATGGCCGAACCGGACGGCGACGCGGCCCACGCCGTCGAGGCCGACCTCGCCTTTCACCGCGCCCTGCTCGCCGCCACCCACAACGAACTCCTCGAACGCATGGAGATGGTGATCGAGACCGGCCTCGCCCACCGCGACCGCATCGTGCACAGCTCCCCGCACAGCGAGGACCCCGTACCCGCCCACCGCGCCGTCCTGGACGCCGTACGCGCCAAGGACCCGCGGGCCGCCGAGGCCGCCATGCGCGCCCTGCTCGACCAGGCCGGCCGCGACCTCGACCGGATCGGTGGGTCCGACGACACGGAAAGGCACCCCGGCCAGTGAAGATCACCCGCATCGAGACCTTCCTCGTGCCGCCGCGCTGGCTGTTCTGCCGCGTCGAGACCGACGACGGCGTGGTCGGCTGGGGCGAGCCCGTCGTCGAGGGCCGCGCCGAGGTGGTCCGCGCCGCCGTCGACGTCCTCGCCGACCACCTCATGGGCCAGGACCCGCTTCGCATCCAGGACCACTGGCAGGTGCTCACCAAGGGCGGCTTCTACCGCGGTGGACCGGTCCTCTCCAGCGCCGTCGCCGGCCTCGACCAGGCACTGTGGGACATCGCCGGGAAGACATACGGCGCTCCCGTGCACGCCCTGCTCGGCGGTCCCGTGCGCGACCGCGTCCGGGTCTATGCCTGGGTCGGCGGCGACGAACCCGCCGAGCTGACCGAGCAGATAGCCGCCCAGGTGGAGGCCGGATTCACCGCCGTGAAGATGAACGGCGCCGGCGCGACCTCGCCCATGGCCACCGCGGCCGAGACCGCCGCCGTCGTCGAGCGGGTGGCCGCCGCCCGCGAGGTGCTCGGCCCGGACCGGGACGTCGCCGTCGACTTCCACGGCCGCTTCACGGCCGCCAGCTCCCGCCGCGTCCTCGCCGAACTCGCCCCGCTCCACCCGCTGTTCGTGGAGGAGCCCGTCGTCCCCGAGCAGAGCCACCTGCTGCCCGGCCTGGTCGCCGCCAGTCCCGTCCCCCTCGCCACCGGCGAACGCCTCTACGGACGCGCCGAGTTCCTGCCCGTCCTCACCGCGGGCATCGCCGTCGCCCAGCCCGACCTCTCCCACGCGGGCGGCATCTCCGAGGTCCACCGCATCGCCTCGCTCGCCGAGACGTACGGCGCCCAGCTCGCCCCGCACTGCCCGCTCGGCCCCATCGCGCTCGCGGCCAGCCTCCAGGTCGCCTTCGCCACACCGAACTTCCTCATCCAGGAGCAGAGCCGGGGCATCCACTACAACAAGGACGGCGACCTGCTGTCGTACGTCGTCGACCCCGAGCCGTTCAGGTTCGTCGACGGCCACGCGCCGCGCGGCGACGCCCCGGGCCTCGGCGTGACCGTCGACGAGGCCGCCGTACGCGCCGCCGACCGCACCGGACATGCCTGGCGCAACCCGGTGTGGCGGCACTCCGACGGCTCCTTCGCGGAGTGGTGACGGTGTCCCTGGAGATCGTCACCGACCCGGCGCACGGCGGCCGTTGGACCTCGTTGCGCGCCGCGGACCGCCAATGGCTGTGGCACGGGACGGCGACCGGTCGAGCGAGCGTGTCGCCCGGGGACGCCTTCGTGGACGCGGGCGGTCTGGAGGAATGCGTTCCCACCGTACGCGGCACGCCCGACCACGGTGACGTCTGGTCTCGGGCCTGGAAGCGCGAGGGCGACACCGACACCGTGCACGCCGAGCGGTTCGCCCTGGCGCGGACGATCCGTACGACGGCGGAGGGTGCCGAGGCCGGTTACGTGCTCACGGCCGACCCCGGCTTCCGCTTCGTCTGGGCCGCCCACGCCCTGCTGGACCTGAGCCCGTCGGCGACCGTGCGCATACGGCCCGGTGCCCGCACCCGCCTCCACCCCGAGGCCGCACCGCTCCTCGACCTGCCCTGGCCGGCCGGCGCGCCCTGGGCCGAGGGCGACTGGCCCGCGCCTCTCGGCCTGCCGATGGACCGCTTCGGACCCGACGACGGCAGCGCGGTCGGCGCCGTCGTCGACGCCCCGGACTGCTGCGTCCACGACGGCGCGGACCGCCTCTCCTTCGCCCTGGAGGCCGACGGGCAGCCGCTGTCGACCGCCCTGTGGCGCAATCTCGGCGGCTTTCCCGCCGAAGACCCCTACCGCAGCACGGGAGTCGAGCCGATGCTCGGCCGCGCCTTCGACCTCGCCGACGCGGGACCCGAGGACGCCGCGAGCGTGCCCGCGTCCGGCGAGGTCCGCTGGCGGCTCACGCTCGCCGCCGACTGCCGCTGCGCCTGAACCCGAACCCGCCCGCCAGTACAAGGAGTTGTGTCCGTGGATCTGCAAGCCGCCCTGGCCGTCCACCGGTTGGTCGCCATCGTGCGCGGCGACGACCCCGAGGCCGCGCTGCGCACCGTACTCGTCCTCGCCGACGAGGGCATCGAGCTGATCGAGGTGTCCCTCAGCGGCCAGGACGCCCTGAGCGTCATCGAGCGCGCCCGCGAGGCCCTCGGCGCCGACCGGCACCTCGGCGCCGGCACCGTCCTGACCGCCGACGACGCCCGCGCCGCGCACCGGGCGGGCGCCGACTTCGCCGTCACCCCCGGCCTCGGGGAGGGTGTCGCCGAGGCCCGCGCCCTCGGGATGCCGGTCCTGGCCGGCGTCATGACCCCGACCGAAGTCATCGCCGCCCGTGCGCTGGGCGCCGAGGCGCTGAAGATATTCCCCGCCGCCCAGGCGGGCGGCCTCGACTACCTCAAGGCGCTCCAAGGGCCGTTCCCGCACGAGACGTTCGTCCCGGTGGGCGGCGTCGACGAGGCCGCCGCACGCGCCTATCTGGCCGCGGGAGCGCGCGCCGTCGGCATCGGCTCGCCGCTCGTCGGCGACGCGGCCCACGGCGGCAGCCTCTCCGCCCTCCGCGAGCGGGCCCGCGCCTTCCGTACCGCCGTACAGGAGGCCACTGCGTGATGGACGCCCCGGCCGCCACCCGCCCCGACCGCCTCGAACTCGGCGAAGGCATCCGCTTCACCGGCGGACGCCTGGTCCTCGTCGACATTCTGAAGGGACGTCTGCTCGCGGCCCCCGACGACCCCACCGCGCCCTTGGACACGCTCGCTCGGCTGCCCGTCCCCCTGGGCGCGGTGGCACCGGTGGCCGGCCGGCCCGGCAGCTGGATCGCGGCGGCGGGCACCGGCATCTGCCTGCTCACCTCCGACGGCACCCCGACCTGGCTGGCCCGGCCGGAGGCCGGCACCCGGCCGGCGATGCGCATGAACGACGGCACGGCCGACCCGTCCGGGAGGTTCTGGGCGGGCAGCATGTCGTACGACGCCGACGAGGACGCGGGTTCGCTGTTCCGCGTGGACCACGACGGCACGGTGGTGCGGGTGCTGGAGGACATCTCCGTTCCCAACGGGCCCGCGTTCTCCGCCGACGGACGGACCATGTACCTGGCCGACAGCGCGCGAGGTGTCGTCCGCCGTTACCCCGTCGATCCGGAGACGGGCTCACTCGGCACGCCGGACACGTTCGTCACGGTCGAGGACGGCAGCCCGGACGGGATGGCCGTCGACGGCGAGGGCGCGGTGTGGATCGCGGTCTGGGGGACGGGGACGGTACGCCGTCACCTGCCGGACGGCACGCTGGAGCGCACCGTGCGGCTGCCCGCGAGCCAGCCCGCCGGGGTCTGCCTCGAGGGCGACGTCCTGCACATCACCACGGCCACGGTGGGTCTCACGGCACCGGGACCGTACGACGGCGCCTTGTTCTCGGTCCGGGTGGGCGTGCCGGGGCCGGCGGCCGCGGAGTACCGGCCGGCGGTCGCGTCGATCGGGAGGCCGGCGTGAGCGCGTCGCGTTCCGCGGGCGATGGGGGAGAGCGGACGTCCGCGTCGCGTCCGGTGACCGGCGAGCCGGTCGGGGCCGCCGAGGCGACCGTGTCCTGGCCCCCCGCCGACGGCCCCGTGGTCTGCGTCGGCGAGACCATGGCCGCGCTCGCTCCCGAGCCGCCCGACTCCCTGGAGACGGGCGAGAGCCTGCGGGTGTCGGTAGCGGGCGCCGAGTCCAACGTGGCGATGTATCTCGCGGACCTGGGCCGGGCCGCCGTATGGCTGTCGGTGCTCGGCGACGACCCGTTCGGCCGCCGGGTGCGGGCCGCCGTCGCCGCGACAGGCGTCGACGTGTCGGGCGTACGGCACGATCCGGGCCGGCCCACGGGCCTGCTGATCAAGGACCCCGGCCCCACGGGCACCCGCGTCCACTACTACCGGCGCGGCTCGGCGGCCTCCGCCCTCGGCCCCGGCATCCTGGACGACCCGGCCGTCACCTCGGCGGCCGTCCTGCACCTCACGGGCGTGACGGCGGCCCTCTCCCCGTCCTGCCGTGAGCTGGTGGAGCGGGCGCTCGCGACCCCGCCGGGAGAGCGGTCGTACGCCGTGAGCTTCGACGTCAACCACCGCCCCGCGCTCTGGCCGGAGGGGACGGCCCCCGCCGTCCTGCGCGACGTGGCGGACCGGGCCGACATCACCTTCGTCGGTCTCGACGAGGCCCAGCGGCTGTGGGGCGACGAGCTGGACGCGGGCGGGGTGCGCAAGACGCTGCCCGGCCCGCGGCTGCTCGTCGTCAAGGACGGCGGACGGGCGGCCACCGTCTTCGGCGAGGCCGGAGAGGTCACCGTGCCCGCCCTGCGCACGGAGGTGGTGGAACCGGTCGGCGCGGGCGACGCGTTCGCGGCGGGCTTCCTGGCCGGGCTGCTCCGGGACGGCGATCTGCCCCGGGCCCTCCGCCTCGGCCACATCACGGCGGCGTCCGCGCTCAAGGTGACAGGAGACCACGGTCCCCTGCCGGACCCGGCCACGCTCGAACGGCTGCTGGGTCTCACGTCACGGGAGTGGGCCGAGCACGCCTGAGCAGGCCTCCCCTCGGCACGACGTCCGGCCCGGTCAGGAACGCGGCCCGGTGCCCCTGGGCGGCCGGGCCGTTGTCAATGTGATGTTCGCCGTCTTCAGCCGCTCCCGGTACACCCCTAACGTGGCCGCGTGGCAGGGCAGGGGCGCGGCCGACACGATGGTGTTCGTCGCCGGCAGGCTGAAGGGGTGGATGATGTTCCGCAAGGTGCTGGTCGCCAACCGTGGGGAGATTGCGATCCGGGCGTTCCGCGCCGGCTATGAGCTGGGCGCGCGCACGGTAGCCGTGTTCCCGCACGAGGACCGTAACTCCCTCCACCGGCTCAAGGCCGACGAGGCGTACGAGATCGGCGTCCCCGGGCATCCGGTGCGCGCCTATCTCTCCGTCGAGGAGATCGTGGGCGCGGCCCGGCGTGCGGGCGCGGACGCCGTGTATCCGGGGTACGGCTTCCTGTCCGAGAACCCGGAGCTGGCGCGGGCCTGCGAGCAGGCGGGCATCACGTTCGTGGGGCCGAGCGCGGAGACGCTGGAGCTGACCGGCAACAAGGCGCGGGCGGTGGCCGCCGCCCACGCCGCCGGTGTGCCCGTACTGGGCTCCTCCGCCCCTTCCACCGACGTCGACGAACTCGTCCGGGCCGCCGAGGGGATCGGCTTCCCGGTGTTCGTGAAGGCGGTCGCGGGCGGTGGCGGGCGCGGGATGCGGCGCGTGGAGGACCCGGCACAGCTGCGCGAGTCCATCGAGGCCGCCTCGCGCGAAGCCGCGTCCGCGTTCGGCGACTCCACCGTGTTCCTGGAGAAGGCGGTCGTCGACCCGCGCCACATCGAGGTGCAGATCCTCGCCGACGGGCAGGGTGACGTCATCCACCTGTACGAGCGCGACTGCTCGCTGCAGCGCCGCCACCAGAAGGTGATCGAGCTGGCGCCCGCGCCCGACCTCGACCCGGAGCTGCGGGAGAGGATCTGCGCGGACGCCGTGCGCTTCGCCCGCGAGATCGGCTACCGCAACGCGGGCACCGTGGAGTTCCTCGTCGACCGCGACGGCAACCACGTCTTCATCGAGATGAACCCGCGCATCCAGGTCGAGCACACGGTGACCGAGGAGGTCACCGACGTCGACCTGGTCCAGGCACAGCTGCGGATCGCGTCGGGGGAGTCGCTGGCCGACCTGGGCCTCGCGCAGGACACGATCACCCTGCACGGCGCCGCCCTCCAGTGCCGTATCACCACGGAGGACCCCGCCAACGGCTTCCGCCCGGACACCGGCCGGATCAGCGCCTACCGCTCACCGGGTGGCTCGGGCATCCGGCTCGACGGCGGAACCACCCACGCCGGCACGGAGATCAGCGCGCACTTCGACTCCATGCTGGTCAAACTCACCTGCCGGGGGCGGGACTTCAAGTCGGCGATCGGCCGCGCCCGGCGTGCCGTGGCCGAGTTCCGCATCCGGGGCGTGGCCACCAACATCCCCTTCCTGCAGGCCGTCCTGGACGACCCGGACTTCCAGGCCGGACGCGTCACGACGTCGTTCATCGAGCAGCGCCCCCATCTGCTCACCGCCCGCTCCTCGGCCGACCGCGGCACCAAGCTGCTCACCTACCTCGCCGACGTCACGGTCAACAGGCCGCACGGGGACCGCCCCCGACTGTCGTCCCCACTCACGAAGCTGCCCCGGCTCCCGGAGGGCGAGCTGCCCGCGGGCTCCCGGCAGCGGCTGATCGAACTCGGCCCCGAGGGCTTCGCCCGCCGGCTGCGCGAGTCGCCGCTCCTCGGCGTGACCGACACCACGTTCCGTGACGCCCACCAGTCGCTGCTCGCCACCCGGGTGCGCACCAAGGACCTGCTCGCCGTCGCTCCGGTGGTGGCGCGAACGCTGCCCGGTCTGCTGTCCCTGGAGTGCTGGGGCGGCGCCACCTACGACGTCGCTCTGCGCTTCCTCGCCGAGGACCCCTGGGAGCGGCTGGCCGCGCTGCGCGAGGCGGTGCCCAACATCTGCCTCCAGATGCTGCTGCGCGGCCGCAACACCGTGGGCTACACGCCGTATCCGACCGAGGTGACCGACGCGTTCGTGGAGGAGGCCGCCGCCACCGGCATCGACATCTTCCGCATCTTCGACGCGCTCAACGACGTCGGCCAGATGCGGCCCGCCATCGACGCCGTACGGCAGACGGGCACGGCGGTCGCGGAGGTCGCCCTGTGCTACACCTCCGATCTCTGCGACCCGTCGGAACGCCTCTACACGCTCGACTACTACCTGCGTCTGGCCGAGCAGATCGTCGAGGCGGGTGCCCACGTCCTGGCGGTCAAGGACATGGCAGGACTGCTGCGCGCCCCCGCCGCCGCGAAGCTGGTCGCGGCGCTGCGGCGGGAGTTCGGCCTGCCGGTGCATCTGCACACCCACGACACGACCGGCGGTCAGCTCGCCACGTACCTCGCGGCGGCGCAGGCGGGCGTGGACGCGGTGGACGGCGCGGTCGCGTCCATGGCCGGGACCACCTCGCAACCGTCGCTGTCGGCGATCCTGGCGGCCACCGACCACTCCGAACGGCCCACCGGCCTCGACCTCCAGGCCGTGGGCGACCTGGAGCCGTACTGGGAGAGCGTCCGCCGGATCTACGCGCCCTTCGAGGCGGGACTGGCCTCCCCGACCGGGCGCGTCTATCACCACGAGATCCCCGGCGGCCAGCTGTCCAACCTGCGCACCCAGGCCGTCGCGCTCGGCCTCGGCGATCGGTTCGAGGACATCGAGGCCATGTACGCCGCCGCCGACCGCATCCTGGGCCGCCTGGTGAAGGTCACGCCGTCCTCCAAGGTGGTCGGCGACCTCGCGTTGCACCTCGTGGGCGCAGGCGTGGACCCGGCGGACTTCGAGGCGACGCCCGAACGGTTCGACATCCCCGACTCCGTCATCGGCTTCCTGCGGGGCGAGTTGGGCACCCCGCCCGGCGGCTGGCCGGAGCCGTTCCGCACCAAGGCGCTCCAGGGCCGCGCCGAGGCCAGGCCGGCGCCGGAGCTGGCGGCCGAGGACCGTACGGGCCTGGAGAAGAAACGGCGCGCCACACTCAACCGGCTGCTGTTCCCCGGCCCGACCCGGGAGTTCGACACGCACCGCCAGACCTTCGGCGACACCAGCGTCCTCGACAGCAAGGACTTCTTCTACGGGCTGCGCCCCGGTGCCGAGTACGCCGTCGACCTCGAGCCGGGCGTACGGCTCCTGATCGAGCTCCAGGCCGTCGGCGACGCCGACGAACGCGGTATGCGCACGGTGATGGCCACCCTCAACGGCCAACTCCGCCCGATCCAGGTACGCGACCGCACCGCCGCCTCCGTCGTCCCCGTCACCGAGAAGGCCGACCGTTCCAACCCCGGTCATGTCGCGGCCCCGTTCGCCGGTGTGGTGACCCTCGTGGTTGCCGAGGACGACGACGTGCCGGCCGGCGCGACCGTGGCCACCATCGAGGCGATGAAGATGGAGGCAGCGATCACGGCCCCGAAGGCGGGCCGCGTCTCCCGCCTGGCCATCAACCGCATCCAGCAGGTGGAGGGCGGAGACCTGCTGATCGAACTGGCCTGATCCCTCGGTCGGACTCGCCTGAGTGCCGGACCCGTCCGCGCGGGTGCCGGTGGCGGGTGCGGTGGTGATCACCGCGCCCGGACCGGCGCCGGGAGGGACAGGGCGGCTGAGCCCGGCCGGACCGACGCCCGACCGGTTCACCGTCCCCGAGGGCGAACCGGGACCGACCGAGGCGGAGCGCGCGGTGGCGGCCGAGGGCGCTCGGCTCCTCGTGGCCCTGGGTGATGTCCGGTCCGACGGCCTGGGCCTGGCCTGCGTCGCCGGGACCGACGCCGAGGACGCATTACGGCGCCTGGGGGGCGACGTCGGCCCCGGCCGAGGAGCTGGGTCGGGCCGGTCAGCCGTCCGCCGCCTCGCTCAGCCGTCGGAGCAGGGCCGGCAGCGTGGCACGGTCCGGGCCCGGGAGAGCGGCGCAGCATGCGGCGAGCACCTTGTCGGCGATGCCGTGACCTGCCGTCAGGACCCGCTCGCCCTCGGGGCGTGAGGTGGTGTTCGATGCGGCGGCCGTGGCCCGGGCTGCGTTCGACTGGGAGGCGTCCCACGCGGGGTACCCGTGGGCCCGGGGCGCCGGCCGGGACTGGCTCGACCGGTTGGCGCGAGCCCTGGATCCTGTGCCGGCCCCGGCCGCCGCGTGAACGTCACCCAGGGCGCCGGAACAGCGCGGTCCAGAGGAACGGCTCACCGAAACAAAGGGAATTGGGAGACTCGTCGTTCATCCGCCGCAACTCGACCTCCTCGAGATCGGCGAAGATCCACCGCAGCGACTCCGGCGTGTAGGCGAGGCCACCCTGGAGGCCCGCGTGGCCATACAGCTCGGCGTCGGGCAGTTCGGAGCCCATCGCGCCCGCCGCGAAACAGGTGAGAACGAACAGGCCGCCGGGCGCGAGGAGTTCGTCGAGCAGGGCGAGATAGCTGACGCGACGGTGCGGTGGCAGATGGTGGAAGCAGCCGCTGTCGTGGACGAGGTCGTACGGACCGCGGAGCACCTTGCCCATGAGCGCGAAGGCGTCGCCGCGGTGGAAGCGGACGTCGGCGCCCGCCTCGGCCGCCCGCTCCCGGGCCCAGTCGACGGCCACGGGGGAGAGGTCGACGGCGTCCACCTCGAAGCCGAGCGAGGCGAGGTGGATCGCGTTGCGGCCGGGACCGCAGCCGAGGTCCAGCGCGCGCCCCGGCGCGATCAGACCGCGCTCCACCCAGGAGACGAGACTTTCGTCCGGCTTGGCCTCGAAGAACGGCACCGGCCTGCCACGGTCCGCGTAGAACCCGTCCCACCAGGAGGCCCCGTGGGCCGTCCATCGATCGGCTTTGGGCACGAACAGGCCGTCGAGGAGTCTGAGCACGTCCTCGACGGTGCGAATGTTCCGGTCCATCGAATCCCCTTTCCGTCGGGGGATGTTAGGCCTGGACGGGCCCGAGTTCCCAGGTCGGGCCGCATGTCCGGATGCCGTGCGCGGGGCCGTGCGGAGGCGGGGGAGCGGTGGCGGGCCGCGGGGTCCGAGGGTGGTGGGCAGGAGCGTGCATGGCCCCGCCCAGGCCCGTCGAGAAGGCCCTCCGCGCCGCGCCGGGCGGACTTTCCGATCGAGTTCTCCAGGGCCGTCATGGGGGCGCGTGTATGGGTGTGGGCCGCATCCGGCATCGTGAAGATCGTGAGTGAAGCGAGTCTGCTTGTTGGAGGAGTCCGGATGACCGGCAGCGAAGAACCCGTCCTGCTGCACACCGCGGGCCGTGCCGCGTACATCACCCTCAACCGGCCCCGGGCCCTGAACGCCCTGACGCACGAGATGGTGGCCCGCATCGACGAGGCGCTGACCGCCTGGGAAAGTGACCCGGCCGTCGAGACCGTCGTGCTGACGGGCGCGGGTGAGCGAGGCCTGTGCGCGGGCGGTGACATCCGTGCCGTCCATGACGACGCCCGCGACGGGGACGGCAGCGCGGCGGCGGCCTTCTGGCGTGACGAGTACCGGCTCAACGCGCGCATCGCCCGCTACCCGAAGCCGTACGTCGCCCTCATGGACGGCATCGTCATGGGCGGCGGTGTCGGACTCTCCGCACACGGCTCCGTCCGCGTCGCCACCGAGCGCTCCCGGATCGCGATGCCCGAGACCGGCATCGGTTTCGTCCCGGACGTCGGCGGCACCTACCTGCTCAGCCGCGCGCCCGGCGAACTCGGCACCCACCTCGCCCTGACCGGCGTCGCCGTAGGGGCCGCCGACGCGGTGCTGTGCGGACTGGCCGATCACTGCGTGCCCTCGGCGGCGCTGCCCGCGCTGCTGGCCGACCTGGCCGAGCGGCCCGCGGCCGAAGCACTCGCGCCCCGCCTCGTGCCGGCGCCGCCCGGAGAACTCGCCGAGTCGCGCCGCTGGATCGACGCCTGTTACTCCGCGGACACGGTCGAGGAGATCGTCGACCGGCTGGCGGCCTACGGCGACACGGCCGCGAAGGGTGCCGCCGAGACCCTGCACACCAAGTCGCCCACGGCGCTCAAGGTCACCCTGGCCGCGATGCGCAGGGCACGGCGGCTCGGGTCGCTGGAGGAAGTGCTGGACCAGGAGTACCGGGTGTCCTGCGCTGCCCTCACCACGCTCGACCTGGTGGAGGGCATCCGCGCCCAGGTCATCGACAAGGACCGCGCCCCGCGCTGGTCGCCGGCCACGGTCGGTGAGGTCACCGACCGGGACGTCGAGCGGTTCTTCGGGGATTACTGAGGCTTGGTTGAACAGTCCAGACTGATAAACCTACTGTTATTACTTGTGGAAGTGGAGAAAACCGCAGGTAGCACGACGACCGATCCGTCACGGAACACAGCACCGCTGGCCGCGGCCCTGCGCCTGGCCGTCGCACGGATCACCCGTCGGCTGCGGCAGGCGCACGCCGTCGGCGACGTGTCACTCTCCGGAGTCTCCGTGCTGGCCCGGCTCGCCGGCGGCCCGGACTCCCCGGGATCGCTCGCCGAACTGGAACGCGTCAGGCCGCAGGCGATGGCCAGCACCCTCGCCGGGCTCGAACAGCGCGGGCTGGTGCGCCGTACCCCCGACACCTCCGACGGGAGGCGGGCCATCGTGACGATCACCGACGACGGACGGACCGTACTGGAGGAACGCCGGTCCGAGTCCGTCACCCGTCTCACCCGGGCCCTCGAGGAGTTCACCCCCGAGGAGCGCGACATGCTCCGCGACGCCCTGCCCCTCCTCGACCGGCTGGCGGAACGACTGTGACCGGGCTCCCGCGCCTCACCCGACCCAAGGACTCGGCCCCGGGCCCCGGCTACAAGTGGGTCGCCCTGTCCAACACCACCCTGGGCGTCCTGATCGCCACGATGGACGCCTCCATCGTGATCATCTCGCTGCCGGCGATCTTCCGCGGGATCGGCCTAGACCCGCTCGCGGCGGGCAACATCGGCTATCTGCTGTGGATGATCCTGGGCTATCTGCTGGTGTCGGCGGTGCTGGTCGTCGCCCTCGGCCGGCTCGGCGACATGTTCGGCCGGGTCAAGATCTACAACCTCGGCTTCCTGATCTTCGCGATCGCCTCCGTGGCGCTGTCCCTCGACCCGTTCCGGGCCGGTGCCGGGGCGCTGTGGCTGATCCTGTGGCGCATCGTGCAGGCCTTCGGCGGCTCCATGCTCACCGCCAACTCGGCCGCCATCCTCACCGACGCGTTCCCCGCCCGGCAGCGCGGCATGGCCCTCGGCATCAACCAGATCACCGCGCTGGCCGGCCAGTTCCTCGGTCTGCTCGCCGGCGGTCTGCTCGCCGCGGTCGACTGGCGCGCCGTGTTCTGGGTGAGCGTCCCCGTCAGCATCACGGGCACCGTCTGGTCATATCTCAGCCTGCGCGAGACGGCGTCCGGCAAGCGTGGCCGGATCGACTGGTTCGGCAACGTCACCTTCGCCGCGGGTGCGGGCATTCTCCTCGCCGGCATCACCTACGGCATCCAGCCCTACGGCGGCAGCGCCACCGGATGGGGCAATCCCTGGGTGCTCACCGGCCTGTTCGGCGGGGCCTTCCTGCTGCTGGTCTTCTGCATCGTCGAGACCCGGATCGCCGAACCCATGTTCCGGCTCTCGCTGTTCCAGGTGCGGGCGTTCGCCGCGGGCAACCTGGCCGCGCTGCTGACCGCGATCGCGCGTGGCGGGCTGCAGTTCATGCTCATCATCTGGCTGCAGGGCATCTGGCTGCCGCTGCACGGCTACGACTTCGAGGACACTCCGCTGTGGGCGGGCATCTTCATGCTGCCGCTCACCCTCGGCTTCCTGATCGCGGGCCCCGTCTCCGGCTATCTGTCCGACCGGTTCGGCGCCCGCCTGTTCTCCACCACGGGACTGGTGGTGGTCGCGGGCTCCTTCCTCGGCCTGCTGGCCCTGCCCGTGAACTTCGACTACGGCATGTTCGCCGCCCTGTTGCTGCTCAACGGCCTCGGTCAGGGCATGTTCTCCGCGCCGAACACGTCGTCGATCATGGGCAGCGTCGCCCCCGAGTACCGGGGTGTGGCCTCCGGAATGCGCTCCACGTTCCAGAACTCGGGTACGGCCCTGTCCATCGGCGTGTTCTTCTCGCTGATGGTCTCGGGGCTGGCCACCTCGCTGCCGTCGGCACTCAGCGGTGGCCTCCAGGCCCACGGCGTTCCGGCGGCGACGGCGGAGCAGGCGGCGTCGCTGCCGCCGGTGAGCACGCTGTTCGCGACGTTCCTCGGCAACAACCCGATCAGCCATCTCCTCGGCTCCAGCGGCGCGCTCGACCAGCTCACCACGGCCCAGCGTGACGCGCTGACCGGCCACACGTTCTTCCCGCAGCTGGTCTCGGGACCCTTCCACCACGGGCTGACCATCGTCTTCGGCGTCGCCGCGGGCATGGCCCTGATCTCCGCGTTCGCTTCGGCCCTGCGCGGCCGTGACGCCTCCGCCACCGGACGCAAGGGCGCCGCGACGGCGACGGCGGGCGCGCCCACGCGGCGTGCCGCCGCCGACGAGGCGCGCCGCCCAGTCAAGTGACCGCAAACACACGTCTCCCGACCGCTTACCCGAAAGGACAGCCCCGTGGCGAACAGCGCCCTGCTCGTGATGGACGTCCAGCGTTCCATCGTCGACCGCTTCGAGGACGGCGGCGGGTACCTCCCGCGCCTGGGCGAGGCCGTCGACGCCGCCCGGACGGCCGGTCTGCCGGTGATCTACGTGGTCGTCGGTTTCCGTGCCGGTCATCCGGAGATCAGCGCCCGCAACAAGTCGTTCTCGGCCGCCGCCCGCTCCGGCGCCTTCACCGAGAGTGACCCGGGCAGCGAGATCCACCCCGAAGTGGCACCCCGGCCGGGCGACGTCGTCGTGACCAAGCGCCGCGTGAGCGCGTTCGCGGGCAGCGATCTCGATCTGGTGCTCAGGGCGGGCGAGATCGACAGTCTGGTCCTCGCCGGCATCGCCACCAGCGGTGTCGTGCTGTCCACCGTGCGCCAGGCCGCCGACCTCGACTTCGGCCTCACGGTCCTTGCCGACGGCTGCCTCGACGCCGACCTCGAGGTGCACCGGGTCCTCACCGAGAAGGTGTTCCCGCGCCAGGCGGAGGTGCTGTCCGTGGCGCAGTGGACGAAGAGCCTCGGCGCCTGACCGGAACGGGGCGATGTGTCCGCAGTCCGACCGCATGGACGGGTCGGACTGCGGGCACATCTTGTTTCACGCTACATCTAAGTGCATGATGCGGTTATGCATAAGCGGGTTATGGATCCGGTGGCTTCCGGGGTCTCGGCGGAGGATCTGATCCTCGCCACCGAGCAGATGGTGCGTTTCGTGCGCCGCAGTGCCACCACCGGCGGGCTCAGCACGGCCGCCTCCGCGACCCTGTCCCGGCTGTCCCGCGAAGGTCCGCTGCGGCTGACCGAACTGGCCCGCGCCGAGGGCGTCTCCCAGCCCAACATGACGCAACTCGTCACGCGCATGGAGCGCGCCGGGCTGGTGCGGCGCACCGCCGACCACACCGACGGCCGGGGCGTGCTGGTCGAGGCCACCGACCCGGGCGTCGAGGTGTTCCGGCGGCGGCGCGCCGAACGTGCCGCCGCGCTCGAGGAGTTGGTCGCGGAACTGGCCGAGCCGGAACAACGCGCGGTGCTGATCGCCCTGCCGGCGCTGGCCCGTGCCATCGAGGACCGCCAGGCCCGCTCCTGACCCTGTCCTGCTCCTCGCTGTCCCCACCCTTCAACGCTTTGGAAGAGAAGCGCACATGAGTGCTCCGCATGCACCGTCTGCCAGCCCGTTCCGGCAGCCCAAGGCCGTCTGGGCCGTCGCGTTCGCCTGTGTCATCTCGTTCATGGGCATCGGTCTGGTCGACCCGATCCTGCCCGCCCTGGCGTCGAGCCTGCACGCCTCGCCCAGCCAGGTCTCCCTGCTGTTCTCCAGCTATCTGATCGTGACCGCGGTCGCGATGCTGATCGTCGGCTGGTTCTCCAGCCGGTTCGGCGCCAAGCGGACCCTGGTCATAGGCCTGGCGGTCATCGTCGTGTTCGCGGCGCTGGCCGGTACGTCCGGCTCCATCGACGGCATCGTCGGCTTCCGCGCCGGCTGGGGGCTCGGCAACGCCTTGTTCATCGCGACCTCCCTCGCGGTGATCGTGGCCTCGGCCAGCGGCGGCTTCGGCGGAGCGATCATCCTGTACGAGACCGCGCTCGGCCTCGGCATCGCCGTGGGACCGCTGCTGGGCGGCGAGTTGGGCGCCATCAGCTGGCGCGGCCCGTTCTTCGGCGTCGCCGTCCTCATGGCCATCGCCCTGGTCGCCACCCTCGCCTTCGTGCCCTCCCTGCCCAGGCCGGCACGCGTCACCTCACCGCTCGCCCCGATCCGGGCGCTGCGCCACCGTGGGCTGCTGACCATGGGCATCATGGCGCTGCTGTACAACTGGGGCTTCTTCACGATGCTCGGCTACGCGCCGTACCCCATGGAGCTGAGCGCCCATCAACTCGGGCTCGTCTTCACCGGGTGGGGCCTGCTGGTGGCCGCCTTCAGCGTGTTCTTCGCCCCGCGCCTGCAGGCCCGGTTCGGCACCGCCCCGGTCCTGTACGCCAACCTCCTCGGTCTGGGTATCGTGATGGCGGTCATCGCCGCCGGGGTGAGCACCCCGACCGTGGTGATCGTGGCGGTCATCGTCAGCGGCGCGTTCATCGGCATCAACAACACCCTCACCACGCAGGCCGTCATGCTGGTCTCGCCGGTGGAACGGCCGGTGGCCTCCTCCGCGTACGGCTTCCTGCGCTTCATCGGCGGCGGTCTCGCGCCGTACGTCGCGGGCAAGCTCGCCGACGCCACCGACCTGAGAGTCCCCTTCTACCTCGGCGCAGCCACCTTCGTCCTCGCCATCCCGGTCCTGGCCAGCGGCCACCGGCTGCTCCGCCAGGCCGAACAGCACACCGGCGAGGGCGAGTCGGTCGCCCCGGCCCTCACCCGCGTCGGCCCGGCCCCGGCCGGCGACGCACCCGCGGTGATCGTCGCCGTCGGCGCCCACGACCGCGCCGCCGAGATCGTGGACGCCGCGGCCCGCATGGCCCGGGACACCAACAGCCCGCTGGAGGTCGTGCACGTGCAGCAGACCGCCGTGGTGGAGGAACAGGCCGTCGACACCGAGACGCACGACGAGGCACGCGCGGCGGTCACCGCCCACCTCGACCGGCTCGCCGCGCAGGGCGTCACCGCCACCGGTCAGATCCTCACCAGCGTCGGCGACCACGCCGCCGCCGGCCGCGTCCTGGCCCGGCACGCCGCCGACGTCCACGCCCGCGCCATCGCCGTCGGACGCTCGCCGCGCGGCCCCCTCACCCAGTTCGCGGACGGCAGCCTGACCAGTGCGCTCACCCACGCGGCCACCTGCACCGTCGTCCTCGTCGACCCCGGGACCGTACCGCGGCCGCTGACCTCGGCCACACTGGCGGAACTGCGCGGCAGCGCGAGCTGAGCAGGACGGCGAGAGGGCGGGCCCGGCCGGGCCCGCCCTCTCGCCGTGCGCCCCTGACCGGCGATCGCGGTTCCCGCGAAAGTGCAAGAGGCGGAGCACCGGAGTCCATGGCCGGGCGCACCACGTCAGGCCGGATCTCCGGGACGCCGGGCGAGGCCGGGACCTCGACCGTCAAGGTCACCGACCCCGCCGGCCCCGCCACGGCGCCGGCCTCCTTCGGCCGGACCGTCGCCCCGCTCCTCACCGGCGCGCA
Source organism: Streptomyces brasiliensis (assembly GCF_014647875.1). Taxonomy (GTDB): domain Bacteria; phylum Actinomycetota; class Actinomycetes; order Streptomycetales; family Streptomycetaceae; genus Streptomyces; species Streptomyces brasiliensis. The sequence goes on along the minus strand of NZ_BMQA01000001.1, from coordinate 286,837 downwards.
CACCCTGACGGACTCCGGCCGGGCCCTCGACGTCCCCGACCACTCCACGTCCCCCGGCACCCCGCTCGACACCTGGACCCCGAACGGCGGCGCCAACCAGAGCCGGGAGTTCATCCGGCAGCCCGACGGCTCCTGCCCGATCAACGACGCCGAATCCCACCGGCGCATGGACGTCGACGGCGGCTTCACCTCGCCCACCGGCGTACGCCCCGGCCCGGTCCCTCCCGACCCGGCGGGGCCCCGGCATGATGGGCACATGGACCCGGTGCTCGCCCGACTTCCGCCCGCTTTCTGGTCCGTTCCGCACGTGGGTGCCCGGTTCCCGGGCTCGCGAGCGGTCGTCGACCGACCGGATCTCGACCTGGGCGCGAACTGCCAGGTGTTCGCCTACGCGGTGCTGCGGCACTTCGGCCTGGCCGTACCGGACCTGCGCTCGAGCGACCTGTGGGCGGACACCCGCGCCACGACCCGCGTCCGCACCGCCCGCCCGCTCGACCTGCTCCTGTTCAACGCCACCGACGACGCGTACGGCGGCCATGTCGGGGTCCAGGTGCACGGGGGACGCGTCCTGCACCTGTGCGCGGAGGTGGGACGCCCGGCGGTCTGGGATCCGGCCGACTTCGCGGTACGCGAGCGGTACCGGGTCTTGATCGGCGTCAAGCGGGTGGTCGGGGGCGGCGCGTACACGTAGCCGTGCGATGCCAGTACGTAGCGCCGATGTTCTGGGTACGCAGCATCGCCTGCCCGGGGCGAGAGCGAGCGACGTGCGTTCGAGGGGTCGTTGGGCGGTGTGATCCGGCGCGTGGGGGCGCCACCCGGAGCGTGGACGGCGCGTTGGGGTAGCCATGGCGTTGCTGCAGTGACGGTTCTGCGCAGGCGGGGCTTTGTGGGGCGCCGGTGATCGAATGCGCCTAGGAGAACGGGGTGTTGCGAAGTGTGGACGAGCGTCGGCGGCCCGGGAGCCGTAGCCGTGCCGGACCTGCTGGAGCCCGGCCCCGCCGGTCTGGTCGGCCGCGCCGCCGAGGAGACCTTGCTGCGGGACCTGTTGACCTCCTCTCGGCTGGTCACGGTGACCGGCGCCGCCGGAGTGGGCAAGAGCCGTATCGCCGCCACCGTCGCGGCCGGCCTGGACGACGGACCCTGGCGGCGGATCGTGCCCGTGCGCTGGCAGGGCAGGGGACTGGCGGAGCCGGGGGACCTCGCCGCCGAGACCGTGCGGGCACTGACCGGAAGACGCACGTGTCCGCGCAGGGTGGACGTGACGCGTGCGCTGCGCGACCTGCCCGGCCCGGACGTCCTGCTCTTCCTGGACGACGCCGACCCGGTCCACACGGAGTGCGTGGGGCTGGTGCAGCGTCTGCTGATGGCGGTGCCCGAGGCGCGGGTGCTGGTGACCTCGCGTCGCGCCCTCGGTCTCGGTGCCGAACGCGTGCTCCGGCTGGCGCCGTTGGACACAGGCGGACCGGACTCCGGCGGCGAGGGGGGCGTGCCGCCCGCCGTCGAGATGTTCATGCGGCTTGCCCGAGCCGCCGTGCCGGGGTTCCGGGCCGAGGGCGCCGACCTGCGCGCGGTCACGGACATCTGCCGGACGCTCGAAGGAGTTCCCCTCGCGATCGAACTGGCCGCCGGCCAGACCGTACGTCACCCGGTGACCGAACTCGCCGGCCTTCTCGAGCGGCACCAGTGCTGGCTCGGCAGCACAGGACCGGTGCTGCGGCGGCACCGGTCGCTGCGCGAAGCCGTAGGAGCCGGTTATGTGCTGTGCGAGCGTCCCGTACGCGTGGTGTGGGGACGCGCCAGCATCTTCGAGGGCTCCTTCTCCGAGTCGACGGCCGCGTTCCTGTGCGCCGGCGGGGGAGTGTCACCGGACCAAGTGCCCTCCTGCTTGGCTCGATTGGTGGCGGCCGGCGTGCTGAGACCGCTGGACGACCCGGGCGGGGTGCGCCGGGTCCGCTACCGGATGAGCCGCGCGGCCCGGGAGTTCGGGCTCGAACGGCTCGCCGGATCGGGCGAGTTCCCCGTGGCGGCCGAGCGGCGCGTGCTGCACTGCCGACGTGTGGCCGAGGTCGCCGAGAATCTGTGGGGCACCGGATGCCAGCGCCAGGCGGTCCACCTCGTCCGGGACGAACTCGACGATCTCGCGGCCATGATCCGCCACGCCCTCACCGAACCCGACCACGCCGAGGCGGCGTTGCGGTGCCTGGTCGACCTGTGGTTCTGGTGGGTGGCGTACGACAACGAGACGGAGGGCCGCGACCACCTCCTGCGCCTGCTTCCCCTGTGCGAGTCCGGCAGCCCCACGGCGGTGCGCGCGCTGTGGCTGGCGGCCTGGCTCACCGCGAGCGCCGATCCACGGGGCGCCCGCGTGCTCCTGGGCCGCGCCTGGCCCGCCGCCGTCCTGGCCGGGGACAACGCCACGATCGGCCGCATCGCCCACGTCCAGGGCGTGGTCGCGCTGTGCGAGTACGACGCCGAGACGGCCGCCGAGCACTTCCGGGAGGCCGCGGACACCACGCCGCTCCACGCCCCGGGCGGCCCCTCACCGGCCGTCAGCCAGGCGTCTCTCGCCATGGTCCAGGCGACCTTCGCACCACGCGCCGCCCGCCGCAGTGCCCGGCGCGCGATGACCCACCCGGGGACCCGCGACGACGCCTGGGCGTCGTTGCTCGCCCGCTATGCCCAGGCGTTCCTGGAACACCGCCGCGGCCACGGCGGCCGGGCCCGGCAGCGGGCCCACCGCGCCCTGGCAGACCTGGACCCCCGGCTCCCCGCGCCGCACGCGGCCGCCGGCCTGAACCAGCTGATCGCCGACATCGAGACCGGCACGCGGGGCGGACTGCACCTGCGGACCGTACCGCTGCCCCACCGCGGTGTCCGGATGCTCGACCCGGTGGCGGGCCCGGCGACCCGCTGACCGGCCACCCCGGCCGTTTCCTCAACTGCTGGACAGGGACCGCGACCAGGAGCGACGGATCGCGGGGAGAGCCGTGTGCGGGCCGCATCCGCCGTCGAACACGGCCGGACACGGTGCCGCGCTGCCTGAGGGGTGGGGCGGGAGACCAGGGTCCTGCCCGAGCACCAAGTGGACGCGTCCTCCGAGCTGTCGGCAGCCACCGACTCCCGGCCGTGCGGGCGGCGTGCTCCGGCCGTCTGGTCCGCGAGGCAGGACTCCAGCGCGCTCCGGCTCGGTCAACCCCGCACGCGCAGCACCAGCTTGGCGGTCGGCCGGTCCCGCTCCATGCGACGGTGGGCCTCGGCCGCCGCGCCGAGGGGCAGCTCCTCGACCGCGCGCGGCCTCAAGTGGCCAGCCGCCAGCAGGGAGTTGATATGGCGTGCGGCGCCGGCGAGCTGGACGGTGTCCGCGTGCGAGATGGCGAAACCGCGGATCGACCGGTCCCGTGTGTACAGCGCCCCCACGGGCAGTACCGGACGGCTGTCGAGACCGGACATCACGACGATCCGCCCCCGGTCCGCGAGGAGTTCTACCATCGTCCCGAGGTCGTTGCGCCCCGACGTGTCGACGAGTACGTCCACGCCCTCGGGAGCGGCGGCCCGGATCAGGCCGGGAGCGTCGGGGGAGCGGTAGTCGACGAACCCGGCCGCGCCGAGCAACCGTACGTACGTCTCGTCCCGATCCGAGGCGACGGCGATCACCCGGGCACCGGAGCGCGCCGCCATCACGACGAGTGCGCTGCCCACGTTGCCCGCCGCACCGAGCACGGCGACCGTCTCACCGGTGCGCAGCCCTCCGTGCGTGAACAGCGCGAGATGCGCCGTCGCCGCCGAGTGGGCCAGGGCCACCGCGTCGACGGCCGACACCCCCTCGGGCAGGCGGTAGAGCCGGTCCGCGGGTACGACCGCCCGCTCGGCGGCCGCGCCCTGCCGTCCCGCGTGCCCCAGGCTGTTGCACCAGACCCGGTCCCCGGGCCGGAAGCAGCCGCCCGCCGGACCGGCTTCGGCGACGGTGCCGACGAGGTCGCGGCCGATGACGAAGGGGAACGGCAGCGGGGTGCGGTACGCCCCCGAGCGGACGAATCCGTCGACAGGATTGACGGCGCTGACCTCGACGTCGACCAGGACGTCATGGGGGCCGGGCCGCGGCGACGGCAGTTCGCCGCACCGGATGACATCGGGTCCACCGAGCTCGGTGATGTAGGCGGCGCGCATGGACACGACCCTGGCACGGAGCCGGCCCGCCCGCTCCCGGGCACGCGCACCGGTGCGGCACGGTACGCCGGAACGGCTCCGCCGCAGAGTCCATGGCAGAGCCGTTCCGGCACCCTGCCACCGCTACGGCGCGATGCCGATGCCGTCGACGCGGCTCCAGGCCTTCTCCTGCCGCGCGCTCATCGCGGGCCACCCGACCGTCCTGATCGCGGCCCTGTTGCTGGAGGTCGTCGCAGCGGTGCTGTTCCTGGCCGCGCCCGCACTGCCGGTGCTCGTCGTCGCGCGGCTGGTCACGGGCTTCGGAGTCGGCATGCTCACCGCGACCGCCACCGCGCATCTGCACGATCTGCACACGGCCCACCGGCCCGGCGGCTCGTCGCAGCGCTTCGAGATCGTCTCGACCGCGGCGAACATCGGCGGCGGCCTGGGCGTCGGCCCGCTGGCCGCGGGCCTGCTGGCGCAGTACTTCGGAGCGGCGGTGACGAACACCGCCGCGATGGTCCAGAACCCGGCTCCGTACCGGCGGGCGGACCGCCGCTCCTGCGGCACCGGTGCCTCGGCGGCCGAGGCGCCGTGTGCGATCGACGACATGGACATGGAGACACTCCGAAATCCCGTGACGGTTGGATCGGCGGCCCCGTCGCCGCACATGCTGCCCAACCGCGTCCGCCGCCCCCTGCTTCCCGCTTCCGGCAGATGAGAAACGATGACGGTAATCTCGATGGGAGATGAGCGGCGGAGTCGGAGGGCGGCATGGAACTGCGGCAGATGGAGGTCGTCGTGGCGGTCGCCGAGGAGGGCGGCTTCAGCGCGGCGGCACGCAGACTGTACGTGGTGCAGTCCGCGGTCTCCGGAACCGTGCGCGCGCTGGAGCGGGAGCTGGACACGCGTCTCTTCCACCGCACCACCCACCGCGTGTCACTGACCCCGGCCGGCGAGGCGTTCGTGTCGGCCGCCCGGGCCACCCTGCGGGCGGCGGGCCAGGCCCGGCTGGCCGTCGAACGCGCCAAGGGGGAACTGGGCGGCGAGATCACGGTCGGCGTGATGCAGGGCCTCTACACCGGTGTCGCCGCCGCGCTGGCCGGCTTCCACCGCGAGCACCCGGCCGTCGTGGTCCGCCTTCGGCAGGCACCGACCGGCGGGATCCCGCAGGCGCTCCGCGACGGCACGGTGGACCTGGCCGTGGGCGCTCTCGACGCACCCCAGACACGGGGCCTCGCCTCGCATCTGCTCGCACGGGAGGAGATGGTCCTCGTCACGCCAGCCACAGGTCCGCTGCGCGAGGAGGGACCCGTGACCCTCGCCGAGACCGCCCGGATGCCGCTGGTCGAGTTCGTCCTGGGCTGGGCGGTCCGTCATTCGGTGGACAGGGCGTTCCGCGCGGCGTCCGTCGAGCACACGGCGGCCTTCGAGGTGAACGAGGTGATGGGAGCCGCCGACCTGGTCCGCCACGGCCTGGGTGTCTGCATCCTGCCCCCGTCCCTGGCAGCCCACTTCCCCGACCTGCGGCTGCGCTCCTTCGCCGGGAACGCGCCCACCTGGACGGTGCGGATCGTCCACCTCAGGGGCGAGCATCCGCCGGCCGCGGCGGCCCTGCTGAGGCACATGATCGCGCAACGGGCCTGATGTGTCGTGCAGTTCACAAGGAGCGGTAGAACTCCGGATGGCGGCGGGCGCGGGTCCCAGGTGTGGGTGGACACCGGGTCGCGGCCGGCCCCACGGCGGGTCGGGTCGTCGGTTTCGATCACTGCCGTGAGTTCCGTGGCCGGGTCCGAACGGGTCGTGGCGAAGCGGGCCGCTCCGGCGAAAGACCTCGCGCGGCACCGGCAGGTCGCGGACGACCAGGGGGACGCCGGCGTCCAGGGCCTCCATGGCGGCGAGGCCGAAGCCCTCCTTGAGGGACGGGAGGGCGAAGGCGGTCGCGGACGAGACCAGGGACGGCAGAGTCTCGTCCGGGACCGGGCCGAGGCGAGCGGATTCGACACCGAGTTCCGTGGCCCGGACCTCCCAGCGGGCCCGGTGGTCGCGGTGGTCGAACGCCGTACGTCGGGGCGCGCGGCGCGCAGCAGCGCGTACGCCACCGGCTGGTCCGGTGAACCCTTGCGGGGTTCGATGCCGCCGACCGTGAGGACATGGCGGCCCGGCCGGGCACGCCACTTCGCGGCCTCGGCCGCATCCGTCGTCGCGAAACGGGCGTACGCCACCCCGTTCGGGATGACCTTCGCCGACGGGCCTCATTCGTCGCGGAGTTCGTCCGCCGGGAGGCGGACCTTTGCGGTGGGCGGCCGAGGATGCCGTCGCCGCTGACGCACACGCGGTGTAGCGTTCCGTGCCGCCGTCCTCACACGCTACGGGAATCGGTGCTGTTCAGGGCCGCAGTGGCGTGCCAGGGCCCTCGTGCTCGGCGCGGGCCGCGAGATGGCGCCACAGCGATGCCACGTTGAACGCCGGGCCCAGGTCCGGCAGCTCGGCGAGATCCTCGGCCGGGATCGGGCGCAGCGGGGCGCCGGTGGCGGCCGCGGCGAGGGTGATGCGGGCCAGTGAGTCCACGGCGAGGGCGCGGGTGACGGCTTCGGCGACGGCGTGGGCCGGCTCGCCGCTGCCCACGGCGACGAGGCCGTGTCCGCGCAGCACGACGACGGGGCGGTGACCGAGCGCGGACACCATCTGTTCTGCCAGGTCGCGGCGCCGGATCAGGGCGGAGCGGGGCCAGACGGGGATGCCGTCGTGGGCGAGCCGGGCCGCCGGGATGTCGTACGAGCCCACGAGCGGGAGCCACGGAAGGTCCGCGACCGACGCGGCGACGACCGCGGGCGGATGCGCGTGCACCACGGCCGTGACATCGGAGCGTGCGCGCAGGACCTCGGTGTGGATGGGCAGTTCGCCCGGCGCGCTCCAGTCGGCCGGAACCTCGCCCGAGCCGTCGAGACGGACTTCCTGTACGTCGTCGACGACGGTGAAGGCCAGTCCCCGCTCGACGGGTCCCCGCCCGCGCACCAGGAGCGAGTCGGGCCCGGTCCGGGCGCTGACGTGGCCGAGGATGTGCTCGACGAGACCGGTGACGGCCAGGACACGGCAGGCGAGAGCGATCCGCTCGCGCAGGCCCTCGACGTCCGGAAGTCCCACGACGGCGGTCCTCCTCGAAGAGTCGACGGCGACTTTGGTCTGTTGGTATGACTTTAAGCCATTGTGAGAGTGCACGTCAACGAAGCCCCTGACCATGGGAGAATGCGGTTATGTCATCGCGACCCAACCGGTCCCCGCGTACCGAGACCGGAGACGAGACCTCCGCAAAGCGTCCCGCCGCGCCCGAGGGCCTGTTCAAGACGGTCTCCTCGAGCCGTGTCTCGCAGCTGATCGTGGATCAGATCCGCCTCCTGCTGAAGGAGGAACGGCTGCAGCCGGGCGACCGGCTGCCCAGCGAGCGTGAGCTGTGTGTGCAGTTCGGCGTGAGCCGTGTCACCGTGCGCGAGGCGCTGCGCAGCCTGGAGGCCAGCGGGCTCGTCGAGATCCGGGTCGGTGCCCGCGGCGGCGCGTTCGTGACGGCGCCGTCCTCGCGCCGGGTCGGCGAGGGCCTCGCCGATCTGCTGTCCCTCTCGCCCGTGACGGCGTCCGAGGTGACCGAGGCCCGGCTGGTCTTCGAGCTGGGCATCGTGCCCCTCATCGTCGAGCGCGCCACGGAGGAGGACCTGGACGCACTGCGCGCGCTGTGCGACGAGCACGCCGAGGCAGTGAAGCAGGGCACCTACGACATGGAGATGTCCGCGGACTTCCACACCCGGGTCGCCGCGTGTACGCACAACGCCGCCGTCGAGATGCTCGTTCAGTCCTTCCACGGCCCCCTGCTGATGAGCCTGCGCGAGGCGCAGAGCGTCTCGCCGCAGATGGGGCAGCGCGGATCGAAGGAGCACCGGCAGTTCGTGGAGGCGATCGCGGCGCGCGACGCGGAGGCCGCGGCGGAGATCATGCGCACGCACCTGAGGCGGACGGCCTCCCGGGTGAAGACCGACGGCCCGGCCAAGTAGTCCGCGCCGGCGGTGACATGCGAGTCCCGGGTCCTGCTGGGCCCGGGACTCTTTTGTGCCCGCGCTGAAGGCATTATGGTTAGACCATCAGGTGATCAGAGAGGGCTTCGGCCATCACAGGAGGCACCATGGGCAAGAAGGGGCGAGTCTTCGTCCGCGGCCTGACCTCGGAAACGTACGGACTCGGCGAGTTCCGCCGCAGGCAGCTGGCGGTCAAGCGGGTGCGTGACGACTCCGTGGTCGTCGACGACGCGAAGGTGGCCCACTCCGGCGACAGCGAGAAGTCCCGGACGTGGTGGCGGGTGGGCCCGGGGGACGAGGACTTCCTCACCCAGACCATCCAGGTCCACTTCGTCGAGCTGCCGCCGCAGTCCAGCAACCACGGCCACGGCCACCAGAACGAAGCGGCCTTCTACATCCTCGAGGGCCGCGGCTACGAGATCCACGACGACCAGCGGTACGACTGGACCAAGGACGACCTCGTCTTCGTCCACACCGACTCCGTGCACCGCCACTTCAACCCGTACGACGAGACCGCCACCGCCCTCGTCGTGAAGGCCAAGAGCACCTGGATGTTCATGGGCCTGTGGCAGCAGGGACGCAGCGGCCCGGTCGAGCGCGAGACCGAGTTCGGGCCCCGCGAGGACTGGTCCCGGATCTGGACGCCCGGTGTGCAGGACCGCAAGAAGGTCATCAGCCTCGCTGACACCACCTGGGAGAACACCCCGCTCGGGCGGGTCCGTGTGATGTCCTCGCCGGAGCGCACCGATGCCCGTATCTTCTCCATCGACGCCTTCGAACTGGACATCCCGGCGGGCAGCCGTTCGGGCAAGTACTGGAAGATGGCGGACGAGGTCTTCTACGTCCTCGAGGGCAGCGGCTACGCCCTCCAGTGGGAGGTCGAGGCGGAGATCGCCGAGAAGTACTACGCGCGCGTGGCGCTGGAGCCGACCCGGCACGAGATCACCAAGGGCGACACGCTGTACGTGCCGCAGAACCACGTGTGCCAGCTGTTCTCGTACGACGGCACACCCCTGCGCCTGCTGTCCGCGCAGAACCGCGTCTTCAAGCACCTCGGCTACGACACGGTGCACTTCCTCGAGGACGCGCCCGAGTACGAGGCGCCGCAGCCGTCCTGACCGTACGACACCGCATGAACGGCTTCGGCCCCGCACCTTTGCCGACGGGTGCGGGGCCGAAGTCATGTGCGGAGCACGCTTCACGGGCGGTCCGGGGCTGCCTCCTCCGCCGCCGTGACCAGGTCGTCGGCGCTCAGCAGTCCCGGCTCGCGCGCCGTCTCCAGGCGCAGGGCCAGAGCGCCGTGAACGGTCTTGCGGATCCGGCGGCCGTCGAGGCCGGCCAGCAGTTTGCCCATCCGCTGGTGCAGCGCCGAGTCCTCCGCCAACGGCCGCAGTTCGGGCCACTGGGCGGCGAGTCCGTACAGCGAGTCGGCGACGATCCTCGGCACCACCGACTCGTCGGGCAGCTCGGTGTGCACCACGAGGTCGGCGCGGGACAGGAACGCGTCGTCGACGGCCTCGGCGAAGTTCGTCGTCACGACCAGCAGCGTGCCGGGGCGCTGGGCCCGCAGCACGTCGAGCCCGCTGAGCACGGCGTCCGTCGCCCGGTGCACATCGACCGGGTTGGTGTCGAAGGACGCCGAGTGCCGACGTACGGCGAGCGCCTCGACCTCGTCGACGAGGACCAGGGTGTGCGGCCGGCGGGCGGCCAGCTCCGGCAGGGTCTCGCGGAACAGCCGGGAGACGGCCCGCTGGCTCTCGCCGAGCATCTCGCTGGGGAAGGCGTGCGGATCGACCTCGACGAGGGTCGTCGCCCCGTGCGGGGCCAGGGTCCGGGCGGCGGCCTGGGCCAGCCCCTGCGCCAGGGTCGTCTTGCCGGTACCCGGTGGTCCGGCGAGGACGACCAGCCCGTGCGGGGCCACGGGCGAGCCCGCGAGCCGCCGCCCGTGCCGGAGCACGAGGACGGCGGTCGCGAGCAGTCGCTCCTTCACGCGCGGATCCACGATCACCGAGTCCCACGGGCCGTCATGGTGGTCGGCGGGCAGGGCGTGGATCCCGGCCACGCCCTGCGGCAGTGCGCTGCTCACCGCGTACGTCCCCCGTTCACGGCCAGGTGGGGCGCGTCAGCGCCGGCCACTCGATCGTCGACGGGTCGCCGGCCTGCGCGTCACGGATGTGGTCCGGCGGCTCCTCGAACAGCACCAGCGGATCGCACAGCGCCCGCATCGTCTCCAGCAGGCTGTCGAACATATGGATGCGGACCACCTTGGCGGTGTGTTCCGGGTGCGTGTTGATGTGCTGGTGCCACAGGAAGTGATCGACGACGATGATGTCGCCCTTCTTCCACGGGTGCCGCTCGCCGCCTTCCGGCTCGGTGCCCAGATAGCTCTCGCCGCTGCCCTCGACGACGTACAGCCACGCCTCGCCCGGATGCCTGTGCATCGACTGCGCGCGTCCGGGGCCGATCTCGAACATGGCCATCGTGATGCCGGACGCCTGATAGCCGATGGCACGGTCCAGCAGGAACGTCGTACGGGTGCCGCGCGGGGTGTTGCGCAGCTCCAGCTCGTCCCAGCTGGTGTGCAGCCGGCCCGAGCGGCGGGCCTCCTGGTCGCGACCCAGGCGCCGCAGTCGCGTGGCATACGGGTCGGCGCCGTCGCGGCCGGGGGAGAACGGCGGGCGGGGTGCCAGCTCGGCGACCGGGGTGTGGCCCGCGTCCTCCAGGACGGCCATGCCCATCGTCTCCAGGAGCGGCCCGCTGGAGAAGGTGAGGTAACGGGCCGTCTCCTGCCCCTCGTTGCCGCTGCGGTGCCAGGACCAGGACGGCAGGTGCAGCGAGTCGCCGGGCCCCCAGTCGATGCGCTTGCCGTCGATCTCGGTCCAGCCCCAGCCGGCCACGACGAACACCATGGCGTCCCACGAGTGCCGGTGGACGGTCGTCGTCACTCCGGGGTCCAGTTCGTGGGCCAGCGCGTCCATGGTGCGCGTCGGGCGGTCGCCGTCGGCGCCGACGTACACGCCGACCCGGCTGCCGCGTTCGGTCGGGTGCATGACGACGTCCTCCAGCTCGACCACCGTGCGCTGGTTCTTGCGCCACTCCTCGATGAAGGCGGCACGCCGTCGTTTCTGCACGTGATAGTGGGTGACCCCGGTCGTGGTGTGCGTACTCAATGTGTCTCCCAACAGCAGGACATACGGGGGAGGTGGAGATTCAGGAGGTGGCGGGCTCCGCCTTGGACACGCTGTACTCGCGCACCGTGCGGCTGCGCACCGCGCTCGCCGCGGAGACCGCCGTCGGCACCAGCCCGCCCAGCGTGAGCGCGACGACCGGGCCGAGGGCACCCGCCGCCACACCCATCAGGGAGTCGCCGATCGCGGGACCGCCCCGCGAGCACATCTGGTAGATCGCCGAGACCCGCCCGCGCAGCTCATCCGGCGTCTCCACCTGGACGGCGGCGTGCCGCACGGTCGTCGCGACCGCGTCCGCGGCGCCCAGGGCGAGGGCCATGACGATCGCCACGGGGAACGTCCGCGACTGCGCGAGGCCGACCACGGCCAGGCCGTACGCGGCCGTGCCCCACAGCACGATCCGCCCGGCGCGTGCCGTGCGCACCAGCCGGAACACCCACACCGAGCCGATCAGCGCGCCCGCCGAGGGGGCCGCGGACAGCAGGCCGTAGCCGGTCGGGCCGACGTGCAGGATCTGCGCGGCGAAGGCGGGCAGCAGCACCCGGTAGGCGCCGAACACCGTGGCGGTCATGTCCAGACCCATCAGCTGCCAGACGACGGGCCGTTCGGCGACGTACCGCACACCCTGGCGCATGCTGTGCCACAGCGACCGCCGCTCGCCGTCGACCTTGAGCGGCGGCACCCGCACCAGGGCGAGGACGACGACGAGCGCGCCGTAGGTCACCGCGTCGAAGACGTACACCGCGCCGGGCCCGCCGACGGCGATCAGTACACCCGCGAACGCGGGACCCACCAGCACGGCGAGTTCACGCGACGGGTTGAGCAGGGCGAACGCCTCGACGAGCCGTTCGCGCGGCACCATCGCCGGGATCAGCGCCTGCCGCGCGGGCTGGTCGAAGGTCGCCGCCGCCGTCGCCAGCAGCGAGGAGACCACGACCGCCCACACGGTGGCGGCGCCCGCCAGCGTGATGGCCGCGAGCGCCACCGACACCGCCAGGGCCACGCACTGCGTGACCTGGAGCAGCCGGCGCCGGTCCAGCCGGTCGGCGTAGATCCCGCCGATCGGCGAGAGCACCAGCAGGGCCACCGCCTGGGCGAGGCCCACCAGTCCCACCTGGGCGGTGGAACCGGTGAGCTGGTACACCTGGTAGAGGTTGGCGGCGACGGCGCCCCGGGTCCCGATCTGGGAGAGCACGACGCCGCCCCAGTAGAGGGCGAAATCTCGATTGCGCAGTACCTGAGGAAGCGCCATCGGTCAGTCGACCGGGACGAGCGTCACCTTGTCCGGGGCGACGGAGAAGTGCACCTCGGTGCCCGGCGGGATCGACAGCGTCGGGTTGGACCGGTTGCGGATCTCCAGGTTGCCCACCCCCACGATGTGGTCGACCACGTCCCCCATGAAGGCGCGGGTCAGGACCGTGCCCGACCACTCGTTGGGGACGTCGCCGCGCCGCTCGCGGGTCAGGTCCACGCACTCGGGCCGGATCGAGATCAGCACCGTGTCCCCGACCAGCGGCACCTTCTCCACCTTGTGGGCGAGGAGCCGGCCCTGCGGGGTGTCGACCTCCACCTCGTCACCGCGCACCGACGTCACCTTGGCCTCCACGAAGTTGGAGGTGCCGATGAACTCGGCGACGAACCGGGTCGCGGGCCTGGTGTAGATCTCGCGGGGCTTGCCGATCTGCTCGATGCGGCCCTGGTTCATCACGGCGATCCGGCTCGACATCACCAGCGCCTCGGCCTGGTCGTGCGTCACATAGATCGCCGTGAGGTTCAACTCGCGCTGCAGTCGCTTGAGTTCGAAGCGCATGTTCTCGCGCAGCTTGGCGTCGAGGTTGGACAGCGGCTCGTCGAGCAGCATCAGCTCGGGACGCGTCACCAGGGCGCGGGCGAGAGCCAGGCGCTGCTGCTGGCCGCCGGAGAGCTTGGTGGCGGGCCGGGACGCGTAGGCGCCCAGCTCGATCACCTCCAGGACCTGCTCCACACGCTCCTCTATCTCCTTGCGGCCGGGGCGCTTGGCGCGGGGCATCACCTCCAGTGGGAACGACACGTTCTTGAACACCGACATGTGCGGCCAGATCGCGTACGACTGGAACACCATGCCGAGGCCGCGCCGGTTGGCCCCTATGTTGATGCCCTGCTTGTCGTCGAACAGCACCCGACCGCCGAGCGTGACCCGGCCGCCGGTGGGCCGTTCCAGGCCCGCCACCGAGCGCAGGGTGGTGGTCTTGCCGCAGCCCGATGGGCCCAGCAGCGTGAACAGTTCGCCGTCGTGGACCTCGAAGTCGACCCCGCCGACGGCGAACACGCGGCTGCCGTCGTCGGAGCGGCGCTTCGACCTGCGCACGGCCGTGTCGTCGTAGCTCTTCTTGAGGGATTCGACCGTCAACATCGCTGAGGGTCCCTTCGATCAGTTCGCGGAGTCGTTCTGCAGCCCGAAGCGGGCGCCGAAGCGGTAGGCAACGGAGACGAGGAGGAAGAGCAGGACGACCATGCAGACGCCCAGGGCGGCGAGCGTGGTGAACTGGCCGTTCTCGAACTGCTCCCAGATCAGCACCGACAACACCTCCTTGCCGGGGCTGTACAGCAGGATCGTGCTGGACAGCTCGCGGAAGGACACGACGAGGATGTAGACCCAGCCGGCCAGGATGCCGCCGCTCATCAGCGGCAGCAGCACCCGGCGGAAGGTCTGGAACCACGAGGCGCCGTTCACCGCGGCCGACTCCTCCAGCTCCGGGGACATCTGCGCCATCGCCGACGAGGCGTAGCGCATGCCGTACGGCAGATAGCGGGTGCAGTACGAGATCAGCAGGATCAGCAGCGTGCCGTAGATCGGCAGCGGGGTGCGCAGATAGACGAAGGACAGCGCGAGGCCGAGGACCAGCCCGGGGATCACGATCGGGGTGAACGCGAGCAGGTCGAGGAGCCGCCGCCCGCGTGCCCTGGTGCGCAGCACGACCCAGGAGACGATCGAGGTCAGGACCATCACCGCGGTCGCCGCGCCGATGCCGACGATGAGGGAGTTCTTCAGCGCGGTGAACGCCAAAGGCTGGTGCCACACCGTGCGGTAGTTGGCGAACGTCATCTGGCTGAGCGTCTTGCTGCTGGGCGCCGCGTAGTACTTGAGCAGGGACGCGTAGACCAGGACGGCGACCGGCAGCACCACCGTGATCAGGAAGTAGAGGATCACGCCGGCGCCGACGAACGGCCGGGCCCGGCCGAGCTCGACCGGACGCGGCCGGAACGCCTTTCCGGTCACCGTCTGGAAGTTGCGCGAGGAGCGCTGCAGCCAGCTGGAGAACAGCACGCCCGCCGCCGCGATCAGCAGCAGCCCGATGGCGTAGGCGCCGGCCGCGCCGTAGTCGATCGGGTAGGCCCGCAGCACGAAGTAGATCCGGCTGGTGAACACGTAGATGCCGTTCTGCAGCCCGAGCAGGCCCGGCACCTCGAAGCTCTCCAGCGACTGCACGAACATCAGCAATGCCCCGGAGATCATCGCCGGGCGCAGCAGTGGGACGGTCACCCGGCGCAGCACGGTCAGCCGGGACGCGCCCGACATGGCGGCGGACTCCTCGAGGGAGGGGTCCATCGCGCGGAACGCGGCCACCATGAGCAGGAAGGCGACCGGGGCCAGATGCAGCCCCTGCACCCAGATCATGCCCCAGACGCTGTAGATGTTGACCGGACTGGAGCCGAACAGGGGCTTGAACACGAGGGAGTTGAGAATCCCGCTGGACGGGTCGCCGAGGAAGATCCACGAGGTGGCGTAGAGGATGCCCGGCACGATCAGCGGCACCAGCGACGCAGCGAAGAACAGGCCCTTGAACGGCGTGTCCGTGCGCACCTGGATGTACGCCAGACTCGTGCCGAGGACCAGTGCGAGCGCGGCGGAACCCAGGGCGAACCACAGGGAGTTGAGCAGCATCTCGCCGGACTGCGAGTTGCCGCCGTAGGCCCGGGAGAACGCGGCGAAGGAGACGCCCCGGCCGTCGGCGCTCAGGAACGTGTCGTGGATCAGATAGCCGAGCGGCACCACGGCCAGATAACCCACGACGACGACCGCGCCGCCGACGAGGAGGCCCTGGAGGGACAGTGGCCGGCGCAGCAGCCGCAGGAGCCGGGCGCCCGCCGCGGCGCCGCGGGGCGGTGGCGCGACGCCGTGCCCGGAGCCGGGCCCGTCGTCACGGGAGGTGGTGGGAGCGGGTACGACGGTCATGGGCGGTCACTTCTCCACGTCGGCGACACCGCGCAGCAGCGCGTCGTACTTCTTGTCCCAGGCGTCGCCGTTCTTGCTGAGGCCCGCCACGTCGAAGGGGACGAGGGTGATGCCCTTGAGGCTCTTGTCGCCGGGGACCTTCGTCGACGGGGTGAGCCCGAGCTTGACCAGTTCCTGCTGGCCGTCGGTGAGCAGCCAGTCGTAGAACAGCCAGGCGGCGGCCGGGTGCTGGGCGCCCTTGATCATGCCGACGCCGTTGGGGCGCGGGAAGGCGGGGATCTTCGAGACGCCGTCCGGGGGCAGGTGGGTGACGGGGGCGCCCTGCTGGGCGGCCCGGTCGGTGATGTAGGTGTAGTTCATCGCCTCCATCGGGGTCTGGCCGGCGGTGAGGAACTGCATCATCGTCGTGTGGCCCTTGGCGACCTTGGCGTTGGCGACGATGCCCTTCCACAGCTGGTCCACCTCGGACTGGCTCTTGCCGTGGCTCAGCCAGTACTTGGTGACGTTCTCGAACCAGTCGCTGTCGCTGACCTCCAGGGTCAGCTTGCCCTTGTACTTGGGCAGGGCCAGGTCCTCCCAGCTGTGCGGCTCGTCGCCCGCCTTGATCAGATCGGTGTTCCAGGCGGGCTGGAACACGTTGAGCCGACTGGCGGTCCAGTCCTGGAACTTGGCGGCCGGCTCGACCTCGTCGACGGCCGAGCCGTTGAACGGCACCAGGTAGTGGTTGTCGGACAGGGCCGTCATCTCGAGGAAGTTGGTCTCCACCGCGTCGGCGCCCGCCTTCCCGGCCTGCTCTTCCTGGAGGGCGCGCTGGAGCACCGTCTCGGAGTTGCCGCGGAAGACGCTGACGTGGATGCCGTACTTCTTCTCGAAGGCCTGTGCGACCGGCGTCGCGATGTCCGCGGTCATCGACGTGTAGAGGGAGAGGGTTCTGCCCTCCTTCTTGGCCAGCTCCTCGGCCTTCGCACGCTGCTGGTCCTTGGGGAGGTCGGCGATCTGCTGGTAGACGCCGTCCGCCTTGCCGTTGCTGCCGCTGGACGCGGTGGTGACCGCACCCCCGCAGCCGGCGGTGACGGCCGTGACCAGCAGTCCGGCCAGGGCGAGGGTGGTGTTACGGGTCCTCATGCGGTGCTCTCCTGGAAGAGATGCGAAAAGGGGGTCGTGCTCAGCCCGCTGCCGGGACGCCGCGCAGCAGGGCGTCGTAGGCGGCGTTCCACTTCTTGGTGTCGGTCTCGGCCGACTTGGAGAGGGCGTAGGTGGTCGTGCCCGGCGGGATCGGGTCCTTGAAGCCGGGCACGCTCTTGGCCGCCGGGATCCGCAGGGACTCGGCGATGACCTTCTGCCCTGCGGTGAGGACCCAGTCGGTCCACAGCAGCGCAGCCGCGGGATGGCGCGGACGGGCCATCAGGGCGATGCCGTTGGGGCGCAGGATCACCGGCCCGACCGCGGGCCGCCAGGCCACGGGCGCGCCCTTCTTCGCCGCCTTGTCGACGGTGTGGCTGTAGACCGACAGGGCCACGGCGAACTGGCCCGCGCTGAGCAGTTCTCCTTGCACGGTGTGGCCCTTGGTGACCTTGACGTTGCGGGCGATCTTCGCGAAGAGCGCGTCGACGTCCGCCGCGCTCATGCCCTTCTCGTCGGTGAGGTACGTGTGCATCGACGCGTACCAGTCCCAGTCGCCGACCTCGACGGAGAGCTTGCCCTTCCACTTGGGGTCGGCGAAGTCCGCGAAGTCCTTGGGCTCCTGGCCCTTCTTGACCTGGTTGGTGTTCCAGCCGACGACGAAGGCGTTGAACCGCTCCGCCGTCCAGCCGCCCAGGCCCTTGGCCGCGTCCTTCAGGCCGTCGAGCGCGGAGCCCTGGTAGGCGTGCAGCAGGTGCTGGGAGTCGAGGGCCCGCAGTTCGAGGTCGTTGGTGTCGATGACGTCGTTCTGCGGCTTGTTCGCCTGGTTCTCCTGGAGAGCGCGCTGGAGGACGGTCTCCGAATTGGCCCGGAAGGCCTGGACCTTGATGCCGGGGTAGGCCTTCTCGAAGCCGTCGACGAGGTCCTGGATGTCGGTGTTCGAGGTGTAGAGGTCGAGCGTGCCGCCCTCCTTCTTGGCGTCGGCCAGCAGCTTGTCGGTGCGGTCCTGGCCGGTGAGGGACTCGTAGGCGGCGTAGGGGTTCTTGTCGGGAGCGGATCCGGCCGTGCCCGCCGTGGTGGGCGAGCCGCCGCAGGCGGTGAGGAGAAGACCGCCGGCCAGCAGGCCGGCGGGGAGAGCACCTTGACGCATCGCACACTCCTTGGACGAGGCGGATGGCTCGCGGGGCGGACGGAAGGGCACGGAGCGTGGGGGAGGGTGCGATCCCGCCGACGAGGGGGGAGGGGAGCCGTCGGCGGGTCGACGAGCGGGTGCGGTTCGCGTCCGTCCGTGTGCCGGGGTTCCTGCATGAAACAGCAGGTTCGGTCTTATGGTCTAACCATCGGACGAGAGATTTACCCTATCGTTACCGGCCAGGGGCGCCACGGTTCACACCTGTGACGCGGGTGCCGTGTACGGGGACGGTGCACCGTGGCCGGGGTCGGGTCCGAAGACGAGGGACTTGATCGTCACCGGCACCGTGTTCGACGGGAAGCGCACCCGGCCGATGTCGACATAGTCGAAGTCGTGCAGCGCGATCCCGTCGACGACGAGCAGGTCCGCGGTGACGTCCAGCTCCTCGCGCAGCAGCCGGCCGAGCGTGAGCGCCACGTCCCCGTCGAGCACGACGTACAACGGCCGCCCACGCGCGGTCCGCTCGGCGAGCGCGTCCCGGACACCACGGGCGAACGGCAGCAGCCGCGCATGGCTCGGCGGGCCGCTCCACGTGAGGGCCAGCACGACGTCCGTGTCGCTCGCCGCCACGTCGAGCGCGACCAGCCGTCGGCGGATCGCCTCCTCGACCGCCCGAGCGTCCACCGTCGCGCCCAGCTCGTAGACCGGTCTCACGACCTGGAGGCTGCGGCGCGGCAGCAGGGCACCGGGATCGGTGATGCAGCCCGTGTTCCCGCTGAGCTGCACGCTGTACTCGGAGGCGCCCAGCGCCGTCGCGCGGATGCACTCGCCCGCCGGCAGCAGCCGGAAGGGCAGCGCACCGCCGTCCAGCCGCCGCCGCAGCGTCCGGCCGAGCCGGCGGCCCAGGTCTCCGAAGTCGGCCTCCTCGCGCCCGTACACGTACTCCGCGACCCCGCCCGAGAACATCACCCCGTCGATCCCGCTCAGGTCCGGCAAGGGCTCGGTGAGGTACAACGCGCGGACGTGCGCGGGGAGCGGATCGGCGGTGAGCGCTGCCACGATCACGTCCGCCATCGACTCCGCAACCCGGTCCAGTTCTGACCCGAGGACCGTGTCCCCTGCCCTCCAGGTGAACCCGGCGCGTGCCGCGTGCGCGCCGCCCGCCGGATCGAGCCGCACGATGCGCCCGCCGTCGTCGACCACCTGCAGCCGGCCGCCGACGTGCAGCGCGGCCGTCGCCGTGACCCGGCCCGCGTCCAGCACGGCGAACTTCGTGGTCCCACCGCCGATGTCGACGGTGAGGACGCGCCGCCCGGTGTCGTACGACGTCTTCGCCGCGCCCGAGCCGTAGGCCGCGAGCATGGCCTCCATGTGGTGGCCGGCGGTGGCGGTGACCAACTCGCCCCCGCGTTCGGCCAGGACGCCCGCGATCGCCTCCGCGTTGCGGCGACGCAGCGCCTCGCCGGTGAGGATGACGACACCGGTGTCCACGTCGGCCGGGTCCACCGCCGCCTCGCGGTACGCGGTGTCGATGATCGTGCCGAGCGCGGCCGCGTCGATGAACTCGTCGCTCGTGTACGGCGTGAGCTCGACCGGTGAGCGGTGCAGCGTCTCCCTGCGCACCACCAGATAGCGGCTCGTCAGATCCTCACCGATGCGCCGCAGATGCAGGCGCGAGAAGACGACCTGGGTGCCGGAGGAGCCGATGTCCATCCCGACGCTGTGCAGCGTGACGTTGTCCTGCCGCCAGATCGGGTTGTCCTCCAGCGCCCCCGGCGCCTCGTCGTCGTGTACGTGGTCGTGGTCCGGGGTGTACGCCGAGTACACCGTGCGCACCCCGTGGTCGTGACTGTCTGTGCCGGCGTGCCGCACGGTCCCGCTCCTTACGGACGTCGACTCGGTCAGGCGGTGGCGGACTGGTCCGGCTTCGGCGGGAGCGTGGCCAGCTCTGCCTCGTAGACGGCGTCCATCTGCGGCTGCATCCCGTGCTTGGCCAGGGCCTCGCGGAACGTCTCGCGCACGTACGGCGACTCGTCGGCGTAGTCGATCTGGTCGCCGCCGATGCGCCGGCTGATCCAGGCCTTCGGCACGCCCTGTGCGTTGCGGACCGACACGACCTCGTGCTTGAAGGCGAGGTAACGGCCTGGCTCGGTACCGGTGTTGAAGTGCTGGTGGAACCACATGTTCGGCGGCACGATCAGGGTGCCCGGACCCCACTCGTAGCGGCGCGGCTCCTCGCCCTCCGGCCACATCAGGCTGTAGCCCTCGCCGGAGAGGATGATGACGTGGGCGCCGGGGCCGTGCCGGTGGCCCTTCTTGTACGTGGCGGTCGGGAACTGTGAGATGTGGCTGTTCATCGAGCCCTTGGCCATCGCGAAGCGGATGTGCCCGCCGCCCGCGCCGCGCTCCTTCGCCTCGATCAGCGGCAGGTTGACCGCGTCCGCGACGAAGTTGGTGTCGAGGAGCAGGCCCTTCTGCTCGCCCCGGGGCGCGAAGTAGTCGGGCTCGCCGTCGAAACGGTCCGGGAAGTCGTGTGGGGTGTTGAAGACGAACTCCGGGTCGTCGTACAGGTTGATCACAGGCGGCATGTTCGTCGAGGAGACGAACCGCGCCGCCTTTCGGCCGGAGCCGTTGAAGTGCTGGTGGTGGGCGTTGAGCGGGATCGCGAACATCGATCCGGCCTGCCACTCGAAGGTGACCGACGCGCCGGCGTCGTTCCAGACCCTCGTCGAGCCCTGGCCTTCGAGGATGAGCACCATCTCCTCGAACAGCTGCCGCTGCGGGGCGAGCGTGCCGCCCGCCGGAATCTCGCAGACGTAGCAGTCGTTGGACGTGCGGGTGGCCTCGTGGTTGATGAACACCCCCCGGCCGCCGCGCCGTTCCCAGGGCTTCAGCTCGACGGTGCGCAGGTCGGGCACATAGTGGGCGGCGATGATGTCGAGCCCTTCGGCCGCGACCCAGCGGGTGTAGGGGGAGTCCTTCTCCGTGGCGAACTTCGCCGCCAGGGAGTCGTTGACGATCGCATCCTTGGCCATATGACGGCCCTTCCTGGTCGGCTGTGGCGACACGACCTGCGCTGACATGGCGTAGGGGGTGGATTGGTAGAACCATAAGTCCACCACTTGAGGGCGTCAACGAGTCGAACGCGATGATCGGTGACCTTCGTCCGCCACCTCTGCCGCGGCCGCGGCGGCGGCCCCCGGGTCCAGGTACCGGCCGCCCCGGACGAGCGGCCTCAGCTGTTCGTCGAGGTCGTAGCGCAGCGGCATGGCCGTGGGGATGTTCAGGTCCAGCAGCTCCTTCGGGTCGAGCCCGTCGAGGTGGGCGACCAGTGCCCGCAGCGAGTTGCTGTGCGCGACCACCAGTGTGGTCCGGCCTGCGCGCAGGCCGGGCGCGATGTGGTCGTGCCAGTACGGCAGCAGCCGCGCGGTGACGTCGGCCAGGGACTCGGTGCGGGGCAGCGCCGGATCGTCGGCGGAGCCGGAGCCCGGGGCGGAGGCGGGCGGCGTGGCCGGAGCGTGCGCGGCACCGGTCGCGGGCGGCGGGGCCGCGTCGTACGAACGCCGCCACAGCCGGAACCGCTCCTCCCCGTACTCCCGCAGCACATCGCTCTTGTCCCGGCCCTGGAGGGCGCCGTAGTGCCGCTCGTTGAGCCGCCAGTCCCGGGTCAGCGGGATCCCGGACCGGCCGGCCGCCTCCAGGGCGAGGGTGGCGCTGCGCACGGCCCGGGTGAGGACCGAGGTGTGCGCGGCGGCGGGCAGCAGCCCGGCGGCGCGCAGCAACCGGCCGCTGTCGCGGGCCTGTTCCTCGCCCCGGGGCGTGAGGCCGACGTCGGCCCAGCCGGTGAACAGGTTGCGGGCGTTCCACGCGCTCTCACCGTGGCGCAGCAGGATCAGCGTTCGCATACGGCCGATTGTGGCCCCCGCGTCCGATCTCTTGTTCCCCCTTCCAGGATTCTGGTCTAATGGACAGACCACCGAACGGATGGAGCCCGACGGCGTACCCGTTCGCAGTGGATTCCGCCGATCGCGAGAGGAAACAGGGACCTTGCCCAAGGTGATCTTCGTCGGCAGTGACGGTCCCGAATACACCGTCGATGCGACGGTCGGGGACTCGGTCATGGCGGCCGCCGTGAAGAACGGCGTGCCCGGGATCGTCGCGGAGTGCGGCGGCAACCAGTCCTGCGCCACCTGCCACGTCTGGGTGCGCGAGGAGTTCGTGCCGCTCGTCGGCCCGCCCGGCGACATGGAGGACGACCTGCTCGACCTGGCCGTCGCCGAGCGGCGCGACACCAGCCGGCTGTCCTGCCAGATCCGCGTCACGCAGGAACTCGGCGGGCTCACCGTCGACATCCCGCCGGAGCAGCCCTGACCGGCCGCCCGGCCGGCCCGCTCCGTGCCCACCGACCGGCACCGAAGCCCATGACCCGCGGGCGGGTCAGTACCTGAAAGGGAAACGGCTGTGCTCAGAAAAGACATCAACGAGCTGCTCACCCAGACCGGTCCGGGATCGCCGATGGGTGAACTGTTCCGGCAGTACTGGATCCCCGCGCTGCTCGCCGAGGAACTCCCCGAGAACGACTGCCCGCCCGTCCGCGTCAAGCTGCTCTCCGAGCGCATGGTCGCCTTCCGCGACAGCGAGGGGCGCTACGGCCTGATCGACGAGTTCTGCGCCCACCGCGGCGCCTCCCTGTGGTTCGGCCGCAACGAGGGCTCCGGTCTGCGCTGCCCGTACCACGGCTGGAAGTACGACGTCAGCGGTCAGTGCGTCGAGGTCCCCTCGGAGGCCGACAACAGCAGCTTCTGCCAGAACGTGCAGCTCACGTCGTACCCGCTGGTGAAGATAGGCGACCTGCTGTGGACCTACATGGGCGACCGGGCCACCCAGCCCCCGCTGCCCGAGTTCGAGTGGATCCACGTCCCGGCGGAGCAGACCTACACCTCCAAGCGCTGGCAGCAGTGCAACTGGCTGCAGGCCTTCGAGGGCGGCATCGACTCCAGCCACGTCACCTTCCTGCACTCCGGCGGCCTCAAGACCGACCCGCTGTTCAAGGGCGCGAAGGGCAACGAGTACAACATGAACGACACCAAGCCCTTCTTCGAGGTCGCCGACAGCGACGGCGGACTGTTCGTCGGCGCCCGGCGCAACGCCGAGGAGGGCACGTACTACTGGCGGATCACACCCTGGGTGATGCCCGCGTTCACCATGGTCCCGCCGCGCGGCGACCACCCGGTGCACGGCCACTTCTGGGTACCGATCGACGACGAGAACTGCTGGACGTACTCCTTCGACTACCACCCGGTTCGCGCCCTCACCGACACCGAGCGGCAGGCCATGATCGACGGCCACGGGGTGCACAGCAAGAACATCCCCGGCACCTACCGGCCGATGGCCAACATGGACAACGACTATCTGATCGACCGTGCGGCGCAGAAGCGCGGCGAGACCTACTCCGGCGTGGCCGGCATCGCCATGCAGGACGCCTCGCTCCAGGAGAGCATGGGCCCGATCGTCGACCGCTCCAAGGAACGGCTCGTGCCCGCCGACAGCGGGATCATCAAGGCCCGCCAGAAGCTCCGCAAGGCGGCGATCGCACTGCGCGACGAGGGCGTGACCCCGCCCGGGGTGGACCCGGAGCACCACAGGGTGCGGTCGGCGGCGGTGGTGCTGCCGCGGGCCGAGTCCTTCCTGGACTCCTGCCGCGACGCGGTCAGGGTCACCCCCGGCGTCCCGCAGTCGTCGGTGTGACATGACGACAGCGACCAGACAGCTGAGCGAGAGCGCCCGCGCGGCCTCGGCGAGCGAGTCCCGGTACCGGATCGACGTACCGATCGCCCCGGCCCGCGCGGCGCGGGTGATCGCCCTGGACGAGCGGGCGGCCGCGGTCGCCCGCCACCTGGCCGAACGGCCGTGGGCCCACGCCCGGTTCTTCACCGCGGACCGCCCCTTCGGCCCCGAGGGCCGGCTGCGCCGGCTCGCCGGCGGAGGAGCGGCCGGGGGCCGGCCGGGAGCCGGCGGATCCGAGCCGCCGTCCGAGAGCGGGGCCATGGCTCCCGGCGAGATGCCGGCGGCGCCCCCGGGCTGGGTGGCGGCCGCGCCGCCGGACACGGTGCCGGACGTGCCGCTCGACGAAGCGCTCACCGGCAGTGACGTGGTCGTCGTCCTCGCCACCGAGGACGGCGGCCGGGACGTGGCGGCCGCCATCGGGCGGTTCTGCGGCCGGCGCGGGATCACCACCGCGGGCGTGGTCCTCGGCGACGGCTTCGAGGCCGACGACGCGGTGGCCGCGCTACGGCCGTACGCCCGTGTCCTGTTGCTGTCGGCCGACGAGAGCGACGCCTTCGAACTGCTCACCGCGCTCAGGGTTTAGCGCACCGTTTCAGCGCACCGTTTAGGAGGACCGGATGTCCGAGAAGGTCACGCTGCGCGGCCTGCGGCGGATGAAGGACGAAGGACGCAAGATCGTCGGTGTCGTGGCCTGGGACTACCAGATCGCCCGCATCGCGGACCGGGCGGGCGCCGACCTCGTCTCCGTCGGCGATACGGTCGGCGTCAACCTCTGGGGGCAGGCCAACCCCTTCGAGGTGACGATGGACCAGATGCTCGTCGTCGCCCAGGCGGTACGGCGCGGAGTCCGGCGCGCGCTGGTCAGCGTCGACTTCCCGTTCGGCCCGCTCCAGGAGGGCACCGACAGCGCCGTCCGCGCCGCGATCCGGTTCGTCAAGGAGGCCGGCGCCGACCTGGTCAAGCTGGACGCGGCCGCCGACTTCCCCGAGGCCGTCGAGGCCATCACCCGCGCGGGCATCCCGGTGTTCGCGCAGTTCGGGATCACGCCGCAGACCGCGCTGCGCTTCGGCGTGGAGTACAGCGCGGTTCCCACGGCCGCCGACCAGGTGCCGGTGGAGATGCGGGACGCCATGGTGGCGGAGGCCAAGCGCCTGGAGGAGGCGGGCGCCGCCCTGCTGAACTTCACCAACTCCGGCCCGGTCGTGGGCGCCGCTGTCGCCGAGGCGGTCTCCGTCCCGGTGGTCGGCGGCTTCGGCGGCGGTCCCTGGCTCGACGGGCGGATACGCATGGCCCACGCGGCCATCGGCTACGCCGCCTCCGCCATCGACGACCCGCCGGACACCTACGCCAACGTGGCCCGCATCACGCTCGACGCCCTCACGGCCTACGCCGCGGACGTACGAGCGGCCCGCCAGGTCGCCGGCGGTGTCCCCGTCCCGCCGGCGACCTGACATCCGGCCGGAAGTCCGGCGACCGGCATCCGGCCCCAAGAACCGTAAGAAAGGAGCGACGTCCATGCCCACGGCAGTCATCGACGGGATCCCCACGCGCTACGAGCTGTCCGGCTCGGGGCCGCCGCTGCTCATGTTCTCGCCGGGCGGCTTCGACTCCAGCCTGGAGGGCTGGCGGACCGTGGGTGTCTACCGGCGCCTGCGGCTGCTCGACCACCTCGATGAGAAGTTCACCTGCGTCACCTTCGACCGGCGCGAGTCCGGTCGATCCGGCGGGCGGCTCGAGCGGATCTCCTGGGCCGACTACGTCCGCCAGGGCGTCGGGCTGCTCGACCACCTCGGCATCGACCGCGCCCATCTGATGGGCGGCTGCGTCGGCTGCTCCACCGTGGCCGCCGTCGCGGTCGCCCACCCCGAGCGCGTGCTGAGCATGGTGCTGTACTCGCCGGCGGGTGGCGTGAAGTACCGGATGAAGCAGCACGACCGCTTCCGGCACCACCTCGTGTACGCCGACGAGCAGGGCCTGGACCAGGTCGTCGCCCTTGCGCGCGGTACGGACGCGGGCTTCACCAAGGACCCGCGCGTCGGGCCCTGGGCCCAAGTCATCCGCAGCGACGCCGAGTTCGCCGCCGACTACGCACAGACCGACCCCGAGCGCTACCGGGCGACGGTGACCGGCATGGCACGGCTCCTGTTCGACCGGGACACGGTGCCCGGTCCGGAGCCGGAGGACCTGCTGCGGCTCGACGTACCGGCGCTGATCGTCCCCGGGCAGGACACCTCGCACGCGCCGTCGGCCGCACGGTATCTGCAGGAGTGCCTTCCGCGCGCCGAGTACTGGGACGTCCCGGTGGCCGAGCAGACGGAGGAGACCGCGCCGGCCCGGGTGCTGGAGTTCCTCACCTAGGGCTGTGGCCGGCAAACCTTTCCGGTCACAGCACTGGGCAGGGCAGAGGGGTGCGACCGTGCGGGGAAGCACGGTCGCGCCCCTGGCTCATACACGTGACGAGACCCCGGCAGGGGTCACATCCGTGCCGCCTTCTCCTCCAGCTCGGCGATCTGCCGCAGCCGCCGGGCGTGCACGCCTCCCTTGAACGGGGTCGTCAGCCACGTCTCGACGATCTCCTCCGCCCGCTCGGGCGCGAGCACCTTCGCGGCGAGCACGAGCACGTTGGAGTCGTTGTTGCCGCGCGAGATCTCGGTGCTCCACAAGTCGTGGCAGAGCCCCGCCCGGATCCCGCGCATCTTGTTGCAGGCGATGGTCTCGCCGAGCCCGCTTCCGCCGAGCACGATCCCGCGGTCGACGGCCCTTTCGGCGACCTGCCGGCAGACGTCGGCGCACAGGGGCGGATAGTCGATGATCTCCTCGGTGTGGCTGCCGCGGTCGTCGACGGTGTGGCCGTGCTCCGAAAGCCAGCCGATGAGCCGGGACTTGAGGGCGAAGCCGTTGTGGTCGGCGGCGATGGCGATGTGCATACGGGGTCCTTCGCTTGCCCGGGCCAAGAGGGGAGGTAGGTCAGGCGGTGAGTGTGCGCGTGGTCTCGGCGAACAACTCGTCCACGGACGGCGGCTGTTCGATGATCCGCTGGTCCACCGCGTGCCGCAGCAGCAGTTCCAGCACGGCACGGTTCGGCTCGATGCCGTACGGCAGCGGATCGGCGCCCGTGGTCTCCATGACCCGCCGGTACATGGTGTCGGTGGCGGTGGGGGAGTCGATGCTCCCGGCGCGCAGCCGCTCCACGTAGAGCCGCTTGGCGCGGGCGAAGACGTCGAAGACGTCGGCCGCCAACTCCGGGCGTTCTTCGAGAAGTTCGTTGCGTATGACGACCAGATGGTTGATCGGGTAGAGCCCGCGCTCGCGCAGAGCGGTGAAGCCCGCCTCCACCGCGTCGGGGATCAGCGGGACCAGCCCCGGCGACTTGGGCGCGGGGCCGATCGTCGCGGCGAGTTCACCGGCAGCGACCATCTCCTCCAGCGAGCTGCCGGGCGGCGCCGACTCGACGTTCGACGGTGCGCGGAACCCGGCCACGTGCTCGTCACCGGACAGCACCCAGGTGACCTTGCCGAGATCGACGCCGTACTCGTCCTGGAGCACGGCCCGCGCCCAGACGCCCGTCGTCACCGTGTAGCCGCGGCTCACGCCGACCCGGCGTCCCTCCAGGTCCTTGGGCTCACGCACCTCCGACGCCGGGTCGTGGAAGACCGCGCCGTGGTGGAAACCCCGTACCAGGAAGGCCGGTACGGCGGTGAACCGCGCGCCGTGGGCCTTGGCGACCACGTACGTGGTCAGCGCCATCTCGCTCACGTCGAACTCGAGTCCCCGCACCATGCGCCGGAACGCGTGGACGAGGACGGGGACTTCCTCGAACTCGAAGCGGAAGCCGTGGGGTGTCACCTCCCCGGTCTTCAGCGCCTCGTTGTCGCCCTGTGTGCGGGTCACGGTCCGGAGTCGAGGTATGACCATGCTCGAAAGGTAGCATGGTTAGTCCATAAGTCCATACACTGCGCTTCGGCGGGACAGGCCCCGACGGCCCCCGACGGTCCCCAACGTGAGGAGACGACGCCATGGCGGAGCACGTGCTGGCAGCGGTGAGAACGGCGCCGGGCCGGACCGAGCTACGGGAGTTCCCGATGCCGGACATACCCGACGACGGAGCCCTGCTGAAGGTGGAGGTCGCCGGGATCTGTGGCACGGACGTGAAGATGTACGGCAAGCCGCCCTTCACCGATCCGGTGATCATGGGACACGAGAACGTCGGTGTCATCGCGAAGGCAGGGCGTGCCTTCACCGAGCGCAAGGGCCTCGCCGAGGGTGACCGTGTCTTCGTGGAGCACTATGTCGGCTGCTACCGCTGCGAGTGGTGCCACCAGGGCGAGTACCGCCACTGCGAGGCCACCGACTGGCGCACCAACCCGGACGCCCGGCGCTACGGCTACACCTCCGCGAACAACCCGTACCACCTGTGGGGCGGCTTCGCGCAGTACCTCTTCCTGCCCTGGAACTCGGTGACCCACCGGGTGCCCGACGGTGTCTCGGCCGAACTCGCCGGCCTGGTCACGCCGTTGTCGAACGGCATCGAGTGGGCGCTGGTCACGGCCGGCGTCGGGTACGCCACCACGGTCCTGATCCAGGGCCCCGGCCAGCAGGGCCTGTCCCAGGTGGTCGCCTGCAAACAGGCCGGCGCCTCGAAGATCATCGTCACGGGTACGACCCGGGACGCCGCCCGGCTGTCCCTGGCCCAGGAGCTGGGCGCCGACCACGTGATCGACGTGACCCGGGAGGACGCCCCCACCCGCGTCCTGGACCTCACCGGCGGACGCGGCGTCGACGTCGTCCTCGACTGCACGGCCGGGGCCGGCACCGCGCCCGTTCTGCTCGGCATCGACGCCCTCAAGCGGCGCGAGGGCACCATGGTCGTCCAGGGCGAACTCGCCGCCTTCCCCGACTTCCCGCTGAAGAAGCTCACCGAGAAGTCCATCGCCCTCAAGAGCGCCCGCGGCCACAGCTACCGGTCCTGCGAACTCGCCCTGGAACAGCTGGCGTCGGGCCGCTTCCCGCTGGAGAAGCTCAGCACCCACAGCTTCCCGCTCGCCGAGGCCGACCGCGCCATCCGCACCGTCGGCGGCGAGACCGGCGAGGACGCCGTCCACGTCTCCCTGCTGCCCTGGGCGGCCGCATGAGCATCGTCGTCCGCAACTCCCGCCGCGCCGAGCGCGCGACCGTCGACGCCCTTGCCGGATTCGGCGTCGCCACTGTCCATGAGGCCCAGGGCCGCACCGGTCTCATCGACCCCGCGCTGCGCCCGGTCTGGGCCGGCGCGCACATCGCCGGCACGGCCGTCACCGTCAGCGTGCCGCCCGGCGACAACTGGATGCTGCACGTCGCGGTGGAGCAGTGCCGCGAGGGGGACGTCCTGGTCGTCGCCCCCACATCCCCGTCCGAGGCCGGGTACTTCGGCGACCTCATCGCCACCGCCGTCGCCGCGCGCGGTGTGCGCGGCCTGGTCATCGACGCCGGCTGCCGCGACGTGGCCGAACTCCAGCGCATGGGCTTCCCCGTCTGGGCCCGGCACATCAGCGCGTTCGGCACCGTCAAGGAGACCCTCGGCGACGTCAACACCCCTATCGTGTGTGGCGGCCAGCGGATCGAGGCCGGCGATGTGATCGTGGCCGACGACGACGGCGCGGTGGCCGTGCCGCGCGCCACCGCGGCCACCGTGCTCGCGGCGGCCCGCGCCCGCGAGGAGAAGGAGGCCGCGAGCCGCAAGCGCTACGCGAGCGGCGAACTCAGCCTCGACGTCAATGCGATGCGTGAGCGGCTCGCTCGCAAGGGCCTGACCTATGTCGATCAGGAGCCGACCCGGTGATCATTGACATCCACGGCCACTACACGACCACCCCGCCCGGCCACCAGGCCTTCCGCGACGCCCAGTTGGTCCGTCTGGACGACCCGTCCCGGCCCGCGCCGCCGCCCGCCGCCATCAGCGACGACGCGATCCGCGAGAGCGTCCAGAACAACCAGCTCAAACTGCTCCGCGAGCGCGGCGGCGACCTCATGCTCTTCTCGCCGAAGGCGTCCGGCATGGAACACCATGTGCCGGACGCCGCCACCGCACGCGACTGGGCCCGCGCGAGCAACGACCTCGTCCACCGCGTCGTCGGGCTGTTCCCGCGACACTTCGCCGGGGTCTGCCAGTTGCCGCAGACCCCGGGCGGCGGACTGGACGACGTGGTCGCCGAGCTGCACCGGTGCGTCGAGACGCTCGGCTTCGTCGGCTGCAACCTCAACCCCGACCCGTCCGGCGGCCACTGGACCTCACCGCCGCTGACCCACCCGTACTGGTTCCCGCTCTACGAGGCGATGACCGAGCTGGACGTCCCCGCGATGGTCCATGTCTCGACATCCTGCAACCCGAGCTTCCACACCCTCGGCGCCCACTACCTCAACGCGGACACCTCGGTGTTCATGCAGTTCGTCGAGGGCGATCTGTTCGACCGGTTCCCGGCCCTGCGCTTCGTGATCCCGCACGGGGGCGGCGCGGTCCCGTACCACTGGGGCCGCTACCGGGGCCTGGCCATGCGCATGGGCCGCCCCGACCCGGCGGAACACCTCGCGGACAACGTCTTCTTCGACACCTGCGTCTACCACCAGCCCGGCATCGACCTGCTGCACCGGGTCGTCGGCGCCGACAACATCCTCTTCGCCTCGGAGATGCTGGGCGCGGTGCGCGGAGTCGACCCGGCGACCGGCATCGCCTGGGACGACACCAAGCAGTACCTCGACCGGGCCGGACTCACCGACGCCGAGCGGCACCACGTCTTCGAGGCCAACGCCCGCCGCGTGTACCCCCGTCTGGACGCCCGACTGACCGCGGAAGGCAGGTAGCCGCACCATGGCCCGACTCCCCCTCACCTTCGCCTGCGGCGACTACGACCGCACCCGCGCCCTGGCGGAGGACACCGTCCGCCCCGACGGCATCGACCTCACCTATCTGCGGCTGCCCGTCGAGGAGACGTTCTTCCGGATGATGCGCCACCAGGAGTTCGAGGTGGCGGAGCTGTCGCTGTCCTCGTACGTCCTGTCGCTGCGCACCGACCCCTCACCCTTCGTCGCCCTGCCGGTCTTCACCTCGCGCATGTTCCGCCACGGCTCGCTCTACTGCCACGCCGACGCCGGCATCACCGAGCCCGAGGACCTGCGCGGCAAGCGCATCGGCACGCCCGAGTTCCAGCTGACGGCGTGTGTGTGGATGCGCGGCATCCTGGCCGACCGGCACGACGTGCCCGTCGACTCCGTCAGCTACTTCACCGGCGGGCAGGAGACCCCGGGGCGCGTCGAGAAGGCGGGCGTCGACCTGCCGGACTCGCTGAGCGTCGCACGGATCCCCGAGGACCGCACCCTCGCCGCGATGCTCGCCGAGGGCGAGATCGACGCCCTGTGCACGCCCCGGGTGCCGAGCCCGTTCGTCGCCGGGGACCCGCGCGTGCGCCGCGTCTTCCCGGACGTGGTCGTCGCCGAGAAGGAGTACTACGCGGCGACCGGCATCTTCCCGATCATGCACGTCGTGGTGATCCGGCGGGACGTGTACGACCGCCACCCCTGGGTCGCGCAGTCTCTCTACAAGGCCCTGCTGACGGCGCGGGACCTGGCGTACGAGAACCTGTACGACACCTCGGCCCTGCGCTTCATGCTGCCCTGGCTCACCCCCCAACTGGAGGAGGCGAGGGCTCTGTTGGGCCGCGACTACTGGTCCTACGGCGTGGCGGGGAACCGCGAGCCGCTGACGACGTTCCTGCGTTACCACCACGAACAGGGGCTGTCCGAGCGGCTGTGGCAGCCGGAGGAACTGTTCGCCCCCGAGTCCCTCGAAGCGGCCGTCATCTGACCGGCCGCGCCCGGCATTTCCACGGCCGGCGGCCTCAACTTCCCTTCCGCATCAGGGACCAGGCGGCCGTCCCGAAGGCCGCGACGAGCGGCGAGGGCCGGGCGTCGTCCCGGGTGAGGCCGACCCGGCCGGGGGGCACGTCGGCGACGGGGACGCAGGTGATGTCGTCCCGCGGGAAGACGGCCGCCACCGGGGCCGGGACGAGCACCACGCCCTGGCCCCCCCGGACGTACACGAGGATCTCCTCCATGTCGTGCACGTCCGGGCCGTGCGGGAGCCGGGTGCCGTCGGGCCGGGGGGCGGCGTTCCACACGGCGTTCCAGCCGGCGCCCGCGTCGCCGTCGTGGGGCGCTCGCGGCGCGGTGAGGCCAGGCGAAGGCGATGGGCGCCGAGTTGTCCGTCGCCACCCAGGAGTCCGACCCGGCCGAGGCCCTGAAGGCCTGGGACGGGGGCGCCGACCTGATCCTCAACGCGGCCCGTCGACCGGGGCGGCCGCCGTCACCCTCGGCGGTCTCGCGCCCGACGGCACGCTGATGCTGCTGGGCTACGGCCCCGAACCGATCACACTGCCCACCCAGCCCATGATCCTCAATCGGCTGCACGTGGCGGCGAACCCCTCCGGCTCCCCGCACGACCTGCGCGGCACCCTCGCCTTCTCCGCGGCGCACGACATGCTGCCCGACGTCACCGCGATCACGCTGGACCAGGCCGCCCTCGGCCCCGCGGACTGCCGGTTCGCGGGGCCGCCGTGCCGTCAGCTGGAGGGCACCGCGTCCCGGCGGGGGGCGGCCAGCAGGGTCTTGAGGGGCACGGAGGTGTCGCCGGCCGTGGCCGCCGGGACGGTCGCCCCGTCGGTGAGGGCCTTGCGTACGGCCATGTAGTCGGCGGGGCTGTTGACGGCGTCGATCGCCAGCAGCCGGCCCTGCCGGTAGTACAGGACGGAGAACCGCTCGCTGTCCGGTTCGCCCCGCACCACGTGCTCGTCGTAACCGGTCGACAGCCCCGCGATCTGCAGCTTCAGGTCGCCCTGGAACGACCAGAACCAGGGCACCGCCGCCGCCCGGGCGGGTCTGCCGAGCAGGGCCGCGGCGGCGGCCGTGGCCTGGGCGACGGCGTTCTGCACGGACTCGAGACGCACCCGGCCGACCCCTGTCAGCGGATGCGGCTGGACGGTGCAGTCCCCGGCGGCGGTCACGTGCGGATTGCTCGTGCGGGCCCGCTCGTCGACGACGATGCCCCCGTCGCACACCAGCCCCATCCGTTCGGCCAGTTCGGTGCGCGGGACCACGCCGACCCCGACGAGCACCAGGTCGGCCGGCAGCGCGGAGCCGTCGGCCAGGCGCACCGCGGTGACCTTCCCGTCGGCGCCGTCGAATCCCGTGACGGCGGCCGACAGCTGGACCGTCGTGCCCCGGCGGCGATGGGCCTGCCGGTAGAACTCCGAGACGACCGGGGCGACCGCCCGGGACAGGAGCCGCTGC
This sequence comes from Streptomyces brasiliensis, assembly GCF_014647875.1. GTDB lineage: Bacteria > Actinomycetota > Actinomycetes > Streptomycetales > Streptomycetaceae > Streptomyces > Streptomyces brasiliensis. The sequence continues at coordinate 253,861 of NZ_BMQA01000001.1, read as the reverse complement.
GCCGCCTCCATGACGGTGACGTCCTTGCCGAGCGAGCGGGCCACCGCCGCCGCCTCGAGGCCGATGAATCCACCGCCCACCACCACGACCTTGGAGGCGGCGTCCAGCCGCACTCGCAGGTCCAGCGCGTCCTCGCGGTCGCGGAGATAGCAGATGCCGTCGAGGTCCGCGCCCGGGGCGGACAGTCGCCGGGGGCCGGCGCCGACGGTCAGCGCCAGCCGGTCGAAGGCGAGGGCGCGCCCGCCGGCGGTCGTCGCGACCCCGGCGCCGGGGCGGCCGCCGGGGGAGAGGGCGACGTCGGTGACGCGCTCACCGCTGACGAGGTCGATGCCGTTGTCGGCGTAGTAGGAGGGGGCGCGGAAGGCCAGCGACTCGAGATCGGCCTTCCCGGCGAGGAACTCCTTGGACAAGGGCGGCCGCTGATACGGCGGGAACTGCTCCTCGCCCACCAGCGTGATCGGTTCGGTGTCCCCCAACTGTCGTAGGGAGACAGCCAGTTGGAGTCCGGCCTGGCTGGCGCCGACGATGAGCGTTCCGCCCGTCATTGCGTGACCCCTCTCGACCCTTCATTAATGTCATACCATTATACCAAGGCTCCACGGCGTTAATCGGTCACCTCGCGCTCTCGTTCGCTCTCCGTGAGTGTCGACACTTTGTGAAGCGGGGGAGTGATGGAACTTGACGGACCCATGGAAGTAATCATCTGGACATGACCACGGGGCGCTGCTTGAATCCGAATGTCGACACTTTGTGTCGGCGGTGCTGATCGTTCCCCGTTCCGGAGGAGGTATCCGTGCACCCCTCACGACGAAAACTGGTCGTCGAAGACCTCAGGCTCGGCCACTGGTCACGCCGTTCCGGCTCGTTCTCGCTCGCCTGCGAGGTCATGGACTTCACGGGGCTGCCCGCCGCTGCGAACGCCTACACCGTCAAGTCCGACTACCTCGACGTCAACCGCAAGGCCGTGACCGCGTTCGTGAAGTCAGAGGCCGAATGCCTCGCCCTGCTCCACAACGACAAGGCCGCCGCCCTCCAGAGCATCATGAAGCACAGCGGCGTCAGCAGCCCTGCCCTCGCCGAGTACTCGTACGACTTCTTCGACCCGATGTGGGCGAAGACACCCCGCGTCGACCCCGCCCTGGTCCACGACGCGTTCGCCGCCACCGTCGCCAAGGGCATCGGGACGATGCCGAAGGACACCGGCGCCTTCATCGACAACTCCTATGTGGACCGGCTGCAGAAGTCCGGCTTCATCGACTCGCTCTACCGGACGGGAGGTGAGTGACATGACGTCGCTCGACGACATCGACGACCTGCGCGGCTGGCTGGATCTGGCCGACAGACTCGGCGAGGTCAGAAGGATCTCCGGCGCCCACTGGGACAAGGAGATAGGGGCCGCCTCAGAGGTCAACTACAAGCGCCCCTCACCGCCCGCGCTGCTCTTCGACGACGTCGTCGGCCACCGGCCCGGACAGCGCGTCCTGACCGCGTCCATGGGCAACGCCCGCCGCCTGGGCATGACCCTGCGCCTCGGCACCGGCCTCGACGACCGCGCCCTCGTCGAGACCCTGCGCAGCAAACCGGGGGAGTGGGCGGAGAACGCCTCCCGCTACCCGGTGCGCGAGGTGGAGACCGGGCCGGTGTTCGAGAACGTCGTGCGCGACGACGACGTGAACCTCCTCGACTTCCCCGTGCCGAAGTGGCACGAGGGTGACGGCGGCCGGTACATCGGCACCGGCTGCGCCGTCTTCACCACCGACCCCGACACCGGCGTCCTCAATGCGGGCGCCTACCGGATGCAGGTGCAGAACGACGGGCGTGCCGCCAGCATCAACATGGAGGCCGGCAAGCACGGCGCCGCCCATGTGCGCGCCTGGTTCGCCCGCGAGGGCCGCGCCCCGGTGACCGTCTCCCTCGGCCACGACCCACTTCTCCTCGTCGTCGCCGGGACCGAAGTGCCCGGCGGAATCTCCGAGTTGGAGTACGCGGGCGTGGTGCTCGGCCGCCCCGTCGACGTCGTACGCGGCGAGCTGACCGGACTGCCGGTCCCGGCCACGTCCGAACTCGCCGTAGAGGGCTGGCTCTACCCGGACCGGCGGGAGCAGGAGGGCCCGTTCGGCGAGTGGACCGGCTACTACAGCGGCGGCACCGAACCCGTCCTCACCCTCGACGTGCGGCGCGTCTACCATCGCGACGACCCGATCCAGCTCGGCGCGCCGCCCGGCAAACCGCCGCACGACTACTCGTACATGCGCAGCGTCATGAAGTCCGCGATGATCCAGGACGCCCTGGTCCGCACGGGCCTGCCCGGCGTCGAGGGCGTCTGGGCCCACGAGGCGGGCGGCGGACGCCAGTTGCTCGCTGTCGCGATCAGGCAGCAGTACGCCGGTCACGCCCGGCAGGCCGGATATCTCGCCGCCCAGCTGCCGTCGGCCGCGTACATGAACAAGTTCGTGGTCGTCGTGGACCCCGATGTCGACCCGCGCAGCCTCAATGACGTCGTCTGGGCGATGTGCACCCGCACCGACCCGGCCGACGACATCGAGACCATGCGGCAGACCTGGGGCAGCCGCGTCGACCCGCTGCGCGAACAGGGCGCTCCGCCCTTCAACACCCGCGCCGTCATCGACGCCTGCCGGCCCTGGACCCGGCTCGAGACCTTCCCGAAGGTCGCCGAGGCCAGCCGTGAACTCCTCGACCACGTCACCCGGCGCTGGCCCGACGTCCTGGGCGGCGCATGGTGACGGCGGACACGGCACCCCCCCACACCGCCTGTCCGGATGCCGGTGGGTGAGGCGGCCCGGCAGCTCGAACTCAGCCGCACCTTCGGCCGCGGCGCCGCCGTGCCGAGCATCGCCGACGAGATCGCCCTCGCCGTCGCGACCGAGATCATCGAGGGCCGCCTCTCGCCGGGTGACGACCTCAGCTCCGTCGACCTGGCACGGTCGTTCAGCAGCAGCCGCACCCCGGTGCGCGAGGCCCTGCTCGTCCTGGAGCGGGAAGGGTTCGTCGAGATCACCGCCCGCCGCAGGCCCCGCGTGGCCCGGCTGCTGCTGCGCGAGGTCAGGGAGCTGTACAACCTGCGGGCCGAGCTGTACGCCCTGGTCAGCCGGGCCGTCGTCCAGAAGGCCGGCGAGGCCGACCTGGAGACCCTGCGCGGTCACCAGCGCGCCCTGGAGGCCGCGGCCGCGGACGACGACGTGGACCGCTACTTCTGGATCAACGTGCAGTTCCGCAACACCGAGGCGGACATCGCCCGCGACGCCACCCTGCGCCGCGTGCTCGACTCGCTGGGACTGCGCGCCCTGCAATTGCGCCACCTCAGCCTCGCCCAGCCCGGCCGGCTCGAACCGTCCGTGCGCGACCACGCCCGCCTCCTGCAGGCGTACGAGGACCGGGACGCCGAACTCGCCTCCGCGCTCACCCAGTCACTGGTCCGCGCCGGTCACACGGCGATCGAACGCTCGGGATGGACCGGAGAAGAACCATGACCGACCCCTTGATCCCGTTCAGCCCCCACGACACACACGCAAGCGAACCCGAGGCAAGGAAGGTCATGTCCCTACCCCTGCGATTCCGTCTCAACCAGGAGGACGTGGAGATCCACGTCCAGGACCCGACCGTGCCCCTGCTCGACGTCCTGCGGGGCGACCTCGGCCTGACCGGTACCAAGTCGGGCTGTGCGATCGGCTACTGCGGAGCCTGCACGGTCGTCGTCGACGGCGAGGCCGTGCCCTCCTGTGTCCAGATGGCCGGCCTCGTCGAAGGACGCGATGTCCGCACCGTCGAGGGACTCGGCGGACCCGACGGCCTCGACCCCGTGCAGAACGCCTTCGTCAAGTGCTCGGGACTCCAGTGCGGCTTCTGCACCCCCGGCCATGTGATGGCCCTGCGCGCCCTGCTCGACGAGGACCCCGACCCCGGCGAGGAACGCCTGCGGGAGACGGTCGACGGCAACTACTGCCGCTGCACCGGCTACGTGAAGATCCTCGACTCGGCCCGCGAGGCCGTCGAGCTGGAGCGGGCGGCCCGCGTCGCCAGGGAGGCGCGCTGATGTCCACCGCCGAACTCCCCGTCACCGCGACCGACTTGGACCGGACCGTGCTGCCGCCCGTCATCGGCAGTCCCGTAGAGCGCATCGACGCCGTCGAGAAGGTCACCGGACGCGCGGTGTACGCCGGCGACAACTGGGCGCCCCGCATGCTGCACGGCGCCGTAGTCCGCTCCCCGTACGCCTCGGCCCGCATCCTGAACGTCGACACCTCACGTGCGGAGCGGCTGCCCGGCGTGCACGCCGTCGTCACCGGCGCCGACACCGCCGGAGTGAAGTGGGGCGCCTTCCGCCCCGACCTCTACCCCCTCGCCGTCGACCGCGTCCGGTACGTCGGTGACGAGGTCGCCGCGGTCGCCGCCCGCGACCCCGAGACCGCCCGCCTGGCCGCAGGCCTCATCCGCGTCGAGTACGAGGTGCTGCCCGCCGTCCTCTCTCTGGACGAGGCGCTCGCCGAGGGCGCGCCCCTGGTCCACGGCGACGCTCCCGGCAACGTCGCCCATGAGTTCGGCTTCGACCGCGGCGGCGCGGACGCCTGGTTCGACCGCAGCGACGTGATCGTGGAGGGCACCTGGCAGACCACCCGGCAGTGGCACGGCTCCCTCGAGACCATCGGCTGCACGGCCGAGTGGTCCCAGGACCGGGTCAGCCTGTGGGTCAACACCCAGACCCCGTTCCTGGCCCGCCAGCGGTACGCCACCGCGCTCGGGCTGCCGCTGCGCGCCGTACGGGTCGTACAGACCGAGATCGGCGGCGGCTTCGGCGGCAAGTCCGGCGACGACAACACCTCCGTCATCTGCGCGCTGCTCGCCCGCAGGGCCGGTCGGCCGGTGCAGCTCGTGAACACCCGCGAGGAGGAGTTCCTCGCCAGCCGCCCGCGCATCCCGATGCGCTACACCGTCCGGCTTGGCTTCACCAAGGACGGCCTGGTCACCGCAAAGGACATCGAGGTGATCGCCGACAACGGCGCCTACACCGGCAAGGCGCAGGCCGTCCTCGGTGCGGCGACCGTCCGGCACGACGCCCTGTTCAACTACCGGGCCGTACGTGCCCGTTCGCGACTCGTGTACACCAACCTCGAACCCACGGGCGCCTTGCGCGGCTTCGGTAACCCGTCGGCGGACTGGGCGGTCGGACAGGCCTGGGACCTGGCCGCCGAGAAGCTCGGCATCGACGTACCGGACCTGTTCCTGCTCAACGCCGTCGAGTCCGGCAGTGTCTCCCCGCACAACCACCGGATCAGCAGCTGCGAGCTGAAGCAGTGCATCAGCAAGGCCGCCAAGGCCATCGACTGGGAGGCGAAGCGCGCCGCGCGCAAGCCCAACCGGGGCCTGGCGATGGGCGTGAGCGTCCATGTCTCGGGCCGGCGCAGCTTCGGCGACTATGACGGCAGCTCCGCGATCGTCCGGCTCACGGAGGACGGACGCGCCACGGTCATCGTCGGCGAGGGCGAGATCGGCACCGGCGCGCACCACCCTCGCGCAGATCGCCGCCGCCGAACTCGGCCTGCCCGTCGCGGACGTCTCCGTGACCCGCCCCGACACCGACCTCGCCACGCACGCACTCGGCGCGCTCGCGAGTCGGGTCACCTATGTCGCGGGCAACGCGGTCAAGCGGGCGGCAGAACAGGCCTGCCAAGGTCTGCTGGAGTCGGCCGCCCGCCAACTCGGTCGGCCCGCCGCCCAGTTGTGGGTGGAGAACGGCACTGTGCACGCACCGGCCGGGGCCGACGGAGAGGGCCCGGTGAGCGCACCGGTGGGCAGGATCGTGCGTGCCGAGCTGTACCGGCCGAACGGCCGGCCGATCGTCGGCATCGGCTCGTTCGACAACCCCTCCGAGTTCCCCGACGGGAACCGGTACGGCAATGAGTCCGGCGCCTACAACTTCGTCGCCGAGGCCGCCGAGGTGGAGGTCGATCCGGCGACCGGCGCGGTGACCGTCCTGGAGTTGGCCGCGGTGGTCGACTGCGGGACGGTGCTCAATCCACCGCTGGCCGAGGGCCAGGTCGAGGGCGCGATCGCCCAGGGCCTCGGCATGGCGCTGACGGAACGCTTCGACTGGCGGGACGGTGCCCCGACCCGCCCCAACTTCTCCGACTACAAACTGCCCACGGCGGGCGTCATGCCCCAGCTGCACGTGGAGTTCGCCGACTCGTACGAGCCGACCGGACCCTTCGGCGCCAAGGGCGTCGGCGAGATCGCCCTCGATCCCGTCCCCTCGATCATCGCGAGCGCGGTGGCCGACGCGGTGGGCGTCCGGGTCCATGAACTCCCCATCACCGCCGAGAAGATCTACTGGGGGATGCGGGACGAAGACTCGGTACGGACCACCTCCGACACCGGCGAGGAGGGCGACGGACGATGACGATCCTTGACGTCCACCGCCCCGGCGGCATCGAGGGAGGCGACGAGCGATGACGATCCTCGACATCCACCGCCCCGGCGGCCGAGGGAGGCGACGGACGATGACGATCCTCGACATCCAACGCCCCCGGTGCCACCCCCGGAGGCGAAGAGCGTCGACGACCCTCGGCTTCCACCGCCCCCTACGTCGCGCCACCCAGGAAGGCCGTCCGCGATGACCACCCTCGGCTTTGGGTCCCTGCCCGTCGACACGACCACGACCGCCCCCGCCGCCCTGCTCACCCCCCGCACCCTCGACGAGGCCCTGCGGATGCTCGCCGGCGGTGACGCCGCGCCCGTCGGCGGCGGTGTGGCGCACGTGCTGCGGCGGCATGACCACCTCGCTCCGGCCGCCGCCAAGCTGGTGTCCGTCGCGGGACTGCCCGGGTTCGGCGACATCACCGTGCACGCCGAGCACGTCACCATCGGCGCCGGCGTCCGGCTCGGTGCCCTCGCCGCCGACGAACGGCTCGCCCGGCTCTGGCCCGTCGTGACCGAGGCGGCGGGCTCCGTCGCCACCGGTCGTATCCGCCGCCTGGTCACCCTCGGCGGCAACATCGCCGCCCGCGACGAGAGCCACGACCCACCCGTGGCGCTCACCGCCGTCGGCGCCGCACTCGCCGTACGCGGCGCGACCGGCGCCCGCACCCTCGCCGTCACGGAAGCGGACCGGCTGCGCCCCGACGAACTGATCGAGCACGTACGGCTCCCGCTGCCCACCGCCCGCACGGGTTCGGCCTACGAGAAGTTCCTGGTGCGCGGCGTCTGGGAATACGCCTGCGTCAACGTCGCCGCGGCCGTAGCCCTCGCCGAGGACGGCACCGTACGGCAGCTGGCCCTCGCGGTCGGCTCGGTGGCCGGTGGCCCGGTCGCCGTCGACCTCATGGGACTGACCGGTGTTCGCCCCGATCGGCACCTCGTGGCGGCAGCCGCCGATCGCGCGGCGGCCGGCACCACCCCGTACAGCGACGTCACGGGCTCCGCCGCCTACAAGACCCGGATGATCGCCGAGTTCTCGCGGCGCGCCCTGATCAGCGCGATCCGTCGCGCCGAAGCCCCTGAGGGAGAAGACCGATGACCGCCACGACCCGCGACGGTCAGGCCCGGACCCGGGACGGCGTCACCCTCTCGTACACCCTGCATCCGGCTCCCGCCGGAGCACCCCGCATCGCCTTCGTCCACAGCCTGGCCCTCGACCGCTCCCTGTGGTCCGGGGTCACGGCCGCGCTCGCGGGACGCGTGGAGATGGTGACGTACGACTGCCGCGGCCACGGCAGGTCCGGGCGCCCCAACGGCCCCTACACCACAGGGCGGTTCGCCGACGACCTCGTCGACCTCCTCGACCACCTGGGCTGGCCGGACACCGCCGTCGCGGGCTGCTCCATGGGCGGCTGCGTCGCCCAGGCGTTCGCCGCCGCCCACCCCGCCCGTACCCAGGCCGCGCTCTTCGTCGACACCACCGCCTGGTACGGGCCGACCGCACCGGAGGACTGGGCCGCCCGCGCCACGGCGGCCCGCGACAAGGGACTGGCCTCATTGATTCCCTTCCAGCTCACCCGCTGGTTCGGCGACGCCTTCCGCGCCGCCGAACCCGAGCTGATGGCCCGGCTGACCGAGGTGTTCACCGCCAACGACGTGGACTGCTACGAGGCCACCTGCGCCATGCTCGGCCGGGCCGATCTGCGCGACTCGGCCCCGGCCATCCCGAATCCGGCGGCCGTCCTGGTCGGAGAGGACGACGGCGCGACACCGCCGGAGATGGCCAGGGTGCTCGCCCGGCTCATCGGCGACGGCCCCGCAACGGTCGTCCCCGGCACCCGGCACCTCACCCCCCTGGAGAACCCCGCCGTCGTGGTCGACGCGCTCACCGCGCTGCTCGACCGGGCGGCGGGCGAGACGGTCGGAGAACGCGCATGACCACGACGCACGTCGTCGACATCCACGCCCACCACGTCGGCACGTACGCCGTCGAACGGATCAGGGAGGAGGGAGCGGCTCACCACGTCCGCCTCGTCACGGGTGAGGTGGCCGGGAAGCCGGTCACCCGTGTCGAGGTCGCGGGCCGTCCGAGCGGACTGCCCCTTCTGCCCCAACTCACGGACGTGTCCACCCGGTTGGCCTGGATGGACGCGGCCGGAGTCGACGTCCAGCTCGTGGCCCCGTGGATGGACCTCGCAGGATACGAACTCGACCCCGAGGACGGCCTCTGGCTGGCCCGTGTCCAGAACGACTCGGCGGCCCGACTCCTCACCGGCCACGACCGTTTCCTCGCCGCCGCGGCCGTCCCGCTCCAGCATCCCGGCTACGCGGCCGCCGAACTCCGGCGCGCCGTCACCGAACTCGGCCACTCGGCCGTGCAGATCGGCGCCCGGATCGGTGAACTCGGCCTCGACGACCCCTCGTTGGACCCCTTCTGGGACACCGCCCAGGATCTCGGCGTCCCGGTGATCGTGCACCCCGCCGAACTCGACGTGCCCGACCGGCACCGGCGCCTGTTCCTGCACATCCTCGTCGGCAACCCGGCCGAGACGACCTTCGCGGCGGCCGCGCTGCTGCTCGGCGGCGTCCTGGAACGGCGGCCCGGCCTCAGGGTGCTGCTCGTGCACGGCGGCGGTTTCGTGCCGTACCAGATCGGCCGCCTCCAGCGGGGCTACACCGCGGCGCCCCCGCAGTTCCGCGCCCGGGGCGTCCGCAGCCCCCGCGACCTGCTCGGACAGCTCTTCTACGACACCGTCCTGCACGACGACGACGCGCTGCGGCACCTGCTGGACTTCGCGGGCCCGGAGCGTGTGCTGCTCGGCAGCGACTATCCGTTCCCGATGCGGACGGACGGCCCGGCCGACGCCCTGGACGCGCTGAAAATCGACGGCGAGGAGCGGGCGACCCTGTTCGGAGCCGGGCGCTTCCTCGGCGCCGAGGGGGTCAGTCCGGGAAGCCCGTCCAGCCCGAGCGTTCCACCGCGGCCAGGCCCCGGCGCACGATGGACCGAGTGAGCGCCGCCGCCAGCTCGGCCTCCCGGTCGGCGTACGCCTGCATCAGCCGGCGGTGGTCGGCCAGGGAGGTGTCCAGGCGACCCGGCAGCGACAGGCTCAGATGCCGCAGCTGGAGGGTCCTGATCCCGACGGAGTCGAGCACGCCCCGCACGATGTCGTTCGCCGCGAGCCGGGCCTCGGTGTTGCGGAACTCGACGTTGTGCCAGAAGTACCGGTCGAGGTCTCCGGCCGCGGCCGCCTCCTCCAACCGGGCCTGCACGGCGGCCAGTTCTTCGAGCTGGGTGTCCGTGCAGTGCTCGACGATCCGCCGGCTCACCAGACCGTACAGCTCGCCGCGCAGCTCGTATATGTCGCGGACCTCCTCGATGCCGAGGCGCCGTACCCGGGGCCGCTTCCGGGCGACGATCTCCACGAGGCCCTCCCGCTCCAGGACGGCGAGGGCCTCGCGCACCGGGGTACGGCTGCTGTGGAACCGGCGGGCCAGCTCGACAGAGTTGAGATCGTCGCCCGGCTGGAGCCGGCCCTCGATGATCGCGGCGCCGATCGAGACCAGGATCTCGTCACCGACGCTGTCCAGGTCCTGCGAGCGGCCGAGCACCCGCAGGATCTCCCGCTCGCCGGCCGTCAGCTCGCCGTGCTCGCGCGCCGGCCACGTCGCCGATCCGTCCACCGCCACTCCCGAGCACCGCCTCGCTGCCGCTTGGTGAGACGCCCGTCATGAAAGGCCCCGCCATGGATCACCAGCCAACCACACCCAGGACCCCGTGGGTCGTGGGCATCACAGGGGCGAGCGGCACGCCGTACGCGGCGGCCGTCCTGCGCGGCCTGCTCGACGCGGGCGAGGCGGTGGACCTCGTGGTCAGCAGAGCGGCCCGGCTGCCCCTGCTCGACGAGACCGGACTGACCTTCCGCGAGGCGCGGTGGCACATGGACGTCAAGGAGTTCATCGGGCGGGACGTCGGTGACATGCGCGTCTGGAAGGAGAACGACTTCACCGCCGGACCGGCCAGCGGCAGCTATCCGACCCGGGGCATGATCGTGGTGCCGGCGACCACGGCCGCCGTCGCGGGCATCGCCACCGGTATGAGCAAGGACCTGATCCAGCGCGCGGCCGACGTCACCCTGAAGGAGCGCCGGATGCTGGTCCTCGTCGTACGGGAGACACCCCTGCGTCGCGTCACGCTCCAGCAGATGGCCGACCTGTCCGGCGAGGGAGCGGTCGTGCTGCCCGCCTCACCCGGCTTCTACGCGGGCTCCCACGACGTACGGCAGATGACGGACTTCGTGGCGGGCAAGGTCCTGGACGTCGTCGGTGTACCCCACACCCTCTATACCCGCTGGCGGGGACAGCTCGGCGCGGCCCGGGCCGAGGAGGCGGCGGCCGGTGCGTGAGATCCTGCCGCAGCTGCGCGAACTGGCGGCCGCGGGAACGCCGTTCGCCCTCGCCACCGTCGTCGCGGTGCGCGGCAGCGCACCCCGGCAGCCGGGCGCGGCGCTGGCGGTGACCCCGGACGGGCGGGTGATCGGCAGCGTGTCCGGCGGCTGTGTCGAGGGCGCGGTGTACGAGGCCGCCGCCGAGGCGCTGGCGACGGGCAAGGCCGGGCTGCACACGTACGGCATCGCCGACGACGACGCGTTCGCGGTCGGTCTGACCTGCGGCGGCACCTTGGAGGTCCTGGTCCGGGCACAGGACCCGCACGACACGGGCCTGAACCGTCTGTTGGACCGCCTCGACCGGGACGAGCCCGTCGCCGTCGCCACCGTGATCGGCGGTGCCGCGCCGCCGGCCGCCCGGCTCACCGTCACGGAGGACGGGACGTACGGCTCGCTCGGCCACCCGGATCTGGACCGCGCCGCCGCCGAGGAGGCCCGGGGGCTGCTCGCCCGGGGCCGCACGGCCGTACGGCACATCGGCGCCGAGGGACAGCGGCGCATGGACCAAGTCGCCCTGTTCGTCGAGTCGTTCCGCCCGCCCGCGCGCATGCTCGTCTTCGGGGCCATCGACCACGCGGCCGCCACTGCCGGGATGGGCGCCTTCCTGGGCTACCGGGTGACGGTCTGCGACGCCCGCCCGGTCTTCGCCACGCCCGAGCGCTTCCCCGGCGCCGACGAGGTGGTGTGCGCCTGGCCCCACGAGTACCTCGCCCGGACGGACGTGGACGAGCGGACCGTCGTGTGCGTCCTCACCCATGACCCGAAGTTCGACATCCCGCTGCTGCTCGCGGCGCTGCGCACCCGCGCCGGGTACATCGGCGTGATGGGCAGCCGCCGTACCCACGGCGACCGGACACGCCGCCCGCGCGAGGCGGGCGTCACCGACGCCGACCTGTCCCGCCTGAGGTCCCCGATCGGCCTGGACCTCGGCGCCCGCACACCGCAGGAGACGGCCGTCTCGATCGCGGGGGAGATCATCGCGACGCGGTGGGACGGCACGGGGCGACCGCTGTCGCGGCTGACCGGTGACATCCACCGTGGGGTGGGCGAACCGGCAGCCCCTTGAGCCGGGCTGCCGGGTGCCGAACCCGTCACGCCTCGCCCAGCACCGCCCGGATCACGTGCCGGGCGGTGTCCGCCATCGTCGGGTTGGTCGTCCGGTAGTACGGCAGCGCGATCAGCGCCTGCGAGAGCGTGCGGGCCCGGCCGCGCGTCCAGGTGGCGTCGTCCACGCCGAGCGCCTCGCGGAAGACCTCCCGTGCACCGGCCGGCAGCAGATTCCACGCCGGGAACAGATCGCAGGCGGGGTCGCCCACGCCCATGCACCCGAAGTCGATCACCGACGTCAGCCTGCCGTTCGCGTCCACCAGCAGATTGCCCGGCATGAGGTCGGCGTGCAGCCACACCGGCGGCCCGTCCCAGCCAGGTGCCCCCAGCGCCTCCTCCCATACGGCGGCCACCGCGTCGCAGTCGACGCCTTCCCCGGGGATCCCGCGCAGTTCCGCGATCGCCGCCCGGGTCGACGCGTCGAGCGCGGCGAGCGGGCCGCCGCGGTAGGCCTGCGGCGCCCCGGGCAGGGTGACGCTCCGCATCGCCGCCACGAAGTCGGCCAAGTCCTCGGCCAGCAGCGCCGGTTCGGCCGGCGCACCCGCCCGCGGGTTCTCCCCGGCCAGCCAGCGGTACACCGACCACCGCCAGGGATAGCCTTCGGCGGGCTCCCCGGCGCCGAGCACCTCCGGTACGGCCGTGGGCAGCAGGGGCGCGAGCCGGGGCAGCCACTCCCGCTCCAGCGACATGTCCTCGGCTCCGCCGGCCAGCAGCGGCAGCCGTACGACCATGCCCTCGCCCAGCCGGAACACCGCGTTGACCGTGCCACCGGACGGAAACCGCTCCAGCGGCAGCTCCGCCCACCGGGGGAACCGCCCGGCGACGAGCCGCCGTACGAGGTCGTCGTCGACGGGGTACAGGCCGGGCCGCGTCTGTGCTGTGGTCATGGGGCGCCATCCGACCGTCGGAGGCGGACGGGCGTCAACCCCTTTTCCGGCGCACCCCTTGGCGTGCGCATCTTTCCGCGCGCTTCCCTTCCGCCCGGCACACGTACGTGCGTCAGGCGTGCGGCCGCAGGCCCTGGAACAGCAGGTCGATCATGCGTGCCGCCTGCTCGCGCTGCTGCGGATCGCCCGCGACCATGGCGATGCCGCTGAGGGACATCACCACGTCGTCCGCGTCGACCTCGGGACGGGTCAGCCCCGCCGCAGCCGTCGCGGCGAGCAGGGCCCCGAGCGCCGTGTCCAGGCGCTCCCGGCTGTGCGCGAAGGGATTGCCGCCGGCGGCCACCACGGCGCGGATCGCGTCACCGAGCCCGATCTTCGTGGTCATGTAGTCGATGAACCGGTCCATCCACGCGCGCAGTGCCCGGTCCGGCGGAAGGGTCTCGAGCAGTTCCGCGGCGGCTTCGCAGACGGCGTCGAGTGTCCAACGACGTGGCCGGGCGGGCACGCCGGTCGACGGAGCCCCGGCTCCCGCGCCGGCCGGGATCCGCCGGAGGTGGGCGTCGACCGCTCGGCCTGTGACCGCTCAGCTCGTGGTGGCGGCGGCTTCCCCGAGCGCCTCACGGGCGGCTTCCAGCGCGGCGGTACGGTCGTCCGGCACCAGGCCGATGCGGGTGCGCCGGTCGAGGAGGTCGGCCTCGTCGAGCGCGCCCTCGTGCGAAGCGGCCCACACCAGCTCGGCGCGGGTGACGGGATGGCCGGGCAGGACGGGTTCGGCGAGGCGGGGGTCGTTCGCGGCGGGCGCCTGGACGACGGGTGCCTCGGTGCCGTAGCGCTGGATCAGGCGCGCGGGCGCGGACACCCGGCCGAGCCGTTCCGGTGACGCCGCGCCGACGAGCGGTACGGACGCGGTGGTGGACGGACCGGCGGGCAGGCCCCGGGCGGCGACGGCCGCGTCGACGGCGTCCTCGGCCATGCGCCGGTAGGTGGTGAGCTTGCCGCCGACCACGGTGATCACGCCGTCCGGCGAGGTCAGCACGGCGTGGCGGCGCGAGATGTCGGAGGTCCGGGCGGGGGCGCCGGAGTCCGCGCCGGTCGTGTCGAGCAGCGGGCGCAGTCCCGCGAAGGCGCCCACGACGTCCTCGCGCCGGACGTGCGTGTCCAGGGCGGATCCGAGCACGTCGAGCAGGAAGCCGATGTCCGTCTCGGGGACCTCCGGCACGTCGGGGATCTCGCCGTCCACCGGTTCGTCCGTGAGTCCGACGTACACGCGACCGTCGTCCTGGGGGAGGACCAGGACGAAGCGGTTGCTCTCGCCGGGGATCGGGATGTGCAGGCCCGCCGGCAGCGGGCCGAAGAGGTCGGCGCGCAGCACCAGGTGCGTGCCGCGCGAGGGCCGGATCCGGATGCCGTCGACCAGGTCGCCCGCCCATACCCCGGAGGCGTTGATCACCGCGCGGGCCCTGATCTCGCCCTCCTCGCCGGTGAGTTCGTCACGGACACGGGCGCCCGTCCCGGTGAGCTCGAGCACCCGGACCCGGGTCAGGATGCGTGCGCCGCGGGCGGCGGCGGTGCGGGCGAGGGCGGTCACCAGCCGGGCGTCGTCGGTCACCTTGCCGTCCCAGGACAGCAGACCTCCGCGCAGCCCGTCGCCGCGCACGGACGGCGCCAGATGACGGGCCTCCACCGCGGACAGACGGCGCGGCGCGGGCAGGGTGGCCCGGGCCGTACGGGCCGCGAGCCGCAGGGCGTCCCCGGCGCGCAGCCCGGCCCAGGCCAGCGACGCCTGCCCCCGCGACACCATGGGAGTCAGCGGCAGCACGAACGGCTGGGCGCGCACGAGATGAGGGGCGGTGCGTTCCATCAGCAGCCCGCGCTCGACCGCGCTCTCGTGGGCGACATCGAACTGTCCGGACGCAAGATAACGCAGCCCGCCGTGGATGAGCTTGGAGCTCCAGCGTGACGTACCGAAGGCCAGGTCGTGCGCGTCGACGGCGACCACGCCCAGCCCACGTGCGGCCGCGTCCAGCGCGGTACCGGCACCGGTCGCGCCGAAGCCGACGACCAGGACGTCGGCCGTGAACCCCCCGACCACCTCGGTGAGTTCACGCCGACGGCGGGCCGCGGAGAGGGACGATCCGGGCGCGGGCGCGGTCGCGTCGGCCGTGCTGCTGGTGCGGCTCATGGCGTGAGAGTCCTCTCCAGAAGGGTGCGCAGTTCGCCGAGGAAGGCCTCGGAGGTCAGGTCGGGGTCGTCCTCGTCGGTCATGGTCCGCAGCGACAACGTGAAGGACTGGACGACCAACAGCAGGGAACGCGCCTGCAGTCCGACGGGTGCCGGGCGCACGGAGCCGTCGGCGTGCCCCTCGCGCAGACCGTCGGACAGCAGCTCCAAGAGGGCCTCCTGGCTCGCCCCGCGCCGGTCGAGCACATAGGGGAGCAGCAGTTCGGGATCGACGTCGACGATCTTGGTGATGAGCGGATGGGCCCGGAACGCGGCCACCCCGGCCACCAGCCCGTCGACGATCAGCTCGCGCGCCGACCGGTCCGGCCGGCGCTCCGGCATGGCCCCGGTGGCCACGCCGATCCACTCACGGGTCATCAAGTCGCCCACCAGGGAGCGCACATCGGGCCAGCGGCGGTACAACGTCATCCGCGAGACACCGGCGCGCCGGGCCACGTCGGTCAGGGTGGTGCGCCGGACTCCGACGGCCAGCACACAGTCGCGCACCGCGTCGAGCACGGGATCGCTGTCCGAGTCCTTGTGACGAATAGGCGTCATGTGTCACAGTGTAACGCCCCGTGGAGCCGCACGGGAGACATGGATTCGCGGGCCAGTAACCGGACGATGGGGGCAACCGTTCATGGACATGCTGTGGAACGGCTGGGGCGACCCGGCCAAGGCGGCGCCGCTGCCCGACGCGGTGACCGGGGTGCTGCGCGATCTGCTCGGCGTCAAGCCGCACAGCACCGGCGCGCCGGCCCTCGAGGACATCTCCGTCCCCGAACCGGCCCTGGAGCCTGCCGTGTTCGGGGCGCTGGCGGACGCCGTCGCCGGCGAGGCCCAGGTGCGTACGGACGCCGAGAGCCGCGTCCGGCACACGCGTGGCAAGTCCACGCCGGACCTGCTGCTGATCCGCGCCGGTGACGTCACGGACGTACCCGAGGCCGTCGTCCTGCCCGCGACCCACGACGAGGTGCTCGCCGTCCTGCGGGCCTGCGCCCGACACGGCCTGGCCGTGGTCCCGTTCGGGGGCGGAACCTCCGTCGTCGGCGGCCTCGCGCCGCAGCGGCGCGCCTTCGTCGCCCTCGACCTGCGGCGCATGGACGGCCTGCTCGACCTCGACCCGGTCTCCCGCACCGCCACCCTGCAACCCGGCCTGCGGGCCCCGCACGCCGAGGCGCTCCTGGCCGAACACGGCTTCACGCTCGGCCACTTCCCGCAGTCCTACGAGTGGGCCACCATCGGCGGGTTCGCCGCCGCGCGCTCCAGCGGACAGGCCTCCGCCGGATACGGCCGCTTCGACGACATGGTCCTCGGCCTCACCCTCGCCACATCCCGCGGCACCCTGGAGATCGGCCGCGCACCGCGCTCGGCGGCCGGCCCCGACCTGCGCCATCTCGTCCTCGGCTCCGAGGGCGCCTTCGGCGTCATCACCTCGGTCACCGTTCGGATCCGGCCCGTCCCGCAGGTCCGCGTCTACGAGGGCTGGCGCTTCGCCTCGTTCGAGGAGGGCGCCGTCGCCCTGCGCCGCCTCGCCCAGGACGGGCCGCGACCCACCGTGCTGCGTCTGTCCGACGAGACCGAGACCCTCATCGGACTCGCCCAGCCCGACGCCATCGGCTCCGCCGACGCACGGCAGGGTGCCGGATGCCAGGCGATCGTCGGCTACGAGGGCACCGAGGAGGACACCTCCCACCGACGTGAGCGCGCCGCCGCCGTCCTGCGCGAGAGCGGCGGCGTCTGCCTGGGGGCCGAACCGGGCGAACGCTGGGCGCACGGCCGCTACTCGGCCCCCTACCTGCGCGACGCGCTGCTCGACGTCGGCGCCTTCGCCGAGACGCTGGAGACCGCGACCTTCTGGTCCCGCGTCCCAGCCCTCTACTCGGCCGTGCGCACGGCACTCACCGACACCCTCACCCGGGCCGGCACCCCGCCACTGGTGATGTGCCACATCTCCCACGTGTACGAGAACGGCGCCTCCCTGTACTTCACCGTGGTCTCCGCCCAGGGCGAGGACCCGGTCGCCCACTGGACGCCGGCCAAGCACGCCGCCAACGAGGCCGTCATCGCCGCCGGCGGCACGATCAGCCACCACCACGGGGTGGGCACGGACCACCGGGACTGGTATGTCAGGGAGGCCGGAGTCCTGGGCGTCGAGGCGCTTCGCGCGGTCAAGGACCGCCTGGACCCGGACGGCCTGCTGAACCCCGGCATCCTGCTCCCGCTCGACTGACCCGTCCCGACCGCTCGCCTGCCCGGCGGCCTCGCCCACCCCGACCGTCCGACCGCTTGCCCACCCCGACCGCCTTGCCCGCTCCGCCCGGCACCGCCGCCGGGCCGCCACCCGTCATCGCCCGGAGGCCCACCGATGCGCCAGTTCACCGCCGTCGTCAACCCCACCGCGGGCGGCTCCACCGGGGCGGCGGCGCTGCTGCACATCGGCCGGCTGCTGCGGGAGGCCGGGGCGGAACTGGAGACCGAGTACAGCCGCAGCCTGGCTCACGCCCAGGAGATCGCCCGCGAGGCCGGTGAGCGCGGCCGGGTGGTGCTCGCGGTCGGCGGCGACGGCATCGCCGGCGGGATCGGCGGCGCCCTCAGCGGCACCGGCACCGTCCTCGGCCTGGTCCCCGCGGGGCGCGGCAACGACTTCGCCCGCGCCCTCGGCCTGCCCGCCGACCCTGCCGAGCTGGCCCGGATCCTGCTCCACAACGAGCCCCGGCGGGTCGACACCATCGAGGTGGAGTCGGCCGTCCACCCGCGCACCGTGGTGCTGGGCAGCGTGTACGCGGGCGTCGACGCGCTCGCCAACCGCCACGCCAACAACGCGCGGCTGCTGCGCGGAGCCGCCTCCTACTACGCGGGCGGACTGCGCGCGGTGACCACGTGGCGTACGGCGACGTACCGCGTCACGGTCGACGGACAGGAGCACGACCACCGCGGTTACACCGTCGTGGCCGCCAACTCCCCCTACTACGGCTCCGGTCGGGCCATCGCCCCGGACGCCAGCGTCGACGACGGGCTGCTCGACATCGTGCTGATCCGCGAGGCCCCGCGCCGCCTCTTCTTCGCCCTCATGAACGAGCTGAGCACCGGCGCCCACATCAACAGGCCCGAGGTGGAGGTCCTGCGCGGGCGGGAGATCCGTATCGAGGCCGACCGTCCCGTCCCTTACGGCGCGGACGGCGAGGTCGAGGCCACGCTGCCGGTCACGGCGCGGGTGCGTCCGGGGGACCTCGCCGTTCTGTACTGAACTGCCGACGACTGCTCGAACCGACCGGCGACTACTCGAAGAGATGCTTGACGACCCGCTCGGCGGCCTCGTGCTCGGCGGCGGGCGGGGAGAGTTCGCTCAGCGTGTCGAGGTCCGTGTCCTGCTGAAGCTCCACCTCCCAGGCGGCGGCGAGCCGCTCCTGCTCCCCGCGCGGCATCCCCTCGACTCGCTCACGGTCGTGCGGACTCAGGGCGGTCAGAAAGCGCGCGACGGTCTCGATCGGCATCCGGTCCTCCTCGCTGACGGAACATGCCCCGACAGGGCCACGCCCCCAGCGTGATCGCCACGGCCCCCCACTGCGCCCGGCACAGGGCCGAATGGCGGAACACCGGGCCCCCGACGAGCAGTTGGCCCAAGTCGCAGAGCGGACCGCAGGGGATGCACGGCCGACGGGCCGTCGCAGCCGTCAGCAGCTCCCGTCCGGCCCCACGCAAGGATCGCTCTCGGGCAAGTGCTTCTTCGCCCACTCACCGAGTTCCTTGAGCGCCGGTTCCAGTGCCGCGCCCGTCTCCGTCAGGCGGTACGAGACCCGCAGGGGCGGGCCCTCGTCGACCTCGCGCACCACCAGGCCCGCCGCGCCGAGTTCCGCCAGGCGGTCGGAGAGCATCCGCTCGCTGATGCCGGGGACCGCTCGCCGCAGGTCGGCGAAGTGCGCCGGCTGTTCGAGCAGCACGGACACGATCGGGCCGCTCCACCGCTTTCCGAGCAGTTGGAAGACGCGCGTGATGCCGACGTCGACCTTCTTGCACGCCCCCACGTCGTGGGTCTGTTCCACCGCCATGCGCCCATGCTACTACCACGCCGTAGGGGGGTAAAAAAAAGTAAGTCCATGTGTTAGACATAGCTGCATACGAAACACCAGCCCGTGACGTTTCCCGTCCCGGGCGCGTTCCCCTGGAGACACGCATGGCCACCCTGCTCCACATCGACTCGTCCGTCTTCCCGAGCGCGGCGTCCGCGTCCCGCGCCGTGACGGACACCTTCCGCAAGACGTGGGAGGCGCAGCACCCCGAGGGCACGGTGATCTACCGCGACCTGTCCGCGAGCCCCGTCCCGCACATCACCGCCGACGCCCACACCGCGGCCTTCGTCGACCCCGCCACCCACACGCCCGGGCAGGCCGCCGCGTTCGCCGAGCGTGTGCGACTGATCGAGGAGCTGGAGCAGGCGGATGCCGTGCTCGTCGGGGCGCCGATGTACAACTTCACGATTCCCTCGACGCTCAAGGCGTGGCTGGACAACGTGATCCTGTTCGGCCGCACCGCGGGCGACACCCCGAGTGCCAAGGGCACCCCGGTCACTGTCGTGGCCAGCCGCGGCGGCTCCTACGCGCCTGGCACGCCGCGGGAGGGCTTCGAGTACGTGCAGAACTACCTGGCGGCGGTCTTCGTCGACATGCTCGGACTCGAACTCGACTACATCGTCCCCGAGCTGACGATGGCCCCGCAGAACCCGGCCATGGCCGAGCTGGTGCCGCTGTTCGAGTCGTCCCGCGACCGCGCCCTCGAGGACGCGGCCGTCAAGGCCAAGGCCCTCGCCGAGCGCCTCGCCGCGTAAGCGCCGGCTGGAAGAGCGGTTGACGAACCCGCGGGCCGGTGGGGGCTGGAGTTCGTCCAGGACCGCCCAGTGGTCGGATCCGTCCGAGAGGACGTCGTGCCACGTCCCCGTACCACCGGGGTACGACGCGGCGCCCTGGTCTCCGAGGCGGCCGCGCAGGCCGCCACCAGCACGGACCTGACCTCGTTCTGGACCGGACACCGTATCGAGGGCTGATCCGGCACGGGCCGCCGCGGGTGATGTATTTCGCCCCCCCTCGGCAGCCCCCTTCCGTCAGCGGTGGCGCCGGTCCCGGTACGGGATCCGGGCCAGGTCGTGGACCTCGCCCATCGTGCCCCACTCGTTGCCGCCCAGGCGGGCCAGCGGACGCAGCAGCCGGATGTCGGGCCGGCCGTCCACCAGGACGTCCTCGCTGACGGCGGCGTGCACGACACGGCCGAACACCACCGTGGAGTCGCCCAGCCCCAGCGTGGAGTGCAGCGTGCACTCCAGCGCGACGGGAGAGGCGGCCACCCGCGGCGGCTTCACGCGCAGCGACGGCTCCCGCTCGATACCGACCACGTCGAACTCGCCCTCCTCCCGGGGGAAGTCCGTCCCGGTCGCGTTGATCTGCTCGAAGAGCGGCTCGGGAGTGAAGTTGACGACGAACTCGCGCGTCTCCTCGACGTTGTGCAGCGAGTCCTTCCGCCCCACAGAGGTGAACTGCACGATCGGCGGGTCGACGCAGGCGACGGTGAAGAACGAGTGTGGTGCGAGATTGGCCGTCCTGCCGTCCGCGGAGAGGGTGGAGACCCAGGCGATCGGCCGGGGCACGATCACGGCGGTCAGCAGCCGGTAGAAGGAGCCGGCACCGAGGGTGTCCGGTGAATAGTCGACGCGCATGGCAGCACGCTATGCGCCGGGCCGTACGGACGCACGACCCGCCTCCTCGTCGGGCCCCTTCGGCCCGTCGGGCAGGAGGGAGACGGTGAGGGCGGCGGTGTCGTCGTGCAGACGGTTGTGGCTGTAGACGACGAGGTCGTCGTGGAGGCGTTCCAGGAGCTCTCGAGGCGACAGCGGCCCCCAGGAACCGATGCGCTCGAGGAGGGGGTAGAAGGCGCCGGACGGATCGCGGGTCTCCGTGACGCCGTCCGTGTAGAGCAGGAACTGGTCGCCGGGCAGGAACTCGTAGGTGTCGACGTGATAGGGCTCGCGGACGAGTACCCCGAGGTTCAGCGGGGGAGCGGACCGCCCCGAGTCCAGCTCGCGCGCCTCGCCGCGGCGGATGAGCAGCGGGGGCGGGTGGCCGCAGTTGACGACGCGCACGATCCGGCCGTCCGTGCGGATCTCCGCTAAGACGGCCGTGGTGAACCGCTCGGCCACCTCGCTGCCGCTGCCGGGCAGCCGTTCCGCGTGGCGCGCCATGCTGGTCTCCACCCGGCCCACGAGGGCGGGCAGGTCCGGTTCGTCGTGCGCGGCCTCGCGGAACGCGCCGAGCAGGGTGGCCGCCGTCTCCACCGCCTGCAGCCCCTTGCCCCGGACGTCGCCGATGAGCAGCCGTACGCCGTGCACGGTGGGCACCGCCTCGAAGAGGTCGCCGCCGATGCGCGCCTCCGCTGCGGCCGACAGATAGAAGCTCTCCAGCACGAGGTCCCCGATACGGTGCGGGACCGGTCTGAGCAGCACGCGTTGGGCCATGTCGGCCACGAACCGCACGTCCGCCAGTATGCGTTCCCGCCGTGTGCGGTGGGCGGCCAGGATGGTGCCGAGCGTGCCGACCAGCGCGGTGCAGACGTACGCGGCCACGTAGTACCGCTCCCACACATGGTCGACCGGGCGGCCCGCACAGCACGGGGTGCCGGCCAGGACCCCCTCGAAGACGACGGCGAAGACGGTCACGCCGGCGACGACGACGGGCCCGTGCGCGAAGGCGGCCACCAGCGGCAGTGCGATCAGTACGAAGCTCACCGGCCACTGCACGGGCGTGATCGGCTCGAGCGCCAGAAGGACAGCGACGTAGAGGACCGGGAGCCAGCGCATCCACGCCGGGCGAGCCGGCAGCTGTGGCCGCGCACCGACCTCCGCCCAGTGCTCACGATCCGTCCGACGGCCCGACCGACGCAGCCTGAACACACCGAACTCCCCGCACAAGATCCCGACAAGAGGTCCAGCCTGCTGTTCCCGGCCGGGGAACGGCGGCCATTGCTC
This sequence comes from Streptomyces brasiliensis, assembly GCF_014647875.1. Lineage (GTDB taxonomy): Bacteria > Actinomycetota > Actinomycetes > Streptomycetales > Streptomycetaceae > Streptomyces > Streptomyces brasiliensis. The sequence goes on along the minus strand of NZ_BMQA01000001.1, from coordinate 231,752 downwards.
CGGTCGGCGGCATGTCCGGCCCCGGCCGTGACCGGACATGCCGCGGTCCCGGCGTCGCATGCGATGTCACGGCATTCGGCGCCCGCGACGCAGCAGTTCGGTGTCAGAGCATGCGGCGCCTGCGCCCGAGCCACGTCTGCGCCACCACCACCACCACGACGGCGACGCAGGCACCGCTGACGGCCTGCTGATACGCGAAGTCGAGCGAGCCGATCCGGTTGATGACGTTTTGGATCACCTTCAGCAGCGGCACCCCCACCAGCGAGCCGCTGACGAAGCCGAAGCCGCCGGTGAGCAGAGTGCCGCCGATCACGACCGCCGAGATCGCCTCCAGTTCCATGCCGGAGCCGAGGAAGGTCACACCCGACACCGGCCATGCCGCGTTCAGTGCGCCCGCGAGCCCCGCGCACAGTCCGGACAGGGTGTAGACCGCGATCTTCGTCCGGGCCACCGGCGCCCATGAGGGCCGCCGCGTCCTCGTTGCCGCCCACCGCGTACACGTACTGCCCGGACCGGGTGCGCCGCGGCACGACCGCCCCCAGCGCCGGGGCTCGCCGTTCGGGACTCCCGTGGAGCCCACGCCACTCCGTCGCCGTACCGCCGGAGAGCGCTCACGGGGGTTCGGCACTTGCGGTCAACACGGCGTGCACGTCGTTCAGGGGAGATTTTGACATCGTTGGAAGGAGGCCGTGAACCCTTCCGTCCGAAATCTCGGCCGGAAGGGCCCCGTGGAGTTCACCGCCGTCCGAGGGTGCTCTCGCGCTCCATCAGCCGGAATTCCGCGGTGAGTTCACGTCCGCCGATTTCCTGACGGCCCGACAGGCTGCGCAGCAGCGAGGCCACCGCCATGCGCGCGATCGCCTGCTTGTCCGGCGAGATCGTCGTCAGCGACACGGCTCCGAACCGGCACTCCGCGATGTCGTCGAAGCCGACCACGGCGACGTCCCACGGCACCCTGAGCCCCCGCTCGTGCAGCACCCGCATGGCACCGATCGCGATCAGGTCGTTGTACGCGAACACCGCGTCCGGCCGCACCCCCGCGTCGAGCAGCTGGGCCATCGCGCGGGCCCCGTCGTCCCGGTCCCAGCCGCCGACGGGCACCACCAGTTCGTCCGGGGCGGGCACCCCGGCCGCCGTCAACTCCGCCCGCCAGCCGTCCAGTCGCAGATGGGCGGGCCGGTTGGCGGAGTCCGTACGGGCGCCGAGATAGGCGATCCGGGTCCGGCCACGGCCCAGCAGATGCCGTACGGCGGTGCGCGCGGCGGCCACGTTGTCGATCGCGATGTGGTCGAACGGCAGGTCGTACTCGCGCTCGCCGAGCAGCACCAGCGGCACGTCGTCGGTCCGGCGGCGCAGGTCCTCGGCCTCCAGCTCCAGCGGGCTGAGGATCAGCCCGTCGATCACCCGGGCCCGGAAGCCCTGGCTGACCAGGAGCTCCTGCTCGTGGTCGCCGCGCGTGTGGTCGAGCAGGACCGTGAACTCGTGCTCGGCGGCTGCGTCGATCACGGCGCCGGCCAGCTCCGCGAAGTAGGGGTTGCCCAGTTCGGGGACGGCGAGCGCGATGATGCCCGTGCGGCCCTTGCGCAGATGGCGCGCGGTGAGGTTCGGCCGGTAGCCCAGCTCGTCGATGGCCGCCTGCACCCGGGCCCGCATCGCCGGGGTGACGTGCGGATAGTTGTTCACGACGTTGGAAACGGTCTTGATCGAGACGCCGGCCCGCGCGGCCACGTCCTTCAGGCTGACCCGCAAGGGATCTCCTCGGCATCGTCGGGTGCTCCGGAACGGGAGCTTCTGTCAGGGAACTGGACAGCGGCCGGGAGCCGTGTTCTCATGCCAACTGCCTCTGCTTCCAACGTTGTACAGACTGAAGCACCGAGCCGCCACCCTTCCTCAGTCAAGGAGGATTCGTGCGCATCAGATCGTTCGGACAGATCCGGAATCTGCTCGCCCTGCTGGTCGCGGCAGTGCTGGGTGCCGCGGGACTGGCCGCCGCACCTGCCGCCACTGCCGCGGAGGATCTCCCCGAGATCCACGGCCTCAAGGGCGAGTACTACACCCAGTCCGCACCCGGTGCCTTCGACTTCCACGAGCTCAAGGCGACCGGATTCGACCCGCGACTGGACTTCGACAACCTGGAGTCCCGGCTGAGTTCCGCGACCGGGCAGGCGGACGACGTCAGCGTCCGCTGGACCGGCCGGATCGTGCCCGAGAAGACCGGCCCCACGACCTTCTCGATCATCGGCGACAACGGCTTCCGCCTGTGGGTCGGCGGCAAGCTCGTCATCGACCACTGGGTCGACGACTGGGACCGCGAACAGGTGGGTGAGCCCGTCGAGTTGACCGCGGGCACCGCCTACGACATCAAGGTCGAGTACTTCGAGCACTACGGAGGCTCCAACCTCCATGTGCGCTGGACACCGCCCGGCGGCACCAAGGCCGCCGTCCCGCAGTCTGCGTTCCTGCTGCCCGAGGGCTACGACTACAACGGCGCCATCGCCACCACGGTCCTCAAGGACGGCCGTACGCTCCAGCTGGACTTCGCCCAGGCCCTCGCCGCACCCGCGGCCGGCCTCGCCGGCCACCTGAACGCGGTGATCGGCGGCGCCACCTGGCTGCTCGGCAAGGTCCGCCCTGACCCGGCCGATCCCAGGTCGCTGCTCGTCGCTCTGGACGAGCCGGTCGTCGGCAACAAGACCGGCACCGCACGCGGCACCGCCGACGTCCGCTACGACGGAGCGGGGGGCCTGGCCGACACGGCAGGCAACGTGGTCAAGCCGTTCTGGAGCAGCGGCGCCAATCACTCGACGTACGAACTGCGCACCAAGTGGGCCGATGACGTCACCCCGGCCAACGCCCACCGCGAGTACCCGCGGCCCCAGTTGACCCGGGACGCCTGGCAGAACCTCAACGGCACCTGGCAGTTCGCCGCCGCGCAGGCGGGGGAACAGCCGCCGGTGGGCCGCGATCTCGCCGAGAAGATCCTCGTGCCCTACCCCGTCGAGTCCCGGCTGTCGGGCCTGGAACGGCACGAGGACCGCATGTGGTACCGGCGCACCTTCAGCGTGCCGCCCGGCTGGAAGGTCGGCTCGGGCAAGCGGCTCCAGCTGAACTTCGGGGCCGTCGACTGGCGCGCGGAGGTGTACGTCAACGGCACGAAGGTCACCGAACACCAGGGCGGCTACGACAAGTTCAGTGCCGACATCACCGACGCGCTCAAGCCGGGCCGTACCCAGGAGCTGATCGTCGGGGTCTACGACCCGACGGACGCCGCGAGCGGCGAGAACCCGCCGATCGGCAAGCAGCGCCTCGACCCGAGCGGCATCTGGTACACCCCGACCTCCGGGATCTGGCAGACGGTGTGGCTGGAACCGGTCGCCGCCGACCACGTCGACTCGCTCAAACTCACCCCGGACGCGGGCGCGGGCACGCTGACGGTCGAGCCGCAGGGCGTGCGCGACGGACTCCCGGTCACGGCGACGGCGTACGACGGCGACGAGCGCGTCGCCACCGTCACCGGACACACCGGTACCCCGCTCACCCTGAAGATCAGTAAGCCGCACCTGTGGTCGCCGGACGACCCGTTCCTGTACGACCTGAAGGCGAGCGTCGGATCCGACCGGGTCGGCAGCTACTTCGGCCTGCGCTCCATCGCCGTCGAGAACGTGAACGGCACCCCGCGCACCGTCCTCAACGGCAAGCCGGTGTTCATGATGGCCACCCTCGACCAGGGCTTCTGGCCCGACGGCCTGTACACCGCACCGAGCGACGAGGCCCTCGCCCACGACCTCACGATGCACAAGGCGATGGGCTTCAACGCGGTCCGCAAGCACATCAAGGTCGAACCGGACCGCTGGTTCTACTGGGCGGACAAGCTGGGCCTGCTCGTCTGGCAGGACATGCCGGCGATGACCGCCGGGGTGAACCCGAGCACGGCGGCGCGGGCCGAGTACGAGCGCGAGATGAAGCAGATGATCGACGAGCACATCAGCAGCCCGTCCATCGTCATGTGGGTCACGTTCAACGAGGGCTGGGGCCAGTACGACATGGCCCGCATCGCCGACCAGGCGGCGGCCTGGGACCCGACGCGGCTGGTCAACAGCATGTCGGGCCTCAACCTCGGCGCGGACGGCGGCACCGGCGACATCATGGACGAGCACGGCTACCCGAGCCCCGCGCTGCCCCCGCGGCCGGACGGGAAGCGGGCCCTGGTCAGCGGCGAGTACGGCGGCCTCGGCCTGGCGGTGCCCGGACACGCCTGGTCGGTACAGCAGTCGTACGTCGACGTCGACCCGGCCACGTACACCGACGACTACCTCACCAAGCTCGACGAGGTGCGCGCCCTCGCCTGCAGGGGGAGCAACGGCGCGGTGTACACGCAGATCTCGGACGTCGAGGGCGAGCTCAACGGGCTGATCACGTACGACCGCAAGGTGGTCAAGCCCGACGTACGGCGGCTCAAGGAAGCCCAGCAGTCCCTGATCAGGGACGCGTCCCGCGCGACCCCGGCGGGCTGCGCCTGACCCCACCTCCGCCCGGCGAGCACCTCCCCGCTCGCCGGGCGGACGGCGGTCGCCGTGACCGTCGGCCGGGCCGGGTTTGCTCTCCGGCGGCGTGGGGTGCGAAGTGGTGGAACGCTGGGTGGTGAGTACGGGCGAGGTGGCTTGGAGGCAGGCGTGACGGTGAGCCGTATCGGCATGGTCGTGCACGGCGGACGCACGGAGGCCGCGGACGCCGCGCGGGCGGTGCGCGCGTGGTGCGCCGACAACGACGTCGACTGCTCGGACATCGACGTGTGGCAGGAGCGGGGGCGCCACAGCGCCGAGGAGGAGGTCGAGGCCGCGGGCGACCCCGACCTCATCGTGACGCTGGGCGGCGACGGCACCTTCCTGCGGGGCGCGCGGCTCGCCGCCGAGCACGACGCGCTGGTCCTCGGGGTCGATCTCGGGCGCGTCGGCTTCCTGACCGAGGTTCCGGCGCGCGCCGTGTGCGCCGCGCTGGACGCCGTACGCGAGGGGGAGCTGACCGTCGAGAGCCGCATGCTGCTCACGATGCGCGCCTCGTGCCAGCTCAAGGTGCCCTCGGGCATGGAGGAACTGCTGCGCTACGGCCGCGGTCCCCTGCTGCCGCCGCCACGGGTACGCGTCGAGTGCGAGACCGGTGACGAGTGGGGCGTCGCCCTGAACGTCACCGCGCTCAACGACGTCGTCCTGGAGAAGCTGTCGAGGGACCGCCAGGTGTCGGTCGGCGTGTATCTCGCGGGCCGGCTGCTCGCGTCGTACTCCGCCGACGCGCTGCTCGTGGCCACGCCGACCGGTTCGACCGCGTACAGCTTCGCCGCCGGCGGTCCCGTGGTCTCGCCCCGGGCGGAGGCCCTGATCTTCACGCCGGTCGCCCCGCACATGGCGTTCAACCGGTCCGTCGTGGCCGCCCCCGACGAACCCATCGCGCTGCGCGTCCTCGAGCGTTCGGGCCAGGCCGCGGTCAGTATCGACGGGCAACTGCGCGGTGTGCTCAACCCGGGGGACTGGATCGGCGTGTACGCGGCACCGCGCCGCCTTCGGGCGGTCCGGCTGGGACCGACCGACTTCTACGGCCGCCTGCGCGAACGCATGAACCTCACCGACGCCCCGGCCGCCGTCGCCGACGGTTCGCCGGCCCCGCTGTGGCCTGTGAAGTCTCCGCCACCGGGCGACCTCGCTCATCTCGCACTGCCGCCCGCGCCGAGCGACGAGTAGCGCCGCGGACCGGGACGACGGTGCCGCCCCCCGCGACCGCGTCGCCGGCCGGGCCGTACCGTGCCGGCGCTGCTGCCGGGCACGTCCCCGACCGGGGACGCTCGCCGGCCTCGCCGTGCGGCCCATCGCGCGCCAGGGTGTCGAACTCTTCACCGGCCCGACCGTGATCGGCTGCGCTCCTGCCTGGCGCCGAACCGCCTGCTCTTCTTCATCAAGGCCCGCGCGCGCCGCGAACGGTGCTCCCCGGCGTGCGACAACCGCGTACGCGTCGCCCGGAACCATCAGCGCCATCACGCGACATCGCAGCGTGGCGGCCACGGCGCGCGATCGGGGCACGCGACCGCGCCTTACGTGCCGTATGCCCCGATATGTATCGATCTGTCGGACTTCAGGGGTCCGTCTCTCTCACCTCTCGCCGTTCACGCCGCGAGCGCGTGACCGGGGTGCAGGACGACCTTGGTGTAGCCCTCGATGCGCTGATCGAACTTCTCGTACGCCTGCGGGGCGGCGTCCAGCGGGAGTTCGTGGGAGACCACGAAACTGGGCTTGGCCCGCCCGGCGATGATCATGTCGCGCAGCTGGCGATTGTACGCCTTGACGTTGGTCTGGCCGGTGCCCATCTGCTGGCCCTTTTCGAACATCTTGCCGATGGAGACCAGCAGTTGGCCGTGCTTGGCGGCCTCGTCGGGTCCGCCCGGGTCGGACGGGACGTACAGACCCGGCACGCCCAGCCTGCCCGTCGCCCGGACCGTCTGGACGAGCGTGTTGAGGACGACGGCGGGTTCCTCGTGGCTGGCGTCGTGCGCCTGCGCCTGGTACCCGACCGCGTCGACGCCCTTGTCGGTGCCCTCGCCGCCGGTCATCTCCTTGATCTGCTCGGTCGGGTCACCCTTGGTGAAGTCGATGGGGATCGCCCCTATCCCCTCCGCCTTCGCGAGCCGCTCGGGCACTCGGTCCACGGAGAACACCTTGGACGCGCCACGCAGCAACGCCGAGTAGGCCGCCATCAGGCCGACCGGGCCCGCGCCGAACACGGCGACGCTCTCGCCCGGCGACACCTGCGCGAGTTCGCAGCCGTGGTAGCCGGTCGGGAAGATGTCCGCGAGCAACACGAAGTCGGTCTCGAACTCGTTGCCCGGCGGCAGCTTCAGGCAGTTGAAGTCGGCGAACGGCACGCGCAGCAACTCCGCCTGGCCGCCCTTGTACGGGCCCATCGCCACATAGCCGTACGCCCCGCCCGCGAAGCCCGGATTGACCGTCAGACAGAAGCCCGTCTTCCCGGCGAGACAGTTCTTGCAGAACCCGCACGCGACGTTGAACGGCATGACGACGCGGTCGCCTTCGGACAAGGAGGTCACACCGGAGCCGATCTGCTCGATTATGCCGAGGTTCTCGTGCCCGAAGACGATGCCCGCCTCGGCCGCCGTGCGTCCCTCGTACATGTGGAGGTCGGAGCCGCAGATCGCGGTCGACGTCACCCGTACCAGCACGTCGTTCGGGTGCTGGATCTGCGGATCCTCGACATCCCTCACCGTCACGCTGAAGGGCTTCTCGTAGACGACTGCCTTCACCTGGATCACCTCCGCGTCGAACGCCGTACGGCGACGAAAACCACGGAAGCGTGACCGGGAGCACGCGCATTGAGACGCAGCCCGCCGGCCCGTGTCGTAGCCCCAGGCGCTCATGCTTCACCACTGGTACTTCCAGGGAACGCCCGCGCGGCGGGAGCCGCAACCCCCGCGACGATCTGTGGCTCTCACCACAATCCGCCCCAAACGGTGCCTGTCGTGGCGGGCGTCACGTCGTGATGCGGGTGTTTTGACCTAGGTTCGCTACGTCTGTGCCCCACCCACGCGAACTGCCGAGGCCCGCACCATGCCGTACCGACGCTCCCTTCTGCCGTATCCGCCGTACGTCGCGCACCGCCCCTCCAGGGTCGGGCGCGCCGTGGCCTGCGCGGGCGTGCTCGCGGCCTCGGCGGCGCTGATCCTCTCCGCCGGCGCGTTCGATCCGGCGGCCGCCGCCTCCGCGCGGCCCGACGCGGCCACCGTGGACTTCCTCGCGCGGGCGCACCCCCAGGGCAAGGCCCGGGTCACGGCCGCCGTGCTCGACCTCGACACAGCGAGCGCCCGGCCGGCGGTGTACGGCGACGACGTCCTCTTCGACACGGCGAGCATCGTCAAGGTCGACATCCTCGCCACGGCCCTGCTCCAGGCGCAGGACGCCGGCCACGGCCTCACCGCGAAGGAACGGGCCCAGGCCGAGGTCATGATCGAGCACAGCGACAACGACGCGGCCAACGCCCTGTGGCGGCGCATCGGCCTCGCGCCCGGCCTGGAGGCGGCCAACAAGCGGCTGGGGCTCACCTCGACCAAGGGCGGCCCCGGCGGCAAGTGGGGACTCACGCGGACGACGGCGGGCGACCAGATACGGCTCCTGCGCGCGGTTTTCGGTACCGGCTCGGCGGCCTCACCCACGGGCTCCACCGTCCTGAACGAGGCGTCCCGCACGTACATCCGCACGCTCATGTCCCGTATCGCCGGGGAGCAGTCGTGGGGAGTCTCGGCCGCCGCCGGCTCCGGGTGGGCCCTGAAGAACGGCTGGCTGCAGCGCAACACGACCGGCCTGTGGGACGTCAACAGCGTCGGACGGATCACGGCGGGCGGACATCACTACCTCGTGGCGGTCCTCACGGACGGCAGCCCGACGATGAAGGACGGCGTCTCCCTGGTGGAACGCGCGGCCCGGGCGGCCGTCACCAACGCGGCCGCCCGCTGAGCCGACACCCCGCGCCCCGCGGCTCGGTCAGAGCTCCCGCACGTCGGCCGCCGGGCTCAGGACACGGCCGAGCCAGTCGGTGCCGGCCCGGCGTGCCGCCGCGGAGACCCGTGCCTGCGGGAAGAGCGCGTCGAACCCGTGGAAGCCGCCCGCCCAGGCGTGGAGTTCGGCCTGGCCGCCGGCCGCCCGGATCCGGCTCGCGTAGTCGACGCTCTCGTCACGGAAGACCCCGGCCGTGCCGGCGTCGCCATAGGCGGCGGGCAGGCCCGAGAGGTCGTCGGCCAGCGCCGGTGAGACATGGACCGGCACGTCCTCGCCGGCCGTGTCGCCGGGTACGGACCGCCGGCCGAACGCGTTCATCTCACCGGTCCGGACACCGGGACCGCCGGAGTACCGGCGGCTCGACGTGGTGATGCTGCGGTCGTCCAGCGTGGGGCAAGATCAGCACCTGGGAGGCCGGGGTGGGAGCGCCGCGGTCGCGGGTCATCAGCGCGGCCCCGTCGCCGGGGATCCGGCCGGGCCTCGGCGCCCAGCTCCTCCAAGGGGGCGGCCTTGCCCCGCACGGGCACGTAGTCGGTGCACTCGGCGTCCTTGGCGAGGAGCCCGTCGAACCGCGCCACGATCGCCTGCGCCGCCTCGCCGGAGAAGAGCCGGTGGTGGTCCTCCTCACTGGTCCATCCCTCGGTGACATGGACGACGTCGGGGTCGGCGGTGGACCGGCAGACGAGATACACGAGGCAGTGCTCGCTCGCGCCGGGTCGCCCACGGTGTCTGGAATTCGGTGATTCCACTGAAGTCGTCTGACCTGCTGAAACAGTAGAACTATGAGAGCGGGACCTTGCACGATCCTCCCGAGTGCGGGAGTCATGGGGCGCCCCTGTGATGCAATCGGCGCATGAGCAGCGACCGCCTCGACGAACTCCGCGCCCTGCTCGCCCGGCACGTACGGCCCGACTGGACCACCGCGATCGACGGTGTGCTCATCTCGAAGGTCGACCGGTCCGACCCGCCGTCGCCGTCGATGTCCGGCACCGTCCTGGCGGTCATCGCGCAGGGGGCGAAACACCTCGCGCTGGGGGACCGGGTGTACGAGTACCACGCCGGGCAGTACCTCGTGGCGTCGGTCGACCTGCCGGTCACCGGTCACTTCGTCGGCGCGACTCCGGAACACCCCGCGCTGGGGTTCGGGCTCACGCTCGAACCGTCCGCCGTGGCCGAGGTGCTGCTCCAGGCCGGACCCGGGGACGTGCCGCACGCCGGCGGCAGCGCGTTGCCCGGCATCGCCGTCAGCGACGCACCCGAGGCCCTGCTGGACGCGGTGATCCGGCTGCTGCACCTGCTGGACGAGCCGCGCGACCGGGCGGTGCTCGCCCCACTCGTCAAGCGCGAGATCCTGTGGCGGCTGATCAGGAGCGAGCAGGGCGGCATCGTGCGCCAGCTCGGTCTGGCCGACAGCAGCCTCAGCCATGTCGCCCGGGCGGTGCGCTGGATCCGCGAGCACTACGCGCAGGCGTTCAAGGTCGAGGACGTGGCGCGGCTCTCCGGCATGAGCGTGTCCGCGTTCTACCGCAACTTCCAGGCGGTGACGGCGATGAGCCCCATCCAGTTCCAGAAGCAGATCCGTCTGCAGGAGGCCCGGCTGCTGCTCGCCACGCACCCCAATGACGTGACGGGGGTGGGCCATCGGGTCGGCTACGACAGCCCGTCCCAGTTCAGCCGTGAATACCGCCGCCAGTTCGGCGCACCGCCGAGCGAGGACGCGACCCGCCTGCGCGACTCCGCTCGAACGGCGACGGCGGTACTCCCGTAGAAAAGGTGCGGCCCTGCGGACCTGCGGGCGGGCGCTCGGACTGTGTCACCGCGGTGTCGTCCACACCGTGGGCGAGGGTGAGACGCCGGCCGCGCCGCTCACCCTGTGCTCGGCCGCCGATCCCCGGGCCTCGGAGCGGGATCCCGAGGGTGCCTGGCGGTCAGCCGAGCGCCGCATCTCCGGGTGCGGACAGGGCCTTGCGGCAGTCGGCGAGTGCCGCCGCGGTGTCGGTGAGGGGAAAGCGGGCGGCCAGGTGTCCGTCGGGGCGTACGAGGAAGCCGGTCGAGCCGACTGGACGGTAGAGGCGGGCGAACTCCCCTGCGGTGTCCCGGTATCCGGGCACCGGCAGCGCGTCGCGGGCCGTCAGTGCGGTTTCCTGGGCGAGGACGGCGACTGTTCGCAGGCCGGTGGTGCAGGCCGACTCGGTCAGGTCGGCGAGGTCGGTCGCGTACAGGAGCAGCACATGTCCCGTGCGGCCGCGCAGGACGTCGAGGAGGCGTAGCGGGTACGTCGCCACCGGCACGGTGAGCCCGGCGCAGTCCGGTGCGCGGTCGCCGGGCTGGGGTGCGCCTGCCGGGCCGTACGAGCCGGCCGCGAGCGGTCCGTCCCGGTAGCCGACCAGGAGTTGGGCCTCGCGGAGCAGCACGGTCCGTGGGTCGTCGGGGTCGGTCTCGACGCCGTGCGTGGCGTGCCGTACCGTCCGGCCGACGACCTCCTCGCCGGCCGGCCGGCGTTCCGCGTCGTACGTGGTGAGCAGTTCGGACCCTGCCTCGCCCCGGACGACGAGGGCCAGTTTCCAGGCCAGGTTGCAGGCGTCCTGGATGCCCGTGTTCATGCTCTGCGCGCCGGTCGGCGGATGGATGTGGGCGGCGTCGCCCGCGACGAAGACGCGTCCGTCGCCGTAGCGGTCGACGATGCGGTGGCTGATCCGGAAGACCGACGACCAGCGCAGGTCGGAGACCACGGCCGGGCGGGGCGAGAGCCGGTCGACGACGGCCTGGATGTGGGACAGCTCCGGAGTACGGTCGCCGCCCTCCGGACCGTGCGCCGCTTCGCCGCCGCGCCCGGGTTCCCGGGCGGCCCCGGCCGTGGACAGCTCGGGCGGGACCAGCATCGACATGCGGTAGCGGCCCCTGCCGGGCAGCGGGATGCAGACCAGCAGGTCGTCCGTGGAGCCGTCGTCGGCGACGTGGCTGGACCGTACGCCGAAGCCGTGCGGCAGATCCCAGTCGGCCTCGACGTCGGCCAGCATGTACTCCTCCGTGAACGCCCCGCCCTCGAACGTGAGGCCGAGCCCCTCGCGGACGGTGCTGTGCGCTCCGTCGCAGCCGATCAGATGGCCGACGCGTATCTCCTCCTCCGCCCCGGAGGCGGTGCGCAGCCGGACGGTGACTCCGTCCGGGTCCTGGGTGAACGACAGCAGTGCGGTGCCGCGTTCGATGATCGTGCCGAGGCCGGCGACGTACTCCTCGAGGAGCCGCTCGGTCTCGTACTGTGGCAGCGCGGCGAAGCCGTACGGCACCTCGGGCGGCAGCGTCAGGTCGATGCGCGCCCGCTCGCGGCCGTTGACGAAGACGATCTGGCCGCGTATCGGGACGGCCGTCTCCAGGACCGCGCGGGCCAGGCCCATGCGGTCCCAGATCTCCAGGGTGCGCGGCTGGATGCCGACGGCCTTGGCATACGGGAGGCGGGCCGGCAGCCGGTCCACCAGCCGGCAGTGCACCCCGTGCCGGCACAGCTCGGCGGCCGCACTGAGTCCGACCGGGCCTGCGCCCGCGATCAGTATGTCGGTTGTCCGGGTGTCCGCCACGGGTGTCTCCCACTGCCTGGGTCCCCCCGACCGCTTGCGTACCCCATGGTCGCCCCGCGGTGTGCGGGCGGCGAGCCGGGCCGGCCGGCAGCGCATTCGGCGGATCCTACGAACTTCGCGCAGCCCGTGTTCCGGTGGCGACCCCGACCTGATAGGAAACTTTCCTAACGATTCGCGTCCAGGCCAACTCTCCCCCCACACTTCCTTGGAGCGTCTGACGTGCCTCTCCACCGTGAGCAGACAACCCCCACCCGCACCTCCCGCCGCACCGTCCTCGCCCTGATGGGCGGGCTCACGGCCACCGCCCTGCTCGGCGCCCAGCGCGTCGCGGCGGCACCGGCGGCCGGGCCCGGTCTGGACGACCCGGCCAAGAAGGAGATCGCCATGAAGCTCGTGTCGAGCGCGGAGAACTCCTCGCTCGACTGGAAGGCCCAGTACAGGTACATCGAGGACATCGGCGACGGCCGCGGCTACACCGCCGGCATCATCGGCTTCTGCTCCGGCACCGGCGACATGCTCGACCTCGTCGAGCTGTACGCCGACCGAAAGCCCGGCAACGTCCTCGCCGAGTACCTTCCGGCACTGCGCGACGTCAACGGCACCGACTCGCACGACGGGCTCGACCCGAACTTCCCCGGCGACTGGCGCAGGGCCGCCCAGGACACCGCGTTCCAGCAGGCCCAGAACGACGAACGGGACCGCGTCTACTTCAACCCCGCCGTCACGCAGGGCAAGGCCGACGGGCTGCGCGCGCTGGGCCAGTTCACCTACTACGACGCCATCGTCATGCACGGCGACGGCGGCGACTCCACCAGCTTCTCCAGCATCCGCAGGCGCGCGCTGCGTTCGGCGAAGCTGCCGGCGCAGGGCGGCGACGAGACGACGTACCTCAACGCCTTCCTGGACGCGCGCGCGTGGGCCATGAAGCAGGAGGAGGCGCACAGCGACACCAGCCGGGTCGACACGGAACAGCGCGTCTTTCTGCGCAACGGCAACCTGGACCTGAACCCGCCGTTGGACTGGAAGGTCTACGGGGACAGCTACCACATCGGCTGAGCCCCGCGGGACGCGTGCGGCCCGTCCCCCTTCGCGGCCGGGCCGCGCCGCCCGTGTTGTACGCCACGAGGCCGTCGTTGCCCTTCACGTCGATCCAGGAGTCGTCGTGCCTTTCCGGCCGCCGGTCACGGTCAGCCCGCTGACCGTCCGGTACGACGCCCCGTTCGGACGGAGGCCGTAGCTGCCGGCTGCGGTGAGCAGGGGGACGGGCAGCGTGCGGGAACGCGTGCGCATGGGGTGCTTTCCTGTGTCTCCGGGGTCCGATGTGTTCATGCCCATGGCTGCCATGCGTGGATATGAACGCTGAAGTACTGTGGAACATATAGGGAGTTGTCCTCGCGCGTCACGAAGTCCGGCGACGCGGTGCTCGCGCGCGGAACTGTGCCGCAGTTCAGGCCCCGGAGACCGGGGCGCGTTGGTGATGCAAGGTCCCGGAAGCGCAGCAGGTCGAGAGCGTCGGTCTCCACGTCCAGCCGGTAGCCGCCCGAGCCGCGCACCAGCCACCGTGACCGGCCCCGGGCCGGGAGGTCGGGTTCCAGCAGGCGGCGCAGCGCGCCTATGTGCCGCTGGACGACGTCGACGGCGCTGTCGGGTGGGTCCTGGCCCCACAGCGCGTCGACGATCTCGTGCACGGAGCACGGATGCCCCGCCTGGGTCAGCAGCGGCGCGAGCAGGCCCTGCTGCTTGGGCGGTCCCAGGGCCGGTTCCGTGTCGTCGCGCCATGCCCGGACCGGTTCCGGCACGGCGAAACGCGTACGCACAAAGTCCCCCGGGTGCGGGCGGAACGAGCGGCCGCGAGCGGCGATACGGCCGTGGACACCGAGCTGCTGATCGAGGCGGACGGCTGCCCCACGACTCCACCGCACGCCGGCCCACACGCCGTGCCGCCCTCGCCTCCGCGCTCGTCCTGTGCGGTGTGGCGAGCCTGGCCGCCTGCGGCAAGACGATCCAGATCGGCGACAGTTCGGCGGCCGCCTCCTCGGCTCCGGCCTCGACGCCGGCCGCGTCGTCGTCGGCGCCCGCCCAGGGCGCGGGCAACTCGGCGCTGCAGGTGGTCGACTCCACCGCGCAGCAGGCCGGTCTCACCGGCAACGGCGGCACTGTCGTCGGTACGGCGGTGCAGGAGACCCCGCCGAACTGGGTGCAGCTGTCGGCGGTGACGTCCGCGCCGCCGTCCTCGCCCCACCTGATCAACATCAACCAGGCCGCGCTGTACCGCTTCGACGACGACACGGCCGGCTCGGGCCGGTCGGGCTGCGATGCGACGTGCGCGGTGAAGTTGCCGCCCGTGACGATCCATGAGGGCGGCAGCGTGTACCTGGCCGGTGAACCCGAAGGCGGTCGGCGCCATCCGCAGGGCGGACGGCCAGGTGCAGATCACGGTCGGCGGCCGCCCCGTCTACCGCTTCGCGGGCGACGCCAGGGCGGGCGACCTCAATGGCCAGGGTGTCGACGGCAAGTGGTTCGCGGTGGGCCCCACCGGGGAGAAGGCCACGCAGTAGTTCCGGGGCACAGGTGAACGCCGGTGGCTGGGAGGCGTGGTCGTGCCCGGGCCCGTGGGCGTAGCCGTGCCCGGGCCCATGCCCCCACCATGATGCGCTCCACGGGACCCGCCTCGCCTGCGCGGTGGAACCACGGCCCTCCTCGAGACGAGGACCGCCGTCATGAACCGCCGAATGGGTGATCCTCGGCGTGGCGCGCAAAAGCGTGGAGAACAAGCGGAACAAGGCCGCCAGGGTCCACCGCTCCGTTCCGTGAGCGGCGAGCGGTGGCAGGGCGGCGGAGAGCGACCGAAACTGAGGATCGCGGCTCATGATCAGGAATGAGCACCGCGTCTTCCAGGAGGTCGAATGGTGGAGCAGTCCGCCGAGATCCATGTCTCCGGACCGGACGAAGCCGCGGTCGCCGTACCCGGCAGCGCCGGCCCGTCAAGCACGGACACCGAGCGGAAACTCGCCGAAGTACTGGCGGACGTCGCATGCCTGGAACGTGTCCCGGCCGACAGCCACTTCTTCGACGACCTCGGTGCCAATTCCCTGGTCATGGCGCAGTTCTGCGCCCGGGTGAGGAAACGGCAGGACCTGCCGTCGGCGTCCATGAAGGACATCTACCGGCACCCCACCATCAAGAGCCTCGCGGCGGCCCTCGTCGAAGTCGCATCCGCCCCCGGTACGGCGGAGAGCCACGCACCGAGCGCCTCCGCCGCTCCGCCCGAGCCGCCGCCCACGCCGGTCAGGAGGGCTCACTACGTCCTGTCCGGCGTGGTCCAGCTGCTGTTCTTCCTGGGCTACTCCTTCGTCGCCGGCGTCATCGGCGCCCGGGGCTACGCATGGGTCGCCACCGGCAACGGCCTGCTGGACACCTATCTGCGATCGGTCCTGTTCGGAGGCTGCGGGTTCCTCGCCCTCTGCCTGTTCCCGATCGCCGCCAAATGGATTCTGGTCGGACGGTGGAAACCCGGTGAATTCCCCTTGTGGGGCCTCACCTATCTGCGCTTCTGGCTCGTCAAGGTGCTGCTCCACGCCAACCCGATGATCTTCCTCGTCGGTAATCCGCTGTACGTGCTGTACCTGCGCGCCCTCGGCGTACGCATCGGCAAGGGCGTGACGATCCTGTCGCCCTCCGTCCCTGTCTGCAGCGACCTGATCACGATCGGCGCCGGCAGCGTGATCCGGAAGGACTCGTTCTTCCTCGGCTACCGGGCCCACTCGGGACGTATCCAGACCGGCCGGGTCACTCTCGGCCGGGACGTGTTCATCGGCGAGAAGACCGTCCTGGACATCGACACCTCGGTGGGCGACGGCGCACAGCTCGGCCACGCGTCCGCCCTCCACCGCGGCCAGGCGGTCCCGGACGGTGAGCGCTGGCACGGATCGCCGGCACAGCCCACGGAGGTCGACCACGTGCGCGTCGCGCCGGCCGACTGCGGCTCCGTGCGCCGCGCCTGGTTCGGGCTCGCCTCGCTGATCCAGCTCCTGTTCCTGTACCTGCCGCTGGCCGTCGGCGGTGTGTACATGCTGTTCACCCTGGTACCGGCGATCGGCAACCGGCTCGACCCGGAGGCGGCCGTGCTCAGGCCATCGGACCTGATCTCCGACGCGCTGACCCTCTCCCTGGTCGTGTTCTTCGGCTTCCTCGTCCTGGGGCTCGCCTTCCTGTGCACCGTCCCCCGGCTGCTCAGTCTGGTCGTCAAGCCGGACAAGGTGTACCCGCTCTACGGATTCCACTACGCCGTGCACCTGGCGACGGCGCGCATGACGAACATCAAGTTCTTCGCCTGGCTCTTCGGCGACAGCTCCTACATCGTGCACTACCTCCGGGGCATCGGATACGACCTGTCCCGGGTCGAGCAGACCGGGTCGAACTTCGGTACCGAGGTGCAGCAGGACAATCCCCTGCTGGTCACCGTCGGCAGCGGAACGATGGTGGCCGACGGAGTCTCCGTCATCAACGCCGACTACTCCAGCACCTCCTTCCGGGTGTCGCGGGCGTCGATCGGTTCGCACAACTTCCTCGGCAACAACATCGCCTATCCCGCGGGCGGCAGGACGGGCGACAACTGCCTGCTGGCCACGAAGGTGATGGTGCCGCTCGACGGCGAGGTCCGTGAAGGCGTCGGCCTTCTCGGCTCACCCAGCTTCGAGATCCCGCGGTCGGTGGAGCGTGACGCACGGTTCGACGACCTCAGGACCGGGGACGCGCTGCGCCGCAGTCTCGCTGCGAAGAACCGATACAACCTGCGCTCGATGGTCCTCTGGCTGCTCCTGCGGTGGCTGCACACCTTCGCGCTCACGTTGTTCGGGCTCGCGACCGTCGACCTGTACGGGACGCTGGGACAGGTGGTGATCGCGGGCTACCTGGCCATCACGCTGGCCTTCACCACCGCCTACTTCGTCCTGCTGGAGCGCTTGATCGCGTCGTTCCGGGCGCTGCGGCCACGCTTGTGCTCCATCTACGACCCGTACTTCTGGTGGCACGAGCGCCTGTGGAAGGTGCCGGACCACTACCTGAACGTCTTCAACGGAACGCCCTTCAAGGCGCTGGTCTGGCGGCTGCTGGGCGTGCGCATCGGCCGCAGGGTCTTCGACGACGGCTGCTACATGACCGAGCGGACGCTGGCCACCATCGGCGACGAGTGCACCCTCAACGTGGGCAGCAAGATCCAGTGCCACTCGCAGGAGGACGGCACGTTCAAGTCCGACACCATCACGCTCGGCGCCCGCTGCACGCTGGGCGTCGCCGCTCATGTGCATTACGGCGTGACGCTCGGCGACGGCGCCGTCCTGGCGCCCGACTCCTTCCTCATGAAGGGGGAGGAGGTCCCCCCGAACGCGCGGTGGGGCGGCAACCCCGCCACGGACCTGCCCGACGCCGATCGCCCGGGCGACCGGGGACCGGCATCCGCGGCCGTGACGTCCACCGTCAACGGCTCGACTACGACGGTGCGTTGAGGAAGGGCCATTCGATGGGAGTGCGTGTGGAAGCGGACCGGGAGTTCTGGGGTCGTGTGCTGGCCTCCGGCGGGTTCACCGCGGTGCCGCGGTGGGTCCGGGAACCGGCGGCGGGAGTGGCCGAGTACGAGGCGGCCGTACCGGACGACGTGCTACGGGCGATGCACGCTCTGGCGCGGGAGCTGCGGGTGCCCCTCAGCGCCGTTGTGCTCGCCGCGCACGCCAAGGTGCTGGCCGCGCTGTCCGGCGAGCAGGACGTGGTGACGGGCTACCACGCCGGCGTGAAGGACGATCCCCTGCCCTGCCGGCTGACCGTGGCCGGCGGCTCGTGGCGTTCGCTCGTGTCGGCAGTGGGCGCCGTCGAGGCGGATCTGCTGGCCCACCGCGACTTCCCGGTGGCCGAGCTGCGACGTGAGCTGCGTGTGGCGGGGCCGTCGTACGAGGTCGTGTTCGACCCGGCGGACACCGGGGGCGGGCTGGCCGACGACGCCGTCCTGGGCGTGGGCTGGAGCGACGAGGGCGGACGGCCCGGGCTGCGGGTGCGCTACCGCAAGCAGGTGCTGGACGCCGGGTGCGCGGCCCGGATCGGCGGCTACCACCTCGCCGCCCTGCGCCTGATGACGGCCGACGCCAACGCCGCACACGCGGGCCAGAGCCTGCTGTCGGCCGACGAGGTCGGCGAGCAGCTGGAGGGACTCGCCGGCCCCCGCCGCACACTGCCGCGGGGTCGGGCGCACGAACTCTTCGAGGAGCGGGCACGGGCGCATCCCGAGGCGGTGGCCGCCGTGCACGGCGACCGGAACTGGACGTACGCCCAACTCAACTCCCACGCCAACCAGTTGGCCCGCGCGCTGCTGCGCCGCGGGCTGGGCCGGGAGGACGTCGTCGCCGTCGTGACGGAACGCGGCCTCGACTGGCTGGCCGCGGTGCTGGCCGTCTTCAAGGCGGGCGGCGTATATCTGCCGATCGAACCCCACTTCCCAGCCGGACGTGTGGGGACAACGTTGTCCCGTGCAGGGTGCAAGTATGTACTCACCGAGCCCGGCAGCACCGACTCCCTGGACGCGGCACTGGCCGAGCTGCCCGGCGTCGAGAAGCTCCTGATCCCGACGGCGTACGCGGAGCGCCACGCACCGGGTGACGTCGGTGTCGAGGTCGCCGCCGACCAACTGGCCTACATCTACTTCACCTCCGGGTCCACCGGTGAGCCCAAGGGCGCGATGTGCGAGCACATCGGCATGCTCAACCACCTCTTCGCCAAGATCGACGACCTGGGCATCGCCGAGGGCCGGGTGGTCGCGCAGACGGCGCCGCAGTGCTTCGACATCTCGCTGTGGCAGCTGCTGTCCGCGCTCCTGGTCGGCGGGCGGACGCTGCTGGTGGAGCAGGACGCGATCACCGACGTGGAGCGCTTCGTCGACACCCTCGTCCGCGCCCGTGCCGCCGTGGTCCAGGTCGTGCCCTCCTACCTCGACGTGGTGGTGTCGTACCTGGAGCGGCATCGCCGCGAACTGCCGGACCTGCGCTGTGTGTCGGTGACCGGTGAGGCGCTCAAGCGGGAGCTGGTCCAGCGCTGGTTCGCCGTCCGGCCGGGGACCAGGCTCGTCAACGCCTACGGTCTGACCGAGACGTCGGACGACACCAACCACGAGATCATGGACAAGGTGCCCGAACGCGTGCTCCTCGGGCGCCCCGTCAACAACGTGCACGTGTACGTCGTCGACGAGCAGCTGGCTCTGGTGCCGCTCGGCGCGCCGGGACTGATCGCGTTCTCCGGTGTCTGCGTGGGGCGCGGCTACGTCAACGACCGAGAGCGGACCCGGGAGTCGTACCGCGAGGATCCGCACCGTCCCGGCGAGCGGCTCTACCTGGCGGGCGACTGGGGGCGCTGGCACCCCGGCGGGAAGCTGGAGTTCCTCGGCCGGCGCGACAACCAGGTCAAGATCCGGGGCTTCCGCATCGAGATCGGCGAGATCGAGAACACCCTCCTGCGCGTGCCAGGTGTCCGGGACGGCGCCGTGGTCGTCGCCGAGGGCCCCGGGCGGGGCACGCACCTGATCGCCTTCTACACGGGCGAACGCCTGACGACGGATGCCCTGCGCGAGGAACTGGGCGCCGCCCTGCCCGCCTACATGGTCCCCTCGGCCTTCCACTGGCGGCACGGCCTGCCGCTGACCGCCAACGGCAAGACCGACCGCAAGGCCCTGACCGCACTGGCCGAAGAACAGACGGCGCCGGGCATGCGCGGCGACGACACCACGCAGCACGACCGCGCGTTCACCCCGACCGAACGCAAACTGGCCGCCGCCTGGGCCGAGTTGCTGGGCGTCCCCGAGCACCGGATCGGCCGCGGCGACCACTTCTTCGACTCCGGCGGCACTTCGCTGACGGCGGTGAAACTCACCATCGCCCTGGACCGCGCCGTCTCCCTGAAGGACATCACCCGGCACCCCGTGCTCGCCGACCTCGCATCGCTTCTCGACGGCACCGCCGCACAGCGCCCCGAGCTGCTCCAGCCCTTGTCGGACACGGCGGTCGCGGCGGAGTGCGCCCTGGTGTGCTTCCCCTACGCGGGCGGCAACGCGGTCAACTACCGGCCGATGGCGAGCGCGCTGGCGGGCAGCGGCACCACCGTCCACGCCGTCGACCTCCCCGGGCACGACCTGGCCGCCCGCACCGAGCCGTTCGCGCCCCTGGAGCAGGTGGTGGAACAGGTGGTCGCCGAGATCACCGCGCGCGGTCTGACCCGCGTCATGCTGTGGGGCCACTCGTCCGGCGCCGCACTCGCCGTGGAGACGGCGCGCAGACTGACTGAACGCGGCGTCGACGTCCCGCGCGTCTTCCTCGCCGCGCAGCTCCTCGGCACCGCGGCCGAACGACGCGCCGCCATCACCGAGTTGACGGCCCACGGCGACGCCGACATCGCCGCGCGGCTGACCGCGGACGGCGGTTACACCGAACTCGGTGAACTCGACGGCCGGCACGCGGAACACATCGGTGCCGCCTACCGGCACGACTGCGTCTGCGCGCACCGCTACTTCGCCGACGCCCTGGACTCCCCGCCCGCGGTGAAGCTGGCCGCGCCGGTCACCGTGGTCGTCGCCGCCGACGACCCGAACACGGCCGCCCACCCAGAGCGGTACCGCGACTGGCAGCTGCTGGCCGAGCACGTGGACCTCCACGAACTCGCCGACGGCGGCCACTACTTCCTGCGCACCCGACCGGCCGACGCGGCACGTGTCGTCCTGGGCGCCGCCGCACCACTGGCCTCCCCGTGAGCCTCACCGCACCCCACCGGGGCAACCGAAAGGAAACCGAGATGTCGTCACCCCTGGCATCAACCCTCGAGGTAGAGCTGCCGCCGGACCGGCCGCCGATCCTGCACGTCGAGGAACCCCGTGACGTGCCCGGCTGGGCCGCGGCCCACCGCGAGGCACTGCGGGCGCAGGTCACCGAGCACGGCGCGTTGCTCGTCCGCGGCCTGAACCTGCGCGACACCGGACAGGCCGGCGCCGTCTTCGCCGCGCTGGCCGGTGAGCTGATGACGGAGCGCGAGGCGTTCGCTCCGCGCCGCTCGTACGGCCCGGGGCTGTACTCCTCCGCGACCTGGCCCGCCAACCAGCCCATGTGCATGCACCACGAACTGAGCTACACGCTGGACGTGCCCGGCCTGCTGCTGTTCGCCTGCCTGACCGCACCCGGCCAGGGCGGGGCGACCGGAGTGGCCGACGCCGAACGGGTCCTCCAGGCGCTGCCCGCGAGCCTCGCCGAGCGGTTCGAGCACGAGGGATGGCTGCTGACCCGCTCGTACAACGACGAGATCGGCGCCACCCTCGAAGAGGCCTTCGGCACGGACGACCGCACCGCCGTCGACGCCTACTGCCGCGCCCACGCGATCGACACCGACTGGCAGCCCGACGGCTCCCTGCGCACCCGTCAGCGCCGCAGCGCTGTGGTGCGGCACCCGGTCACCGGCAGGCGCTGCTGGTTCAACCAGATCGCCTTCCTCAACGAGTGGACGCTGGCGCCGGAGGTGCGCGAGTACCTGGTCGACGTCTACGGCGAGGACGGCCTGCCCTTCAACACCCGCTTCGGCGACGGCGGTCCGATCACCGAGGACGTCGTCCAGCTCCTCAACACCACCTACGAGGAGCACACGCGGCGCGAGCCCTGGCAGTCCGGCGACCTGATGCTCGTCGACAACATCCGCACCGCGCACAGCCGCGAGCCCTACACCGGAGACCGCGAGGTGCTGGTCGGCCTGGCCGAACCCCGGCGCCTGGCGGACTGCAGCCCGACCCCGGAGGCGAGCCGACGATGAGCAACCTGCTGTCTCCCGCCGACCGGCGGGACCCGTCCCACCCCGCCGCCGGGGCACCGACCTTCGCCGTGATCTCCGGCGCCGAGGTGCAGCAAGCACTGACCGGCCGCGAGAAACAACTCGTCGAACTGATCGACGCCACCTACCGGCTGCACGGAGCGGGGGAGTCGGTCAACCCGCCGTCGTACTTCCTGCGCTTCCCCGACCGGCCCACGTCACGCATCATCGCCCTGCCGGCCTCCCTGGGCGGGCAGACCCGGGTGGACGGCCTGAAGTGGATCTCCAGCTTCCCGGCCAACGTGGACTCCGGCCTGCCCCGGGCCTCCGCCGTCCTCATCCTCAACGACCACGACACCGGCTACCCGTTCGCCTGCCTGGAGAGCTCGGTCATCAGCGCCACCCGGACGGCCGCGTCCGCCGCGCTGGCCGCCGACCGGCTCAGCCGCACCCGCACCCGCCCCACGCGCGTCGGCTTCTTCGGCACGGGACTGATCGCCCGCTACATCCACACCTACCTGGCCGGCACCGGCTGGACCTTCGACGAGATCGGCGTGTACGACGTGTCCGCCGACAGCACCGAGGGCTTCCGCGGCTATCTGCACCAGGCCGGCACCACGGGCCGGGTGAGTGTGCACGGCAGCCCCGAGGCGCTGATCCGCTCGAGCGACCTGGTCGTCTTCGCCACCGTCGCCGGTGAACCCCACGTCACCGACCCGGCCTGGTTCGACCACAACCCGCTGGTCCTGCACGTGTCGCTGCGCGACCTCGCCCCCGAGATCCTGCTCGGCTCGGCCAACGTCGTCGACGACGTCGAACACTGCCTCAAGGCCAACACGTCCCCCCACCTGGCCGAACAGCTCACCCGAGGCCGCGACTTCCTCGACGGCACCCTCGACGACGTCCTCACGGGACGGCTGACCCCACCGGCCGACCGGACCGTGATCTTCTCGCCCTTCGGACTCGGCGTGCTCGACCTCGCCGTCGGCAAGTTCGTCTACGACGAAGTGGCCCGCGCGGGGCAGCTCCACCTCATCGACGACTTCTTCCACGACCTGCACCGGTACGGCTGAGGCCCGTTTCCTCGGCCATGGCACCAGGAGGTCCATCGTGCCCGTGATATCCGCTCCGCACGCCTTCAACGAGAGCCAGCTCTACGTCGACCTCGAACCGATCTTCGGGCGTTCGCTCTATCTGAAGTGCGAGGGCTTCAACTTCGCCGGCTCGATCAAACTCAAGGCAGCGGTGGAGATGGTGGAGTCCGCCGAACGCGAGGGCGTCCTGCTGCCCAGCTCGATTCTGGTCGAGTCCTCGTCCGGGAACCTGGGCGTGGCGCTCAGCATCATCGCGGCCAGCAAGGGATACCGGTTCCTGTGCGTGACGGACTCCCGCTGCAATCTGTCGACCCGGCTGCTGATGGAGGCGCTGGGCAGCGAGGTGCACGTCATCGCCGACCTCGACGCCGTCGGTGGCTTCCTCGGCGCGCGCATCGACTACGTCCGCGCGCTGTGCGCTTCCGACGACCGGTACGTGTGGCTCGGCCAGTACACCAACCCGGGCAACTGGCGGGCTCACTACCACCGCACGGCGCCCGAGATCGCCGGCCAGTTCCCGCGCCTGGACGTGCTGTTCGTCGGGGCGGGCACCACCGGCACCCTGATGGGCTGCGCACGCTTCTTCCGGCGGTGGCACCGGCCGGTGCGGATCGTCGCCGTGGACGCCGCCGGTTCGGTGGCCTTCGGCGGCGAGCCGGGCCGCCGGATGATCCCCGGCCTCGGCATGAGCATGCGCCCGCCCCTGCTCGACGAGTCCCTGGTCGACGAGGTGATCCGGGTGGAGGAGGCGGACACCATCCGCACCTGCCACAGGCTGGCCCGGCGCGGCTTCCTCTTCGGCGGCTCCACCGGCACGGTGGTCAGCGGCGCGATGCGCTGGCTGGCCGAGCACGAGGACGAGGACTTCACCGCCGTGGCGATCGCTCCGGATCTCGGTGAGCGCTACCTCGACACCATCTACCAGACGAACTGGCTCCAGGACCTGTACGGCGATCTCGTCCTCGACGGCGACGATCTCGTCCTCGACGGCGAGGACACCGAGCAGGTCCCGGCCGGCCCCCGGACGGCCCGGACGGCCCGCGCGCAGAAGCCGGTGCCACGCACGCCGGGCCACCGGCGCAGACCCTAGACCCGGGCTGCGCCGGGGCGGCTCAGAGCAGCTGGTCGATGGTGATCGGCAGGGAGCGGATCCGGCGCCCGGTGGCGTGGCGGACCGCGTTGCCGATCGCCGCGGCCAGTCCGACGAGTCCGACCTCGCCGATTCCCTTGGTCCCTGTGGGAGTCGCGGGGTCGGGCCCGCCGACGAAGATCACGTCGAGGTCGGGGACGTCAGCGTTGACCGGCATGAGGTAGTCGCCGAAGGTCGCGTTGGCGATCCGCCCGGTGAGCGGGTCGGTGGCCGTCTCCTCGAACATCGCCTGGCTGATGCCGCCGACCGTGCCGCCGATGATCTGGCTGCGGGCGGTCTTCTCGTTGAGGATGCGCCCGCCGTCGATCGCGGAGAGCACCCGTGCCACCCGCAGCAGCCCGAGACCCGGATCGACGCGCACCTCGACGAACTTGGCACCGAAGGCACCGGCGGGGGCCATGCCCAGCTCCTCGGCCGCCGGGGGAGCGCTCCTGCCGTCGGCGCTCAGCTCCTCCAGACCGTGCCGGGCCAGCAACTCCGCGTAGGTCTCACCCCGTTCGGGGGCGTCGAGGCGATGGATGCGCCCGTCGGTGACGGTCACGTCGTCGAGCGCGGCGCCCCGCAGCGGCGACGCGGGGTCGTCGTGCACGATGTCGAGGAACTCCTGGATCAGCCGCCGGCACGCCGTGTGCACGGCCTCCGAGAGGGCTCTGGTCAGACCCGAGCCACCCGCGGGGGGCGCGTACGGCATGTCGGAGTCGCCGAGGTCGAACCGTACCAGGGTGACGTCGATCCCCAGCACATCGGCGGCCAGTTGGGTCATGACGGTGTAGGTGCCGGTCCCGATGTCGGTCGCCGCGCTGCGCACATACGCCGAGCCGTCGTGCCGTACGGACGCGCGGGCCTGGCACGGGACTTGGTAGAAGGGGTACGACACGCTCGCCATGCCGTATCCGACGAGCCACCCTCCGTCGCGCATCGAGCCGGGTTCCGGGGTGCGGCGCGACCAGCCGAACCGCTCGGCGCCCTGCAGGTAGCACTCCCGAAGTGCCTTGCTGGACCAGGGCAGTCCGAGGAGCGGGTGCTCGTCGGCGCAGTTGCGCAGCCGGATCTCCAGCGGGTCCATGCCGATGGCCTCGGCGACCTCGTCGATGGCGGACTCCAGGGCGAAGTTGCCCTGACTCTCGGCCGGCGCGCGCATGGAGCCCGGGCAGGGGATGTTCAGTCGCACCAGCCGGTCGCGCGTCCGCACGTTGGGGCAGGCGTAGGAGATGGACGAGCAGAGCGAGACGGGTTCGTAGTCCTCGTCGTCCATCGCGGCGGACGAGATGCCTTGGTGCTCGATCGCGACCAGGTCCCCCTCGCGGGTCGCACCGATCTTGATCTGCTGGACGCTGTTGGGCCGGTGTCCCACGGAGGTGAACATCTCGGGCCGCGTCAGCACCAGTTTGACCGGCCGCCGGACCTGACGGGCCGCGAGCACGGTGAGGACGACGTGCGGCCACACCCGCAGACCGGCGCCGAACGCGCCGCCGACGAACGGGGCGAGGACCCGGATGCCGCTCTCCGGGACCTTGAAGATCGCGGCCAGCGAGGCGCGTACGTTGTACGGCCACTGCGTCGAGTCGTGCACGGTGAGCGCGTCACCGTGCCAGGCCGCGACCGTCGTCATCAGGCCGAGCGGGTTGTTGGTGTTGTCGGGGGTCGTGTACGTCCCCTCGATCACCACGTCCGCCCGGGCCGACCCCGCGTCCACGTCGCCGCGTTCGGTGTCCAGACCCCAGGGATTCTCGACGATCTCGGCGCGGGGGTCGGCCACGTCCAGGAGCGGCTCGGTCGCCTCGTACCGTACGCGTACCAACCGTGCGGCGTGCCGTGCCTGTTCGGGGGTCTCGGCGATCACGATCCCGACGTGCTGGCCGTAGTGCAGCACGCGGTCGTCCTGGAGCGGTGCCGTCGGCGATGCGCCGAGCAGGGTCATGGGTCCGCGTTCCAGCTTCGGCGCGGTCAGATGCGTGACGACGTCGAGCACGCCCGGTGCCGCCACCGCCTTCGACACGTCGATGCCGGTGATGCGGCCCGCGGCGACGGTGCTGCCGACCAGGGCGGCGTGCACCATGCCGGGGAACGAGAAGTCGTTGGGGTACTGGGCCGCGCCGGTCACCTTCAGGGGAGCGTCCACGCGGTCGAGGCCGGCGCCGACGGTGCGGCCGGTTTCCAGAGTCGTCATGACGCCGCTCCTGCCACGGTCTCGAGGGTGCGCACGAGGGTGCGCTCGGCCAGCTCGACCTTGAACGCGGTGCCGGGCAGGGGCCGCGCGCCCACGAGGGCCGCCTCCGCCGCCGCGCCGAAGACGGCGGCTTCGGCCCGGGAGCCGCGCAGCACGTCCTCCGCGTCCCAGGCCCGCCACGGAATGGTGCCGACCCCGCCCAGCGCCACATGCGCCTCCTGGACGACGCCGTCCTCCATCACCAGCGCCACCCCGGCCGAGGTGAGCGCGAACTCGTACGAGACCCGGTCCCGGACCTTCAGGTAGTGCGAGCGCGCCGATTCGGGGAGCAGTGGGATGTCGACCGCGGTGATCAACTCGCCGTGCTTCAGCACGTTTTCCACGTCGGGTGTGTCGCCGGGCGGCAGATAGAACTGCGTCAGGGGAACGGACCGCATGCCCTCCCGGCCCAGGACGTGGACGACGGCGTCGAGCGCCACGAGCGGTACGGCGACGTCCGAGGCGTGCAGGGCGATGCACCGGTCGCTGGTGCCCAGGATCGCGTGCATACGCTGGATCCCGGTGATCGCGGCGCAACCGGAGCCAGGGGCCCGCTTGTTGCAGGCCGGAACCGCCGGGTCCCGGAAGTAGCGGCACCGGGTGCGCTGGAGCAGATTGCCGCCGATGGTCGCCATGTTGCGCAACTGCACCGAGGCACCGAGCAGCAGCGCCTCCCGCACGAACGGCAACCTGTCGCGGACGACGGGATCGGCGGCGAGTTCCTCCATCGTCGTGAGCGCGCCGACCCGGACCAGCGAGTCCGTGTGTGTGATGCCGCCCAGCGGCAGCCGCGTGATGTCGATCAGCCGCTCAGGTTCGAGCACCCCGTCCTTCATCAGGTCGAGCTGCGTGGTGCCGCCCGCGAGGAACGACGCCTCCGGATCGGCGGTGACGACGGCGACGGCCTGGTCGGTGTCGGTGGCCCTGAGGTAGTCGAAGGGATGCATGGTCAGCCCTCCGCCGCGATGTCGCGGATCGCGGCGCGGATGTTCGGATAGGCGCCGCAGCGGCAGAGGTTGCCGCTCATGAACTCGCGGATCTCCTCCTCCGAGCCCGCGCGCCCCTCCGCGATCAGCGAGACCGCCGACATGATCTGTCCCGGGGTGCAGTAGCCGCACTGGAACGCGTCGTGCCGGGCGAACGCCACCTGCATCGGGTGCAGTTCGTCGCCCGGGGACAAGGACTCCACCGTGGTGATCTCCCGTCCCTCGTACTGCGCCGCGAGCGCCAGACAGGACACCACTCGCTTGCCGTCGACGAGCACCGTGCAGGCTCCGCACGCTCCCTGGTCGCAGCCCTTCTTGGCCCCGGTCAGGCCCAGATGGTCGCGGAGCGCGTCGAGCAGCGTGACGCGCGTGTCGATCTGCAGACGACGGGGCATGCCGTTGACGCAGAGGGTGATCTCGACCTGAGGGGCTTCGTGCGGCGCGGTTCTGGGCGTGGCCGCCGGCTCCACGTGCTTCATGTCGCCTCAATTCGGATGTCATCGGATGTCATCGGAATGCAGGAGTGACAACCCGGCCGTTCGCACGGTGTGGACCCGCGGTCACACGGGGTTGCCGCGACCCGAATGTCCCGGTATCAGCACCTTGGCACGGCGTTTGTGCGAGGCAAGTCGATCTCGCAAATCTTAAGCGTTGACTTATATAAGCGACGAGTGGCATTGTCACCGACGTGCACGCATTCGATGTGCTGGGCGATCCCGTACGGCGCCGGATACTGGAGCTGCTGGCCGGGGGCGAGCAGTCCTCCGGCGAGATCAGCTCGGTGATACGGGCCGAGTTCGGGATCTCCCAGCCCGCCGTGTCGCAGCACCTCAGGGTGCTGCGCGAAACCGGCTTCGCGTCCGTGCGGGCCCAGGGCACCCGGCGGCTGTACGCCGTCGACTCCGAGCCCCTGCGCGAGGTCGACGCCTGGCTCGCCCGCTTCCGCGGCTTCTGGGAACAGCGCCTGGACGCGCTGGGCACGGAGCTGGCGCGCGGCAGGCGCGAGCGCCGCGAACGAGACAGCGACAAGGAAGATCACCCATGAGCGACATCGTCGACCGGATCAACGACATCCACCGTCGGGTGGGGCGCCGGACCGTGGCCGACGGCGAGGCCCGCACCGTCCTGCTGCGCCGCACCTACGACGCCCCCGCCGAGGACGTGTGGGACGCGTGCACGGACCCCGAGCGGATCGGCCGCTGGTTCCTGCCCGTGACCGGCGACCTGAAGCCGGGCGGCCGCTACCAGCTGCAGGGCAACGCCGGGGGCGAGATCCTCGAGTGCGAGCCGCCCGAGCGCCTCAAGGTCAGCTGGCTGATGGGCGAGGCCCCGGGCTTCAGCGAGGTCGAGGTGCGCCTCACGCCGGAGGGTGCCGAGCGGACCGTGTTCGAGCTGGAGCACGTCGCGGTCGTGCCGCCGGAGTTCTGGGACCAGTTCGGCCCCGGCGCGGTCGGCGTCGGCTGGGATCTGACCGTCCTCGGACTCGGCCTGTATCTCACCGGCAACGCGATCAGCCCGGCCGAGGCCGAGGCGTGGCAGGCCGGCGACGAGGCCCGCGCGGCGATGACCCGCAGCAGTGAGGCGTGGGGCGAGGCGTACGCGGCGTCGGGTGCGGACGAGGACGTGGTGGCCTCCGCGGTCACCGCAACGACGGGGTTCTACGTGCCGCCGAAGGAAGGCGAGTAGGAGGAGGGGTTCCGGGGCCCGGCCGGGCCCCGGAACGTCCTACGGCCGACCGGACGGACGGCCGTACGAGGGATCAGTCGTCCCCGTGGTCGTCGTCGCCCTGGTGGTGGAGGCCGGTCGCGGTGACCGCGCCGGTCCTCGCGTCCACGAGGACCTCGCGCTCCGTGCCTCCGGCATCGACCAGCTCCGCCTTCCAGACGGGATGGCCCGTCCGGCCCTCGAGCTCCACGGAGACGACCGTGCCCGCGACCGTCTTCACGGCCGTGTCGACGGCCTGCTTCACGTCTATCGTGGCGGTGCGCGCGAGGACGCGGTCGTCGTCCGAGGCGGTCGGGGCGGCCGAGGCGGCCGGCCTGGCCGGGGTCGCCGAGTCGTCCGTAGTCACCGAGTCGTCCGAGCCGTCGTGCCGGCGGCCGTCGTGCCGCCGGCCGCCGTGGTCGTCGTCGGACGCCCGGCTCGCGGTCACGTGCCCGTGGCCGGACCGGGCGCCGTCGCCCGCGAACGCGGCGGCCGTCGCGGCACCGGCGCCGCCGAGGGCGACGGCGGCCACGAGCAGGGTCGCCGCGGCGCGACGGCGGCCGTTCGGAGAGTGGTGGAAAGCCTTCATGGTGAGGTGGTTCCTTCCTGCGTTCCGCGAACGGGCCGCGGACGGCGCCGACTTGTCGGCCTGATGCGACCCACCATGCGAGCGCGCTCCTGAAGCCGGGCTGAAGGTTCCTGAAGATCGCTTCAGGGGGCGTCTGAGACGCTGTCCCCATGCGCCTGCTGATCGTGGAGGACGAGAAGCGCCTCGCCACCTCCCTCGCCCGCGGTCTGTCCGCCGAGGGGTATGTCGTCGACGTCGCCCACGACGGAGTCGACGGCCTGCATCTGGCGCGCGAGCGGGACTACGACCTGATCGTGCTCGACATCATGCTGCCCGGCCTGAACGGCTACCGGGTCTGCTCCCAGCTGCGCGCCGACGGCGACGAGACACCGATCCTGATGCTCACCGCGAAGGACGGCGAGTACGACGAGGCCGAGGGCCTGGACACCGGCGCGGACGACTACCTCACCAAGCCGTTCTCCTACGTCGTGCTCCAGGCCCGCATCCGCGCCCTGCTGCGCCGCCGTACCCGCGCCGGCGCCCTGGTGCTGCGGATCGGGGACCTCACCGTCGACCCGGACGCCCGGCGCGTCGAGCGGGCCGGCACCGAAATCTCCCTGACCGCACGGGAGTTCGCGGTCCTGGAACACCTCGCCCGGCACGCGGGACAGGTGGTCTCCAAGGCCGACATCCTCGCCGGCGTCTGGGACTTCGCCTACGACGGCGACCCCAACATCGTCGAGGTGTACGTCAGCGTCCTGCGCCGCAAGATCGACGTGCCCTTCGGGCGGCGGTCGATCAGGACCGTGCGCGGGGCGGGGTACCGGCTGGAACCGGGCGGCCGGGATGCCTAGACCCTTCGCTTCCGTACGGTCCCGCGCCGCGCTCGCCGCCACCCTCGTCGTGTGCGTCGCCCTGGTCGCGGCGGGCGTCGCCGTCGTCACGGTCCTGCGGCACAACCTCACGGACCGGGCGGGCCTCCAGTCCGAGATCACCGCCCGTACCGTGGCCGGCGCCCAGGACGCGCTGAACGGGGACTTCGGTGGCCTCGACCTGCCCGACGACGGCAGGCTGGTACAGGTCGTCGGTTCCGCGCACACGGTCCTCGCCGCCGGCGAGGACCTGCGCGGCCGGGCCGTCCTGACCGACTTCGCGCCCGCGCCCGCGCCCGACAACACTCCCGTCACCACCACCACCTCCGACCGGCACGGCGGCCGGGGTGGCGGCGACGACGATGACGCCGAGTACAGCAGCCCGCCACGCGGCAAGGTCGGCACCGACGTCGACCACCGCACCCTCACCGTCACGCTCGACGACGAGACCCACGACTACAGCTTCGCCGCCGTGCAGGGCACCACCTACGACGGCCGCACCTACACCGTCTACGCCGGCACGTCCCTGGCGGACGAGCAGGCCACGCTCGACCAGGTCACCCGGGCGATGCTGACCGGCCTGCCGTTCCTGCTCGTCGTGGTCGCCGCCGTGACCTGGGCGGTCACCCGGCGGGCGCTGCGGCCGGTGGAGGGCATCCGCGCGGAGATGGCCGAGATCACCGGCAGCGGCGACCTGGCCCGCCGCGTGCCCGAGCCCCGCTCCGGTGACGAGGTGGCCCGGCTCGCCCGCACCACGAACGAAACCCTCGCCGCGCTGCAGCGGTCCGTGGAACGCCGGCACCGCTTCGTCGCCGACGCCTCGCACGAACTGCGCAGCCCCATCGCCGCCCTGCGCACCCATCTCGAAGTGGCGGGCCAGCACCCCGAGTTGCTGGACACCACCGACCTGCTCCACGACGTCGTACGCCTCCAGCACCTGGCCACCGACCTGCTGCTGCTCGCCCGCCTCGACGCCGGGGAGCACCCCGCCGACACGCGGGTCGACCTGGCCGCGCTGGTGCGGGAGGAGGTGGCCGGGCGCGCCGTGGTCGAGCGCGTCGCCCCGATCGTCACGATCGACGACCCCGTGCCCGGGGTCCGGGGCAGCAGAAGCCGCCTCGCCCGCGTCCTGGGCAATCTGCTGGACAACGCCCAGCGGCACGCCGCGACAACCGTCAACGTCAGCCTCGTCGACGACGGCGACCACGTCGTCCTGACCGTCGCCGACGACGGCCACGGTGTCGAACCCGCCGACCGGGAGCGGATCTTCGAGCGTTTCGTCCGCCTCGACGAGGCCCGCAGCCGTGACGACGGCGGCGCGGGCCTGGGCCTGGCCATCGCCCGCGACGTCGTGCAGCGCCACGGCGGGACACTCACCGTCGGCGAGGCACCCGGCGGCGGAGCGAGCTTCCGGATACGTCTGCCCCGGGCCGGGTGAGCCCCGCGGCCGTCAGAAGTTGATCATGTGGTCCGCGAGCCCGTGGACGGCCTCCTTGACCGCCTCGCCGAGGGTCGGATGGGCGTGCACGTTGCGGGCGACCTCGTGGACGGTCAGGTCCCAGCGCTGGGCCAGGGTCAGCTCCGGCAGCAGTTCGGTGACGTCCGGGCCGATGAGGTGGCCGCCGATCAGCTCGCCGTACTTCGCGTCGCTGATCAGCTTCACGAAGCCGGTCGTGTCGCCCAGGCCGTGCGACTTGCCGTTCGCGGTGAAGGGGAACTTCGCCACCTTCACGTCGTAACCGAGGTCCCGGGCCTGGGCCTCGGTGTAGCCGAAGCTGGCGACCTGCGGCTGGCAGTACGTGGCCCGCGGGACCATCACGTACTCCAGTTCCATCGTCTCCGCGTCGGCGATGGTCTCCGCGGCGACCACGCCCATCGCCTCGGCGGCGTGCGCGAGCATCAGCTTCGCGGTCACGTCCCCGATCGCGAAGATGTGCGGTACGGAGGTGCGGCACCGGCCGTCCACCTCGATCGCGCCGCGCTCGGTGAGCGCGACACCGGTGTCGTCCAGCCCGTAGCCGGTGACGTTCGGGGCGAAGCCGAGCGCCTGGAGCACCTTGTCGGCCTCCAGGACCCGCTGCCTGCCGTCCGGCCCGGCGACCGTCACCCGGACCTGCGGCCCGGACTCGTCGATCCCGTCGACCCGGGTGGAGGTGAGCACGTCGATGCCGAGCCTGCGGTACTGCTTGGCCAGCTCGGCGGAGACCTCGGCGTCCTCCAGCGGGGCGACACGGTCCATGAACTCGACGAGGGTCACCCGCACGCCGTAGTGGTGCAGGACGTAGGCGAATTCGATGCCGATGGCGCCGGCGCCCGCGATGACGATCGACTCCGGCAGGTCCTCGGCGAGGATCTGCTCCTCGTACGTCACGACGCGCGCGCTGCGCTTGGTCCCGGGCAGCAGCTTGGGCGTGGCGCCGGTGGCGATGATGCAGTGGTCGAAGCCGATGACGCGCGTCGAGCCGTCGTAGCCCGCGACCTGGAGCGAGTGCGGGTCGAGGAAGGTGCCGTGGCCGTCGATCTCGGTGATCTTGTTCTTCTTCATCAGGAAGTGGACGCCCTTGACGCGGCCGTCGGCCACCCGCCGGCTGCGCCGGAACGCCTCGCCGTAGTCGAAGGACACTTCCCCGTCGACCCTGATGCCGAAGGTCTTCGCCTCCCGCGTGAAGATGTGCGCCAACTCGGCGTTGCGCAACAGGGCCTTGGTCGGGATGCATCCCACGTTCAGGCAGACGCCGCCCCAGTACTTCTCCTCGACGACCGCGACCCGCTTGCCCAGCTGGGCGGCGCGGATCGCGGCGACGTAGCCGCCGGGACCGGCGCCGAGGACCACGACGTCGAAGTGCTCGTCCTGTTCGATCACCATCGCTGGCGTTCCCTCCGGAGCGTGCCGCCGGCGAGGGTCGCCGAAGGCGCTTGATCCCAGTCTGGGACCGGAGGCGGCGGACCGCGAGGGCGGCACACGTGTCGTGCGCCACGCGGGAAGGTCCCCTGCGCAAGGGACTTGACGAACTCGCCGGTGGTCACGATCGCGTGGGCGTGAGTGGGTGCGTTGATCTCGAACGTCGCGTGCATCTCCTCGGGACGTCAGGCGGCGATGGCGTCCCGGACGAGGGTGACGTGGTAGACGAGTTCCTGGCCGAAGCGGGCCGTGGTGTCGATGCAGGTGTCGGCCCGCATGCCGATCAGCGCGAGGCGCCGGACCCGGTGCTGTTCGAGCCGGAGGTCGAGATCGGTGTGGGCGAATCCGCTGGACGACAACGCGCGGATGCCGGCCGCGCGGGTCGGCCACAGCTTCCCGCCCTCGGACAGGAAGACGGTGCAGGGATCGACGCCGAGGAGTGCGGTGTGATCGCTGTCGTAGCCCTCGGTCGTCGTGACCGTCACCTCGGTTCTGTCGGGCCGGACGCCGGCGGCGGTGCACGGCCGCAGCGCGGGACGGTCCCTCCTGAAGATCCACGGTACGCCGTGCCCGGGCGAATGCCCTGGTGAACACAGACGAGCTTCAACTGCGGGTCCCCGCGATCGAGATGGTGTGCGAGACTTCGGTGATCACTGGTCTGTCCGGTCAACTCGTGCGACGGAGCCCGCTATGACGCCTGCTACCCCCCGGCCTCGGAAGATCGATACGAGCAAGGCGCATCCCGCGAGGGTCTACGACTGGTTGCTGGGCGGCAAGGACAACTACCCCGTCGACGAGGCGGTGGGCGAGAAGCTGCCGGCCGAGGCCCGGGACGCCGCCCGGCAGAACCGGGAGTTCATGCATCGCGCGGCGGCCTGGCTGGCGACGCAGGGCATCGACCAGTTCCTCGACATCGGCACCGGCATCCCCACCGAACCGAACCTGCACCAGATCGTCCAGCGCGTCGTGCCGACCGCGAAGGTCGTCTACACGGACAACGACCCGATCGTGCTGGCCCACGCGGAGGCGCTGCTGATCAGCCGACCCGAGGGCGCCACCGACTACATCGAGGCCGATGTCCGTGACCCCGGGCAGATACTCGAGCACGCCCAGGGTGTCCTCGACTTCGAGCGGCCGATCGCGATGTCACTGATCGCGCTGATGCACTTCATCCCCGAGGAGCAGAAGCCGTACGACATCGTCCGCAACCTGATCGACGCCCTACCCTCGGGCAGTTACCTCGTCCTCTCCCACGCCGCCTCGGACCTCTACCCGGAGCTGGCGCAGCAGGTGACGGAGGAGTACGCCAAGGGCGGTATCCGCCTCGGCTTCCGCACTCGCGCCGAGGTCGTCCGCTTCTTCGACGGACTGGACCTCGTGGACCCGGGCGTGGTGACCTCGACGGAGTGGTTCAAGGCGACGCCGGCCCCCACGCCCGAGGGCAGCGGTATCTACGCGGGTGTGGCCCGGATTCCCTGACGGACGCCCGGTACACCATCCGCTCTCACTCCTTGACGGCTCCCGCGTTGGCCCCGCTCACGAAGTACCGCTGGAAGCAGAAGAACAGCGCGGCCACCGGAAGCGTCGACAGCAGGGCGGCGGCGAGTTTGAGCGGGTACTGGGTGCCGCCGCCCAGGCCGCCCGACACGAACCGGGCGAGACCGGTGGTGAGGGTCTCGTACCGGCTGGACTGGGTGGCCACCAGGAAGTGCGTGAACTCGTTCCACGAACCCTGGAACGACAGGATCGTCAGGGTGATCAGGGCGGGCCGGGCCATCGGCAGGACCACGGACCAGAAGGTGCGGAAGACGCCCGCGCCGTCCACCCGCGCGGCCTCCTCGACCTCCCGTGGAACCGACTCGAAGAACTGCTTCATGATGAAGATCCCCGCCGCGTCCACAAGCAGCGGCAGGATCATGCCGGTGTAGGTGTCGAACAGCCCGAAAGTGTTCAGGACCAGGAACTTCGGGATGAGCAGCGCCACGCCCGGAACCGCCATGACCGCGAGGACGAAGGCGAACAGCAGGGAGCGGCCGGGGAAGCGCAGCCGGGCCAGCGCGTACCCGGCCATCGAGTCGAACAGCACGCGCCCCGCCGTCACCAGCACGGCGACGAGGGCGGAGTTGCCCAGCCAGCGCAGGAACGGCACGCCGTCACCGGCCCGGCTCAGTCCGAACAGCCGCTGGTAGGCGGCGGTCGTGGGGGTGACCGGCAACAGCCCGAGTGGGTGCGCGGCCGCGTCGGGGTCGGTCT
This sequence comes from Streptomyces brasiliensis, assembly GCF_014647875.1. GTDB lineage: Bacteria > Actinomycetota > Actinomycetes > Streptomycetales > Streptomycetaceae > Streptomyces > Streptomyces brasiliensis. Next base: position 196,056 of record NZ_BMQA01000001.1, on the reverse strand, counting down.
TGAAGCCGGTCACCAGCTGGAGGACGAACGGCAGCACGTACAGCAGACCGAGTCCGGCCACCAGCGCGTAGCCGAGCAGGCGCCACGGCAGGGCGAAGCGGCCGAGCACCGGACGTCCCTGCGTCCGGACGGTCCGGGCGTGCGCGGTCATCGGGTCCTCCCGGGGCGGGCGTCGCGCTCGCGCAGCGCCCAGCGCTGCAGCGCGGTCAGGCACAGGATCAGGGCGAGCAGGATGAAGGCGATGGCCGCGCCCTGCCCGAAGTCGGCGTCGTCGAAGGCCGACGAGTACGACAGGAAGGCCGGCGTCAGGGTCGTGTTGCCGGGCGCTCCCTGGCCCATCACATATACCTGGTCGAAGACCTGCCAGGTGGAGATCAGGCCCAGGGTGAGGACGAGGAACAGCACCGGCCGCAGCTGGGGCAGGGTGATGTGCCGCAGCATCTGGAAGCGGCCCGCGCCCTCCAGCGCCGCCGACTCCTCCAGCTCGCGCGGGATGTCCTGGAGGGCCGCGAGGAAGATCAGCATGAAGGTGCCGGAGGTCGTCCACACGGCGAGCAGGATGATCGTACACATGGCCACGGACGGCCCCGACAGCCACTGGTACCAGGAGAGGCCCAGGAGGGAGTGGTCGGCCAGCGGGCCCGAGGGATGGTCGGGATCGACGACACCGAGCGCGCCGAGCAGCAGGGACAGTACCCCGCGCGGGTCGGCGAACCAGTTCGGCCCCTTCACCCCGATCCACGACAGCAGCGAGTTGACGGCTCCGCTGCCCTGGAAGAGGAACAGGAAGACCGTGGAGACCGCGATCGAGCTGGTGACCGACGGGAAGAAGAACGCGGTCCGCAGCGCGCTCCGGGCGCGCAGCAGCCGCTGGTTGACGACGAGCGCCAGCACCAGTGCCACGCCGGTCTGCAGGGGCACGGTCAGCAGCACGTAGTAGGCGTTGTTGCGCAGCGATGTCACGAACAGCGTGCGGTCGAGGCCGTCCTCGGTCAGCAGGGACCGGTAGTTGTCCAGGCCCACGAACTCGGCCTGCCCGCCGAAGGGGTTGGACCGGCCGTCCCAGTGCAGCAGGCTCACCCACAGCGCCATCAGGATCGGCAGCATGAGGAACAGACCGAGGACGAGCACCATGGGGCTGACGAACAGCCAGCCCCAGGCGCTCTCGTCGCGGCGGCGCCCCGCGCGCGGGGTACGGGGTGCGCGGGGCGCCGCGGTGGGACCGGACCCGCCGGGCGCGTCAGGTGCGCCCGGTGAGCCGGCCGACGGGGGGAGCGCCGCGGCCGGTGGCCCCGAAGCGCTCGGGGCCCGGCGTGCGGAACGGGTCGTACGGAAGGACATGGCGGCTCAGTCGCCCTTCGCCAGCGCCTGCTCGCCGTTGCGCTGGAGCGCGGCCAGGATCGTCTTCGGGTCGGTCGTCCGCAGCGTCTGCAGATCGGTGTTGAACTGTCCGAGCACCTTGTCGAACCCGGCTATCGTCACCGGGCCCTGTGCATAGGCGGCGGAGTCGACCCACGCCTTGGCGTCCGGCTCCTGCTGCGCGTACGTGGTCAGGGCACTGGTGCGCGACGGCATCACACCGAACGCGTCGGCGAACTTCAGCTGCTGCCCGGCCGAACTGAGGTACTTCACCAGATCCACGGCCGCCGTGCGGTGCGCGCTCTCGGCCGCCACGCCCCAGCAGGTGCTGAACGCGAGCGTGCCCTTGCCGGCCGGACCGGCCGGCAGCTCCACCATCTTGTACTTGACGTCGGGGTAGTCGAGTTTCATCGCCCCGGTCAGCCAGTTGCCCTCGATCGTCATGGCCGCCTTGCCCTTGCCGAGGGCCTCGCCGCCCCAACTGGTGTCGACCTGCTGGGCGTACTTGAGGTCACCGGACCCCAGCAACGACCGTACGAAGTCCAGTCCTTGGGCGTTCTGCGCACTGTCGGCGGTCATCTTCGTCTGCGGGGCGTCGGTGACCCAGCCGCCCGCCTGCTTCATGAACACACCGAGCCGCTGGTACTCGTTCGTGGTGACCAGCCCGGTGACCCCGCCGCCGGTGAGCTTGCCCGCGACCCGCTTCAACCCGGCCCAGGTGGTGGGGTAGTCCCGGTCCGTCAGCCCGGCCTTGCGCCACAGATCGGTGTTGATCGCGAGCGCCAGTGTGGAGCTGTCCTTCGGCAGGCACATGAGCTTGCCGTCGTAGGTGAAGGAGGCGCGCAGCTGCGCGGAGAAGTCGTCGGCGTCCTTGATCCCGGCGCCGTACGCGTACAGCGAGCCCGCCTTCGCGTAGTTGGCGAACTGGTCGGAGTTGACGTAGAAGACGTCCGGCGGCTTGTGCCCCGCGAAGGCCTGGGCCAGCTGCTGGTTCATGTCCTTGGCGACGTCCACCGTCACCGTGTTGCCGGACTCCTTCTGGTACGCGGCCGCCGCGTCCTTGACGGCCTTGGTCTCGGCGTCTCCCGACGTGGCGATGAGGACGGTCAGATGCTGCTTGGCCGCGGTGTCCTGCTTCGTCTTCTCGCTGTCGCCGAAACTCGACGAGCAGCCGGTGGCGGCCAGCAGTGCCGCACAGGTGACGAGGGCGGCGGCGGCCGTGCGGGTGGTCATGCTTTCCTCCGGGGACTCGGGGTGGGACGTGCGGCTCCGCCCGGACGCCGCGCAGGGACCGCGGGTCCGGGGTGGGGAGGGAGGAGTGAGGGGGTCGGGGAGGTCCGGTCGGGGAACTCCGTTGTCGGCGGGGCGGGTTGAGGCGGGGCGTGCCTCGCCTAGGGGGCGTCCGGCGCGGTCGGCGCCTTCGGCCCGTCGGGCCCGGCGTCCGTACCGGGCGTGCTGTCGCGGACGACGAGGGACGGCTCCAGCAGGACGCGCTCCGGTGGCGCGTCCGCGTCGGTCATACGGGCCAGCAGCAGCCGTACGCACTCGCGGCCGACCGCTTCCAGGGGCTGGGCGACGGTGGACAGCGCCGGCGAGAGGATCGACGCGGTGGGGGAGTCGTCGAAGCCGACCACGGCGACGTCCCGGCCCGGAACGGCACCGCGCTCCCGCAGTGCGTGATAGCAGCCGAGGGCCAGCATGTCGCTCGCCGCGACCACCGCTGTCGCGCCCGCGTCGAGCAGCGGTTTGACGGCGGTGCGCGCGGCGTCGACGTCGTCCACGCTCTGCGCGCGCCGCCCGCGGGTGGGCAACCCGTGCCGTCGCATGGCCCGTTGCCAGCCCTCGGCACGGTCGTCGCCGACGCCCGAGCCGCGTGGCCAGCCGAGGAACGCGATCCGGCGGTGCCCGAGGGCGGCCAGATGCTCCACCGCGGCGTCCGTGCCCGATGCGCCGTCGACGTCGACCCAGTCGCCGATCTGACGTCCCGACCACATCCGGCCGAACCCCACGAACGGCACGCCCTTCTTGGCGAGCCACGCCTGGCGGGGATCGTGGCGTGCGGTGCCGCTGAGCACGAAGCCGTCCACCTCGTGCTGACCGAGCAGTTCCTCGTACCCCTCCAGCGTCGGTTCGCCGGGCGGACTCGCGAACAGCAGGATCCGGTAGCCCGCCTCGTCGGCGGCCTGGGACAGGGCGTGCAGGAAGCGGTCCATCACCGGGGCCGCGGTGCCGGACGGTGTGGGCTGGATGCCGTAGCCGATCAGTTTGCTGGACCGGGTGCGCAGCGCCTGGGCGGCGCGGCTCGGCCGGTACCCCATCTCGTCGACGGCGCGGCGGACCCGCTCCAGGGTCTCCGGGCGCAGCAGATCGGGGGAGTTGAGCGCGTTGGACACGGTCTGCGGGGAGACGCCCGCCCGGCGGGCGACCATGGCGAGGGTGACCGGGCCCTGCGGGGCCGGGGAGCGCGGGGTGCGGGGCATGGGGTCTCCGACGGTCCGACGATCTGCGACATCTGCGACAGAGAAGGGCTTGAAAGAGCCCGTCTGTCTTCCATTTGAGCGTTCCAAAAGCATTGCCAGCGCTCTGACGACGCCCTTAGTGTTTTTGGAACGATCTAACGCTGAGAGGTTCTTCTCTTTTGGACAGCACTGTCAAGACCCAGGACACCAGCGATCCGGTCACGGCCGCCGCCCACGCCCCCGCGGGACTGCAGCCGTTCCTGCACGACGCGGTGGTCACGCTGCACGCGCCGAGCCTCGTCCTCTCCCGCCCCGACGGGCAGTTCGCGGGCGGCGCGGACGGGTTCTTCCATGGCGACGTCCGGGCTCTGTCCCGGCTCACCGTCACGGTCGACGGCGTCGCGCTCGCACCGGTCTGGGGCGGCCCCAGGGGAGCGGACCGGGCGGACTTCCGGGCGATCCTGCGCGGGCTCGGCGAGACCACGGCGGACCCGGCGGTCGCCCTGCACCGCCGCCGCACGGTCGCACCGGGACGACTGACGGAGGACGTCGAGATAACCAACGCCGGGATCCGCCGTGTCGCCTTCCGCCTGGCGGTCACGGCCGGCACCGACCTGGCGCCCATGGAGAGCGTGAAGACGGGCGACCGTCCGGACCCCCTGCCCGCCCGGTCGGCCGACGGGGCCGCGCTGACGTGGTCCCGCGACGGCGTCACGGTCCGGCTCGCCGCCGATCCGGCTCCGGACGAGGTGGACGTCGCCTCGGGCGGCCTCTCGTACGACGTCGAGCTCGAGCCCGGCGCCGCGTGGACGGCGACGCTGCGCTGCACCGCGGCACACGTGGACGGCGACCAGTTCCCGGCGGCGCCCGCCGACGCCGTACCGTGGCGTACTCCCGAACTGCGGTCCGCGGACCGGCGGTTCGACCAGTGGGTGCGTCAGTCGGTCGCGGACCTGGAGCGGATGCGGCTGACGGACCCGACCTCACGGCAGCGGGCTCCGCAGGGGCGGGCGGACCAGTTCCTGGCGGCCGGCGCCCCCTGGTTCCTCACCCTCTTCGGGCGCGACTCCCTGTGGGCCGCCCGGATGCTGCTCCCCCTCGGCACCGACCTCGCCGCGGGCACCCTGCGCACCCTCGCCCGCCGGCAGGGCGCCGTCGTCGAACCGGCCACGGAGGAAGAGCCCGGCAAGATCCTCCACGAAGTCCGGCGCGCCACCCAGGAGTTCGCGGACACCTTCGCACTGCCGCCGGTCTACTACGGCACGGTCGACGCGACCCCCCTGTGGCTCACCCTCCTCCATGACGCCTGGCGCTGGGGCATGGCCCCGGACGAGGTCGAACGGCTCCTGCCGCATGCCGAGTCGGCGCTCGCCTGGATGCGCGACCACGGTGACGCGGACGGCGACGGCTTCCTCAAGTACGTCGACCGTACGGGCCGGGGCCTGGCGAACCAGGGCTGGAAGGACTCCGGCGACTCAGTCCGCCACCAGGACGGCCGTCTCGCCGAGCCGCCCATCGCGCTGTGCGAGGTGCAGGCGTACGCGTACGAGGCCGCGCGCGGCGGGGCGGCCCTGTTGCGCGCGTTCGGCCGGCCCGGCGCGGACGCCTGGGAGGAGTGGGCCGAGCGGCTCGCCGACCGGTTCCGGGAGCGCTTCTGGGTCGAGGACGCGGACGGTCCGTACCCGGCCCTCGCGCTGGACCGCCGCGGCAGGCCCGTCGACGCGGTGACGTCCGGCTTCGGCCATCTGCTCGGCACGGGCCTGCTGAACCGCGAGGAGAGCGCCCTGCTGGCGGCCAGGCTGACCCGCGCCGACCTCGACTCGGGACATGGCCTGCGCACGCTGAGCAGCGCCGCGGTCGGCTTCAACCCGTACGGCTACCACATCGGCTCGATCTGGCCACATGACACGGCGATCGCCGTGCACGGCCTGGTCAGGGCGGGTTTCGCCGACGCGGCGGCACCGCTGGCCGACGGCCTGCTCACCGCCTCCGCCGCCTTCGACTTCCGCCTGCCCGAACTGTTCGCGGGCCACGGCGGCGCGGCGGGACCGCGCCCCGCGTCGTATCCCGCGTCCTGCCGCCCGCAGGCCTGGGCGGCGGCCGCGTCGGTGCTGGTACTGCGCGCGGCCCTGGGGCTGGACGCGGACGTACCGGGCGGCACGATCACGGTGGCACCCGGATTCGCCCGCGCCTACGGCCCGTTGACCCTGACCGGCCTCGACGTCGCCGGGGGCGCGCTCGGGATCACGCTGGCCGCGGACGGGACGGTGAGCACCACCGCTCCCGGAGGACTGACGGTGGTCACCGTGTCCTGACAGCGCCGGGCGGAGCGTTCTTACCGGGATTTAATAGGACACCTATATAAGCGCGTGATACGAAGGGGGAGTGGATCACCTGCACTCCGGGCCGCCCCCGGAGGACACGGCACGGGCACTCGCCGATATCGGGTCGGCCGTGGTCAGGGCGCTCGCGGGCCGGCAGAGCCTGAGCTTCACCGCCGCCTCGACGCTGGCGCGGCTGGAGCGCGAGGGACCGTCCCGGCTGACCGCTCTGGCCGCCGCCGAGAGTGTCACCCAGCCCTCCATGACCCAGCTCGTGCAGCGGCTGGAAAGCCGGGGACTGGTGGAGCGGATCGGCGACCCGGACGACGGCCGCGTCACCCTGATCGCCGTCACCGGCGCGGGCCGGGACGAACTCGCCGCGCGCCGACGGGCCCGGGACGCACGCCTGGCCGACCTGATGACGACACTCTCCGAGGAGGAGCAGCAGGCGCTGGGCGCCGCCGTGAGGACCGCCCTGCCGCTGGTGCAGCGCATGATCCGGGCCGGAGAGCAGCCACAGCGGACCGGAGACCTGACGACGGGGAGCGCACGATGACCGGCGGCAGCACCACCCACCGGACACCTGAGACCGCCCGTCACCCCGCCCCGGGCCGCCGGATGTGGATCGGCGTGGACCACCCTCGCTACAAGTGGGTCGCGCTGACCAACACCACGCTGGGCATGCTGCTGGCCACCATCAACAGCTCGATCGTTTTGATCTCACTGCCGGGCATCTTCACCGGCATCCGCCTCGACCCGCTCCAGCCCGCCAACGTCAGCTACCTGCTGTGGATGCTGATGGGCTACATGCTCGTCACCGCGGTCCTGGTCGTCGCCCTCGGCCGGCTCGGCGACATGCTGGGACGGGTCCGCATCTACAACGCCGGCTTCCTGATCTTCACGCTGACCTCGGTGATCCTCTCCCTGAACCCCTTCCAGGGCGGGAGCGGTGCGCTCTGGCTGATCGGCTGGCGCATCGCGCAGGCCGTCGGCGGCTCCATGCTGATGGCCAACTCCGCGGCCATCCTGACCGATGCCTTCCCCGCCCGGCAGCGCGGCATGGCGCTGGGCGTGAACATGGTCGCCGGCATCGCGGGGTCGTTCCTCGGCCTGGTCCTGGGCGGCGCGCTGGTGACGTGGAACTGGCGCTCCATCTTCTGGGTCAACGTGCCCATCGGAATCGTCGGCACCCTGTGGGCGTACAAATCGCTGCACGAGTCCGGCGTCCGCAGACCGGGCCGGATGGACTGGTGGGGCAACATCACCTTCGCCGTCGGACTGACCGCACTGCTGGCCGGGATCACCTATGGCATCCAGCCGTACGGCGGTCACACCATGGGCTGGACCAATCCCTGGGTGCTGGCCGGGCTGATCGGCGGCGTCGTGATGCTCGTCGTCTTCTGCCTGGTCGAGATGCGGGTCGCCGAGCCCATGTTCCCGCTGCGCCTGTTCCGCGACGCGGCCTTCGCGGGCGGCAACGCGGCCACCCTGCTCGGCGCCATCGCCCGCGGCGGACTCCAGTTCATGCTGATCATCTGGCTGCAGGGCATCTGGCTGCCCCTGCACGGCTACGACTACGCCGACACCCCGCTGTGGGCCGGCATCTACATGCTGCCCCTGACCGTCGGGTTCCTGGTCGCCGGGCCGGTCTCGGGCGCGCTGTCGGACAAGTTCGGCGCGCGGTTGTTCGCGGCGGCCGGGTTCGTCGTGATGGCCGCCTCGTTCGCCGGGCTGCTCGCCCTGCCCAGCGACTTCGACTACGGGGTCTTCGGTGTGCTGATCTTCCTCAACGGGGTCGGCGGCGGACTGTTCGCCGCCCCGAACACCTCGATCATCATGTCGAGCGTCCCGGCCGACGCCCGCGGCGCCGCCTCCGGCATGCGCGCCACCTTCCAGAACGCCGGCATGGTGCTCTCCCTGGGCGTCTTCTTCTCGCTCATGGTCGCCGGCCTCTCCGGCACCCTGCCGCACACCCTCGCCTCCGGCCTGACCGCCCAGGGAGTCCCGGGGCACGCCGCGCACACCGTCGCCGAACTCCCGCCGGTGGGCGTCCTGTTCGCCGCCTTCCTCGGCTACAACCCCATCCAGCACCTGCTCGGCCCGACGATCCTCGGCCACCTTTCGTCGTCCGCCGCCGCGAACCTGACGGGACGCGAGTTCTTCCCCCACCTGATCGCGCAGCCCTTCCACGACGGCCTGGTCGTGGTGTTCACGCTCGCCATCACGATGTCCCTGGCCGCGGCGGGCGCGTCCCTCATCCGAGGACGCGCGCCGATCACCCTCGCCGCCACACAGTCCGTGAGCGTGCCGCCGGCGGCGACACCGGTCCCGGCGCGCGGAGGCGTGCTGCGCGGGCGGGTGTACGACGGCGCGGGCGCCCCGGTGCCGCACGCCATGCTGACGCTCGTCGGCCGGGACGGCCGCCAGCGGGGCCGGGCCCGTTCGCACGAGGACGGCGCCTATGAGCTGGCCGACGCCGCACCCGGTGCCTACCTGCTGGTCGTCTCGGCCCGGGGCCACCAGCCCCGTGCCGTGGACGTCACCCTGGGCGAGCAACCGGCCCGCCATGACGTGACCCTGACGCCGCACGCCGGTCTGGCGGGTACGGTCCGGCACGCGCTCACGGGACGCCCGCTGCCCGACGCGCGCCTGACCGTCCTGAACGCCGAGGGCGGTGTGGTGGCGACGGCCACCACCACGGCCGACGGCACCTACACCCTCTCCGGCCTCCCACCGGGCACGTACACGCTGGTCGCCGGCGGCTATCCGGCGGTTGCCGCCGGCGTCACTCTGCAGGCCCGGGCCACCGGAAACGTGGATCTGGAACTGGGGCACGACACGCGCTGAGCCCGCACCGTACGGCGGTCATCCGCCGGTGCTCTCCCGCACCACCGGCCGGTGTCCGGCCACATGGTCGCGCAGCGCGCCGTGTCCGGTTCGTCGGCGGTGGTGAGGGCCGGCGGCGGGCATGTCACCGGCCGGTCAGCGGCCGCGCCCGTGGATCTCCAGGTCCGCGGTCACCGGGCGGTGGTCCGACGCGTCCGTCGCCGTTTCGTGGACGCCCGTGACGGTCACGTCCGGCGAGACCGTCACCACGTCGATGCGCTCGGCCGGCTCGATCGCCGGGTACGTCTTGCCGCCGGTCGGTGCCGTGTCGGTCAGCGGGCCCCACAGCTTCGCCAGTTCGGGGGCACCAGGTTCGGCGTTGAAGTCGCCGACGAGGACCTTCGGTCCGTCGTCCTCGGCCAGGATGTCCAGCATGTCGTCGACCTGGGCGCGGCGGACCGAGGGGTCCGGACGGTAGTCCAGGTGGGTGGAGTAGACGTGCACGAAGGTGCCCCGGACGGCGAGGGTCACCTCGGCGAAGCCGGGCGCCGGGGCGGGCACGGGGTTCGGGTCCTGGGTGGACAGCCGGGTGATGTCGTGGTTCTCGGCGGCGACCACCGGATAGCGGCTGAGCACCGCGACGCCGTACTGCCGCCGCTCGGTGTGGTCCGCGGCCGGCGGGAAGTCGTAGATCGGTGCGAAGAAGGCGCGCATGTGCAGGCGTTCGGCCAGCTCGTGCGCCTCGTCGGTGAAGTCGCTGCGGGCGTCCCAGTGCACGTCGACCTCCTGGAGGCCGATCACGTCGGCGTCGAGGCCGCGGATCGCCTCGGCGGTGCGGTCGAGGTCGAAGACGCCGTCCTCACCGGCCCCGGCGTGGATGTTGTACGTGGCGACGCGCAGCGGCACGGCCGGTGCGGCCGGTCCCGCGCTGTCCGCCTCGCTCGCCGACGCGGTGCCCGGGCCGGCCACGCCGAGCGTGACGCCGGCGGCGAGGGCGGTGGCGACGAGTGCGCGGTGAGCGGACTGGCGGATCCATCGGGTCCTGCGGTTCACACAATCCTCCGTGAGCGAACGTGGTGAGGCCCGCGGCCGACGGGACGTGCCGTCGGCCGCGGGCCGGGCTGGGAGGCAGGCGCAGGTGGCCAACCGCCGTCAAGAGTAGACCGGTTGGCGGGGCCGTTGGGTCAGCCGTGGTAGCTGATGTAGCCGTTTCCGTCGCGGTCGTCGCGGGACTTGGTGTAGGCGTGCGTGTCCGCGTGTGCGCCGGTGGGCTTGTAGAGGTAGATCGTGTCCTTGTCGTTGTTCCAGATGAAGTTGCAGTTCTGGCGGTAGACGACGTTCTTGGCGTCGGAGTCGGTCCCGCGCCCGCCGCGCAGCTTCACATAGTCGCCGGGCTCCAGATAGTGGTTGGCGGGGAACTTGAACCGGTTGCCGGTGGCGTCCTTGACGACGTACCCCTTGAGGTTCACCTTCGCGGTGTGCGAGTAGTTCTTGATGGTCAGGTACTCGTCCTTGGTGTTGCCACCGGAGCATTTGTTGGAGTCCTTGCCGGGAGCGTCGTACTGAACGCCCTTGACCTTCAGCGCGGACGAGTACTCGGTCGCCTGCGCGGGCGTCGCGGTCACGACGGCGACGAGGCCGGCGGTGACGGCGACGGGCAGGGCGGTGCGTATGCGCATGAGGAATCCCCCCTCAGTGGTGCGGATGGAGCGCCGTGAGCATACAAGGCGAGTGAGGGAGATGTGACGGATTGGTGGATGAAGTGTGAATGCGCACGTGCGCGTCCTGCGTTGCCCGGGTCGCTACGGCGGTGTCGCCCGCAGCGCCCGCAGTACCGCCCACACGACCGAGACGAACGGCACCGCCACGACCGCTCCGATCACCCCGGCGACGATGCTGCCCGCGATGACGGACACGGCGACGACCAGCGGGTGGAGGCGGACCGCCCAGCTCATCACCAGCGGGTGCAGGACGTGCCCCTCCAGCTGCCCGATGACGACGATGAGCACCAGCACGGCCGCCGCCGTGAGCGGACCGCGCCCCGCGAGCGCGACCACCGTGGCCACGCCCAGCGCGACGGGGGAGCCGACCAGCGGGACGAACGCGGCGAAGAACTCCAGCAGCGTCAGCGGCAGCGCGAGCGGCACCTGGAGCACGAACAGGGCGACGCCGACCAGCGCGGCGTTGGTGGCGGCCACGATGATGATCCCGCGCGTGTACCCGGCGAACGCCCGCCAGGCCGCCCGCCCCGCCAGGTCCCAGCTCGCACGGGCGCCGCTCGGCAGCAACTGCTCGCGCGCCCAGCCCCACAGCCGCTCGCCGGAGTGGATGAAGAAGACGGACGCGAAGAGCGCGAGGGCGCCGCCGGTCACCACCTCGACGACTCGGCCGAGTGTGCTGACGGCGCTGCTGAGCAGGTTCGCCCGGTGCGTGTCGAGGTAGTGCACCACCTGACGCTGGAAGTCGCTGAGCGTGCCCGGACTGAGCCGGAAGGGCGGCCGCCGGAGCCACTCCTCGATCCGGTGGATGCCGCCCCGGAACTCGCCCGTCAGCTTCGTCCACTCGCCCGCCACCGCGTTGCCGACCAGTGCCAGCAGGGCGAGCAGGATCAGCAGACTGCCGATGAGCGCGACCGCGACACTCAGCCGTCTGGGCAGGACCCGGTTGAGCAGATCGGCGAGCGGACGCAGCACCGCCGTGATGACGAGGGCGAGGAACAGGGCGACGGCGACGAGCTGGAAGCGGCCGAGGACGGTGAAGACGCCGTACACGACGACGCCGACGAGGATGAGCCGCCAGGAGTACGCGGCGGCGACCCGCAGCCACGGCACGGTCCGCTCGGCGACGGAGGCCGCGGACCGCGCGGCACCGGAACGGCCGCGAGGCGTGAGGCGCCCGGCCCGCCCCGGCCTGCGGCCCGCCACCGGGCCACCGGCCCGGTCCCGCCCGGCACCCCGACCGCCTGCGTCACCCACCGCGCCCCACGCCTCCGCCCGCTGCCTGACCCACCGTCATCTCAAGGGGCACGGTAAGCACAAATGGGGCGGGCGACGATCGCAACGCGCCCGGCGGCACCAGCGGGGGTCACCGAGTGGAACAGGTCCCGGTCGGCGATCGGGTTCGCTCTTGCGGGCCGGCCGCAGCAGCCGGGTTGCGGCGTGAGGTCACGGTTCGAAACGGTAGCCCATGCCGGGCTCGGTGAGCAGGTGGCGGGGGCTGGCCGGATCGGGCTCCAACTTCCGCCGCAGGCTCGCGAAGTAGATGCGCAGGTAGTTCGTCTTGTTCTCGTGTTCGGGCCCCCAGACCTGCCGCAGGATCTGTCGGCTGGTCACCAGCCTGCCCGGGGGGTGGCGGAGCAGGATGTGGAGGATGCTCCATTCGGTCGGGGTGAGCCGCAGTTGAGCTCCGTCGCCGTCCGCGCGGTGCACGGTGGAGCTCGTGAGGTCGATCGTCCACTCGCCGATGTGCGCGATCAGGTGGGAGGGCTCCTGCGTGGACGGCCGGCGCAGCACCGCCCGCAAGCGGGCGAGGAGTTCGTTCATCACGAAGGGCTTGGTGACGTAGTCGTCGGCTCCCGCGTCGAGGGTGGCCACCTTTTCGTCGGCGTCGGACCGCCCGGACAGGACGATGACCGGCATCTGGCTCCAGGCGCGCAGGGCCTGGAGCACCTGGTGGCCGTCGATCTGCGGCAGCCCGAGGTCGAGGATGACGGCGTCGGGCGGGTTGCTGATGGCGTCCACGAGTGCCTGAGGGCCGTCGGCTGCGGTGTCCACTGTGTAGCGGTGGGCCTGGAGGTGGATCTGCAGGACCTTGAGCATGTGTGGTTCGTCGTCGACGACCAGGATGTGGGTCACGGCGGTGCCTTTTCGTCTGTGGGCTCCCTCAAGGGGCCCAGCGCGGGTTCCCGTTTCAGTGACGGCGGGCCGGGAAAGGACCGTCGCCGGTCCATCGCCGCAGATGCCCCCACGGGTGCGGCCTCGGCGGGGCTGCGGGAGAGGGCGAGGCCGCGGCCACCCCTGGGGTGTCCCGGCCGCCCGGCCGTGGGAAGGGGCGGCAGCGCCCGGACGGCTGTCGGTGCCCCCGCCGGAGGGCCACCCCGGTGTGCGACCTGATCGGCCGCGCTGTCGCGCGGGTGTGCCGTGGTGCGGTGGAGGTGTCAGCCGGCTGTGGGGGACGCTTCGACGGTGAGCCGGTAGCCGACGGAGGGGTCGTTCTGCAGGAACCGACCGGCTTCGTCGTGCAGCTTCTTGCGGATGCGGTAGGCGTAGACCTTCAGGTAGTGCTGTTCGCCGGCGTAGGCGGGGCCCCAGACGTTCTCCAGGATCATGCGCCGGGTGCAGACCTTGCCGACGTGCCGGGCGAGGTAGGCGAGGACGTCGAATTCCTTGGGCGTGAGATCGAGCGGTTGGTCGTGGTAGGTGGCCTGGTAGTGGACCAGGTCGAGGATGAGCGGACCGGCGGTGAGCTCGGTCTGGTGGTCGGTATTGGCGTCGGCGGCGTGGTGGCGCAACGCGACGCGGAGTCGGGCGTCGAGTTCACGCATGCCGAAGGGCTTGGTCATGTAGTCGTCCGCACCGTTGTCGAGGGCGTCGACTTTGCGGTCTTCGGAGCTGTCGGCGGACAGGATGATGATGGGCCGGTCGGTCCAGGTGCGGACGCGGGTGCACACGTCGAGTCCGTCGAGGTCGGGCAGTCCGAGGTCGAGCACGATGACGTCGGGGGCGTGGACGGCGGCGTCGGCGAGGGCGTCCTGGCCGGTTTCGGCGGTACGGACCTGGTGGCCCAGGGCTTCGAGGCCGACTCGGCAGGCGGCGAGCAGCGCGATGTCGTCATCGACGATGAGGACGGTGGCCACGGTGTGTTCTCCTCGGACAGGCCGGCCGCGGCCGGCAGGGTGAAGGCGAAGCGGGCACCGCCACCGGGGTTCTGGTCGGTCCAGATGCGTTGGTGGTGGGCTTCGATGAAGATCCTGGCGATGGCCAGTCCGAGTCCGGTCCCGGTGTCGTTCTCGCGGCGGAAGAAGAAGCCGAAGACCTCGTCCCGCAGGCTCGGCGGGATGCCGGGGCCCTGATCGGCGACGAAGACGGTCACCGTGGCCGGATTGTCCTGGTGTGCACGGATGGTGATGGGTGTGCCGGGTGGGGCGTAGCGGGCGGCGTTGTCGAGCAGGTTGGTGAGCACCCGGCCGATGAGGACGGTGTCGATGTCGAGGAGCGGCAGGTCGGCGTCGATGTCGGTGATGATCTGCCGAGGCGGAGGGCCGGGCAGGTCCCGCATGACGGTGGCGATCAGATCGCTCGCGGTGGTCAGGCTGGTGCGCGGTCGCAGGACACCGGCTTGGACCCGGCTCATGTCGAGAAGGTTGGTGACCAGGGCCGCGAGCCGGTCGGTCTGGGTGTCGATCAGCCGGGCCAGCTCTCCCCGGGCGGTGTCGGTCAGGGCGGGGGCGAGGTCGGTGTCGGCGAGCACGGAGGAGGACGCCTTGATCGAGGCCAGCGGGCTGCGCAAGTCGTGCGAGACAGCGGCGACCAGGGTGCGGGCGAGCTGCTCGACCTCGTGGGTCAGCTGTGCGCGCAGCGCCTCCTCCCGCAGCTGGGCCCGTTCGACGGCGAGAGCGATCTGGTTGGCGAAGAGCAGCAGCGGCTCGCGTTGCTGGTCGGTGATCGTGACGCCGGTGATCGCCAGCATGCCGATGGGACGTCCGGCGGCCACGAGTGCCAGCTGCACCGGCTCGCCCTTGCGCCCCTGGCCGGTCGGTGCGGCCAGCAGGTCGAGGTTGGTGACCTGGCCGGGCTTGGGATGAAGCCGCTGGAGCTCGATCGGGTCGAGGTCCTCGCCGGCGGTGGCGGCCACGCGGAGCTCATCGCCGACGGGAAGCAGCAGCGCGACGTGGCCGGCGTCGAGGACATCGGCCAGGGCGTTCACGATGACGCGGAGCAGCTCGGGCAGTGGCCGGTCCTGGACGAGCTGGGTGGACAGGTCGAACAGTCGCCGCACCAGCAGTCCGCGTTGCCGGGCTGCCGCTCTGGCCGCGTTCATGCCGGCCGCCACCCGGGCGACGAGCAGCATGACGACCACGTAGATGCCCAGCGCCGTCCAGTTCTCCCTCGCGCCGACGTCCAGGGTCAGATAGGGCGGAATGAAGAAGAAGTCGTACACCAGGAAGCCGCAGGCGGTGCTGAGCACACCCGCGAAGAAACCGCCTGTGGTGACGCCGACGACGACCGGCACGACCAGCACCAGCGCCGTGGTCGCGATGCTCAGGTGCGGTCGCAACGGCAGCATCGCGAGGGTGAGCACGGCCATGCAGGCCAGGGCGGTCAGCGACCCGGCCGGCTTGTGGCGCGCGGTCTCGGTCGTGAGGGCTCCTCTCGTGTGCTGGATACGTCGGCCGGTCATCGACATTTTTTCCACCGGCCATCCTGCCACCAGATCGTTGCCGCTGATTCGCCCTGGTCAGACGCGGACGTCGGCGCGGCACTCCCCTCCGGCCACGCCTGACCGGGGTGCGGGCCGCCGGCCGCCGAGATCGTGGGGCGGGCGATGCCCCGGTCGCCGGTGATGGCCTCGACGACATCGGCCAGGCCTTCGACGTGCCGGGTGTGGAGTGTGCCGATCAAGCTGAACTCGGCGTCGAGCAGTTCGAGGATGCCCTGCCACACCGGCTCCGGCCTGCGGGCGAGGATCGCGCCGAGGTCCATCTCGGCGAAGCGGGCGGCCTGGCGGTGGACGATCGCCTTCGGCGGGACCACCGCCAGGCCGCCCAGTTTCGCCGGCGTGGCCGGGCGGCCGTGGGTCTCCACGCTCCCGGCCACGACGTCACATCCGCGGGCAGCCCGGCGGGCGGCTTCGTCGAGCATCGCGCAGGTCTTGCCGACCCGGGACGCCATGCCCAGGTGGACGCGGAACCGTCCCGCTGCGGCGACCGGCACATCACTGCCTCGCTGCGGCGTCGACGCTTCAGCCAGGTGGGACATGTGGTCTCCGGACGGTGCGGCCCGTTGCGGGCTGTCTGCGGACATGGGCATTCGACCTACTGCAGCCCGGCCAGCGCCTCGTTGAGTTCGAGGACGTTGACGTGGGACGCGCCGAGGAAGCCCCACTGGGGCCCGCGCACATGGGCGGCGACCAGTGCGTGCACCCGGTCGTCGGTCAGGTGGCGGGCCGCGGCTACCGTGTCGACCTGGGCGTAGGCGGCCTCGGGACTGATGTCGGGGTCGACCCCGCTGCCGGAGGCGGCGACCAGGTGAGGAGTGGGCGTGACGCCCTGCTTCTCCAGGGCGGCGGCCCGCTTCTTGTAGGTGTCGACCAGTTCCTTCGAGCGGGGACCGAGGTTGGATCCTCCGGTCGCGGTCGGGTCGTCACCATCTGGGCGGCCCTGGAACCACTGAGCGCCCTTCCATTGCTGCCCGACCAGGGTCGATCCGTTCTTGCCGACCGAGCCGTTGGCCTGGTCGTGGAACAGTGCCTGTCCGATACCGGTCGTGGCCAGCGGATAGGCCAGTCCGAGCAGGACGAAGAAGATGGCCGAGACGATCAGGCCCCGCCGCAAGTTCACCCACAGCATGACAACTCCATGACGAATCCCATCCGGCGCCGCGGTGTGCGCGACTCAGGCAGTGCAGTTCTTGAGGTGCGGTTGTTGGTAGGCATGCGGATCTCAGTAGGCATGCAGGGCGGTCAGGATCAGGTCGATGAGCTTGATCCCGATGAACGGGACGATCAGCCCGCCGACGCCGTAGATCAGTACGTTGCGGCGAAGGATCGCTGTCGCGCCGGTCGCCCGGAACCGCACGCCGCGCAGGGCCAGCGGGATCAGCGCGACGATCACCAGCGCATTGAAGATGACTGCGGACAGCACCGCCGAGGTCGGGCTGTGCAGGCCCATGATGTTGTACGCGTGCAGTTGCGGGAACGTCGTGAGGAACAGCGCCGGGATGATCGCGAAGTACTTGGCGATGTCGTTGGCGATGGAGAACGTCGTCAGGGCACCGCGGGTGATCAGCAGCTGCTTGCCGATCTCGACGATCTCGATGAGCTTGGTCGGGTTGGAGTCGAGGTCGACCATGTTGCCCGCCTCTTTCGCGGCGGTGGTGCCCGTGTTCATCGCCACGCCGACGTCGGCCTGCGCGAGGGCGGGGGCGTCGTTGGTGCCGTCGCCGGTCATCGCGACCAGCTTCCCGCCTTCCTGCTCGGCCTTTATCAGCTGCATCTTCCTGTCCGGGGTCGCCTCGGCCAGGTAGTCGTCCACGCCCGCCTCCTGGGCGATCGCGGCTGCGGTGAGCGGGTTGTCACCGGTGATCATCACGGTGCGGATACCGATGGCGCGCAACTCGGCGAACCGCTCGGCGATGCCCTGTTTGACCACGTCCTTGAGTTCGATCACGCCGAGCACCTTGGGGCCGTCGGCGACCACCAGGGGGGTGGCGCCGGCCTTGGCGACCCGCTCGACGATCGGGTCCAGCTCCGGCGGCAGGGTTCCGCCCTGCTCGCCGACCCAGCGCTTGACGGCGTCCGCGGCGCCCTTGCGGATGCACCGGTCAGCGATGTCCAGCCCGGACATCCGGGTGGTCGCGGTGAACGGGACGAACGTGTGGGACGGGCCCAGGTCACGCTCGCGCAGGCCGCAGCGTTCCTTCGCGAGGACGACGATGGATCGTCCTTCCGGGGTCTCGTCGGCCAGCGACGCCAGCTGCGCCGCCTCGGCCAGGTCTGCCTCGTCGTGGTCGCCGACCGGGTGGAACGCGGACGCCATCCGGTTGCCGAGGGTGATGGTGCCGGTCTTGTCCAGCAGCAGCGTCTGCACGTCACCGGCGGCCTCGACGGCGCGGCCGCTCATCGCGAGCACGTTGCGCTGTACCAGCCGGTCCATGCCGGCGATGCCGATCGCGGACAGCAGCGCACCGATCGTGGTCGGGATCAGGCAGACCAGCAGCGCGATGAGGATGACCACCGACACCTGTGTGCCGAAAAAGCTGGCCATCGGCTGCAGTGTCACCACGACCGGGATGAAGATGATCGTGAGTGCGGCGAGCAGGATCGCCAGCGCGATCTCGTTCGGGGTCTTCTGCCGCTTGGCCCCCTCGACCAGGCGGATCATCCGGTCCAGGAACGTCTGTCCCGGCTCGGCGGTGATGCGCACGACGATCCGGTCCGAGAGCACCCGCGTTCCACCGGTGACCGCGGAGCGGTCGCCGCCGGACTCGCGGATCGTCGGGGCGGACTCGCCGGTGATCGCCGACTCGTCGACCGACGCCGCGCCCTCGATGATCTCGCCGTCGGAGGGGATGACGTCCCCGGCCTGGCACACCACGACATCACCCGTGGTCAGGTCCCCCGCCGCCACGCGCTCCTCGGTGCCGTCGGCCGCCAGTCGGCGGGCGTCGGTCTCGGTGCGAGTGCGGCGCAGGGTGTCGGCCTGCGCCTTGCCGCGGCCCTCGGCCATCGCCTCGGCAAAGTTGGCGAACAGCACGGTCAGCGCCAGCCATACGGTCACCAGCCAAGTGAACACGCTGGGGTGCGCGACCGATTCGATCAGGGTGACCACGGTGCCGATCAGCACCACGAACATGACCGGGTTCTTGATCTGCACGCGTGGGTCGAGCTTGCGGACCGAGTCCGCCGCGGCCTGCCGCAGGATCTGTCGGTCGAACAGACTGCGCCGGTTCACCACGCCGCGCGGCCCGTCGGGTGCACCTGGCCCCGCGGCCGACTTGTCAAGGACTTGAACGTCCTGCATCACAGCATTCCTTTCCACACGCGCAATGACCGCGGTGACAGGGGGTTTACGCATTCAGCACGCACCGGATTCACACGCCTCAGAAGAATCCGTGGCTGACCTGCTCGACCAGCGGCCCGAGGGCCAGGGCCGGGAGGAACGTCAGCGCGCCCACGATGAGGACCACACCGGTGAGCAGGCCCACGAACATCGGCTTGTCGGTGCGGAAGGTTCCGAGCCCCGCGGCGACGGGCTTCTTCGCGGCCAGGCTGCCGGCCAGCGCCAGCACCGGGATGATCATCCCGAACCTGCCCAGCAGCAGCCCGATGGTGCCGGTGATGTTGTAGAAGGGGGTGTTCGCGCTGAGTCCGCCGAACCCGGAACCGTTGTTGTTGGTCTGAGACGTGTAGGCGTAGAGGATCTCGGAGAACCCGTGCGGCCCGGCATTGAGCGGCCCGGCCCGTCCGACGCCGATGGCGGCCGCGATCGCGGTCAGCACCAGCACCGTGATCGGCATGACCAGCACACCGAGGGCGGCGAGTTTCACTTCCTTCCCCTGGATCTTCTTGCCCAGGTACTCCGGTGTTCGCCCGACCATCAGGCCGCCGATGAACACCGTGATCACCGCGAACAGCAAAATGCCGTACAGGCCGGTCCCCACACCGCCGGGGCTGACCTCGCCGAGCATCATGCCGGTGAGCATCGCGAACCCGCCGATCGGCGTGTACGAGTCCGCCGCCGAGTCCACCGATCCCGTGGAGGTCTGCGTCGAGGTCACGTTGTAGAGCGACGAGGACAGCGCCCCGAACCGGGTCTCCTTGCCCTCCATGTTTCCGATACCGGCGTCACTGAGACCGGCAGCGGCCATCGCCGGGCTGCCCTGGTGCTCGGCCACCGCGGCCATCGTCAGCCAGCCGGCGAACAGCACCGTCATGACGGCGAGGATCGCCAGGCCCTGGCGGGTGCTGAACACCATCTTTCCGAACACGTAGGTGAACGCGACCGGGATACACAGGATCAGCAGCACCGACAGCAGGTTCGTCAGACCGGTCGGGTTCTCCAGCGGATTGGCACCGTTGGCGTTGAAGAAGCCGCCGCCGTTCGTGCCGAGTTGCTTGATGACCTCCTGCGAGGCCATCGGTCCGCGGCCCAGCACCTGGCTGACACCGTTCAGTTCGTTGTGGATCGGCGCCGCGCCGGCCAGCGTCTCCACCGCGCCCTGCCCGATGAACACGATCGCCGCCACGAACGCGATCGGCAGGAGCACGTAGATCGTGCCGCGGACGAAGTCGACCCAGAAGTTGCCGATCGTCGGGGATCCCTTGCGGGTGAACCCGCGTACCAGGGCGATCGCGACCGCCATTCCGACCGCGGCGGACAGGAAGTTCTGTACCGCGAGTGAACCCATCTGCGACAGATGGGACATGGTCGTTTCACCCGAGTACGACTGCCAGTTCGTGTTGGTCACGAACGACACCGACGTGTTCCACGCCGTGTCCGCCCGTACCGCACCGAAGTGCTGCGGGTTGAACGGCAACGACCCCTGAAGCCGGAAGATGCCGTAGGTGACCAGCAGCGCCACGGCGGTGAAGCCGACCACCGACGCGGCGTACCGCTGCCACGTCTGCTCCGACTCCGGTGACACCCGCAGCGCACGGTAGATCGGCCGCTCCAGCCACGTCAGCCAGCGCGAGCGGCCCTCATAGACCGCGACCATGTACGAGCCCAGGAACCGCCAACACAGCCCCAGGACCACGACCATCACGACGATGGTCCACGCGAACGCCATCAGAATCGCTCCGCCTTGAACAGCGCCACGCCCAAATAGATGAACATGACGAACGACAACACCAACAGCAGGACGTCAGTCGCGCTCACACTCGCTCCAAGCACCAGATCAGGCCGAGCATTGCGGCCAGGAAGCCGACGATTCCGATCACAACCCAGATATCTGCCACGGATGCAGCGTGGCTCCGCCCCCGGTAGCAGAGCGGTGAAAGCACCGGCCCCGGCGGTGGAGAAAGAGTGAACGGAGCGAAGGGGGCAGCCGGACGCGGTCGGCCGGGCATGACCCAGGACGGTGGCCCCGACCGGTGTCGGGCAGCTGCCTGCGGGGCGTCGCCGGTACGTCGAGCGACGGGGCATGGGCGCCCCGGCCGCCGCGCCGTGAGTCGGAGTCGGCGGCGGTCCGGGATGCCCTGTTGCCCGGTGACCGCCCGTACTTCTGATCGGCTTCTGGCGCAGTCCCCCGAAGCCGGGTCCCGGTCCCGGGGAGTGCGACATCGACGATCGTGCTCGAAAGGGACCACGAGGACCACGGTCGAGCAGACCATCAGGTTCCACCCCCCGCCGAATGGGCGCTCCGCGGTACCCAGGGGTGGACCATCGTGTGTCTTCCCGTCCCCGGCCCCCAACTCGTCCCGGAAAACGTCCTCGAGCATGCTCAGCGCTCGACCACCGGCCGGACCTCCACGGTGCCGCCGAGCCGGGCGGCCGGAATCCGCGCCGCCACCTCGATGGCCTCGTCCGGGTCGGCCGCCTCGATGAGGCAGATGCCGCCGAGGACCTCCCTGGTGTCGGCGAACGGACCATCGGTCATCAGGTGCCCCCGCCGGCGGCGCGGCCGCCGGTCGCCGTCTCGACCGGCTGCAACTGCGCAGCCCGGGCGCACGGGGGATCGTCGAGCATCGGCACGAACTCGTCCGCGACTGCCGCTTGTTCCGCCTCAGAAGGCTGGGATCAGCCTCGCCGCCGCTGCATGTGCGTCGCCGCCGCTGTGCCCTGTTCCGCTCGCCCTCACCTGCGGCCGCAGCGCAAGCCGTCGGAGCCGTCGCCGGATCGGCCGGTCTCAGGGTCGGGTCCGAAGATCTCGCGCAGGTCCTGGGAGATCTGGGCGGCCATGGCAGGCAAGGACTCGTTGATGAAGAAGTGGCCGCCCGGCAGCACGCTTTGCCGAGAGCGGTCGTTCGTCTCCTGTTCCCCGGCTGCCATGTGCTCCGGTGACGCGGGACCGTCCTCGGCACCAGAAATCGCCCAGGGCCTGCCTGTCGCGTTCGCCCTGACCGGGGCCAAGAGCGACGAACGCGAGACCCTGCTGGACCTGCTCGCGGCCGAACCGGGCCTCGTCGCCGACCGGCCCGGGCAGACCCTGATCGGCGACAAGAACCACTTCGGCCGCGACTTCGGACAGCAACTGGCCGAACAGGGCATCCAGCTGCTGCGGCCGGCCCGCAAGAGCGGACCCGAACGTCCTGGCGCACCGCTCTTCAAGCCGTTGCGACAGGTCACCGAATCGGTCAACGACCCTTCAAGGACCGACTCGACCCCGGACGACACCGAGGGCGCACACCCGTCGGCGTCATCACACGCGTCATGCAGCGCATCCTCGCGCTCACCACCGCGATCCGGCACAACGACCACACCGGACAACCCGTCCCGCGTTCACTGATCGCCTTCGACCACTGACCCCTCGGAATCGATCATCTAGTCCACCCAGACCACGATCCCGCTCGCACCGGTGAGCACCGCCGCGACTCCGGCCCGTACCGCGCGCCCGGCTCGTTCCGGAGTGAATGTGGCCGGGTCGTACGCCGAGGACATGCCGAGGCCCTCGCCGCGGAACGAGGCGCCGGTCCAGTCGGCGGCCGTGACGTTCGCCGTCGGCTCGGCCAACTCGGCGCCGACGACGAGGAACTGCTGGTCGAGGTGGTTGGGCGTGACCATGGCCAGGGGGTCGATGAGGTCGTTCCCGGCGCTGATGATCAGGTCGGGCCGCATGCCCAGCGCGTCGCTGATACGGGGGACGTACTGGGCCGGCTTCGTGGCCGTCACCGTCCTCAGGTCGGCGTGCACCTCCTCGGCCCATTTCCGCACGGCGCTCACCAGCGTCGTGGTCTGGCGGCCCTTGCCCGCGGTCAGAAGCACCACGCGGTAGTCCTTCGAGGGCCGGATCCCGTTCCACGAGCCGGGCCGCGGGGTGATCGTCGCCTCCGGGGCCGGTGACGCCGTCGGGTCGGTGAACCCCGGGCCGAGGGTGCCGACGGTGCTCGGTTTCGGGTGCGGCTGGGACCAGTCGTCGCCCGTGCCGCATCCGCCGGCCAGTACGACGGTCGCGACTGCCGCGGCCAGCGTGCAGGCAGGCAGAAGCCGAGAGCGCATGGGGATCGTCCTCCGAAGTGGCGTGGGTGCGCCTACTTCCTACCTCATGGCGTGCGGTTTTCGGCCATCGGGCGGTCTTGTCCGAGCTCGCTTCCTCGTCGGTTCGCGCACGCGTCACCGGTGGTTCATCCGGGCCCAGGAGATTCCGTGCGCCGACCGAAGAGGAGTCACATGTTTCCCGCCGCCGGGCGTCGTGCCTGCGCCGCTGTCGCCGTCATCGTCGCGGCCGTCCTGCTCAGTGCCGTACCGGCGCTGGCCCACGGGTTCAGTTCGACCGTGTACGTCGGCCTCACCTCGCCCGGGGCGGGGCACGTGCGCACCGAACTCCGGCTGGAGTACGACCTGCTCGTCGTCTCCGCCGCCGACTACCAGAAGGACGATCCGCTGTTCCGGGCCGGCACCGCCGCATTCGACGGCGGCGACGCCGAGGAACAGGCGGCGGCGCTCGACGGCCACGCCGACTCGGTCGTCTCCTACGTGACCCGTCGCTTCGGCGTCACGGCCGGGGGACAGGCGTGCACCCCGGTCCGGAACGGCGACTTCACGATCGAGCGACGCGAGGGAGTGCCGTACGCCCTGCTGGTCCTCGACTACCGGTGCCCGGCGTCCGGCGAGGCGCACGAGGTGCGCAGCGGTCTGTTCCCGGACTCCGAGGGCTATGTGCGCGACACCAAGACGATCGTCACCTACGACCTCGACCTGAAGTCGGGAAGCGCCGCCCTCGACGCGGAGCACCGGTCGTTCTCCACCCAGCAGTCCGGGGCCGAGCGGTTCTGGACCTTCTACCGGCTCGGAGCCGAGCATCTGCTCACCGGGCTCGACCACATCCTGTTCCTGCTGGCGCTCATCGTCGGTTCGCGCCGGCTGCGCGAGATCGTGCTGGCGGCCACGACCTTCACCCTGGCCCACTCGGTGACCTTCGTCCTGGCCGCCCTGGGGCTCGTGCAGGTGCCCGCGTCCTTCGTCGAACCCGTCATCGCGCTGTCCATCGCGGTCGTCGCGGGCTGGCACCTGTGGCGGCTGTGGCGACGCCGGTCCCACGCCACGGACCTGCAGACGTTCGGCCGCGGCCACCTCAGCCTGGACCGCGCGGGGTGGACGCGGCTCGCGGTGGTGTTCTGTTTCGGCCTCGTGCACGGACTCGGCTTCGCCTCGGCGCTGGGGATCGACAGCGCCTGGTCCTGGACGCTCCTGTGGTCGCTCCTCGTCTTCAACGTGGGCATCGAGACCGTCCAACTGGCCATCGTGGCCGTCGTCTTCCCTGTTCTCGCCCTGCTGCGCCGGCGTCGGCCGGACCTGGGGCTGTGGACGACCGGAGCGGTCGCCGCCGGTGTGTCCGTCATGGGCCTGATGTGGTTCGTGCAGCGGACCTTCGGGATCTGACGCCCCGTCCGACTTCGGGTAAGTGGAACGATCCGCTTCTCCCGGGTTCACCAGGACGTCACGATCTCATGTGACTTTTACCGAGTTCTTACGTCACCCCCCGAACTCCAACGAACGGAAGCCGATGAAGCTCGACAAGGGGGCCCAGAGATCTGGGCTCGTCCGTCACCGGGTGGCCACAAGCGCCACCGCGGTGGTCCTGGGCGTGACTGCGGCGCTCGGCAGCGGTCTGATGACCGGTGCCCACGCCGAGACCTCCGCCGCGCCCACCGGACTCGTCCTCGGTGTGGGCGCCAACGAATCGCAGCGCGTCGTGTCCTGGTACACCCCGGACAACACGCCGCAGGTGGTCCAGGTTGCGCCGACCTCCAAGATCGTGAACGGCGAGTTCCCCGCGAACGCCGTCACCTTCCCGGCCACCGTCGCCGCGAACAGCGTCAACGGCGGCTACAACGCGCACGCGACGATCGACAGCCTGCACCAGAACACCGCGTACTCCTACCGCGTCGGCACCCAGGGCAGCTGGTCCACGACTTACTCCTTCAAGACGCAGGACTTCAAGGGCGACTTTGACTTCCTGTTCTTCGGCGACCCGCAGATCGGTTCGTCCGGCAACGTGGACAAGGACGGCGCCGGGTGGAAGGACACCCTGGACGTCTCCCTCGCCGCGAACCCGAACGCCGAACTGCTGGTCTCCGGCGGTGACCAGGTGGAGACCGCCAACACCGAGACGCAGTGGAACGCGTTCCTCGCGTCCGACAAGCTGCGCCAGTACCCGTGGGCCGCCACCATCGGCAACCACGACGTCGGCGGCAAGGCGTACGAGCAGCACTTCTGGACGCCGAACACCGACCGCTCCGCGCCGTACTACAACGGCAGCGCGGCGACCCGGTCGGGCGGCGACTACTGGTACACGTACAAGGGCGTCCTGTTCATCGACCTGAACAGCAACGCCTACTCCAACGGTTCCGACGCCGCGCACCTCGAGTTCGTCAGCGACGTCATCGAGAACCACGGTGCCGACGCCAAGTACACGGTGCTCGTCTACCACCACTCGATCTACTCGCCGGCGGACCACGCCAACGACGGCGACAACCAGCAGCGCCGCCAGGACTTCCCGACCGCCTTCTCGAAGCTCGGCGTCGACCTGGTCCTGCAGGGTCACGACCACAGCTACTCCCGTAGCTACGTGATCAAGAACGGCAAGAAGTCGCACCCGGGCGAGCAGCCCGGTTCCGCCCAGGTGGCCCAGGGCCCGGGCGGCGTCATCTACGTGACGGCGAACTCCGCGTCGGGTTCGAAGTACTACGACCTGACGGCTCCCGACACGAACGAGGACCCGAACTACGGCCCCGACCCGCTCAATCCCAAGAGCCACTGGGCCAACTCGGTCGAGAACCAGGAGCACGTCCGCACGTACGTCAAGGTCGAGGTCCGCGACAACAAGCTCGTCGTCGAGAACCTCCGCAGCGGCACGTGCGCCGCGCCCAACGCCGCCGTCGAGCTGAACAAGGTCTCGTGGTGCGGCCCGGACAGCGGCGCCACCCCGGCTCAGCCGGTCGGCTCCGCCGTCGACAAGGTGGTCATCCACCCCTACCGCGGCAACGGCTGGGACAACCGCGCCGACGTGGCCACGACCACGGCGGCCGAGTCCGACTGGCTCCAGTAGCCGGCCGAGGGTGACGCCGGAACGCTCGTGCCGACCGCGCCGAGTTGATCCGGCCCGCTCCACCGGTGGGGTGGGTACCACCAGGTGCCCACCCCACCCCCCGTTCCGCTCCCGCCGCTCCCACTCCGCCCGAGGACCCTCAGATGCGCCCGCCCAGAACGCGTACCACCACCGCCACAGCCCTCGCCCGCTCGGCCGTGGTGGCCCTGCTCGCCGTGCTCGCCTTCCTCGCCACGGGGGCCGGACCCGCGGTGGCGGCGGGCGGCGACGCCTCCTGGACCATCAGCACCGCCTCCAACGACTTCGGGTCCGACCGGCAGAACTACAGCTACACCGTCAACCCCGGCGGGCACGTCGACGACGCCCTCGTCGTCGTCAACCACGGCACCGCGCCGCTCCATCTGGCCGTGTACGCGGCGGACGCGTTCACCGACGAGGCGGGCCGGCTCGACCTGGTCGCCCAGGACGCGAAGTCGACACGCGTGGGTGCCTGGGTCCGTACGGACCGATCCGGCATCACGGTCCAGCCCGGACGGTCGACAGAGGTGCCCTTCACGCTCACGGTCCCGCAAGACGCCGCGCCCGGCGACTACATGGGCGGCGTCGTCACGTCGCCGGCCGAGGCCGGATCGGCAGGCGGGCGTCTCGGCATCCGGATCCGGCTGCGGGTGGGCGGAGCGCTCGAGCCGAAGCTGTCGGTGCAGGACCTGCGCCTGCGGTACTCGGGTACGGCGAACCCCTTCGGCAAGGGGGACGCCACCGTCACCTACACGATCCACAACACGGGCAACGCCATTCTGGCGGCACGTCAGTCGGTGTCCCTGTCCGGCCCCTTCGGGCTCGTGGATGCCCGTGCGGGCCACATCGGCGACTCGCCCGCGCTGCTCCCCGGCGAGACCTGGAAGGTCACCGTGCCGGTCCACGGAGTTGCTCCCGCACTGCGAGCCACGGCTACGGCAGCCCTCGTTCCGCTCCTGACCGACGCGTCGGGCTCGGTCGCGCCGCTCGCCACCGTGAAGACCGCGACCTCAGCCTGGGCCGTTCCCTGGACGCTGCTGCTCTGCCTCGTCGTCCTGTGCGGAATGGCGGCCGCCGGATCGGTCACCTGGAGCCGCCGTCGCCGTCGCCGTCGGGCCAAGGGATCAACCGCGGAAGCCTCAGCCGAGGCTGAAAGCGATCACGGCCCGGGCCGGGACGCGGAAGACGCCCCCGGGCACGTCGGAGCATTCGACCATGACGCCGAGACCGGAGCCCGTGCCCGTGGAACCCTGTGAGCCGTAGATCCTGACAGGGCCCCGCAGGGCGGATCCGCACAGGCCGTCCGGCAGCGGGATCTCGGGGCCGGCGACCGCCTTGGTGCCGTACCGCTGGTCGAACGGGTCCGCGCCGTCGGGCAGCAGGCCCGTGCGGTGCAGATACTCCGGGACCAGGCCGCTCACGAAGGTCACCTCGGCGGTGCCGTTCCGGGTGAGGTAGTGAACGTCCTCGGCGTCGGCGGGAATCGGCACGCCTCCGGCACGGATCGCGTCCGGCAACCGCAGATCGCTGCCCCGGCATGCCCGGTCGTCGCCGAACGGCTGGAACAGATCGTCCCGGAACACCCAGGCGCTGCCTCCGGCCGACACCGCGAGGACGAGGACGGCGATCCCGAGACAGGACAGCCGACGCCGCGCCCTGGACGCAGTTTCGGCGACGGTGAGCAAGCGTCGGTGGCGTCGAACCAGGAACCGCCGAACGAAGTACCCGCCGCTTTGCGGGTCTTGGTGTCCACGGCCGTCTGCCCGGCGCTCTTCGGCGGGCCGCGCCCCGGCCTCCGTCTTCGGCAGGTGCAGCTCCCGCTGCGTCGCGGAGAGCAGACTGGCGCTTGTGGGATGTGACGCGTCGGGTCGGCCAGGTGCCGCAGGCCCCACAAGGCGGCCCGAGCGGCACACCTCCCGTCGTGGTCCCCCCTGTCGTCCCGTCCGGATGTCGTCGTACGGATCCCGTACGACCAAGGAGGCCGTGCCCTGCCCGAACCACCACGAAGTCAGGCGTGAGCCCCCAACTCGGCCCAGACAACGTTGCCCTGGGCTCGTGTCGAGCGGGCGCTGCCCCAGCGCTCCGCGATCTGCTGGACGAGGAACAGGCCCCGCCCGCTCTCCTCGCCCGGCCCGGGCCGGCGCTCCGACGGACGCAGCGGGGCGTGGTCGTCGTCGTGCACCTCGATACGCAGGTGCTCTTCACCGGTCAGGGTGAGGCCGCACAGGACATGACCGCTGCGCGTGTGGATCACGACGTTCGTCGACAACTCGGAGACGAGCAGCACGGCGTCGCAGCAGAGATCGCCGGGCACCTCCCAGGCGCACAGCCGGTCGCGCACGATGTCGCGGGCGGCCTTCACGCTGGTGCGCAGGGCGGGCAGGCCGAACCAGTACTCCCGGTGCGGCGCGGCAGTGACTAAGGCCTGGGCGGAGGTCGTGTGGGGGGTCACGGTGGTCGCCTTCCAAGGGGGACGGGCGCGGGGAGAGGGCGGGGGGCCACCAGAAGCCCTGGTGGGAGAGGCGCGTTCGCGGGCGGCCCGTGGGATGGAACCGTCGGCGGCACCAACCTCACTCGTGTCAAGCAGAGTTGATGCTGCGTCATGGCTGCGGCGTGATCGCTCACGGGGTCAACTATGCTCGTGATCGT
Source organism: Streptomyces brasiliensis (assembly GCF_014647875.1). Taxonomy (GTDB): domain Bacteria; phylum Actinomycetota; class Actinomycetes; order Streptomycetales; family Streptomycetaceae; genus Streptomyces; species Streptomyces brasiliensis. The sequence goes on along the minus strand of NZ_BMQA01000001.1, from coordinate 167,496 downwards.
GTTCATGCTGCAACCGGCTCCCTGATAATTTCAGCAGGACGGTATCGGCCTGGCGCGTTCATCAAGTCGCTGTCAGACTCGGGTTGGTGACAGTCCCTCAGGAGGTTGGGCGTGAGTGAAGCCCGTTCCGGCACCAGCGCACCCACGGTTCTGCGCATGATCCTCGGCCGCCGGTTGCAGGACATGCGGCAGAACGCGGGTGCCTCGCTGGAGGACGCGGCCAAGGCACTGCGCGTGAAGGTCCTGACGATCCGCCGGCTGGAGAAGGCCGAGGTCGCGCTGAAGCCTCTCTACGTCGAGAAGCTTCTGGAGACCTACGGTGCGGACCAGCAGGAGATCGACGAGTTCGTCGCCCTGGCCGAGCGGGCCAACGAGCCCGGCTGGTGGCACGCCTACCGCGACGTCGTCCCGGGCTGGTTCACCGCGTACGTGAGCCTGGAGACCGGCGCCAAGACCCTGCGCACCTACGAGCCCCACTACGTCACGGGCCTCCTGCAGACCCACGACTACGCGCGCGGTGTGCTGTGCGGCGGCTTCCCGAACGGCAGCGAGGAGGAGCTGGAGCGGCGCGTGGAGCTGCGGCTGCGTCGCCAGAGCCTGTTGGAGAGAGCGGACGCCCCCACGTTATGGGTCGTCATGGAGGAAGCCGTACTGCACCGGGCGGTGGGCGGCCCCCAAGTGATGCGGGAGCAGATCGACCGGCTCCTGGAGGCGTCCGAGCTCGAGCACGTCAGCCTCGACATCGTGCCCTTCTCCGCGGGCGCCCATGTCGGGGCGTGTGCCCCCTTCACCTATTTCCGGTTCGAGGAACCGGAGCTGCCCGACATCGTCTACAGCGAACTCCTGTCCGCCTCGGTCTACCTGGACGAGCGTGCGGACGTGGCCGCCCATCTCGAGGCGCACTCCCGCATGGCGCTGCTGACGTCGTCCCAGGACAGCAAGGTGCTCTTGAACCGCATGCGCAAGGAGTACTCATGACCACCACCGACGAGAGCGTCTACAACGGGATGCCCGCCTCGGAGCTCGGGGAGCAGGGCTGGGAGTGCCCGTGGAGCGGGCCGAACGGCGGTCAGTGCGTGGAGACGAAGCAGCTCGCCGACGGCCGCGTGGCCGTACGGCAGTCGACGGACCCGGCCGGACCCGCGCTGATCTACACGCCCGAGGAGATCACCGCTTTCGTCCGTGGGGTCAAACAAGGACTGGCCGACCATCTCACGGCCGGATGAACCGACGGCGAGCGGGAGGGACCGCACCGGTCCCGTACCCGGCCTGCGGGCAGACAGATGAACACCTCTGAAGGGGAAAGAATGACCAACAGCCAGGCCGGCCGGGACCTCGACACGAGCAGGCCGCACTCGGCCCGGATGTACGACTACTACCTCGGCGGCAAGGACCACTTCGAAGTCGACAAGCAGGCGGCCGAGGCCGTCGCCGGCGCCTACCCCGGCATCTTCGTGTGCGCCCGCGAGAACCGGGCGTTCATGCACCGGGCCACCCGGATCCTGGCGCAGGAGTACGGCATCCGGCAGTGGCTCGACGTCGGCACCGGCATCCCGACCGAGCCCAACCTGCATCAGGTCGCCCAGTCCGTGGTGCCCGAGGCGCGGGTCGTCTACGCCGACAACGACCCGCTCGTCCTCAAGTACGCCGAGCGCCTCATGCGCAGCACGCCGCAGGGGCGTACGACGTACATCGAGGCCGACGTCAACGACCCCGAGTCGCTCCTGACCGCCGTGGCGGCGTCCGAGGTCCTCGACTTCGACCGCCCGGTCGCCCTGTCCCTGAACGCGCTCATGCACTTCATCACCGACGCGCAGGACCCGTACGGCATCGTCGGCCGGCTCCTCGACGCCCTCCCCACCGGCAGCGCCCTCGCCCTGAGCCACTGCACGCCCGACTTCGACCCCGCGACCTGGGACAAGGTCACCGCGATCTACACCGACGCCGGGACTCCGGTGCAGTTCCGCGCGCAGAAGGACGTCGCTCGGTTCTTCGCCGGGCTCGACCTGATCGACCCGGGCGTCTCCGTCGGCCACCGCTGGCGGCCGGCCGCTCACGGCAGCGACGGGGCGGAGCCCACGGACGCCCAGGTCAGCCTGTGGACGGGCGTGGGCATCAAGCGGTAGCCCGCCCCGGCAGACCGGTGCCCCTACGACCGCCACGGGTGATCGCCGTCGATCCGTGGCGGCAGGGGACGCCGGTCGTGAGGCATGGTGGAGGGGTGATCGTCCTCGCCGTCCTCTGCGCCGTTCTGGGAGCCGCCAGCAATGCCGTGGGCACGGCGTTCCAGCGCAAGGCCGCCTCGACGGTCGCGCGGGGCGGTGGTCTGCGCCTGCTGGCCGCTCTCGTACGGCGGCCCGCCTGGGTGATCGGCATCCTGGGTGTCATGGGCGCCGCCCTGTTCCAGGCGCTGGCCCTGGTGAACGGGCCCATGGCGCTGGTCCAGCCGCTGTTCATCCTGGAGCTGCCGTTCGCCCTGCTCATCGCCGCACCCCTGCTGCACCGCCGGATGCCCACGGAGGCCTGGTGGGCGGTCGCGGGAGTGGTCACCGGACTCGCCATGGTGCTTGCCGCGGCGGCCCCCTCCGGAACCCGGAACCAGGCGAGCATGGAGCGCTGGGTGCCGGTGCTCGCGATCTCGCTGGGCGCGATGGCCGTGGCCGTCGTCCTCGCCCACCCCGCTCGCTCTGCCCCGTTCCGCGCTGCCGCGCTCGCCGCCGCCGCCGCGCTGGGCAACGCCCTGACCGCGGCCCTCATGAAGTCGGCCACGGGGCGGCTCGCCGACGCCGGCCTTCCCGCGTTCCTCACCGCGTGGCAGACGTACGGATTCGCCGCCGTCGGTGTCGGGGCGCTCCTGCTGCTCGAGAACGCCCTGCAGGCCGGCCCGCTGGTCGCGTCGCAGCCCGCGCTGACCATCGGCGACGCCTCCGCGAGCCTGCTGCTGGGCGTGGCCCTGTTCGGCGAGGAGATCCGCACCGGCTGGTGGCTGCTGCCGGAGCTGGCCGGTGCGCTGCTGATCCTGTGGGGCGTCCTGCGGCTGACCCGCGTGGTGCCCCACATCATCAAGCCCGGTCAGCAGGGCGCGCGTTCGGGGCGTGCCGGCGGCGCGTGCCAGTAACGGGTGGGAGTGGCCTGGAGCAGAGTAGAGACCACGGTCCGCCGTCCGTCCACCGTCGCCCCGGCGAACGCGAGCATCGGCGCGAGCGTCCTGTTGTTCTCGGCGGGGAAGTCCAGAGCGGGCGCGGACACCGCGTCGAGCCTCGCCCGCTGGGCGTCGGTCAGGGTGACGGAGAAGGCCTCCAGGTTGGCCTCCAGCTGAGCGAGCCGCCGCGCACCCACCAGCGTCGAGGTGATGCCGGGGCGGTGGGCCACCCGGTTCAGAGCCACCGCGTCCGGACTGGCGCCGACCTCGCCGGCGATGTCGTTCAGCGCGTCGATGACGACGTAGTCGCTCTCGCTCGGCGCACCGACCAGGGCCGTGCGCGTGGTGTCGACCGGTCCGGTGCGGGCGCTGGAGTACTTGGCCGGGAGAAAGCCGCTCTTGAGCGGGCTCCACGGCAGGACGCCCATACCCTTGGCCCGGGCCAGCGGGATCAGTTCGCCCTCCGAGGAGCGCTCCAGCGGCGAGTACTCCAGCTGGAGGCCGACGACGGGCGCCCAGCCGCGGAACTCGGCGACGGTGGCCGCCTCGGCCGTCCGCCACGCCGGTACGTCGGAGAAGCCGACGTAGTGGATCTTGCCCGCGGCGACCAGGTCGTCCAGGGTCCGCAGGGTCTCCTCGACCGGTGTGGTGGGCTCGAAGTTGTGCAGCCAGTAGAGGTCGACGTAGTCCGTCCGCAGCCGTCGCAGCGAGTTCTCCAGCTGCTGCACGATCGCCTTGCGGCCGGGTAGCCGTGGCCGTCCGCGTCCGGGTCGCCGGTGGTCCGGCAGTCGACCTCCAGCCACTGGCCGTTGCCGTGGCGGGCCACCGCCGCCGCGCCGTACCGGGGTGCCGTACGCATGACCGGGGCGGGGCCCGGGTCGATGCCGATCACCTGGGCGCAGCGCGCCCGGTCGCCGGGCCCCGCACCGGGACACGGGCGTGGGGCGGCCTGGGCGGGGGTCGCCGAGAACAGCCCGGCCCCGGCCGGCAGGGCGGCGGCCGTTCCCGCGGTGGCCGCCGTCCGCCGGGACCTGAGCGGTCGTGACATCGGTTCCTCCGTTCGCCTGCCGATCGTCATCGACCCTGGCAGCGAACGGAGTCGGGCACATCCTGTGATGTGTCAGGGTGCCGCCCGGTGTTGAGCGTCTCGAGACCGCAACGGACCCAGCCACAGGGGCCGTTGATGATCGCTTGGTGAGCTAATGTGCAGCCATCGGCACACTCGAGTGACTAGGACCCAGCGATGAGCGAGCGATCGATCGGCGGCACGGCTTCCTTCAACTCCTCCGTGGCACACCCCGCCCGGGTCTACAACGCGTGGCTCGGCGGCAAGGACAACTACCCGGTCGACGAGGAGGCGGCCCGCCTCGCGTCCTCGGTGAACCCGCAGATCATCCCCGCCGTACGCGCCAACCGCGCTTTCCTCGGCCGGGCCGTGCGCGAGCTGAGCCGCGCCGGCATCCGCCAGTTCCTGGACATCGGCACCGGCATACCCGCCGCCGACAACACCCACGAGGTGGCGCAGCGGGCCGATCCCGGCGCGCGCGTGGTGTACGTCGACAACGACCCGGTCGTGCTCGCCCACGCCCAGGCCCTGCTCGTCAGCACACCCGAGGGTGCGACCGACTATCTGCAGGCGGACCTGCGGGACGTCGACCGCATCCTGGAGCAGGCGAGCACGACGCTCGATCTGTCCCAGCCGGTGGGCCTGATGCTCGTCGCGATCCTCCAGTACATCCCGGACGCCGACGACCCGTACGGGATCGCCCGTCGCCTCGTCGACGGGCTCGCGCCCGGCAGTTACCTGGTGCTGTCGCATCCGGCGTCGGACATCGGCGCGGAGAAGGTCTCGGAGTCCATGCGGGTCTACAACGAGCGCGCCGCGGAGCAGGCGACGCCGCGCCTGCACGACGAGGTCGTCCGCTTCTTCGACGGAACGCGCATCCTCGAGCCGGGTGTTGTGGAACTGCCTCAGTGGCGCCCCGACATGGAGGACGTCCCCGTGGGCGATCCGCTGCCGATGTGGTGCGGTGTGGGGCAGAAGGAGCCGGTGAGCCAGTAGCCGGTCCGCCGCCTACGGTGACGGCATCCGGGCGGAGCTGCCCGCTTCGGCCGACCGGGGCGGCGGCACGGGTGACGACCGGTGAGCAGGGCGCGGTGTGTCGGCATGGCCGTCCCGCACCGCGCCCGCCGTTCCGCGTGGCTTCCCGAGTGTGTCCAGGGCGTGTTGCAGCGCCAGCTCCACGGCGGCGGGCACGAACAGGGAGCCGCGGCCGTCGGGCGGCACCAGCCAGCACAGCGGGCCCGCCGAGCGGTACGGCGGGGGCAGGGCTATGCGTGCGCCGGTGGTGAGGTACTCGATGTCCGAGCCGATCCAGCGGCTCGTGGGATCGGGCGGCAGGAAGAAACTCACGCTGCGCGAGGCGACGTTGGCCAGCGCGGGGCCCGGCGGCTGCGGAATGCACAGGAGCATGTCGAGCGCGGGCACGCCCAAGGATTCAGGGACGCTGAGCACGTCCCAGAACCGGCCGCATGTCAACTCGGCTATCCCTGTGGGTCCATGCCACTGTCGCTTGCAGGCGCGCGGATCCGTCGCCGCCGCGGCCAGCCATTCGGTCGCCTGCCTCGGAGTGCTCCGCATGCCGACCCTCTTCCTCCGGAACCCACCCACCCCGTGTGCCCGCCAGACAAGCCGCGCTTGGCATATTCATGGTGATGGATATTTCTATGAGAGGGAAGAGGGGCGAACAATGCCGCTCGAATCCGAACACTTGGCCCCTGAACGGACGTGTCCTCGAAGCGAGTTGAGCTGAGGGGGCGTTCTGCTCAGATCCTGCTCAGGGAGGCCGCGTCGGCGCTCTCCGCCGTGATCCGCTCGGCCGCGCGTCGCGCGCGTCCGCTGATCCGCCAGGCGGCCATGCGCAGGGCGGTGGCGGGGGCCGGCGGGAACACGCCGAGCTGGCCGAGCATGGCGACGTCGTCGCGTACCGCCTCATGTCGCACGACCTTCCCGTCGGCGAGGGAGAGGACATGGATCTGCTCGAAGTCGATCTCGCGCCCGGTCGGGGGGACGGCCTGATCCAGGGCGCCGTCGCGGAAGCGGACGAAGGGGCCCGTGTGGCGGCCCTGCATGCGCAGCCGTATCCAGACCTGGTCGTGGCCCACGGCGGTCGCGAGGACGGGGAAGCGCAGATCGCTGAACGCAGACCGCATCCAGACGCCGGAGGCGAGGACCCCGGCCGGTCCCGGCGTGGAGCACGCCGGAGGCGAGACGGCCGCCTCACGATTGCGGAAGCCGGGGCCGATGACCTCGGCGGCCAGTTCCGGGTCCCCCGTCTCCAGTACCTGAAAGAGCCCGCGTGCAAGTTCCGTGGCGTCCATGGTGCGCTGCCTGTCGAAGTCGGTGATCGTGAGTGTGAGGAGTTGAGGTTATAGCGCGCCTAATGAATAGTTCAACCATGGACTGAAGTCGCCTAGGATGGTGCCGTGTCCACCAAACGCTCGTACGTCTCGCCCCTGCGTGAACAGGCCGCCGCACGGACGCGTGCGGCGATCCTGCTGGCGGCGACGGAGCTGTTCGCCGCGCGTGGCTACGGGCGGGTGACCGTGGCCGACGTCGCGGCGGCGGCCGGCGTCTCCCCGAAGACCGTCTTCGCGAGCGTCGGCAGCAAGAGCGACATCCTCGACCGGATCGTGGACGAGGCCGTCACGGCGTCCGGCTACGCCGCGGTCATGCGCCAGGTGCTCGCCCTGCGCACACCGCGCGAGGTCCTGGAAGCGCTCGCGCGCGGCACGCGGGCGGGCAACGAGGGCCTGTTCACCGTGCACGAGGCCATCCACAAGGCCCTGCCCGTCCACGAGAACGGCGAGGCACTGCGGGAACGCGCCACCGCGGCCTACCGCGACGCGCTGCGCGCCGCCGCTCGTCATCTGCACGCCCTGCCCGCACCGCCCTCCCTCACGCAGGAGGAGACGGCCGACGCGCTCTGGTTCTGGTTCGGCCCCACGAGCTGGCGCACGCTGGTCGTCGACAACGGCTGGTCGTGGGACCGGGCCCAGGACTTCCTGCGCCGCACGGCGGTCGCCACGCTCGCGTGACGGGCCCCGGCGCCGGTGGCGCCGGGGCCCGCACACATGTACTGCGGGATCAGGACCGCGGACTCACCTCGGCCATCTCCGACCAGCCGTTCGCGCCCGGGATCTCCACGTTGACGATCTGCGGCGTCGCCGCGACGTAGTCCGGCATCCACTCCATGGCGGATTTGAAGTGCGCGGACTGCACATGCGCGGCCCCCGCGTCGGCGTCGGCGAACGCCTCGACGAGCGTGTAGACCGTCGGGTCGTCCGCGTTGCGGTTCCATTCGAAGAAGAGGTTCCCCGCCTCGGCGCGGGTGGCCTGCGTGAAGTCCGCAGCGAGCGACAGCCAGTTGTCGCTGTGCTCGGGGCGGATCTTCCACTTGACGACGATGAAGATCATCGAGTTCCTCGCTCTTGTCGGTCAGGGAATCAGGATCGCCCGCCCGCGGACCCGGCCTGCGGAGAGGTCGTCGAGGGCGGTCTGGAAGTCGCCGAGGGCGTACTTCTCGGTGTGCAGCCGCACGTGCCCCTGCGCGGCCAGCACCATCAGCTCACTGAGGTCCGTGTACGAACCGACCAGGTTGCCGATGAAGTTGATCTCGGTGGAGATGATGTCGATGGTGGGCACGTCGATGTTCTCGCCGTAACCGACGACGTGGTAGTCCCCGGCGCGGCGCAGCATCCGCACGCCGTCGTGGGTCGCGCCGCCCTCGCCGACGAAGTCGATGACCGTCTCGGCGCCCTTCCCGTCGGTCAGGTCCAGCACGGCGTCCACGTGCCCGCCGTCGGCCACGATCCCGTGGTGGGCGCCGATGTCGGAGGCGAGCTTGACCGCGTCCGGGTTGCGGTCGACGACGACGATCTCGGCCGCCGTGAGCGCGCGCAGCACCTGCACGCCGATGTGGCCGAGCCCGCCCGCGCCGATGACGACGCACCGATGGCCGGGCCGCAGCCTGCGCGCCGCCTTCGCGGCCGCGTGGTACGCGGTCAGACCGGCGTCGGCCAGCGCGGCCACGTCGGACGGCTCGAGCGAGTCGTCGATGCGCACCACACTGCGCGCCGAGGTCTTCAGGTACTCGGCATAGCCGCCGGCCGTGTCGATCCCGGGGAACCGGCTCTGCTCGCAGTGGACGTCGTCGCCCGCCCGGCAGGCCCGGCACAGCCCGCAGGTGACCAGCGGATGCACGATGACCTTGTCGCCCTCCGACACGTTCGTGACGGCGCTGCCGACGGCGTGCACCCAGCCGGCGTTCTCGTGCCCGATGGTGTACGGCAACGTGACCCCGCTCTTCTCGGCCCACTGCCCCTCGAGGATGTGGATGTCGGTACGGCACACTCCGGCGCCGCCGATCCTGACGATCACGTCGAACGGGCCGGTCACCTCGGGGGCCGGCACGTCGGTCATCTCGAGGTTCTGGTGGTAGCCGACGACCTGGACTGCTTTCACGAGACGTTCTCCTTCAGCGAGTTGACTGGGTCGACGGGACGGGTGGCGTCCCAGGGGCGGGGCGCCTGGTCGGTCGTCGAGTCCGGATAGCGTGTGCGCAGCAGGCCCCGGCAGAAGTGCGCGTTGCCGTCGATGGAGATGCGGACGGCACGGGCGAAGCGCAGCCGAACCGGGATGTCCTCGGGCGGGAGGGGACGCCCGTCGTCGTCCACGAGGACGGGGTCCGTCGGGGCGAGGCCGAGACCGTACGCCGCGCGTCGGCGCAGGAGCGCGCGCGTCGCGTCGTCGTCGGGCAGATCGGCAAGGACGACGTCGTGCAGGGCCACCTCCGGCAGGTCGGGGCGGGCCCGCAGCAGCCGGGTCAGGGCCCGCTCCATCGCGGCGGCGTGCGCCTTGCGCCGGAACGTGCGGCGCAGCTCCTCCAGATCACGCTCGGCCTCGGCGCCGAACGTGCCGCGGTACCCGGCGTCCGCGGCCAGGCCGCGGTTGATGATCTCCGAGTCGTGATGGTCGTCGAGCACCACCACGACCGCCGTCGCACCCGGCAGGGACGACAGCGCGTCCTTGGCGTCCGACGCCATCAGATAGGCGAAGTTGGGCGAGCAGAACGAGGTCGGCAGCCGCAGATGGACGGTCAACCGCCGTGCCGCGTCGGCCTCGACGCTGCGTACGAACCCCAAGTCGGTGATGGGTTCGTCGAGTTCGGGGTCGTACACACCGTCCAGGGCCCGGCGTGCGGCGTCCGTCAGCGGGTCGGGGGTCATGTCAGGCCGCCGCGGGCTCGGTGACGGCGCACCGGGCCGGCACCGGGATGTCGTACATGGCTGCCGCGTTCAGCCCGAGGATCTTCTTCTTCTGCGCGACGGTGAGCGGTGCGTACTCCGTCATGTCCTCGGGGATCTGGAAGTCGACGAACCGCTCCACCAGCCACCGTGGTGTCCACAGCGCGTAGTCGCTGGAGAACTGGATGCGGTTCTCGTCCAGCCAGTACAGCAACTCGCCGATGATCTGGGCGAAGTAGCGCGGCCGGGTGTGGATGAAGGGCATGGCGACGGCCAGTCCCGCGTGCACGTTCGGCTCCTGCGTGGCGATCCAGCAGAAGTCCTCGAGCCGGGGCAGCCCGCAGTGCTCCACCACGAAGTTCAGGTCGGTGAAGTCGGTCGCCACCTTGTCGACGTCGGCCACGTCGAACGCGTCCCGGTCCAGCGGGCGGATCGTCGGGCCCTTGTGGATGTGGATGTTCTTGATGCCCAGCTCCTGCGCGGCCTCCAGATAGCGGTACGACCACGGGTCGTCGAGCTTGTAACCGCGGGAGTCGCCGTGCCACTCCGCGGTGTAGAGCTTGACGCCCTTGAGCTGGAACCGCTCGGCGTCCCGGCGCAGTCGGTCCAGGCCCGCCTGCTCGAAGCGCGGGTCCCAGCAGTGGTTGTAGGTGAGCTTGTCGGGGTGCTTCGACGCGAGCGCGAAGGCCTCCTCCGTCTGCCCGAAGCCGTTGCGGTAGAAGGCGCCGAGCCGGGCGGGCTGGAAGATCGCGTGATCGACGTGTCCCTCGTCGAACAGGTCCTTCATCAGTCGCTCGCCGCCGTAGTACAAATATTCCTCGTAGGACCACAGCTCCGACTCGGGACTGAGGTTGCGGTGGTAGTCGTAGAAGCAGTCGATGAACTGCTTGCCGTGGATGTTGAGCTGGTTCTCCGGCCGGGCGTCCCAGAGCGCGATGTGCGCGTCGACGATGAAGTACGACTCGCCGTCCTTGGTGTACATGTGCGGCCTCCATGTCCGTCACCGACGAGGTGTCTGTCCTCGGACGGTAGGCAGCGGGCGCGTCCACGGGGAGTCACCGGGTGTCTCACTTTGAGACACCCCTGCTGTGGCGCCCCGGCTCGGCGGACTTACGCTGACCCGGTCGGCGCAATGACGCGTCCCCTGGGAGGCCACGGTGGACAACGATCAGAACCCGCCACACCTCGACGGCGCCCGCCCCCGCGACGACGGCGCGATCACCACCTTCGCCCCACGGCTGCGGGCCTCCTGGCAGCGCAGCCGCGGCTACGGCGTGGCCCCCGACCACGTCGAGCCCGTCTTCACGGGCGCCGTCGACCGCGAGTCGCTGCTGTACGAGTGCGGCCGCGAGGTCCTCCAGGGCCTGCGCTCGACGCTCGCCAACGAACCGGTCAGCATGATGATCACCGGTAGTGACGGACTGGTGTTGTGCCGGATGTCGGACGACGCCTCGGTCGACCGCGCGCTGGACCGTGTCCATCTGGCCCCGGGTTTCTACTTCGCCGAGCAGAACGTGGGCACCAACGGCCTCGGGCTCGCCCTCGCGGATCGCGCCCCCTCCCTCGTACGGGCCGACGAGCATTACTGCTCCGACCTGCGCGGATTCACCTGCGCCGCTGTCCCCGTACTCGACCCGGTCACCAGCGGCCTCGCGGGCAGCGTCAATCTGACCACCTGGTCCGACGCCTCCTCGTCCCTGTTGCTGGCCCTCGCCCAGGCCGCGGCGGGCAACACCAGCGCCCTCATGCTGGCCCGGGGTCACGGCGGCCGGATGTCACCCTCCGTGCCCAGGGGTGAGGTGTTCCGGGTCCAGGCCGGGAGCCTCGCGGACCAGGACCTGCCCGAGCCGCTCTCCCCGCGCTGGACCCAGGCCCTCGACCGGGCCCACACCGCGATGCTCCACGGTGACGTCCTGGCCGTCGTGGGCGAACCCGGAGCGGGCAAGACCGCCCTGGCCTGCCTCGCCCGCCGCGCGGCACGCCCCCGGGTACGGCTCCTCGGCGCCCGCCCGCCGAGCGACACCGACGTCGGGCCCTGGCTCAGCCTGTGGAGTCCCGAGCTGGCCAAGGACGACACGTGCGTGGTGCTGGAGACGATGGACGCGCTCTCCACGCGGGTGGCCGCCCGCCTCGCCGAGGTGCTGTCCGCCGCGCGCCGCCCGGTGCGGCCCTGGGCTCCGCCCCCGCTCCAGCCGTTCGTCATCACCGCGGAACGCTACGACGCGCTGCCCGAGGCGCTGCGCGCGCAGGTGGACGCGGTGGTGGAGGTACCGCCATTGCGTCTGCGCCCCGACGACATCCTCCCGCTGGCCGACCTGTTCGCCCGCCGCCACCGTGGCCGGCCCATCACCTTCACACCGCCCGCGGCACGCGCCCTGACCGACCACGCCTGGCCGGAGAACGCCCGCCAGCTGGAGCGCGTCGTTCGTGAGGCGGCTTCCCGGACGGACACGATCGACGTCCAGCACCTCCCGGCGGAGGTCTTCACGGACACCACACGCCGCCTGACCCGCATCGAGCAACTGGAACGGGACGAGATAGTCCGCTGCCTGACCGAACCCGCCACCACGATGACCCGAGCAGCGGAACGCCTCGGCATGAGCCGCGCCACGATCTACCGCAAGATCGCCCATTACGGCATCCGGACACCGGGGCGCGGACGCGGACGCGAGTGAACGCGCCCGCGCCGGGTCTCGGACAGCGTCAGCGTGTCCGACGTCGTCGTAGCCGCTCGGCACACCGCCGCATCTGAAGACGGTCCTCAGCGAACCAGCCCTGCCAAGCCCGGTCCAGTCTCCACCACAGAGCCGGCTGCTCCGCCTCGGGCGCCAACCGCGTCCGCTGACCGATGACCGCCACATAGGAAATCCCCACGGTGGCCGCCAGTCGGGGCGGTAGGAACGTACGGTGGCGGCCGCCGGGGTGCCACGGACTTCGCTCCGCACCCCGGTCTCTTGGAACAGCTCCCGCCGGGCCGCCTCGCGAGGGGTCTCGCCGGGGTCCACCTTGCCGCTCGGAGCCACCCATCCTCGCCAGCGGTGGCGCACCAGCAGGACGTGGGTGAAAGTCAGGTCGAAGACCCACACCTCGGCTGCGAGCGGCCCGTCGAGGGACGCCTCCGGGCGGCTCAGCCACTGCACGGCGGTGTCGTGTCCGGCCGGCGCCCGACGCGCATCGCGGATCGTGGCCTCGAGGGTGCGTCGTTCCATCGGACGGTGCGTCATACGCCGGACGTTACGGCGGACCACTGACAGCCGGGATGCCACGCCTTCCACGGGGCAGGCCCGCGCGAACCCGCGCGTGAGACATGAGTCGAACAGCTTCCGCCGGGGCCGTTCGGCCCTTGTTGGGGGTCGGGCGTGCTGACTTCACTGATCACGCGGGGCGGCGTTCGTGCGCCCGCGTCACCCACGTCCACCACCGGCTAGGCGGATTCCGTTCGATGAGCGACACGACCTCCACCGTGCATGACCTCACCTCCCAGTCCCGGGTGGGCCGGCGTGAGCGGGTGATCACGGCGACGGGCGCGACCGGTGCCTCCCGTGCCTTCGCCTGGCTGCTGATCGTGACCGGTGCACTCGGGAGCCTGGCGTCGTTCGTGATCACCGTCGACAAGTTCGAACTGCTCGTGAACCCCCGCTTCAGCCCGTCGTGCAATCTGAGCCCGGTGCTGTCCTGTTCGAACGTGATGCTCAGCGACCAGGCATCCGTGTTCGGCTTCCCCAACCCGCTGATCGGCCTCCTCGCCTATCCGGTCGTCGTCGCGGCCGGCTTCGCCCTGCTCGCCGGGGCCCGCTTCCGCCGCTGATTCTGGCTCGGGCTCAACGCGGGCACGTTGCTCGGCGTGGGCTTCTGCATGTGGCTGATGAGCCAGGCGCTGTACGAGATCGGTGCCCTGTGCCTGTGGTGCAGCCTGGCCTGGGCGGCCACCATCGCGATGTTCTGGTACACGACCGCGCACAACCTGAGGCACGGCGTGCTCCGAGCCCCGGACGCCCTGGTGGCCGGGGTGCGGGAGTTCCACTGGGTGGTCCCGGTCACCTGGTATCTGAGCATCGTGATGCTGATCGCCACCCGCTGGTGGGCCTACTGGCAGACGCTGCTCTGAGCGCGCCCGTCCGGCGGCCGAGGGGGGATGAGGGCCGTTGGGCCCCAGCCTGCGGGACCCACAGGGCTGTTCGGCCCTATCGGGACCAGGTACCCCTCCGACGATCATGTGGCGACGACCGGGAGGGTCACGGGTGTCCGTTTCCCCCCACCTCACCCATGCCACTTCCCGGTCCGTCGGACGACATGAGCACAGGGGAAGGACGCGGTCCGGTGGACCAGGCGCAGGAACAGCAGACAGACAACATACGGCCGTGGGCCGCCGCCGACGCGGTAGCGGGACCGGATACGGCACCGCCTGCGGCACGCAGGGCGAGCAGGCCGGCGTGGGTGGAGTGGCTGACGACCACCGACCACAAGAAGATCGGGACGATGTACCTGGTCAGCGCGTTCGTGTTCTTCATCGTCGGTGGCCTGATGGCGCTGATGATGCGCGCCGAACTCGCCCGCCCGGGACTGCAGATCATGTCGAACGAGCAGTTCAACCAGGCTTTCACGATGCACGGTTCGATCATGCTGCTGATGTTCGCGATGCCGTTGTTCACCGGCTTCGCCAACTGGATCATGCCGCTGCAGATCGGCGCCCCGGACGTCGCCTTCCCCCGCCTGAACATGCTGGCCTTCTGGCTGTTCCTGTTCGGCTCCTCGATCGCCGCGTTCGGCTTCCTCACCCCGGACGGGGCCGCGGACTTCGGCTGGTTCCTGTACGCGCCGCTCTCGGACGCGGTGCACTCGCCGGGCCTCGGCGCCGACCTGTGGATCATGGGCGTCGCCCTGTCCGGCTTCGGCTCCATCCTGGGCGCCGTCAACTTCATCACCACGATCGTCTGCATGCGCGCCCCCGGCATGACCATGTTCCGTATGCCGATCTTCGTGTGGAACGTGCTGCTGACCGCGCTGCTGGTGCTGATCGTCTTCCCGGTGCTGGCCGCCGCGCTGTTCGCGCTCGAGTGCGACCGCAAGTTCGGCAGCCACATCTTCGACGCCGCCAACGGTGGGGCCCTGTTGTGGCAGCACCTGTTCTGGTTCTTCGGCCATCCCGAGGTGTACATCCTGGCGCTGCCGTTCTTCGGGATCGTCTCCGAGGTGATCCCGGTCTTCAGCCGTAAGCCGATGTTCGGCTACATGGGCCTGATCGCGGCCACCGTTGCCATCGCGGGCCTGTCCGTGACGGTGTGGGCGCACCATATGTACGTCACCGGCGGGGTGTTGCTCCCCTTCTTCTCCTTCATGACCTTCCTCATAGCGGTGCCGACCGGCGTGAAGTTCTTCAACTGGATCGGCACCATGTGGAAGGGCTCGCTGTCCTTCGAGACACCGATGCTGTGGACCGTCGGCTTCCTCATCACCTTCGTCTTCGGCGGCCTGACCGGCGTGATCCTGGCCTCCCCGCCGATGGACTTCCACCTGTCCGACTCGTACTTCGTCGTCGCGCACTTCCACTACACGGTCTTCGGCACGGTCGTGTACGCGATGTTCGCCGGATTCCACTTCTGGTGGCCGAAGTTCACCGGCAAGATGCTCGACGAGCGCCTCGGCAAGATCACCTTCTGGACGCTCACGGTCGGCTTCCATCTCACCTTCCTGGTCCAGCACTGGCTCGGCGTCGAGGGCATGCCCCGCCGCTACGCCGACTACCTGGCCGCCGACGGCTTCACCGCACTCAACACCCTGTCCACCATCGGGGCGTTCCTGCTGGGCCTGTCGATCCTGCCGTTCTTCTACAACGTCTGGAAGACCGCCAAGTACGGCAAGCCCGTCGAGACCGACGACCCGTGGGGCTACGGCCGTTCGCTCGAGTGGGCCACCTCCTGCCCGCCCCCGCGGCACAACTTCGCACGTCTACCGCTGATCCGGTCCGAGTCCCCGGCGTTCGACCTGCACCACCCGGAGATCGCCGAGCTCGAGGCCGCGGCGAGGTAGTCGATGTCGCAACCCGTCCTCGCCCTGGGAGCCGCGGCGGTCACGGTGGCCGGCGGCGTCTGGTACCTGCCCGCCCTGGCCGACCTGCGCGCCGGAGCCGACCGCCCTCTCTCCCGTCGTACGGCGGCCGCGGCCTGCCTCAGCGGCTGGGGCACCGCCGGAGTCGTCGCCGTACTGCTGCTCGTGACCGGGCCATGGTGGATACCGGTGGCCACCGCGGCGGCCGGAGCGGTGCTCGCGGCGGGCCTCCGGATCGGCGCGACGGTGCAGCACCGCCGCGAGGTCCGCGAAACGGCCCGCCACTGGGCGGAGTTGCGCCGCGGCTCGAGCCAGGCCGGCACGGGCCGCACGCGCAACGTCGTCGCCGTCCTCGTCGGTGCCGGACTCTTCACCGCCGTGGCCACGGCGATCCTCAAGCTGGCCGCGGGCCCCGGGGACGGCGAAGACTGGCTGGCGGCAGCCGCCGCACCCGCCCTGATCGTCGCCGTGTTCGTCACCCTCGCGCTCACACACTCGCGCGCGGTCCGTCGCCGTGCGGGATGGAACAGCCCACGGCCCCCGCGATAGGGGGATTTCGCCCGAGTGACAGGGCCATGGTCCCCACCGGCACCGGGCCGTGCGCCCCACCGGCCCAGATCCTCCACCGCCTATTGGAGATCGCTGTCGCGGGGGGCCTGCCCGGCGGGCGCGGTGGTACGGCCGTGGGGTGGCCGGAGCGTGTCCGGTCGCCCCGGTCGTGGAGCCGGTGTCAGGCCTTCGCGGGCCGTACGTCCAGGAGGTCGGCGAGGTCGACTCGGGTCAAGAAGTCGCGGCGGATGCGGTCGGCGACGTTCGAGACCTCTTCCGAGCCGTCGTCGGCCGGGTCGATGTGGACGCGATAGGGGCGCTCACCGGCGGGGAGGGCGACGATGCGGGCGATCTCGTCGGAGACGAGGGAGGCGTCCGCGCCCTCCGGTGCCAGCGCGGCCAGCTTCTGCCCGACCTGGTCCATGAGACCGGGGTACTTCGACTCGTACTCAGCCTCCACGGCCGTGCCGGCCGGGTGGCCGGAGTGGGCGAAGTGGTTGGTGCCTCTGGTGAAGGAGCCCGGGACCACGATCGACGTCTTGACGCCCCAACGGGCCAGCTCAGCTGCGTAACTGACGGCCAGTGAGTCCATGGCGGCCTTGGCGGCGAAGTACGGCGCCAGATAGGGCGGGGTGCCGCCCTTGACGCTGGAACTCGACACCCAGATCACCAGGCCACGGCCGGCCTTGCGCAGATGCGGGAGCGCGGCGCGGTTGACCCGCTGCGTGGAGAGGACGTTGACGTTGTACAGCTCGGCGAGCTGCTCGGGGGTGAACGCCTCCGCCGGGCCGGTGACCATGTGACCGGCGTTGTGGACCAGTACGTCGATCCTGCCGTGCTCCGCCATGACGCGGTCGATCGCGGCGTCGACCGATGCCTGGTCGTTGACGTCCAGTTCGACGGAGCGCAGGTCGACACCGTGCTCCGTGCCGTAGTCGGCGGCAGCCCGGACCTGCGGGGCGTTGCGGGTGGCCGTCTGGCGCATGCCCGCGTAGACGGTGTGCCCGGCGTCGGCGAGGGTGCGGGCGGTGAGGGCTCCGAAACCGCTGGAGGCGCCCGTGATCACGACGATGCTGCTCATGGCTTCTTCTCCTTGTGTACGAGGCCGGTACGAGGCCGGTGCGTGAGGTCGTCTCGGGAAGTGAAGGCAGGCGCGGGGGTCAGGCGACGCCGCCGTTGGTGTAGAGGACCTGGCCGTTGACCCAGCGCGCCGGGCCGGCGAGGAAGGCGACCGACTCGGCGACGTCCTCCGGCGTGCCCAGCCGCTCCAGCGGGGCGGCCTTGGCGAGGGTGTCGATGGCCGCCTGGTCCTTGCCGTCGAGGAACAGCTCCGTGGCGGTGGGGCCGGGGGCCACGGCGTTCACGGTGATGTCCTTGCCGCGCAGCTCGCGGGCCAGAATCAGCGTCATCGCCTCGACCGCGCCCTTGCTCGCCGCGTAGGCGCCGTACGCCGGGAACTGCAGCCGGGTCACCGAGGTGGAGAAGTTGATGATCGCGCCACCGCGGCGCACGCGCCGTGCCGCCTGCTGGGAGACCACGAAGGTGCCGCGGATGTTGGTGCGGTGCATGCGGTCCAGGTCGTCGAGGTCGAGCGTCGCGATCGGCGAGAGGAGCATGATTCCGGCCGTGTTCACCACCACGTCGAGACCGCCGAACTCCCGCTCCACGGTGTCGAAGGCGTCGGACATGGCGTGCTCGTCGGCGACGTCACCGCTGACCGCGACGGCCCGGCCGCCCAGCGCCTGGACAGCGGCGACCGTCTCCTCCGCGCGGGCCTTGTTGCCGGCGTAGTGGACGCCGACGGCCATGCCGTCACGGGCCAACCGCTCCACCACGGTCCGGCCGATGCCGCCGGAACCGCCGGTGACCAGGGCGACGCGCGGGGTGTTGTTCGTCATGATGCTGCTTCCTTGGGGGTCCGAAGGGGAGCGAACCGGCGGGGCCGGCCCGGTTTTTGGGCGTGTTCGAGCGACGCCGGGAGCCACGGGCGCTGCCGGCGGTGCGGGGACGGGGGGTCTCAGTCGGTCGGGTCGGACTTCGAGATCTGGGTCAGCCACTGCTCCAGCAGCCCCGACTCGGCGGGGGTGAAGGGCTGCGGCGTCAGCTCGTCGAGGGAGGACAGCAGCGTGGTGGCGGCCGCCGTCCGTGCGTCGTGCGCCGTGGTGTCCGCGACGGGGTCCAGCAGGATGGCCCGGTGGATCGCGTCGCGGACCAGCACGGAGAGGCTCGCGTCCGGGTACAGCGTGGGACGGGTGATCAGTGAGAGCGCGACTCCGGTGTTCGCCGTCATGACCATGCGCGCGGCCGCGTCGGGCGCCATCCGCAGACGTCCCTGCGCGGCCAGTCGTTCGAGGACCTCACGTAGGATGCGCAGCGCCTCCTCCGCGGCCTCGGGCACGGAGCGCAGGGCCGGGGCGAACATCAGCTTGTAGGCGTTGGGGTGGGCCAGGGCGAACGCCGTGTGGCTGTCCCAGCCCGCTCGCAGGTCCCGCAGCGGATCCTCCGACTTCTCGGCGGCCCGCTTGGCTCCCAGGTACTGGTCCCAGACGTGGTCGACGGTCGCCGTGAGCAGTCCGTCCTTGTCACCGAACAGCCGGTACAGCACGGGTTGCTGCACACCGGCCGCCTCGCACACCGCTCGGGTGGAGACGTCGCCGCTCGGTGACTGCGCGAGGAGGGTGGCCGCCGCTTCGATTATCGCCGATCTCGTATCCATGTAAGCGACGATAACAGGACTCCTTAGTGATGACAACAACTTGGTGTTATCGCTGATTCGCGGGGTCGGTATCGGCTGTACGGCGTGCGGCTCGAAGGTGCTCGAAAATACCCCCCGGGGTACTCGTGCTACTGTCGGAGATATACCCCCGGGGGTAATTCTTCACTGGGAAGGGAGTACCTCGTGTTCTTCGTCGACACCATCGAGGTGGCGGGGCTCGGCAACCGCGGTTATCTGGCGGGCGGCGGACGGACGGCCGTGGCGGTGGACCCGCCGCGCGACATCGATCACGTGCTCGCGGCGGCGGCCCGTCGCGGAGTGCGCCTCACTCACGTCGTCGAGACGCACATCCACAACGACTACGTCACCGGCGGCCTGGAACTCGCCCTCGTCACGGGCGCCGCGTACCTCGTTCCGGCCGCGGCCCGCGTCTCCTTCGAGCGCGTGCCGGTGCGCGACGGCGACCGTACGGACGTCGACACCGCCGCCGGACTGGCCCTGCGCGCACTGGCGACGCCCGGCCACACCCCGCACCACACCTCCTACGTCCTGGAGGAGAACGGCACGGCGGTCGCGGTGTTCACCGGCGGCTCGCTGCTGATCGGCACGGTCGGCCGCCCCGACCTGGTCGAACCCCGGCTGACCGAGCGGCTCGCCCGCGACCAGCACGCCTCCGCGCACCGGCTGGCCGCCGACCTGCCCGACGACACGGCAGTGTTGCCCACGCACGGCTTCGGCAGCTTCTGCTCCGCGAGTCAGGCGGCGGGGCAGTCCACCACCATCGGCAAGGAGAAGGCGTCCAACGAGGCGCTCACCCGGGACGTGGACTCCTTCGTCGCCGACCTGCTGGCCGGCCTGGACGACATCCCGGCGTACTACGCGCACATGGGCCCGGCCAACGCAGCCGGACCGGCCCCGCTCGACCTGACGGCGCCCGCCGCGGCCGACGCCGACGAGATCGCGGCGCGGCTGGCCGCGGGGGAGTGGGTGGTGGACCTGCGCAACCGCGTCGCCTTCGCCGCGGGCCATGTGTCGGGCTCGTTCAACTTCGAGGCCGAGGGGCAGCTCGCCACGTATCTCGCCTGGCTGATCCCGTGGGGCAGGCCGGTCACGCTGCTCGCCGAGTCCGCCGAGCAACTCGCCGCGGCTCGGCGTGAGCTGACGCGGGTCGGCATCGACCGCCCGGCCGCCGCGGCCACCGGGGAACCGGACGGCTGGGTGCGCGAGGGCGAGGCGTTGGCCTCCTTCCGGCGGGCCACGTTCGCCGACCTCGCCGGACAGCGTGGCAAGGACGGCGTCGTCGTGCTGGACGTCCGGCGGGCGTCCGAACGGGCCGGCGCCCACATCGAGGGCTCGGTCCACATTCCGATCCACACGCTGCGCGACCGGCTGCGCGAGGTCCCCGACGGCGAGGTGTGGGTGCACTGCGCCGGCGGCGCCCGGGCGGCCATCGCCGCGTCCTTGCTGGACGCGGTGGGCCGGGACGTCGTCGCCGTGGACGACTCCTTCGACGCGGCGGAGCTGGCCGGACTCACCGTCCGCACCGTCTGACCGGGCCGGCCCGCGCCGAAGGCCGCGCCGGCCCGGCGAAAGCGAAGGCCGCGTTGGCCGGGCGAGAGCGAAGAGTGCGTTGGCCGGGCGAGAGCGAAGAGTGCGTTGGCCGGGCGAGAGCGAAGAGTGCGTTGGCCGGGCGAGAGCGAAGAGTGCGTTGGCCG
The DNA here is from genome assembly GCF_014647875.1 of Streptomyces brasiliensis. GTDB lineage: Bacteria > Actinomycetota > Actinomycetes > Streptomycetales > Streptomycetaceae > Streptomyces > Streptomyces brasiliensis. The sequence continues at coordinate 147,020 of NZ_BMQA01000001.1, read as the reverse complement.
GGCGAGAGCGAAGAGCGCGTTGGCCCGGCGAAAGCGAAGAGCGCGTCGGCCGGGCGAGGCCGAAGAGCCCGTGCGCCGGGTGAGGCCGAGAGGGCCCGCCGGCAGGACGCGGGGAGGAGTCCGTCGGCAGGACGAGGCGGGAGAACAATCCGTCGGCTCGTGCGGCCCCGAGAACCCACCGGCGCGCGCCGCAGCACTCACCGACACGAGGAACAGGAGCGAAGAGCCACGATGAGCGTCTTTCGACGAGGTCGGGGCGGCCCGGGTCGGGTGACCACCCAGGTGGCGGCCGCCCGTACCGGCCACGTGGACGGGGGCAGCGGCGGTGACGCCGTGCTGCTCGACGTCCGCGAACCGAACGAGTGGCAGGCCGGACACGCACCCCACGCCGTACACCTGTCGCTGTCCGCGCTGGCGGCCGGCGCCGGGCTGCCGGAGGAGGCGTGGGCCCGGCCGCTGGTCGTGATATGCCGCTCCGGCCACCGCTCCCGGCACGCCGCTGAGCTGCTGGTCGCCCGGGGCGCCGACGCCGTGGACGTGATCGGCGGGATGCGGAACTGGTCCGCGGCCGGGCTGCCGGTGGTGGACTCCCGCGGCGGGAACGGCACCGTCGCGTGAGCGCTCTCCTCCTCGCCCTGGCCGCCGGGGCCGTCATCGGTGTGGCCCTCGGCGCCCTCGGGGGCGGCGGCAGCGTCCTGACCGTCCCGGCCCTGATCTACCTGCTCGGCTTCACTCCGGTCGCGGCCACCACCGCGAGCCTGGTCATCGTGGCGGTCACCTCGGCGACCGCGCTGTCCGCGCACGCCCGAGACGGTCACGTCCGCTGGCGTACGGGACTGTTGTTCGCGGCGGCCGGGACCGGCCCGGCGATGCTGGGCGGCGCGCTCGCCGGGCGGCTTCCAGAGGCCGCGTTGACGGCCGCGTTCGCCGTGGTCGCCGCGCTGGCGGCGATACGGATGCTGCGCTCGCGCCCGGCGTCGGACACTGCCCTGCCGGTACGGCCGGGACGCGCGGCGGCGGTCGGTGCCGGACTCGGCGCGGTCACCGGCGTCCTGGGTGTCGGCGGAGGCTTCCTCGCCGTACCGGCGCTGGTGGGGGCGCTCGGCCTGCGGATGCGGGCGGCCGTGGGGACGAGTCTGCTGGTCATCACCCTCAACTCGCTGGCCGCGCTGGCGCTGCGCGCGGGCACGGTCGACGGCCTGGACTGGACGGTCATCGGCCCGTTCGCCGGGGCGGCGGTGCTCGGCGCGTGGGACGGCAAGCGCCTCGCCGCCAAGCTGTCCGGCCCCGCGCTCCAGCGGATCTTCGCACTCGCCCTGCTGGTGGTGGCCGTCGCCATGCTGACCGACGCGGCCGTGTGATGCGTGCCGGGACGCGAAGTCGCGCGGGCCCTCAGGCCAGCGAGAGGAACAGTTTCTCCATGCGTGCACGCACGGCGGCCGTGTCCTCACCGTTCCTCCGGCCGGACTCGATGTCGGTCACGCACTGCTCGAGGCCCGTCGCGATGATGGCGAAACCGGCGCGGTCGAGCGCCCGGGACGCGGCGGCGAGCTGCGTCACGACGTCCTCGCAGTCCCGGCCCTCCTCGATCATCCGGATCACACCGGAGATCTGACCCTGCGCACGCCGCAGCCGGTTCAGCACCGCCTTCAGATCCGTACCCTCGAGCTCCAGCTCCACGATCACTCCTCGTAAAATACCCCTAGGGGTAATGTACGTCCCGGTTCGAGACCCCGTCGACCGTTAAGGATCACATCTGTCATGACCGCCCCCGCCACCCTCGGCACCGACCAGGCCCGCGCCCGACTCGACGAGCTGACCGTCATCGACGTACGCACACCCGGCGAGTACGCCTCCGGTCATCTGCCCGGCGCCCTGAACATCCCCCTCGACCAGCTCCGGCGGGCGCTGCCGGAGATACGGCACGCCGCCGAGCGCGGTGAGGTGCTCGTGGTGTGCGCGTCCGGCGCACGCTCGGAGAACGCCTGCAAGCTGCTGGCGGAGCAGGGCGTCACCGCCGCCACCCTCGCGGGCGGTACCGGGGCCTGGGCCGCCGGCGGGCACGAGCTGCACCAGCCGGCCGCGTGCGACACGCGCGCCGGCTGGAGCATGGAGCGGCAGGTGCGCTTCACGGCCGGGACGCTCGTCCTGGTCGGACTCGTCCTCGGCCTGCTCGTGCACCCGGCGTTCCAGTTCCTCTCGGCGGCCGTCGCCGGCGGCCTCGTCTTCTCCGCCCTCACCAACACCTGCGGCATGGCCGTCCTGCTCGGCAAGCTGCCGCACAACCGCCCCCGCAGGGCCGACCTCGACACCGCGCTGGCGGCGCTGCGCAGTCGCTGACAGGTGGCTCCGGGCCGCGCGTTCGCTCCATGAGTACGTCAACTCGTGCGCGCGGCACGGGACCTGAGGGCACGACGCCGGAACGGTCCTAGGGTCGCCTGCCCTGCTCGGCGAGGCCGACCTGATCGAGCAGCAGTCGGGCCAGTCGGCGTGCCTCGTCCGGCGTGAGCGCCGCCCACGTTCCCGGTACGCCGCCCCGCACCTGGCTCACGTCCAGCGTGACCCGGGTGATGGGGTGGTCCGGCGACACGAGATGCATGCATCGCACCTTGATCGTCCGCCCGCACCTGGTCACCACGGACGTGTCGTCGGCCATGTCCGTCCGGTCCGTTCCTGCCGTCGCCATCGGTCTCACACCCTTCCTCGCACACGACTACCGCCCCGGCCGGTCGTCGGCCCGGCCCCGGCATACCCAACGGGGTATGCCATGGCCAACAGCGGACGGACCGTCATTGTTCCCCGCCCGCCCCCGCGCAGGGCCCGTCGGCCCAGGTGGGGGGACATGCGGCCCATGCCCGTCGCCCGGGGCGATGACGACCATGAACGCAGGCAGTTCGAGAAGGGTGGCACCGGTCATGTCCGTCGTCTGTACAGTCCCGCGCTACGCGTCCGGCCATCTGGTCCGCGCGGCCGTCACCGCGCCGTCCGTGTACAACACGCAGCCCTGGCTCTTCGTCGCCGAGGATCACGACAGGGGAGTCGAACTGCACGCGGACCCGTCCCGCCGGCTCCCGCTCACCGATCCGGACGGCCGCGAGATGGTCATCAGCTGCGGGGCCGCCCTCTTCAACGTCCGCCTCGCCATGCGGCACCTGGGCTTCAAGCCGGTCGTCGAGTACCTCCCGCACCGGGCGGACCCGGACTTCCTCGCCCGGGTGACATGGGGCGCGTACGAGCTGACCACCCCGGACGAGGGGCGCGTGTACCGCGCGCTGCGCCGCCGCCACACCATACGGGGCCCCTTCCTGCCGGACCCGATGCCCCGGACCCTGACCCACACACTGCGCGAGGCGGCCCGGCGCGAGGGCGCCACGCTGCACTGGATCGACCGGAGCGCGGGCCGGCGGGAGCTGGCCGAGCTGGTCCGGGAGGCCGAACAGACGCACCGGCGTGATCCGGGGTACCTGGCCGAGCAGGCCGGATGGACGTGGCGCCTGGCCGAGCACCGGGTCGACGGCATCCCGGTCGACGCGGACGTGCAGCACCCCGACTCGACCTCCCTGCCCGGACGGGACTACGCGGGCATCGCGCGCATGTTTCCCGTGCCCCCGCACCGCTGGAGCCCCCGCAGCGGACGGGTCGCCGTACTGAGCACGGACCGCGACGACCGACGGGCGTGGCTCAGGGCCGGACAGGCGCTGCAGCGGGTCCTGTTGGAGGCGGCGGCGCAGGACGTGATGGCGGCCTTCCACACGCAGCCCCTGGAGATCCCGCCCCTGCGCACCCGCATCCTGCAGACGCTCAGCGGCGGCGAGCACCCCCAGACGATCCTCCGCCTCGGCCGCGTCCCGTCCGTCCAGCCACTGCCGAGACGTTCGCCGACGGAGGTGCTGGGCTCGGAGCCCATCGGGGCGCGTGTACGCCCCCCGGGAATCCCCGCGTTGTCGCAGCCGCGCCACTGCTGAACGAGCGGCACGCCTGTGACCCGTTGGGGCCTGTCCCACATCTCGCGAGTATCGTTCCGGGGCACGCGGAGGGCCGGAGGGGTCATGGGGCGTCTGCTCGGTTTCGCGATGGTCCGGGCCGCCGTCATGGGGTCGATCACCCTCGGGCGGGGCGAGTCCGGCGGAGACCGGGTGACGAGTGCGGTCGCCGCGCTCCCGGCGTTGGGGTACATCGGCTTCCGCTGCGCGCGGGAGATCCGGGGGATCAGCGAAGACGGCAGGCATGCCCGTCTGCGCAGGGAGGCGTGGAAGGCCATGGGGCCGGATGAACTCCTCTACGCCGTAACGGTGTTGGTGGGTCGCGAGCGGCGGTCGCTGGAGTGCGGCGGGGCAGGGCACGGGGCGGGGCACGTGTGTCTTGCCGTGTCCTAGGAGGCCGCCCTGGCTGATCTGGTCGAGGGGATCGGCGGGCGGTACGGGCGCTCGCACAACCTCGCCCTGGGCGGCTACGCCGATCCGACCGTGGACGCGACCACAGGACTGCCCCTGCTCACCCCATTCGGCGGGTACGTCGTGTACATGCGGGCGTGGGCGCACAGGAGTTGGCGGATCGGGGCCGGGACCGTGGAGACGGGGGACGGCGTACGGCGCGTGGTGCTGGTCGCCGAGCGGCCCGAGCCGGTGGTGGAGGGATTGCCGGCCGACGCCTCGTGGGTGGACCGTGTCGTCGCCGTGACCGGGTGGGACGCGGGTGGACGGACACGGACGATCGACTGGGCCGCCGTCGAGGAGCGCCTGGGCACGCCCCTGCCCGGCGATTACAAGCGGCTCGCCGAGATCTTCGGCGAGGGGGTCTTCGGCGGTTTCCTCAGCCTGTACGTTCCCGGACCCGTCGTCCCCGGCATGGACTTCGCCGACCATGCCGACGGGCCGGCGCAGTCCGCCTCGCGCGAGGGCGTGGACCTGTGGCCGCCGTACGACATGCACCCCGCTCCGGGCGGGCTCCTTCAGTGGGGCGGCTCCGAGCAGGAGGGCCAGTTCTGCTGGCTCACCGAGGGCGACGACCCGGACGCGTGGCCCGTCCTCTCGTGCGACGCCGTCCCCGGCTCCTGGCACCGTTTCGACGGCTCGGCGGCCGAGTTCGTCTTCCGTTTGCTGACCGAGCGCGGGCACCCCTTCTCGACCGCCCGGTACTTCGACGCGCACTGGTTCGAGAGCCACGAATCCTGAGCCGCTCCGGTACCGATCGCCAGACGGGGCGCGGACGGCCGTCGTCAGGCCGTGGCCTCCCTGATGCGGGCCAGCAGGGTGCGGAGTTGAGCCCGGTCCTTCGGGTCCAGTTCGGCCGTCGCCTCGGCGAGTGCCAGGCGGTCCACCTTCTCCGCGTCGCGGTGACGGCGCAGCCCCTCCTCGGTGAGGCGCAGCAAGAACGCCCGCCGGTCGTGCGGGTGCCGTAGCCGCTCCACGAGGCCGTCGCGTTCCAGGCCGTCGACGATGCTGGTCGTGGTCCGGGCCGCGACGCCCGTCAACTCGCTCAGGTCCCGCATCCGCAGGGGCTGTTCCGCGCGCGCCAGCGTCCGCATGGCCCGCAGCCGGGCCACCGACGCCCCGTTGGCCCGCAGCCGCACCTCCACGAACCGGCGCAGCTGTTGTGTCGTCTCGAACAACTCGTCGACCAGGATGTCGCTGCTGTCCTGTACGGCCATGCGCTGTTCCTCGATTCCCCGCTGAAATCCAATTCCATGAGCATCCTCATAGTGAGTATGCTCAGTATGTGCCATCGTCCCTACGCCGCCTCATCCTGCCGTCTTCCTCCGTCCGCCTGAGTCAGCGTGTGGTGGTCCCGGTCGTGTGCGTCGCCGTGACCTTCATCGCGATCGTCGACGGGGCCATCACCACCGTCGCGCTTCCCTCGATCGCCCGTCAGTTCCAGCTGACCACGGCTGCCCTGGACGGGGTCGTCGTGGTGTACCCGGTCTGTCTGGCCATGGCCATCCCCGCGTCCGCCTGGCTGGTCGAGCGGTTCGGCGCCAAGCGCGTCCTGCTCGTTGCCCTCGCAGGCTTCCTCGGCTCGTCGGTGCTGTGCGGCGCCGCGGCCGACCTCGGTCAGCTCGTCGTCTACCGCGCGATGCAGGGAATGTCCGCCGGCGTGCTCTTCCCGGCCTCGGCCGCCCTGCTGTTCAGCACCTTCAACTCCTCCGACCAGGTCCGGATCTCCCGGCACATGATCATCCCCCAGCAGATCGCCCCGGCCGCCGCGCCGATCCTGGGCGGGCTGCTGGTGGACCACCTGTCCTGGCGCTGGGTCTTCTACGTCAATGTGCCGGTGGGCCTGCCGGCCCTGCTGTTCGGGCTCGTGTTCCTGGCCGAGCAGCGCGGCCGGCGCCCCGGTCGCTTCGACCTGCCGGGCCTGCTGCTGAGCGCGGCGGCAATGGCAGGCCTGATGTTCGGCATCAGCGAAGGCCCGAACCGGGGCTGGTCCTCCGTCTCCGTGCTCGCCTCCCTGTCCGTCGGTACGGCGTTGCTGGCGGCCGCCGTACTCGTCGAACTGCGCACCACCGAGCCGCTGTTGAAGCTCCGGCTGTTCGCGGACCGGCTCTTCCGGGACACCAATCTGATCAACCTGGTCGGCCTCGTCCCCATGCTGGGCGCCATGTACCTGGGCCCGCTCTTCCTCCAGCAGGGTCTGGGCCGCACCGCCCTGGAGTCGGGAACCAGCACCTTCCCCGAGGCTTTCGGTGTCCTGCTGACCGTCCAGATCGCCGGTGTTCTCTACGTCAGGGTCGGCCCGCGGATCATCATCGGCTGCGGCATGGCCGGTGTCGGCGCCGTCCTGCTGCTCCTCGCGACCTGCGATGCCCACACCAGCCTGTGGACCTTCCGCGTCTACATGTTCCTGTTCGGGATCGCCATGGGCGGAGTGTTCATGCCGACGACGGTGGCCTCCATCGCCCGCATCGGCCGCCAGGACCTCGCACAGGCCTCCACACTCAACACCGTCGTGCGCCAGACCGGCGGCGCACTCGCCCCGGCCGCGGTCACCACCGCCCTGGTCCTCAGCACGCCCGCGGCGGCCGCCGAGGCCCCGCCCGTCGCCGCGTATCAGCACGCCTATCTGGTCCTTGCCGCCATCGCCGCGGTGACGTCGGTGTTCGCCTTCCTGCTCCCCGACGGCCCGGCGCGCGCCGCGGCACGCGGCACCACCGCGGCGTCCGGGCCGGTCCAGGCCGAGCGGCGCGCGGGCGCCCACCACTGACGCTCACGCCGGCGGCAGCGTCACGTCCGTCACACCGGTCGGTGCGTGCAGGAGCTGGTCCTGGAACAGCACCGACCGGAGGACCGGACACGTCGAACGGCGCGACATGGCCGTGCGCGACTTCGTCGGAGGCGCCGGGCCCGCCCATCCTCCTGGCCACCCACCCCGGCTCGACCGCGTTGCTGAGCACGTCCGGACCGCGGCGCGCGACGGCGGCGCCGAGGACGGTGTCGTACAGCTTGCCCGTGGCGAAGACACGGGACATGAGCCCGTTCCTTCCCCGGCGCGGGGCGCCTCGGTGATACTGCGCGAACGAGCGTGGTCACGCACCCGGCAGGGCCGGTTCGTGGCGAGGACCTGGCCGCCCAGGCCCACGTCGGCGCCCGTCACGGCACAGACCTGGCGTGCCGCCTCGCGCAGGGCGGTCCTGCGGTCGAGCAGCGCGACGAGAGGGGCCGGCTCCCCGCCCGCCCCTTGACGTTCCTCACTGCTCATTTGAAGGCTCCCCTCCCTGAAGGGAGGGGTTCTCCACCCTCCAGGGCTGATGTGGGGATTCACGGCTCAGGCCGCCACCTGAGCCGGCGGCTCAGGTGGTCTTACGCCCTCGGCACCGTCCGGGTTCCTGCCCGGACCAGCATCACACGGGCGGAGTTCTTGTCCCTGGGCGAGACGGCTCCGCACGCGGTGCAGGCATAGGTTCTCATCGAGAGAGGTAGTGCGTGCTTGGTTCTCGCTCCGCACCGCGCACAGTCCATCGTGGTGTGCGCCGGGTGCACGAGACGGACGTCCCGTGCGTGCTTGCGCCCCATCTCGACCAGAGCGCGTTTGGTTGTGCCGATGGCGGCATCGGCCGCCTTGCGGGCCATCGTGGTCTTCGCGAGGAACTTCGGCCGGAAGTCCTCCACCGCCACCCCGTCGTGATCACGCATCACGGACTTGGCCCACTTGCGGCCGGTGTCCTCCCGCTGCCGCGCGACCTTCTTGTGCAGCTTCGCGGCTTGTACCTGCGCCTTCCGGTAGCCCTTCGATGCGGGCCGGCCCTTCGGGCGCCGGCGCCGGGCCATCATCCGCTGGTAGCGGGCGAGCCCCTGCGCGGCCCGCTTGCCGTGCTCGGCCTGCGGGAGATCGTAGGCGTCATCCGTGGTGATGGCCGTCTCCTTCACACCCCAGTCCACCCCGAGCACACGCCCCGTGAGGGCAAGCGGTTCGGTCCGCGCGGGGGCAACGAAGGACACATACCAGTGCCCGAGCGTGTCCTGGTACACGCGCACACTCGACGGCTTGGCCGGAAGGTCCCGCGACCACACCACCGTCAGCACGATCTGGCCCGCAAGGTGCAGACGACCGTCCTTCAGGCGGAAACCGCGCCGCGTGTAGTTCAGGCTCGGGCGGCTGTCCCGCTTGCGCTTGAAGCGGGGCATCCCCGCCCGGCGGTGCACCGGAAGCCGGTCCTTGATGTCCTTCAACGCCTTCGCCCTCGACTTGGCGAAGTCCCGAATCACCTGCTGCTGCGGCACCGACGCACCCTCAGCCAGCCACGGCGTCACCCCGCGGGCCTCGGTCAGCATCCTGTCCAACTGCGCCGGACCACACGTCAGCTTCTCACCTGTGGCCTTGCCGAGCTGGTGGATCTGCTTCGATTTGGCCACGCATTCGTTCCAGATCCAGCGGCAGCGGTCCCACTCGGCTTCGAGCGCGCGCCGCGCGGTAGCAGACAGGCGCACACGGAAGGAGTACCGGGCATGCCCGGCCCCCTCCGTGGTCGCGTCTGGCGTCATGCATCCGAACCTATATGGGAGGACTGACAGTTGAGGCCTCTTGATCGCCACGGGCTCGCTCACCTCGTCGCGGGTGGACGGTCTTTCTCCCTGGAGGCGAAACCCCTATTTCCTGTCCTGCTCCGCAGGAGTCCGATTCCTCCCCGGCCTGAAGGCCGGGGCATCCTCGGAGGAACCCGGTGAACACCGTCCCACTCAGTGGCGAAAATGCGAGGAGGGGTCTCCATCCGGAGGTGGTACTTGCTGCCCGGCGGCACGATGATGCCTGTCACACGCCGTCGTCCGGGCACGACGTAGAGCCGCGGAAGGCCCGGACCGGCGTGGTTGCGCTCCCTCGCAGGACAGGCGGGCTGTCCCACGCAGTGCTACCCGAAGGAGTGAAGACGCAGATGGGCGTCTACAGCGAGCACCACCGGCGGAGCATCACCGACCCCGAGGGTTTCTGGGGCGCCGCCGCCACCAAGCTGACCTGGTACGACGATCCGGTGCGCGTCCTGGACAGCGCACGGCCGCCGTTCCACCGCTGGTTCCCGGACGGACGGATCAACACCTGCTTCAACGCGCTGGACCGGCACGTCGCGGCCGGCCACGGCGACCGGACCGCCCTCATCCACGACAGCCCCGTCACGGGCACCCACGCCACCCGCACCTATGCCCAACTCCGCGACGAGACTGCCCGGTTCGCGGGCGCGCTGCGCGATCTGGGGGTCGGCCGGGGCGACCGCGTGGTGATCTACATGCCGATGGTCCCCGAGGCGGTCGTCGCGATGCTGGCCTGCGCGCGCCTGGGCGCCGTCCACTCCGTGGTGTTCGGTGGATTCGCGCCCCGGGAACTCGCCCTGCGGATCGACGACGCGCGGCCCAAGGTCGTGGTGTCCGCCTCGTGCGGCATCGAGACGGCTCGCGTCATCCCGTACAAGCCACTCCTCGACGAGGCGCTCGGGCTGGCCGAGCACACGCCGGACGCCTGCGTGGTCCTCCAACGCCCCCAGGCCCGCGCCGAGTTGTCCTCGATCGACGTCGACTGGGACGCCGTGACGGAAACCGCCGTTCCGGCCGAGTGCGTGCCGGTCGCGGCCACCGACCCGCTCTACGTCCTCTACACGTCGGGCACCACGGGTCGTCCCAAGGGAGTGGTGCGGGACAACGGCGGTCACGCGGTCGCGCTGGTCTGGAGCATGACGCACGTCTACGACATCGGACCGGGCGACGTGTGGTGGGCCGCGTCCGACGTGGGCTGGGTCGTCGGCCACTCCTACATCGTCTACGCGCCCCTCCTCGTCGGCGCCACGACCGTCCTCTACGAAGGCAAGCCGGTCGGTACGCCGGACGCGGGGGCGTTCTGGCGGGTCATCGCCGACCACGGGGTGAAGGCCCTGCTCACGGCGCCCACCGCGATGCGCGCCATCAAGAAGGCGGACCCGGACGCGCAACTGCTCGCCGGACACGACCTGAAGACGTTCCGCTGTCTGTTCCTGGCCGGCGAACGTCTCGACCCGGACACCTACGACTGGGCCCGCACGGTCCTCGGAGTGCCGGTGATCGACAACTGGTGGCAGACCGAGACGGGCTGGCCCATCGCCGCAAACCCGCGGGGACTGGAGCCGATGGCCGTCAAGCCGGGCTCGCCCACCGTGCCCATGCCGGGATACGACCTGCGCATCCTCGACCCCAGCGGACGCGAGTGCGCCCCGGGCCAGGAGGGCGCCATCGCCCTGCGGCTGCCGCTGCCGCCCGGCACGCTGCCGACGTTGTGGGAGGACGACGACCGCTACGAGGAGTCGTATCTGTCCCGGTTCCCCGGCCATTACCTCACCGGGGACGGCGGATACGTCGACGAGGACGGCTATGTGTTCGTCATGGGCCGCACGGACGACGTGATCAACGTCGCCGGGCACCGGCTGTCCACCGGTGCGATGGAGGTCGTGGCCTCCCATCCCGATGTCGCCGAATGCGCGGTCATCGCGGTGCGCGACGCCCTGAAGGGCCATGTCCCGCGGGCCTTCGTGGTGCTCAAGTCCACGGCGTCCACCGACGCCGACCGGCTGCGGGAGGAGATCGTCCGCGACGTCCGCACCAGGATAGGGGCGATCGCCTCGCTCAAGGACGTCACGGTCGTCGAAGCCCTGCCCAAGACCCGTTCCGGAAAGATCCTGCGCGGCTCCATGCGCGACATCGCCAACGGCGGCGAGGGGAAACCGCCCGCCACCATCGACGACCCCGCCGTCCTGGAGAAACTGCGCCAAGTCCTGCGCAAGGAGACGGCATGCTGAGAAACCCCGACGCACCCTGATCTCAGGCCCGCGCTCGAGCCACCACGAGCGTGCCCTGCAGCCGGAGTACGGGCGGCCGCCCCGCGCCTGCTGCAGGCGGCCCTCTCCTGGCTCCTGGCACACCCGGTTCCTGGAAGACCGGATCGATGCGCTGAGGAGCTGGGTCAGGGCAGACCCTGGGGCTCCGTACCGTAGATCGGGACCGCGGACGGAGGCCCGGGAGGCTCCTCGAGGATGCTCCACGCCACCGGCCCCAGCAGGTCCGCGAGGCGCTGGAAGACGTCCAGGAGCAGGTCGTCGATGGTCAGGACACCGACGACCTGCCGTCCGTCGAGCACCGGCAGGCGGCGCACCCCGGCGCGGCGGAACGTCCGGTACGCCACGTGGAGGTCGTCGCTCACGTCGACCGTGACGAGCTGCGGCGACATCACGTCCTCCGCCCGGGCGCCCGGGCCGAGGCCCTCGCCGAGCCCGCGCACGGCGAGATCCCGGTCGGTGACGATGCCGCGCGGCTTTCCCTCCTCGGCGACGACCACGGAACCCACTCCGAAGTCGCCCATCTCCCGGATCACCTCGGCGAGGGAGGCGTGCGGGGCGACGCTCACGGCCGGAGCGCTCATCACGTCGGAGACCTTCATGGGTCCACTCCTTGCGGTTGCCGGGGCACGACGTCGTCGTCGGTGCGGCCGAGCGACTGGTGTACGGCCACCACGCCGTCGACCGTGCGATACAGGCGTAGGCGTTCGCACCCTTCCGTGCGTGCTCCAGGGTCGGTGTCCGCTGTCACGACTGCGCCCTCCTCAGACGATCTCCAGCAGGTCGGTCACGGGGCGACGCGGCGTGGGGTGCCCCTGGGGGCCGTAGCCGAGACGGATCACCATCTGTACGCAGCCCATGTCCGAGACGGGGTCGCGAAGGGCCCAGCGCAGTTCGGGCCATTCGAGGGGCTGCGAGGTCACGGAGGCGACGAGGCCGTCCACGGTGGCCCGCAGCAGCACCCGCTCGAGCGCCTGTCCCGCGCGCAGCCAGTCCGCAGGCCGGTCGTGGGCCGTGCCCAGCAGGGCGATCTGCGGACGCTTCTCGAAGCGCGCCCAGGTACGGCCGGGCATCGGGCGGTGGAGGGAGAAGTCCCGCACCGGAGCGGCGGCACCGTGCCGGGCGGGGCCGAACGCCTCGACCGGGATGCCGTCGTTCGCTTCCGCCGCGGGGTCCGTACGGGCCCAGCGCGCCGTCTCGTCGCGCATCGCGACATCCGTGCTCTCCCGGCCCTCGGCGTCCCGCACCAGCTCCAGGACCGAGCCCACGTGCCAGGGCCCGGGGAAGACCAGCCCCGCTCCCTCCAGACGGGCCGCCTCGCAGAGCCGGTCCCGCACGGGCTCCGGGATGTCGTCCTCGCGGAAGGGGTTGCGGCTGGTGCGGCGGCACCGGATCGCCGGCTGGAGCGCGGCGAGGGCCTCGTCGGGGTGCGCGGTGCGGGTGAGGTCGACCTCGGCCAGCAGCTCCGCCTCGGCGGGGTCCGGCAGCAGCCGGGTCACGGGCTCACGCCCCGCCGCCGTCGCGGCGACCCGCAGATTGAACAGCGCGGCACCGCAGCCCAGGTGCAGTTCGCGGTCGTCGGGGTCGGTCCTCGGCAGGGTGCGCTCGGGATCGGCGTACAGCCGCAGAATCCCGGTGTCGCGCACGAAGCGGAACTTCCAGGGCTGGGCGTTGTGCAGCGACGGTGCCGCCGTGGCGTCCGCGACGAACGCGGTGACGGCGGACACATCCAGGGCCGGCGTGCTCACCGGGACCTCCCTTCGGAGCCGGATCACCCACTTCCAGTCTGCGGGTCTCGCGGCGACACGGCAGGGGGACGTCCGGCCCTTTCGGGGGCCGAGTGGCCCGTCGTTCGCGCAGGTGCCCCGCGTATCGGCGAACGCCGGGCGGGGGAACGGGAGCATGGGCCGGATTCGGACACAAGAGGCCGAAGCGCCCATCGGTTCGTGCCCGTGACCCGTGTGAGGGTGAAACCGGAACGCAGTGTTTTCATCCGCAGCGGGCGGAAGGCGGTGGTCGTGATGCGGCTTCCCCTGGTCGTGGGCGTCGACGGCTCGCGCTTCAGCCTCCACGCGGTCGACTGGGCCATCGACGAGGCCGCACGGCACGGGCTGCCACTGCGGCTCGTGAACGCTTCCCTCTGGGAGCACTACGAGGGACGACCGACGGCGGACGACATCGTCGACGCCGCCGCGGAACGGGTTCGGCGCCGCAATCCGGACGTGAAGGTCGACACCGAGGTCCTCCCCGCGGACCCGGTGGACGCGCTGCTGCACGAGGGCCGGAACGCCACCATCGTGGTGACGGGCTCCCGGGGCCGCGGCGGGCTCAAGGGCATGCTCCTGGGCTCGGTGAGCCTGGCCGTGGCAGGACGCGCGTCCGGACCGGTCGTCGTGGTCCGCGGCGAGCGCACCGAGGGCGACGGCGCGGAACCGGACGGAGCGCGCCGGCCCGTTGTACTCGGCGCCGGCGACCCCGGCACGAGCGGCGCGGCCACGTGGTTCGCCTTCCGCGAGGCCGCGGCACGCGGGTGCGGCCTGGAGATCGTGCGCGCCTGGCGGCGCCCCGCCCACGTGACCGCCGAACATCCCCTCATCGCCGGCGACCCGGCACACGGCCACCAGGAGCGGGCGTCCCTGCTGATCGACGCGCTGCTCCGGGGCCCCGTCACCGAGTACCCGGACGTCAGGGTGCACCGGTCCGTCGTCGAGGGCCTGACCCGCCAGGTCCTGCTGCAGCGATCGGCCACCGCGGACCTCCTGGTCCTGGGCGTACGGCGCTCCCACAGCCGCGGCGGGCTCCAACTGGGCCGGGTGGCACACGCGGTGCTGCACCACGCCGAATGCCCGGTGGCCGTCGTACCCGAACTCCCCTGAGAGCGGGGGCGGTTGGCGTGCGGCTCAGTCGCCCGGCTTTGGTACGACGACGACGGGGCAGCGGGCGTGGTGCAGTACGCCCTGGCTGACCGAACCCAGCAGCATGCCGGTGAAGCCGCCGTGCCCGCGGGTCCCGACGACCAGCCCCAGCGCGTGGGCGGAGGCCTCGGTGAGCACCCGTACCGGATGGCCGACGACCAGATCGTGGTGCAGCTTCACCTCCGGGTAGCGCGCTCCGTGTCCGGCCACCGTCTCGGAGAGCACCCGCCGTCCCTCCTGCTGCGACGCGTGCTCGTCGTAGACACCGAGCGGTCCGGCCTGCCACACGTACAGCGCGTGGAGTTCCGCACCGCGCAGCGCGGCCGCCTCGAAGGCGAAGTCGACGGCGGCGGTGGACCGCTCGCTGCCGTCCACGCCGACGACGAGGTACGCGGACTCCTGCGTGACGTGCTCGGGTTCCGGCACGACGACGACCGGGCAGCGGGCGTGTGCCACGACCGGCAGGGCCACCGAGGCCCCGCCGAACACCTCCTTGGCCCGGCTCAGATGCCGTGACCCCAGCACGACCGCCGCGGCGTCCCGGCTCTGCTCCCGCAGGACCCACACGGGGCTGCCCTCGGCGAGCAGTGTGTCGGTCTCCACCTGCGGATGCCGGGTCCCTACGAAGGCCAAGGCGTCCGTGAGGACCTTCTCCCCGGCCTGGTGCAGCGCCGCGTTCCACTTCTCCCACGAGGGCCGGACCTCACCGGTCCGGTAACCGCCGGTCGGAGTTCCCTCGGCATGGACGAGACGCAGGGGCAGCCGGCGCCGCGCGGCCTCGTCGGCCGCCCAGGCCAGTGCCGTCCGCTCGGCGGGATCGGGATCGACACCCACCACGATCCATCGGCGCTCCTTCGGTGCGGACATGGTCGCCTCCCTCGCATGGTGTCCGGTGCGTCGACGGACCGTCAGGACGGTGCCGTGCCGGGATTTGGAGTGTGCGTCGAGCAGCGGACATCGGCGTCGGGTCCGGGGAAGCAGAGCGTCACCCTTTCGTCGTCCGCCCTGCGCACGTCGTAGGGCGGGCTGCCGTTCCGGTGGTGCACCTCGACGACCTCGCCGTCCCGGGTGACGGCTCCGCTCGTGGTGGCGTGCACGACGATCTCGCCGCCGACCCGGGCGCGCGTCCCGGTGCCCGTCGCCTCCACCCGGGGCCGCCCGGCGGTCCGGTCACTCTTCCGTGCCGGTGCGGATGAGGCCATCGTCCTCGCCTCCTCGACGCGGCAACACAAAGGCCTATTTCCATCGTTTTCATAAAAAAACCGATTGGGCGCGTTCGCATCGGGGCCGATGGTCCCCCGGCGCGACCCCGCCCGGTCCTCGCATCACGGGAGCACGCGCAGGCGGTCCTCGATCTCCGCCCGCACCCTGCGCGTCAGCTCCTCCAATGCCGCCGAGCGCACGGGCCGCGGGGGCTCAGGATCACGGATTCTGCGGGCCGGGGCGGGGAGGTCCCCGAGGTCACGGGCGAACCGGGCCGCCGCGGCCTCCCGGCGGTCCGGTTCGCCCGTGCGCAGGCCGTCCCGCATGACCGTGCGCAGCAAGGGCCGGGCGGGGTCCGGCGCAGCCTCCTCCCACAGGCCGATCACGTCCGAGCATCCGGGCCGGCGGAAGACCTGCTTGCGGCCCGGGGCCGTGGCCTTCGTGGACGACAGCTTCATCACCGGGCGGCCGCCGTACTCGACGAGCTTGTACGCGGCGTCCAGATACGGTGCGTCCGCCGCTACGCCGACGCGTGTGCCCACGGCGTACGTGTCGATCGGCGCGCCGCTCCCCACGAGTTCGGCGACCGCGTACTCGTCGAGCCCGCCGCTCGCCACGATCCGTACGTCGATCAGCCCGGCGGCGTCGAGCGTGGCCCGCACCCGCCGCGCCTCCGCCCCTAGATCGCCGCTGTCCAGGCGGACGGCACAGCCGGGACCGCGGTGCAGCTCCGCCAGGACCCGTGCGGCGGTCCGCACGCCCGCGTCGGTGTCGTACGTGTCGACGAGGAAGGTCACCGGGCCGGGGTGGGCGCGCGCGAAGGCGCGGAAGGCCGCCTCCTCGTCGGCGAACGCCTCCACGTACGAGTGGGCCATGGTCCCGGCCGCCGGAATGCCCAGCGCGGTGGCCGCGGCCACGTTGCTGGTGGCCGAGAACCCCACCAGGGCGCCGAGCCGCGCGGCCTGCAGGCCGGCCCAGGGACCGTGGGTGCGGCGCAGCGAGAAGTCCACCAACGGCCTTCCCTCCGCGGCCAGGACGCAGCGGGCCGCCTTGGAGGCGACCGCCGTCTGGTGGCACAGCTGATTGAGGAGGTACGTCTCGACGAGCTGCGCCTGCGGCAGCGGAGCGGTCACCTCCAGCAGCGGTTCGCCGCCGAACACCACGTGACCTTCCGGTACGGCCCGGACCTCGCCTCCGAAGGTCATTCCGAGGAGTGGCTCGAGGTCCCGTGCCGGGCGGTGGAGCGCGTCCGCGAAGTCCTGGACGTCCCGCGGTCCGACGCGGAAGTCCGCCAGGAAGTCCAGCGCGGGTTCCAGCCCGGCGGCGACCAGGAAGCCCCGGCCGGGCGGCAGGTCGCGCACGAAGAGGCTGAAGGTCGCGGGCGCCCGCATGTCCTCCCGCAGGTAGGACAGGGCCATCGTGACCTCGTACAGATCGGTGGTCGTGACGTCGGACATGGTGGTCGCCGATGAGTGAGACGGACCCGTTGCCACCAGTCTGACTCCGGATATAGCGGGTAAAAGGGACTTTGAGGACCTGGGTGTGGGCTGATCGGCCTCGGCGCGCCGTGCGGCGTCGCGGTGGACCGGAGGCGTCAGCAGCCGCAACCACGGCCGAGGAGGTACGGCGATGGCAACACTGACACGCAGGCAGAGATTCTCCTTCCCGGAGATACCCGAGTGGTTCGAGACCTTCCCCGCGCGGTTCGCGATGCCCACCATGGGCGACCTGTACACGATCCGCATCGAGGACTACATGCAGGACGACCGCTATGTCGTACGGGCGGAGCTGCCCGGCATGTCCCCGCAGGACATCGACGTCGTCGTCGGCGACGGCATGCTGACGATCAACGCCGAGCGCGCCGAGACGGACACGCAGAAGAGCCGCAGCGAGATCCGGTACGGCTCCATGAGCCGCAGCACGACGCTGCCGCCCGGGGCCGACGAGAACGACATCACGGCCGACTACAGCGACGGCATGCTCACCGTCAGCGTGGGCATGGGCCGCGACAAGACGGAACCCAAGCACATCGAGATCCAGCACACCGTCTGATCCCGATTCCGGCGGGCCGGTCCGGGCCCGCCGGGGACCACCTGCCCGCCGCGGCGCTCGCACCGGGTGCGCCCGCCGCCAGGAAGGGGCACCGAACCATGAGGCATCGCAGTGTGGGCGATCTGATGACGCCCGCCGCAGTCACCGTGCGGACGCACACGACGTCCGAGGACATCGCGCGCCTCCTCGACGAGTACGACATCACGGCAGTCCCGGTGGTCGACGGCGACGACCGCCCCTTGGGAGTCGTGTCCGGAACCGACCTGCTGCGCCGCCAGATGTACGGCGGCGGCTCCGGGGGCACCGCCGCTGACCTCATGACGAGCCCAGCCGTGGTCGCGGAGCGGGACTGGAACGCGGTCCGGGCCGCACGGACCATGGAGCGGCACGGCATCAGGCGCCTGCCGGTCGTGGACGGTGCCGGCCGGCTGATCGGCGTGCTCAGCCGGAGCGACCTGGTGCACCTCTTCGTCCGCAGGGACCACGCGATCCAGGAGGAGATCATCGAGGACGTCGTCGTCCGCACCCTCGGACTACCGCCCTCGGCCCTCACCGTCGAGGTCACGGAGGGGCGGGTCACGCTGAGCGGCAGCATCGGACGGCGGAACCTGGTCCCGGTCCTGGTACGGCTGTGCGAGGACGTCGACGGCGTGGTGGACGTGGTCGACCGCCTGGAGGCCGGCCAGGACGAGACGGCGCCTCGCGCTCCGCACACGACGACCGCGGGCTGACCCGGAGACGAGGCAGATCCCGCCGTACGCCCGGCTCGGCAGACTCGCGTGACCCATGGCCTGCGCCGGCGCTGAGCGCGTTCGGCGCGGACGAGAGCGGTGTTCGGCGGCGTACCTTCCGCCCATGAGCGTGTGCAGTCCGTCCAGGACACTGTCGCGGGGTGCCCGTACGCCCATCAGCACGGTCCACTCCACGTCGGCGCCCGGGCCCGGGCGCCCGGTGCCGCCCCGGCCTGCCCTCACTCGCCCCCCAGCAGTACCCCGCGGACCAGCCAGGTACCGGCGAGCCGTGCCGGCCCGTCGAGCAGGCGGCTCGGCGTTCTCCCGGCGGACCGCCCGTCACCGGGACGAAACCGTCGGCCACGACAGGGCACGGGTGATGTCGGCGAGGCTGACGATACCGACGAGACGGTCCTCGTCCAGCACCAGGGCCCGGTGGACGTCGCTCTCCTGCAAGCGGGGCAGAAGATCCACGACCGGGTCGCCAGGAGCCACCGTCACGACATCCGTGAGCGGCCGCATCACATCACCGACCGTCGTGCGCGAGCGGCCCTGCTGCGGTGTCCGGTTGACGATCCCCATGGTGATCAGCCCCGCGACCGCGCCGTCGGGCAGCACCACGGGGAAGGCCGAGTGACGGTACGGGCCGAACGGACCCTCGCCGAGGAACTCGGACACGGTCGTCCAGGACGGGACGGTGACCGGGGCGGGGGTCATGACCCGGCTGACCGGCACGCCCTTCAGCACGCCCTGGACCTCGGCCTGACGGGCCTCCGCGGTCGCCGCCGCGATCAGGAACCAGCCGATCAGCGCGGACCACAGTCCGGACAGGTTCCCGGCGAACAGGACGGCGCCGAAACCGGTCACCACCATGAACCAGCCCAGCGCCTTGCCTGCGGCCGAGGCGCCCTGGGTGGCCCGCAGACGGTCGCCGCTGCGGTGCCACAGGAAGGCCCGCAGCAGCCGGCCGCCGTCCAGCGGGGCGGCCGGCAGGGCGTTGAAGACGGCCAGCACGATGTTGATCGCGGCGAGCCAGGCGACCGCCTCGACCCACAGCCCCGACACGTGCAGGGCGTCCAGCCACACCGCGAGCCCCGCCATCAGACCGCCGACCACCACACTCATGAGCGGACCCACCCCCGCGATGCGCAGCTCCGTGCCCGGTGTGGGCGCCTCACCGCGCAGCCGGGCGGCTCCGCCGAGCATCCACAGCGTGATGCCCTCGACCTCGACGCCGTTGCGCCGCGCGACCACCGCGTGCGCCAGCTCGTGGGCCAGCAGCGAGGCGAGGAAGGCGACGGCGGTGAGCAGGGCGAGCGCCCAGTAGACCGTGGGGGAGTGCCCGGGGTGCGCCTCGGGGAAGCGCCCGCGCGCCAGGGCGAGCGTCACCAGGACGACGATGACGAGCACGCTCCAGTGCAGGCCGACACGTACGCCGGCGATCCGGCCGAGGGACAGCGTCTCCTTCATGAACCTCTCGCCTCGCCCTCCGGCTCGAAGTCCGCGAGCCGATCAGCGGGCCGGGGGTGATCCGCGCACCGCGGAGTGCCCCGGGGCTCCTTCCATTGTCCGGCGCGAACGCGTCCCTGGGGGAGGGGCAGGACGGCTCTTCCCCACGGACGCGAGGCCCGCCGGGACACGTGGACGGAGCAGCCGCTTCCCGCCGAGTCCGGCTGACCGTGACCGGGCGGAGCGCCATGTGCCTTCCGTGGCGGTCCCCTCCCCGGCCGCCCGGACCGGACCCCCTTGGAACCAGGGTCTGGGCCACTTGGAACCAGGGTCTGGGCCACTCGGCCCATGACCGGCTACGGAGGGCCGACCGAGCCTGGTGACTGACGGACGCCGGCACCTCGGCACCAGGGAGGTCGCCATGAACGGCGCACCGCACGTCGTGAACGACGTCATGACACGGACCGTCGTCGCCCTGCACACCGGTGCGGCGTTCAAGGACATCGTCCGGACCATGCGGAAGTGGCACGTCAGCGCGCTCCCGGTGCTGGACGAGGCCGGCCGGGTCGTCGGTGTGGTCTCCGAGGCGGACCTGCTGCACAAGGAGGAGGTCCACGACGGCGCCCCGGACCGGGCCACCCCGCGGCGCGGTTCGACCGACGTGGCCAAGGCCGCCGCGGCGACCGCCGGGGACCTGATGACCGCGCCGCCCGTGACCGTGCACGCCGGCACCCCGCTCGCCCGGGCCGCGCGTGCCATGGCCCGGGCGCGGGTGAAGCGGCTGCCCGTGGTCGGCCGCGACGGCGCGCTCGTGGGCATCGTCAGCCGTTCCGACCTGCTCAAGGTGTTCCTGCGGGACGACGGGGACATCGCCGAGGAGATACGCCGCGAGGTCGTCCCGCACCTCTTCGCAGCCCCCGTCGAGCCGATCCTGGTCGAGGTGTCCGACGGAGTCGTGACGCTCACCGGCCGGATCCGCGACACCTCGCTCGTACCCGTCGCCGTCCGGCTGATCAGGGCCGTCGAGGGTGTGGTGGACGTGGACTGCGCGCTCCTGGGACCGCTGGGCCGCGGCACGGCCCCCGGCCTCTGCCGCCAGGACGACGAACGCGCCCGTACGACGTGACGGAGCCGAACCCGATCTCCCGTCCGTCACCCGCCGGCGACAGGGCGTCGCGGCCCACCGCGACGACGGTGTGCGGCGTCACGTCGCTCACGCGGTGCGGGCCGGCGTCGATGGTCTCCTCCTCGGCGGATCAGATGCGGACACGGGTCGGCGGCGCGCGCGGACGGCACAGGTAATGCGGTGAGAGCAGCGGTACCGGCCGCCGTGGCCAGCACGGCACGTCGGGGAACGCTCGTAGACATCCGTCCCTCCAACTCGACCTCGTCACTGGAAAGTTGACGAAGTTGTACACCGGCGACCACATCCATGTGCATCCATCTGAATGATATTCATGAACGTGAATACCACCTCGCTGGCGCCGCCCTGTCCGCCCGTTGCTCGCAGGACCGCCACAGGTCCGTTCCTGGCCTGCCTGCCCACTTTCACGGTCGAAGGTCGTTGGATGCCGAGCGCGAGGGCGAGTCGAACGTGACGCCTCCCGGACACGCCTTCGCGTCGATGTCCCAGCCGGCGTGCTGTGCGCCGGCGCGGAAGGCACTCTCGAAGAATTCCAGCACGGTCTCCCGCGGCTTCGGGTCGGTACGGACGTCGTCGTAGCGCAGCACGGCCAGATGACTGCCCCGCAGGGGAACCCAGGACGCCTGGGGCGGGCTGATCTTCTCGTGCTCCAGCCCCTTCGGCTCGGGCGCTGTGTAGGAGTAGAACGCGGGCTCGGGGAAGGTGGGGTCGCCGAACCAGAAGCCGGCGCTGACCACTTCCCGCGAGTAGGCCTCCCGGGTGACCTCGTCGACCGACGCGGGCAGGATCGTCTTCTTGTCCGAGAAGCGGGTGACCGCGATGTCGAAGGTGTGCCAGAAGTGATGAACGGGGCTTGTTTTCCCCGACCATTGGGCCGCGTACTGCTCGAGGACCAGATTGACCTGTGAAAGGACGATCCAGTAGGTGTGCGCGTGCTCGGTGTCGTACGTGATGTGCTCGGTGTCGTCGGCGAACGGCCGCTCGGCGTCCGGGAGGTCATAGGGGAAGGGGCGCGGGAGGTCGCAGGGCACGCCCAGTTGATCGAGCGCCCCCGCGAGACGCCGGTAGAACGCGCCGACGCTCAGACCCTGCAGTGGGAAACTCAGGGAAGCGCCGCTGGAATGCGTGATCCTGAGCGAGTGGTCGACGAAGTCGAAGTCCACGCAGAAGAATTCACCGCTGTCCGTGAGCCCCATGGGACGCGTCGTGATCCCGCGCCCGGTGAGATGATAGGGCACGTTCCACCAGTGGTTGCGGCGCTGCGAGAAGGCCAGCCGCACCTTCCCCACGATCTGGGCGAACCGGTGGATCGTCTCCTTGGTCGGATTCCATGACGCGTAAGGTACGGCCGGAAAGAGCTCCATTATCAACTACCGTTCCGGTACTCGGCCTTGCCGCTTCCGCAGCGCTTGCCGTCCGTCGAAGTCAGCCGCGCAGCCGCTCCGCGATCTCCACCAGGTGGCGCCCCTGGTAGTTGGCCGCGTCCTGGGCCGCCTGGTCGGGACCCTCGCCGCCACCGCTCGGCCAGCTCGTCCCGTAGGGGTTGCCACCGGCCGCGAACAGGAGCGGGTCGGTGTAGCCAGTCGGAACGATGATGCAACCCCAGTGGTAGAAGACGTTGTTGAGCGACAGCAACGTCGACTCCTGACCGCCGTGCCGGTTCATCGCCGAGGTGAAGCTGGTGACGGGCTTGTCGTGGAACACGCCCGCCTGCCACAGGCCCCCGGTGGAGTCGATGAACTGCTTGGGCTGGGCCGACACGTTGCCGTACCGGGTCGGGGTGCCGAACGCGTAGGCCGTCGCCCATTCCAGGTCGTCCAGGGTCGCCTCGCGGACCGAGTTCTTCGTGGCGTCGACGTGGGCGCGCCAGGCCGGGTTGGAGTCGATCGTCGTGTCCGGCGCCAGTTCCGCTGCACGCAGCAGACGGACCTCGGCGTCTCGCCCTTCCGCACCCTTGGCGAGCGCTTCGGCCAGCTGATGGACGTTCCCGGTGGCGCTGTAGTAGACGACGGCGAGGCGTACAGCCATGGGCTAGCTCCTGTTCTCCACGGGTCATGGGTACGTTACGCCCGATTTGCTGGTCTTTCGCCTTGTGTATCCCGTCCCTGACGGCGTCCCAGCCCGAATCCGGCCGTGACCGATGTCAGCCACCGCTCCCGGGCGGAAACTGGTGCTGCACCTTCGGCGTGCCCTCGGCCGGTTCCTCAGCCGCCTGTTCGTATCCGCGGTCGGCGCCGGTCAGCCGGTCGGAGTGCTGGCGCAGTGCTCCTCCCAGGGGGCACCAGGAACTGCTCCACACAGGTGTCCGTGTCCTCGCTGTCGCAGTACAGATCCCAGCGCATCGCTCCGGTACGGCGCCGTGAGCGGCCGACTCACTCCATGGCGGCGAGGGACCGCGCCACGTTCTCCTTCGGCACCCGGTAGGTCGTCATGACCTCCACCGGCCCGTCCTCGGGCAGCGGTTCGGACGCCGGCGCGGGCACGGGCCAGTAGCTCACCGGCGTACGGTCCAGCCGCCCCGTGGCGGGATGCAGCGGCCACCACCGCACCGTGACCGCGCAGAGCGCGAGCAGCGCCGCCCCGACCAGCAGAGCGGTCTGCGCGCCCGGCCCCGGCGACGAGTGCCCAGACCACGGAACCCAGCGCCTGCCCGCCCATGAAGAACAGCACGTAGACGGCCGGCGCACGCGCCCGCACCCAGGCGGGGAGGCTGAGCTGCATCGCCGAGTTCGCGGTGGACAGCATCATCAGCCAGGCCGCCCCTACGAGCAGCAGGACCACCCGGCCGCCCCGGACACGGCTGGCGGTCGGCGCGTCAGTCCCGCCCGACAGCCGTCCGCGTGTCACCGTCGGCCTTCTCGAGGCGTTGGCGGGCCTCCTCGGCCGTGCAGTGGGCCAGGAGCATGACGATGGCGGTCTTGGCGTGGCCGGCGGCCGCGCGGAGGGCCTCGGCGGCGGTGTCCGGATCGGCTCCCGTGGCCTGGACGACCATGCGGCGGGCGCGGTCGACGAGCTTGTCGTTGCTCGCCCGGACGTCGACCATCAGGTTGCCGTAGACCTTGCCCACCCGCACCATCGAGGCCGTCGACAGCATGTTGCAGACCATCTTCTCGGCGGTGCCGCCCTTGAGCCGGGTCGACCCGGTGAGGACCTCGGGACCGGTGGGGACCTCGATCGGGATGTCGGCGTAGCGGCTGACGACCGCGTCGCGGTTGCAGGCGACCGACACCGTCACGGCACCCCGGGCGGCGGCGTGCCGCAGGCCGCCGACGACGTACGGCGTGCGGCCGCTGGCGGCGAGTCCGACGACCGTGTCCTTGTCGTTCACACCGATCTCGTCGAGGTCGGCGACCGCCCGCTCGGGCTCGTCCTCGGCCCCTTCGACCGCCACGACGAAGGCGCCCGGACCGCCGGAGAGCAGGCCCACGACCTGCTCGGGGGAAGTGCCGAAGGTCGGTGGGCACTCGACCGCGTCGAGCAGGCCGATACGGCCGCTGGTGCCGGCGCCGAGGTAGATCAGGCGTCCGCCGCGCCGCAGTGACTCGGTGATCGCCTCGACGGCGGTCCCGATCTCGGGGAGGGCGTCGCGTACGGCGAGGGCCACGGTCTGGTCCTCGGCGTTCATGACCGAGAGCAGTTCGGAGACCGGCATGCGGTCCAGTTCGGCGGTCCGCTCGTTGGGAGTCTCGGTGCCGAGAGTGCCGAGAGTGCCGAGAGCGGCGGAGGTGCCGAGTGTGCCAGGTGCGGTGAGGTCCACGGCGCGGTCGTCCTTTCGGGGTGGTGCTCAGGGGCGGTGCTCGGGAGTGGGGTACGGGGAACTGGGGCGGCGCTCAGTTGTCGGCCGGCAGCCGGCGCTGGGACTGCGGGCGCCTGCGGCGCTGGACGGCGCCGTACGTCTTCTCCAGGGCCGCCGTCGTGGCGTCGAAGGAACGCTGGGCGACACCGACGAACAGGCAGTCGATGAGCGCGAGTTGGGCGATGCGGCTGACGGTCGCGCCGGAGCGGAAGGGCGTCTCCCGGGCGCAGGTCGTCAGCACGAGGTCCGCGCTCTCCGCGAGGGTGGAGCGCGGCACGTTGGTGAGGGCGATGGTGGTGGCGCCGCGCTCGGCGGCGGCCTGGAGGGGCTCGACGGTGTCCTCGGTCTCGCCGGAGTGCGAGATGGCCAGGGCGACATCGCCGGGACCGAGCAGGGCGGTGGCCGTGAGTGCGGCGTGCCGGTCGGTCCAGACGAAGGCCATATGGCCGATGCGGTGCAGCTTCTGGTGCAGGTCCTGGCCGACGAACGCGCTGGCGCCGACGCCGAAGATGTCGATCCGGCGGGCCCCCGCCACGGCGTCGACCGCGCGGCCCAGCACCTCGATGTCCAGCTCGGACCCGGAGTCCTCCAGTGCGCGCACCTCGTTGTAGATGATCTTGCCGACTATCTCGCCCAGGGTGTCGGTGGCGCTGATGTCGGTGGTCGGTGCCGGGCGCTCACCGCCCAGCGCGTTCTCGCGAGCCGCGGCGGCGGCCAGGGCGAGGCGCAGCTGCGGATAGTTGGGGACCCCCACCGTCCGGCAGAACCGCATCACGGTGGCCACCGAGGTGTCGGCCCGCCCGGCGAGCGCACTGATGGACAGCTCCGCCGCCTGCGCGGGATCGGCCAGGACGGCGTCGGCCACCCGCCGCTCCGAGGGCGGCAGTGACGGCAGTGCCGCGCGGATGCGTGCCAGGGTCGCGGCGGGGGAGGCGTCGTCCGCCGACCGGGCCGGTGTGCGGGGTGGTTCCTGGCGGGCCATGGCCGTTCCCTTCAGAGTGGCTGGGCGACACGTTAATCACGCGTCGGCAGGACGTCAAAAAGTTACGAAGTGAATTGCTCGAAGTTACTTATTGACATACGGACGTTTGCCTTCTGATACTCGCTGCACCGCGATCCGCGGCGGTCCCCGGCCCTTCGGCCGTCCCGTGACCGCCCGACGTGACGGATCCCCGACGACACGAAGGCGTGCCGCATGACAGCAGCAGTGGCGGTGGACCTGGGCAAGACCGGCTGCCGCGCCGTGCTCTGGAGCGACGGCGCCGGTCCCGCCCAGGACGTCCACGAGGTGCCCGGTGCCCCCGGGCTCGCCGCCGACAACGGCGTGGCCCTGGCCCGTACCGCCGTACGAGCAGCCGTGCTCCCGCTCCTGGCACGCCAGCCCTCGCTCCGGCTCGCCGCCGTCTGCGTGGGCGCGGCCGGCGCGGCCTCGGCACCGGACGCGGCCCGGGAACTCGCCGGACTGCTCCTCGAGGACCTGCCCGCGGACGAGGTGGCCGTCACCAGCGACGCCGTCACCGCCCACGCGGGCGCCCTCGGCGGCCGTACCGGTGTGGTGCTCGCGATCGGCACCGGCTCCGTCGCCATCGGCATCGGCGACGACGGTTCGTACGCCCGCGTCGACGGCTGGGGCCCCTGGCTCGGCGACGAGGGCAGCGGCGCCTGGATCGGTGCCGCCGGACTGCGGGCCGCGCTGCGCGCCCACGACGGACGCGGACCGGACACCGCACTGCTGGCCGCCGCCGTCGCACGCTTCGGCGACCCCGACCGGCTGCCCTCGGCCGTCGGCCGGGACGGCAACCCCGCCCGCACCGCCGCGACCTTCGCCCCGGACGTGGCCCGCGCCGCAGCCGAGGGAGACGCCGCCGCTTCCACGATCGTCCGGGACGCGGCCACCGCACTCGGCGAGGCCGTCCTCGCCGCCGCCCGCCGCATCGGGGGCGACGACTCCCTCCCCGTCACCGTCACCGGCGGGCTCACCGGCCTCGGCGAACCACTCCTCGGCCCGCTGCGGTCGGCCCTCACCGACTCCCCGCGCCCCCTCCGGCTGCGGCCCCCGCTCGGGGACCCGCTGGACGGCGCACGCCTGCTGGCGCTCGACGCGTCGGCACCGCATGAACCCCATGTCGCCCGCGTACGGCGGACGACATCCCTGCCCAACGTCCCCACCCCGCCGGCGACCCCGCCGGCCCTTGCCTAGGAGTGAGCGTGCGCCAACTCGACCTCGTGGTGGTCGTCGTCTATCTGGTGGCGATCGCCTGGATCGGACTGCGCCTGGCCGGACGCCAGAAGACGGCGAAGGACTACTTCGTCGGCGAAGGCCACATGCCGTGGTGGACGGTCTCGTTCTCCGTGGTGGCCACCGAGACCAGCGTGCTCACCGTGATCAGCGTCCCCGGCGGCGCGTACAGCGGGCAGGGCTTCGGCAACGTCGAACTGGCCCTCGGCTACGTCATCGGCCGCGTCGTGGTGGCCACCGTACTGATCCCCCTGTACAAGCGCGGCGGCTTCGTCAGCGCCTACCAGTACCTGGGCACCAGATTCGGGCTGAAACTCCAGGGGCTCGCGTCGGTGACGTTCGTCTTCACCCGGCTCCTCGCCGAGGGCGTCCGGCTGTTCGCCTCGGCGATCCCGATCAAGCTGCTGCTCGACGAGTTCGGCGTGCACGCCGGTTACCGCCTCATCATCATCGTCCTCACGGTGATCACCGTCGTCTACACCTACCTCGGCGGCATCAAGGCGGTCATCTGGACCGACGCCATCCAGATGGGCCTGTACCTGGGCGGTGCCATCCTCGCCATCGCGGTGCTGTCGGGCCACGTCGGCGGCAGCGGCTTCTCCGACGCCCTGCACTCGGGCCACTTCAAGCTGTTCGACAACAACTTCGACCTGGCGCACATCCTCACCAGCCCGTTCGCCCTGCCCACCGCGATCATCGGCGGCGCGATCTTCGCCATGGCCAGCCACGGTTCGGACCAGCTGATCGTCCAGCGCGTCCTGGCCACCCGCTCGCTGCGCGACGGCCAGAAGGCCATGATCGCCTCCGGTGTCTTCGTCACCCTCCAGTTCGCCGCCTTCTCCCTCGTCGGCGCGCTGCTGTGGTCGTACAACCAGGGCAAGAGCTTCTCGGACCTGGGTCTGTCCAGCTCCGACAACCTCTACCCGAACTTCATCCTGCACGGGCTGCCCGTGGTGGTCTCCGGACTGCTCGTGGCCGGCATCCTCGGCGCCGCGATGGGCTCCCTGTCCTCAGCGCTGAACTCCATGTCGAACTCGACGGTCTCGGACATCATCCACAGCTTCTTCCGCAGCACCCCGTCGGAGGAGACGCTGCTCAAGCTCGCCCGTGTGATGACGCTGGTGTGGGCGGTGCTGATGGCCGTCTTCGCCTGCGCCTTCAGCACCAGCACCGGCAACGTGTACCTCACCGGCCTGACCATCGCGGGCTACACCTACGGCGCACTGCTCGGCGCCTTCCTGCTCGGCAGGATCGTCCGGCGGGCCAACGAGGTCGACTCCATCGTGGCGTTCCTGGTGACCGTCGGCCTGATGACGTACGTCGTGCGCGGCGTCAAGATCGACGTCACCGTCGCCGGCGCCACCGTCCCGACGGCGATCGCCGCCCAGTGGCTGGTGCCGATCGGCGTCATCGTCACCCTGGTCGTCGGTGGTCTGATGAGCCTGTTCCACCGCGCCCCCGAGCCCGTCGAACTCCCGGCGGGCGACGGTGAGACGGGCTCCGGCCCCGACCGCGTCGCCGTGGCCACCGGCCAGGACTGACCACCCGGGGCGGGGCCGCCGCTGCGGCTCCGCCCCGCCATGTCGAACGCCGGCCCCGCCCCGCCGTATCGAGGAAGAATCCGTGCCACAACCCACCCCGCCCGCACCGGGCAACGTGACTTGGGAGATGCCGTGCGTGTGATCGGCCTGATGTCGGGCACCTCGTACGACGCCATCGAGGCCGCCGCCGGGGATCTCACCCTGGACGGCGACACCCTGTTCCTGCGGCCCCTGGGCCATCTCTCCGTCCCCTACCCGGACGACCTGCGGGACCTGATCACCGCCACCCTGCCCCCGGCCGCCACGACCGTCCAGGCCGTCTGCGCCCTGGACACCGGCATCGGCCAGGCCTTCGCCGGTGCCGCCGAACGCGCCCTGCGCGAACTGTGCGACGGCGCCGCCGACCTCGTGGTCTCCCACGGCCAGACCATGTACCACTGGGTCGAGGACGGCACCGTGCGCGGCACGCTCCAGCTCGGCCGGCCCGCCTGGATCGCCGAGGCCACCGGGCTCCCGGTCGTCTCCGACCTGCGCAGCAGGGACGTGGCCGCCGGCGGACAGGGCGCCCCGCTGGTCGGCATGACCGACACCCTGCTGCTGCGCGCCCTGCCCGGTACGCCCGCGGCGCTCAACCTCGGCGGCATCGCCAACGTCACGGTCCTCGCGCCCGGCGCCGAGCCGCTGGCCTTCGACACCGGCCCCGCCAACGCCCTGCTGGACGCGGCCGTACGGTACTTCACCGACGGCGCCGCCGCGTACGACGAGGACGGACGCAGAGCCGCCGCCGGCCACACCCACCCCGAACTGCTGCGCATCCTCCTCGACGACCCCTACTACCGCAGGCCCGCACCGAAGAGCACCGGCAAGGAACACTTCCACCTGCCCTATCTGCAACGGGCGTTGGACGCGCTGCCCACGCCGGCGCCCGCCCCCGACGACGTGCTGGCCACCCTGACCCGGCTGACCGCCGTCACCGTGGCCGGCGCCTGCCGCACCCACGGGGTCACCGAGCTGGTCGTCTCCGGCGGCGGTGCCCGCAACCCGGTGCTGATGGGCATGATCGCCGAGGAACTGCCTGGCGTACTGCTGCGCCCCAGCGACGAGCTGGGCCTGCTGTCCGACGCCAAGGAGGCCCTGGCCTTCGCGATCCTGGGCTTCCTCACGGTCCACGGTCTGCCCGGCACCCTGCCGTCCGGCACCGGGGCACGCCGGGCCACGCTGCTGGGCAGCATCACCCCGGGCCTGACACCGCTGCGCCTGCCCGAGCCCGTGGCACAGCCGCCGCGCCTGCTGCGGGTCACCCCCTGACACCCCACTTCGGCATCGAGGACCCATGAGCCGCACCGCCGCCACACCACCCGCCCCGGCTTCGACCGCTCGCCTCGCCGAGCTCCTGGCCGCGTGCGTGGACGACCCGGCCCGGGTGAGCACCGACCTGCCCCGCCGTATTGCGTCCGCGCACGACGCGTCGCCGTACCTCTTCACGCCGCAGGCCGTCGTGCGCGCCGCGTCCGCGGCCGAGGTCGGCGCCCTGATGGCGGGGGCACGCGCGGCCGGACTCCCACTGACCCTGCGCTCCGGCGGCACCAGCCTGGCGGGGCAGGCGGGCGGGGACGGCATCCTCGTGGACGTCCGCAGCCACTGGCGCACCGCCGAGGTCCTCGACGAGGGACGGTGCATCCGGCTGCAACCGGGCCTGACGGTACGCCAGGCCAACGCGCGGCTCGCCCGGTTCGGCCGCCGGCTCGGCCCCGACCCGGCGAGCGAATCCGCCTGCACCATCGGCGGACTGGTCGCCAACAACTCCAGCGGCATGAACTGCGGCACCCAGGACAACGCCTACCGGACTATGGAGTCCCTGCAGTTCGTGCTGCCGTCCGGCACCGTGGTCGACACCGCCGCCCCCGACGCGGACCAGGCGCTGCGCGCCCGCGAGCCCGAACTGCACGCGGGACTGCTGCGGTTGCGCGACCGCATCCGCGCCTCGGCCGCCTCGCGTGCCACCGTCGAGCGGCTGTTCGCCATGAAGAACACCATGGGCTACGGCCTCAACTCGTTCCTGGACCACACCCATCCGGCCGACATCCTCGCCCACCTCATGATCGGCAGCGAGGGCACCCTCGGCTTCGTCGGTGAGGCCGTCTTCCGCACCGTACCCCTCCTGCCGCACACCGCCACCGGCCTGCTCATCCTGCCCGGCCTCGCCGAGGCCACCGACGCGCTGCCCGCACTGCTGACCGCCGGAGCGCGCACCGCCGAACTCCTGGACGCCGCGTCGCTGCGCGTGGCGCAACACTCCCCGAACCCGGTGGACGAGGTGCGCGGTCTGCGCGTGGAGCGGCACGCCGCGCTGCTGGTGGAGTTCGCCGAGGACACGGCCGAGGCGCTGGCGGAGAGGGTGGCCGCCGCGCAGCCGGTCCTGGACCGGCTGCCCGCCGTCACCGGAACCACGCTCGTCCGCGACCCGCGCGTCCGGGCCCGGCTGTGGCACCTGCGCAAGGGCCTCTACACGGCGGTCGCGGGCGCGCGCCGTCCCGGCACCACCGCGCTGCTCGAGGACATCGCGGTGCCGATGGAACGGCTGACCGGCACCTGCGAGGGGCTCATCGACCTCTTCGAGACGCACGGCTACCAGGACGCGGTGATCTTCGGTCACGCCCGCGACGGCAACCTGCACTTCATGCTCACCCAGGACTTCGACTCGGCCCGCGAGACCGAGCGCTACGCCCGGTTCACCGACGCCATGGTCGACCTCGTCCTGGACAACGGCGGCACGTTGAAGGCCGAGCACGGCACCGGCCGGGCGATGGCACCCTTCGTCCGGCGCCAGTACGGCGACGAACTGTACGACGTCATGCGCGAGTTGAAGCGGCTGTGCGACCCGCACGGCGTCCTCAACCCGGGTGTGCTGCTGGAGGACGACCCGGCCGCACACCTGCGCAGCCTCAAGAGCGTCCCGCAGGTCGACCCCGCCGTGGACGCGTGCGTCGAGTGCGGCTACTGCGAGCCCGTCTGCCCCACAGCCGACGCTACCACGACCCCCCGTCAACGCATCGCCCTGCAACGGGAGATCGCGCTGGCCCGCGCGGCGGGCGACGACGAACGCCGCCGCGCCCTGGAGGCCGACTACACCTACGCGGCCGTCGACAGCTGCGCGGCCGACAGCCTGTGCGTCACCGCGTGCCCGGTCACCATCGACACGGGCGCGGTCATGAAGCGCCTGCGCGCCGAGCGCCACAGCGCGACCGCGCAGCGCGCCGGGAACGCGGCGGCGCGGCACTGGGGTACGGCAGTGAAGGGCGTACGCGCCGCGCTGAACACCGCGCACGTGGTTCCCACCCCGGTGCTGCGGGCGGCCACCGGCGCGGTACGTCGGCTGGGGGCGGGGGAGTTGGTCCCGGCGTGGTCCGACGACATTCCGCGGGGCGGGTCGGCGCGTCCGGCGGCCCGGCAACAGGCGGGGGCACAGGCGGTGTTCTTCGCCGCCTGCATCGGGAGCGTGTTCGCGCCGGAGGGAGGTTCGCCGGAGGGAGGTTCCGAGGGGGTGGCGCCCGCTATGGGGGGCGCTGCCGGTTCGGTGTCCGGGGAGGGGGCATCCGGCTCGGTGGCCGCGTTTCTCCGGCTGTGCGAGCGGGCTGGAGTCCCGGTCACCGTGCCCGACCGGCTGGCGGGCCTGTGCTGTGGCACCCCGTGGCAGTCCAAGGGCTACACCGCCGGGCACCACACCATGGCGGCTCGCACGCTGGAGGCGCTGTGGGAGGCCAGCGACCAAGGCCGGCTTCCGGTGGTCTGCGACGCCTCCTCGTGCACGCACGGCCTGGAGCAACTCCCCGACGCCCTGCCGGAGTCGGACCGCGCCCGCTTCGCGTCCCTGCGCTTCGTCGACAGCGTGGCGTTCACGGCCGAGCACCTGCTGCCCGCTCTGCCCGAGCCCCGCCGCACCGGCAGCCTCGCCCTGCACCCCACGTGTTCCACCGTGCACCTCGGCATCGACGACGCCCTGCGCACCGTGGCCGAGGCCGTCAGCGACGAGGTCACCGTGCCCGACAACTGGGGCTGCTGCGCTTTCGCCGGCGACCGCGGCCTGCTGCACCCGGAGATCACGGCGGCGGCGACCGCAGCCCAGGCCGCCGAGATCACGTCGCGCACGTACGACGCGTACGCCTCGTGCAACCGCACCTGCGAGCTGGGCATGACACGCGCCACGGGCCGCCCCTACCGCCACGTACTGGAACTCCTGGACGAGGCCACCACCTGAGGCGGGAGGGCGACCGGTTCCGGGTTCGGACCGGCACATCGACGGTGCCGAGGGCCAGCCCCGCTTCCTTGGCCCGCAGGATGACGGCGGCACGCGTGAGGTCGGCTGTGGTGTAGCGCCGGCGTCCCGCGGGGTCCCGTGCGGGAGTCAGCAGCCCCATGGCCTCCCAGTGACGCAGGACGTGCGGGGCGCCGCGTTCCGCGAGGGCGCCGATGTCGAGGAAGCCGTCCTCGCTCGACTCGCTCGACTTCATGTCGACATCAACTCGCAGTCTGGCGCCCATGATCAAGAAGGCGGAACGTGCGCGGCAGTCGGCGGACGACCTCGTAGCCCGCCCGGACGCGGCCGACGATCTGCCGGGCGTGCGCGAACTACGGTTCCTTTCCTACGAGTTGCTCAGCGTCCAGCCCGGAACACACGGAACGTCCGTGGTGGACGTCGGCTGCGGAGCCGGCCGCGCCGTGGCGGAGCCGGCCGAACGGGGCGCCACGGCCGCGGGCGTTGACCCGGACGAACGTATGATCGGGGTCGCCGGTGGAGGCCGGCCCGACGGGGACTACCGGATCGCCGACGCCTGCGCGCTGCCGTTCGCGGACGCCTCGCTGGACGGCTACCGCGCGGACGAGGTGTTCCACGAACCGGCCGACCCCGAGCGGACGTCGGCGGAGGCCCGGCACGTCCTGACGCCGGGCGGGCGGATCGTGCTGATCGGCCAGGACCGGGACAGCTTCGTGATCGACTCCGACGATCCGGCTCTCACCCGCACCCTCGTGCACGCCCGCGCGGACCTGACGCACGGCCCGCGAGCCGCTGGTCGGGCTGGCCGAAGGCGCCTGCGCGCCCGGTGCCATCACGCGCGCCCGGACGGACGCATGGATCACCGAGCAACGTACCCGAGCCGACGCCGACCGACTGTTTCTGGCCCTGCCGATGTTCGTGGCCGCCGCGACAGCGCCCCCGCTCGGAGAGAAGCAACAGCGTCGACGCGACCACGAGGGGTACCCGGAGCAGGCAGAAGACGGCGTACGGACCGCGGAAATCCGGTGAAAGGATGAATCGAGGAGCAGGCAATGGGCACGAAGACGCACAGGCCCGCCGGGAAGACCGCGGGCACGACGCAGAACGAGAAGGCCGTGGTGCGCGAGTTGCTCGAGCGGCAGGAGCGCACTTACCCGGCCCAGGCCGGGATCCGGCTGCGCAACACCCCGGCACCGCTGTACCAGACCCTCGTCCTGGCGACCCTTCTCAGCGCCCCCATCAGGGCCGACACGGCGGTGGCGGCGGCGCGGGCGCTGTTCGAGGCCGGACTGCGTGACGCGCGGTCGATGGCCGACGCTACCTGGCAGCAGCGCGTCGACGCGCTGGGGGAGGGCGGCTACCGGCGCTACGACGAGCGCACCGCCACGATCCTCGGCAAGGCCGCCGAGCTGCTCCTCGAACGGTACGACGGTGATCTGCGCCGACTGCGCGAGGAACCCGACCCGAAGCAGGCCCTGCTGGACATCCCCGGGATCGGGCCGACGGGGGCGGACATCTTCCTGCGCGATGTGCAGGGAATCTGGCCGGAGTTCGTACCGTACATCGATCGCAAGGCCCTGGACGGCGCGCGTCGGCTCGGCCTGCCCGACTCGCCGGACGAACTCGGCGGTTTCGTCCCGGGACGTGACATGCCGCGGCTGGCAGACGCGCTGGTCCACGCGGCCCTCGACAAGCCCTTGGCCGAAGAGGTGCTCACGGCGGCTGGGGCGAACCGGTCGCCGGGAGGTGGTAGCCACTGACAGTCGCAGCTGACCCACCTCGATGCGCAGTGTTCGTCCACGGCCTGGCGTGCGCATGCGCCGGCATGACTGTCTCTCTGCGAGAACTCGTCCTTCAGGTTCTTCCAGGTTCACGATCGGGTGAGTGACATGTGAAGCGTTACATGAATTATTTCTCGTGCTTTTGGGCGCATGAATAGCTAGCCGTAGGATTCCGACATGGGTGGAGTGCCTGAGCCGCACATCGGATGGACGTTCTTGACCAACCATGCCCGCGTGCTCGCGGCCATCGCCGACGATCACACCGCGCGCATCCGTGACATCGCTGCGTACTGCAGGCTGACCGAACGTGCCGTACAGAAGATCATTTCCGATCTGGAGCACGACGGCTACCTCTCGCACAGCCGGGAGGGCCGCAGCAACACGTATCGGATCGAGTCGAACAGGATCCTGCGCCATCCTGCTGAAGCCGGCCTGACGGTGGCGTCGCTCCTGTCGTGGCTCGTCAGGGACGAAGCGGACCGCAACCGCACCCTCCAGGAGCCCCGACAGGAGCAGTGAAGCAGGGGGAGGGGCAGCCGCACGTCTCAGGACGCCCGCCCGCCCAACTGCCAGTCGTGAACAGCGCGGTGGTAACGGAAGAGCTCCATGCCGACAGACTCTCGCCAACGCGCGGCAACAACTCAACGGGATGTGGCACGACTCCCTGAGTGACCGTGATCATCGGCCGAGCCGCCGCAGATGCTCAACACCCAGCCGGGCAACCGTTCCGATGACGGAATCGCCGTACGGCACCCGAGGACCGGGCGGCCCGATCGGGCGGGTGAACACCGCCACCGCGAACCGAGAACCGTCCGGGAAGTGCACCACCCCGACATCGTTGCTCACACACCCGGGAACACTGCCCGACTTGGCCGACACCCGCACCTCGTCACCGAATCCGGCCGCGATCTTACGAGTGAGCCGCTGTTGACCGAGGAGGGACCGCACCGCGGCGCAGGCCTCACCCGGCCCCGCCTCGTCGCGCCAGATCATCCTCAACAGGCGGGCCATCTGCCCGGTCGTCGCGCTGGTGATGCGCCCGGGCCGAAGGGACGGGGCGGACAGGGCCCGCTCCCAGATGAGTTCCGCATCCCGAGGCGAGCCCGCTCCGCGCATCGCCCGCTCCATCTCCGCCCACCCGGCGAACCCCGCGTCGAGGCCGATCGCGTCGAACTCCTGCCGGATCGTGCCCGCCAACCGGATCCTATCCAGCCCCAATTCGGCCAGACGCGCATGAATCCGCGGCACCGACACCCGGCGGATCAACACGTCGGTCGCGGTGTTGTCGCTGATGGTCACCATCATCCGGGCAACATCACGGAGCGAGACCTCAACGTCGTCGTCGAAGATGCAGAAGCCCTGACCACCCGGAGTCGCCTGCGACGGCGAGAGGCGCACCCGCTCGGTCAGGTCCAGTTCCCCCTCGGTGGCCTGACAGAACAACTCCAACGCCACCGCGATCTTGAACGTCGACGCAGCGACCGTCGACAAGCCGTCGTTCACAGTGACCCGCCCGGGCCGGTCGATGTCCAACACCGCCACGCTGCCCCGACACCCCGCCTCGGCGAACGCCTGCTCCACCCTCTCCTCGATCACCCACCTACGGTGACACACATCCACACACGGTGTCCGCGACGCCGCGAATTCCCGGCGACAGTGGCGGGACGACGCGTCGGGGCGTCATCGCTGGCCGTTTAAATCGAACACGTGATTGAATTTAGCCATGCAAGCGATCCCTGACGACCTCGCCCAAGCCCTTGAGGAGTGGCACACCGCCTACCGCCGGCTCGCCGTCCAGCCGTGCTCGTCCTTGCGGCGCAAACTCGTCCGGCTGTCGGCCCAGGTGTTGTTCCATCCGTACTGGCAAACCGGCCAGAGGACGCCCGCGCGGTCGGCCCTGTATGTCGCACAGCGGGGAGCGAGGAGCTGACCATGTGCGTTGTCCCGTACGGGGACGCCGCTCGTCATGTCCCAGCTGCCACCTGACCCGGCCCGGCTGCGGGTGATCCTGGCCCATCTCGAGCGGCAGATCGCGGAGAACGAAACCGTGGGCCTCTATCTGCGCCTCCAGCGGGACGCCGTGGTCGCCGCACTCGCCGACCTCGATCGGCTTCCCCGGGGCCGTTCGCGGCGCGTCGCCAAGGGCGGCGGATCGCTGCCCGGCTTCGTTCCGCCACCCGTCCAGACCGGATACGTCGTCCAACGGGAGCGCACACCGAGCGAGCCGGCGCCCGCCCTGATCCACGTGGCCGACTGCGGCCTGGTGGTCGGTGCGTGCCGTCCGATCAGGGCCGACGAGGCCCGCGCCGCGCTCACCGACTCGACTGTCGAGCCATGTCCGTCCTGCCGACCGGACACCGAGCTGGGCATCGACGTGGCCTGAGCGACGCCACCGCGCTCGGCCTGCCCGGACAAGCCGTCGACCCACCGCTGGACGTGCCGCGGCTTAGCGCCCGACGTACCGTCGGACCCATGAACCCGGTGCCCCAGCGCATCGCCCCCTCGACGGACCGGGCCGTCGCCGCGATCCTGCTCGGTTGCCCACCGGAAGAGGTCGGCTTCTGCCCGCGCTGCCAGGGGCTCACCCGCCGCTACGGCCGCCGGGCCCAGGTCATCTGCCCCGCCTGCCGGGCGGCTGACGCCGAGGCCGGAGAGCGTGCCGCCCGCTGATCGAACGAACGGAACGGGCGCTCGTCCCACGTGCACAGCCGCTACGGTGCCTTGACCGGCTGGTCGACAACGCGGCGCTCTTCCACCGCCTGCCCGGATTCGACCCGCGCGAGCGCGACGACGAGCAGCAGGCGCCCCAAGGCGCCTCCCGTCCGTACGCGTCGGCTCACGGCCACACCGGGCCTTCCGGTCCGGTCCCTGCGGAACTCCCGACCCACAGGACCGAACTCGGCGGAGGTCAGCCGCGGGTGAGGGCGGTCCGCCAGGCCCTGACGCCCTCCGGGTCGGTGGTGATGTCGATGGTGACCGGTTCGATGGCGTCGACCCGCCAGCCGTCGGCGAACGACGCCTCGATCTCGGCGCGCGACACCCGCCGCGGGCCCTGGTCGCCGGGCTGCCGATCGCTGAAGCAGAGCATGAAGTAGCGGCCGCCGGGCCCTACGACGGCGCGCAGGCTGTCGACGAAGGCGACGCGGTCGTCGTCGCCGAATATATGGAACAGCCCGCAGTCGAGCACGGTGTCGAAGGACTCCTCGAGGCCGCCGAGATTCCTGGCGTCGTGCCGGAGGAATCGCGCCGTGAGTCCGCGGTCGCGTGCCTTCTTCCTCGCGGTCTCAAGGGCGTTGGACGCGAGGTCGACGCCGGTGGCGTCCAGGCCGAGGGCGGCGCACATGAGCACGTGCTCACCGGTGCCGCAGCCGACGTCCAGCACGCGGCCTCGGAGTTCTCCAGCGTCGGCCAGCGCGCGGAACGCCGGCTGGGGTCGGCCGATGTCCCACGGTGGCCGGCTCACGTACATGTCGTCGGGCCGGTGCCAGTGATTGCGGGTGCCTGGGTCGGGGTGCGGGCCGGCCATGCAGAGTCCTCCATCGGCCTCGGTCGTCCGGATCGGCGTCCGGCTTGCCTGACGCCCAGGTCTATCGATCCACGGTGTCCAGGTCAATCGAGCCGGAGTGTCATATGGATCGGCGGCATGAAGTCCGTCTGCCCGCAGGTCAGGTCGCCGATCCGTCCGGGGGCGAGGGTTCCGAGGCCGCGGGCAGCATCGTCAGCAGCATGATGGTCGGTTCGAGGGCGTGCACCGTGTGCGGCAGGCGAGCGGGAAGATGGATCCAACTGCCCGGCGTCGCCTCCGTCTTCTCCTCGCCGAGGACCAGCGCGAGCCGGCCTCGGACCACCTGGATGACCACCGGGAGGGCCGAGGTGTGTTCGGTGAGTTCCTGGCCGGCGGCGAAGGAGAAGCCGACCACGCGCAGCCGGTCGTCGCGGTACAGGACGCGACTGAGAGTGCCGTCCTCCGAGAGCGGCAGCTCGGCGGCCAGGTCGGCGATGACGGTGGCGGACATGCGATCCCTCCTCAGGGAGCGGCGGGTGCGTGGGGGACGGCGATCAGGCTGATCGCGCCGAGGTGCGCCTGGTGGCGACGGAAGACGCGGCGCATCTCCAGGACCCGGCGCCGGGCGGCCGGGTCCCGCAGGGCGCGGCCGGTGATGCGCGCGGCGCCGACCAGACCCTCGTCGGCGGTCAGCCGGCGCGGTTCGAGCAGGGCCATGGGAGCCGTACGGCGGGCGGTCACGGTGAAGCCCTCGGCGGACAGGAGCCGGTTCCAGCCGCTCGGGGTCAGCGGTCGTGCGCCGACATGGACGGCGGCGGCCAGATCGGCGGAGATCCGGGTGGCCAGGGCCGGGTCGAGGTCGTCGGACAGCAGGCACAGCTCGTGGATGCCGTACCGACCGGAGGTGCGTCCGGCTCCGGAGGGGTCGGTGAGCAGCCGGTGTGCCTCTCGTACGATGCGCCGCTTGGCGGGGTCGGGCTGCATGGAGAGCATCGCCTCGCCGTACACCACCGTGGCGCTGCCGTCGGGCAGGCCGGTGTCCGAGGCGTCGGCCCGTATCGCGAGGACCGCGGTCGTCCCGGAGGCGGCGAGGTTGCTCAAGGCCGCCACCGCTACGGGATCGCGGTCGACAGCCGTGTAGGCGGCCGGGCCCCGTGAGAGTGTCAGGCGGGCCGTGGCGCCCAGCCCGGCGGCCAGCTCCACGACGCGGTCCCCGGGGCCGACGGCCAGGGCGTCGAGCATCCAGCGGGTCAGCTCCGCACCGCCGGGACGCAGGACCCGCTTGCCCAGCCGGGCCAGCAGCCAGTGGCCCGGGACGCGGGAGGCGCCCAGACCCTCGCCCGGTACGGGCATGTCCTCGTGGTCCGTGGTCACCATCGCGGTGCCTCGCTCTCCGGGCTCCTGCCGCCCGCCCCCACTGCCGACGTTACTCAGGTGAGCCTAATTCTTTGCTTCTGCTCGTGTATGGGCCGAACGTCCCGTCCTGCCGGGCCGGGCGTCGCCCATGGGGGAGTTCCGCTGCACCCCCACCACGCGCCGTCGATAGACCAGGTAGGGGCGGGCGAGATAGCCGATCGGGGCGCTCCACACGTGGACGAGGCGGGTGAACGGCCAGGCGGCGAAGAGGAGGCAGGCGGTGAGAGCGTGCAGCTGGAACAGCAGCGGCGCCTCCGCGATGGCCTCGGGCCGGGGGTGGAGGGTGAAGATGCCGCGGAACCAGACCGAGACGGTCGCACGATAGTCGTAGCCGCCGCCGAAGACGTTGTGGGCAGCGGTGGCGGTGATGCCGAGCAGGACGGTGGCGGACAGCAGCGGGAAGAGGATCTTGTCGCTGCGGTCGGTGCCCAGGCGAATCCGGCGGGTCAGCAGTCGGCGGGCGCACAGCATGCCGAGTCCGGTGACCATGGTGACGCCCGCGACGGAGCCCGCCCAGACGGCCGTGGTGTGGTAGGTGTGTTCGCCGATGCCGGCGGCGTCGGTCCACGAGGCCGGGACGGCGAGGCCCACCACGTGGCCGGCGATGACCATGAAGGCACCGAGGTGGAACAGCGGGCTGCCCCAGTGCAGCCAGCGGTGTTCGAGGAGCTGGCTCGTACGGGAGGTCCAGCCGAACTGGTCGTGCCGATAGCGCCAGACGTGCCCGACGGCGAACACGGCCAGGCAGATGTAGGGCACGGCGACCCAGAGGAGGAGATCGGCACCGCTCGCTGCGGCGAGCGGGGTGGCTGCGGCGCTCATCGGCGGCCTTCCGGGGGCGAAAGGGGCGGTGTCAGGGTGGTCGGGGCCTGCTCGGGCGGTACGAAGGTGCCGGGCGGCGCGAACTCGCCCGCGCCGTAGCTGCCGGACCGCGTGAACGTTCCTGCGCCGTGGCCGCCGGCCCGCGCGCCCTCTCCCGCGCCATGGTTGCCCGGCGGCGCGAACTCCCCGTCGCCGTGGGCGCCGTACGGGTCGAGCCCCACCTCCTCCTCGGGCGGACCCTGCGCGGCCAGCTCGGCCACGGCCGCCAAGTCGGCCTCGGTGGGCGGGGGAAGGAGCGTGAGCAGCGCGGCCAGCACATTCCGGTAGGGCGAGTCGGCATCGGTCAGCGCGTGGTGGATCAGCTCCAGGCCGCGTCGGTGCTGACGCAGCGGTGCCTCGCCCCTGCCCGGCCCGGTGAGCGCCGCGAACTCCAGGACGACCGGGAGGTGGTCCGGGAGTTCGCCGCCGTCGATGTCCCAGCCCGCGGCCCGGTAGCGCTGGGCCAGGGTGAGCAGGGCCATGCCTCGGCGGCGGGTGTCGCCGTGCAGATAGTAGGTGAGGTAGAGGCTGCTCTTGCGGCGCAGGTCGAACATCTCGACGTAGTGGCGCTCGAGGGCCTCCGGCTCCTGCTCGGTGAACCAGCGGGTGAAGGCGGTCAGATGGTCGGCTGCGGGCGAGGGTGCCATGGCCTCGACGGTGGCCGTCAACACCGGTCGGGCGGCGGCGAGCTCGGTGTCCGGGTACTGCAGCAGCAGTGACAGCAGCCGCAGCAGTACGGCGCGTGCCTCGGCCTCCTGCGGGGTGAGCGGGGCCGCTCTGCGCGTGCGGTCGGTTCGACGTGCGGCCGCCTTCACACGGCTGCGGACGATCGCCGGGATGGTGGTGGGCAACGGGGTCACGGACGGCCTCCTGCCGGGGATTCGGGTGCGCGGCGGCGCAGGGTGGGGAGGCCGAGCATCACGCGCCGGCCCTCCGCGGGTCGCTGTTCACCGGAGGACTCCACCGGGCAGCGGTTCTCGAGCGCGGTCAGCGCGGCGGCGTCCTCCTTGTGGGCGGCGGGGACCGCATAGCGGTCGGCGTACTTGGCGACGGCGAGCAGTCGGTGCAGGTCCTCGGCGTCGCGGGCGGTGAGGCCGACCGCCTCGAGGACGGTCTCGTCGTCCGTCTCGCCGAGGGCCCGGGCGCGCATGAACGAGCGCAACGCGGTGAGTTTCATCAGCACCCCGGCCACCACGTCGGTGTCCCCGGCCGTGAACAGTTCGGCCAGGTACTCCAGCGGGATGCGCAGCCGGGTGACGGCGGCGAAGACGTGGTCGGGGTCGTCCTGATTCCCGCCCGCCGCGTCGACGGCGTCGAGGACGGGGGAGAGCGGGGGCACGTACCAGACCATCGGCAGGGTGCGGTACTCCGGGTGCAGCGGCAGCGCCACCCGGTAGCGGGAGACCAGCGCGTACACCGGGGAGCGGCGGGCGGCGTCCAGCCAGTCCTCCGGAATCCCGGACTCCCTTGCCGCGGCCAGGACTTCGGGATCGTTCGGGTCGAGGAACACATCGCGCTGCGCGTCGAGCAGGTCCCGCTCGTCTGGGGTGGCCGCCGCCTCGCCGACCCGGTCGGCGTCGTAGAGCAGCAGGCCGAGATAGCGCAGGCGGCCGACGCAGGTCTCGGAGCAGACGGTGGGCTGTCCGGCCTCGATGCGCGGGAAGCAGAACGTGCACTTCTCGGCCTTGCCGGTGGCGTGGTTGACGTACACCTTCTTGTACGGGCACGCCGTCACGCACATCCGCCAGCCGCGGCAGCGGTTCTGGTCGACCAGGACGATGCCGTCCTCGACCCGCTTGTACATCGCGCCGGACGGACAGGCCGACACACAGGCCGGGTTGAGGCAGTGCTCGCACAGGCGGGGCAGGTGGAACAGGAAGGTCTGCTCGAACTCGAACCTCACCTTCTCGGCCCACTCGCCGGTCAGGTTGGGGTCGCCGCCCGCGTGCTCGGGCGCACCGCCGAGGCCGTCCTCCCAGTTGGCGCCCCAGGTGACGGCGGTGGGCTTACCGGTGAGGACGGAGCGGGGGCGGGCGACCGGGACGTCCTGGCCTGCCGGGGCGCTGACCAGGTTGTCGTAGTCGTAGGTGACCGGCTCGTAGTAGTCCTCGATCGAGGGCAGGTCCGGGTTGGAGAACAGCGACAGGAGCCGCTTCACCCGGCCCCCGGAGCGCAGCACCAGACGGCCGCGCTTGTCGAGCATCCAGCCGCCCTTCCACTGCTCCTGGTCCTCGTAGCGGCGCGGGTAGCCGACACCCGGTTTGGTCTCGACGTTGTTGAACCAGGCGTACTCGACCCCGGTGCGGTTCGTCCACGTCTGCTTGCAGGTGACCGAGCAGGTGTGGCAGCCGATGCACTTGTCGAGGTTCATCACCATCGCCACTTGGGCCATGACGCGTCCGATGGTGGCTTCGCCACGGGGCATATCAGTACTCCACGTCCTGCGAGCGGCGACGGATGACGGTGACCTCGTCACGCTGGTTTCCGGTCGGTCCGTAGTAGTTGAAGGCGTACGTGAACTGGGCGTAACCGCCCGCGAGATGGGAGGGCTTGATCAGCAGCCGGGTCAGCGAGTTGTGGATGCCGCCGCGCTTTCCGCTGACCTCGGTCTTCGGGACGTTCACCGTGCGGTCCTTGGCGTGGTACATGTACACCGTGCCCTCCGGCATGCGGTGGGAGACCACGGCGCGGGCGGCGACGACACCGTTGCGGTTGTACGCCTCGATCCACTCGTTGTCCTTGACGCCGATCTTCTCGGCGTCGGAGGTGGACATCCAGATCACCGGGCCGCCGCGGGACAGGGCGAGCATGTACGCGTTGTCCTGGTACTCCGAGTGGATGGACCACTTCGAGTGCGGGGTCAGATAGCGGACGGTGACCTCCGCCCGGCCGGCGTCGTGCAACTGCTCGTCGCCGTAGTGCCTGGACATGTTCAACGGTGGTCGGTAGACCGGGAGTTGCTCGCCCAGCTCGGCCATCCAGTCGTGCTGCACGAAGAAGTGCTGGCGTCCGGTGAGGGTGTGCCAGGGCTTCTTGTGCTCGACGTTGATGACGAACGGGGAATAGCGGCGACCGCCGGTCTCGCTGCCCGACCACTCGTACGACGTCATGACGGCGCGGGGCTGGGTGCGGGTGTCGGCGAAGGTGATCCGTTCCGCCTCCCGCTCCGCGGCGAGTTCGACGAGCCCCTCGCTGCCGGTCTGCCGTTCCAGTTCCCGGAAACCCTCTGTGGCCAGGCGGCCGTTGGTGGTGCCGGACAGGGCGAGGATGGCCTCGCACATCGCGGTGGCGGTGGCCAGTGAGGGACGTCCGGCCGCCACTCCGTCGCGGACCGTGCCGCAGCGGTGGCGCAGCTCCTCGATCTCCTGGTCGGGGTGGACGGTGATGCCCTTGGTGGTGGTGCCGAGGGTGTCGAGGAGCGGGCCGACCGCGCGGATCTTCTCGGCGACGGCCGCGTAGTCCCGTTCGACGACG
Organism: Streptomyces brasiliensis; assembly: GCF_014647875.1. GTDB lineage: Bacteria > Actinomycetota > Actinomycetes > Streptomycetales > Streptomycetaceae > Streptomyces > Streptomyces brasiliensis. The sequence continues at coordinate 103,350 of NZ_BMQA01000001.1, read as the reverse complement.
ATCAGTTTCGGCATGGTCCGTCCTGGCACCGGCTCGCACTCCCCGGTCTTCCAGTCCCGCACCACCCCGCCGGGCTGGGCCAGTTCGTCGGGCGTGTCGTGCAGCAGCGGCACCGCGAGGACGTCCGTGCGCGTGCCCAGGTGCTCGGCGGCCAGCTCACTGAACCTGTCGGCGACGGTCAGGAACGTGTCGTAGTCGGTGCGGGCCTGCCAGGGCGGGGCGATGGCCGGGGTGAAGGCGTGGACGAAGGGGTGCATGTCCGTGCTGGACAGGTCGTCCTTCTCGTACCAGGTCGCGGCCGGCAGGACCACGTCGGCCAGCAGCCCGGTGGACGTCATCCGGAAGTCCATGGAGACCAGCAGGTCGAGCTTGCCCTCGGGGGCCTCCTCCCGCCACACCACCTCCTTCGGCCGGCTCTCGACGGGCGTCTCCTCGGAGCGGACCGCCGCGTCCGTGCCCAGCAGGTGGCGCAGGAAGTACTCGTTGCCCTTCCCGGAGGAGCCGAGCAGGTTGGCCCGCCACACGGTCAGGACGCGCGGGAAGTTGGCCGGGTCGTCCGGGTCCTCGGCCGCGAACCGCAGCCGTCCGGCGGCGAGTTCGCCGGCAATGTGATCGGCGACGGGCCGTCCGGCCGCAGCGGCCTCGTCGGCCAGGTCGAGCGGGTTGCGGTTGAAGCCGGGGTGGCCGGGGGTCCAGCCCAGACGTATCGCCTGGGCGAGGCAGTCGGCGGTGGCCCTGCCCGTGAAGCGGCCCTCGCCGAGCGGGGAGGCCAGTTCGTCGGGGCCGAAGGCTTCGTAGCGCCACTGGTCGGTGTTCAGGTACCAGTAGGAGGTGCCCGCCATGTGGCGGGTGGGCCGCTGCCAGTCGAAGGCGAAGGCCAGGTGCTGCAGGCCGGTGAGCGGACGGATCTTCTCCTGCCCGACGTAGTGCGCCCAGCCGCCGCCGTTGACACCCTGGCAGCCGGTCATGGTCGTCAGGGCGAGGAAGGCCCGGTAGATCGTGTCCGAGTGGAACCAGTGGTTGGTGCCGGCACCCATCGCGATCATCGAACGGCCCTGCGTCCGCTCGGCGTTGCGCGCGAACTCCCGCCCGATGCGCGCCGCCTGCTCGGCCGGAACCGAGGTGATGGTCTCCTGCCAGGCCGGGGTGTACGGCTGCGACGCGTCCTCGTACGAGGCAGGCCAGCTGCCCGGGAGGCCCGGCCGGGCGACTCCGTACTGCGCGAGCATCAGATCGAAGACGGTGGTCACGCGCCGTCCGCCGATCCGGCACACCGGCACGCCGCGCACCATGACCGAACCGCCCTCGGTGGCGCCCTCGTCGAAGCGGGTCAGGGCTACCGTCGCCGTCTCCTGCGCTCGCTCCATCAGGCTCAACTCGGGTACGACGTCACCCAGTTCGAGATTCCATCGCCCGGGTGAGTCCTTGCTCCACCGGAAGCCGAGCGAACCGTTCGGCACCACGGGTTCGCCCGTGGACCGGTCGAGCAGAACGGTCTTGGACCCGGCGTGTTCCACGTCGCTGCCCAGGTCGTCGGCGGTCAGGAACCCGTCCGGCACGAGGTCGTCGCCCCGCTCCCGCAGCGTGACGAGGAACGGTGCGTCGGTGAACTTCCGCAAGTAGTCCCGGAAGTAGGGCACTTCGCGGTCGACGAGGAACTCGCGCAGGATCACATGCCCCATGGCCATCGCCAGCGCCCCGTCCGTGCCCGGATGCGGGGCCAGCCACTCGTCGGCGAACTTCACGTTGTCCGCGTAGTCGGGACTGACCGCGACGACCTTGGTGCCGTTGTAGCGGGTCTCGGTGAGGAAATGCGCGTCGGGCGTGCGGGTGACGGGGATGTTGGAGCCCCACATCACCAGGTAGCCGGCGTTCCACCAGTCGGCCGCCTCCGGTACGTCCGTCTGGTCGCCGAAGACCTGCGGCGAGGCGATCGGCAGGTCCGCGTACCAGTCGTAGAAGGACAGCAGGGTGCCGCCGATCAGCGACATGAACCGCGCACCGGCGGCGAAGGACGCCATCGACATCGCCGGGATGGGCGAGAAGCCGGCGACGCGGTCGGGGCCGTACGCCTTGATGGTGTGCACATGAGCGGCGGCGACCAGCTCGCTCACCTCGTCCCAGTCGGCACGCACCAGACCGCCCTTGCCGCGGGCCCGCTTGTACGCGCGCGCCTTCGCGGGGTCGGAGGTGATCTCGGCCCAGGCCGCCACCGGGTCCCCCAGGCGCCGGCGCGCCTCGCGCCACAGTTTCAGCAACGCGCCGCGCACATACGGATAGCGGACCCGGCTCGGCGAGTAGGTGTACCAGGAGAACGACGCCCCGCGCGGGCAGCCGCGCGGCTCGTACTCGGGGCAGTCCGCGCCGATCGACGGGTAGTCGGTGGCCTGATGCTCCCAGGTGATGATGCCGTCCTTGACGTACACCATCCACGAGCAGGAACCGGTGCAGTTGACCCCGTGGGTGGAGCGCACCACCTTGTCGTGCGCCCAGCGGTCCCGGTAGAAGCTCTCCCACTCGCCGTCGGCCGCGCCGAAGACGGCACGTCCGTCGGCCGACACCTCGCGGCGCGTGAGCAGCCGGCGGGCGGCCAGCGGCCAGCCCTGGGCGGCGCGCGACGGTCCCTGTCGTGCGTTCTGATCGTTCTCCATGGCCAGGAACGCTAGGTGCGGCCCGCGGCCCGGTCCTGGGGCCGAACGGCCCTCGTAGTACGACTGTCCGGCCCGAACTCGCCCGCCTCTATGGGGACCAGGGGCCTGGCGGGGCGGGGGAGTCCGGGGTGGGGAACGGCCGCTCGCGCGGCCTCGGCCGACGGACAGGCACGGACGATCGCGCGGACTTCATCGACGGACAGCACGCCGCCCCACGCCGAAGAGGGACTCTCGGCCCATGGGTGAGGGACTGTCGGCCGGGGTGCGCGCCAGGTGCGGCATCGCATGCTGGGGGCGATCGAACCGGAGGTACTCACGATGTACGACCGCACCGGGCGCCCGCCCGGCCCATTCCCCCGTCCCTGGGCCCGGCGGACGCGTCGTGCGGCCCGGTCCGATCACCGTCCGGTCGCCCCTCACGTCTGCCCTGACACACGGGCGGCCGGACGAACGACGCGCGAGTGCCCCGTACGGCGCGACCGGTGAGGGCGCCCCGGGTGCTGCGCCGACCGCGCCAGGACGTGGCGGACCGGCCGTTCATCGTGATCTGGGAGTCCACCCGGGCCTGCCCCCTGGCCTGTCTGCACTGCCGCGCCGAGGCCGTACCGGACCGTGATCCCCGCGAACTGGACACGGCTGCCGCCAAGGACCTGATGGACCAGGTGGCCGCGTTCGGGCATCCCGCGCCGCTCTTCGTCATCACCGGCGGCGACCCCTTCCAGCGGCCGGACCTGCTGGAGCTGATCGCCCACGGCGAGACGGCGGGCGTCCGTGTCGCCGTGTCTCCCTCGGGCACCCCCACGCTGACCCCGGACCGGCTGCGGGAGGTGCGTGAGGCGGGTGCGGTCGGGCTCTCGCTCAGCCTGGACGGCTCCACCGCCGAACTGCACGACGGATTCCGCGGCGTGCCCGGCGTCTACCGCTGGACCCTCGACGCCTGGGACGCCGCTCGCGGCCTGGGCATGAAGGTGCAGATCAACACGACCGTCGCCCGGCACAACCTGAACGACCTTCCGGACATCGTCCGCCTCGTCCACGACCACGGGGCGGTGCTGTGGAGCACGTTCTTCCTGGTGCCCACCGGGCGCGGCCGGCAGCTCGGCGTGCTCACCCCGGCCGAGACCGAGGACGTCCTGAACTTCGTCCACGACGTGGGCCTCACCGTGCCCGCCAAGACCACCGAGGCGCACCACTTCCGCCGGGTCGCGCTCCAGCGCAGGGTGCTGGCGGACCTCGGCGAGGACCACGTCACGGCGCTCGGCCTCGGACCGCTGTACCGGCAACTTCGCGAGCGCATGGTCGAGTTGGGTCTGGATGCGGGTGGGCGGCGGGTGCGGCGTCCGCCGCTGGACGTGAACGCGGGACGCGGGTTCGTCTTCGTCTCGCACACCGGCACCGTCCATCCCAGCGGATTCCTGCCGCTGGGCGCCGGCACTGTGCGCGAGACGCCGCTGACGGAGATCTACCGGTCCTCGGAGCTGTTCACCGGCCTGCGGGACCCCGACCGGCTGGGCGGCCGGTGCGGTCGGTGCGAGTTCCGTCGCGTCTGCGGCGGCTCGCGGTCGAGAGCGTACGGCGTCACGGGCGATCCGTACGCCGAAGAACCGTGGTGCGGCTATCGGCCCGGCTCCTTTCCGCACCGGCGGGAGCTGGCCGCTTTGCTGGCCGACGACCAGGAGCGGACGGAGAGTCGCCGGTCAGGGCGCGGAGGAGCGGCGACATGACCAGTTCGTACGACAGTCCCGCACGCGCCGAGGGCCACGGCATACCGTTGCGGTCCGCCGGACCGGGCCGATCCCGGGCATCGGGGCTGAAGAGGCGTCACCTACGAGCGCATGGCGTGGTCGTCGCGTGGGCGGCTCTGGCACTGGTGGCCGCTACCGCGCAGCAGTCCCTGCCGGTGGCGCGCTGGCTGGCGATCCATCTGTTCCTGCTCGGTGCCGTCACCACGGCGATCGTGGTGTGGAGCGAGCACTTCGCGGTGGCCCTGCTGCACGCGCGGGTGCCCGACGAGCGGTGGAGCGACGCCCGACTGGCCGGCGTCAACGTCGCCGTGCTCGGTGTGCTCGTCGGCGTATGGGCGCAGTGGCCGCTGCTGACGGGCGCGGCCTGTGCGCTGCTGGTCGTGGCGGTGGCGGCTCATCTGGTCGTGCTGGTCCGCATGGGGCGGGGCGCCCTCGGAGGGCGGCTCGCGCCGGCCGTCGGCTACTACCGGGCCGCGGCGGTTGCGCTGATCGTGGCCGCTGTCCTGGGCTGGCTGCTGGCCACCGGCCGAACAGGTGCCGACGGCTACGCCGGAGTGTGGCTGGCGCACCTTCATGTGACGCTGCTCGGCTGGATCGGACTGCCGGTCCTGGGCACGCTGTTCATGCTCTGGCCCACGGTGCTGGGTGTACGGATGGCGGAGCACACCACCAGGATCGCGCCCCGGGTGCTCGCGCTGACCGGCGGCGGCCTGCTGGCCGCTGTCGCCGCGCTGGCCCTCGGCCTGCGGTGGGTGGCTGTGGCCGGTGTCGCCGTGTACGCGGCCGGGGTGGCCGTTGCTCTGGAGCTGTTCGCCCGTACGCTGCGCCGGCGACGCCCGGTCTCGGCGGCGGCCGCCTGGATGCTGGGGGTTGCCGCGGGCTGGCTGTTCGCCGGGGTCGTGGTGGATCTGGGCACCCTGGCGGGCGGGCCGCTCGACCGGGCGCAGGAGGGCGTGGGGTCCTTGGTCCCGGTGCTGCTCATCGGCTTCGTCGCCCAGGTGCTGATCGGGGCACTGACCTATCTGCTGCCCGTCGTTCTCGCGCGTGGTCCGAAGGAGCGGGCCGTGCTGCGGGCGGTGCTGGAGCGCGGCTGGGTGGTCAGGCTGGTCGTGCTCGATGTGGGCGTCGCGCTCGTCGTGCTGCCGCTCGACGAGCCCGCCGCAACAACGGGCATGGTGCTCGCCGGAGTTGCCGCGACGGCCTTCCTCGCTCTCGCCGTGTCCGTGCTTGCCCGCAGGGACGGCGAGGGCGGTGCTGCACGGCGGCCGATGCTTTTCGGTACGACGGCCGGAGTCGTGGTGACCGTGCTGGCGGTGCTCCTCGCGAACAGCGGAGGGGACACGAAGGGAACGCCCGCCGCCGTCGGCAGCGGCACCGCCGCCACCACCCGCACCGTCGACGTCACGCTGACCGGCATGCGGGTGCGGCCGTCCCGGATCGAGGTATCCGCGGGCACCGCGCTGCGGCTGAAGGTGACCAACAAGGACGCCCAGCGCCACGACCTCAAGGTCGACGGCGGCCCGGGCACGCCGCTGCTCGCCCGGGGCGGCAGCCATGTGCTCGACGTCGGGACCGTCACCGAGAACCTCGAGGCGTGGTGCACGCTGTCCGGGCACCGCGCCGCCGGGATGACCCTGGACATCGTCGTGCGGGACGGCGCGAGCGGGCATCCCGACGGACACTCCGCCCTCGCCGACAGCGGCGGCCCGGACCACTCCGCCCCCTTCTCCACCGGCTGGCGGGCCCGCGACGCCGCACTGGCCCCCGCCCCCGGCGGAACGGTGCACAAGGTCGAGCTGCACGCCGCCCACACCGAGGCCGAGGTGGCTCCGGGCGTGAAGCAGCAGTTGTGGACCTTCGGCGGCACCGCACCCGGTCCCACCCTGCACGGCAGGATCGGCGACGTTTTCGAAGTCACGCTCGTCAACGACGACCACGGCATGGGACACGGCATCGACTTCCACGCCGGTTCCCTCGCGCCCGACCGGCCGATGCGGACCATCCAGCCGGGCGAGCGCCTGGTCTACCGCTTCCGCGCCGAGCGGGTCGGAGCGTGGCTGTACCACTGCAGCACCGCACCGATGCTGCAGCACATGGGCAACGGCATGTACGGGGCGGTGATCATCGATCCGCCGGGTCTGAGGAAGGTGGACCACGAGTACGCGCTGGTCTCCTCCGAGCTGTACCTCGGCACCCCCGGCAGTGCGGCCCAGGTGGCGAAGATGCGTCAGGACACGCCGGACGCCTGGGCGTTCAACGGCGTCGCCGCCCAGTACGCCAAGCAGCCGCTCAAGGTGAAGGCGGGGGAGCGGGCCCGGTTCTGGGTGGTGGCCGCCGGCCCGAGCGACGGGATCGCCTTCCACATCGTCGGCACCGTCTTCGACACGGTCTACAAGGAGGGCGCGTACCTGCTGAAACCCGGCGACCCGGGCGGCGCTCAGGTGCTCGATCTCGCACCGGCCCAGGGCGGCTTCGTCGAGACGGCGTTCCCGCAAGCCGGTCACTACTCCTTCGTCGACCACGACATGCGCCACGCCGAGGCCGGCGCGCACGGCGTCGTGGAGGTGACGAAGTGACGGACACCGTCGGCTGGTGGTCCCTGGTGCGCTTCCTGCATGTGGCCGGTGCCGCCCTGTGGGTCGGCGGACAACTGGCCCTGTCGCTGGTGATCCTGCCGCTGGCCCGCCGCATGCTCACCCCCGAGGCCAAGGACCGGTTCGTCACACAGGCAGGCCGCCGCTTCGGGATGCTGACCGGGGCGGTGTTCCTGCCGGTACAACTGACCACCGGCTGGGCCATGGCCTGGCACAAGGGCGTCACCTGGGCCTCGCTCGCCGACCCCGGCTACGGCCGCACCCTGGCCGCCAAACTCGGCCTGTTCGCCGTGGTGATGCTGGCGGCGGCCGGACACGGAATCGCCCAGTCCAAGGGCCGTGCCGACCTGGCGAGGTCCCTCGCGGTCGTGTCCCTCGTCGGCTCGCTGGGCGTCGTCCTGCTGGCCACCGCACTGCCCGCGACATGAGCCGCGACCGATCCGTCCGCCCCGACGGGCTCCCCGGCGCGTCGGCAGGCATGTCCCGACGTGCCGAACGAGAAGGGAGACCCGGTGCCCATCCCGGTCCTGGACGGGACCGCCCTGGAGACGCTGCTGACCGCGGCGGTGGCGGCCCCGTCGATCCACAACACCCAGCCCTGGCGCTTCCGCCTGGATCCGCGCCACCAGGTTCTGAAGGTCCACGGCACAGCCGAGCGGTCCCTGCCGCTGGCCGACCCGGAAGGTCGCGCTCGCCATCTGTCGGTCGGCGCGGCGCTGTTCAACCTCCGCGTCGTGGCCACGCATTGGGACCGGCAACCACGGGTGCGGCTGCTGCCGGCCCCGGCCGAACCCGACCTGCCGGCCACCGTCCATCTCACAGGGTCACCCGACCCGGATCACTGCCGACGAGGTGACACTCGGACCTGTACGAGGCCGTCGCGCGACGCCACACCAGCCGCATGCCGTTCACCGGCCGACCCGTGCCGGAGACGATCCTGACCGAGATGGCCGCGGCCGCGCACGCCGAGGGCGCCCGGCTGCACGTGCCGGACATCCCCGGAACGCGCAGGCTGCTCGGGCTGACCGCGGTGGCGGAGGCACGCAACCAGGCCGGCCCCGAGCGCGTCGCGGAAGCCCGCGCCTGGATCACCGCCTCCGGCACGGACACCTCGTACGGCATCCCCGTCGGCACGCTCGGGCCGCTCGACGCGGCCGGGCGGATGCCGATGCTGGACTTCACCGGCGGTCTGCCGGCCCTGCGACCGCCCGCACTCCGCTTCGAGCGCCACGCCCAGGTCGGCCTGCTGTGGGGGGCGTACGACCGGCGGGAGGACTGGCTGCGCGCGGGACAGACCCTGCAGCGCGTGCTGCTCACGGCAACGGTGCACGGGGTGCGCACCTCGCTGCTGCACCAGGCCATGCAACGGCCGGACTTGAGGGCGGCCGCCGGCCTGCCCCGCCGCCGCTGCCGCCCGTACCTGCTGATCCGGTTCGGCTACGGCCGCGAGGACGGCCGTACTCCGCGCGCCACCGGACAGACGGACGGCGGCCACCGATGATTCCGCCGTCGCGGTGGTCGGGTCAACGCGTCCGTACAGGGGGCCAGTTGGTGCGGCGGCAGACGGGCCGTTCGGCCCGGTCGGGTCCCGGGACCGAGGACCGCCGGGCCCGGTGAGGGGGACCGATGGCCCCCGGCACCGCGTCGCCCCCGGGCAGATAGTGGCTCCGGGTCTCCGGCACGCTCAGTGCGGTCGGCGGACCCGCGGGCCCGGCACGATCACCGGGGCCGTACCACTTCGAACGGAAGGAACGGACGGCATGCTCCAGCCGTCGAGGAAGCACACCGAGGCACCGCCGCCAGTCGCGTCCGTCCCCGGCCGGGCGTGGTTGATGCTGGCGCTCGCCATGCTCGGCTTCGCCGTCAACTTCTGGGCCTGGGCGCTGCTCAGCCCGCTCGGCCCGCGCTTCAAGGACAGCCTGCACCTGACCTCGTTCCAGCAGTCGCTGCTGGTCGCGGTGCCGGTCGTGGTTGGCTCGCTCGGGCGGATCCCGGTGGGTGCCCTGACCGACCGGTTCGGCGGGCGGGTGATGTTCCCGCTGGTGTCCGCGGCCACGATCGTGCCCGTGCTGTATCTCGGCCTGGCCGGCCACTCCTCCGTCGCAACCCTGCTGGTGGGCGGCTTCTTCCTCGGCGTCGGCGGCACGGCCTTCGCTGTCGGCGTGCCGTTCGTCAGCGTCTGGTTCCCGCCCGAGCGGCGCGGGTTGGCGATCGGGATCTTCGGAGCCGGCATGGGCGGTACCGCGATCAGCGCCCTGACGACGGTCAAGCTGGTCGACGCGTACGGCGTGGCGAGCCCGTTCCTGATCACGGCGGGCGTGCTGGCGGTGTACGCCGTGGTGGCCGCGCTGGTCCTCCGGGACGCACCCGGTCGCACCGTGCCCACCGAGCCGCTGACCCGCCGCCTGGCCGACACCTTGAAGCTCGGGATCACCTGGCAGGCCTCCGCCCTGTATGCGGTGGCGTTCGGCGGCTACGTGGCCTTCTCCGTCTACCTGCCCACCTACCTGAAGACCGGCTATGCCCTGCCCCAGGCCGACGCGGCCAACCGGATGGCCGGGTTCGTGCTGCTGGCCGTGGCGATGCGCCCGATCGGCGGCTGGCTGTCGGACCGCGTCGGCGCGGTGCGGGTGCTGACCGGGGCGCTGGCCGCGGTGTTCGCCGGTGCCTTCGTCCAGGCGTTCACGCCGCCCCTGGCGCCGATGGGCACGCTGGCGTTCCTGTTGCTGGCCGCTGCCCTCGGCGCGGCCAGCGGCGCGGTGTTCGCCCTGGTCGCGCTGCTGGCCCCGGCGAACAAGGTCGGCTCGGTCACCGGCGTCGTCGGCGCCGCGGGCGGCCTGGGCGGGTTCGTTCCGCCGCTGCTGATGGGCTCGTTGTACGGCGCCTACGGCTCGTACGCCTTCGGTCTGGCCCTGCTCGCCGTGGTGGCCGCCGCGGCGCTGGCCTTCACCGGCACGGGCGTACGTCACGCGGTGACCCGGCGGTTCCTTGCGGCCCAGGCGCACTGAACTGCCTGTTCCGGCGCGGTCAGCAGCCGTTCGGTGACAGCGGCACAGCCCACTCCAGGACTGTGCCGCTGGGCACGTTGGGGAACAGGCTGAAGGTGCCGCCGAGTTCCTCGGCGCGGCACTGGAGATTGGCCAGTCCGCTGCGCCGGGTGACGGCCGGCGCGAGGCCCCGTCCGTTGTCGGCGACCCGCAGACGCAACGTGGCGTCGGTGACCTCGACGTGGACGTCCACCGCGGTGGCACCGGCGTGCCGGGCCACGTTCGAGAGGGCCTCGCCGAGCACGGCCGGCAGATGCTCGGCGCATGCCGCCGGGACGTCGGTGTCGAGGAGACCCGTCATACGCAACGCCGGGGTGAAGCCGAGGAGTTGGGCGGCCCGGTCGACAGCGGTGACCACATGGGCACGCACCCCGCCGAGCGCACGCCTCTCGTCGCTCTCGCGCAGGCCGTAGATGGTGGAACGGATGATCTTGATGGTGTCGTCCAGGTCGTCCACGACCCGTTGCACCCGCTCGCTCACCTGCGGCCGGTCGGCGACCCGGCCCAGCGTCGACTGCAGGGACAGCGCTCCGGCGAACAACCGCTGGATGACCAGATCGTGCAGATCGCGGGCGATGCGGTCACGGTCGGCGAGGATCAGCATGCGCTCGGTGTCCCGCCGGTGCTCGGCGACGTCCATGGTCAGGGCCACCTGGTTGCCGAACCCGGTGATCATGTCGACGGCCGCCTCCGGGAACACCGGGCGGTCGGGCAGGTTCGCCACCATCAGGATCCCGCGCACGTGGTCCCGCGTACCGAGCGGCACGAAGAAGGCCGGCCCCAGCTCCGGCGCGGACGCGCCGCCGCCGACGCGCGGCTCCGCGCCGGCCCTGTCACTGGTGATCGTCTCTCCGGAGGCGAAGACCTTCGCGGCCAGCGTGGCGCCGGACAGCACCAGGCCACGCACCTCGTCGGCCTGTGCTCCGGAGGCGACCTCGACGACCAACTCCCCGCTGTCGCCGACCGGTACGGCCAGGGTGACCAGGTCCGCCTTTACCAGCTCCCGCGCCGTGGTGACGACGGTTTCCAGCACCGAGGCCGGCTCCTCGCCCGACAACAGGCTCCGGGTCAGTTCGTCGCTCGCCGCCAGCCACCGCTGCTTGCGTCGCGCGTCGTCGTACAGCCGGGCGTTGTCGATCGCCACACCGGCTGCCGCGGCAAGGGTCCGCAGCACCGCCTCGTCGTCGGCGTCGAACTCTGCGGCGCCCTGCTTGTCGGTCAGATAGAGATTGCCGAAAACCCGGTCGCGTACCTGGATCGGAGCGCCCAGGAAGCTGGTCATCGGAGGATGCCCCGGCGGGAAGCCGGAGGACGCCGGATGCTCCGCGAGGTTCGCCAGGCGCAAAGGCTCCGGACGGCGGACGAGCAGTCCCAGGATGCCCTCGCCCCGTGGGTAGTGCCCGATCCGGGAAACGGCCTCCTCGTCGACGCCGACGGTCAGGAACTGCTTGATCGTCCCCTCTTCGCCCAGCACGCCGAGCGCCCCGTACTTCGCGTCGACCAGGGAGGCGGCGGACTCCACGATGCGCTGCAGGACGACCGCCAGATCCAGGTCGGAGCCGATGGCGAGCACCGCGTCCAGCAGTGTGTGGATCCGGTCCCGCGCCGCACGCACCTGTACCACCTGCTGCTGCAGGTCCTCCAGAAGCTCGTCCATGCGCAGCTGAGGCAAGGTCCTGTCCGCCCCGGCCCGGCCGGGGTCCTGAGTCCGCTCGTCCACCACAGCTCCCCTCACTCCTGACCCTGTCCAGGATGCCCGACGTGCCCTGCCGCGCCGACAGCGCCCCGGCGCCGGGGGCCCGGCCGACGGTTCGCCGCCATGCCCGGCCGGCTGCGGGGAGGCGCCTGCCCGCTTGTCGTCCCTTCCGGCACCGCACTACCGTGCCGATGTGGATCTCTTCTCACCCTCCTGGGCAGCGTTGCGCCGGGCGGTCGCCGGACTCGCGGATCACGACTTCCAGCAGCCGTCGGGGTGCACGGGCTGGCTCGTGCGGGATCTGGTGTGCCACCTGATCATCGACGCGCAGGACGTCCTGATCACCCTCGTCACTCCCGCCGATACGGAGCCGACCCGGGATGCGGTGACCTACTGGGACCTCGTCGAAGCCCCGACCGGCGAGGACCCGCTCGACGCGCTGACCGTCCGGCTGGCCGCGGCGTACGAGGACCCCGAGCTGCTGAAGTTCCACCTGGACGACGTGGGCTCCGCGGCCGGGCGCGCCGCCCAACTCGCCGATCCCGCCGCCCGGGTGAGCACCCGGGGCGAGGTTCTCACGGCGGGGGACTACCTTTCCGCGTACGTCGTGGAATGGACACTGCATCACCTGGACCTGGTGGCGCACCTCCCCGACGTGCCGGGTCCGCCCGCCGGGGGCCTGTCCCACTCCCGGGCGACGCTGGAGAAGATCGCCGGGACCGCCTTCCCGCCGACGTTCCGCGACGAGGACGCCCTGCTGATCGGTACCGGGCGCCGGGCCCCGAGCAGCGTGGAGAGGGACGAAATCGGTGAGCGGGCCGCGAGTCTCCCGTTCGTCCTGGGCTGACGTGCCAGGTGGTCGCCGCGACCACACAGACGGGTAGGGGAGGAATTCGTTCATGGCGTTGACGACGGCGTTCACGGAACTGTTCGGTGTGGAGCACCCCATCGCCCTGGCACCGATGGGCGGTTCGGCCGGTGGCGCTCTCACGGCTGCCGTCTCACGCGGCGGCGGGCTCGGACTGCTGGGCAGCGGGTTCGGCGACGAGGAGTGGCTGGCCCGCGAACTGCCCGTCCTCGCCGACGAGGGCGCCGGTAAGCCCTGGGGCATCGGGTTTCTGACCTGGGCGATCGACGTCGACGTGGTGGCGCGGGCGCTGGAGCACGAGCCGTCGGCGGTGATGCTGTCCTTCGGCGACCCCGGTCCGTTCGTGGAGCGCATCCACGCCGCGGGCACGAAGCTGATCCTCCAAGTCACGGACCTCGAAGAGGCCCGGCGGGCGGTCGGACTGGGCGCCGACGTGATCGTGGCGCAGGGCACGGAAGCAGGTGGGCACGGGGCCCGGCACGGGCGGTCCACGCTGCCGTTCGTGCCCGTCGTGGTGGACCTGGCGGCGCCGGTGCCGGTGCTGGCGGCAGGCGGGATCGCCGACGGCCGGGGCCTGGCGGCCGCGTTGGCGCTGGGGGCCGCCGGCGCATTGCTCGGCACCCGCTTCCAGGCCACGGCCGAGGCGCTCGTCGCGCCCGCGACCGCCAAGGCGATCGTCGAGGGACGCGGGGAGGACACCGAGCGCAGCAGGGTGCTGGACATCGCCCGTGGCTCGCGCTGGCCGGCGCAGTACACCGCGCGCACCCTCGGCCACCCCTTCCTCGACGCATGGCGGGGCCGGGAGGACGACCTCGCGGCCGACCCCCACGCCCGGCCGGCGTACCAGGACGCCGTGGCGCGCGGCGAGATTCCCGCCCTTCCGGAGTGGGCCGGTGAGGCCGTCGACCTCATCGACGACCTGCCGTCCGCCGCCGACCTCGTCGGCACCTTGGCGGCGCAGGCCGAGACCGCGCTGGCACGAGCCGGGAGACGCTGACCGCGCCCGCCGGGAAGCAGCGGCCACGAAACCGGGTAGCGGAGCCGCGAAACGCGAAATACGAAGAAATGCGAAAGGCAAGGAGGTCACCCGCTCCTTGCCACTCTCAACTTATAGCGCACCGGGGGGCTTGCGGCAAGGCCCGGGTCGTGGCGCAGAATCATCGGCCGAAGCCACGACCTGCGGAAACGGGGATTTTCATGATCGACGTGATCATTGCCGGCGGCGGACCGACCGGCCTGATGCTGGCCTCCGAGCTGAGGCTGCACGGCGTGCACGCGCTCGTGCTGGAGAAGGAGACGGAGCCGGCTCCGTATGTGCGCGCGCTCGGCCTGCACGTGCGCAGCATCGAGGTGATGGACCAGCGCGGTCTGCTGGAGCGCTTCCTCGAGCTCGGCAAGCAGTACCCGCTCAGCGGGTTCTTCGCCGCTATCGGCAAACCGTCGCCCGTCCGTCTGGACAGCGCCCATTCCTACGTACTCGGCATCCGGCAGACCGTCACCGATCGCCTGCTGGCCGAGCACGCCGCCGAGCTCGGCACCGAGATCCGGCGCGGGCCCGGCTGCGAACTGGTCGGGCTGAGCCAGGACGAGCACGGGGTGACGGCCGAGCTGGCCGACGGCACCGAACTGCGCTCGCGCTACCTCGTCGGCTGCGACGGCGGCCGCAGCACGGTGCGCAGGCTGCTCGGCGTGGGCTTCCCCGGTGAGCCCAGCAGGGTCGAGACACTGCTGGGCGAGATGGAGGTGGCCGTGCCGGCGGAGACGGTGGCCGCCGTGGTGGCCGAAGTCCGCAAGACCCAGCTGAGGTTCGGCGCCGGGCCCTTCGGGGAGGGGGTGTACCGCGTCGTCGTGCCTGCCGACGGGCTGGCCGAGGACCGCTCGGTCCCGCCGACCCTCGAGGAGTTCAGGCGACAGCTGCGGGCGGTCGCCGGCACCGACTTCGGCGTGCACTCACCGCGTTGGCTCTCCCGCTTCGGCGACGCCACCCGGCAGGCCGAGCGCTACCGGGTCGGCCGGGTACTGCTGGCCGGAGACGCGGCGCATATCCACCCGCCGACCGGTGGCCAGGGGCTCAACCTCGGCATCCAGGACGCGTTCAACCTCGGCTGGAAACTGGCCGCCGAGGTGAGCGGCTGGGCACCGGAAGGGCTCCTGGACAGCTACCACAGCGAGCGGCACCCGGTGGCCGCCGACGTACTGCTCAACACCCGTGCGCAGATGGAGCTGCTGTCCACCGAACCGGGGCCCCGGGCAGTGCGCCACCTGCTGTCGGAACTGATGGACTTCGAGGACGTGCACCGCTACCTGATGGAGAAGATCGCCGCCATCGGTATCCGCTACGACTTCGGCGAGGGGCATGAGCTGCTCGGCCGGCGGCTGCGGGACGTGGGCCTGAAGCGGGGCCGCCTCTACGAGTTGATGCACGGCGGCCGCGGACTGCTGCTCGACCAGACCGGCGGGCTCTCGGTTGCGGGCTGGGCTGACCGGGTGGACCACGTCGTCGACGTCAGCGAGGAACTGGACGCGCCCGCGGTGCTGCTGCGGCCGGACGGCCATGTGGCGTGGGTCGGTGAGGACCAGCAGGATCTGCTGGCCCACCTGCCGAAGTGGTTCGGCGCTGCCGCGGTCTGAGCGCCTACACCTGTGGCGTGGTCTGCCCCATCTGCCAGAGGTACATGCACGCGGTCGACCGCCAGGGGCGCCACGGCTCCCCGATCTTCCCGACCTCGGCGGGGCGCGGCGGTCCCGGTAGCTCGTACACCTTCTGCACGGCGTGCCGGATGCCGAGGTCGCCGACCGGCAGCACGTCCGGCCGGTGCAGATGGAAGATCATGAACATGTCGGCGGTCCACGTTCCGATGCCCTTCACGGCGACCAGCTGTGCGACCACCGCGTCGTCGGCCAGCCGGTGCAGTCGCGCCAGTTCGAGCTCGCCGGAGAGGATGCGCTCGGAGAGCGACAGCAGCGTGGTCGTCTTGGCCCTGGACAGGCCCGTGGCCGTGCGCAGTTCGTCCGGATCCTGGCGGAGGATGTCCTCCGGCGACGGCGGGTGGCCGCCGCAGCGCTCCTTGAGCCGGCGGTAGATCGCGCGTGCGGCGTTGTTCGAGATGTTCTGCGCGACGATCGCGCGCAGCAGCATGCCGTAGTGGTCACGCGGGATGTCCGGATCGGGTGGATGCGCGGAGTCGGGTTCGACGGTCGGCCGTTCGCCGCCGTCGCGCAGGACGCCGTCGATGACCGCGCCCAGGACGTGATCGGCCCGGCGCAGATGGTCCTCTGGAGTCCGCACACGGTGCGTCGCCATGCGTTCGATCGTACGACGGGGTCGAGGGGGAGGCCCGTCGGGCCTTGCGCGGGCGGACTGTCGCTGCCTTGCGCGGGCATGTTCTCAGGCACCGGTACACGGCCACGGCCGGAACCGTGACGGTCCCGGCCGTGGCCGCTTCTGTGCTCACGGAAGAGGCAGGTGCGCCCCCGCGTCACCGCAGCCCGAAGGCCCTGGTGATCGTCTGGGAGACAGAGTTCCCCGCGTCGTCCCGGGCGGTGACCCGGAGCGTGGCGAAGGCTGCCGGCCCCGGAGCGGCCAGCCTCGTGCGCCAGCCGTCACCGCCGCGCGACAGCTCGCTGCGGTGCCAGGTCTTGCCGTCGTCGTACGACACCTCGACGGAGGGCTTGCCGATGGCGGCGGTCGTACCCGGCAGATGCGAGGCCGCGACCGTCAGCTCCGTGCGCCGATCCGCCCGGCCGCCCTTGTCCGTGTCGACGCCGTAGTCGAGCTGGATGAGCGGCAGAGGCTCGCTCGACTCGGTCCCGGTGGCCGCGGAGGTGAAGTTCCACTCGGTCAGGGTGTGCGTCGAGTAGGGGTTGCCCCAGGCCCCGCGGTCGTTGTCGACCACCAGCCGGTACGGCAGCCGTTCCGCGGCGAGCCCGGCGACGGGCAGGTACTCGGAGTTGCCCCAGCGGAGCTGGTTGTCGCCCTGGTAGAGCGCCATCCAGTCCTTGACGTCGTAGTTGCCGCCTGCCTCGCCCACGTGCCCGGCACCGGAGTCTCCCCAGCCGGGAGCGGGGATGTACATCGTGTCCAGGTAGCGCACCGGCTGATAGCCGAGCGGTCCCATCCGGGGCCGCTGGATCGGCCCGAACCAGCTGACCTCGGCGGTCTTCCGCGCGGGGTAGCGCAGGACGTCGAGGGAGTGCTGTCCCGTCTCGCCCTGGATGAAGGCGTCGTCCAGCCAGGTGACGTCGGAGGTGACCCAGTCCGTGCGCTCGCCCTGGGCGGGAGCGGTGAGCTGGTTGCCGACCGCCCATCCTCGCCAGACGTCGGGGCGGAACTCCATCGCCTTGCCGGGCCGGTGGTTGCGGAAGGAGACGTCCACCCTGCCCAGGTCCTTCGGCTCCTCGCGCCAGGTCGGGTCGGCCGGAACGGCGCCGGTCCAGTGGTGCACGACGTCGTAGAGATAGCCGGTGGTCGGATGCGAGGTGACCTTCAGCTCGACCGGTCCGTGCCGGAGGGAGTCGAGCAGGTCGGCGCCCTGGTCCGCGTTGAGGGTCGCCACGGTCAGCGGCGCCGGGCTCTCCGGACTCCACGGAGTCTCGTCCCACGGCTGCAGTCGGCCGACGCCGTCGTTGACGACCAGGAGCAGCCGAGCGCCCCCGGCCGCGGCGGCCTCCGCCTGGGCCGCGATCGCGGAGGTGTCACCGGCGCGGACCACGACCGCCCTGCCGCGCACGTCATGGCGGGCGATTTCGGCGGCGGACACGGCGGAGACAGCGGTGAGCGTGCGGGTGCCGGCCGGCAGTGGCTCGGCCCCCCGTTTGACCAGCGGATCGGCGTACGTCCGCGATGTCGTGCCCACGGTCAGCGCGGGCTGCTCCAGGCGGAATCGGGCACCGAACTCGAACTCCCCGGTGGTGACCTTCTTGCCGGTCGGCAGCGCCCAGACGCTGTCATAGGAGTTGTCGGGCAGCACGGACGACGCGACCAGGCTGTCGGTGAACGACCGGAGGACGTCCACCCGCGGAGCGACGGCGGTGGTCTCCCGCGGCACGCGCGCCAGGACCTGCCGGGCCTTCCGGGCGTCCAGGGAGACGGTACGGTCCTGATCCAGCCGCACGTCGTTGAAGGCGAGCAGGGCCATGCCGAGCGAGTGCGGCCCGCCTGCGCCGCGCACGTCGGCGGAGAGCCATCCGCTGTAGGTGCCGACGGGCAGCCGTATCGTGCCGGTACCGGACTCGTCGAGGTCGATCACCGAGAAGAGATGCTCGGCGGCCAGGACGGCGCGGCCGGCCAGCGGCTTGCCGGACCTGTCCTTCGCGACGACGGTCAGGTTCTGCCGCTGCCCCTCCCTGGCGGCGCCGATCAGAGTCCGGGCCCGGACCGAACCGGCTTCGTCCGTACCGGTGATCATGGCGCTCACGGGCTGATCGGCCGTCAGACGGTCGAGCTGTGCCGTCAGTTCGACCGAGGCCGTGCCGTGCGCGGGTACGGTGATCCGGTCTTCCGAGAGCGTGAACAGCCCTGCGGGGACGGTGCCGTCGACCGCCAGACCGAGACTGACCGGAGCCTCACCGACATTGGTGTACGTCACCTTCCGGACGTCCGTCTCGCCCGGCTTCGGCGGCCAGGTGTGGAAGCCGGAGTAGGCGCTCGCGGTGGCGAAGACCGTGGCGTGGACCGCCTTCAGCGCGTCGAGGCGTCCGGCGCCCGCCTGGTACGGCGTGTACGACGGCGTCGCCTTGACGCTGCTGACCAGCGCCTCCTTCAGCTGCGCGCCGGTCCAGTCGGGGTGTTCGGCGGCGAGCAGCGCGGCTGCGCCCGCGACGTGCGGCGTCGCCATCGACGTACCGCTCATGGTGGTGTAGTCGCCGGAGCCCCGCTTGTAGCGCGAGCGCGCGGCGAGGATGTCGACGCCGGGCGCGGTGAGTTCGGGCTTCAGCCCCGCGTCACCGCCGCGCGGCCCCTGGCTGGAGAAGTCGGCCAGCTGGTCCGAGGCGTCGACGGCGCCGACGGTCAGCGCCTCGTCCGCGGCACCTGGGCTGCTGATGGAGTTCGGGCCCCCGTTGCCCGCCGCGATGACGAACAGTGCGCCGGTCTCCCGGCTGAGCTGATCGACCGTCTGGCTTACTGGGTCGGTGGCGTCACCACCGCCGCCCAGGCTCATGCTGATGACCTTGGCGTGCTGGTCGCGGGCCGCCCACTCCATGCCCGCGATGATCCAGGACTCCTGGCCCCGGCCCTCGGAGTCCAGCACCTTGCCGACGGTCAGCCGCACTCCGGGGGCGACGCCCCGCTCCACGCCGCCGGAGGCACTGCCGGTACCGGCGATGGTCGAGGCGACGTGCGTGCCGTGACCGTTGTAGTCGGCGACGTCCTCCTCGTACGGCACGAAGCTGCTGCTGGTGTCCACCTGCCCGGCCAGGTCGGGGTGTTCGGCGTCGATGCCGCTGTCGAGCACCGCGACCTTCACGCCCTTGCCGGTGTTCCCCTCCGCCCAGACCTGCTGGGCGCCGATCTGGGCCGTCGACTCGGCGAGGTCGGCCCGCACCTTCCCGTCGAGCCACACCTTGGCGATACCGTCCGCGAAGGACGGCTTGGCCGACCGGGCCGAAGCCGCCGAACCGCCGGTGAGCGCCGACCAGAACGCCGGGGCCTGCTTGCGGTTCTGGGCGAGGGCCGCGCCCCGGATGCTCTCCAGCCGTCGTACGACGTGCGAGCCGGTCGGCTCGGCAGGCGCGGTTCGTGCGCTTGCGGCGGCGTCTGTGTAGCGCACGATGAGCGGCAGCCGGGCGGCGTGCGCGTCGTCGTAGCCGTCGGCGATCAGCCCCGTCACGTTGAAGAGTTGCTTGTCCAGTTTCCCGGCGCTGACGTACGGCAGCACGGCGTCGGGATACACATACGTCGCCCCGTCGACGACGACACGGTGGAAGCCGGCGGTGGCGCCGTTCGCGGCCTCGAAGGACCGGACGACGGTGCCGTCGGCGGCTGTGCCGATCGTGACCTTGTCGCCGGTGATCAGAGTGACGGTGTGTGTGCCGCTGCTGCCGGGGGACCGGTGCGCGGCTGTGGCCGGCGCCGGATTGCCCGGATCCGCGGGCCCGGCGGCGGAGGCGGGTACGACCCCGAGTGCCAGGGCGAAGACCGCGCCGAGCGCGATCAACCGTGCTCTGGGCACGGGCGAGTTCGGCATGGAGGACCTCGGAAGGGTGTGAGGAACGTGAGTTGATCCGGATCATCGGGGTCCCCAGAGCGGCCAGCAATGGCTGGGACTGTCGCATGTGTGCCATGGCGCACATGCGCAACTGCGAGGTGTATCATATTCACCAAGCGATGAATTACTTCTCTCCCGAGAGGTGGAGTCGTGATGGAGCGGACGACATGCTGTGTGGTGGGAGGCGGTCCGGCCGGAATGGTGCTGGCGCTGCTGCTGGCCCGGTCCGGGATCGACGTGACGGTGCTCGAGAAGCACGGTGACTTCCTGCGCGACTTCCGCGGCGACACGGTGCATCCCTCGACGCTGGCCCTGCTGGACGATCTCGGTCTGGCGGAGGGGTTCGCCCGGTTGCCGCAACGGCGGGTGCGTACGGTCCAACTGCCGGTGGGACCAAACCGGTCGGCGGTCACGGTCGCCGATCTCGCCGCACTGCCCGGCCCGTACAACTACGTGGCGATGGTGCCCCAGTGGGACCTGCTGGACTTCCTGGCCGACGAGGCGCGGCGTGAGCCGTCCTTCCATCTGCGGATGAACACCGAAGCGACCTCCTTCCTGGTCGAGCGAGGAAGGGTGGCGGGCGTGCGCTACCGCACGTCGGACGGCCGTACCGGCGAACTGCGCGCCGTGCTGACGGTCGCCTGCGACGGCCGGGGATCACTGGCGCGCCGCCGGCCGGAACTGCGCCTGCGGAGTTTCGTCTGCCCCATGGACGCCTGGTGGCTGCGCCTGCCGCGGAACGAGGGGGATCCGCGGGGGCTGGTGGGCGCCGCCGGAGACCGCTTCCTGACCGCGATGATCGACCGGGGGAACTACTGGCAGTGCGCGGTGCTGATTCCGAAGGGCACCGACGCCGAGCGCCGCGCCGCAGGTCTCGACCACTTCCGGGCGGAGTTCGCGGCCGCCGTTTCCTGGATGGCGGACCGCACGGAGCACCTCCGCTCCTGGGAGGAGGTCAAACTCCTCGACGTACGCCTGGAACGACTGCGGCGCTGGCATCGCCCCGGACTGCTCTGCATCGGGGACGCGGCCCACGCGATGTCCCCCGTCTTCGGCATCGGCATCAACCTCGCGGTCCAGGACGCCGTCGCCGCGGCCCGGCACCTGGTGGGGCCGCTCGGCCGGGGGAGCGTGGGCCTGCGAGACGTGCGCGCGGTGCAGCGCCGCCGCCTCCCCACGACGGTGGCCACGCAGACCCTGCAGCGGATGGCCCACGCCGGCTTCATCGCCCCCGTCCTGCGCGGCCGGCCGCCCCTGGGCAGCGTGGACAGAGCCAGGCGCCTGGCGGGCCTGCTGGCCGGATCCGGACGGCTGCGCCGCCTTCCCACGTACTTCGTCGGCTACGGCGCGCTGCGCGAACGACCGCCGGCCGCGGCGCTGCGCAAGGCGCCGCGCGCACGACCCCGGCAGGCCGACGCCCACCACTAGCGCTCGTGTGACCGGCCCGCACCGCCGGGCCGTGAGGCGGAGTCACGACTCGTGGCAGGCCGTGGCCCGGGTGAACCTGGAGGTGGGTCCTCGGCGTCCGGAGGTGGAAGCCCGATGAGCGGTGTCGTGGTCGTGGGCGTGGACGGAGCGCCCTCGAGCCTTGCGGCCGTGGCAGAGGCGGCGCGGGAGGCGCGATGGCGTGGTGCGGGATTGAGGGTGGTGCACGCCTTCCTCTGGCCCGCCATGCACGTACCGATGGGACCCTCGCCGCTCGGCCCGAAGGAGGGGGGACTCCGCAACATGGTCCAGCGCCTGATCGCCGAGGCGGTGGAACGCGCGCGGACCGTGGCACCCGACGTCGACGTCACGCATGCCGTGGTGACCGGCGAACCGCTGACGGTGCTGACGGCCGAGTCGCGTGCCGCGGAACTGGTCGTGGTCGGATCCCGCGGCATGGGGGGTTTCGTCGGGCTGCTGATCGGGTCGACGGCCGTACACCTGGCGGCGCACGGTCGGTGTCCGGTGCTGGTGGTGCGGGAGGAGCCGCACGCCGATGGTCCCGTCGTGCTCGGCGTCGACGGCTCGGTCGCGGGCGAGAAGGCCGTGGACTTCGCCTTCGCCGAGGCCGCCCGGCGCGAGGTGCCGTTGGTGGCGCTGCACGCCTGGACCACGTGGAACGCGCCGATGCAGGAGCCGCAGGACGCATCGGTGCCGTACGCGAACCCGCCGGGCGTGCTCGCCGAGGAGGAGCGGCGACTGTTGTCCGAGGCACTCGCCGGGCGCCAGGAGCGGTACCCGGGTGTGGTGGTGGAGCAGAAGACGGTCCGGGGCGGGGCTCGGGAGGCACTGATCGAGGCGAGCCGGTCCGCCCAGTTGGTGGTGGTCGGCGCGCGGGGTCGCGGCGGCCTCACCGGACTGCTTCTGGGCTCGGTCAGTCAGGCTCTGCTGCATCACGCGCAGTGTCCGGTGGCGGTGGTACGCGGAACCGGCGAGCGCGCCTGACAGTCGAGATCGGTGAGCGGGGCGGCCGACAGCTCGTACGGCAACCCGGCATATCCCTTGACGTCTCCGTCCGTTCACACGACGGTGGTGTGAAATGCACTGTCCACGCCAAAAATTGTGGCATGAGCGAATCCGAGGGGTCCCACCACCATCCCGGCGTCCGCGGCATCGTCGAGCGGATCGCCGAGCATCACGAGCAGGCGGTGCAGCGCCGCGAGGAGGAGGCCCTCTCCGAGGCCGCCGAGAACGCCGCCTTCGATCTCGCCACGGACATCGCCCACTCCACACCGGGACACGACCCGGTGGGCTACGACGTCGAGACCGACCTGGGCTTCGACGAGGAACCCCCGGAACTCCGGCCGTAGGCCGCCTGCTGCTGCGGTTTCTCAGGACCCCGGGCAGGCGTCCGGACCGCCCTCGGCGAAGGCTTCCTTCGTGCAGTAGGTGACGGTCGGGAACTACGCGCCCATCACCTTCGCCGGGTCCTGGCCCTTCGCCACGTTCTGGATGGCGTTGGGGAAGTCCTGCGCCGGACGCACGTTCCGGAAGAGCAGCAGGCTCTTCACATCGGTGGGCCCCAGTCGATCCAGGTAATCCCGTTCGCCGCGGTCGCGTTGGCGGGGCGGTCCTGCTGGGTGGACACCACGTAGGTGTCGTTCCCCTGCTTGTCCAGGGCCGTCTGGAAGTCGGCGGCGCAGGAGCTTGCCGGGTAGGGGAGTTGCCACTGGTTCTGGCAGATCGACCAGTACCGGACCTGGGTCGTGGTCAACACCGATTGCCCTTCACGGGTGTTGG
This sequence comes from Streptomyces brasiliensis, assembly GCF_014647875.1. Taxonomy (GTDB): domain Bacteria; phylum Actinomycetota; class Actinomycetes; order Streptomycetales; family Streptomycetaceae; genus Streptomyces; species Streptomyces brasiliensis. The sequence goes on along the minus strand of NZ_BMQA01000001.1, from coordinate 80,316 downwards.
GGAAGCTCGGCGCCTTGCCGCGGACGACGGCAATACGGCCCGGCTCGTGAGCGAGCGGCGTACACAGGTATTGGTTGTACGGGTTGGGGAACAGCCCACCGGCCTTGTCGGGCACCGCGAAGCCCGGAGCGCTCGGAGTGGGGTTCCCGCAGCCCTCGAAGCCGCCCGCGGGGGCGTTCTCCTTCACCAGCTTCCTCAGCTCTCCGACCAGCGGGCCCGCGGGACCTTGCCTCGATCCGGCCCGGGGCAGGTCGGCAGGGAGTTGCGGCTGCCACCCCTGCGCTGGATCGACAGGGCCGGCAGCGGGACCTCGCCGGACGGGACGGACGCCTGGGCCGGCACGTAGACCCTCAGGACCAGGAAGCCAGATCCGGAAGAGGCGCTGTTCGCCGTGGCGGCGAAGGTGCTGCCGCTGGTGCCGGCAGCGATCCCGGCCCGCATCGTGGCCTCGTAGCGCTTCTGCGCCGGGTTCGTGCTCGCATCCGGAACGGCGAACGGGTTCTTGCTGCCGGGACTCGGCCGGATCGCATAGGCCGCCGCTGCCGTTCCCACTCATGCCGGGACCGAGACCTGCGCATGGCCTGCCGTCGTCAGCCCCACAAGACTGAACGTCGCCTTCCCCGAGAAGGACTGCGCCGCCAGGCGCGTGGCCGAGTCGAAGATGTTCACGGACACCATGCGGTCCGCGAGACGGGTTACCACCGGAAACCGGGTCTCCGCACGCTGGTGCGCGGATCGGGCGGAGGCGACCAGCCGTCGAGCCCGTTCCCGCCACCGCGACGCACCGGCGGCCCGACGGCGCGAACGGAGTCTGTCCACGGACGGCGCCCTTCCGGTACTCGTCGTCACGGAGCTTCCTTCCTGCCACCAGGGTGGAGGACGGGGCGGTCCGCGGCACGGCAGGCCCGTCCCACCAACCGAGGACAGCACGGATCACGAGATGTGAGGCCCACCCTTCCTGCCTACTCTCGTGACGTCCCGACACCTGGGGGTGGCAGCTCTCGTGATGACACGCGGGGGACGTGCCCCGGGCACGGTGGTGAGTGATTCTGAAGGGGTGTGTGGTGTGCGAGCCGGTGGCTTCCCGAAGGCTTACGCCGCCTCGGGCCGCCGGGCGGTACGCGTGACACTGGTCGCCGCGGCCGGTTTCTACCTCTTCCGCTACGGCCTGGACAACCCCGTCGCGGCCACCTACGCCCTCTTCGCCGCCGTGGCGCTGGCCGGCCTGTCGAAGATCCCGGGCACCGGGCGGCAGCGAGCCGTGGTGGTGCTCCGTCTGGTGCCGGTGTGCTGGCTGCTGGTGGTCGTCGGCACCTATCTGTCGGTACGGACGTGGAGCGCCGTCGTCGGCATGCTGGTGGTCGGCTTCTCGCTGGCGTTCGCCGCCGTGGGCGGCCCGCGCCCGGCAGGAGCGGCGCCGGGCCTGCAACTCCTGTACATGCTGCCGTCCTTCCCGCCGTACGATCCCTCCCAGCTCGACGATCGACTGGTCGGCACGACCACCGGGCTGGCCCTGCTCATCGCCGCCGAGGCGCTGATCTTTCCCGAGCCCGCCCCGCCGACGTACCGGGAGCGGGTCGCCGGGGCCGCGACGGCCGCCGCGCGTTGCGCGACGCTGCTGGCCACGCCTCCGTATGCCGTCACCGGTGCGGACATCCAGGCGGCCCGTGAGGCCGCGCACGCGCTGCGGTCCCTGACGGTGCCCGAGGCGGAACGCCCGGCGGGAGCCGGGCTGCGCGACCGCGCCCTCTCCCACGCGGGTCTGACCACCCGTACCCTGCTCGGCCGGCTGGCGCTGCTGCAGCCCGCGCCGGGCGGCCGTCCGGGAGCCGAAGTCAGTGCCGTACTGGAGGCGGTGGCGGCACTGGCCACCGCGACCGCCACATGCCTGCGGGCGGGCCGGTCCCCCGTATCCGAGTCCGACGAGCTGGCCGTGGCACGCGCGGACCTGTCGGCCCTGTCCGCGGGCCCCGTCCCCGACGGCGCATCAGCCTCCGTCGCCCCGGACGGCGCCGCTCCCGCGACCGACTTCCCACCGGCCGTCCTGCGCCGGCACGCCGCCGTCCTGGAGATCGCCGACGGAGCGCTGGCCATGGGCACCGCGGCCGATCTCGCGGTGCACGGCCGCAAGGCGCGGGCCGAGGTGGCGCCGGGACGCTTCTGGTACGCCCGGACCCGGGCGCCGTTCCTGTGGTGGCACCGGGTGCGCGGTCACTCCGGGCGCCGCTCGGTGTTCTTCCAGAACGCGGTGCGCATCGCCCTGGCCCTGACCGCGGCCCGGCTCGTGGCAGGGGTGGACACACTGCCGCACGGATTCTGGGCCACGCTGGCGACACTCACCCTCACCCGGACCACCATGGACGAGACATGGAGCACCATCCGCCGGGCGCTCGCGGGCACGCTGGCCGGGGCGCTGCTGACCGTCGGGACGCTGCTCCTGGTGGGGACGGAGACCTGGGTCTACGCCGTCGTACTGCCCGTCTGGTTGCTGTTCGCCTTCACGGTGGGGCCGGTCAAGGGCGTCGGCTGGGCGCAGGGCCTGTTCACCGTGCTCGTGGCTCTGGTCTTCGCCCAGCTGGCGACGCCGACGTGGCATCTGGCGGAGGCGCGGGTGCTCGACGTGCTGATCGGCAGCGCGATCGGCGCCGTCTTCGGTCTGCTGGCCTGGCCCCGCGGCGCCCACGACGAGCTGCGCCGTGCGGCGGCGGAACTGCTCCGCAGGGCGGCCGAGATCGTCGTGGCGACCAGTGCCTCGGTGGCGGGTGACGGGGCGGCGGCCGCGCCGCCCGGGGTGACGGGCCACCGGTCGCTGCGGAGCGCGGTCGTGCTGGCGGAGTCCGCGTACGCGCAGTTCCAGAGCGAGCCGATGCCCTTCGGCGGCCGGGGACGTGCCGTGACGCCCCCCGGTGTGGACTGGCAGGCGACTCTGATGGCCGGTCACCACACCCTGTGGGGGTCGGAGCGGCTGCTGAAGCCGCCGGTCGGCGAGCTTGGGCCGGTGGCGGCCGAGTCGGTCGGCGGCCTGGGGGACCGGGTGGCCGGACGGATGCTGCTGGTCTCGGCGGCACTGGATCCCGGCGGCGACACCCCGACCGCGCCGGTGCCGTCGATCGATCCGGCACCGCAGGCGTTCACGCAGGAGCCACCCGGCGCACCGCGCCTGTACTACGCGTCCGTGTCCTGGCTGGAGGCCCTGATGACGGACCTGGCACGGATCGCACGCGGGGGAGCGGACACCGAACGGGGCAACGCGGGCGGCCCCTGAGGCCGGCGGGTCAGCATCCCTGATCTTCCGGGGGAAGCCCGACGTAGGCGCGCAGCCCGCCGGCCGCTTCTGCGTGACGGGCGAACGTCGCTACATCCTCGCCCTGCCGGCCGCTTTCGGCGAGCGCGCCGCGCGGCCGCAGGACCCGGGCCACATCCTGGGCCGAAGCGGTTCCGTGGCTGTGGGAACCAGACCGTGCGACGGCGGCCGACTTCCCGTCGGGGCCGGCCCGCGGGAGGACCGGCCCCGACGGCGCTGCCGTGGTCGCGGGCGTCAGCAGAACCAGCCGTCCTGGACCAACCCGCCGTCGCGGCCGCGGTGAGCGCCGGTGCTGATCGGCGCCGGGCCGGCGGCACGGCGAAGGGTCACACGGTGCCGCTCTCCCACCACCAGGAACCGGAGCCGTAGGAGGGGTACTGGACGCGGCTGTCCACGTGCTGCCAGGAGTGGGTGTAGGCCTCGAGGCCGGAGAATCCGCAGGTCTCGGCGATCTTGTAGACCTGGAGGGTGGTGTGTCCGGAGACCACGATGTCCGCGGCGTCGCCGTAGACGTGCATGCTGTTGGAGGCACCGCCCACCGAGGCGTTGTAGGAGGTGCTGCGGAAGCCGGAGTTGATGGTGATCGGGCTGTCGCCGGACTTCTTGCGCACGGCCTCGAGCTTGTACATCAGCCGGCGCACGTTCTCCTTCACCTCGGCGGAGCCCACCTTGCCGCCGCTGAAGCCGGAGCCGTCGTGGGAGTAGAACTCGCTCCACTCGAAGTGTGCGGTGGAACCGTCGGAGCTCTCAAGGCTGTTGAGCGCGCTCTGGGTCTGCGGGCCGACGATGCCGTCCGCGGTGAGACCGTACGCGGACTGGAACCGTCTGGCCGCGTTGTAGGTGGCCGGGCCGAAGTCGCCGTCCCACGCGATGTAGGTCTGCTGGGCGCTGGGAGCTGCCCAGCCGCCGATACGGATCTGCAGTTCTTTCACGTCGGCACCGGTGGAGCCCTGCTGAAGGGTGCGGGTCCAGCCGTAGGCCGAGGCGCGGGAGGCCGACCCCAGGTCGACGGCCGCCGCCGCACCGAGCGCGGCGCTGAGCCCGAGCGCACCACGGAGAATGCTGCGCCGGTCAGGTCCCCGGCCGGCGTCTGCTGCAGTGTTCATGAGCCTTCTCTCCTCGATTCCGGAAGTCCTGGCGGTGAGGCGGGGGTCGGCATGCGTCCTCCCGGTGACTCCAGTGGTGGTGAACGCAGCTGACGGTCGGGTTCATGACAACGCATGGAGAGGCTACGCGGGTAGAGATTCGCCGGTGAATTCGCGGTAAAGGGCTTGGCACCTGGGCCGAACGGTCCAGGTGCCAGGGCGGCGCGAGGCTCGAGCGTGCTCCGTGGCTCCGGGAGACGGGGCCTCGGCCGCAGGCGCTCAGAAGCGGACCAGGGCCAGCGCCTTCTTGAGGTTGTGACCGGCGATTACCGCCATGACGGTCCGGTGGGGGAAGTCGCCGTCGAGCAGCCGCAGCGGGCCCGTCGTCAGTGACAGACGCTGTGCGAGCAGGTAGAGCGCGAGCCGGTGCTCGTCCAGTCCGTCCGCCAAGCGGCCGGTAGGGGTCGTCGTCCAGACGGATGCGCAGAAAGACGTGCTCCCACTCGACGTCGAAGTACATCAAGCCCTCGATGTCGATCACCACCGGGTTCCGGTTCACGTCCACCAACACATGGTCGGGCCCCAGTTCGCCGTGCACGGCCGCGTACTCCGCGCGCGGCCGTACCGTCGCCGCCAGATCGAGCAGCCGCTCCTCCAGCCGGTCGCGGGCGGCCGCGATCCGCGGATCACGCGACGCCGCCTCGGCGAGGTCCCGCAGGGCACGGTCCAGGACGACCCCCTCGCACGACGTCCCGCGCGACATGCCTCCTCCGTCGACCACGGCCACCTTGCCGTACGTGGACTCCCGATGACGCCGCATCGCCTCCAGCGCCTCCCGGAGCCGGGCCATGACCGGGGCCGCCGCGCTCGGGTCGCGCGTGAGAAGCCGCTCGAGGTTCTCGCCCGGCACGTCCTCGACGATCGCGAGATCGGCCGGCCGCTTCCCCGGTGACACCACGCGGATGCATGTGACGTACTACAACGTCAACAAGCCGCACGGCGAGCTGAGCGTCTTCGAGCAGTTCACCCTGCACCGCAAGCGGTCCGACGGCCGCCGCTGAACATTCCGGGGGGGGCGGGGGCGGCGCCCACCGAGCGCCGCCCCCGCCCCCGGGCCACCCTCCGGTTGCCTCGCCCCGGCAATCCTGTGCGGTCGTCCACTGCCGGTGGCGCACGTGGACGATGATCGCGCCGCGTGGTCGAATACACGGACGGGGGAACGGTGGGAAAGGCGGGGGCCGCGGTGAGGTCGGGAAGGGACGAGTCGGCAGGGAGCGTGGTGTGGCTGCTGCTCGCCCTCATCGCTCTCGGCGGCGGTGTGGCGACGGCCTCCGAGATGCGCGGTGCGCTGGAGCGGGAACGCGAGTTCCGCGCCGCGCCGGTGTGCGCCTCGGTGCCGGTGAAGGCCTCGGGGTGCCTGTGGGAGCAGGACTTCACGGTTCGGAAAGCCGCTCTCCACCGCGGCAGCAAGCGGCTGGCGCCGGAGGCGGAGCTGTTGCTGCCGTCCGGCAAGTCGTGGCAGGTGACATTCCGTCAAACTGATCCGGTGGTCTCGGGGTTGGAACCGGGCGACAAGGTCGTCGGCCTGATCTGGCACGGTCGGGTCGTCGAGGTACGGGACACGCACGGACAGCGGCAGGAGACGTCCTCCGGGCCCCTGGAGTGGCCCGAGGACCGCCTCGGCGGGACGCTCGCCTGTCTCTCGTTCGGACTGACAGCTCTGGTCGGCTCTCTCTGGCCACTGTTCGCGCGAGGGAACCGGCGTCAGGCCAAGGCAGCGACCGTGGTGCGGTGGCACGGGGTCGGCCTGGGAGGCGCGGCCATCCTCACGCTCTGGGCGCAGGCGGCCAACGACTGGCCGATGTGGTCGATCCCGGCGATCTGGGGGCCGATCGCGCTCCTCCTCCTGGCCTCCATGGTGGCCTTCGCCATCGCCGCCCTCCGCGGGGATCTGGACGACGACCCCTCCACCCGGCAGGTGCACCCGCCACTTCCCCCACCGCCGACGGGCCTGCGGGACGAGAGCGCCCACTCCTGACCCCGATCCGGCCGGCGATCACGCCTCGAGACCTGGGCGGCCGGGAAGTTCATGACCGCTGTACGGCCGGCGCACCCGTCGAACGAGTTCGCAAAGTAATGCCGGGCTTGACGACTCGTACATGCCATGTTCAGGCGCGGCGATTACTCAAGGCGGCATGCCCGGATGCGATTTCACCCGCAGAGACCTCCTGCGCTGGTCGGCGGTGGCCGCCGCCGCGCCCGTCACCGCCACGGCGTTCCACGGCGTCGCCTCGGCCGCGACCAGCGGCGACGACATCTCTCCCGCCAACCTCGAACTGGTCACGCTCACCGAGGACCGTGCCATCATCACCTGGTACACCGGCTACACCGGTACCGACGACGGACTCGGCCGCATGGTGCCGGCACCCGCCGACGGTGAGGTGCGCTGGGGGACCCACCCCGGCCGCCTGAACCGCGTCGCTGCCGGTCTGTCCTCCCACACGCCCTACCACTACGTCGAGTTGACCGGCCTCGAGCCGGGCCGGACCTACTACTACCAGGCCACCTCGCGCGGCAAGCCCGTCCCTCCGACGGCCTTCACCCTGATCAGCGGCAACGCCGTCGGCACCTCCGACCACGGCCTCGACGGCACCGGCCCCTACAGCTTCACCACGCCCCAACCCCCGCCCGGGCGCCATCTGTTCACCATCGCCCTGTGCAACGACCTCCATATGGGAGAGACCCAGGCCGGACTCGTCGGCGGGCAGCCCCAGTACATAGGCATCCAGCAGGAGCCGGGCCTGCCGCCGTACCCGGAGGTCATGCTGGAATCCCTGGTGCGGGACGTGTCGGCGCTCGGCGCCGACTACCTGCTCGCCGCGGGCGACATCTCCGCCGAGGCCGTACCCGTCGACCTCAGCAAGGCCCATCAACTGCTGGGCAGGTTCGGCGCGTACCTGGACGACTACTTCGTCACCCGCGGCAACCACGACCGGGCGCACCTGGGCGATCCGTACGCGACGTGCCGCGCCGGCCAGTGGCAGGGCAACGACTGCTTCGCGGACCGGTTCTTCCCCGCGCAAGCGGAACGCACCTACTTCACCCGGACGCTGAACGGGCTGCGCGTCATCGGGATCGACACCTATGACAAGCCGGGCAACGGCGGTGACGCCGGATCCCTTTCCCCCGACCAACTGGCATGGTTCCGCGATCAGTTGCACCGCGACCAGGACCGTCCGACGATCGTCTTCGGCCACCATCCGCTCGTCGTGCAGGACTCGGCGTTCCCCATCAGCCCGAGCAACTCGCTGGACGCCGCACAGGCGGCCACGATCCTGCAGGACTACTCCCGCATGCCCGGTCTCTTCCTGCACCACGCGGGTCACACGCACCGCAACAAGCGCACGATCAGCCCGCTCGCCCTGCACGTCACCCACCAGGAGATCGCCGCCGCCAAGGAGTATCCCGGCGGGTTCTCCCTGCTGCGCCTGCACACGGGCGGCTACGCGCTCAACTTCTACAAGAGCCGCAGCGAGCCGGCCCGTCGGTGGAGCGAGCGCAGCCGCATGGAGATCCTGGGGTACTGGCCGCAGTTCGCACTCGGCGCGAGCGTCGCCGACCGCAACACGGTCGTACGGCACGACCTGTCCGGGCTGCGCCCCGTCCGCCACGGACACGGATCGCAGGGGCACGGCAGGGAGCCGCACAGCCTCGTCTGACGTGTCGGCGCGGGCCGGGCGCAGCCGGCCCCGCGCCGGGATGTTCATGTTCCGCATCGCTGATGGTCACTCAAAGCACGGCGCGGCAACACCAACGGCGCATCCACTGAGCGCCGTCCACGACTCCCGTACGGAAAGAAGCCCGCTCGTGCCGCTTACCTCCGCCCCCAGCGCCCCGGGACCGCGCCACGCGGCACGGCGTGGTGCCGCTGTCCTCGCCCTGGCCACGGCGTTCTGCATCGGCGCCGGCATGATGACGACGGCCCAGGCGCTCACACCCGGACAGTTCGTGTCGGCCCCCGTCGAGGCGCCCCGGCCCGGCGGCTCCGGGCAGGGGCTGATCCCGAGCACTCCCGGACAGTCGATCGTCACGCGAGAGACGCGCACGCCGATCGCACCCGGCCTGAACCTCACCCGCTTCGACCGCTTCGAGGCCGGCGGCTGGGTGCGAGGGCAGGTACTCGTCGCGGACCTCGCCGACGACCGGCTCAGCGTGGATTACATCTCCTCCGGCACGGTCACCGGGAAGTCCCGGGTGACCGAGCAGGCGGAGCGTACGGGTGCGGTCGCCGCGATCAACGGCGACTACTTCGACATGAACGACACCGAGGCCCCGGTCGGCGCCGCGGTCTCGCGCGCGGACGGCCTGCTGAACTCGCCCACCCCGGGCCGCAATCAGACCGTCGCCATCGGCGCGGACGGCCTCGGCTGGCTCGCCCAGGTGTTCCTGGAGGGCGAGGCGACGGTCGGCGGCACGCAGCACCTGAAGCTGTCCGGCGTCAATTCCCCGGTCCTGGCGGCCGGCGGCATCGGCCTGTTCACCGACCAGTGGGGGCCGTCCCCGCGGACCAAGCCGGTGAGCGGCGCGGACCGGGTCACCGAGGTGTGGCTGCGCGACGGCAAGGTCACCGAGGTGCACACGTCCGTCAGCGACGGCCCGATCCCAGCGGGCACCAGCGTGCTGCTGGGCCGCGAGGCGGGCGCCGACGCCCTGGCCGGACTCGTCCCCGGGGACGCGGTCACCGTCGCCTACCGTCCGCGCGCCGACTTCGGCGACGTGGCGGTCGCCGTCGGCGGCGGCCAGGTCCTGGTCGCGGACGGCGAGGTGAAGCACTTCACCGACGGCGACACCGTCACCGCCACCTCGCGCACCAGCGTGGGCTTCTCCGCCGACGGCCGCACCATGTACCTGGTCGCGATCGACGGCAAGCAGACCGACAGCCGTGGCATGGACCTCAACGAACTGGGCGACTTCATGAAGGGCCTCGGCGCCCGGAACGCCCTGAACATGGACGGCGGCGGCTCCACCACCATGGCCGCCCGGCTGCCCGGCGAGAGCGTGACGGGCCTCATCAACAGCCCCTCGGACGGCTCGGAGAGGCAGGTCGCCAACGGCCTCGGCCTGTTCGCGGCGCCCGGCTCCGGCACGGTGCGCGGCTTCCGCGTCGTTCCCGCACTCACCGCGGACCGCTCCGACAAGGTCTTCCCGGGACTGCACCGCACCGTGCGGGCACTCGCCCACGACGAGACGTACGCGCCCGTGCCCGCAGGCCGGGTGCACTGGCGCGGCGACGACCAGGTGTCGGTCCTCTCCGGACAGGACGCCACCGCCGTCGTCACCGGAAAGCACTCCGGCACCACCCGCCTGATGGCGTCCTCCGCCCACGGTGCCACCGGATCGGCGGAGCTGACCGTCCTCGCGCCCGCGGTCCGGATCGCCCCGACCAGCAGCCTCGTGGCGCTGGACGGCGTCGACGACACCGCCCGTCTGACGGTCACCGGCTACGACGCCCTCGGCGACACCGCCCCGATCGAGGCGTCCGACGTCAAGGTCACCGGCGGCGAGGGCGTCGTCTCGGTGCAGCCCGCCGACGACGCCACGTTCACCGTACGCGGCCTCGCCGACGGCGCCTCCGCCACGCTGCACCTGACGGTCGGCAAGATGACCACCGACGTGGCCGTCACTGTAGGCCTGGCCGAGAAGACCTTCGCGGACCTCTCCGACGCCGCCTCCTGGACCTCGGCCAACGACCGTGCCCCCGGCGGCTCGGTCACCCCGGCCCCCGGCCACGACGGCTCGCCCGGCCTGAAGCTGACGTACGACTTCACCAAGTCCACCGCCACGCGTGGTCAGTACGCCGTGCCGCCGCAGCAGATCCAGCTGCCCGGCCAGCCGCAGTCCGTCACCATGTGGATCAACGGCGACGGCAACGGCGAGTGGCCCCGCCTGCAGTACCGCACGGGCGCGGGCGTGACCGCCAACCTCGACGGCCCCCTGATCACCTGGACCGGCTGGCGCAAGGTCGAGTTCCCGGTGCCCGTGGGCACCCCCTACCCGATCACGTTCCAGCGGGTACGGCTGCTGGAGACCAGCGCGGCACGCTCGTACACCGGCCAGGTCACCGTCAGCGACCTCAAGGTCAAGGTCGCCCCCGACGTGGAGCTGCCCGCCCAGCCGAAGGTCGCCGACCCGGTGGTGGTGACCGACGGCACCGTGGACGGCCGTCCGCTGCGCGTCGCCGTCATGTCCGATGCCCAGTTCGTCGCCCGTGACCCCGACAGCCCGCAGGTCCAGGCGGCCCGCCGGACCCTTGCGGAGATCGCCGATGCCAAGCCGGACCTGCTGGTCATCGACGGCGACCTCGTCGACGAGGGATCGCCGGAGGACTTCGCGCTCGCACGCACGCTCCTCGACGAGTTCGACGCCCGCACCGGCGGCACCGTCCCGTGGCACTACGTCCCCGGCAACCACGAGGTGATGGGCCTCGGAACCACCGTCAACTTCAAGGCCGCCTTCGGCGACACGACGTCGGTCTTCGACGTCCAGGGCACCCGCTTCATCACCCTCGACACCTCCAGCGGCACCCTGCGCGGCGGCGGCTTCGCCCAGCTCCAGCTGCTGCACGACCAGCTCGCTTCGGCAGCCACCGACCGCTCGGTCAGCGGTGTCGTGGTGCTCGAGCATCACCCGACCGAGGACCCCCTGACGGACAAGGCCAGCCAGCTCGGCGACCGCAAGGAGGCCGCGCTGGTCGAGCAGTGGCTCGCCGGCTTCCGGACCGAGGGCCACAAGTCCGCCGCGTTCGTCGCCGGCCACGTCGGAGCGTTCTCCGCGACATCGATCGACGGCGTGCCGTACCTGGTGAACGGCAACTCCGGCAAGAATCCCGCCAGTACGCCCGACAACGGCGGCTTCACCGGCTGGACGATGCTGGGCATCGACCCGGCGGACGGACGTATCAAGGACCCGTTCGACGTGCCGTCCGGCGACTCCGAGACCTGGCTGCGGGCGGAGGTGCACACTCGCGCCGACGCGGTGAACCTCAGCGCGCCGGACACCCTGGCCGTCGGTGACCTGGCGGACGCGTCCGCGACGGTCGTCCAGGACGGTACCCGCACCGTCCCGGTGGCCTGGCCGGTCAGCGCGATCTGGTCCGGCACGCGCGTCCAGGTGGCGGACCCGGACGGGGCGGGAGGCGACCACCACGGCAACCAAGTGGTCTCCTACGACCCGGCGACGGGGCGGCTGACCGCGCTGCGCGCCGGCACCGCGCTACTGCGCGTGACGGTCAACGGCGTCACCACAGAGCGGACGATCACGGTACGCCACCCGTGAACGTGCATCGAAGTCCAGTGCAGGCAACGGCAGTCGGCGGCCGTTCCGCACAGTCCCCCTCGCCGTGGAATCGAGAGGAAACCATGATCCACAAGTACACCACCCGGTCCGCAGCGCGGGCACGGCTCCTGCTGAGCACCGCAGCCGTGCTGGCCGTCGTCACCTCGGGCGGGATCTGGGAGACGGCGCAGGCCGCCCCGCCCGTCGCCACGACGGCCACCCCGGCCCTGAACACCCCCGCGTGGACGACGCAGACGGTCGCGCCCGGCGTGCAGGTGCGCAGTGCCACCATCGACAACGCTGCTGCCAAGCCGTTCTGGACGGTCACCGTTCAGGCCCCGGCCACCGGCCGCCTCAGCGGCGCCGCGACCTGGGCGGCGGTGGGCCCGCAGTCCTGGGCCGACACCACGGCGCAGCAGCTGCGCGCCGGCGGCTTCGAACCGCGGGTGGAGACGGTGCGCTGGCCCGACTACGCCGACACCCCGCGCGGTGTCATGGGCGTGCGGGTGAGGATCGGTTCGTACGCCACCCAGGCGGACGCCCAGACCGCCGCCCGGGCGGTCACGGCGGCGGGCTTCCACACCTCGGCCGACTGGACCGGCTACGACGCCGAGCAGCCCGCCGACCGGGAGAACGTGCACGTCGCGGTCATCGATCCGCACGCCTTCACCGGCACGGTCGAGGGCACCCACGACGGCAACGTCGCGCAGCGGGTGACCACGTCGTCGGTCGCGGCGAAGCTCGGCTCCCTGGTCGGCGTCAACGCCGGGTTCTTCGTCACCTCCAACGCCGACGGCGTGCAGGGCACGCAGTCGGGCCTCAGCGCGGACCGCGGGCGGCTGGAGTCGATGGCAGCCGGATCGCGGGCGTCGCTGATCATCGGCGACGGCGGCCGGCACGTGCGGGTGGCGGACCTGACGACGACCGTCACGGTGCGTGCGGGCGCGGCCCGCTACCAGGCCCAGGGCATCAACCGGGTGCCCGGGCTCATCCGGGACTGCGGACGTCCGGGCGGGACCCCGAGCGAGCTGCCCTGGCAGGACGTCACGTGCAAGGCGACGGACGATCTGGTGCTGTTCACCGACGCGTTCGAGGAGCCGCTGCCCACCGGACCCGGCACGCAGGTCGTGCTGGACGGCGCCGGCCGTGTGGTGTCGGCGGGTGCGCGCGGGGGCACGGTCCCGGTCGGTGGAACGGTGCTCCAGGGCATCGGATCGGCTGCCGACTGGCTGACCGCTCACGCCGGGACCGGACAGCGGATCGGCGTGTCGGAGGTCGTCCGCGACACGGAGGGCGGGCGTGTGCCCCTCGACGGCGACGACAGCATCGTCAGCGCCGCCCCCACCCTCGTGCGTGACGGCCGCATCAGCATCGACGCGGCGGCCGAGGGCGTGGTCGACCCGCAGGACCTTTCCTTCGGCTACGCCTGGGCGAACACCCGGCAGCCGCGCACCATGGCCGGCGTCGACGCCCGGGGCCGGCTGATCCTGGCCACGGTGGACGGCCGTCAGTCCGGCGGCAGCGAGGGCTTCACCCTCCAGGAGGCCGCGGCCTTCATGCGCTCGCTCGGCGCCGTGGATGCACTCAACCTCGACGGTGGCGGCTCGACCGCCATGGCTGTGGGCGGCGTCCTGGTCAACAAGCCTTCGGACGCGACGGGCGAGCGGGCGGTCGGCGGCACCATCCAGGTGCTGCCCGCCCAGGCCCACTGACGGGTCTCAACGACGGCTCCCCGCAATACTCGCCACGATTGCGGGGAGCCCTCCGTCGACTCCGCGCGAGGCATCTCAGGCCGATGGGCCGGCAGGGTCCTCGGTGGGGTGCGTGATGCGGAGGACACGGCGCCCGGTGTGCCGTTCGCGTACCTCCGGTGTCGTCCAGTGCCTGGGCGCGAACCCTGTACCGAACCGGCCGTCCCGCAGGCTTGGTGCGCACGCTGAACCGCATCCCGGCGTTCCACGACTCCACCGACCTGATCGTGGGCAGGCGCTTGTGGGGCACGCCGCTTGGCGGCTCAGTCCCCCGCGTCGGGAGTGACGCGAGGTCGCTCGTCGTGGACGAAGAACGTGACCATGTCGGGACGGTAGCGGTCGTCGGCGAACTCGAACGAACTCCCCTCGGTCGACGTGCTCGTCGCAGCCGCGGAGCACGACCGGACCCTGCCGTCGATCGCCAACGCGATCCCGGCCGCCGGGAAGCAGGCGCTGCCGGTGCCGCCGTCCGGTCGTCTGAAGGTGCGGCCCGTTCCCTACCAGCAGCACGCCACCGTGACCGTCGACCGCTCCAGCGGGAAGGTCACCGCGGCCCTCACCAACGAGGGCTCGCAGGGCGTGAGCATGCAGGTGTTCCCGGACGCGTACCGGGAATTCGCGGGGACGCCGTTCACCGTCACCAAGGACGGCGCGAAGAGCTACGTGTGGGACACCGCGACGACGGACGGGAAGTACTCCTTCAGCGTCTACGGCCCGGACCGCTTCGTACGGTCCTTCGCCGGAACCGTCGTCCCGGGCGGCCGGAACGCCGGTGCCGTCCCGCAGGTCAAGGCCGGACTCGTGCCCGGCCACCGCACGTTGCGGCTGCAGCTGTCCAACGGCGGCCGCGACCAGGTCCGCTTCACCCTCACCGCCAACGACTTCGAGGGCGGTCACAAGACGGTGTACGCCGACCAGGGCGCGCCCACCGTCGTGGAGTGGCCGACGAACGGCGACGGCTACTACGACGTGATCGTCACCGCCGCCGACGGCTACCGCTACGCGGGCCGGATCAGCTGACCCGCACTCCACAACCCCCGGCGGGCTCGCGAAAGGTGCGCGAGCCCGCCGGGGGCGTTTCAGCACGGGCGGGGCCCCGAAGGTGAGCACCTCACAGTTGGCCGGTGTCGCATGTCCGTCGTGCTCGCCTTGGCCGGCCCCCGCTGTCGGCGTTCTGTGGACCAGTGGGGAAGGGCGATCAGGGGGAGGGAAAGGATGGGCGGGGTGCCGACCCGGCCGGTGCTTTGTCGCGACTCGGGACGCGCCCCCGTGCTGTCGCCCGGGGTCGGCGGTCTGGGCGACCGTCGGCGCGCAGATTCCGGTGCCCGCTCGGCGTGCCCCACGGCGTCAGCGAAAGAGCGCGGGACCGGGTCCGCGGAGGCGGCGCCTCCCCGATCGCCGAGCCGCCGATCCTCGCGCCCGGGCCCGCGAGTTCGGCTCGCCCGGCCAACGCCCCGGCAATGGCAGGGAGTTGTCAATCCGGGCGGGCGTCTCGAAGTTGGCTCCGCACAGCACGGAGACGAACGGATCGTCGGGCGCGGAGCCGTACGGGTAGCGGGAAGCCGACCGTGCCGAGCTGCTCTTCGGTGATGGTGGCGACGTGGTCGCGCCGGCGGTCGATCAGCGCCCAGGACCGCTCGAGCGCCAGGTCCGCGGAAGGGGTGAAGTCGACCAACAGCTTCGGCTCCTGCCGCCGCTCACCGAAGGTCCACTCCCATTCGCCCGCGAAACAGAAGTGCAGGTGCCGCCGCCACGCGATGGTCGTGACCGGTACCTCGTCGGGCTCTGGCGCACCCGTGTGGGCGAGGACCTGCTCGACCCGCTCGGCGCTCACGCTCCAGTCCTCGGCGATCCTGGCGACGGTCATGCCGTCGGCGGCCTGCCGGGCGACCTCTGCGTACTCGCCTGCCGGGATCTCCGGGGCGCCTTGATCGAGCACCCAGACGTCCGGCCCGAACGCCCTGGGCGTCGTCACCTCGTTCCGGCGCCGGATCGACCAGCAACCGGGCACGGCTCCCACAGGTATTCCTCGTCGCTGAGGCCGGTCAGCCGTACCTGCCGTCTCCCTGGCCTTGTCGAACTGGTCGAGCAGCAGGCCCAGACGGTCCGTCCGCACGCGGTGTCTCCATGCCCGCCCCCCTTCGCGGTCACGTACCTCGCTCCGCTCAGCCGGAGGCCAACGGCTCGCCCTCACGAGGCGCGACACATTTCCGGCGCCGGCTCCTTGATCCGTCGCCCCCGGAAAACGTGCGTGCGCACGGAATCGCGGCCGTGCCACGATGGCGTCGGGAAGCGAGGTCTCGTGGACGAGTTGAGGCGATTCCGCCTGGCGTTGGTCGCGTGGGCGGCCGGCGGGGCGGGGGCGGATACGGCCGCCGCAGTGGCGCGGGAGCTGGCCGGCGGCGGTGTGCGGACGATCGTGCTGGTCGAGGGGAGCAGTGATCAGTTCGCGCTCGAAGCACTGGGCACGCGATACGGCCGCGACCTCGGAGCGGAGGGTGTGGCCGTGGTACCGCTCGGAGGTGCGACGAGCATCGGGCGCTTCCTGGACGTGTGCGGTCCTCCGGGGCTGGACCTCCCGCTGGCCGGTCTCTGCGACATCGGCGAGGAACGGCATTTCCGGCGTCATCTGGAGCGGGTCGGCCTCGGGTCCGGACTCACCCGCGCCGGACTGGAGACACTGGGCTTCCACGTGTGCGTCGCCGACCTCGAGGACGAGCTGATACGCGCTCTGGGCGCCGAGGGCGTGCAGCGCGTGATCGATGCCCAGGGCGAGACGCGCCCCTTCCGCACCTTCCAGGGCCAGCCGGCCCAGCGGGAACGGCCCGTGGAGCACCAGCTGCGGCGCTTCATGGGCACGCACAGCGGTCGCAAGGCCCTCTACGCCCAGGCTCTGGTCGCGCACCTGGACCTCGAGCGCGTTCCCCGGCCGCTGGAGCGCCTCCTCGCACACGTCTGACATGACCGCCGCCGGGCGACGCCGTTGGTGAGGCTCCACTCGGCCGCCTTGGCGGCGCTGTGGGCGTTGGCTCCGGCTATGTGGCCGTCGTGCCTGCTGACTTGGCCGACCGGTGCTGTCGGCGTTCCGTGGTCCAGTAGAGAAGGCCGATCAGGGGGAGGACGGCGCCCAGGACGGTGAGGCCGGTCCAGCCTTCCATGTGGTACACGACGGATCCGAACTGGGCTCCGAGCGCGCCGCCGACGAAGAACGTGGCGATGAAGGCGCTGTTGAGGCGGGCGCGGGCGGCGGGGTCGAGCTGGTAGACGGTGTGCTGGCCGAGGATGAGTGTGGTCTGTACGGCCATGTCGATGAAGATCGCGGCCAGGGCGATCAGGATGATGCTGTGCCGGCCGAATCCCGCGACCGTGAAGGCGAGCGCGGCGACGGCGAGGGCGACGCCCGTCATGGGCCGTACGAGTCCTCGGTCGGCCCAGTGCCCGGCGAACGGGGCGATGGCGGCACCGGCCGCGCCGACGAGGGCGAAGATGCCGACTCCGATCGGCGAGTAGTGGAAGCCGGGACCGGTCAGCAGGAAAGAGACGGTGGTCCAGAAGGCGCTGAACGCGCCGAACATCGCTGCCTGGTAGAGGCCGCGGCGCACCAGGGCGGGATGCGTACGCATCAGCCGCACGGTGGAGCGCAGCACGAGATGGTAGGGGATGGCGGTGGTCGGTGCCTGCCGCGGCAGGGCCGCGCGCAGGGCCACGGCGAGGGCCGCCATGAGGGCGGCGGAGCCGAGGAAGACGACGCGCCAGCCGGCGAGGTCGGAGACCAGGCTGCTGAGTGTGCGGGAGAGGAGGATGCCGGCGAGGAGGCCGCTCATCACCCGGCCGACCACGCGGCCGCGAGTGTGGTCGGGAGCGAGGCTCGCGGCGAACGGCACCAGGATCTGGGCGACCACCGAGGTGGCGCCGCTGATGAGTGAGGCGATCAGCAGCATGGGGAAGCCGGTGGCCAGTCCGGCCGCCACCAGGGCGAGCGTGGTGATGGTCAGAAGGGCGGTGATCAGACTGCGCTTCTCCAGCCGGTCGCCCAGCGGGACCAGAAAGACCATGCCGATCACGTACCCGACCTGGGTGAACGTGATCAGGGTGCCCGCCGTGGCCGCGCTGACGTGAAAGACGACGCTCAGCGAGGACAGCAGTGGCTGGGCGTAGTACAGGTTGGCGACCGTCATACCGGAGGCGACGGCGAAGAGTGCGACCAGTCTGCCCGGCACGTCGTGCGAGGTCTTCGCCATCGAGGGCATACGGAGGCTTCGGATTTTTGACGATGCGGACAAGAGCGCCTTCTTGATCGGCCGAACCGAGAGGTCGGCTCGAGCGGAAGCAGGGTGCGGTGGCCGGCAGCGTCCTCGATGCGGTCACGAAGTGTGCAGCGTCGAGCCGCCGCGTGTGCTTCCCCGCCTGAGGCGATGATTGGGAATGTCGCTCATCTCGATCAGAGATAAGTTCCGGCCGTGTCACCCGACACGGATTCCGCCGTGGCCGACGCCTCCGTGTCGAGGACGTCGTCGCCGTACAGGTCCTGCACCCAGTTGGCCTGGTGGATGGTCTCCAGACAGCGCTCACCGAGATCCGGGGCGACGGCCACCACGGTCAGTTCCATCGCCGTCGGCAAATACGTCCACGACGAAACCGCCGGCTCCGGACGACTCCACGTCATCGAGGACTTCTTCCACGACCTGAGCCGCCACGGGTGAGGACTGGAAACGAGAGCGTCCAACCAGTGGGACCTACCATGGCGCCATGGCCGTCGACCTCTTCGCAGGCATTCCAGTGAACGACTACGCAGTGGCGCTGGCCTGGTACGAGCGGCTGCTCGGCTCCCCACCGGCGTTCGTCCCGAACGACACCGAGGCCGTGTGGGAGCTGGCCGAGCATCGGTATGTGTACATCGAGCATCGGCCCGGGCACGCCGGTCATGCCATACACACGGTCTTCGTCGACGACCTCGACGCCCGCGTCACCGGGATCGCTGATCGGGGCCTGCGGCCCAGGAGCCGCGAGACCTATTCGAATGGCGTGCGCAAGATCACGTACCAGGACCCGGACGGAAACGAGATCGGTTTCGGCGGCGCTCCGCTCTGACTCGACCAGTCTCCCGGCAGGTGGGTCCGCGGGTTCTGGAGCCCAGGCACGTCGTCGCCGCGACCGTCACCGCTTCCTCGGTCGGGTGCCCGCGATGCCGTGATCGGTTCGAGCAGCCTTCGGAGTGTGTTGATCGTGCTGGACACCGGATCGTGCCCGGTGTCCGCCGACTGGAATCCGGGCCCCGGTTCTGAGCCGGATGTCCGGGACCAGGACGACGGCGCGGGTCGCGCCTGCGCAGGATCCGGTGCGCAGCTCGTCCGGCCCGGGCGATGGCGTTGCGCATGGGGAACCCCACGGGGTGCTTCCCATGGGCCGGTCGGTGTGGGCTCGGGGCGTGTGTGGTGAGGGGGTTGTGGGCTGTTTACCCTGGAGTGATGGGCGAGGGGCTGGTCACCTTGTCCCTGTGCGGCGACGTGATGCTGGGCCGGGGTGTGGATCAGGTCCTTCCGCATCCGGGTGACCCGGAGTTGCGGGAGGCCTATCTCCACGATGCCCGTGCCTATGTCGGCCTGGCCGAAGCGGTGAACGGACCGATTCCACGGCCGGTGGCGATGTGCTGGCCGTGGGGCGAGGCGCTTGCGGCCATGGAGGAGGCCGCGCCCGACGCTCGGATCGTCAACCTGGAGACCAGCGTCACGCGGGACGGCTCCTTCATGCCCGGCAAGGGCGTTCACTACCGCATGAACCCAGCCAACCTGCCGTGTCTCGCCGTCGCTCGCCCGGATGTCTGCGTGCTGGCCAACAACCACGTTCTGGACTTCGGCCGCACCGGACTCGAGGAGACGCTCGCCGCGTTGGCGGACGCAGGGCTGCGGACGGCGGGCGCGGGCCGGAACGCGGAGGAGGCGAGGGCGCCGGCGATCGTTCCGGTGGAGGGCGGCGGGCGCGTGCTGGTCTTCTCCTGCGGGATGTCGTCCAGCGGCATACCGCACGTGTGGGCCGCGTGTGGCCGGCGGAGCGGGGTGGCTTTCGTGGCCGGGCCGTCCGTCGCCGCGGCCACCGAGCTGACCGGCCGCCTGCAGGAGGCGAAGCGGCCGGGCGACGTCGTGGTCGTGTCGATCCACTGGGGCGCCAACTGGGGCTTCAGCGTCTCCCGTGACGAGGTCCGCTTCGCGCACGCGCTGGTCGACGGCGGCGCGGACGTGGTGCATGGGCATTCCTCGCACCATCCACGCCCGGTCGAGGTGTACCGGGGAAAACTCATCCTGTACGGGTGCGGCGACTTCGTCGACGACTACGAGGGGATCCGGGGCTACGAGCGCTACCGGGACGATCTGCGGCTGCTGTACCTGGTGACGCTTGCCGCAGCGGAGCCGGGCGCCGGCGTGCCGGTCGGCGTGCGCATGGTGCCCTTCCAGGCGCGGCGGATGCGACTGGAGCGCGCTTCGGCCGAGGACGCCGAGTGGCTGCGGGCCACTGTGGACAGGGCCGGCCGCCGCTTCGGCTCACGGGTCGACCGCGGTCCGGACGACATCCTCACCGTCCGGCCATCGCGCGACGGCCGACAGCGAACGTGACAAAAGCGACTGCTCCGGGCGTGCGCGCTGCCGCCGCGCATGCCCGGCCTCGCAAACTCATCGTGGCGGTGGGCCGACCCGAGTGCTCGTACGTGTCGGAGGGTGGCGGATTGCCGCCGATGGTTTGAAAGCAGCGAGCCCCGGCTACCCCTCGATCGTCGGGGTCATCGTCCTATACGTGGACGTGCGGGAAGGGCGGGAAATCGCGCTCACGGACCGTCGGCGGTCTCCGACGCCGTGCGCCGAAGCACACTCTTGAGGAGGCCGGTATGGGACGCGCCACTGCTGACGCGTACGCCGCCCCGTCCACCCCGCTGTCAGGCACAGAGCCCACGACGGGCGTGGCGCTCGTGACGGGAGCCTCATCGGGTATCGGGGCGTCTGTGGCCCGCTCCCTGGCGAAGGAGGGGTGGACCCTTCTGGTGTCAGGACGCGACCGTGCCCGGCTGGACACGGTGGCGCGAGAGACGTCGGGTGTCGCGATTCCCTGCGACCTCGCCGACTCCGACGGCCCCCGGCAACTGGTCGACCAGGCTCTGCGGCACGTGCCGGGCATCGACCTGCTCGTCGCCGCGGCCGGAGTGGGCTGGGCCGGGCCCTTCACCTCGATGCCGAACAGCGAGGTGGACCGCGTGCTCACCGTGGACCTGACTTCGGTGGTGCATCTGGTCAGGCAGATCCTGCCCCACATGGTTGCGCGGGGCCGAGGCCGACTGGTGCTGATCGGATCCGTCGCGGGTTGCGTCGGTGTTCGGGAGGAGGCGGTGTACTCCGGGGCGAAGGCGGGCCTCGGGGCGTTCGCCGATGCGCTGCGGTACGAGTTGGACGGCACCGGCGTGCGGCTGACACACGTCGTGCCGGGCGCGGTGGACACTTCCTTCTTCGAGCGGAGAGGCGTGCCCTACCGACGAACTCACCCGCGGCCGATCGCCCCCGAAAGGGTGGCTGCCGAGGTCGTTGCGGCGATCCACCGGGAACGGCACGAGGTGTTCGTACCCGGCTGGCTACGGGTGCCCACCGGGATGCGCGTCCTCGCGCCCTCTTTGTACCGGAGGCTGGCGGCTCGCTTCGGCTGAGGGGGTGGCCGTCAACGGCGCAGCCGCGCCGGACGGGTGGACGCTTCCGAGCGGGAAGTCCGAGCGGGAAGGGAGACGCACATGCGGGGTGGAGGCGAACGGGGCCGGTTGCCCGCCGCGGGCGTGGCCGCCCTCCCGGCGCTCGCCGCCGCAGCTCACATCGTTTCCGCCGCGAGCTGGCTGGCGGGCCCGCGGCGGGCCTGGCTGCCGGCCCTGTCCGGTGTCGGCAGCCCCGACCACGTGGCCCTCACCTTCGACGACGGGCCCGATCCCCGCTCGACCCCCGCTTTCCTGGCCGCACTCGACGAACTGGGGGTCCGTGCCACGTTCTTCCTCGTGGGCGAGCAGGTCGTGTGCCACCGTCGGCTGAGCGACGACATCGCCCGCGGTGGTCACGAACTGGCGGTCCACGGCTGGACGCACAACCGCCCCTGGCGGCCGGCGCCGGTCAGGGAGACCCGCAGGCTGGCGCGCGCCGCGCTTGCGGTGGCGGAGGTGTCCGGTGGCGCCCCCACCTGGTACCGGCCTCCGTACGGCATCCTGACCGGCGATCGGCTGCTGGCCGCGCGACGCACCGGTCTGCGCCCCGTCCTGTGGACGGCTTGGGGCCGCGACTGGACGGCTCACGCCACAGCGGAGTCCGTGGCGGCGACCGTCCTGCCGGACCTGCGGGGCGGCGGCACGGTGCTGCTGCACGACACCGATCTCCACGCGACGCCGGGCTGCTGGCGGGCGGCGCTGGCCGCCCTGCCCCTGCTGGTGGGTGCGTGCCGCTCGGCCGGCCTGACAGTCGGGCCACTCGGTGAGCACGGCGTCGCGAGCCGGGCGGCAGGGGCACGCGGCGTCCGCGCCGTTGCGGCAGGTGTCACAAGCAGGTGGTCGGGCGTCGGCCTCCCCTGATCCGGCACAGGGTGGCGAGCAGCCGGGGGGCTCAACCGCCCGGTATCGCCGTCACACCGTCAGATTCTGCTTCCGGCAGCCAGTTGTTCCAGGGGACCTACCACATCGCCCTGGAAGAGACGGCGGTCGGCGGCGGGAAGGTGGCAGGGTGCCGGGCCGCCCGACGTGAGGCGGTCCAGGCACTGCACCAGCTGCCACGAGCCGGTCGCGTGATCGGTCAGACCGAGCGACGCCATCCGGCGTACGCCGTCGGCGCCGTGGCCGGGAATGGGACGGTACCCGACGACCGGGACGCCGACGGCGAGCGCTTCGAGCGCCGTCTGGCCCGCGGCGTTGTCGATCAGCGCGGAGCAGGCCGAGATCAGGCCCGGCATGTCGTCCACCCAGCCCAGGGCGAGGGTTCCCGGCACCTTCGACATCCGGCGGTGCAGACGCTCGTTCCTCCCGCACAGGGTGACCGGCAGGTAGCCGGCGCCGGACAACAGCCGGGCCGTCGCACCGAGCCGGCTTCCCACGCCCCAGGCGCCCGCGGACAGGAGGACGGGCGTCCGCCCGTCCTCGGCCGTGAGCCGTTGCCGCCAGTACGACTCACCGGCTGGGTGCGGCCCGAAGCGGCCGGGCAGAAGCGGACCGCACGCGAGTGCCGGCCGTCCCGAACGATGCCGCACTTCGCGGGCGATCTCCGGGGTGAGGCACAGGTTGAGGTCGTTCCCGGGGTGCAGCCACTGCCGGTGGACGGCGAAGTCGGTGACGACCACGGCACTCGGCACCGGTAGCCGCCCGCGTGCCCGCATTCGGCCGGTCAGCTGGGCGGCGAGGTGGAAGACGGAGACGACCGCGTCGGCGCGCCCGTCCGACACCTCCGCACGCAGTCGGTCCTCGGCGAGCGCCGCGAGTGGCGCGCTGCCCGGCCGCAGGCCAGGACCGTCGCGGAAGAAGGCGGCGTAGATTCCCGCATACAGCAGGGGGACATGCCGCACTGTCTGGGAGTAGAAGCCGCGCAGTCCGGCCCCGATGGCTCCGGGCAGCATCTTCAGCACGTCCACGCGTACTGCCTCGTGTCCGGCGGCACGCAGGCGCCGGGCCAGTTCGTCGGCCACCGCGTCATGCCCCGATCCCATGCTCGCGCTGACCACCAGCAGACGGCTCACAGCGGGCGCTGCAACGGCACGGTGGAACTCCGCGCGACCATGGCGGTGCGTGGCATCGGACAAGGAGCCGGGAGGCACGGGCAGCGGCACGTATGCGCCATGATCACCTCGCATCGAGCGGTGAGCAACAGGTATCCCCGGCACCGGCCGCCAAACCGGCATCGGCCGAGATCCGCCCGTATGCGCGGCCGCTACGGCAATGTTTATCCGTGTGTACGGCGGATACGTCTGTGTTCGCTCCACCCCCCACGGCCCGTCCACCCAGTCCACGGTGGTGCCGGTCGGGCCTTCCCGTGAACGACAGGCATCCGCATGCACGTGCTCACCGTCGCCATGGCCTTGTTGTCCGCACTGTCCAACGCGGCGGCGTCGGTCCTGCAGCGCCGGGCCGCTGTCGAGCCGGACGGGGTCTCCGGCCGCGGTGTGAAAGCGGCGGCGGCCCGTCTCGCGGGGCTCCTGAGTCAGCCGTACTGGTGGGGCGGCGCGGTGGCCTTGATCCTTTCCGCGGTCTTCCAGGTCATCGCTCTGGACGCCGGACAACTGGCCGTGGTGCAGCCCCTGCTGGCCAGCGAACTGCTGTTCACGCTGCTCATCGGCGCGGCAGTGTTCCGCCACCGGCCCGGCGCCGGGACATGGCGGTCCTTCGTCATGCTCGCCGGCGGGCTGGCGCTCTTCCTGCTCAGCGCTTCCCCGTCGCCCGGCGGTGACCAGGCCGGCGACTTGCGCTGGCTCACCGTCGGGGGCGGGTCGGCGTGTTGTGTCGCCCTCCTCCTGTCAGCCGCACTGCGCATGCGTGGCCCCCTGCAGGCCGCCACGCTCGGTACCGCGACCGCCGCCTGCTTCGCGGTCACCGCCGCGCTCATCAAGGAAGTGACCGGACGCTTCTCGGAGGGGCCCACAGCGGTCCTCACCACCTGGCACACCTACGCCGGCGCCGCCACCGGCCTGCTGAGCGTGCTGCTGCTGCAGTGGACCTTGCGGGCCGGGACCCTCTCCGCCTCCCAACCCGCCCTGACATTGGGGGATGCCCTCATCAGCGTCTGCCTGGGCGGCCTGCTGTTCGGGGAGAACATCGCGCTGGGCTGGCGCTTGCTGCCCATGGCCGTGGGCGTCGGCCTCATGGCCACGGGCATCGTGGGCCTGACCCGATCGCCCGTCGTGGCCGAGGCCGGCAGCTGGGACGAGGCGGATGCGGATCCACAGGATGTCCGGCGTGATGCGTGACCCGCGAAAGGAGTTCGGTGCCCAACCCTCTCCGCGGACTCCGGTGACGGCGTGTCACCCGCGTCCGGAACGGCCTGCCTCGGCCCTCCGTCTGCTCGATACCCCGATCTCTCGGGGTATCGGCTCCGCTTGGTGCTTCCCGCCCGGGGTACCCGCAGTCGACGAGCCAATCGCACGGAAAGGGCGAGAATCAATGGGCTTGGGTGGCTGCATCATCCTCATGGCTGTAGGTGCCATTCTCACGTTCGCCACGGATTGGCACGTGAAGGGGGCCAATCTTGATGTGATCGGCGTGATTCTGATGGCGGTCGGGCTGATCGGCACCGTCGTCTTCGCGAACATCGCGCGCCGCTACCGGGTGATGGTCCCGCCGACCGCCCCGGTCGTCGACGAGCGGGAGATCCGCCGTACCCGCGAATGACCGAGGGCCGGGGGAGGAACCCCTCAGACGTGTCGAGGAACAGAGAGAACGGGGACGGCAGTTGCGCGCGGACGCGGCACGCGTGGCCCGGATGCCCGCCGGCGCGGCGATGTCCATCACGGCACATCTCGGCCGAACTTGTCAGCCCCTCAGCGGCCGGGGTCCGTGGTGTCACACCTTCGGCAGACGGTGCGACACCCGGTGCCCACGGCTCGGGCCGGTTCCGTACCGTTTCGCCTTCGGAGCTTCCGTGATGTCGAGGAACATCTGGTCGGCCTGCGGCCACTGCTCGGTGAGCTGTCGCCTGATACGCAGGCACGCCGGCTCGACCCGCTCGCTGTCGATACCCGGTGCGAGGTCGACTCGGGCGGCCACGAGCACGGAGCCCAGACCGAGCCGCATCGTGAGCAGGGACGCGATATTGTCGATCTCCTCCTGCGAGGCGAGGAAGGACCTGATCCGGTCGCTGAGGTCCGGGCCCACGGCCTCGCCGATCAGCCGGTCCCTCGCCTCCCGGGACAGCCGGTACGCCACGTACACGAGCAGGAGACCTATGCCCAAGGACGCGGCGGCCTCCCACACCACCTGCCCCGTCACCAGGTGCAGGATCATCCCGGCGGCGGCGGCGAGCACGACGCCGAGCACCGCGAGCCCGGCCACATAGCCGTCGTGCGACTCCTGGGCGCCCGAACGCAGGGCGTGCAGCCCTTGGTACACGGAGAAACAGCCGCCCGTGACGAAGATCCCCACTGCGGCCGGCAGCGCCCAGAAGTAACGCTCCTTGCCGTACCCGAAAGGGTGACGGCGGTCCGCCGGGCGTCGGCTGCGCCGCAGCGCAATCAGCAGGAACACCTCGTTGAGACTGTCCGCGACCGAGTGCGCGGCCTCGGACAGCAGTGCGGGGGAGGCGGCCAGGAGCCCCGCGGCAGCCTTCGCGGCAGCGATCACCACATTGGCGCCGAGCGCGACCAGGACCGTCACCCGTGTCCGGCCGTCCCGCTCCCGGCCGCCCTGTCCCGTCGTCTGCGGTGTCACGCCGTACCGTCCCGTCCTGAGGTTCGTCGCGCCGGACGGGTACCCCGCGCCTGGTGCCGGTTCCACAGGACACCCGGGCGGCGGCGGTTCGTCGGCAGGCGACGCGCCCACCGCCGACGACACGCCGCCCCGGCGCCGTACGGCGTCGATCGCCTCTGCTGCGCCCTCGCTGCGACGGCGCCGCAGCGATGGGACCTGCCTATCGGTTCGGCTCCGCGAAACTGATGTCGGCGAGCGCGGAGTGCGGATCCCGGTCGATGGCCAGGTCGCCCAGGCTGACCGTCCCGACCACCTCGTCACCCTCGATGACCGGCAGTCGTCGCAAGGCGTGTTCACGCATGAGCCGCACCGCGTCGTCGACGGCATCTTGCGGCGAGCAGGTGACGAGGTCCCTGCTGCACACCTGTCCGACGGTCGTCAACGTGGGGCTGCGCTGGTCCGCGAGGGCCCGGATCACCAGATCACGGTCGGTGACCACGCCGCGGAGGTGGCCGGACTCTGTGACGATGACGTCACCGATGCCCCGCTCCCGCATGAGCTGCGCCGCCTCGATTATGGGCGCCTGTTCCGTCACCGTCACCGGATCCGGCGTCATGATCTCCCGAATCTGCCGAGTCATGTCCACCACCCACCAGTGTGCTGCGCTACGAGCGCGTACGAAGTACTCGGGTGTCCCCGGGTACCCGGGGACACCCCCGCGAACCGGGACGCGAAAGGGCCGCCGGGCTCCGGCGGACGACGAGCGCCGCCGGTCAGGTCGTCGCTGATCACCAGAGCGGTGAAGGCTCCCGCCGGCACGATGGGGAGCGGCCCGAGGAACCGTTTCTGCTGCGCTTCGTCCCCAAAGGGTTGAACGGGTCCGTTCCTGCTCACCCGGACAGCATGACTCGGTCCAACGACGAGGTCGCGGCGCTGTTCCAGGAGTACGCGGACCTGATATCGATCACCGGCGGAGACGCGTACAAGGCGCGCGTCTACGAGAAGGCCGCCCGTGCGATCGGCGGCTACCACGCCGATGTGTCCACGCTCGATGCCAAGGGGCTGCAGGAGATCCCCGGGGTCGGCAAGTCGATCGCGGAGAAGGTCGCCGAGTACTTCCGCACCGGCAGTGTGTCCGCGGTCGACGAGGTGCGCACGAAGATTCCGGCCGGCGTCCGGCGGCTGACCGCCATCCCCACGCTCGGTCCCAAGAAGGCGTTGGCCGTCTATGAAGAACTGGGCATCTCCTCGGTCGACGAGCTGGTCGACGCGATCCACGCCGAGAAACTGCGCGACCTGAAGGGTTTCGGGCCCAGGACGGAGGAGAACATCCTGCACGGCGTCGAACTCCTGCAGTCCTCCGGCGACCGTGTCCTGCTCGACGTGGCCATGGACCTGGCCGACGACATCGTCGGGCAACTGTCCCGCGTGACCGGTTGCCGTCGCTGCACCTACGCCGGGTCGCTGCGCCGTGTACGCGAGACGGTCGGTGACATCGACGTCCTTGCCGCAGCCCAGAAGTCGGGGCGGCTGATGGATGCCTTCACCGAGCTGCCCTATGTCGCGGAGGTCATCGCGCACGGCCGGGCGAAGACCTCGGTACGCACCGTCAAGGGGCTGGCCGTCGATCTGCGTGTCGTACCGCCCGATTCCTGGGGCGCGGCGCAGCAGTACTTCACCGGCTCGAAGGCACACAACATCCGCACGCGGGAGCTGGCCGTGCGCGAGGGGCTGAAGCTGTCCGAGTACGGCCTGTTCGACGTCGAAAGCGGGGAGAAGATCGTCTCCGAGACCGAGGAGGAGGTGTACGCCCGGCTCGGGTTGCCGTGGATCGCGCCGCCCCTGCGGGAGGACCGCGGAGAGATCGAGGCCGGACTGCGCGACGAGCTGCCCGACCTGGTAGGGGAGTCCGACCTACGGGGTGACCTGCACACCCACACCGACCTGACCGACGGCCTCGCGCCGCTGGAGGAGATGGCGCAGGCGGCAGCCGAGCGCGGCTACGCCTATTACGCGATCACCGACCACGGGCCGAATCTGTACATGCAGCAGATGACCGAGGAACGGATACTCGCCCAGCGTGAGCAGGTACGGGAACTCGACGGCACGTACCACAAGCGGGGCGGACGGCGGGGCATGCGGTTGCTGCACGGTGTGGAGCTGAACATCGACCCGGACGGCGACGTCGACTGGCCCGAGGAGTTCCTGGCCGGCTTCGATGTGTGCGTCGCCTCGGTGCACTCGCACTTCAACCAGACCCGCGGGGCGCTGACCCGGCGGATCGTGCGGGCCTGCGAGAACCCGTGCGTCAACATCATCGGCCACCCCACCACCCGTCTCATCGGCAAGCGGCCGCCCCTCGACGTCGACCTCGACGAGGTATTCGCAGCATGCGCGCGCACTGGTACGGCCCTGGAGATCAACGCCCACCCCGACCGGCTGGACCTGCGCGACGAGGACATCCTGCGGGCCCGGCGGTACGGGGCGAAGTTCGCCGTCGACAGCGACGCTCATTCCGTCCTCCACCTGGCCAACATGCGCTACGGCGTGGGTACGGCGCAGCGCGGCTGGCTCACCAAGGACGACGTGATCAACACGTGGCCGGAAACCCGCCTGCGGCATTTCCTGGACAAGGGGCGGACGGGGCGCACGTCCCGCCCCTGACCGGAGGCACGTGGTCGTCGTGCCGAGCCCAGGTGTGGCGGTCGTACGGCAGACTCGAACTCGAATTCCGTCCTTCGCCTCGACGAGCGCGAGTTCTTCCTCACCTGTCACCAGGCCGCTCCCGCACCACCGTCTCCGCGGGTTTGTCGGTGCGCAGCCCGAGGAACCGCGGGTGGCGCAGCTTCCCGTCGCCCGTCCACTTCGTGAACCCGATCTCGGCCACGAGCTGCGGCTGCGTCCAGTGGGCGCCGCGCTCGCGGGGGCCGTTCGCGAACGGGGGGTGGCTGCGTTCCAGACGGTCCAACCGTGCGCGCAGCCCTTCAAGACTCCTGCGGTCGTAGCCGGTACCGGCCTTGCCCGCGTACACGAGCCGTCCTGCGTCGTAGTAGCCGACCAGCAACGCGCCGAAGCCGGTGCGGCTGCCTGCGGGATCGGTGAATCCGCCGATCACCGGTTCCTGGCGCCGGCCGCACTTGAACTTCAGCCGGTTCCTCGAGCGGCGCCGCTCGTAACGGCTGTCCGCGCGCTTGGCGATGAGCCCTTCCCACCCCCGCTCGCACGCCTGACGGAAGTACGCCTCGCCGTCGGCATTGCGGTGCGGAGTGAAACGCAGCGGTGAGGAGAAGTCCGGAGCGCGTCGCAGCAGGGCCTTACGGGTGCGCAGCGGGAGCCCGGTGACGTCGTGTCCCGCCAGGTACAGCACGTCGGACACGTAGTACGTCACGGCCACCTGGCTGGCCCGCGCCCGGTCCGCGTCATGAATGCCGATGCGCTGCTGGAGCCGCGCGAAGCTGGTCCGGGTGCCCTCGAAGGCCACCATCTCGCCGTCCACGACGAAGTCGTGGCACCCCTGCCGATCGAGTGCCTCCGTGATCTCGGGATCGGTGTCGGAGAGGGACTGGCCGCTGCGGGACAGCAGGCCCGTGCGGGATCCGTCGTGGAATCCCAGACACCGTTCCCCGTCGAGCTTGCGCTCGAATATCCACGCGGCGTCGGAGAAGTAATGCTCCGTCAGTGTGGCGAGCATCGGCTGGGCCGTTCGGGCCGAGGCGCTCGCCGCAACGCGGCCCGCTCGTCGGTCGGCACACGGCCGAGCAGATCCGTCGCGGCCGGGGAGACAGGCATCCGGTCCACCCTTTCTTGACGGGAGGGGCGTGATCAGGCCCGGAACGGATCGAGTACCGCAGAACTCCGCCAGGCCACCCAAAACCGCATGTTCATCTCGGCGCCGTTGAAAATATGCCCGAGGGCCTCCCGTGGTGCAGAAAAGATCTGGATTGTCAGATTTCAGACACCCGTATCCGAGTACAGAAAGTCAGCCAACATGGCCGAGATACTGGCAGCCGTAGCCACGAAGATCGCCGTTGCGCTCGTCGAGGCGATCGTTCTGCGCCTCGTGTGGCAGCTGTGGTCCGCTTGTTCGCAGTCGTTGCGTACGGCCTTCGCGCCGGTCGCCTCCTAAGCTCCGGGCGCCCGGCAGCGCTCACGCCACCGCGCGCCATCGGGGTGTGGCCTACCTGCCTCCGGGCACTCGAGGCCGCTTTTCCTGCCCTTCGTGCGTCTCCTTCTGCTGCCTCCGTCCGCTGCGCACCAGCCAGGTGGCTCCGCCGACGGCAAGGGCGACCGGCCACTCCAGCGCCCCTGCCACGGCCAGTGCTCCGAGGCCTCCGTAGAAAACGAGGTCCTTGGCGGCGGGTGTCCCGGGTAGCCGTGCCGTCGCCGCTCGGGCCGTGTTCGTCATCTCTTCCTTGGTGAGGTACGGAATCGGGACCGGAGGATGCAGTGTGCGCATGTGCAGGTGCATGCCTGCGCCATCGCCCGCCTGAGCTTCCTGCCGGGTTCTCTCCGTTGTCCTGGCCATCCCCCTCCTCCTTCCTTCGTCGGAGTCGGTGTGGTGTGCCTCTTCAATTCTCGCGCGCCGGTGGCATGCACGCATGGAAAGTGTTGCCCTGCAAACCCGGGATTCCTGCCTGATCGCGCACGCGGAGTGAGGGTGGTCCCAGGGAGCTGGTGATGCGCTGTGACACTGCCGGGAAGGGGACTGCTGCGGGCCGCGGTCTCCTGCGCGGCCGGTGTGCGACGGAACGAGGCCCAGGCCCGCGTTCGGGTCTTCGGGCACCGCGCGCACATCGCCGTACGGGGTCTGTGCCCCGGTGACCTCCCGGAGTCCTCTGCGGAGAAGCCGGCCGGGGACGTCGAGCAGCGCTTGACCGCCGTGCCGGCGGTCGAGTGGGCGGTGGTCAACACCGTGCTCGGTCACGCCGTCGTCGGCACCGAGGCCGGGTGCGAGACCACAGCGGTGGTGGACGCCTTGACCGAGGCGGTCGAAGCCGTGGAGGAGGCCCATGGCATCACACACCCGCTGCCCGAGCATCCGGCGTCGGGCGGGCAGGTCCGTCGTTCCGCCGCGGCCGCGGCCCTCCACGTGGCGGCTGCACCCGTGGCGGCCCTGGCCGGTCTGACGGGCCGTACCCCCGTCCCCGCACGCCTCGCGGCGCTGGCCCCGCTCGTCGACACCCATCCGCGGCTGCGGCGTCTCGTGGAGCGGGCGGTCGGCGCCGACAACGCCGGACTGCTCCTGGCCTCGCTCACCGCGTTCGGCCAGGCGGGCTCCGGCGGTCTCGCCGGGGCTTGAGTGGACACGCTGCGGCACGCCCTGCGCGCGATGGAGGCCGCTGCCGAGACCACCGCCTGGGCCGCGGCCGAGCCGCGTCTGGCCGGCCGCGCCACGGCGGCCGCCCATGGCGCGGGGGCGGAGCCACCTCCCCGCGAGACGCCCCTGAGGCCGGGACCGGTCGAGCGGTACGCCGACCAGGCACTCGCCGTGGCGGCGGCGTCGTTCGGCGGCTCGATGCTGGTCACCAGGCGCCCCGGGCGGGCGGTCGGGGCAGCGCTGACGGCTCCCGAAGGCACCGCTGCTGGCGCGCGAGGGCTTCGCCTGCGCTCTGGGGCGAGGCCTGGCTCTCCGGAGCGTCGTCGTGGCGGACCCTGGGGCGCTGCGCAGACTCGACCGGATCGGCACGGTGGTGCTGGACACGGACGTGCACCGGGGCCCATCGGCCGGCCGATCTGGTCGCCCTGGACGAGGACGCGCCCGCGGGCGAATTCGCCGCGACGGCCCACCGCCTCTTCGACGGCGCTGCCCCCGAACGCGTGCGGGGCGAAGGGGAGTGGGAGCTGGGGCCGGTCGAGCGTCTGACGCTGCGGGGACGTACCGGCAGGCGGGCCCGGGAGCGCCTGCAGCGGGAGGGCGCACGGCTCGTGCTGGGCCTGGCGCGCGGACAGCGCCTGCTCGCCGTGGTCTCCGTACAGCCGGAGATGCACGACGCCGCGAGCGCCTTCGTACCGGCCGCCCACGCGGCGGGGCTCAGGGTGGTGACCGCGGGTGCGCACACCGCCGACGCGTCGGTGCGGGAGGCCGACGCGGTCGGTGAGGGGAAGGGCCTGCTGGTCGAGTCCGTACGGGCCCTCCAGCGCGACGGCGACGGCGTCCTGCTGATCTCGCACGACCGGCGTGCGCTGCGGGCCGCCGACGTCGGCGTCGGCTTCGCCGACCCGCAGGAGAGACCGCCCTGGAGTGCGGATCTGTACCTGGACGGCGACCTGGCGTCGGCCGTGGTGATCGTGGAGGCCTGCCGCACCGCCCGGGAGATCGCACGGGTGGGTGTGCGGCTCGCCCAGGCCGCGGCCGTGGTCGGTTCGACGGCGGTACTGGCCGGACGGGGACGGCGGTCCGCCGCCCGAGGCGTGACGGCGTTCAACACGGCCGCCGCAGTGGGCACCGTGGCCGGCGTGTGGGAGGCGGTACGGCTGCTGCGGCGCCCCCCGCCGCTGCCCACGCCCAGGCACCCGTGGCATGCCATGGACCCGGCCACCGCACCCGCCAGGGCCGGTGGCAGTGAAGAGGGCCTCACGGCCGAGGAGGCGCGGGCGCGGGCCACGACCAGCGGTGTCACCGCCCCGACGACATCGCTGGGTCGGACCTATCTGTCCGAGATGGCGAACCCGCTGACGCCCGTCCTCGGCGCCGGGGCGGCCATGTCGGCGTCCGTGGGTGCCGTTCTCGACACCGTCGTCATCGTGGCGGTCACCGCCGGGTCGGGGCTCTTCGGCGGTTTCCAGCGGTACCGGACCGATCGTGCGGTCGCCCGACTGCGACGGGAGTCGGCCGTGATGGCCAACGTGGTGCGGGACGGGGAGGAGGTTGTCGCCCCCGCCGAGGAACTGGCCGTGGGCGACGTCGTCAACCTCAACCCGGGGGACGTGGTACCGGCCGACGGGCGCCTGATGGAGGGCCACCACCTGGAAGTCGACGAGTCCGCGCTGACCGGCGAGTCGGTGCCGGTGGCCAAGAGCGTGGCCCCCGTTCTGGCCGCTGACCTCGGGGACCGTACGTCCATGGTCTACGAGGGGACCACCGTGGCAGCGGGCCGTGGTCGCGCGGTCGTCGTCGCGACCGGTGCCGACCGGCGCGTCAGCGCTGGCAGTGTGGGCACCAGACGGTACGGCGGCCGGAGATACGGCGCGAGCGCAGCCGTCCGCCGCAGCGCGGGCAGGTCGGTTCGTGGTCGTCGCGGTGGCCGGTGAGCCACGTGCGCCGTGCTGGCACGCATGTGGCGCGCAGGGAAGTGGCGAGCACCCGCCGCATCGCTGTGAACACATGCCGGACCTCGACGTCGCTGAGGTCTCGCGCCGGTCGTGCGGGGGCTACGCGGGCACGCCAGAGAATCTCGTCGCTGAGAAGGTTTCCGAGCCCGGCGACGGCGGACTGATCCATCAGTACGGCCTTGACGGCGCCTCGCCGCCCGGCGAGCAGCGCCCCGAGATCCCGGCGCTCCATGTCGAGGGCGTCGGGCCCCAGCGCGGCCAGGATGCGCTCCACCGCTGCCGACCCCTCGGCGAGCCGTACGCCCTGCAGCTTGCGCTGGTCGCGGTAGCGCAGCTGCTGATCACCATCGAGCGTGAGGACGACCCTGTCATGGGCCTCCAGTGGGTCGTCCGAGGAGGCACACAGCAGTGCTCCGGTCATGCCGAAGTGCCAGATGAGGACCGGGCCGTCGTCCACCGGGACGATCAGCAACTTGCCGTGGCGGCGCGGTGGTCCGAGCCGCCGCCCCTCGACCTCCCGGCGAAGGCGCTTCGCGGTGACGCCGCGCAGTACGCCTGTGTCCCGCACGTCGAGCTGTCGGACGCGTCGTCCACGGCCACACGAGTTCATCACCTCGCGGAAGCCTTCGACATCAGGCAGCTCCGGCATGCGTTCCTCCCGGTGCACACCGGTTGAACAGGCGGACGGCACCAGGTCCCGACGTCGCCGTGCACACCCCCACGCGGCCGCTGAACTTCACGTGACCCACCGCCTCGAACGCCGACATCTCCTCGTGCCGGGACTGGACGAAGCGTGGGTCCTCGTCGGCGCGACCCCGGGCTGCCGGCAGGCCGTCGACGCCGTCGCCGGGGTATCCGAAGACGCTGTCCACGCCCCACTCCGGCCGACGGCTCAGGATGTCGTCGGACACCTTGGCGTTCATGACCTTCCTCCTGGATGCGCCGGAGGCGGATCAGGCGTTGCTCGGCGCCTCGGCGTACCGGAGCAGAACGCCTACGCCGTCGCACAGCCTCAGGCGCTGTTCTGGGACGACCACGAGTTCGGCCCTCGTGCCGACCAGAGCGCGGGCGAGGACGGCGTCGGCACGTTCCCGGTGAACGTCCTGCACGCCGTAGGACCGAAGTTCCTGTGCGGTCAGGGCGAGTTGACGGGGTTCCGGACCGGCCCACAGGCGCAACGGCGACTCGGGGTGGTTGTTCAGGAAGACGGCCTTGGCCTGTCCGCGTTGGAGTGCTGACACGGTTGCGGAGAGGCCTTCGCCCGCCGCTCCGTCGCGTGCGCGCTGGGCGAGGAAGGCGCCCAGCAGGGCTCTGTCGTGCTCGGCCATGCGTCCGCCGAAGAGGTTGTCCAGCCGATGCTCCAACAGCGCTCGCCCCGGAGAGGACTCACCGGCGCCCTCCACCGTGACGACCCGCTCGCGCAGGAGCGCGGGGAGCCGACGGACGAGAATGCCGCGCGCCCACACGTCGCCCGCGACGACCACCGTCTCGGCGTTGATGTGCCGGCCGTGTCCTTCCAGTTCGCGCCCCAGCACCGCGGCGGCGTTCAACCAGTCGGACACCGGGATCTCCTCGTAGAGACGGTGGCCCGGGGTGACCCTTGTCAGAGGCCACACGCCGGCCTCGGCCTCGAACCGGACGGTGCCCGCGGCGCACGTGGAGTGGCGGCCCCCGTAGTGGACATGCACCGCCACATAGGGGATCGCGGGCGCATGCTGCACGGCCAGCGGCATCGTGTGCGGCAGCGAGCCGAAGTGCGTCCGATCATGGGCCGGCGGGACGGGCAGCTCGTCCAGCAGGGCCAGTCGCCCGTGTGCGGTGAACACCGCCTGCCCGTG
The DNA here is from genome assembly GCF_014647875.1 of Streptomyces brasiliensis. Classification (GTDB taxonomy): domain Bacteria; phylum Actinomycetota; class Actinomycetes; order Streptomycetales; family Streptomycetaceae; genus Streptomyces; species Streptomyces brasiliensis. The sequence goes on along the minus strand of NZ_BMQA01000001.1, from coordinate 45,334 downwards.
CTGGCCGGGGATGTCCTCATCACTGCCCACGGCGCCGGCTGCCGCGGCGAGCGAGTCCTGATCGGCGCCCTCGGCCGTCAGGGCGTCCCGCAGGTGCCGCCGACGCAGTTCCACGGCGGCGTCGGGATCGGCCACCGCGCTGTCGCGTGAGGTGTCCGCATAGACCGACGCGAAGGGTCCCGATTGCCTGTAGAGGGGTTCGAGGAACGAAAGTCTCATGCTCGCTTCCAGGGCCACGGATGTGGCTGATCAGGCGGCGGGCTGGTGCTGAAGGGCCTCGATCAGCTCGTCGCGGTTCATCTTCGAGCGCCCCGGGACGTCCGCCTTCGTGGCGCGCCGGTACAGCTCCTCCCTGGAAAGGGAGGAGAGGGCATCGCTGCCCCTGTCCGTCCGGCTCCGCTTCGGGTGCTCGGCGTGGTGTCGGGTCCGGTGTGCGGACAGCGTGCGTTGCCGGCCGGTTCGCGAACCTTCGCTCTTGGCCCCGGCCTGTTCGACGCTCTGGCGGAGGGCCTCCGCGAGGTCGATGACGTTGGTGGCGTCGGGGGGTGGGGCCCCGCTGACGACTTCCTCACCCTTGCGTTTGGCCTCCACAAGCTCCTTGACGCGCTCTTCGAACGTGTCGTGACAGTCCCGCGGGTCCCAGCCGACGCTGAGGGCGCCGATGAGTTGTTCAGCGGACTTCAGTTCCCTGTTGTCGGCCTTGGTGCGCCGGTCCGGCAGCAGATCGATCACGTCACCCGGGTCGCGTACCTCGTCGGCCCAGTGCAGGAGGTGGATGACCAGGACGTCCGCCTGGGCGCCCAGGGCCGTCAGGTACTGCTTGCTGCGCATCGTGAAGGTGGCGGTCCCGGCCTTGTCCGCGCGTTCCAGCGCGGTCCGCAGCAGCTGATACACCTTCACGTACTCCTTGCCTCGAGGGGCGAGGTAGTACGTCCGGCCGAAGTAGACGGGCGCGATCTCGCCCAGATCGACGAAGCCGGCCATCTCGATCACTTTCGATCTGCCCGGGGCGATCGAGTCGAGTTCATCGGGCTCCACGATCACGTAGTCACCGTCGCCGAGGTCGTAGCCCTTGACGATGTCGTCGGAGGCGCCTTCCCGTCCGGTGCGCTCGTTGACCCGCTTGTTGCGGATGCGGTCGGAGGTGCCGCGCTGCAGCTGGTGGAAGTGCACGCTGTGGTCCTCGGTCGCGGTGTAAAGGCCGACGGGGACCGCGACCAGACCCATTGTGACGACACCGGTCCATATCGGTCTGGACATCACCCCTCTCCTTCCCGTCGGCCGGATCACCCCTCGGAATTGTCGTGTCCGGCTTCGGTCTGAGGCCGACGTCTCAGGTGGTCGCCAGCACTATGGCCATCGCCAGCAGTCCCACGACGACGAGGACGACGACGATCCCTATCAGGATGAGCGGCGCGACCGCCCATCCTCTGCGCAGTGCCTCGTGCTCCGGAGCACCGAGGCCCGACACCCCTGATTCGGCGGGAGGCGTCACGCCGGGTGCCATGGCGTGGTCCTCCGGCACGGCCATGCCTTCGACCGGGCGGGCCGTGTCCGGACAGTCGGTGCGGCGGCGTGCATGTTCGGCTTTCATGACCTCAGCCCCTTCGTGTCCTGTCCGTGAGGAGCCGCATGTGGTCCGGGTCACAGGCAACGGGTTTCACGAGTTCGCAGGAGAAAACTCGGGTTCGGTGAGTTCCGAAGCGCAGGCAGTACGTCTGCGACACGGCGTGCCGGGGAGTTGGGGCGCCAGGTGCTGGGGTACCCGTCGTCGGACAGTCGACGTCGGCCATGGCACAGCGTGAGCGTGACAGCTGCGGAGTCTGATGACCGACCGCGACCCGGTGGTCCGTGTCTTCACCGACGGCCCGGACCCCGAGCGGGCGACTGTGGCCGGGGCATGCAGCGAGGAACTGGTCACGGTCGGGCCGGACGACAGCCTCGAGCGAGCGGCCGACCTCATGCGCGAGCATGCAGTGCGCCCGATCCCCGTCGTCGACGATGCGGACACGCCCGTCGGGATCGTCCCTCTCGGCGACCTGGCGTCGAGCGGGACGAGAATCCGGTGCTGGGCGCCATCAGCGCCGCCAGGCCCAGCGCACAGGCCTCCGCGCCGCGGCGAGGCAGGGAAGCTCAGGTATGACACACCCCGCGGAGCGCTCTCAGCAAGCGCAAACTCGACAGCATCGCGGCAGCCCTGCTCGAACGGGAAGGACGTGGAAAGGGGGAGGCCGACGAGAGGTTGCGCAAGGCGATCCGGATGGAGGAGCTGTGACCGGAGGTCCCGCGCGCCCACGCCGGTCACGCGTGCCCGGCACGGATCACCACCAGCTCCTCGGTCGTACTCCCGCCCGTCATTCCCGCTCGCGCAGCCACGCCAGTCGTGACAGCAGCACGCGGCCGAAGGGCAGCCGGGTCCGGTCGACTACCTGCGCGGTAGCCCGGCCCGCCCGAGGCGGGCCAGCGTGTCGTCGATTCCGCACAGGTGCGACTGCACGATCAGCAGAGTTCCCCTCGAGCGCAGTACCGTCGGCGCGGCGTCGCAGATGCGATCGATCAGGAGTCGCCCGTCCCGCCCGGCGTCCCAGGCCCTGGCGGAACCCCGGGGGCTGTCGCACGGAGCCGGCACGTACGGGGGATTGGCGACCACGAGGTCGAAGCGACGGCCTGGCACGGCGGCTGCCATATCGCCGTGACGCACGCGTACGGTCTGCCCGTTCAGCAACGCGTTGATCCAGGCGGCACCGACCGCCCGCCAGGAGATGTCGACGGCGGTGACCCGCGCGCCCAACCTGGCGGCCTCCGCAGCGAGTACCCCACTGCCGGTGCCCAGGTCCAGGACGTCCGTCCGGCAGGTGATCTCCTCGCGCCGCATCGCCCGCCGCAGGAGCCGGGTGTCGGCCTGCGGCGCGTAGACGCCCCGGGGAACCCAACAACGGGGCGGGGCGGGGGTGGTGAGGGATCCGCTCGTCATGTGGTCGCCTCGCGAACGCGGTCGTGGTGACACACGGCGCGCCGGACCCGTGCCGACGGTGCCACACGGGTACCCCCTGGCAGCGGACGTAACTGGAACAGCACGCCGAAGGTGCTCGGCCACTGTGCGCCGGGTGCGTCTAACGGTCGTCCGCCGGCACGTCGGAATCGACATGTCCGGTGCGCCGAGCCTCGTCCTGAACGAGGACGGAGAGCAGGGCGGCGACGGTGAGTCCGGCCTCGGCGGGGTGACGCAGTACTCCGTCAGGCTGGATCCGGTAGATGTTGCCGCGGCCGACTCGGGTGTGGGAGAGGTAGCCGTCCTGCTCCAGATCGAAAATGATCTTCTGAACCGCGCGCTCGGTGAGCCTGCAGTGTGCCGCGAGGTCGCGGATGCGCTTCTTCGGGTCGTCGGCTATGGCGGCCAGAACACGCGCGTGGTTGGTGAGGAACGTCCACGTGGTCCGCTGTTCGGGGAGTTGTCCATCCATGGGGCAATCCTACGAGAGAGAACTCGTGTATACAAAAACACGAAGATCATTTCATGTTTTTATTGACGTGTGTCTTGTTCTGGGGCAGCGTGGTGAACAGGTGAGGTTCTCACGGGAGGGGCAGTCATGCGCCAGGTGCCACGCGTCGCTCCCGGCGCCACGCGGGAAGCTGTGCGGAGTGCAGCGGCGACACGGTTTCGGATCGTGATCCAGGGCGACGCTACCGGCGTCGTCGACGCCGGTACGCGCGCCACGCCCCGTTTCGGAGCAACGCCGCGGGAAACCCGGAACCGCGACTTTCACAGCGTCGTCGACATGATCTCTCGTCATCCGCTCATGGACATGGGGCACGATCCACTGAAGCCCTCCTGACCCGCCAGGACGTCTCTCCGCGCAGGCGCCGTATCGCGACGACTGACGACCCCGGGCCCGGGTACGCGGAGGGAGTCACGGACCCTCGCTGGAAGGCGGGCGACATGAACGGCGGCATGGACCACTGGACCCGTACCGGTGCTGAGGGCGGCGTCGGCACCAGAGTCGTGGTGGTCGGGGCGACCGGAAACGTGGGGACCAGCGTCATGGCGGCCCTCGCCGAGGATCCGCGTGTGGCCTCGATCCTCGGCTTGGCCCGCAGAGCGCCCGACTGGCGTCCCGACAGGACGACCTGGGCCGTCGCGGACATCGACCCGGGTGGCAGCGACCTCGTCCACCGCTTCGCCGGTGCGGACGCGGTCGTGCACTTGGCCTGGAAGTTCCAGCCCACCCACGACCCCGTGACGACATGGCGTACGAATGTGCTGGGCAGCATCCGGGTCTTCGAAGCGGCCGCCCAGGCCGGAGTGGGTACTCTCGTCCACGCCTCGTCGGTCGGCGCCTACTCACCGGGCCCGAAGGAGTCACGAGTCGACGAGAGCTGGCCCACTCACGGCTGGCCGCAGGCGGCCTACTGCCGGGAGAAGGCGTATCTCGAGCGTTACCTGGACGCGTACGAGCTGCACAACGCCGGCATGCGGGTCGTCCGGCTGCGGCCCGCCTTCATGTTCAAGCGGGAGTCCGCCTCCCAGCAGCGACGGATCTTCGCCGGGCGGCTCCTGCCGTCCCACCTGGTTCGCCCCTCGCTGGTGCCCGCGGTTCCCGACCTGCGCGGCCTCGTCTTCCAGGCACTCCACACCGATGACGCGGCGGCCGCCTGCCGCGAGGCGGTCATCCGCCCGGTCCGCGGAGCCTTCAACCTCGCCGCCGGCCCGGTGCTGGACGCCGCCGAACTCGCCCGGGTCCTGGACGCCCGGCCGGTGAAGCTACCCCTGCCACCGGTACGGGCCGCGCTCTCCGCGGCCTGGCGCCTGCATCTGGTTCCGGCCTCACCGGACCTCTTCGACGCCGTCCTGCGACTGCCCTTGCTGTCCTGTTCCCGCGCCCGCACGGAACTGGACTGGCAGCCGCGCCACACGGCTGTGGAGGCGGTCCAGGAGTTCCTCGACGGCCTCCGCAACCATGCGGGCATGCAGACGGCACCGCTGGCGGCGTGACCCACGAAGGACCTTTGGGTTCCTCGTGCTCCGCGGCTTCCCGTGGCGCTGAGCACGTTTCGCAACACCGGTTCGGAAGGAGCGTCGCGAGATGGCCACACGTACGACGCCCGAGGAGCGGGCGGGACAGGGATACGACGCCACTCCCTATCTTCCCGGTCGGCGTGCCGGTCTGGCAGGGCTGCGCCGGGCGGCGGCAAGCTGCCGTGGCTGCCCGCTGTACGAGGACGCCACGCAGACCGTGTTCGGTGAGGGCGACTCCGATGCGCGGATTCTGCTGCTCGGTGAGCAGCCGGGTGATCAGGAGGACCGGCAGGGAAGGCCGTTCGTGGGCCCGGCCGGCAGAGTCCTGGAGCGGGCGCTGGCGGACGCGGGCATCGATCCGGCCGGCGCCTATGTCACCAACGCCGTCAAGCACTTCAAATTCGTCGTTCCCGAGGGGCGCAAGCGGCGCATCCACAAGGCGCCGAGTCTGCGCGAGATGACGGCGTGCAGGCCGTGGCTGGAGGCCGAACTCCGCGTCGTCCGCCCCGACGTGGTCGTGGCACTCGGGGCGACAGCGGGCAAGGCGCTGCTCGGTTCGTCGTTCCGGGTGACCGAGCGGCGCGGTGCTCTGCTGCAGTGGCCCGGATTCGACGGCGGCGCGGACGCTGGTGGCGGCGGTGTGGTGGACGAGGGCATCCTCGGGCTGGTCGCGACGATCCACCCCTCCGCGGTCCTGCGCGCGGACGACCGCGACGCGGTGTACGCGGGGCTGGTCTCGGACCTGCGGGTCGCCGCCCGCGCCCTGGACGGCCGGGCGAACGGCTCCCCTTCGTGAACGGCGTTCCGTCGCACCGCACTTGAGCCTGCCGACGATCACACGGTGCACGTTGCGGCCGACAATTGCCTGCGCGCACCTTCGCGATCTGCGCCGTATGCGGCTCAGTCCTCCTGCGCCACGACGCGGACGGTGCGCAGCCGCTGATCGGCCGCGTCCGGCCGGAACATGCCGGCCTCGACCCCGGTGACCAGGTACTCCGGCACGGGCTCGGTCAGCCGTTCACCGGGCAGGGCGACGGGCGGGTAGGGAGTGATCATCTCCGCGGCGATCCTTCCCGGGGCCTCTGCGGCAGGCACTTTCTCATGGCGTGAGAAATACGCGTCCCGTGGCTGGGTGCCCTCTGTGCCGCGCGCCCGGACAGCCGTTTGCTGCCCATCGCGCTGGACGTCCCGGCTGTCGAACTCGCGGCCCGGCTCGGCGTACCGGTGGCGCCCTACGGGCCGTGCGGCGTAGCGCCGGGGACCCAGGACATCACGTATCGGCTCAACACGAAATCCGGCTCCCGGGCGCTCGCTGCCGATCTGGACATCCGGGTACCCCTCGGCCTTTGCTGCGAGGGCGGCGAACTCGGCACCATGGTGGCGGCGATGCTGGTGGGCCATGAGCGCCTCGTGGTGAAGGCGAACCGGGCCGCCGGCGGATACAGGCTGTGCCGGGTCACCCGGGCCGACCCAGGACCGCACCCGCAGTCCGGACAGTGGGTGGTCGAACAGTACCTGGGCGTGGTCCGTTCGGTCAGCGTTCAGGGTGAGGTCCTGGAAAGCGGTCCGCGCCTGGCGTTCAGCGGTGGGATGCGCACGGCGGACGCGGCGTGCACGGGCTACGACTCGCCCCTGACCGCATGCCCCGACGGTGTCGGGAAAGATCTGGATCGGTGGGCCTCGGTGCTCGGCCGCCACCTGGCCGCACACGGATACCGCGGGACCTTCGGGATCGACGCGGTCATGGACTCGCAGTGCCGATTGTTAGCCACGGAGAGCAACGTCCGCAGGACGGCGACCACCACTCCGCACGCCATGGTCGATCGGCTGAGGCGGACGGCGGGGCTCGTGCTGTACAGGGAGCCCGCTCACGACGAACGGAGCATCCCCTACGCGGTGTTGGCTCCCGACCCGCGAAGAGCCGCCGAACTGGAGGCTCGGCTCAGGGACGTCATGCAGTCCGACGCCCGGCCCTGAAGGCGCTCAGGCACTTGCCCGGGCACGGCGAAAGGGTCCGGCATCACCGCCCACCGCGTTTCATGGGGCCACAGGGTCCGCGGTACGGGGAGTTCGTCGGTGGTGCTCATCGAGTCGCTCTTGCGATGAAGAACGGCGGCGGCGCCATACCGGCGCGCCGCCGTCCAGGTCCGGCGGAGCTGTCATCCACAGTGGAGGTTGACGGGGCCGTCGTCGGCTCCGCGGCGCTTCTCCCCGAACAGAGCCGCCTGACCCACAAGCCGAGTGGCCGAACGAACCGTCCTCAAACCCGTCGAGCCGAGGCCGGGCTCGGATCATGGGACTGACAGCCCGTGTGAGCGGTCCGAGGTGCGCTGCGGGCGGACCGCCTCAGCGGTGGCCGTGAGCTGACCGGAGCAGGCGGGAAGGGAGTTCCCGCGGACGGGCGAACCCCCTTCCCGCGCGGGCTCAGGAGTTGCCGCGCTTGATGGAGCGACCGGTCTCCTCGACGCGTTCGCCGGCCTTGGCGCGTGCTTTCTTGGCCTCGCCGCGGGCCTGTTGGAGCCTGCCCTCGATCTCCATCTCGCGATCGCCGGTGACCTTCCCGGTCGTCTCCTTGGCCTTGCCGGTCATCTTTTCCTGTCGGCCCTTGTCGGCCATGACTCCTCCTGGGGGGTGGTGTCGCTTGCCAGCCCAACCTAAGGCGGTGCCTGGGCCACCGCTCGTCGGAGCGTCACGTTGAGTAGTAACGGCATGTCGACAAGCACCGTCCGACCGGGCCGAGTGGTCGTCCCGGCCACGGGCACTCGTGCGCCAGGACACAGAGAACCGACACAGAGACCCGCTCGAGGGGGCCTTCCATGTTCCGGGCCATCGCCGACGTGCCGCGTGCCGTCGGCACCACGATCGCCGCCGTGGTGACCCTGCCGTTCCGGGCCCTCGCCCGGCTGTTCGGCGGAGCGTCGAGCACCGTCCGTGGGGGGCGCGCGTCGGTGGATGGGCTGGCAGTCTGGCCCGCTGGCGCTGTTCGACATCGGCGGCGGGTCGCTCGAAGTGGCCTTCGGACGCGGCCGACTGCCGGACTACGTCGCCTCGCTGCCCCTGGGCGCCAGTCGGCTGACCCGGGAGTTCTTCGACGGTGACGGGCCACCGAGCGAGCGGAGCCTGAAGGCCCTGCGCCGCAGGGTGCGCCACCAACTGCGGGACGTCGCCGCTCAGATCCGCTGGGAGGGACCGCGAACGACGGTGGCCACCTCGCGGGCCTTCCAGCAACCGGCGCGGTTGTGCGGTGCCGCGCCCGGCCGCCAAGGCCCGTTCGTGCCACGGTACCTGGCCCGTGCCGACCTGCGTGACTGCCGCGACACACTCGCGGCCCTCCCCGTCGACCGGCGCGCCGAACTCCCGGGCATCTGCGCACCCCGCGCCGCGCAGAGCCTGGCCGGAGCGGTTGTGGGGCACACGGTGATGAAGCTGACCGGGGGTCAAGACGCTGTGTGTCTGTCCGTGGGCCGTCCGTGAGGGAGTCCTGCTCCGGTACATCGAGGACGGCGCAGCCTGGTGGGAGAACGCCCTGGAGCGCTACGTCGCCCCGACCGGTCTCCTGGACAGCGGCCCCGAACTCGACACCGGCGACCGGCGCGGTCCGCTGCAGATCGCGCGCCAGGCGGACACGGAGCGTTCCGGACTGGCGGTCGAGGGCTGAGACGATTCGGAGACGGTCAGGAAGGAGGCCGTGCGACCGTGCGACCGCCACGCACCTCCGTCCACCGGCACAGCAGGCGAAACCCCTGGAGCATGGTCAGCGGCCACAACACGGCGAAGGCGCAGATGACGGCGGGATCCTGGGTGCGAATGCCCGTGACCACGAGGAAGACGGACGCCACTGCCAGCAGTGCGACGGAGAGCGACAGCCAGACCGAACGAGGCTTACGTGCCCGTCGCATGCTGCGCACGAGAGCGCGGTCCTGATTCAGCGCCGACTCGATGCCGTCCAGTAGGAGCTGTTCGTGCCGGGTGAGCCGTTGCTCGTTCACCGCCATCGAGTACCCGACAGCCACGGTCGAAACAGGTCGTGACAACGTGACGAACTTCGCCCGTCGCTTCCGCAGAGCGCCGTCGCCGGCGCCGTTCAGGCACCTCGATCGGCGATGGGCCTCGAGATGAAGCTGTATGGCGGGAGAGGCCCCTCGAACCTGAACCGGAAATCGTCTCCGGCCTGCTGAGCCAGGCTCACGGCGGCGGCGTAGAAGAGCGATTCCCGATCGTCGGGCACGAGAAAAGACGCGCTGAAGAACGCGTCGTCCTCCGGCTCCAAGGATGCCTGGGCACGGACGAGCGGTCGGAGCGCCTCGATCACACCCGCGGCGAACGCCCGGTGCCGCGCTCGCGCTTCCCCGTTGATCATCTCGCCGAGATGCAGCGGCAGATCGGGATCCTCAGCAGCCGTGCGGATGTCGTCGTTCAGTTTCCGGGCCGTGTACGAGTCCTCGAGGATCTGGCGCAGCAGTGCCTCTGCGTCCTGCGCCACCTGTAGCCGGTATTCGGCACAGCCGTCGACGTGTCGAAGATCGCGCCGGTAGGCCTCGGCCTCGTTCTCCAGGGCGATACGAACGGCTGCGTCGTCGGGTACGACGCGACCGACACACACGGGCAGCACGGTGCCGTCCTCCATGAGGCGAGTCAGCACTTCTTGGTGTACGGGCGCGTTTCGCGCATCGTGACCCTGAGCGTGCGGCGTATCGCTGACGACCGCGCGCAGCGACTCGGTGGTGATCGTCCGTAGGGGGGCACCAGGCTCACCGACGCCTCGGAGACCGGTCAGGCGTACGGGATGGTCCTTCCCGACGATGGCATAGACGTAGACGGCCACGTCTCACCTCCTTCGGTGGCCGCGCTCTGCTCGGCTGCGCGGGCAGGGTGCCCTCGCACACGATCGGGTACCCCTCCGGTGTCCGGCGTCACGCAACAGACGTCTGATCTCGCGCTGCACAGGTCTGCGATTGCTGAATTTCGGTCCGCCCGCAGGGGTGAGGCTCCCCGACGACCGCATTGCCTGGACGTCGGAGGGCGCCAAGGGCACCAGCAAGGGAGTCGTCTCCTTCCACCGTCTCGACGACGGCCTCACCCGCGTCCTCCTCGTCATGGAGTACCACCCGCACGGCTTGTTCGAGACGACCGGCAACCTCTGGCGCGCCCAGGGCCGCCGCGCCCGGCTCGACCTCAAGAACTTCGCGCGCTTCGTCACTCTCAAGACGGAGGCGGCGGAAGGCTGGCGTGGCGAGATCCGCGACGGCGAGGTCGTCCGTGAGCACGAGGAGGCAGTCGCCGCCGAGCGCGCCGAGAGCGAGGACGAACAGCCCGGCGGCCAGGACCGGCAGCCGGCGGACGCCTACGCGGAGTACGAGGACGAGGAGCCGGAAGCGAGGGCCGACGAAGACCGGGAGCCTCAGGAGGACGACGGACGATAGGTGCGCGAGGAGGAGTACGAGCCCGGGGACGAAGAGACCGGTGACCATGCGCCCAAGGAGGAAGAGGAGTCGGCGGAGCGGTACGCCGAGGGCGGGAGCACTCGATGACGACGGCCGCGCGATTCCCCGCGCCGTACGGCGGTCACGGCAGCGGCGCCAACCTGGCCGACGTCCTCGAGCGCGTCCTCGACAAGGGGGTCGTCATCGCGGGAGACATCAGGATCTGCTGCCCGATGTCCCTCACACCGCCTGCTTCGGCACCGTCTTCCACACCGGCCTGCCCGCTGCCGCCCGGGAGTACGCGTGCCGGCCGCCTGGCGCGAGCAGTACGGGCTGCGCCGCTACGGTTTCCACGGACTGTCCTACGCCTGGTCGCTCGATCGCGCCGCCGAACTCCTCGGCCGCCGCCCCGACAGCTCCACCTGGTGATCGCCCGTCTCGGCGGCGGCTGCTCCGTCTGCGCGGTGCGCGGCGGGCGCAGCGTCGACACGACGATGGGGTTCACCCCATTGGAGGGGCTGGTGATGAGCCACCGCAGCGGCGGTGTCGATCCCGGCGCCCTGACATGGCTGCAGACTCGGCACCGGCTGTCGGCACAGGACATCGAGGACGCGCTGAACCGCGATTCCGGCCTGCTCGCCCTTTCGGGTACCTCCGACGACACACGCGACCTCGTCCGCAGCCGAGCGGCGGGGGACGCGCGCGCCGCGCTCGCCCTGGCGGTCTTCACCCACCACTGCCGTCGCGGCGTCGCCGCGATGACCGCGTCCCTCGACCGGCTCGACGGCCTGGTCTTCACCGGACACATAGGCGAGGACCAGCCCGAGGTACGCGAAGAGGTGTGCGTCCGGCTCACCGTCCTCGGTCTCGCAGGCGGCCTGCGCACACATGCAGCAGCCCGTCCCGAGATCATCAGTCGGCCCGGCGCGCGGGTCCCGGTGATGGTCGTACCCACCGGAGAGGAGTGAGACCCGAGCTCTCCTGGTCCGCCACTGAGGCCAGGTAGCCAGGCATGTGTAAATCCTCCCTTACGCGGTACTTCGCTCCACATGGCTGGTATCGAACTCAACAGCGCTGCATTCAGCGATCACACCATGATCCCTCGCCGTTACGCCAAGGACGGTGACAACGTCTCCCCGCCGTTGACGTGGTCCGGAGTGCCGGACGAGGCGGCGGAGCTGGCTCTCCTGTGCGAAGACCCGGACGCACCGTCAGGAACCTTCGTGCACTGGCTGATCACGGGCATCGACCCACGGCAAGGGGGACTGGACACCGGCGAGACGCACCCCGGCGGCCATCTGCACCGGAACGGCTACGGTCAACAGGGTTGGGGTGGCCCCCAGCCTCCGGTGGGAGACGAGGCACACCGCTACTTCTTCCGCCTCTACGCCCTCCCGGCTCCCGTGTCGGTTCCGGACGCGGCCACGGCCGACGAAGTCCACGGTGTCCTGGACGAGCAGCAGATCGCCAGCGGCACCCTGGTCGGCCTGTACCAGCGCTGATGTCACGTCGGCGGATCCGTCTTCCGCGCGCGATACCGAGCAGGAGTGGCATGGCCCGCCCAGAGGGTTGATGATTGACAGAGAGCTGGAAGGTGACAGATCACGAACTACCGCGAGTCGAAACCCGGATGGCCGAACTGTGCGACCGCTACGGCCTTACGCTCGCGGACCTCAACATCGATCTGGGACCGCTGGGCACGCTCCTTCCGCCCTGACAGCCGCGACGTCCGGCTGCGTGCGCCGGTTCCGCGTGCGTCCTGTCCACGACATGGCGGGGCGGACACGGGGTACACGTGCGGAGCAGTTGTGATCCAGAGGGAGAGGTCTCGTCATGCTGATGGCTCACCCCGCGGTGCTGCAGGGCCTGATCGAGCAGTACACGGCCCTGAAGGTGCTCCACGCCGAAAGGGGCGGCACCGAAGTCCAGCAGCGGCTGGACGACGTCGCGTACAGCCTGTGCATCTCCACCGGAACGTGTGACATCGACGCGGCGCTCATCGCCGCCCGCTACCACCTCCCGGGCGCCCGGCCCGAGGACGACTCGGTCCTCTCACCGGGACACCGATCCCTACGAACCGTCGAAGCCCGGTGACCCCACAGACAAGGGGCCTCGTCCGCGGGGTGGCACGTTCGTCGTGATGTCGCTCGTGTGGTCGACGACGTCGCGGAGCCTTCCGCTGCTCCGGTAGCGGGCGCGTTGCCGGTCGGCGCCGCTACCGAGTGCGAGATGCCGGTCGAGCAGCCGGTGGGCGGCCCCCAGATCTCCCGCGGTCGTCAGGCCGGGCTCCGCTCGGGCGAGCAGTCGTCCGATGAGGTCCCGCATCGGGACCTCCACGCCCGTCACGGGGTCCAGGCCCACACCGGTGGGGCCGGTGGGGCCGACGAGGGCCGCCCGGCGGTGTGCCGCGCGCAGTCTGCCGGGCGGGAGACCCGGCGGGGGGCGCCCGTCCTGCGCCTCGGTCAGCAAGGTCATGCACAGGCCGCGCACGAGCGCCGCGAGCAGCACGGTGCAGTGCACGTCCGCGTTGACGTCGGCGATGCGGATCTCCAACGTCGGCACATGCTCCGACGGCCTGGCGAACCAGTAGATCATCCGCCGGTCGAGCAGCGTTCCGGAGGTCACCAGGGCGTCGGCGGTGGCCTCGTAACGGTCCGTGTCGAGCAAGGGCGGGGGCCCGACTGTGGGCCAGCGGGCCTGCTGGACGGCCCGCCAACTGGCGAAGCCGCTCTCGGTCCCGGCGCCCAGCGGAGAGTTGACCGCCAGGGCTTGGAATACAGGCAGCCACGGCCGGAGATGATTGGCCAGCACCAGGGCCTGGGACCGACCGAGCGGGCCGAGGTGGACGTGGCAGCCGCAGGTCGCACTCATGCCGTCGTCCACGGTCAGGCGGTAGCGGGCCTGCATGCGCCGATAACGAGGCGTGCTCGTGACGGGGAGCCGGCTGGACGAGGGCACGACGGGCGTGCCCGAGGCGAGAAGCAGACAGTCCGCGTCCCGGGCGGCTTCGGCGACCGTGGCGCGCAGTCCGGCCAGTTCGGCCAGCAGGTCCGCGCACGACAGCCTGGGCCGGGTACAGATCTCGATCATGCAGCGATACAGCTCGGCCTGAACCTGTTCGCCGAGCAGCGGCGCGGCCTGTGCGAGTACCTGGGGTCCGCGGGGTACCGGCGCCCGGGTGCGGCGGTCGACCAGGAAGAACTCCTCCTCGACCCCCACCGTGGGTATCACAGGTCGCCCGGTGGCACTCGTCAGGCGCCCCGACTCGTCCGTCAGCGACGTGGCGCCCTCGGAACCCATCGGCATCTCATGGGTCATGAACCTCGGGTGCCCACTCAGTTCCCGGACAATCGGCTCCGCACCAGCACGACGACGGGCTGGTGACGGGGGCGGGGGGCTCGACAGAACCAGTGGTCACTCCGGCCGGCGGCGTCAGCCGGTCCAGCGCGCGCCACACGTTGCCGTCCAGGTCGAAGTCCTCCGCGCTCCATGCCTTCGCACGGCTCTTCCGTCACGTCCCGCCCGTGTTGCGCATCGCCGCCGCCAGCCGTACCGCGAGTCGGATCGCCTCGTAACCCGTGCAGCGGCACAGGTTGGACGTGAGCAGCTCGCGCAGTCCGTCGGGGTCGTCGGCCAGTGCCGGGTTCTCCTCCAGAGCGGCGGCGGCCAGCATGAGGAAGCCTGGCGTACAGAATCCGCACTGGAGGGCGTGCTCGCTGGCGAACGCGGTCTGCAACGGGTGCGGGGTGCCGTCGGGGGCCGCGAGGCCTTCGACAGTACGCACGGTGCTGCCGTCGCACTGGACGGCGAACATCAGGCAGCTGCGTACGGCGGTCCCGTCCACTTGCACGGTGCAGGCCCCGCACACACCGTGTTCGCAGCCCAGGTGCGTCCCGGTGAGGCCGCAGTCGTCCCGCAGGGCGTCGGCCAGTGTCCGCCGGGGCTCCACGTCGAGCTGCCGCTCCTCGCCGTTGATCGTCAAAGAGATGTTCATGTCCGCTCCGCGATGTCGTCGCGTGCCTGCATCAGGGCCCGCCGGACCAGGACTTCTGCCGCGTGCCGCCGATAGGAGTCGCCCGCGTGCGGGTCGTCCGGCGCGTCCACCACACCGACCGATGCGGCGGCCGCCCGGTTGATTGCCTCGTCCGTCGGTGCCCGGCCGGTCAGCAGCGCCTCTGCCGCGCGGGCGCGTGTGGGCCGCGCGGCCGTGCCGGCCAGCCCGATCCGGGCGTCGGCGACGACGCCGTCCTGGGCCGACAGGGCGGCGGCCACGGCGAGTTGGGCGAAGCTGGCGGCCGTGCGCCGGTGTTCCACGAAGGCGACCCCGGTCGCCGTAGGGAGCAACGGCAGACACACCCGTGTCAGCAGTTCGTCGGGACGCCGTGCGGTGGCGAAGGAGCCGGTGATGAAGTCGTCGGCGGACAGGGTGCGCGCGCCATGCTCGTGCACCAGGTCGAGCCGGGCGTCGAGGGTGACGGCGAGGGTCGGCCATTCGGCGGTGGGATGGGCGTAGGCGAGGCTGCCGAGCATGGTGCCCCTGGCGCGCACGGGCGGATGGGCGATGAAGTGGACCGCCCGGGCCAGCAGACGCCCGAGCGGTCCTGCCTCCACCTGCTGTTCGAAGCGGCCGTGCCGGACCAGCGGTCCGACACACAGCCATGGGCCGGAGTCCGGCACCGTGACGACGTCCAGCCCGCCGAAGTCCCGTACACGATTGATGTCGACCAGTTGCACGGGGCGCACCGCGCGGTAGTTCATCTCCAGCAGGAGACTCTGCCCCCCGGCCAGGACACGGGTTTCGCCCTCCCCGGCGGCGAGTGCCCCGATGACCTCGTCACAGGTGCGTGCGGCCAGGTACTCGAACGGTGCGGGTTTCACCGGGCCGCCCTCCAGCAGGTTTCGGGAGTCAGTGGCACGGTCAGAGTGGAGGGGTCGATCTGAAGAGCGTCGGCGACCGCGTTCACCACGGCGGGCGGGACGCCGATGCAGCCCGCTTCTCCGGCGCCCTTGGCGCCGAGCCGCGTGGCCGGGTTCGGCGTACACGTCTCCTCCAAGGTGATATCCGGTATCTCCGACAACGTGGGCAGCAGGTACTCCAGCAGGGAGACGGTCCGTGGCCGCCCGTCCGCGTCGTGCACGGCTTCCTCGTACAGCGCCTGGCCCAGGCCCTGGGCGATCGATCCGTACGTCTGCCCATGTACGACCAGAGGGTTGACCACGGTGCCGTAGTCGTCGACGGCGACGAGCCGCAGGACCCGGACGATACCCAGCTCCCGATCCACTTCGACGACGGCCGCATAGGCACCGAACGGGAAGGCCTGCGGTGGTTCGACCTGTGCCTCGGCGCGCAGCGGGTGGTGCGCCGCGAGCTCGCCGAGGGTGCGTGTACGTCCGCGTGCGTGCAGGGTTCCCCCGCTCTGGACGACGATCTCCGCTTCGGGGACGTCGGCCTGGGCGGCCAGCCGCCGACGGGCCTCGGCGAGGAGCCGGTGTGCCGCCTCCAGCAGCGCCTCTCCGCCGTTCTGCATCGAGCGCGAGGCGAAGGAGCCCACGCCGCGCGGGACCACGGACGTGTCGGCCTCCACCAGGTGCACCAGATGCCGGTCCACGCCGAGCGCGGACGCCACCACCTGCGCGAAGGTCGTCGCATGGGCCTGTCCCGTCGCACAGCATCCGGACGTGGCCGTGAACGTACCGTCGGCGTGTGCTTCGACAGCACCGAACTCGCCGCCGGCACCTGAGCGTTCGACGTAGGCACAGACCCCGATGCCGAGGGGCGTGCCGTCGGCGGCGCGGCGGTGGGCCTGTTCGGCGCGCCATCGTGGGTAGTCGAGGGTCTTCAGCGCCAAATCCAGAGCCGCCGGGTAATCGCCGCTGTCGTAGCGGAAACCGGTCGGCGTGTCGTAAGGGAAGGCGTCCGGCCTCACGAAGTTGCGGCGGCGCAGCTCGGCCGGATCCATGCCGATCCGGCGGGCCAGCAGATCGACGGTGCATTCCACCGCGTACGCGGCCTCGGGTCGGCCCGCCCCGCGATAGGGGCACAGCGGCGGCGTGTTCGTCAGGACGGCCCGGGCACGCACGTGGACCTCCGGGGTGGCGTAGGCGCCGGTCGCCATCCTGGCCGTCACCTCGGGCAGGAAGGCACCCATGTGCGGGTAACCACCGACGGCGGCGTCCGTGTGCAGTTCCATCGCCAGGAAACGTCCGTCCGCGTCGGCAGCGAGCCGTACCCGCTGCGTCTGGGCGCGGCCGCGCGGGCCCGCAGACAGCGCCTCCGCCCGGTCCTCCACCCAGCGCACCGGCCGGGCAAGGCGCAACGCCGCCGCGGTCACGGCCAGGTACTCGGGCCATGTCTCGCTCTTGCCGCCGAACGCCCCGCCGACATCGGGCACGATCACACGCACGACGTCCGTGGGCAGCCCCAGTGCTGCGGCCAGGTCGTTGCGCAGGCGGTGGGGCGCCTGATGGGAGCACCAGACGGTCAGGACCCCACCGGGCTCGGGGCGCGAGAGGATCGCGCGGGCTTCGACGGACGTGTGGCAGAGCGCGGGGTACCGGTACGTCGTGTCCACGACGGCCGCCGCCCGCTCCCAGACCCGCGGATCGACCGGCTCGCCCACAGTGACGTCCACGGCCACGTTGGACAGGCCCGGAAAGAGCGGGACCTCGTCACGCCCGGCCTGCGCGGAATCCAGCACTGCGGGCAGGGGCTCGGTCGAGATGCGGGCCCGGTCGCGGCCGTCCTCGGCCACGTACCGGTTCTCCGCCACCACGATCGCCACAGGCTCGCCCGCATACCTGACCCGGTCCGTGGCCAGCGCGGGCCAAGGCCGGTCAAGGGCCCCCTCCGGATACAGCATCGCCGGGACGAGCGGTACGTCGTCCAGATGGGACGCCGACCAGGCGCCGCGAACCCCCGGTGTGCGACGCGAGGCGGTCAGGTCGACCGACCGCAGCAGGCCGTGTGCCACGCCACTGCGTACGAAGGCTGCTTCCAGGCAGCCGGGCACCCGGAGATCGGCCACGAACTGGCCGTGCCCCCGCACGAGAGGGCCGTCTTCCACGCGGGCCACGGCCTGGCCCATGTCTCCCGGGTCCGCCATCGTGCCTCCAAGCCCAGCGGCCGTCATGAGTGCCGGGTACCTCGGCGAACGCCGGTCATGCGGGCGGACGAGGCCGGGCGCGCATCCGTGCAGACGGTGGCCCGACTCGAACGTTCCGTCTTCGCCCGCTGCCCGGCGGTTCACCTGCGCCGTCCGGGCGTGCGAGCCGGCCGCAACGGCGACCTGGATCCTGTCCACCATGCGTGTCGCCCCGACTGCGCGGCAGGACTTCGCCTCCCTCGACCCGACCTCGAGGCAGTCGGCCGGGCCCGAGGCCGAGTCGAGGATTCTTCTCGCCGTGGAAGAGGGCCACCCGGCATTGTGGGTAGTCTCCTCCCGGTGTCCGCGGTGCCGCACGAACCCATGAGCGCTGCTGCCTGGACAGCGTCCGGTTGCGCCGAGAGCCGATGTCTGTGAGACCGAATGACCGATCAACCCATCGGGAGTGCGCGACGGACCCCTCTCGGGCTCTTCGCACTTGCTCTGGGCAGTTTCGGAATCGGCCTGACCGAGTTCGTGATTGCCGGGCTGCTTCCGCAAGTGGGCCGGAGCCTGGCGGTGTCGGAGGCCGCTGCGGGCTGGCTGATCTCCGCGTACGCCCTGACGGTCGCGGTCGGCGCGATCGCGGTGACCGCCGCCACCGCCGGTCTGCCCCACAAGGCGGTCCTCATCGGGTTGGTCGCGTTGTTCGTCGTCGGCAATTTCCTGTCCGCGGTCGCGCCGAACTATCCCGTGATGCTGTTCGGACGCGCGGTCGCCGCACTGTGCCACGGCTCGTTCTTCGGCATAGGCTCGCTCGTCGCGCGGCGCATGGTCGCCCCCGAGCGGGCGTCCAGGGCAGCGGCGGTGATGTTCGCCGGCCTGACGGTGGCGAACGTGCTGGGCGTACCGTTCGGCGCCCTGGTCGGCGAGCGCTGGGGGTGGCGCGCAACGTTCTGGGCGATCACCGGCATCGGTGTCGTCGCCGCGGTCGCCGTCGCCGTACTGGTGCCGAGCCTGCCCGGCCCGGTGAACCCGCCGCACCCTCCGTCGGGCTTGCGCACAGCCCCCGGCCGGGCGGACGGGCTCCGCAGCCAACTGCGCGCCTTCGTGTCAGGGCAGGTCTGGCTGACCCTGGGCGCCACGGCGCTCGGCTACGGCGGGATGTTCGGTGCGTTCAGCTACCTGGCGTACACCTTCACCCAGGTCACCGGCTTCTCCAGCACCGATGTCGCCTGGCTGCTCGTCGTGTACGGCAGCGGACTCGTGATCGGGAACATGGCCGGCGGACGATCCGCCGACCGGCATCGCGACCTCACCCTGATCGCTTCTCTGGCCGGCCTCACCGCCACTCTCATCCTGTTCGGGCTGCTGGCCGCCAGCCCCACCGCATCGGTGATCCTGGTCTTCCTGACGGGGTTGTTCGGATTCGCCGGTGTTCCCGGTTTCATCACCCGGGTTACCGACCACGCTCACGGGGTGCCACTCGCCGCCAGCGCAAATGTGTCCGCGTCCAACATCGGCAACGCCCTCGGCGCCTGGCTGTGCGGCCTTGCCGTCGGTCACGGTCTCGGCTACACGGCTCCGTTGTACGTCGGTGCCGGCATCGTACTGGCCGGGGTCGGCGTGATGGCGGTTGCCGCACATCGATCGGGGCCCCGGAGACCCGGTCTCGCGGACCGCAGGCTCGCCCAGGACTCCGCGTCCGCCGATTGACCGGACCGCAGCGTCCACCCCGTCCGAAATGGGGACCGGCATCGGGATTGTCATCGTCGCCGATCGTGGCTCGATCGAGCGCCCGGGGAGGTGCCGCGTCGGTGTGAGCCGTCTCCGGAGCCAGGGGATCGCGCGGTCACCGCGCACCGCCCCGAGGCGCTACCAGATCAGGCACCAGTAGTTGCCGGCTCGCCCGGTGCCCACCGATGTGAGGCCCCTCGGGACCAGCGCCGGATCCGGCTGGCCGAAGGCCGCCATTGAGCACACCGGGTCCCCGACCACCCCGGCGGCGGCCATTCGCTGAGCGGCAGCCGTTGCCGCCGCGCTCGTGTACCACCGTGTCGACTTCGGTGACGGAGAGGACGTCGGCTCCTCAGGTGCTGCTGGTGTGGACGTGGGTGCCCTCGTCGCGGTCGGCTTGGCCGCGGAAGACCGTGTCGGTGTCGGCCTCGGTGAGGGTGAGGAGGGTGCCTTGGACGATGTAGGCGCTTTGGGCGATGTGGGTGATGCCGATGTGGACTTGGGCGTCGTCGCCGTGCTCGTCGCCGCCGTGCTCGTCGCTGTCGTCGCTGTCGCCGCCGTGACCGCCGTCGCCGTCGGCGCAGGTGTTGAAGGCCGTGCCGATGCCGGCTCCCGTGGGGGCGACGGGGTAGTCGTCGTCCTGTGGGGCGTTGCCCGGGACTGCCCGCTGGACGGTGATGGTGACGGTTGCCGGGTGCGGGCCGACGGAGTAGGTCCCGGCGTGTGCGTCGACGTGGGCTGCGTCAGGCCCGACGGCGTCGGACGGGGCGTGCCGTGTGGCGCCACCAGCGCCCAGATGCCGATGCCGATACCGCCGAGGACGAGTACGGCGACACCTCCCGCGATCCACGGGGCCCGTCGGCGTGGGCGTCGGTGACGGTTCATGGTTTCCACTGTCCGAAAGTGACTGCGGTGCCGCCACTCGGGTTACTGCCTTCGGCGTGGCACAGAGCGCGGAGCGCCTGCGAGGTGGGGGCAGATCCGACTCCGGCTGTGGGCCCTAGCCCCGCTCGCTGCCCACGTGCCCCGTTCCAGGCACCACCGCCGGTGGGCGCCGTGGCGGGCTCAGGCGTCGGATCGAAGGTCCGCCGACCGGCCCTGGCCGGATTCCGCGCCCCCGTCGTCGGTGCGGGTATCAACTGCCGCTGTGCTCGTGTGGTGTCGGGGTCGTGTCGGGTGCCTGGTCCGTTGCGGCTGACGACGGTTCTGTGGCGCTGGGCGGCTTCCAGGCGCAGGCGAGGGCGCCGCCGATGAGGGCGGAGATCAGTCCGAGGAAGAGGCCGCCGAAGTTCGCGACGGGGAGGGAGATGAGGGCGAGGAGCAGGGTGGCGACCCCCGCGAACACGCGATGGTGGGGGCGGTACCAGAGGGTGAGGCCCAGGGTCATGAGCAGAACGCCGATGACCAGGGATCCGGCACCGGATGTGGTCGAGAGGGCCAGCGGGATCCCGCTCAGGTTCAGGTGTGCGTAGGGCCAGTACAGGATCGGCAGGCCGGCCTTGAACGTGAACAGCCCGGCCCAGAAGGGACGTTCACCACGCCAGGTGGTGAATCTGCATCGGGCGTCGGCCGCCGCGAAGCGCGGGCTGCGTTGTCTGCGGAAGAAGTTGTTGATCACGCGTGGTGTCCTGATCGTGGTGCGTGGGCGGGCGCCTTCTGTGCGGGTGTCCGAGGGGCGCGGGTGGGCCGTGGGTGGATGTTCGCCGGCGCGGGCGTCAGAAGCATTCGTGACGGCCCGGCTTGAGCTGTGCGCGCAGGCCGGGGACGTTGAACGTGCCGGCGGAGACCGCGACCGCGGTCCAGTGGACGTTGGTCAGGGGCGCCGATTCGGCCTGCTGACCCACGCCGTCGGGGTCGAAGAACTTCGAGTTCCTGTCACCGGGATTGATCGGTCCCTCGGTGATGTCGCCCTGCGCGACGCCGATGTCGAGACTCCTGAACTCCGCGTTGTCGGTCGTCTCGTTTGTCGCGTCGATGAACAGGTTCGAGGCCTCGACCGGCCGTTCACGGCCGCCGGTGAACCTCATCGTGTACGGGCCGAGCACCGGGATGTCCACCAGAACGGACTGGCACAGCCCGCGGATCGTCGCATGCCGGGTTCCGGTGACCATGACGGGTACGAGTTTCCGCTTCCTGGTCACATCGACCATGCCGTAGATGCTGACTCCGCGGGCGATCAGGGTGTCGTTGGAGACCCGGAATTCCTGGCCGGAGACGAAGAACGACGCGGCGAGCACTCCCTGTGCCATGGCGATGACGGTGGCTGCGCATGCTGCGATGCTGGCAACAAGGATCATGCTGAAGCGCCTCCAACAGGTTCTGCCTGCGTGGCGCGACATCCCGTCTCCTTCGGTCGTGAGGTGGGCCCGCCCGTGCCGGGAAGGGGGGCCGGTGCCTCGGTCCGGTGACGGATCCTAGGCTTGCGGGCATGGCAACCGGCTGCACGTCGGGTCTGCCGTTCGGGTGGTGCAACTTCTGTTGGACTCTTCAGGTGACACGTGTCGTCGTGGCTTCCGCGCTGGGTGGGCCGCCGGCGGAGCGGGTGCCGCGAAGGGGGCGGGTGGCCGGGCCGGTCGCTGTGCTGGCCTCGCCCGATGCCCAGGGGTCTCCCGGGGGCGTTGTGCTGACCGCCGTAGGAGCTTGACTTCAAGTCGACTTCGACTTCTGGCGTCGGTGGCAGTACACGAAAGGATCACCATGCCCACCACATGGTTCATCACCGGCACCTCGTCCGGCTTCGGACGCCTGCTCACCGAGCGCCTGCCGGCACGCGGTGACCGGGTCGCCGCGACCCTGGGCCGGACCGGGGCGCTGGAAGACCTGCGGGCCGAGTACGGCGAGCGTCTGTGGCTCGCCCGGCTGGACGTCACCGACATCGGGCAGGTGCACCGCGCCGTGGACGAGGCCTTCAAGGCGCTCGGCACGATCGACGTCGTCGTCGACAACGCCGGCTACGGCGTCTTCGCCTCCGTCGAGGAAGCCACCGACGAGCAGATCCGGCGGGTGACCGACACCAACCTGCTCGGCTCGATCCACGTCATCCGCGCCGCGCTGCCGCATCTGCGTGCTCAGCGGCACGGTCGCATCCTGCAGGTCTCGACCGCCGGCGGGCAGACCGGCTACCCGAACTTCGGCTACTGCCACGCCTCGAAGTGGGGAATCGAGGGCTTCTGCGAGACGGCGGCCCGCGAGATCGCCCCGTTCGGCATCGGTTTGACCATCGTCGAACCCGGTGCGACGCCGACCGGATTCGGCAGTTCGCTCGAGACGGCGCCGGTCATGCCGGAATACGACGGCACCCCGGCGGGCGAGGTACGGCGCGCGATCACCACCGGCGCCTTCAACCTCCCCAACGACCCGCAGAAGATCGCGAACGCGGTGATCGACCTGGTCGACTCCGGTGCGGCACCGCTGCGGCTTCCCCTGGGGTCCGACACCTACGACGACGTGCGGGCCTCGCTCGTGGCCCGGCTCGCCGAACATGATTCACACCGCGACGTCGCATACTCCGTCGAGAAGGACGACCCGGGTAACCGAAACCTGCCTTGAACTGCGGGAGCTGGGAGCCTGCCCGGCCGGCAGCGACAACCCGTCCCTCCTTCTTCTCGTGCCTCCTTTCTGCATGTCGAGGCTCCTTCGCTCAGTGCCTCGCACATGAGGAGCTTCAGGGCGCGTTGCGCGGTGCCGTGCTCGCGCGTTCCGTCAGCCGGGGCGGCAGGAGCGTCGCCTCGGGTACGGCCGCGCCGTCCAGCTTCTTCATCAGCAGTTCCACGGCCCGCGCACCCAGCTCGGCGGACGGCAGGGCGACCGAGGTGACGGGGACGCGGAGGGACGCGGCGAGTTCGTCGGGGCAGATGGCGGTGATGGACAGATCGCCGGGGACCCGCAGACCGAGCTGCTCGAAGGCGTCGATCAGCGGCTCGAGAACCGCCTCGTTGTGCACGACGACCCCGGTCAACGCGGCTTGTTCGCTCAGCAGTTGCTCGGCGACCCGGCGGGCGGCGGCGGGCGAGGCCTCGCACGGGTGGATGGACGAGGTGAGCCCGTTGCGGTCGGCGGCGGCCGTGAACCCCTGCACCACCCGCTGGGCGAACGCCGTCCGACGCACATAGACCTCGGGCGGCGACCCGACCAGCGCCACGACCCGGTGCCCGAGTCCGGCCAGCCGCTCCACACACAGCTCGCCCGCCGCCATGAAGTCGAGGTCGATGCAGGTCAGGCCCGCCGGGTCCTGGGGGAATCCGATCATCACGGACGGCCGGTCGAGGGTGCGCAGCAGCGGCATCCGAGGGTCGTGGAGTTGTACGTCCATGACGATCAACGCGTCCACGAGCGCGGTGTCCGCGACCCTGCGCAGCCCGTCCTCGCCCTCCTCCTGAGTGAGCAGCAGCACGTCGTGGTCGTGCGTCCGTGCCGTGGTCACCACCGACACCGCGAACTGCATCACCACCGGGACGTGGATCCCGGACCGCAGCGGGATCACCAGCGCCAGCACGTTCGACCTGCTGCTGGCCAGCGCCCGGGCGCCGGCGTGCGGGCGGTAGCCCAGCTCGCGGATGGACGCCTCGATGCGCCGTCGGGTCTCCTCCGAGATCGGGCGCTTGCCGCTCAGGGCGTACGACACGGTGCTGGGGGAGACACCCGCGTGCCGCGCCACGTCCGTGATCTTCACCATGCTCAGTCCAGCTCCATTGGGGGAGGAACCATTACTCCGACTCCAGCTCCAGCGCCAGGAATCCGGTACCCGCAGCCGCCCGCGCGATCCGCTCCCCGGCGGCCAGAGCCCAGGGTGCCGCCGGATCACTGCTGGAGGCCCGCAGGGTGTCCCCCTCCCGGACGACGGTGAAGGTCACGTCCCCCACCGGCACCGTCACGCGTGCCCGGCGCTCGAGGCCGTACGCGCGCAGGGCGACCCCGTCGGCGTACGGATAGTCGGGCCGGTCGTCCACCGCGCCCACCGGGATCACCGCACCCGGTCTGACCAGCAGCGGAACGCTGGAGAACCCGTGTCGCTCGCGCACCCAGCGCGGCCCGGTCACGGTCTGCCCGCTCAGGTAGTGGGTCCAGGTGCCCTCGGGCACGTAGTACGAGACGTCGCCGTCGTCGCTGAAGACCGGCGCGACCAGCAGATCGGGGCCGAGCATGTACTGCCGCTCCAGATGCGCGCAGCCGGGGTCGTCCGGGAACTCCAGCACCATCGCCCGCATCATCGGCACACCCTCCGCCTGAGCGGTGCGGGCGACCTCGTACAGGTACGGCATGAGCCGCAGCTTCAGCCGGGTGAAGAGCCTGAGGACGTCCACGGCCTCCTCGTCGAACAGCCACGGCACCCGGTACGACGACGAGCCGTGCAGTCTGCTGTGCGAGGACAGCAACCCGAAGGCGAGCCACCGCTTGAACAGCGCCGCGGGCGGGGTGCCCTCGAAGCCCCCGATGTCATGGCTCCAGAACCCGAAGCCGGACATGCCGAGGCTGAGGCCGCCGCGCAGCGACTCGGCCATCGACTCGTACGTGGCCTCGCAGTCACCGCCCCAGTGCACCGGGAAGCGCTGGCTGCCGGCCGTGGCCGAGCGCGCGAAGACGACGGCCTCCTGCTCGCCGCGGTGCTTGCGCAGCACCTCGAAGACGGTGCGGTTGTAGAGGTACGTGTAGTAGTTGTGCATCCGCTCGGGGTCCGAGCCGTCCGCGTACGCCACGTCGACCGGGATCCGCTCGCCGAAGTCGGTCTTGAAGCAGTCGACGCCCTGCGCGAGCAGTGCCTCCAGCTTGGAGGCGTACCAGTCGCGGGCGGCCGGGCTGGTGAAGTCGACGAGCGCCATGCCGGGCTGCCACAGGTCCCACTGCCACACGCTCCCGTCGGGCTTCCTGAGCAGATGGCCCAGGGCCTTGCCCTCGGCGAAGAGCGGCGAGCGCTGCGCGATGTACGGATTGATCCAGACGCAGATGTGCAGGCCCTTGTCCTTCAGCCGGGCCAGCATGCCTTCCGGATCGGGGAAGACCCGCGGATCCCACTGGAAGTCGCACCAGTTGAACTCGCGCATCCAGAAGCAGTCGAAGTGAAAGACCGAGAGCGGAAGTTCGCGCTCCTTCATGCCGTCGATGAAGGAGGTGACGGTGGCCTCGTCGTACGAGGTGGTGAAGGAGGTCGACAGCCACAGGCCGAAGGACCAGGCCGGCGGGAGCGCCGGGCGGCCGGTGAGGGCCGTGTACTTGCGCAGGATCTCCTTCGGCGTCGGGCCGTAGATGACGTAGTACGTCAGCTGCTGGCTCTCCACGCTGAACTGGACCCGGGACACCGCCTCCGAGCCGACCTCGAACGAAACCTTGCCCGGGTGGTCGACGAAGACGCCGTAGCCCGCGTCGGTCAGGAAGAAGGGGACGTTCTTGTAGGCCTGTTCGGTCGCCGTGCCGCCGTCGGCGTTCCACATGTCGACGACCTGCCCGTTCTTGACGAGCGGCCCGAAACGTTCGCCGAGGCCGTACACCGAGGTACCGACGCGGAGGTTCAGCTGCTCGCGCAGGTAGTGGGCGCCGGTCGCGTCGCGCATGATGCCCATGCCCTTGCGACCGCTGGTGGTGAGAATGCGGCCGTGGGCGAGGAAGTCGACGTGCCAGGGTCCGGTGCGGGCCACACGCACGGACAGGGTGCCCGCGGTCACTGTGGCGTGCTCTTCGTCGTACTCCACGAGCGGCGTGAAGTCGTCCTGCCGCACCACTTCGAACCGCGGTCCCCGGGGCTGCTCGCCCTCGAAGTGCGTGAAGGTGACGCCGATGACGTCCGGCGTCGGCGCATGTGCGCTGATCGTCACGACCGGTCCCTTCAGCAGGTCGCCGCGGTGGCGGATGGGCTGGGTCGGCGCGTGGATCTCCAGGGCCCCCGGAGAGGCGGTGACGTCCAGGACCTCGACCGGGTGGGCCGCGGTGACACCTTCGCGCAGCAGCCAGTAGCCGTCGGTGAACTTCAAGCGCGTACCCCCTACTTGACGGCACCCACGGCGATGCCGCGGGTGAGAGTCCGCTGGAAGACGAGGAAGAAGACGATGGCGGGCAGGACGCCGAGCAGGGCCGCCGCGTTGGTCATCGTGGCGTCCATCAGGCGCTGACCTTGGAGGACGCCGAGTGCCACCGACACCGTCTGGTTGTCGTTGGAGATCAGCATGACCAGGGGGAGCAGGAACTCGTTCCACGTCCAGATGAAGAAGAAGACGAGCAGCACGCCGATGGTCGGGCGGCTGACCGGGACCACGATCCGCCACAGCACCTGCCACTTGTTCGCCCCGTCGATTCGGGCCGCCTCGATGATCTCGCGCGGGAACTGTCCGAGGACGGAGGAGAGCAGATACGTACCGAAGGCGGCCTGGACGACGGTGAAGACGATCACGACGCTGAGCCGGGTGTCGTACAGGCCCACCTGCTTGCACAGGTAGTAGATCGGATAGACGAGCGCCTCCTGCGGCAGCATGTTGGCGAGCACGAAGAAGGCGAGCACCCAGGTGCGGCCCTTGATGCGGCCGATGCCGATCGCGTAGGCGTTGAGCACGGACAGGACCGCGGCCAGGACCGCCACCGAGCCGCTGATCAGGACGGAGTTGAAGAGCTTCTGGCCGTAGTCGACGCGCGACCAGAAGTCCTTCAGACCGTCCAGGTAAAGGCCCTTGGGGAGGCTGAGGGGGCCGTGCTGGGAGTACTCGGTGGGGGACTTCACGGCGTTGACCGCGACGATGAGGAACGGCAGGACCATGAAGGCCGCACCGATGCAGAGTGCGATGAGGACGGGGTAGCGGCGTACGGCGGTCATGTGCGGACCCCCTCCTCGGCGTCCTCGGCGCGGGTCTGGAGCTTCAGTCCGACCAGGGCCAGGACGAGGATGATCACGGTGAGGACGGTGGAGACGGCGGCGCCGTACCCGACCTGGGTCTTCTCGAAGAAGGTGGTGAAGGAGAAGTAGGAGGGGACGTCGGTAGCGCCGCCCGGCCCGCCCTTGGTCAGGACGTAGACGGCCCCGAAGACCTTCAGCGCGGCGATCGTGCACCACAGCAGCACGACGTAGATCTCGGGTCTGATCTGCGGCAGCGTGATGTGCCAGAAGCGGCGCCACCAGCCGGCGCCGTCCAGCTCCGCCGCCTCGTACAGTTGCGGGTCGACGCGCTGGAGCCCCGCCATGAAGACGACGAGCGGGAAGCCGATCTGCACCCACACCATCACGCCCATGACGGAGTAGAGGGCGATGTTCGGGTCACCGAGCCAGTCCTGTTGCAGGGAGCCGAGACCGACCGCCTTCAGCACGGCGTTCAGGGCGCCGTCGTCGGGAGCGAGGATCCAGCTCCAGACGATGCCGGCGACCGCGATGGGCAGCACCTGCGGGAGGTAGAAGCAGGCGCGGAGGACGGCCGCCGTCCTGCTGCCGAAGTGCTTGCCTATGTAGTCGAACAGGGCGGCGGCGAGGACGAGTCCGAGCATCGTCGGTACGACGGCCATGGCGACGACCATGAACAGACTGTGCCGGAACGACGCCCAGAACTCCGAGTCGTCCATCAGCTCGCGGTAGTTGGCGAGCCCGGTCCACTTCGGCGAGCCGACACCGCTCCAGTCCGTGAAGCTCACGCCCGTGTTCATCAGGAACGGGACGACGATCACGGCGAGGAAGGCGAGGATGCCGGGGAGCAGGAAGAGGGCGTACGACGTGCGCGGGCGGGGGCGGCGCGGGCCGGCGTACTGGTGCTTGCCGGTGGTCCGCGCACCCCGTTCGACGGTGATCGTCATTGCTGCGGCACGCCCTTGTCGTACGCCTTCTGCACGCTGCTCAGAAAGGCGTCCGGCTTCTCGCTGCCCGTCATCAGTTTCTGCGTCTCGGAGACGAGGACGTCGTAGAAGCCGGGAACTGGCCAGTCCGGGTAGAAGGCCAGGCCGTCACGTACGGAGAGCGTGTTGAAGTCGGCGATGAGGGTCTTTGCCTGCGGGTCGGTGATGGCGGCCGCGTCGGCCGCGACGGGCACGCCGCCCTTGTTGCCGAGCAGGTTCTGGATCTTCTTCGACATGGTGATGTCGATGAAGTCGTAGGCCAGGTCCTTGTTCTTGGCTCCCTTGGGAACGACCCAGAGGTTGCCGCCCGAGCCGAGGGTCAGGTTGGAACCGGGCCACAGGACGGTGCCCCAGTCGAACTTGTTCTCCGCCTTGAAGCGGCCGTACCACCAGCTGCCGCTGAACAGGATCGGGTTCTTGCCCTGGATGAAGGCGACCCCCGCGTCCTCGGCCTTGGAGCCGCTGGAGGTCTTGCTGATGTACCCCTTCTTCACCCAGTCGGCGAAGGTGGTCGCGCCGTAGGTCCAGGCGGCGTCGTGGAAGTCGGTCTTACCTTTGTAGAGCTCGTACGAGTCGACCCAGGAGCGGTCGGCCTTCGACAGCGCCAGCTGGTACAGGTACTGCTGGGCCACGTACTCGGCGCCGGCGTTGGCGAGCGGGGTGATGCCCTTGGCGACGAACTTGTCCATGGCCGAGGTGAGGTCGTCGAACGTCTTCGGCTCGGCGACGCCGTACTTCTTGAAGAGGTCCTTGTTGTAGAAGACCATGGTGTATTCGGCGTAATTGGGTACTCCATACCACTTTCCGGAGCCCATGACGCCGTTGGCGTCGTACTGACTGGTGGTCTTCACCCCCGCGCTGAGCTCTTTGTCCCAGCCGCGCTCGGTGACCTCGGCGGTCAGATCGGTGAGGAGCCCCTGCTTGGACAGCAGGCCCGCCGTCGCGTTGCCCTTGTTGTACTCCATGATGTCCGGCGCGTCCGAGGAGTTGAGGACCATCGGCGCGGTCTTCTGGATCTGCTCGAAGCCCTTCTCCTCGAACTTCACCTGCACGCCCGGGTGTTTCGCCTCGAACTCCTTGATGGCCTCGTTCCAGGCGACACCCATCGCGCTGTTCGGGGCTTCGTAGTGCCACAACTTGAGTGTCTTGCCGTCGGAAGAACCGCTGTCCGAGCCACCGCAGGAGGCCAGGAGCAGGGAGCCGGTGAGGACCGCCGCCGCCGTCGCCACCACACGCCTTCGTGCCTTCAACATCCAGTGCCTCCAGGGGAGTCGGATGGGTACCTGGGGTGTCACGCAGCGTTCGTCGAATCGTTTCGATGCGTGACGTCGAAGCGCTTCGACGGTGGAAGGTATGTGGGGGCTGCGGGCACGTCAATGGGTGCGTACGAATCAGCGGAGAGGTGTCGTGACAGGCACCGTTGACGATCACGCCCGTCCGCCGGTTCCCATGGCGTCAGAAAAGGGGCTGGTTTCGCGCTCGTGAGCGCGAAACCAGCCCCCGCAAGGGTCACTTGAGGCCGAAGGCCCGCGTGACGGTCTGGGTGACGCCGCCGCCGTTGTGCTGTGTGGCGGTGACTCGGATGGACACGTAGTCGGCCTTGGACGGGGCGTTCAGGGACGCCTGCCAGGTGCCCTTCTTCTCCTTGAGGTCCTGACGCTGCCAGGTCTTTCCGTCGTCGTAGGAGACCTCGAGTCGGAGCGAGGAGACCGCGTCCTCGGCGGCGGAGCTGCCGAGGACGTCGGGCGTGATGGACAGGTCCGTCTTGCGTCCAGCCCGGCCGGTGGCGTCCAGGTCCGTCCCGTAGTCCAGCTGTACCAGCGGAACGGCCTGTACGTCGGTGGCGGCCCCGGAGGTGAAGCTCCACTCGGTGCGGGTGGTGTCGGAGTAGGGGCTGAGGCTGGGGTCACCCTTCGTCTCGACGACCATCCGGTACGGCAGTTCTTGCGGTGCCAGCGCGTCGCGGTAGATCCAGGGCCAGCCTTCGATCCGGTTCAGCAGCTTGTCGCCCTGGTAGAGCGAGACGGTCTGCGGGGCGCCGATCATCCCGCCGCTGTGCGCGGCCCCGGCATCGCCGAACGCCTCGAGATAGCCGCTGAACCACTCACCACCGCGGTACAGGATGTTGTTGTTGAGCAGGCGGGGCCGGATGATGGGTCCGAACCAGCGGTCCTTGTGTACGCTGCCCGGCTGGTAGGCCACCTGGTCGGTGCGCGAATCAGTGAATCCCAGGACAGTGCCGAACTGCTGCCACTTGCGGCCGCCACCGGCGGAGACCCAGTCGGTGCGCGGCCCCGGGGCGACCGGCTCGGCGGACAGCGAGGGCGCCGCGGTTCCCGGCCATTCGTACGGAGGGAAGTCCACCCGCTTCTCGATGGCCTGCATGCCGGCCGGCGGGGCGAAGTCGAGGTCGATCCGGGCGAGGTCGCGGGGATCCGTCCCGGCCGAGGGATCCGCAGGGACTCCGCCGACGTGGTAGTCGGCCAGGTCGTACAGATACTCGGGCGCGGGGTGAGCCTCGACAGTGAGCCGTACTCCTCTCCTGCCCGCGGCGGTGATCTCCTTGATCAGTGCCTCTCCCTCGTCCTGGGTCAGCGAGGCGACCGGGACCACGCCGGTGGTCACGCCGTCGGTGCTGCCGTACCAGTCGTTCTTCCGGCCGTTGCCCTCGTTGACCACCACGAGCATCGCCGCACCGGCCGACTCCGCCGCTGCCGCCTGGTCCGCGGGAGTCACGGTGTCGCTGCTGTGCACGACCACGGCCTTGCCGCGGGCGGAGACACCGGCGTACTCGGCCGGTGAGCCGGTGCCGGCGAACACGGCGTCGAGGCGCGACGTGCCGTCCGGCAGCGGCTTGGCACCGGGCTGTACGAGCGCGTCGTCAAGGCGGTGGCCGTCGTAGGCGATCGCCAGCGGGGTCTGCTCGGCGCGGATCCTGGTGCTGAAGGCGAAGCTGCCCTTCTTCACCTTGTCCTTGGTCGGGAGGGCCCACAGGCTGTCGTAGGCAGGGGAGGGGAACTCCACGTCGAACAGGGCTCCCCAGTCCGGCACGGGCTCGGCCGACGTCCAGTTCCGGTAGATGTCGATCCTGCTCTGGACGACGGCGCTCGGCTTGGGCGTCGCCACCTTCACCTGGCGTGCCTGCGAGGCGTCGAGCTCCACGGTCCGGTCGGCCGCCAGGTCGACCTCGGGAGCGGTCAGCACCGCGTACCCGAGGGAGTGGGGGCCGTGCAGACCTTCCACGTCGGCGAAGGAGAAGACAGTGTAGGAGCCGGGGGCCAGACGCCGGGAGGCTGTTCCGTCCGAGGGGACCTCCACGAGGAAGTCGCTCCCGTCAGCGCCCCGGATGTCGACTTCGCCGCTCATGGGCCGGCCGGCGCGGTCCTTGAGACTGATGGTCAGGGCGTACTTCTCGGCCTCGACCGAGAACCCTGC
This sequence comes from Streptomyces brasiliensis, assembly GCF_014647875.1. Classification (GTDB taxonomy): domain Bacteria; phylum Actinomycetota; class Actinomycetes; order Streptomycetales; family Streptomycetaceae; genus Streptomyces; species Streptomyces brasiliensis. The sequence goes on along the minus strand of NZ_BMQA01000001.1, from coordinate 13,838 downwards.
GGCCGTGTGCACCTCACCGCCGCTGAAGCGCGCCGTGACGCGGGCGGTGTACTGGCCCGCCGCGAGCCCCCTCGGGTCCGCCACCAGGTCGGCCTGCGCGGTTCCGTGCGCGGGCACGGTGACATGGTCGGCGCCCAGCGTGAAGGCCTGCGCCGGGGTGCTGCCCGGGTCGACGGAGAGGTCCAGGGTGATCGGGGCGTCCGTGGTGTTGGTGTAGGTGATCTGCCGCTGGATCGGCTGCCGCTGCGTCTGGGGCGACCACTTGACGAGCCCCGCGTCCACCGATCCGGTGGCGAAGACCTTGGCGTAGTACGCACCGGGCACGTTCACCCGGCCGGCGCCGGCCTGGTAGGGGCTGTAGTCGGGGGTGGGCACGCTCGTGCTCATCAAGGCGTCCTTGAGCTGCTGCGCGCTCCACTCCGGGTGCTTCTGGGCCAGCAGGACGGCCGCACCGGCGACGTGGGGCGTCGCCATGGAGGTGCCGCTGTCCAGGCGGTAGTAGCCCTCTCCGCCGCCGTTCATGTACTGCGAGCGTGCGGCGAGCACGTCCACACCGGGAGCGGTGATATCCGGCTTGAGTCCGTCATCGTCCTCGCGCGGCCCGGCACTGGAAAAGGCGGCCAGGTGGTCGGAGCCGTCCACCGCGCCGACGGTGAGTGCGGCCTCTGCGGTTCCGGGCGAGCCGAGAGTGTAGGCACCCTGTTCTCCGTTGTTGCCCGCGGCGATGACGAAGAGTGCGCCCGTCTCGGCGGTCAACTGGTTCACGGCCTGGCTCAGCGGATTGTCCTGGCCGTTCCGGACCGAACTGCCGAGGCTCATGCTGATCACCTTGGCGTGCTCGGTCCGCGCGGCCCACTCCATGCCATTGATGATCCAGGAGTCCAGACCGATGTTCTGGTCGCTGAGTACCTTCCCCACCACCAGATCTGCCCCGGGAGCGACTCCCTTCTCCTTTCCGCCGGACGCGGCGCCCGTCCCGGCGACGGTGGAGGCGGTGTGCGTCCCGTGCCCGAACCGGTCGATGACGTCCTGGCCGGGGACGAAGCTCTTGGACTCCACGATGCGGTCCTTGAGATCCGGATGCGTGCTGTCCACCCCGGTGTCCAGGACGGCGACCCGCACCCCGGCGCCCGTGCCGCCGCCTGCCCAGACCGCGGGAGCGCCGATCTGCGCCGTGCTGTCGGCGAGGGTCCCCTTCGCCTTGCCGTCGAGCCACACCTTGTCCACGCCGGCGGCGAAAGGAGCCGCTTGCGGCGTGCCGCTCTTGCGAGCCGTCGACCGGCCGTTGGTGAGGGCCGACCAGAAGGTGGCGGACTTCGACCGACGGGTGCGCACCGCCTCGCCGTGGACCACGGGCAGGCTCAAGGTGGTCTCGGAGCCGGGCAGCGCCGCGTTGGGCCGCGGAGTGGGCGAGCCCTTCTCCGTGTCGGGCTTGAGGGTGGCTGCGTCCTTCTTGTGGGTGACGATCAGGGGGAGCGAGGTCGCGTGCTCGTCGTCGTAGCCCTGCGCTATCAGCTCGGTGACGTCGAAGAGTTGCTTGTCGAGGCGGCCGTCCGCGATGTAGGGCATGGCGGTGTCGGGGTACACGTAGGTGTCCCGGCCCTCGGTGGTGACGCGTACCGAGCCCGTGGCACCCGGTGCGCGTTTCACGCTCACCGCGGGCGTCGCTCCGGCAGGTCCTGGAGTCACCGTCACTTTGTCACCGGTGATCAGCGTGACCGTGGTCGGTGCGGGATGCTTGCCGTTGGCCAAGGCGGCTGCTTCAGCGGCCAGTTGGGACGGGACGGCGACCCGAGCCGCCGACGGGGCCACAAGGGTGGCGACGACGGCGGTCGCGACAGTGACCGATGCCACGGCCGATCTTCGGGAAAGGGGGATCCTCACATTGCCTCCGGTGGCGATGGTCTTCTGAAACTGGGTGGGGTTGGACTGAACAAGCGTCAGATCGACTGAATTTCAGGGGGATTGGTATCGAGCCGCGTTTCGCGGGGGCGGCCGCAACACGAACGCTCGCCCTCGTTCCCTTGCCGTTACGCGTGACCTTGTCGATTTCCTTGGCGCCCATGGCCGCTTCTGCCCTCGGCACAGGGACGTCTAGGAGTGCGCTTCTGCAGGTCGACGCCGTGGACGGAGCAGGGCTTCTCGGCGGCCGCGATGGCCGCGTCCGCAGTCGTGATCCGCCTTCGAGTGGTCGTCCGAAGGCTCGTTGATGATGCGCCGTCCTACGTCAAGGCTCACGGCCACCGCATGATTTCCGGGGGCTAAGCCCCTGGTGACCAAGCGGTGGCCGTTGCGCTCCCTACCGGGCCGGACGCGAGTTACGACCCGTTGGGCCGGAGCCTCAGAACGTCAGGCTCCAGCGCTGGAGATGGCCCGGGTCCAGGCTGAAGATGCCCGGGGTGGCGTCGGTGACGCGCAGCTTCCAGGTGCCGACCGTCGTGACCGCCGAGGCGTCGACCGTGTAGGTCTCGTGCAGCTCGGGCGTGATCACCCAGGGTCCCCAGGGCTTGACGTGGATGACGGTGCCGTCGGGGGCGATCAGATCGATCACCATGGCATTGCTGAACTGGTGGTCGAGGTCGACCGTGACCTTGAGGTCACTGGGGGCGTTGCCCGGCTTCCCCCGGTAGACCAGCGGGGACTCGACCACGCCCCACTTGGGGATCACATACGTGGTGGGGTTGACGAAGAAGTGTCCGCCGGATTCAAGAGCGGTCCAGGTGAACGAGAGGCTCCGGATGTCCCCGGCCGCGTCCGTGATGACGATGACCGAGCTGTAGTCACCGGCCTTGTCGGGCGTACCGGTGATCAGGCCGGTGGTGTGGTCGATCGACAGGCCACTGGGCAGCGACTTGGCCGAGTAGGTCAGCGCGCCGGGACGGCTGCTGGACGCGGTGATCTGACGGCTGACCGGCTGGCCGACCGCCACCGGCTCGGTCGGCGGCGCCTCCACGGCGATGTGATTGACGAAACGTATCCCGACGTTGACGGCCGCCCAGGAGTTGGCCACGGCCTCGTAGGCGTCGCTGTCCGAACCGTAGAGATCGGTGGCGGCCTGGAGCGTCGCGGTCCGGGCACCCGCGTAGTCGGTGGTGCTGGTCATGTAGACGGTGAGCGCGCGGTACACCACGTCGGCGGCGTCGGCCAGACCGATGCCCGCCACCGGGAGCCCGTCGTACGTGGGGCTGTCGTAGTCCACGCCGTTGATGGTCTTCTGCCCGCTGCCCTCGGCAAGCAGGTAGAAGAAGTGGTCACCCACCCCGGCCACCATATGCGCTTCGTCCCACTTCGCCTCTGGCGTCCAGTAGTCCAGGGGCGCGTAGCCGACGGAGCTGATGCCGGCCTTGGAGGGAAGGTCCATGTAGCGGATGGGCTTGCCGTCGCCGTGCAGGTCGTCCAACTCGGCCATCGTGTAGTCGGGCACGTCGTTGGGGTTGTCGGCGTAGAACTCGACGGCGGCGGCCATCATGTCGCTGATCGCCTCGTTGAGGCCCGGCGATTCGCCGTTGTTGCCCAGCCCGGCCGTGGCGGAGGTGACTCCGTGCGTCATCTCGTGCGCGGCGATGTCCAGGGACGTCACCGGGTGCTGTCCGTCCGCGCCGTCGCCGTAGCTCATGCAGAAGCAGCCGTCCTGCCAGTTGGCGTTGGCGAGGGGGACCCCTTTCACGGATTCGTAGTGGACTCGGGAGGAACTGCCGCGGCCGTCGTCGGCTATGCCGTTGCGGCCGAAGCTGTCGTGGTAGAAGTCCCACGTCGTCTGCGCGCCGTAGGCCGCGTCCACCGCCGCGGTCTGGGGGTTCGCCGCCGTTCCGTCGCCCCAGACGTCGTCATTATTGGTGAACAGGACCCCGTTGGAGTTGACGCTCGAGTCGAGCGTCCGGTGACCACCGTGCTGCGGGTCGATCAGGGCGTACGTGCCGTCGTCCTGGCGGGTGGAGCCGATCGTGACCTGCCCGCTGTAGAGGCTGTTGCCCTGGGCGGACTCCACGTGTTCGGAGTTCTCCAGGGTGGCGCCGCCCGCGGCGTCGGTCACGACGTGGCGTTCGCTGGGGGACCCGTCCTGCTGTACGCCGGTGACAACCGTCTCCCAGGCCAGCTGGGGCTTGTCGTTCATCATCCAGACGACCTGGCGGGGGGCGGTGCGCGCGTCCCCCTTGCGGGTGCCCTTGGCCGCGGCCTTGCTCAGGGCCGACTTCTTCGCGTCGTCCGCCGAGACCTTGGCCTTGGCCGTCGGCAGGGTCAGCTTCGCCTTGGAGGCGTAGGTGACGGTGTGGGACCCATCGTGCTGATGGACCACCAGGTCACCGCCGAGCACAGGCAGTCCGGCATAGGTCCGTTCGTAGCGGGTGTGGACCGTTCCGTCGGCGTCCTTGATCACGTCCTTGGGAATCAGCTTTTCCTGAGGGCCCAGACCCAGCGAACGGGCGGTGTCCGGCGCCGCGTTGGCCGCCTGGTCGAGCAGCTTCCGGCGCTGCCCGGGCGACAGCTGCACGGTGGCGGCTCCTGGTCTGGCTGTGGCCTTGATCTTTGGGAGCGCTTCCGTCTTCCGGGTGCCCCCGGATGCGTCGGAAGTGGAGGCGGCGCCGGCCGAGGCGGGCAGTGCGGAGAACGCGAGTGCTGCGGCCGTGATCACCACGGTCGCTGCCAGGCGCCGTCGGGGGCGGTGCGAACCCTGTGAGAACGCAGCCCTGTTACTGGAGGAATTCAATCCCGGGTCCTTCCGTACGGCCGTCTGTCGATGTCCACAGCCGCGCACGACGTGACTGACCGGCTGTTCCGTAACTGTTGGTCAGCGCGCCCGCGGCTCGCCCTGAACCTTCGCTTCCACACGTGCACCATGACAAGAGAAGTCGGAGGGGAATACGTGCAGTTGCGCAGCTGTGAAACCTGCGCTCTCGGCCAGGACATTCCGGGCGGAAACGTGTCGGCTGCTCCAGCGGCCCCGGCGATCTGCGTGGACACCCCGAGCAGCGGAGACGGCTGCCGCGGCGTGAAGTCGGCCCGCCAGGAGGCGGCGATCAACAGCACCCGTCCCTCCAGCGGCAGACGCCACGGCCGGCCTTGGCCGACCGGGTCCGCCCCCCTTCGCGCCGCAACGCCATGCCCGGCCGGCCGACGTTGGCTCAGCCTGGTGAACGGGGTGTGTTTCCGGGACGGTTCGACATCCTGACCAGTCCGGCCACGACGTGATCATCCCGCCCGCGGGTGCGCCGCATATCTGAGGTCCCACTACCGGGCCCGTGCCGCGCTGGGCGGTCGGAGGCACTCGTTCCTGCCATCACACGTACGACGACGGCTTGTTCGCAGTCCCGGCCACGCCGCTCCGGTCGCCCCGCTCGCTGTGACGGTCCTCCTGGCCGCCGGTGTGAGCTCTCCCACACATGCGGCTGCGGCCGAGCCGCTAGGTTGTGGGCGGGGACGCAGCGCAACCGGCGACCGAAGCTCCCTTTCTGGTGGAGGGGTTGGCCGACGCGGTGGACGCGTCCGTGCCGGCCGCAACCGCGGCCCGTACCCAGCTGGCGGGCCACAAGGACCGGTACCACATTCCGTCCCCCCGACCCTCGGTCGTGGGTGGGCGGGGACAGCGCTGGTGGTCAGGTGGCTGGGCGGGGCAGGGCGGGCGAGCAGGCGGGCGATTAGCGCCGGTCGGTTCTCATCACCAGGGCCAGGTGGCAGTGATCCGCACCAGGGCCAGGTGGCAGTGATCCGCGGGCGTAGGCAGCGGCCGCCGCGGTGATGCGGGCGGCGGCCTGCAGGACAGACCCTGCGCGGCATTGTCGGAGGTCGCGGCACCTGGCGGCGCGGCCGGAGCCCGGCCGGTGCGGGCGGGCACGCCTTCGGGCGAGCGTCCGCACAAGCTGCCGGACTCCACACCGCTGAGCCACGGAGTGCGGGTGACGGGTGGCGGCCGGTCCCGGTGCGCCGGGGCCGAAATGCACGCGGCTGAGCGAACCTCACCGCCGCCACCCCTGTCGGTCACGGGCCTGGGCCGGCAGCCGTGTCACCCCGGCCTTGTCGAAGACCTCGAGCAGGCGACGTGGTGGCAGCCGACCGCCTGATCATGCGCTGACGACCGGACCACCGGACACGCCGAGACCAAGCCCGAACCGAGAGAATCCACCAGGGCTCTCTTTCAAAGATCATCAGGCGGCGGATCACGGTGCCTGGGATACCTCACCATGAACTCACCGACCCCGAGCACGGCCGGGCCTGTTCGCGCGTTGACCTTTCCTGATGGCGCCGCCCGTGCGGCCCGCTCCGGCGACGCCGGGGCGGGGAATGCCGGCTGAGGACGCGCGGGCGGCAGGGGAGGAGCGACCGGCTGTCGAAGGTGTCATGGGCCCTTCGGCAGAGGGGAAGCGAGCGTCAGCGGTAGGCGGCCTGGCCGGTGAGTGCCTGTCCGACCACGAGCGTGTGGATCTCGCTGGTGCCCTCGTACGTGAGGACGGACTCCAGGTTGTTGGCATGGCGCAGCGGCGAGTACTCGAGGGAGATGCCGTTGGCGCCGAGGACGGTCCGGCACTCGCGGGCAATGGCCAGGGCCTCACGGACGTTGTTGAGCTTGCCGACGCTGATCTGTTCGGGACGGATACGACCCTGGTCCTTGAGCCTGCCCAGGTGCAGGGCGAGCAGAGCTGCGCTGCCGAGGGTGACGCTCATGTCCGCGAGCTTCTTCTGGGTCAGCTGGAAGGCACTGATCGGCTTGTCGAACTGGACGCGGGAGTCGGCGTACTCGAGGGCCGTCTGGAGGCAGTCGCGGCCGGCGCCGACCGCTCCGAAGAGAATCCCGAACCGGGCCTCGTTCAGGCAGGACAGCGGCCCGCGCAGACCCTGGGCGTGCGGCAGGCGCGCCGACTCGGGCAACCGCACGTTGTCGAAGTACAGCTCCGAGGTGATCGAGGCGCGCAGCGACATCTTCTGTTTGATGTTCTGGGTGGTGAAGCCGGGGGTGCCGCGCGGCACGAGGAAGCCGCGCACGCCGTCCTCGGTCTGCGCCCAGACGGTGGCGACGTCGGCGATGCCGCCGTTGGTGATCCACATCTTCGAGCCGTTGATAACCCAGTCGCCACCGTCGCGTACGGCCCGGGTGCGCATGCCCGCCGGATCGCTGCCGAAGTCCGGCTCGGTCAGACCGAAGCAGCCGATGGCTTCACCCGCGGCGAGCCGCGGCAGCCACTCCTGCTTCTGCTCCTCGGAGCCCCACTTCCAGATCGAGTACATCGACAGCGAGCCCTGCACCGAGACGAAGCTGCGGAACCCGGAGTCGGCGGCCTCCAGTTCCAGACAGGCCAGCCCGTAGCTGACGGCGTTGGTACCGGCGCAGCCGTAGCCCTCCAGATGCATGCCGAGAAGCCCGAGCTTGCCGAGTTCGGGAGCGAGCTCGCGGGCGAAGTGCGCGTTCTCGAACCACTCGCCGATGTGCGGGCGCACCCGGTCGGCGAGGAACTTGGCGACGGTGGTCTGTATCTCGCGTTCCTCGTCGGAGAGGGCGGAGGAGAGGTCGAGCAGGTCGAGGGGGTCCTTCATCGGCTTGGCGCCGCTCATTGTGTGCTCCTTCGGGGAAGTGGGGTCAGGAGTCCAGCCAGTCCGCGATCTCGGTGGTGTGCTCGCCCAGCCGGGGCGGGCGCCGCTCGTATCGAGGCGGGGTGCGGGACAGGGAGATGGGGTTGGCGACGAGATCCGTGGGAGGGCCCTCGTCGCTGTGGATCACGGCCCGCGGCGCGAGGCCGAGGCGGTCGGCAAGGTCGAACGCCTGGGCGAGGTCGTTGACGGGGCCGCAGGGGACGCCCAGGGGCGTGAGGTGCTCGAACCATTCGGCCGCGGTGCGGGTGGCGAGCAGCCCCGCGAGTTCCCGGGTCAGTTCGTCGATGTGGGCAACGCGATCGCCGTTGGTGGCGAAGCGCGGGTCTTCGGCCAACTGCGGCGCTCCGATGCCGCGACAGAGCGCCGCGAACTGGCGGTCGTTCCCGACCGCGATGACGAGCGGCCGGTCCTTGGCCTGGAAGACCTCGTACGGTGCGATGGACGGATGCCGGTTGCCCAGGATGCCTGGTACCTGACCGGCGAGTGTGTACCCGGCGGCCTGATTGACCAGGCTGGACAGCAAGGTCGAGAGCAGATTGACCTCGATGTGCTGTCCCTCGCCGCTCACCTCCCGGTGGCGCAGCGCGGCGAGCACACCGATCGCCGCGTGCAGGCCCGTGAGGACGTCCACCAGGGCCACGCCGGTCTTCACCGGCTGTCCGGGGGCGGGGCCGGTGACGCTCATGAGCCCGCCGACGGCCTGGATCAGCAGGTCGTATCCGGGTAGGTCGGCTCCGCGCCCCGCACCGAATCCCGTGATCGAGCAGTAGACGATCTTTGGGTTGGCGGCACGGACCTCGTCGTAGCCGAGCCCGTACTTCGGCATGGTCCCGGGGCGGAAGTTCTCGAAGAGCACATCGGCCCGGCGAGCCAGTTCGACGGCGCGGCGCCGGTCGGCGTCGTCGCGCAGGTCGAGGGCGACAGAGCGCTTGTTCCGATTGACGGAGAGGAAGTAGGTGGCCTCACCGTGCGCGTGCGGCGGGCCCCAGGCGCGGGTGTCGTCCCCCATGGTGGGGTGCTCGACCTTGATGACGTCGGCGCCGAGGTCGGCGAGGAGCATGGTGGCGTAGGGCGCGGCGAGTACGCGTCCGAAGTCGGCGACGAGTACGCCGCTCAACGGCAGTTCCGGGGACGTGGTCACAGCGTCGGCCCTCCGGAGCTGCGCAGGTACACGGTCGTGGTGCGGGTGAAGAACTCGCGCGCTGCGCGGCCCTGTTCCTTCGGCCCGTAGGCACTCTGCTTGGCGCCGCCGAACGGCACGTGCGGATCGGCGCCTGCGGTCTCGGAGTTGATGTGCAGTACGCCGACGTCCACCTGGTCCATGGCGGCGGTGACGGCGCACAGGTCGTCGGTGAAGACGGCCGCGGAGAGGCCGAAGTCACTGTCGTTGGCCAGCGCCAACGCCTCACGAGTGTCCTTGGCCCGGCGAACGGCGAGGACGGGTCCGAACAGTTCCTCGCGCCACAACGGGTCGTCGTCCGCCAACTCGATCACGGTGGGCTGGACGAACGCCCCGCCCATCCTGTCGTCGTCGTAGTGCCGGCCGCCGGTGAGGACGTCGACGCCGGCGCGGGCGGCTGCGCCGTCCACGGCGTGCTGGATCTCGTCGCGGGCCTGGAGCGACACGACAGGTCCCATCTCGGTGGCGTCGTCCAGAGGATCGCCGACGCGCAGGGCGGTGGCCCGTTCGATGAGCTGCGCGAGGAACTCGTCGGCGATGGGTTCCTGCACGATGAGCCGGGAGGTGGCGGTGCACTTCTGTCCGGTGGCTCGGAAGGCCCCGGCGAGCACCTCCTGCACGGCGAGGTCGAGGTCGGCGTCGGCGAGCACGACGGCCGCGTTCTTGCCGCCCATCTCGGTCTGGACGGGCCGCGCCAGGCGCCCGCAGGCGGCGATCAAGCCGCGTCCCACCGCGGTGGAGCCGGTGAAGGTGACCGCGTCGACGCCCGGATGCTCGACCAGCCGGCCGCCCAGGCTGCCGCTGCCGATGAGCAGGGAGAGGACGCCGTCCGGGAGCCCCGCCTCGACCAGTGCCTCGGCCAGGCGCACGGCCAGCAGCGGCACCAGGCCCGAGGGCTTCCACACGACGGTGTTGCCGTAGCTGAGCGCGGGTGCGATCTTCCAGGCCGGGATCGCGATGGGGAAGTTGAAAGGGGTCACGACCGCGACGGCGCCTACAGGCCGGTGGACCACATGGATCTGTTCGCCGGGGCGGGGCGAGGCGAACACCTCACCCACCGGGCGGGTCGCCTCCCCGGCGTAGTAGCGGAAGATCTCCGCAGCCCGGCGTACCTCGCCGATGCCCTCGGCACGGGTTTTGCCCTCTTCCCAGGTGAGCTCCTCGCCCCACTGGTCGGCGTGCGCGTCGATGAAGTCGGCGGCGCGGTCGAGAATCCGGCCGCGGGCCTGCGGCGGCGTGGCGGCCCAGCGAGGGTACGCGTCCCGTGCCGCCGCGACCGCCTGGTCGAGGTCGTGGTCCTGGGCGAACTGTCCCACGGCCACGGTTTCGCGAGGGCGTGCCGGGTTGAGATCGACGATGTCCTCGCCGTCGCCGGTCCGCCACTGCCCTGCGACGAGGTGGCGAAGGGTCCGGGCCCGCCGGGCCATTCCGGCCTCCCTCGCGCTACCGCCTGCGGTGGGTCGCATCTTCACTCCTTTCGGGACGTCCCTGCGCGCCGCCGTCGTCTCCCGGGGCGCGGTGGATCGGTGCGGTCGCCATTGTGAGGAGGGCCGCGCCTCGAGCGCACTGGACGAGATGGACTGTCGCGGGCCGTCCATGCACGCCGATCCGTCGATGGTGCGGTGCGCACAGCGGTGGTTGGCTCGGCGTCCCCGAGTCCCGACCCCCCGGAGGACGTCCCATGCCCGGTAATTCCCGACCGGCCGGCGGTCCCGGCCTCGAGCAGGTCCGTCGGATCGTCACCGAGATCCCCGGTCCGCGCTCACGCGAACTGCTGGCCCGGCAGCGGGGCCTGGTTCCCGCCGGGGTCGGTGCCACCCTGCCCGTCTTCGTGGAGGCCGCCGGCGGGGGAGTGATCGTCGACGCGGACGGCAACTCCTTCATCGACTTCGGCAGTGGCATAGCCGTCACGACCGTGGGCAACTCGGCCACGGCAGTGGCCGAGCGCGCCGCCGCACAGCTGCGGCGGTTCACCCACACCTGCTTCCTGGTCAACCCCTACGCCTCCTACCTCGATGTCTGCCAGAGGCTGAACGAGCTCGCGCCCGTTCCCGGCGAGAAGCGAACCCTCCTGGTCAACTCCGGTGCCGAGGCGGTGGAGAACGCGGTGAAGATCGCCCGGGCCGCCACCGGGCGCCCAGCGGTCGTGGTCTTCGACCACGCCTTCCACGGCCGCACACTGCTGACGATGACCCTGACCGCCAAGAACCGGCCCTACAAACACGGCTTCGGCCCGTTCGCGCCGGAGGTCCACCGCGCCCCGATGGCGTATCCGTACCGCTGGCCCACCGGGCCCGAGCACTGCGCGGAGGAGGCCGCAGCCGCCCTCGCGGACCTGCTCGACCGACAGGTCGGCGCGGACAACGTCGCGGCGGTGCTCGTGGAGCCGATCCAGGGCGAAGGAGGCTTCATCGTCCCCGCCCCGGGCTTCCTCACCCAAGTCGCCGAGATCTGCCGGGCCCGCGGCATCCTCCTGATCGCCGACGAGGTCCAGACGGGCATCGCCCGTACCGGCCGGATGTTCGCATGCGAGCACGAGGGCATCCGGCCGGACCTGGTGACCACCGCAAAGGGCCTGGCGGGCGGCCTGCCTCTGGGCGCGGTGACCGGTCGCGCGGAACTGATGGACGCCGCCCCCGTCGGCGGCCTGGGTGGCACCTTCAGCGGCAACCCGGTGGCCTGCGAGGCCGCGCTCGGCGTCTTCGACGAGATTGAGACCCACGACCTGCTCGAACGGGCCCAAGCGATCGGTGACGTCATGCACCAGCGCCTCGCCGAACTCGCCCGCGTCCACCCGGCCATGGGAGATGTGCGCGGCCGGGGAGCGATGATCGCCATCGAACTCGTGCAGCCGCACGGGGACCGCGTCCCCGCGCCCGAACTGGCCGCCGGCATCGCCAGGCGCTGCCATGCGGAGGGGCTCCTCGTGCTGACGGCGGGCAGCTACGGCAACGTCCTGCGGTTCCTGCCGCCGCTGTCGATCTCCGACACCCTGCTGGACGAGGGTCTCACGCTGCTCGGCGAGGCCATCGCCAAGGAGACCGCCTCCGCAGGCTGACCGTACTCACCGCTCACCGCATGCTCGGCATGCAGGGGGTACGGCCAGGTGCGACCGCCGAATGAGCTCACGGATCGGGATTCGGCTCCGGACCGCCCTTCACGGGCAGGTGAATCGCCCGCCCGACGCACCGACGCCCGGTTTCCGGGCGTCGGTGAGGGTCGGAAAGCGGCGAGCCCATGCCCACGGGCGAGGTTCGCCTCACAACCGGGGACGAGTTCGGATCGGTGAAATAGGATGACCTCCAGTTTTAGAGGTCAAGCTCGAAGGTGGTGATGCGGCGGTGGGCGTACCGCTGCGCTGGCTGCTCGGGCGTTCGGAGCTGCGCCTGCGCGTGCTCGCAGCACGCGAGCAGCTCGACCGCGAGGTGCTGTGGGCGCACAGCATCGAACTCGCCGACCCCGTGCCCTGGATCAGCGGCGGCGAGCTGCTCCTCACCACCGGCCTGCGCCTCCCGGCCGAGGCCGACGCTCAGCAGAAGTACGTCCAGCGCTTGGCCGACGCCGGAGTGGCCGCGCTGGGCTTCGGCATCGGCCTGTCCCACGACGTGGTGCCCGCCGATGTCGTGGCGGCCGCCGAGGCGGCCGGTCTGCCGCTGCTGGAGGTTCCGCTGCCCACGCCGTTCGCGGCCGTCACCAAGGCGGTGATGCAACGGCTCGCCGAGCAGCAGTACGAGGGCGTCGTCCAGGCCTCCCGCATCCAGCCGCGGATGACCCGGGCCGCTCTGCACGGCGGAGCGCAGGCCGTGGTCCGGGAACTGGCGGTCTCCACGGGCACCGCCGTGCTCTTCCTCGACCACGAGGGCCGGACGCGCGCCGCCCATCCGGCCGGCGTCCCCGCGCCCGCCCCCGACGTGCTGGCAGACTTGCGCGCGGCGGACGAGGCGGCAGCGGCGGTGAGCTGCGGCCCCGACGCGGGGGTGGCAGTTCAGCAGGTCCGGGTGGGCCCGCGGGTCCATGGGCGGTTGGTGCTGGTCACCGACCGGGCACTGACACCGGTCGATCACCTGTTGCTGGGACACGCGGCGTCACTGGTCGCCCTGGAGGCCGAGAAGCCGCTGAGGCTGCGCGACGAGCAGAACCGCGTGAACGGCCTGTTCGTCCGGATGTTCCTCGACGGGTCGATCCCCGCTGCGGCAGCGCTCAGCCATCTCTCCGAGGCGGGCTTCCCCGTCCGTGACGGGGTGCGTGTCCTGGCCCTGCGGGGCGGCAGCCCCCGGCACACTCTCGAGGCCGCCGGCGAGCAATTGAGCGAGCGCGGCCTGCCGCTGTTCGGCACCGTCCGCGAGGAATGCGCCGTGCTGCTGCTCCCCGGCGGCCACGCGATGACGGCCCAGGCGGTGATGGACCGCCTGGACAGCCGGCCGAGGACCCGCCTCTGGGCCGGCCTCAGCAGCCCGCACGACCTGGCGGACGGGCCGGCGGCCCTCCGCGAGGCGCTGAGCGCCGCGTCGGCCGCGCAGGCACGCAGCTGCCGGGACGTGATCCGCTTCGAGGCGCTCGCCGGTCACGTCCTCCTGACCACGCCCGAAACGCGCACGGTACTGGCGTCGATCGCCCGGACCCGGCTGGCCCCACTCGCCGCGCACGACGCCGCCAACGCGACGGAGCTGCTCGGCTCGCTGCGCGCATTCCTCGAGCACAACGGCCAATGGGAAGCCGCCTCCGCATCCCTGGGGGTGCACCGCCACACCCTGCGCAACCGGATGGAAAGGGCCCAGTCCCTGCTCGGTGTGGACCTCGACTCCGCACATGTACGCGCCGAGCTCCTCCTGGCCTTTTCGGCCTGGCAGGAACTCGATCGCTGAAACCCAGCGGAGACCGAACGGACACCAGCGGGGACGCCTGCCGTGACGGTCACCCGGAACCGTGCCGTTGCCCCTGCACAGGCGAAGGCCCGGGTGCGGTGGTCCGCTCCGGGCGCTTGCGCAATGGTTCACCGGGTTCCTCCGAGGATGCCCCGGCCTTCAGGACTTTGTTGGCGGATTCGGTTGATCAGGCGGCCAGTTCCAGTCCG